>CAVROQ010000033.1:0-455109 GCA_963722805.1 uncultured Gammaproteobacteria bacterium
TACGACTTTGAGTAGCCTCGGTATCAATTGAATTGTGTTCGCAAATGCTTGGATAAGGAAAAATAATTTGCTATTTGCTAAGAAAGCGCACTATGCGCTTACGAACATTTGTATCTAACAATGCTGCACGCGTGTAATAGCTTAGAAAGCTTCCCGTTTGTAAGAGCAGGTAGGCTAAACCATCGAAAAAGAATTCTTTAACTGGCTCATCGTAGCCATAACGAACCCTTGCTTTACCGACGATGATTTCTGCCAACCACTGCTCCATCTTTGAAATATTTTTTCCAGCTTGCTTCTTATCGTTTGGATTGGCACGGTAGGAAGAGTTCGAGCCAAGTTCATTGAGTATCAGGCCTTCCGGAATATCTGAACCTATAAAATTGTTGATTCGGGCTATTTGTTTGGGAGTGTCTTTGACAATATCTTCATAGCGAATCAGCATAATGTTGTCAGGGAATTGCAATTTCTTTTTCTCAAAAACTTCAAATGCTTTATTCCAGGCTTTGGCTTGTGCTATCGGATGGTATCGCCTGCGAGCAGTCTCATTAGGCCGATGATGAAATGACCGCAAAACATCAAATGGGTTGCGCATTACAAAAATGAACCTGGCTTCAGGGAAAGGCTTTAGAACACGATCAATATGGTAAAGATCCTGAGGTGTATTCCAGCCCCAAGCTGTTTTTCCAGCCGCTTTCGCAGCTTGGCCAAGAACACTGACTCATCATGTTTTCCCAGCTATTATCCACCATTTGATCGTCTGACAGCGTATTGAGGAGGCTGTCGAGAGTCTGCTCCGGCATGCGAGACGAATTTGTGATTGTCTTGGGACTATGCACAGCAGAGCGACGAACAATCATATCAACAAGCTGGGCTTTTAATGCTTTAGCATGCTCTGGCAGAGCAAAGCCGTCCCAACTATTATTTGCGTCGATCACCTGGAGGAAATAGGCATCATTGAGCACATAATGGGTAGTCGATTGATTCAATACCGCTGTTGTCAAAGTAGATCCACTTCGCGGCAGCCCAATAACAACAACTGGTGAAAACATGTTTTTCCCCGTAAAGAGCGATTTAGACGAGTATTAGTTTGGTCTATATCTGAATCTTGTCGTTGAGAAGCAGATTAGCGACATCGTATCTACTTGATTAACAGTTCTTATTCATGGACCAAACCCGAGGATCGCCCACTAGAAGAAAGAATAGCGTCATTGAGGCTGAAGGTCGAGATTCGAACACTCTGAAGCGAACGCAAATACATTTTTACGCTAAACTACGTTGTTAAACGTGTATCTCTTATCCTGTAGAATACTTCAGCAGAGGTTCTTTACTTGGCGCTGTACTCACTACCCCTAACTTCAGCTGGCATCCATGATGCAGAATCCTCCATGACAGGTCCAAACGTAATATATATTTGCAGCGCCGGCCATTCGGGCTCGACACTACTGGATCTGTTGCTTGGAAGCCATTCGAAAATCTTTTCGTTGGGAGAGATTTCGCATCTACCGAAAAATATCGCGCTTAACACACGCTGCTCCTGCGAAGCGCCAGTAAAGGATTGCGCGTTTTGGCAGTCCGTAGCGAATGGGATTAAGCAACGCATAGGCATTGATATGATGTCGAAGCCCTATGACTTTTACCTCGGATACTTTAATGCCAAAGTCATCGTAGATAAAAGCAGCCATACACGGCGTAATCGCATCGTTGGACGGGTAAAGCAAGGACTCAATTATTTCGACATAAAGTTTTCGCTGGGCAAGTTTACGAGCATCTTTTCTAGCGAGCAAATGGCCAACCGCAACAACTTCCTGCTTTTTGAGACAATAGGCAATAACGCGGGCTGCGATTTTGTAGTCGACTCATCCAAATCTTACATTAAGGCTATTAACCTCTACCGGCACAATCCGGAAAAGGTAAAGATAGTTCTGCTTACGCGCGATGGCCGCGGAGTAATGCAGTCCAATACGAAACGAGGCTTCGATCGAAATAAGTCGGTTAGTGCGTGGAAGAAATATTACACAAGAGCTATTCCACTATTACGAAACCATATTGATAGTCGACAATTACACCAGATGAAATATGAAGAATTGGCGTCAGCACCTGAGCTTGAGCTCAAAAAGCTGTGCGCTTTTTTGGGGCTGCAATTTGAGCCTGGTATGCTCGATTTCTCAGATACTGTACATCACATAACCAATGGCAATGACATGCGTTTTAGCCATTCATCTGAAATCAGGTTTGATTCCGCCTGGCAAAAAAGCTTAACCAAACCGGACGCAGAATACTTTGACTCCCATGCTGGCCAACTCAATCGTGAGCTGGGCTATCAATGACTACCGTCTGGAATGGAGCAGAGATACACAGTTGGCAGAAGTTTGCTCGAAAAGTGCGCCGAAAAGGGATTCCACTGCTACAAAAATTGGATGAATATCCTGATTCAATTTTAGTGACGGGTTGTCAGCGATCCGGCACTACGATGTTGGCGCGCGTGGTTTCAAAGAGCTCAAGCATTACCAAGTATGGCATCACCAAAGATGACGAACTAGCGGCAGCATTAATCCTTTCTGGTTACGTCAACCACGATGTCAAAGGAAGACACTGCTTTCAGACGACCTATTTGAACGAGAATCTTGCAGAATATTTTGAGCTGGATGAGATGCACCGAGTGATATGGGTTATCCGATCGCCCATGTCAGTCGTTTATTCAATGGTCTACAACTGGAAACGATTTGCGCTCAATGAACTCTTTCTTGCTGTGGGTAAGGATCAGTTGCCGCCACCCATCGCCAAGCGATTCAAAAAGTACGGCATACTGTCGGTCAACCCGGTACAACGTGCCTGCTATGCCTATAACGGCAAGATCACGCAACTCGACGAAATCGTAAAGCAGTGGCCTGGCTCCAGGTTATTTGTAGTTGATTATGATCAACTGGTCACAGAAACCGGCGCGGTTTTACCCGAGATATTCAAATTTCTCGACCTACCATACAACACTGAGCTAGAGAAAGGAGTCTTAAGCACAAGCCTGGCGAAAGCCGACAAGATGCCTCAAAGACACTCTGGAGCAGTAGATTCCATCTGCACGCCAGTCTACCTTCAAGCCAGGCGTTATTTGACAGAGAAATAATTTATGGCTGCCAAGGCTTTAGTTGAAGGCAAATCTCGATTGAAACTTCTATTCGTGTCACGAGACTTGTTCCCGCCTTTTAGGGTAGACGTGAAAGTCTTGTTCGGAAAAGAATTAGTGAACCGAGGACACAAGGTTGATTGGCTTTTACAATCAGAGGCGCCTTGCAAAAAATCTTACGAAACCTCCTGGCTCGGCGGGCGGGCATGGGTTGGCAAGACCGATTTGGGCACAACAATACCCAATCGCTTAATGAAGCACATCTATGCATTGGCGCATGACTTTCGCCTTATTGGGCTTGCACGTAAAAATGATTACGATGCAATACAGGTGAAAGACAAATTTCTTGCAGCCTTGCTGGCGCTTCCAGTGGCGCGCATCAAAAACATACCCTTCATTTACTGGCTTTCATATCCATTTCCGGAAGCCAGTATTACATCCTCTAAAGATGGAACCGCGCGGTATAAATGGATTTACCTGATTCGGGGCTACGTCCTACACTTTCTTCTGTACCGAATTATCCTTCCATCCTCCAGGTTTATTTTTGTCCAAAGCGAACAGATGAAGATCGACCTCGCATCACAAGGCGTTGATGTCAAAAAAATGCAGGCAGTGCCTATGGGCGTGTCATTGGAAATGTATCCACTGCAAGGTTTTGAGAGCCGCAAGGATTTACCCGTACTGAGTTCACCCTCGGTGGTTTACATAGGTACACATGAAAAAATTCGAAGACTGGATTTTCTGGTTCGCGCCTTCGCTAAAGTCGTTTCGGATATACCTGCTGCGACACTCTATATGGTAGGCAGCGGCGATAGATCTGATTTGGATCTGCTAAAAGACGAAGCCGAGAAACTGAATGTTATGAAAAATATCGTTTTTGTCGGCTTAGTTGAACATGAGACCGCTCTTAAGTATGTATATCAAGCCGACGTATGTGTGTCGCCTTTTTACCCCACCCCCGTGCTCAATTCAACGTCACCCACCAAGCTGGTCGAGTATATGGCAATGGGGCGCCCTGTTGTCGCCAATAATCATCCGGAGCAACAACTTGTTATTGAGGAAAGCTCTGCAGGTATCTGCGTTCCATGGGAAGAAACGGCTTTTGCTAACGCGATATCGTTCCTGCTCAAGAATCCCGCTAAGGCAAAAGTTATGGGGAATGCCGGTCGTACTTATGTAGAAATGAATCGCGATTACCCAAAGATCGCAGACGCAGTTGAGCAGCGCTACTTGAGTATATGCTCTGAGAAGCACGATGAAGCGACTGCCCGCCCTACTCCCCAACCAGGCGAATAGACACAGTGAATTGACCATGCTGTGCCTCAAGCATGGGCGTTTACTATATTAGAAATGAGCGACAATCTTTACGCAACGTTCGCATAATCTTGAACTTGGCGACTACACTATTCCCCACTTATCCACTTTAAGATTGGTCAACTTTCCAAGTGCTGCTACGTCATCTCGATAATAGGAGCACAATTGACTTCTAATCCCATCGGGCATGGGGGAAGCTTTCTTTAAACTCGAATTTCGCAATTTTTGGTAAAATTCAAAAGCGAAGCTCGGTATGTATGCTTTATATTTTCGAGCAAGTTGGGTTTTTCTTATCCTGTTTGTCGAGCGAAAAAACAGCATTGAAAGCTTGCTTTCAGGCATCCCTCCCCTGTTAGTAGCTACATTTTCTGTTGACAGTGTGTACTGGGGGTCAACACCGAGAAACGCATAGATTTCTACCATAGTTGCTTCAGGCTCCCTGACCAGATCATCGAAAGCGATCACCAGTATTTGTTCTTTTTCGAACAACGCATACCAGGCTTTCAGGTAGTTGTAATATCTATATCGTTCAACCCGTCGTTCCGTTGTTGCAAGTGCAGTCTCAATAGGTCTGGCTTCGCGGCCTGCTCTTGTATCCATTTGATAAGCTGAATACGCACTATCGACTGGGTTTCTTAGACTGAAAATCATTTTCATATCGGGGTAAATGGAATGAATTGCTTGGGGGGCGATAGCACTGGCAAGATAGTTTGGTGATACTTCGCCGATGGCTATTTCATCTTTTACCGTCGAAAACTCATCAAGGTACTTGTCGAAGGACTTGATAGGAAAAGCATGTCCATTTTCGACGCACCATTGATCCGTTGTATCATATGCGAAGTACCGTAGCTCCTTGGTTTCTGGAACAAAGACCTGGGGATGCTGCTTCAAGTATTGATATAAAGTTGTAGTACCTGCCTTAATTGCACCAGCAACAATAAAGTTAGGAGCTTGGGGCTCTGTTCCTTTTTTCATTAAAATACCTTCAATTGACACATCGCGATCCATATTGCTTGGAGCCAATGTCAAAAACGGTGTTTGAGCACCCACACCGGACGGCTGATTTACAAATTCACACAACCCCCCCCCATTTTCATAAGACCAGGCAGTACTAGTCAATTCACAACCGCCAATTGAGCCCTCTAACTGCTGAGGGCCGCGACCGTTTAAAGCATCGCAAAGTGAAGTGCGCACCTGAACTTTATCAATTCGCCTGGATGTTCGCGGGTGGCGATGGTGGCGCAGGCGCAATAACGTTGCCTGAGGCAGGTGCGCTAGGTGAGCCAGGTGAAACATCAGCATACGAAGAGCTGGCATCCCCAACACGCAGCTCATCGTGATAAAGCAATCTGCTAGAGGGCCCACTCCACCTATCAGCAAATTTCGTCTGCCAACTTGGCATATATAGGCCAAATTTGAAATAGGGGCCTTTGGTCTGCTCGCCAAAATAGTTTTGACCAGTTTGATTTATGGCTAGCTCACCGTTTACCCAAACTTTTATAAAGCCATTAGTATCATTAGCGCTCTGTGCGCCAGAAAATTTAACGTTTAGGACGAAATCATTCCACTGTCCTAGTTTGTAGGGGACTGTTGTAGAAAAGGATTTAAGGTTACCAAGGCCTTTAGCCTTGTTGACTGGGTTGTTAGGATAACTGTTGTTTCTAATCTGCCATCCACCCTTAGTATGCCTAACTGTAAGTGGTAAAAGTGAACGCCAGTTTGAATTTTCGTAGGCATAATCATGAAACTGCCAAACTGGCCCTTCTGAAGTCCAATCATCGTAATTCATATTCCAGTTTTGCGGCAGAAAAATACTTATCCCTAACCAGTATTCTTTACCCTTATCAAAATCGTGCTGCAATCGAACCTCGGTTCGATAGTTTGTTGCGCTGGTCTCCCTGTTTAGATAAGTGCGCATCATGTATTTTCCCGATCGCGGGCTCACACCGTTTTGCGCCGTGACTATCTCGGGGTTATTCCCCGACTGATTTAGATTGGGATGACCGCCCGCAGGCCCAACCCTTCCATCCTCAAAATCGACCTCTCTGACTATATCGGCATGACCGGTAATGGAAATGCTAAAAAAAAGATAAAGTGCGCAAGTAAGAGTATTTTTAAAATATTTCATGTCAATATCCTGAAATCAATTGTCTACATTAGTAAAAATATCGCAGCTGAAAGATTTTATGGAAAAACGTATCGCTAAATCCCTGTGCAAACTTACCAACTCAGGAACGATCTTACACAGTTTCTCTTAATTCAACCGCCCGGTCACAGCGGTCAGTATTCCATTCCAACCGGACCTCCGAACGCTGCCGAATAAGTTACTGACTCTTCGGCGTAATGCCTTCGGCTGACGGACTTCCTCTCGGTGAGTTTTACAGAGCAAAAGCAAAATACACCAAAGATGCCCATTATCCATGGTTAGCGACGAGTAACTTGTTGTTCTCCATCGCTAATAATAGGCGTATTTTAAGCGAACAGGCCACGTCAAACACTTAATTGTGATACGGCAATCAAAAGATACAAAAGTTCCGCTTATAGCTCCAGAAATGACAAGCAACCGGGTGATTCTGCATGCGATGCGCGCACCAATAGACACGATAGTTATAAAACGAGCCCCGCGGAACCGAAAATGTGTGGATGAACCGTTTGGCTGTGGCAAGGCTGTTGGCTTACATCAGGCAGATGAGGGTACGGGGCTTCTTGAAAGTAAACGGTGCATTTATGATAAAAATGATTGGCCGGAACCTGACGCGAATGAGAGCGTTGTGGGGAAGCCCACCTTGATGGCGGGATACTCTGGCAAGGAAGACTTTCCTGCTAAAGTGAAAGGAGGCCGTATTCAAGAAGATACTGCCGCCCAATAATCGACAGATTGCTGCTTCCACCCGAAAATCATGCTTACGAATTCAGGATCTACCTAAATCATCCTCTCCGGACCTCCAACCTACTCGAGCTCCCACCCAGGAACTGATTTGGATCATGCCAATCACGAATGCCAGCACCAGTACGAACTCGATGGGTGTACGAAATCCCCATCGAACAGATATAGCCGCCTGCGAGGCAGCAAGCATGTATACAATGAAGCCGATGAGTAACGCCTTGTTTGCTCTACTATAGGTCGAACTAACCAAGAAAATTATAAGACCGAAGAGTGCAATCGCCGTGAATACCAGCCAAACAAAGGTCGCACCCACATTACTCAGAAAAAGAACCGGCGAGACGCGCCACATTTCGCGTGCCATACCAACGAGTCCATGCTCATCTCGATACATTCTCCAGTAGCGCGTATCGTCAGACACTTCATAAAGGCCGAGATATCTGCCAGCCAGGCTGTTTACGCCGCTGTTTAGCAGTAGATTCGACAGATCTGAACGCAGCGTCCGAAGGTAAGGGCCAGGCTGTTCCATCACGTATCCCGCATATTCGCGAAGCGCCAGGCGGTTTCGCTGCTGGTGTTCGGCTTCAGGTTCGAAATCGCCTACGCGCGCCATGCGGGCGACCCGCCCGTACAGGTTCAGACCCAAGTCGTGGTCTGTCTCCTGTTGCTCTGTTTGCCCGACCAGCAGCGCGATTGACCCACTCCAAATAGTCGGCAGCATGAATGCTACCAACAGGTACAGAACAGTAGAGCGAAGCCGCAAGTGCCGGGCAAGACCAAGTATCATTAGCATTGCGACCCCAACGGGGACCAAAACAAAAATGAACCGTATACATATTGCAACAGATGCCGTTAACGCCGCAGCAACTAGATCGACGGTACTCGCCCGCGGGCTGAACATTCGCACCGTGAAGTAAATAGAAGCGACAACTAAGGGGTTAAAAATCGCCTCAGAAACTAGCACATGTGGATGATAAAGACTTGCCGGCAGTAGTGCATAAATTGACGCTGCTAGTAGAGCGGGGCGCCGCGCCAGTCCAATTTCAATACCCAGAGCGTATACAAACCCTATTGAAGCAAGTCCAAGCAGGATCTGTGCAACAATAACTGCAGGTGCACCGCCCGCAGTATATACAAGCGCTTGAAGAGCGAAATCTCCAGCACCGCCAGTATCCGCAAGGTATTGCAAGCTACCGCTTCCAAGGTCGAGTCTCTGCTCAAACTTCTCAATCTTTATCAACCGTGTAGTGCTTCTGTCACCAGCGGTGAATGCATCGGGATTGGCCAAATCGAAGCTGAAAAGAATAGCATGCACCAACAGTGCTGCTGTAATCACCAACAGAAGTGCAGGGGAAAAGAGAAGCCCTTCGTTTTGCGAGCACATGATTTCTTGGCCAGACTGGGACTCAGGGGCCATTGTCACTCCCCCGGACCTTGGATTCTCTGTACTGTATCTGGTGGACGTGCGGGGCGTGTGACAGTCGGAGCGAGCCAGCGATCTGCAAGCAACCATGCCATAGTCGCAAGATACAACCAGACTTGGGAAAAGAGGTGAAATTTTGAGACGCCGCTTTCTCTGTCGCGCCAGTGTGTCGGTACAACAGCATAACGACAACCACTCTTCACCGCCTTCATCGACATCTCGATGGTGAGGTTAAATTGTCCCGCCATGAGCGGCTGAATCCGTTCGATAACTTCGCGCCGATAGCACTTGAAGCCGTTAGTGAAGTCATTATAGCTGGACCACATGAGCAGCCCGATAAGACGATTGCCTAACCGGTTGACCAGACGCTTAACGATCGGATAGCCCTCGACCACTGCATCTGCCATAAACCGGGACCCAAAGGCACACTCATAGCCCGCCTCGATGGCGCGGAAATAGGCAATAATGTCTTCCGGTTCGTCTGAACCGTCAGCCATGGCGATCACAACAGCACTGCCCTGAAAAGCCTTGAGACCGGCACGCACGGCATAGCCGTAGCCGTGCGCTTCCATGTTAGACACCCCTCTTACCTGCTGGTAACGCTCGTGCAAGCTCTGGATGACCGTCCATGTGCTGTCACCACTGCCATCGTCTACGATGATGATTTCGAAGTCGAAGCCGGCCTCATTCAGCGCGGGCACCAACGCCTCTATGGTGGCGGGCAGTGTATGCTCCTCATTATACGCCGGAATCACGACAGAGAATCGCTCCGTCATTGCCGGCCCCCTGATTGATATATCGAATTAACATAACCAACCGCCTGCTCAACCGCAGCCAGGGGCGCATTGCCACAACGCATCTCAATTGAGGCCCAGCCGGAATATCCGATTGATCGAAGTGCAGCCGCAACTTCCCGATGCCGGACATCTGGGGAAGAAAAGTCTGCCAATCCCGGCTCGCTAATGTGGAGGTGATGAATGAATCCACGTGACGCGATGATGGCCTCGGCCGGGCTATCACCGTTCATATGGATACAGGCAGTATCAAGATGCAGGCCGAACCCCGAAGAGTTAACTGCCCGCACGAGCCGTGCGGCCTCTCTCCACCCGGTTACAAAATTGGAACCGTACTGCGGCGGATTTGGCTCAATGCAAAGCACGGTTCCATGGGCATCAGCCCGCTGACCTGCCGCACGGAAAAGCCCCACTGCGATATCAAATGCAACATCCTCATCAAGTTCGCCCTTGTCCCGGTTCTTCGGCGAGCCAAACACAAGTACCCCGGCCCCAATCGCCGCTGCGACCGCAAACACTTTGTCGAGGTGATTGAGTAGCGCTGCCCGACTGGCATCATCACCGAATACGCGTAATTCCGGGCGGCCATAGAGGATTGCCTGGAATGCGGGGACGCAGAGCCCAGCTGCCTCGAAG
This sequence comes from uncultured Gammaproteobacteria bacterium, assembly GCA_963722805.1. Classification (GTDB taxonomy): domain Bacteria; phylum Pseudomonadota; class Gammaproteobacteria; order Pseudomonadales; family JAHEGP01; genus JAHEGP01. Next base: position 10,173 of record CAVROQ010000033.1, read on the forward strand.
CGGCGACGTCGATGCTGCGCATCCTTCCGCGACATGCCTACCCAGTCAGGCCAGAGCCGGGTCGGGGCCACTTCGATGCCATCAACCCCGAGCCGAGGGAGGCGATCCAGCATTTCTTCATCCAGCTCGGCCGGCCATGCGATATTGGATACTGCCAGCCTCATTCTTTCTCTTCCAGCCGCCACTGCCTGATAAAGAGTCCCACCCTCTCGAGCACCTCCTCACGGCTTTCGATGTAATCTTTCTGCATCCCGAAGAGCTGCGCGTGGCAGGTGCGGAAATCGTAATGTGCTTCAGGATAGGGATCACTTCCAACCGGTTTACCGGGAAAATAGCGCGCGATAATTTCGGAAGTTTGCAGCGGCTCCGTAAACAAGTGCACAAGCCCAAGACCCGCCTCTATAGCGATGCCAATGTCAGCCCAGAGCCTGGTCAAATCGTAGTACTGGTAGTGGCTACTTGGATTGATACGTTCGAGCTGGTTATCAGTAAGCAGGTCGTAAATGACGTTTTTCATCAAGCCGGGACCGAATAACCCGGGCAACCTAACAACCAGAGCATCATCAAACAACCGTCTTATTTCAGATTCAACTAAGAGTCTGTTTTTGCCATAGGCCTCAAGTGATTTCGGGTACTCGTGAAAGCCCTCGTCAAGCCCGCGCTTTGGGGGGAGAACATCGATAGTCGATACCAGAATAGCCTTGCGGCACCGAATTGCTGTCAGCGAATTAAGCAGCTTGTCGATTAGTGCGCGATCTTCATTCGGGTTGGCATTTGCCCACCATTTCTTGGCTTGCACAGCGGCAATGAAAACCCTGTCAAATTCAGCCCCCTGAATAAGTTCAATATTCGCGGAGTTGAAGCATGCGCCAAAGGTATGCTGGCGCTTGAGGTTGCCTCCAACAAAACCGGTATAGCCGATCAGCGCATCCTGTAATTCATGGTTGTTAGGCCCCATTTATCAGGCTCCTGATGACAGACTATATGTTTGCTTCAAGACGCACGGTCGCGGGTAGGGTCACCGAGTGGTGTACCGGAATCGCCCTCGGCATCATCTACGACATTGCGCTCATCTTCGCCGATCAGAAGCCTACGACTATCATACTCGCCCATAACAAAATACAGCGGCCGATCGCGCAGCCGATTCATTATCCGGCCGACATATTCGCTTAGCGCAGTTAGGATCAGTGTGATAAAAAAGAATTGCCCGGCGTTTTGCATCGAGAGCGTGGTCCAGCCCTCCATAACGTCTTCTTTAAAAAGGTAGATCATCACAATGTAGAGTATGTAAAGTAAATTACCCACGGCTGCAAACATACCTGCCCAGCTAATCAATCGAAGCGGGTGAGGTGAGTTCTCGACAATAATGCCAATCGCCATGTTCACAGCACTAAAAAAGCTGCGGCGCCTTTCCCGCCCGCCCCGCCAAAACGGCTCGTAGTCGATACTCTCCCTGCGGAACCCCACCCAAGCGCTAAACAAGCGCAGGTAGCGACTTGGATCCTTGATGCGGATGATCGCGTTGACAGCCTGCCGACTCAGACAGCGGAACTGGGCAGAATTCTCTGGCATGTCGAGGCCTAGAAAACGCCAGCAGTACCAGTAGAAAAGACCGGCTGATGCCCGGTATACCCAACTGGAAGTACGCGGTGTCTTACGTATGCCGTAAACCACATCCACGCCGTCCATGGACTTTATTACCATCTCTGGGATCATCTCGGGTGGATCCATGTATGGCAGCATTACTACTATATAGTCACCGATTACCGATTCCAGCCCCGCTGAGATCGCCACTTCTTCTCCAAACCGTCGTGACAGCCGAATGAGGCGCACACCTTCGTAAAGATCCAACGCGTCAAGGATCCGTTCAGGCGTACCATCATCAGATCCGTCATCCACCATGACAAGCTCGAAATTTGAGAACCTAGCATCGAGTACACCTACAGTGTCGGCTATAAAAGACTCGACGATATCAGCATCGTTATAGATCGGTGCTACTACTGATACTAAACGCTCGATCTTCATTCTACTTCTCTGGAACATAGGAGGTAAGCGCGCAGGCGATCCCGAATATCATACAAGTTGTCGATCTTGCCACCCAGGATCGAGATCACGCGCGGTTCGCGGTCAGAAGAGCGGAACAGGATTGGCCTGCTATCATCCATTTCACTCCGTGGCATCAATGTCTTAACCTCCCAGATTGAATCGATATAGCGGGCAGAATTAAGGAGGGGGAGGTAACGCGCTGCATCCTTTTGCATCAATCGGTACCGGGTTACTGGTGGGTTTCTGGAAAGGTAGTCATTGATATCAACCAACTTTTCCCCCTGATTGTCCCACCAGTGATAGTGCGGAGTATACCGAACGTGGCTCAGGATGTTAAGCTCACGCGGCGGAAACGGCATAAAGGAAAAAAACGGGCCGTCCATCACTGTAATCCCCAGCCCTCGAAGTTCGTCAGGCGGCTCCATCAGTGCCATTTCGGTCATCTCGTGTTTGAGAGGCACATTCTCACGGAGTGAATTTTCCAAGATTTGGTTCAGTGCGGAATAGGTGCAATTAAATACCACCCCTGCCACTACAGTAGTTGGAACAGCATCGGCATTCACAAGCTGCACGGCTAAGCCATTAGCTCCGCGCTCAAGCGAAACTGCCGTGGTACAGAGTCGAGTATCGACTCCAACTGAATTTAGACGCAGCTGCAAGATGCTCCGCAGCTTGACAGCATTGAAGGCATATTCCTGGACCTTGAAAACTTCCTCGATCAGATAAGGATCAAACATCTGTCGGATATAATTTGGCGCCTTTGCAATTGGTGCGCCGATACGAGCGCAGAACTGCCTAAACTGTACTGCCGTCACCTTCGAAAAGCTTCGACCTATTGCATAGTACTTGTCAAAATCAGACTCCACGCAGTCGCTGAAGTCTTCAACGAATCGGCTGAAGTTTATGCGAGATCGCTGCGCAGTAAGAATACTCCTTGGGTAGTGGTAACCTTGATGAATACGCGCCTGGTTGCAATAAGAGGCGCGCGCCAAGAGCTTGTCACCACGATCTACAAGCATTACTGATTTACCCTGTTCACTAAGCTCCAGAGCAACGACACAGCCAAAGACTCCGCCACCAATGACCAACGCATCGATACACTCAGATTCTACCGCGTTTGCGCTCATGCCCGCACAACCCGTCTACTCAACCAAGAAGTGTCATGCGTCCACGAAATAACTATGCAACATCTTTCCATGTCACTCTACCTGTGGCCCAGAAGTTGAATACCGCCCCAGTTGCCGCACCCACGACCCCCGCCATGTACCAAGACAAGCCGGCAAGATAGGATACCTGCGCGGCGGCAATGTTAATCAGCGCACCAATGGTGCAAGCAGAACAAAATGACACAAGCCCCCAAATCAACTCATACCCTCGCAGGTGGCGATCCGAATAGGTAATCCAGTTGTTAAGCAGGAAATTGGTTACCATCGCGATCAACACTGAAAACACTAGGGCAGGAAAATATAGCCAGCTAACATACCGATAAAGGAACCCGAGCATACCGAGCTGTATACCTATGCCACTGAGCCCGACGAGACCAAATAGCAAAAAACGCATCGATAAAAGCGATGGTATTTTGGGTTTCTTTATCATCTTAACATTACTGATTCAATATACTGGTAGGAATAAGGGTATAGGCCAACTTAGGGACTTCCACTAAATCGTAAGGTTTTCCCTGGAGAAAATCCCTTTCTCTATTTTGGATATGTCCATTTGCTTTTTTCGTAAAGCCCTCAACCGTTGCGCATACACGATCACTACTCCCGAATAAAACCAGAAAAGATATCCCATCAAGTTGCCAAATAGAAACCTTTTATATCCCAGAGCTATGAAAATGAAAATCGTCACGACCATCCAGCCCAAACCCAGCGCCCCCCACCGGCCACTTGTCGTGGAAAGGTATTTGGCATCTTTGAAAATTTGCCAAAGCACCCATAAATGTAGCAGTAAACCGAGCACGCCAATTTCCCATAGTAGGTAGGAGATTGTTGTTGTGCTTATTCCAAATTTGGCATATTGCGACCAGTACTCACCGTCCAGCCCGCCGAGAAAGGAGTTAGAGACGTTGCCTATGCCAAGTCCAAAGAGAAGTTTGATAGGATCCTCTGAAAGCACTGACAATGCCAGGAAATATCCGTCGACTTTACCAATCTCATCAAAATCCTCGTCCGGCTGTACACCTTTGTACAAATATCCTTCCAACCGCCCATCCATGGTCAAGAAATCCGTAATTCCATAGCCCCAGCGGTCGACTACGAAGTAATCATAAACAAAGATGAAAGCGGCCATGACACCAGCTACAGTTGCGCCAATCGCCAGTAGTTGGCCCATTTTTTTCTCATTCCCCGATGAAAGAAAGAAGGGGAGCAAGAAAGCCAGCGGTAAAAACACAAGTGACGATTTGGTTTCGTTGAGCATAGTAGGAATGCTAAGGTAAGCGCAGGCCATTAGCATTACCTTGAGCGATAACTCCTTTTTCACATAAAGGCTGACCAGCAATGTAATGGTGCATACCAGCAAAATGGTTAGCAAACTGGAAACTCCCACGGTACCGGAAACCAGATCGTACTGCTTCGGATAGAGCACCAAACGTTGAAATACCGCCAAAGGAACTTGCACCGCTACAAGTGGAACAAGCCACTTAACCTGCCATTTCAAATTGCGGGCAGTGAAGTGATAAGCGAACGGTAGAAGGAAGAACGGAATGTACTTGAAGTAGTTGCGTATTCCGGTAATCATCGGGCCAGCTGAAACCGTATTGAGAATTACCCCTATAATGCCGATAGAAATGAATGCACCTATATAAAGTTTGTATCTTTGGGGCACACGAGTCTTAAAGCCAGAAACAGTTGCAGCCAAAACAGCAAGCAAAGCGATCAAACTCAATATATCCGGCAGCCAGGTGACTTCTCGGCTGAGGATTCTTAGTTCAATACCGAAGTAATCCAGCGTGAAGATCGATACCAGCAAACAGATAACTAGCTTATTCAAACGATTTCTACACCCTCTACCTTGTTAGACTGTCGAGTTACCAAATATTTTGCCTGGTCGCTGTGCCTGCATCTTTGCGGAACCTAAGAATTTGAACAACCCAGGCGACCCACAGCCTGAAAATCTCATTTTTTAAAATACAGTTGATCATATGCTCCCAACAATTTGGGAGCTTCATAGTCCCACTCCAACTCGCTGACCACTCTTTTGCGGCCGAACTCGCCCATGGATTTTCTTAGTTCGGGATTATCCAACAGTTGCAGTATCTTTTCAGCCATATCCACCTCATCATTCTCTTTCGCATAGAGCGATGAATCCTGGGCAGAGAAACGTCCCTCGGTAAGATCAAACTGGACTATCGGCTTGCCTAGTGCCATATATTCCATAATCTTATTCATGGTAGATTTATCGTTCATCTCATTGGCAACGTCTGGGTTAACACAGACATCAGCGGTGTTGAGCATTTCCAGCAGTTGCTGATCCGGTACCCTTCCAGTAAAAGTCACGTACTCCGCTATACCCAACTCTTCAGCATAACGCTTCATTTCATCCAGTTCGGTACCGCCTCCCACCAGACCGAATTGCACATCCTGCCTGTTCTTTTCCACGATAATGTGGCGAGCGGCACGTAACAGATAATCCAGCCCTTCCTGCTTGCCCATTACGCCGACATAGCCAACTAAATAGCTACGGCCGCACTTGAGGGCTGGCACTGGATCAATAATCTTCAGTCGATCCAGCTTGGGGCCGCTGCGAACCACATGCACCCTGTCGGGTGCCATACCACCACGCTCTATGGCTATTTTTTTGTAGGACTCATTGGTCGCGATGGATACCGATGCGGTTTTGAATGTCAGCCTCTCACACAGCACCATCAGCTTGTAAAATATATCACGCCGGCCAAATTTGGCTTCGTACAGTTCAGGGTTGATATCGTGGTGATCAAACAGAAATTTCTTACCGAAGAAAAGTTTAAAAAAGCCACCGACGACAAAAATTAGATCGGGCGGATTGCAAGCATGAATAACGTCGAAACCGTGCTTGAACAAAACCTTGAAGCTCAGGTAGAACTCCCAAAAAAGAGCGGCGCTGTATTCAACGGCATAACCCAGTGCACCGTCCGCTTCAAATGGAAGGCTATGGCGATAGATATGAATCTGGTCAATATACTCGTACTTCTTTTCATAGCCCTTTCCGGTTGGGCAAATAATGCAAACCTGATATCCGTTCTGCTGTAACGTTGTAGCTTCCTGCCAAACCCGACGATCAAAGGGGCTTGGCAGGTTTTCAACAATAAATAAGACTTTTCTTTGCCTACCAGCAGATGCCATCGTAACGCCCGTCTATGCTTTGTTGCTTGCTTACACGCACCAGGTCGACAATGATTTTTTCAGCCGGGGCACGCTCAAGAATGTCCTTAAATTCAGTCCCATTGTTGCCAATGACAATAACATCACCATGGGCGATAGCCTGGTCAATATCGTCGACCATCAGCCTCGAGATATGAGGAATGATATTGAGGATGTAATCCCGATTGGCGCCAGTGAGCCGAGCCAGGGTCACGCTTTTATCATATAGCTTGACATCGTAACCCTTGCCTATCAGGCGCTCGATCAGCTCTACAATGGGACTTTCCCGTAAATCATCGGTGCCTGCCTTAAAACTGAAGCCCAGCACCGCGATTTTGCGCTTGCCATGGCGAGTCACTAAGTCAAAACCGTGGTCGATTTGTTTTTGATTGGCGCTGATGATGTTGCCAATAATGGGTAATTCCAGGTCGAGCGAGCGGGCTTTATAGTTCAATGCACGCACATCTTTGGGCAGGCATGAGCCGCCAAAGGCAAAGCCCGGCTTCATATAGTAAGGTGAAAGATTCAATTTGGTATCTTTACAAAAAATATCCATCACCTCATGACCATCAATATTGATGGCCTTGCAGATATTACCTATTTCGTTGGCAAAACCGACCTTTAACGCATGCCAGACATTGTCGGTGTACTTCACCATTTCGGCGGTTTCTATGCCGGTGCGAATCAACGGTGCGTCCAGATGCGAATATATGTCCACCAGGTACTGACCGCTTTTTTCATCGATCTCGCCGATAACGGTTTTGGGAGGATTGCGATAATCATAGATTGCGGTGCTTTCACGCAAAAACTCCGGGTTATTGCAGACGCCGAAATCGACACCGGCCTGTTTTCCCGAAGCTTCCTCAAGGGCCGGAATTACCACATCACGCATACTGCCGGGTAACATGGTGCTTCTTGCCACTACCACATGGAAAGTCGTCTTCGAGGCCAACGCCCGCCCGATATCTTCGCACACCCGGCGCACAAAAGTGAGATCAAGGCTGCCGTTGAGCTGACTTGGCGTGCCAACACAAATAAAAGACATATCGGTGCCGTGAACCGCAGATTCAGCATCAACGCTGGCATTCAACCGGCCAGAATTAACAGCATCTTCCAGAAGCTGTTCCAGCCCTGTCTCGATAATCGGCGCGGCCCCACGATTGATAAGATCCACCTTCACCGGGTTGGGATCCACCCCGATAATGGTATGCCCCTCCTCCGCCAGGCAAGCCGCCGCAACGGCGCCAACATAGCCCATGCCAAAAATACTGATTTTCATTAATTACATACTCAAGGTGATGACCGGCTAGGCAGTCAATATTTCTATCTGTGTATTCAGCGTAACACCGCCATCAGTATCGATAGATGCGATCAAGCTATTGCTTGGTACCTTGCTATCAAAGGTGCGCGAAACCCAACCACAAGGCGCTTCGGCATTGCCCGATTCCATTGTCAATGAAAGCCGCGGATCAAAGGTAAACCGAACCTTTACACCGCCATTGCACACAATGATAACGTTATCATCCGGCTGCGATACCGTGGCTTCTTCACTAAAATGCCAGAATTGTTCTATCCTGTGCACCTGCTTAAAGCTTAGCAGGTCTGATACGGTAAATAGCTGGCGCTGCTCATAAAAAGTGACTTCGCGAGTCACTTCAACCGGATCCTTCAAACACATATATCCATCGTGGCCGCCACGAAGAAAAGTTGGGTCAACTTCACTGTTGAAGGTATCCAATACCGCACGAGCTTTTCGCAGCCACATAAAGTTGCCGCCAATCTCAGATTGGTCAAAGCCATCTACTCTCACGGTATTATGCGCTGCTGTGCCGCGAAAATAATTTCGCCATTTCTTCTCGGTATGATAGGCATAGGTACCGGGGTCTATCAATATTTCCTTGCCACCGACCGACAGGTAAATTGACAGTGCATCTGCATGGCCATGGGCGGCAATATTGCCTAGCCCCAGTGGCCCCACATCCATAATCATGCGAACCTCAGTCAGAGGTTTCGAAATTCGTACCCAAAATGTAGTAGCCCGCCTCGGGAAATGAGCGACGGGTTGGCAGTGCTTGTTCGGCTGCTGGAAGCACTCGGTACAAATCGTGCCCTTTTACTCCCAATAGGGCGAAAGATTTTTCATCAAACGCGCCAGCCTTTTGTTTGAAATCTGCTCTGTTGAACAGCACTGCACCAGTGGCAAGCAATGAACGATAGGGACAAAAATTCGGCTCCGTGGAGAGACTTACCACATAGCCATCGTCGGCATCACCAAACATGGGTACGTTGCCACCGACGTCAATAACAGAGGCCAGATACTCCAGCATTGATTCAATCGTCTTAAGATAGCCTTCACTAAATTCCTCAGATTTGGCGCGTTCGCAAAGCAAGGGCATTAATAGAAAATCCAGAACAAACTGCTGATACGAAATAGCCTGCTCTTTATTGACCCCATCAGAAAAATTCTGGCTTCGAGCCTCCCTTTCCAGTATTACTTTGGCCTCATTGCCCCAGCCGACAAATTCCTGCCAATAAGGCCAGGTACGACTGGCGACAAAAACGCCGGACGCCTCACCAATCAGGTGATTATTCGCTGATGAAAAACCGGAATAGTAATTGCAAATAAAATGTACATGTTGGTAGATAGAGTTTAGCCAACGATCCCTGAATTTCTGACCCTGCTCACCGGCAAATATCTCAGATTCAGCCCCACCCAAAAGCTGCCACACAATGCTCCAGTTGATCAGCCGAATACCAAGCTCCAGCGAACTTATCCAGTGCGGCCCAAGAGGATAGGGACACTGATCAAACCAGGAGTTGAGATGAGATTTTATTCCTTCAAGATAGATTGAATCACCTGTCGTCGCATATGCCTGGGCTAAGGGCACTAACTGCAAATGCCGCCCAGGCTCCCACAGGTACTTGATATCGCCTACCAGTTCTTCGTTACGATAATCGAGTGATTTGCCAAAGGTATTCGGCGCGATGGTTCCGGTTTTGGGGTCCTTGCGCCAATTGGGCCTTATTCCCGACTCATAGCCTTTCAGAGAAAAGACATCCAACTTTCCCTGCAAGATGTGGCTCGCCTTAACTTCCAACAAAGGCTGTGACTTGTCTGAGGCGTTGATCCAACAGGGCGTGGTAACGTTCAACACATAAGGTGGAGTATTTTCTACCGTACCTATGCCAAGAGATTCAGCTTTTACCTTGATAGCGTTTTTGATTCGACTTCGGACTTCGTCTATCGACATGCAACGCAGACGATTGAAATACCAAAAAAGTTTCTGGATCAATGCCCATTCTCCATACGTAAGCGTCTAGCTTCGGGTATTATTGTTTTGATTCTAGTTTCATTCGACGAGTCTAGCCGTAGCCTGATAAGGCTTTGAGGTTTCTATCCACGTAAACAAGTCAAAGTGAAATTCAATCCAAAAATTAGCAAGCCGATTTCCACCTGCTTCTCGAGCTACCGGTAAACAGAAACCAGTCTATTCACCAGCCTTTCGGGTACAAAATACTCTTGGGAATGTTCTATGTTCGTTTTTCTAATGCGACTGTAAAAATTTGTATCGGTGGTTAGATCAAGGATAAATCGAGCGAAATCTGCGGGGTCTTTACTATCTGTCACGAATCCGTTTTCGACATCAAAGACATGATCCGCTATCCCGCCGACTTTTCGGGTAATTATGGGAAGCCCGCACATCATCCCCTCAAGAATGACAACCGGCATACCCTCCGGATAACAGGTTGGGAAAAAAAGCATATCACTGGTAAGCAACAGCGCCTTCTTCTCCTCGCCCTGGACATAGCCTTTAAAAATAACGTTATCTAACTCTAACTCAGCGGGCAAGCTCCTTTGCTGAATTCAGGCAATCTCCATCACCGGCAATAACAAGCTGAATATCACTTGCTCCAAGGTCCTTCAGGGCTTTCATAGTCTTCAATGCAATATCCCAGCCTTTTTCCTTGGTGATTCTCGATAAGTACAACATGGTCCAGGATTCAAAGTTTTCTTTTCGCGGCAATTCCCTGACAAGCACTTTTTCCGCGACATTACTTTCCAGCAGAATTTGGCCTTTGTAATCAATAGATTTTAGCTGGTCAGAAAACTCTTTCGCCAACACCAAACTGTATCTCCGCCAAGCCAAAGCTATTAGAAAAAAGCAAGCGATGAATGTTCAGATGAATTTATCTTCTGAAAAAATTCCGTCTGCCATCCATGCCAATACACAATCAGCTTTTTTTTGAATATCGCTTTGGCAATAAATGCGAAAACCATATCCCTATAATAAGACTTCGCATTCATGGATGGATTTAAATGGACTGTTTCAAATTTGCCGACTTTGAACAGAAATTTTAAATACACGATGGGGAGCAGCAAAGTGCTCCATTTTCCGCTGTTGAAATTGACGCTGAAATATTCAATACCTGCAACTTCATCGAGTTTTAGTAGATTAAACAGGCCCGTCACCCCACCCGGAAGCGTTAACTCAGGCGTAGTGATTAGTACTTTTGCAGAACCCATACAGAAACCGAGATATGAAAGAGAGAGTAATTGAACGCTGCTAGATTACAAAATTCAAAGCACGGATCATTAACTGTGCTTCTGCCGGTAAAAAATTAGCGTACGTTTATAGATAGAAACGTTATCTTGAGGATCAAAATTTAGAGCAACTCAAAGCAACAGATAAGTCCGATATAGACCTGCTGTCTCAAGCCTCAATAACCGTTGCCAAGTCCACCCCGGTGAGCTTTTGCACCGCCAAACGAGCATGCTCCCTATCGGCATTGCTTTCAATAAAGCGCTGCACACCACCGATACGCTTGCCGCTAACAACCTCCAATGCGGTGTTAACGTCTACCATATCTTTATCTTGAGCGTAGGCATGAACCAGGGCGTAATCACACAGGGTGTTGATAAGCCGAGGCACGCCGCCACTAAAATAGTAAATAGCTAAAATCGCGAACAGGTCAAAAATATAGCGGCTACCACCGGCAACCTGGACTCGATGCCTGACATAGTGCACGGTTTGGTTAGAGTCCAGTGGTTTGATATGGTACTCAGCAGAGACTCGCTGTGCGATTTGCGCCAACTCTGGCCTTCTCAGTATGTCAAACAACTGTGGCTGGCCTACCAGTATAATCTGGATCAGTTGATCCTTGTCTGCATTGATGTTGGATAATAGACGCAATTCTTCCAAAGTGTCAGCATCGATATTCTGGGCCTCATCCACTACCAATACTACTCTCCGCCCGGCGGCATACTCTTTAATAAAAAAGTCCTGCAAATCGCGATAAAGGGTGACTCGATCTTTTCCCTGGTGAGGGATGTTAAACGCAGAGGCCACCCAGTTCATCAATTCACCAAATGTGCGATGGGTGTTGGTGATAGAACCAACCGTCAGTTGGTTGTAATCAATACTGCGTAGCAGATGTCGAATCAAGGTTGTTTTGCCAGCGCCTACATCACCGGTGATGACGGTAATCCCGCTCTGCTCTAACAGGCCGTACTCCAGCATGGCCAACCCGGCCTTGTGCTCAGGCGACATATATAAGTATTCAGGGTCGGGTATCAGACTAAACGGCTTTTCCGCTAAGTCGAAATGTTTTTCATACATAAATGGCTACCATCAGTGGTGATGCAGGCTACCTTGCCTTATTCAAAATTGTGCCGATCAAATTACTGCCCTCAAGCAAAAGTTTGGAACGCTTCAACTCGGCTTCTGTAGTCACACCATCTTCGACAACCAAAAGTGTGGCATCCACCTTGGGTGTTAAAATCAACGCGTCGTCATTGCGCAGGAGGGGTGGCAAATCGAATATAACAATACGCGACTTATAGCGATTTTTGATTTCCGTCAATAGCGAAACCATGGCAGGCGATGAAAGTATTTCCGACGAATATTGATCCTGCGCTCGTCCCGGTAAAACCACCAGGCGCTGGAAGCCAGGATTAATCAAAGTCTCTTCCAACGTAACATCACCGTGCAGGTAATCAACAATACCCCTATTGACCTCTATGCCCAAGGCTTCATGAATGGAAGGAGAGCGCAAGTCAAGGTCTACTAACAGCACAGTCTGGTTAACTTCTCGTGACATGGAAATAGCAAGATTCACGGCAGTCAGAGTTTTCCCGGCATTCTCATGGGAGCTGGTAACCGCAAGGGTATTCCAGCTATTGTCGCGCATAATCTTGAGTACCCGAGTTCGCAATTGGCGATAGGCTTCCACCCTATCGTCGTAATTAAAGCCGGCAATTACTCTGTTTTCTTTTAATTGATTCTCATCAACTTCTACCGAGCGGGTCTTGGAGTAGCCGACCTCAACCAATTCGTCATTATCACTTCTTAACCAGCTTTGGCTCGGGCCTTTAGCAAGTTGTCCAGCGCCATCTCCAATCGCCGCAGCCTGACCTACCTTACCTTGCCTTTCGGCCCTCGCCTTTGCGATAGCTTCCTGAATGCGCTCCATTTACCCCTCCCAAAACACCAATTTAGCCGCCGGCCAAAATACCTAAGCCAGTCCCAGACGCTCTAAAGCTATAAACCAAACGATATCCAGTGGCTTGAAAAAGAAATGGATACACAGCAACGCTAGCATCAATAATGCTATGAGAGTAAATATTATCCAGCGGTATTCGCGTGTCACTCTCTTCTTGTCTTCTGAATTTCGCAGGTACGGAATCACAACCAGAGGCGCCGCGCCCATAATAGAGGTCAATGCCCTTTCACCTCTTATTCCGCTATCCATGCTTTCCATCAACACAACCAAGCCCAACCCGGAGCCAAAGGCTAGTAGCAATCCCAAAAAAGCTATCGCGGGACGGTTGGGGCTAAAAGGTGTCGACGGCAGTGCTGGAGGATCAATCACCGTAAACCGCTCCCCCATTCGCCCTTGCTCAAGGCTTTTCGAAAGATCGGCTTCGCGTTGTTTGGTTTTGATTTCCTGGTACTTTCTGCTCGCTATGTCATAGTCCCTCAGTAGAGCTTTGTACTCTTGTTCAACAATCGGAGAGCGCTGAATCAAATCCCGGTAACGATCAATCGCGGCTACAACTTCGATCTTCTTTACACTAAGACTATTGATTTCTGAACGAGTGGTTTTAAGCTGGGTTGCCAGCAGTAAGTACGCAGGGTTATTAGATATAACACGTCCAGCGTCGGCAGCCGATGGTGCCGTTGCCAGCCGTCGTTCGAGGTTATTTATCTGGCGTTGTGAAGCAACAACTTTGGGATGGTCAGACTTATAGCTTCGCTTGAGTTCAGCAAGATTGGCTTTCTCCAATGCCAGCTCATAACTAATGTCTTCCCGGCTCTCCACAATATTTCCCGAAGCCTCAAGAGACGCTATCTCACTTCGCAAGCGGATCACATCCGGATGATTATCTTTATAAACAGCAGATTTTTTACGGTATTCAGCCTTCAGCGCTTTCAATCGATCGGTGTCACTAATAATCGAATTGGAAGAGTTTACCGCCGCAAGAGGGTCGAGCTGGGACAAATTTGAAGCCAACTCTATTTCTCGTTTTTGCAAGTCCTGGATGCGCTGGTTTACATCGGATAGTTCCCGCTGGGCGCGCTCAAGTGATGTCAGGTTCATCTGTAAAAGCTCTGGGAGAGCTGATCCATTGCTCTCCTTAAACGCTGCAATCTGCTGTTCCTTTACTAACAATTCTGCATTGAGAGAATCTGCCTCTCCTTTTAGAAAATCGGATGCTCCCGCCGCCTGCATAGAGCGCGAACGCAGATTTTCGTTAAGATACATATCTACCAATTCTGTAGCGACCCCTTTGGCTGTAGCCGGGTCTGTGTTTTCGAAGGACAGGGAAAAAGCAATAGTAGCCTGAATGGGCCGTCCGCTTCGGGGATCGATGACGTCGGCGCTCTCCAAATCCAGGTTCACGTCGTCATTGAAGTTCGCGACCATCTCGTTTTGCAATAGCTTGGTCGACTTTCCATCCTGACCGTATAGTTTGTACTTTTCGACAACCTTGGCGATATTTTCTGCCGTCATTACCCTCTGTGTAATCACCTGGATCTGCTCCGAGGCAAAGCCGGTAACAGTGGATTTTACCAGGTCGCGCGGAATATCCTGCTGTTCAATCAGAATGGTAGCGGTTGAGCGGTAAATAGCAGGCAAGCCGAAGGCCAGGAGTAAAGAAAGCAATGAGATTAAAGCGGCTGGTATTAGAAACTGATATCGGCGACGCTTTAAAATAGCCCAATAGATACCAAGATCAAATGTACTTTCTTCCATATCTGAATAGTAGGAAAGGTCTGTCGACATACTCGATTACCGAATCAATAGATGTGTAAGGTTTTCAGGCATTTTTTACCAATGTGTAACTAAACGTCGCGATTGTGTAATTATAGAACCAGAATGGAAGATCACACGCCAACTCTTACGGCAGTGATAGACCACCGCAAATTCCTTCTGCCTGACCCGGGTTTGAAACTGCGAGTGCCTGCACCAATACCAATCCAAGCACGAATAAATAGAATTAGCGAACTATAAACACTCTTCGCTGACGATTCCCAACTCTAATCTTCTGATTTAAATCAAGCAGTTTTGGTGTAGTCCTTCACCGGCTGGCGGAATATCTCTATACTCGCTCAGAAATTATTCAACCGTCACAGATTTCGCCAGATTACGCGGCTGATCAACATCTGTACCCTTAAGTACGGCCACATGGTAAGACAGTAGCTGCAGCGGCAGGGTGTAGATAATCGGCGCTATAATATCCGGGATATGTGGCATGGGAATGACCGTTACCCCGGGCTCATTTTTAAAACCCGCCTGGCCGTCCGCAAACACGAACAACTGTCCACCTCGAGCGCGTACTTCTTCCAGGTTTGACTTGAGCTTTTCCAACAGCTCGTTATTCGGTGCAACTGCGACCACCGGCATATCCGCATCGACCAGCGCCAATGGTCCGTGCTTTAGCTCGCCGGCGGGGTAGGATTCGGCGTGGATATACGATATCTCCTTGAGCTTCAGCGCACCTTCCATAGCAACGGGCCACTGCACCCCACGGCCCAGAAACAGAGCGTGGTGTTTATCGGCGAATGCTTCGGAGATCTTTTCTATCTGTTCATCGAGAGTCAGGGCGAGCTCCGCCATGGCAGGCAGAGCGTGCAAGCCCTGGACGATAGTCGCTTCTGCTTCGGCGGTCAGTTTATGGCGCCGGCCAAGCGCAACCGTGAGAATAATCAAAGCCACCAATTGAGTGGTAAATGCTTTGGTGGAAGCAACGCCGATTTCAGGGCCGG
Source organism: uncultured Gammaproteobacteria bacterium (assembly GCA_963722805.1). Lineage (GTDB taxonomy): Bacteria > Pseudomonadota > Gammaproteobacteria > Pseudomonadales > JAHEGP01 > JAHEGP01. Next base: position 25,831 of record CAVROQ010000033.1, read on the forward strand.
CCTCAGTCATCAAAGCGAGATCAGATTCTCTTACCAAAGAACTTTGCGCCACATTGCACACGGTAAGTGTTGCGGCATAGCCTAATGTTTTAGCCAGCCTGAGGGCTGCCAGGGTATCAGCGGTTTCCCCGGACTGGGAGATCGTCACCAGTAAGGTATTGTTCTCAACGACAAATTCGCGATAGCGAAATTCGCTTGCGACTTCCACCCGGCAGGGCACGCCCGCGATACCTTCAATCCAGTATTTGGCGACCATTGCCGCATGGTAACTGGTGCCACAGGCGACGATTTGGACAGCCCTTGTACGATCGAGTATTTGCTGAGCCTCGGCCCCGAGTACTTGCTCGAGGATACGATCACTGCCGAGACGGCCCTGCAAGGTATTGCGAATCACCTGTGGCTGTTCATAAATTTCCTTGAGCATATAGTGGCGATAGTGGCCTTTATCTGCCGCGTCTGCGGCCTCGGTAATCCAGGTTACATCCCGGGATACCGGCTCTCCATCGGAAGTCCAGATGTCGTAGTTTTTTGGAGTGATACGTGCAAAGTCGCCCTCCTCCAAATAGACAAATCGATCGGTTACCTGACGCAAAGCCAGCTGGTCCGAGGCAATAAAGTTTTCCCCGATGCCTATCCCGATAACCAGAGGGCTTCCGGATCGAGCACAAATTACCTGGTCTGGTTCATCTATGCTGATAACCGCAAGGCCAAAAGCTCCCTCCAGTTCCGGGACTGATGCCCTCACAGCCGCAAACAGATCAAGTCCTGTCTGCATATGGGAATCAACTAAATGGACAATGACTTCAGTGTCGGTTTCAGACGCAAATTCGTAACCGACATCCTGTAATTGCCTGCGCAGCGCTTCGTGATTTTCTATAATGCCATTGTGCACCAGTGCCAGCCGATGCATTGAGGTATGCGGGTGGGCATTGCGCTGGGACGGCTTGCCATGTGTAGCCCAGCGGGTGTGGGCAATACCGCATTGTCCCAGCCATTCACCATTGGCCACGCTGTCGGCTAGTACAGCCACCTTGCCCACTTCCTTACACACGTCAAGCCGGTCGTTCTGTAACACGGCCAAGCCCGCCGAGTCATAACCACGGTACTCAAGCCTCCGTAGGCCTTCGATAAGTATTTCTGCAACCGGACGCTTTGCTGCTGCTCCAACGATTCCACACATGTTCTAGATTACCTGCTTTCTTTCGATTTTTTTAGAGGCCTGGACCAGCCGTCCAGGTTCTTTTGCTTGGAGCGAGCTACCGCTAGCTGTTCCGCTTTGACATCACTCGTAATAACCGAGCCCGCACCAATGGTGGCTGCAGAGCCAACGGTCACCGGTGCAACAATCGAGGAGTTTGACCCAACAAATACATCTGCCGCAATAGCCGTACGGTGCTTGTTAACACCATCATAGTTGCAGGTTATGGTACCTGCCCCAACATTGACCCGATCGCCAATATCACTATCACCAATATAGCTGAGGTGATTGACCTTTGCGCCCTGGCCAATGACTGACTTTTTGATTTCAACGAAATTACCGACCTTGGCGCCGTCCATTAACCTGGTGCCCGGCCGCAAACGAGCATAGGGCCCAATGGTGGTATTGGCAGCCAATTCCGAGTCTTCAATCATAGAGTTGGCATAAATTGACGTGTTATCACCGATAGTCGCATTGCGAATAACACAATTTGGACCAATGCTGACGTTATTCCCAATAGTAATATCGCCTTCAAACACCACGTTGACATCGATTACAACGTCGCTGCCGGTGGTCAAGTTACCACGAATATCTACGCGCATCGGATCATATAGAGTTACACCTTCAAGCATCAGTTGTTCTGCCCGGCGCCTTTGCTGCCAGCGCTCCAGCCCCGCCAATTGTGAGCGACTGTTGACGCCTTCGACCTCCTGCGCAGAGGCAGGGTGGCAGCACTCTATGGTAAATCCCTCATCCGCCGCCATGGCGATGATGTCAGTAAGATAATATTCACCCTGGGCGTTATCGTTTGATAGCCTGGGCAGCCAACGGTTTAAGTCTCTCGCGTTGACTGCAAGAATACCGGTATTTACCTCACGCACCTTTGTTTGCTCTTCAGTGGCATCTTTCTCTTCCACAATGGCATAAACACTGCCATTGTCGTCTCGCAGGATACGCCCATAGCCCTTGGGGTTTTCCAGTTCCACGGTTAATAATCCTAGTGACCGGTCAGCTACGACGTCAATTAACTGCGTCAGGGTAGAGGCCGACAGTAGCGGTACATCACCGTAAAGTATCAGTACCGTACTGTTACCTTTAATACTTGGCATCGCCTGGAGAACCGCGTGTCCAGTACCAAGCCTTTCCTCCTGAACGACCCAGCTAATATCACCACTACTGGAAAAATGGTTTTCAACTTGATCGGCTCCGTGTCCAATAATCACGTGAATATGTTCTACCCCCAGTTTCCTGGTGGCATCAAGCACATGTCCCAACAGTGGCTTTCCAGCCAGGCGGTGCAGCACCTTCGGTAACGAAGACTTCATACGGGTGCCCTGACCCGCGGCCAGAACAATGGCTTCAACGCTCACAAGTTTGTCCTTTCAGAATGACTAGAATGATAGAAATTATTTTCAGGCAACAAAAAAAGGGTAGCAATCGCCACCCTTATTAGCCAATAGAAATCTAAGTCTTACTTACCCATAGACTTCCGGATCTTCTGCAAGGTGCGCAGTTGCGCCGCAGCCTCAGCCAACCTTGTAGCCGCCCGTGAATAATCGAAATCGGCACTTTGGTTAGCCAGTTCGTGCTCAACTTGCTTCTGCGCCTCTAGCGCGGCGGCTTCGTCCACATCTGCAGCTCGAATAGCGGTATCAGCCAAAATAGATACGATGCCAGGCTGCACCTCAATAAAGCCACCAGAGACATAGTAGATTTCTTCCTCACCGTCTTGCTTAATCACCCTGACCGGACCGGGCTTTAGATCGGTCAGCAATGGAGCATGTCCGTATCCAACCCCAAGCTCACCGAGTGACCCTGTCGCTACCAGCAATTCAGCGAGGCCGGAAAAAATTTCCTCCTCGGCGCTAGCGATATCGCAATGGATAGTCATTGCCATAATACAAACCTCTTTTAGCGGTGCAGACCCGTTTAAAGCTTCTTCGCCTTTTCAACCGCCTCTTCGATACCGCCGACCATATAAAAGGCCTGTTCCGGCAGACTGTCGTATTCACCCGCCAAAATACCAGTGAATCCCGCAATGGTTTCCTTCAGTGAAACATATTTTCCGGGTGAACCAGTAAACACTTCAGCAACGTGAAATGGCTGCGACAGAAAACGCTCTATTTTACGAGCACGGCCAACGGTTTGCTTGTCTTCTTCAGACAGTTCATCCATGCCAAGAATCGCAATAATATCTTTCAGTTCCTTGTAGCGCTGCAGCACAGTCTGAACGCCTCGTGCTACATCGTAATGCTCCTGGCCAATGAGCAACGGATCTAACTGGCGTGATGATGAATCAAGAGGGTCGATAGCAGGATAAATACCTTTCGAAGCGATATCACGACTGAGTACAACAGTAGAATCAAGGTGCGCAAATGTGGTCGCCGGAGACGGGTCGGTAAGGTCATCTGCAGGCACATATACAGCTTGAACCGAGGTAATAGAACCCACCTTGGTAGAAGTAATACGTTCCTGTAACACACCCATTTCCTCTGCCAGCGTAGGCTGGTAACCCACCGCGGATGGCATCCTGCCTAGTAGTGCTGATACCTCGGTTCCGGCAAGGGTATAACGATAGATATTGTCTATAAATAACAGAACATCACGACCCTCGTCGCGAAACTTCTCTGCCATCGTCAAACCGGTCAATGCAACCCGAAGACGGTTGCCGGGTGGCTCATTCATCTGGCCATATACCATCGCCACTTTATCAAGAACGTTAGACTCCTTCATTTCGAAGTAGAAGTCATTTCCCTCTCGAGTTCGCTCGCCAACCCCGGCAAAAACGGAAAGGCCAGAGTGCTCCTTGGCAATGTTGTTGATCAGCTCCATCATATTAACTGTCTTACCAACACCAGCACCGCCGAACAGGCCGACTTTACCGCCCTTGGCAAATGGGCAAACCAGATCGATAACTTTGATACCAGTTTCGAGAAGCTCGCTGGAAGCAGCCAACTCGTCGTAGGCTGGAGCTTTACGGTGAATCGGCATACGATCCTGTTCACCGATAGGACCGGCCTCATCAATTGGGTTGCCCAATACGTCCATAATGCGCCCGAGGGTTTCCATGCCAACGGGTACGCTTATCGGTGCGTGAGTATTTGATACATCAAGACCGCGACTTATACCTTCAGAAGAACCCATAGCAATCGTTCGAACTACGCCGTCACCCAGCTGCTGTTGAACTTCAAGGGTCAGGTTCTTTTCGCCAACTAACAAAGCGTCATAAACCTTTGGCACGGAATCACGGGGAAATTCCACATCGATAACGGCACCGATGATTTGCACAATACGTCCGCTACTCATTTCCGCTTCCTCTTAACAAACTTGATTTTGTACTGGTACTGGAGGCATAGCAGCCTTCAGCCTGGATTAACTTATGGCCGCGGCGCCGCTGACAATTTCCGACAATTCCTGGGTAATCGCAGCCTGGCGGGCCTTGTTGTATATCAACTGTAATTCATCTATCAAGTCACCTGCATTTTCGGTCGCGTTTTTCATTGCGATCATTCGAGCTGCCTGCTCACAGGCACCGTTTTCGACTACAGCCTGATAAACCTGGGATTCAATGTAGCGAGTCAAGAGACCGTCGAGAAGCTCCTTGGCATCGGGCTCATAAATATAATCCCAGTGATGCTTCATTTTGCTGTCTTCAGTTGCCAACAATGGTAACAGTTGTTGAACAGTCGGTTTCTGGGTCATTGTATTTACAAAATTATTTGTAACAAGGTATAGCTTGTCGATGGTGCCTTTAGTGAAGCCATCCATCATGACTTTTACGCCGCCAATCAGATCGGAGACTGAAGGATCTTCTCCGATATCACGGATAGCGGCGACCACGTTGCCACCGTAGCTTTTGAAGAACCCTGCGGCCTTCGCTCCGATCAGGCAAAAATCAATTTCTACACCTTTGTCAGCCCACTCCTTCATGGCAATAATGGAGGCCTTGAACAAATTAATGTTCAAACCGCCACAGAGCCCTCTGTCAGTCGAAACGATAATAAATCCCACTCGCTGGACATCCCTTTCCTGCATATACATATGCTGGTATTCCGGTGTGGCATTGGCAAGGTGACCAACCACTTCACGAATCCTTTGGGCATAGGGCTTGCCCCGCTGCATTCGCTCTTGAGCCTTGCGCATTTTGCTCGCAGCGACCATTTCCATAGCGCTGGTTATCTTTTGCGTACTACCGATGCTGTTGATCTGCGTACGTATTTCTTTTCCGCCAGCCATAATCTCTACTCAAGCTCGTGGTTCAGCATTCCACCGGAAGGCCATAGCTACCAAGTCTGGGTGGATTTGAATTTCTCCAGCACCTCTTTAAAGATGCCTTCATATTCCTCGTTCCAATCGCCAGTTTCGGCAATCTTTTTCATGGTGTCACCGAATTCGCTATCCGCGTAGGAAATCAGCGCGCTTTCGAAAGCTCCCATCTTTGCCACTTCAACATCTTTGAGGAAACCTTCATTGGCTGCATACACAACCAGTCCCATCTGAGCGATTGACATCGGCGAATACTGCTTCTGCTTCATTAACTCTGTGACGCGTTCACCATGGTCTAGCTGCGCCTTGGTTGCGTCGTCCAGATCTGATGCAAACTGCGAGAATGCAGCCAACTCACGATATTGCGCCAGAGCCGTACGGATACCACCAGAGAGCTTCTTCATGATCTTTGTTTGTGCCGCACCACCAACTCGCGATACCGAGACCCCGGCGTTCATCGCCGGACGGATACCGGAATTAAACATGTCGGATTCCAGAAATATTTGGCCGTCGGTGATAGATATAACGTTGGTAGGCACGAAAGCTGATACGTCGCCTGCCTGAGTTTCAATAATAGGAAGCGCGGTCAACGATCCGGTTTTGCCTTTGACTTTTCCTTCGGTAAATTTCTCTACATAGTTAGCATTTACCCTTGAGGCCCGTTCGAGTAAACGTGAATGCAAGTAAAAAACATCACCCGGATAAGCTTCGCGTCCTGGCGGACGACGAAGTAGCAAGGAAATTTGACGGTATGCCCAGGCTTGCTTGGTAAGGTCGTCGTAAACGATAAGCGCGTCTTCACCGCGATCGCGATAATATTCACCCATGGTGCAGCCCGCAAAGGGCGCAAGAAACTGCATCGCAGCCGGGTCAGATGCTGTGGCTGCCACGACAATCGTGTGGTCCATGGCACCGTGTTCTTCGAGCTTACGGACCACGGCTGCAACCGAAGAAGCCTTTTGACCAATAGCGACGTACACGCACTTAATGCCAGAATGCTTTTGGGCAATGATGGCGTCGACAGCAATCGCAGTTTTACCGATTTGTCGATCGCCGATAATCAGCTCTCTCTGTCCCCGGCCAATCGGCACCATAGAATCGACTGCTTTCAAGCCAGTCTGTACCGGCTGGTCCACACCCTGGCGTTCAATAACGCCAGGTGCAACTTTTTCAATAGCGTCCGTAAGGGTTGTTTTAATCGGCCCCTTACCATCGATGGGTCGACCCAGTGCATCCACCACTCTTCCCTGTAATTCGGGACCGACTGGCACCTCGAGAATTCTACCGGTGCAGCGGCAAGTTTGCCCTTCCGCAAGACCAAGGTAGTCGCCGAGAATTACCGCACCAACTGAATCTCGCTCCAAGTTAAGAGCCAGGCCGTAGACGCCTCCTTCAAATTCGATCATCTCACCATACATTGCATTGGTAAGACCATGAACGCGAATGATACCGTCTGTAACGGACACCACGGTGCCTTCGTTACTGGCTTCAACACCTACATCGAGCTGGTCGATGCGCTTTTTGATAATTTCCGATATTTCCGATGGATTGAGCTGCTGCATGCTCGGTTCCTCAGTGTAGATACTATTGGTTCATTACCTCGGCCAGTTTAGCGAGCTTGCCGCGCACTGAACCGTCGATTACGAGGTCACCTGCCCTGATGACCACACCACCCAGTAGATTACTATCCACCTCGGTATGCATCTGGACTTCTCGATTGAGTCTTTCACTTAATTTACTGGCCAGGAGTTTTTCCTGTGCTTCGTCCAAGGCGAAAGCGCTGGTTACCACAACATCAACAGACTGCTGTTGCAAGGCCTTAAAAGCTTCAAACTGTTCACTGATTTGGGGCAACAGGCTCAATCGCTTGTGTTGTGCCAACTCAGTAATAAAATTCGCTGCTTTCTGGTCCAGCTCATCTCCACAAAGGTCGATAAAGGTTCTAGACAGTTGGGCTGACGTGGCCGCCGGCGAAGCCAACAGCTCAGCGACCTTCTCATGCTCGGAGACTAAAGCCGCGGTCGCAAGCATTTTGGACCAATTCTCCAACACATTGGCAGACGATGCGTATTCAAACGCTGCCTTAGCGTAGGGACGAGCCAGGGTTGAAAGTTCAGCCATGTCTAACCTCGTCTAGAGTTCCGCTGCCAGTTTGTCAACCAGGTCGCTATGGACGCTGACATCAATGGAGGACTGAAGAATTTTTTCCGCCCCCGCGACTGCCAGTATCGAAACCTGGCTGCGAAGCTTTTCTCGCGCCCGGTTAACTTCCTGTTCAATTTCTGCCTGGGCAGCGACCTTGAGTCTGTCGCCCTCTTCACGCGCCTGCTGCTTGGCTTCATCAACGATTTGGCCAGATCGCTTGTTGGCCTGCTCGATAATTACCGCAGCTTGTTTTTTCGCCGCGAGCAGTTCATGTGCAACTTTTTCCTTGGCGAGCTCCAGGTCATGCTGGGCACGATCAGCAGCTTCCAAACCATCGGCAATTTTTTGCTCTCGCTCTGCCATAGCATTGCGAATGGGCGGCCATATAAATTTAAGGCAGAACCACACAAATATAAAAAATGTGATGGACTGACCTATCAGGGTCGCATTGATATTCACGCTGACACCTCGTTAGGGATGAAAGGTCTTGCAATTAGCCTTGAAAAGGCACCGATCAAGCGGCAAACATCAGGTACATAGCCATCCCGACACCGATCATGGGCACCGCATCAAGCAGACCTGCTATCAGGAACATTTTGCCCTGTAACATGGGTGCCATTTCCGGCTGGCGAGCAGAACCTTCGAGCAGCTTGCCACCCAAAGAACCAAAGCCAATGGCGGTGCCAAGGGCACCCAAACCGATCATCAGAGCGGCGGCGATGTAGATAAGACCTTGTTCCATAGTTATCTCCAACTAATGAAGTCAGTAAAGTTTACGTTGCTCAGTGTTCCTCTTCGACATCGTGTGCCATGGACATATAGACAATGGTCAAAACCATGAACACGAATGCCTGAAGTGTTATTACCAGAACATGAAATACCGCCCAGGCCCATTGCAAAACGCCTGCAAAAAGACCCAGCGCCCAACCGGCACCAAACATAATGGCGATAAGAATAAAAATCATCTCGCCGGCATACAGGTTACCAAACAGTCGAAGTCCCAGGGAAATCGGTTTGGCTATCAGGGATACAGATTCAAGTATCAGGTTTATCGGTACCAACAATATATTGACGTACCATTTAGAGGCATGAAAGGGATGCAAGGTAAGCTCTTTAACAAACCCCATTATTCCTTTCTCTTTGATACTGAAGAAAATCATCAGGCCGAAAACAGTAAACGCCATCCCCAGTGTAATATTGACGTCCGTAGTGGGCACAACTTTAAAATATTGATGAGGATCGCCAGTAATTTTCGCTGCCAGCATGGGCAACCAATCGACCGGCACAAGATCCATCAAGTTCATCAGGAAAATCCAGCAAAAAATCGTAAGCGCCATGGGCGCGATCAGTTTATTGCTGTAGTGAAACGTATCCCTGACAGTGGTATCGATAAACTCCACTATCATTTCAACAAAGTTGAGCATGCCGCTCGGAATTCCGGCGCTCGCCTTTTGCGCCATACGCCAAAACAAAACGCAAAAGACCAATCCGGTAATAATTGACCACCCGAGGGTGTCGACGTGAATAGCGCTAAACCCCATAGCTGAAGCTTCTTCAGGACTATGGGCCATTGTCCAGGTACTTTGCTCCAGGACCTGGTTGCCGCCATGCTCACCGACTCGCTCATAACCTGCCGGCAACTTACCGTAGGTGAGGTTGGTCAGGTGGTGCTTGATATACTCCGCAGAGGTTCCGCCTGCCATAGACTCGTCTCTTCTATTGAATCCATTTTTTCATTTACGGTTAAGTAGATGCACGAGAAAAACATGACCTACCATCATCATACCAAAGCCTGTAAACAAGGCAGGGTGACTCAGGTTATCCACCAATGTAAACACTAAAGCAAAACCCAAACCCGTCAAAACAAACTTACTAACTTCAGCGCGATAAAAAGACTGGGTCACGCGCTGCGCCGCTGCAGCGCCGGAAAACTTGAACACCTGACGCGCAAAATACCAATTGGGGATACACTGAATCATTCCCCCTAAAAAAAACGACTGCCATGCGTGTGGATGCTTCCAGGCCACCATCGCACTCACCAGAAATAAAAAACCAATCTGTACTACGAATGCTTTGTGGATTGGTGGCTTTACGGTTTGTGCCCCCATGCCAGGTTTTTTTATTGCCCCGGACATGATTCCGTACCCAATCATTATTTTTTCAAGCGTCGCGGGCTGTTCCCTGTTCTTGTTCAACCCAGGTCGAGGAAGTATATGGATTTTAAAGTTGCGATTCAACCGCTTTTATCGCTTGCTGCTCGATTAATTAAAAGTGTGTCGAATCGCAAAAAACCCTTTATAAATAAGGACGATAAGTGTTAGGCAAATTCTGGGAAATTGCGCGGGCCTTACTGACAGAGTTTAAGGTCCTGAGAGTTCGGGCCAGGCACCAATTATTATTTGATGTGCTCAAGTATCCCTTCAAGTTCGTCAAGACTGGTATATTTGAATACCAGTTTGCCTTTGCCTTTTGCCGTATGTTGAATCTGGACAGGCACCCCGACGCGTTCACCAAGATCTATTTGCAGGCGTTTGATGTCGGGATCAACATCCACCGACTTCGCACCTGGTTGCTGCTGCTCAGCCAGCAATAGATTGCGCACCAGCGATTCAGTCTGGCGCACCGAAAGTCCGCGAGATACCACCTGCGAAGCCGCCGCTGATTGTTGCTCAGATGGCAAGCCCAACAGTGCTTTGGCGTGGCCAAACTCGAGATCGCCGTGTTCCAGCAAAATTTTGACATCTTCGCGCAGGGTGATCAGACGCAGAAGGTTGGCAACTGCAGCGCGGGATTTCCCTACAGCGTTGGCCACCTCTTGCTGTGTCAGCTCAAACTCATCCCGCAGTCTGGCCAGAGCCACTGCTTCTTCCATCGCATTCAGGTCTTCCCGTTGAATGTTTTCAATCAACGCCATTGCTATGGCGGCATCGTCTGGCACATCTCTCAGGATACAGGGTATGGTGTCCAGTCCCGCCAGCTGGGTAGCGCGCCAGCGCCGTTCCCCGGCGATTATCTCGTAACGTTGGTCATCAATGGGACGCACAACGATAGGCTGCAAAACTCCCTGTCTGCGAATAGACTCAGCCAATTCCTCCAGCGCCTCAGTATGCATGTCACGACGTGGCTGGTATTTGCCACGCTGGATCAGGTCAACGGGTAAATGCTGCAAAGTTTCACCGGCTGGCGACGGGTCGGCAACGCTTGGCTGTGTAGCAACCACCTCGCTGGATGAACCCGATAACAGGGCATCCAGCCCTCTGCCCAGACCTCTTTTTCTAGCTGACATTGGAGCTCCCCGCTGGGCTTGTTTCGGCAATGGATTGTTCGTGCTGTTGCTGTCGTCGCAGCACCTCACCAGCCAGGGTAAGGTAGGCCACTGCACCCTTGGATTGCTTGTCGTAAAGCAGTGCCGGTAGACCGTGAGATGGAGCTTCGGCAAGTCGGACGTTGCGCGGAATAACGGTACGATACAAACGATCGGCAAAATGAGTAGACAGTTGCCTTGACACGTCGTTAGTTAAACTATTACGCGGATCGTACATCGTTCGAACAATTCCCTCTATGCGCAAACCCGGATTTACAGAAGCGCTTATCTGGCCGACAGTGTCCATCAGCGCCGACAGCCCCTCAAGCGCATAATACTCACATTGCATCGGGATTATCAGGCCATTGGCCGCCACGAGACCGTTCAGGGTCAACATATTGAGCGATGGCGGGCAGTCTATGATGACATAATCATAACGTCCGGGTAGTTTCGCCAATGCCTGCTTTAGCCGCTGCTCTCTCTGCTCAAGATCAAGCAACCTGACTTCGGCGGCAGTGAGATCGCCGTTTGCTGGCAACACATCGTATCCTGCTTCGCTACTAGCGACAGCGACATCAGCAACTGGCATTGCGTCTACCAGCACATCGTAAATACTGTTCTCAATAGCGTTTTTGTCAACACCTGAGCCCATCGTCGCATTGCCCTGGGGATCGAGATCTACCAGCAATACCCGACGCTTTGTTGCCGCCAATGACGCTGCCAGGTTAATCGCCGTTGTCGTTTTACCAACGCCGCCTTTCTGGTTAGCTATAGCTAAAATTCTGGTCAAAGCCTGGGTCCCCGTTGATTACTGACGCTGAAGAATAACGAGATGCCGCTGTGCGGCAAGATGCGGTACTGCAATCGCGTCCACCTTTTGTATCTCGATACCCGGTGGCAATTGCCCTAACTCTGCTGCTGGATAAATACCCTTCATCGCCAACCAGCAACCGCCCTCAGCCAGAAGATGGTCGGTCGCGACTACCATGTCATTGAGGCTGGCGAACGCTCTGGACAATACCATATCGAATCCTGTTGTATCTACCATGTGTTCAACCCGCTGTTGCACAACACTCACATTTCCAAGACCCAACTCAGCCAATACCTGCAACAGAAATCGCGTCTTTTTGCCGTTGCTATCGAGGAGCGTAAACGGGTATTCGGGGCAAGTAATCGCCAATGGAATTCCCGGTAGCCCGGCCCCTGTGCCAACATCGAGCAAGCGTCCCGGTCGAATCCATGGCAGGATCGCCAGGGAATCAAGTAGGTGGTGGGTAATCATCGAGCCAGTATCGCGAATGGCAGTCAGGTTATATGCCCGATTCCATTTGTCTAACAATTCTACATAGCTGCAAAGGCTGGAAACTTGTTTTGAATCTATATCCAGGCCAAGAGCCTCGCAGCCTTGTTTCAATTCATCAGCCAGGTTTACTGTCATGAATATCAGGCACTTTTCCGATCAATCATGCCACGCTTTTTCAGCGTTATCAGCAACAGGGAAATCGCGGCGGGAGTCACTCCCGGGATGCGTGCTGCCCTGGCGAGGGTCTCCGGCCTGGCGTCGCCCAGCTTTTGACGCACCTCGTTAGAAAGCCCGGACACCGAATGATAATCAAAATTTTCCGGCAGGCGAGCCGATTCGTATTGTCTTGCCTGCTCAATCTCCGTTTTCTGGCGTTCGATGTAACCGCTGTATTTGGCTGCAATCTCCACCTGCTCGGCCACCCGCGAGTCAACTTCTGGCAGCGGTAGACAATGAGCAAAACTAATCTCAGGACGTTTCAACAACTCCATCAGGGTGCAATCCCTGGTAATCGGGGCCTGAAGAAACGTATCGAGTCGTTTCACTTCGGGTGTGCCCGGTTGTACCCGGGTTGACCGCAGTAGCGCTGTATAGGTATCGATAGATTGCTTTTTTTCGCTGTACAACTGCCACCGATTATCATTTACCAGGCCTAACTGCCTGCCTGTTTCGGTAAGCCTCAAATCGGCATTATCTTGTCGTAAAGACAGTCGGTATTCAGCACGACTGGTAAACATACGATAGGGTTCCGCAGTACCCAACGTGATCAGGTCATCTACCAGCACCCCAAGATAGGCTTGATCTCGACGTGGGCACCACGCCTCGCGTTGCTGCACTTTCAGCGACGCATTGATTCCAGCCAACAGCCCTTGTGCGGCAGCTTCTTCGTAGCCCGTTGTTCCATTGATCTGGCCTGCAAAAAACAGCCCCGCAATCGACTTGGTTTCAAGGCTGTATTTGAGATCCCTGGGATCGAAAAAATCGTATTCAATTGCATAACCAGGCCGCGTGATATGCGCCTTCTCAAAACCTTTGATGCTTCGCACCAGTTGCACCTGAATATCAAACGGTAGACTGGTGGAGATGCCATTTGGATACAGCTCGTGGGTATTCAGTCCCTCAGGCTCAATGAATACCTGGTGAGAGGGTTTATCGGCAAAGCGATGAATCTTGTCTTCAATCGACGGGCAGTAGCGCGGTCCGATCCCCTCGATTACGCCGGTATACATAGGCGACCGGTCGAGAGAACCGCGAATAATGTCATGGGTCGCATCATTGGTATGGGTAATCCAGCAGCATCGCTGCGCTGGATGCTGAGAAACATCACCGATAAACGACATGACCGGCCGGGGTTCATCACCCCACTGCTCCTGCAGCGCAGAAAAGTCGACGGTCCTTGCATCTATGCGAGGTGGAGTGCCCGTTTTTAAGCGTTCAACTCGCAGGGGTAATTCTCGTAAGCGATCAGCCAATGCCAACGACGGCGGATCCCCGGCACGACCACCGGAGTGATTGTCCATACCAATATGGATGCGGCCCCCCAGAAAAGTTCCCGCGGTGAGTACTACGGTGGGCGCAAAAAATCGAATACCGGTATTGCTGACTACGCCAGCAACTCGTTCACCCTCCAGGATCAGGTCATCAACCGCTTGCTGAAACAGCAAGAGGTTCGGCTGATTTTCGAGGAGTTCGCGCACCGCGGCTTTGTAAAGTATACGGTCTGCTTGTACCCGGGTGGCACGCACAGCGGGGCCTTTCCTGGCGTTGAGTATTCTAAACTGAATGCCTGCCCGATCAGCAGCCATGGCCATCGCACCCCCCAGTGCATCCACTTCGGCTACCAGGTGACTCTTGCCAATGCCACCAATTGCTGGATTGCATGACATCTGTCCGAGAGTCTCAATGTTATGACTCATGAGCAAGGTTTGAGATCCCATACGTGCAGCGGCAAGCGCAGCCTCAGTGCCTGCGTGTCCACCACCGATTACGATTACATCAAACTTTGTCGGGAAATCCACGGCAGTAACCTGCGCCTGGCTGAAAATAAGGGCGAGCATTATAAAGGATTGGCGAAAATTTGTTCAGTCCTGCTGCGTGCTGTTTTTAGATTTATATATTAAGTATATGTATTAAGTATTTATATAAAACTAATATGTTATTACTAATAGAGAGCAATATTGGTGTGGATAAGTGTCTTTATGGTTTTTAAATCAATGCTTTAGATCATTAACAACCGCGATCATAACTGCTGCTTAAGTTGGATACCCTGCTGTATTCGATGTGGATGAAATGTGCGGCGTGTCACACTTGTCTGATTAGCTAAAAACTTATACCGAGTTGTACCATGGCTCATCCCCCTGTCGAGCGAATGAAACTGACTGTTGAATAAGTAGTGGAATGAGTTGTGGATAATGTGTCAGTAAAAGCCCGAATGCTGCGCCAGCACACCCTCAAACACCGGTTTTATTATTTGTATACCAGGTAATTGTCTTCTTCAGCTCGGGTAGCAATATCTCATTATGCAGATCCCGATTGATCTCATAATGACAGGAAGCCCATGCTCACTCGATGTAGCTATAGCTGCGTTTACGCTCGCGAGTACGTCATATCAGCACGACCCTGGTGCGAGTTTTCGCGCAGCTGATCCAACATCCTGGCTAGTGGCTTGACGGTGCTGCTTACTTGCCAATACAAAAACTTGAAAAAATATAAGTCAATAGGTCGTCAGCGCGAAACTCCCCGGTAATCTCCCCGAGTGCTTGTTGGGCATGCAACAAGTCATCGGCTAGCAACTCGGCCGCCGCCGCCTCCTGTAATTGGTTTTTACCTTGTAGCAGACTCGATCGAGCCCTATGCAAAGCTTCCAGGTGGCGTCTGCGGGCTGTGAAGTGGCCATCACCACCGGTATAGCCCACCATGGATTTAAGGTGTTGTTTCAGTAGGTCCAACCCGGCGCCGGTTTTGGCTGACAGCATGATATAGGCATTATTTTCGCTGGTTCCTACCTGGGGATTCAAACCTGAACAATCGCATTTGCTAAGTACCAGGGTGATCTGGCTGCTGCTGCCTAATTTGTGGATAAAATCGGGCCACAATTTGCGCGCATCGGTTTCAGTTGTTTCGGTACTATCGGCGACTAACAGGATGCGGTCGGCGTTGCGCATTTCCCGCCAGGCCTTTTCTATTCCCATTTGCTCTACCCGGTCCGGGTTATCGCGCAGGCCCGCAGTATCAATAATATGCAGTGGCATGCCATCGATGTGGATGTATTCCTTTAGCACATCGCGTGTGGTGCCGGCCATGTCACTAACGATCGCACTATCTCGCTTTGACAGAGCATTGAGAAGGCTGGATTTACCGGCATTAGGCCTGCCCGCTATGACTACTGACATTCCCTCTCGCAACAGCGTTCCCTGGCGTGCTTCCTGCAATAGTTGATCAAGTGAAAGTATGATTTGGTCAAGATCCTCACTCACCTGACTCTCGCCAATGAAGTCAATTTCCTCTTCCGGAAAGTCTATGGCTGCTTCGATGTAGACCCGCAGCGCTATCAGTGCGTCGATAAGCAACTGTATACGCTCAGAAAATTCCCCCTGTAGTGAGTGCAGGGCTGAACGGGCGGCCTCTTCTGAGCTGGAATTAATGAGGTCAGCAATCGCCTCGGCTTGTGCCAGATCAATTTTGTCGTTGAGAAATGCCCGCTCCGAAAATTCGCCTGGTCGCGCCATGCGAGCGCCGAGTTTGATCACTTCTCTGAGCAATATGTCCATGACCACAGGTCCGCCATGTCCTTGCAGTTCCACGACATCTTCGCCGGTGAAAGAGTGCGGAGCGGCAAAAAACAAGGTGATGCCCTGATCTATGGTTCGTGGCTCGAAGGAAGATTGTTCGTGGAAATTACCGTAGTGAGCATATCTGGGTTGCAAGGTCCTGGCTGTTATTGTCTGGCCGATAGCCAGAGCCTTTGGACCTGATATGCGGACAATGCCAACGCCCCCTCTACCTGCGGGAGTTGCGATGGCCACAATTGTCTCTTGCTTACCGTCAGAAAAGGAAGGGTCGCTCATTGTGGCTGCTCCATGCCGGGACCGTTATACTAACTTTTTTTGGCGGCACCTTGTCAATTGGGGCTTACGTAGAGCGAGTCGGCGGCCTAAGCTGCCGACTCCATTTTGCGTGTGATAAGCCATTGCTGGAGTATTGACAACAAGTTGTTGACTACCCAGTAAAGGACCAGTCCCGCGGGGAACCAGAGGAAGAAAAACGTAAAAAAGACCGGCATCCACGTCATGATTTTAGCCTGCATGGGGTCCGGTGGTGGGGGGTTGAGTTTTTGCTGGACAAACATACTGGCGCCCATAATAAGTGGCAGTATATAGTAGGGATCCATAGTCGACAGATCCTTAATCCAGCCCAGCCAGGGAGCATGGCGCAACTCCACACTTTCCATCAAAACCCAGTACAGGGCAATAAACACTGGCATCTGGATAAGAATAGGAAGACACCCGCCGAGAGGATTTACCTTTTCCTTTTGGTATAGCGCCATCATTTCCTGCGATTGCTTTTGTTTGTCATCCGCATACAGTTCGCGAATTTGGGTCATCTTGGGAGCAACCATGCGCATCTTCGCCATTGACCGATAGCTGGCAGCGGACAGGGGATAAAATATAGCTTTTACCAACACGGTCAGCAGGATAATGCTCCAGCCCCAGTTGCCAACCAGGTTATGAATCTTGGTCAAAACCCAGAACAGCGGTTGGGCAATCCACCATAGCCAGCCGTAATCTACCGTCAGGTCCAGACCAGGCGCGATTTCTTTCAGTCGGTATTGATCCTTGGGTCCAGCGTAAAACTGGCTCTTGAACTCTCCCGTTTGGCCCGGGCCTATTGCTAGCTCGGAGCCGGTATAACGGATCAGGTTATCGTCGTTACTGGTGACTTTGGTTGAATAATGGTATTGGCCAGGCTTCCCAGGAATCCAGGCACTAATAAAGTAGTGCTGCACGATGGCAATCCAGCCGCCGTCAACGGTGGTGTTGAGAGGTTCTTCGCGGAGGTCATCAAACCTGATCTTAAGATAGGGCTTTTCGTTGGTCATGGTCGCCACGCCCAGAAATGGCTGCATTCCCATTCCGGTGGTTTCGGCGGCGGGGTCGGCGCTGCTGTCGCGCTTAAGCTGGGCGTAAAAACTGCCGTTCCAGGGTTCGGACGATTGATTGTCAACGAGGTAATCTACGGCAACCAGGTAATCACCACGTTTAAAAGTGAAGCGTTTGGTTATGCGGGTGCCGTTGGTCTGCTCAAAATTCAGATCGACTGTCAATTCATCGGCGTTTTCTGCCATCGTGTAACTAGTCTGGGAGCTGGAAAATGTTGGTCTGCCGTTTGCAGTGTCGGTGCCGTTTTTACCAATCAGGCCGCTCTGGGCAACGTAGACTCTTTGCCGGTTGTTTTCCAACAACACAAACGGTTGCTCGCTGTTAAGGGATGCAAGATATTTTGGTAGCGCAGCACCAGTGATATCGCCGCCGAGCAGATTGATATCGAGACGCAAGACGTCAGTATTGACCCGCACGGTTGAGCCGCCGGGGCTGGCCAATTCTGCTATTTCGGTATTGTTGCTTTGCTTACCACCGGATTGGGCAACGGGCAATTCCTCACTGCCTACATTGATATCAGGCTGGGCTGGTATGTCCGGGCCGGTGGATGCGGTTCTGGTAGGATCAATTTCGGCAACCGTGTTGAGCTGTTTGAAAGCTGTCCATTCGTTTACCAGCACCAGGGCGACAGCGACAATAGCTGCGATTATTGTATAGCGAATCCAATCCATAATAGGGTCTACCGAGGCGGTTGCTGATTGATTTGATGTTGGTGCAGGCAATTAGTGTGTTCGGTATCGGGTACCGGGTCGAAGCCGCCAGCGTTGAATGGGTGGCATCGTAACAAGCGGCGAACGGCAAGTAGCGAACCCTTGAACAGTCCGAAACGTGCAATCGCTTGTTCGGCATAACATGAACAGGACGGATAGAAACGGCAGTTTTGCCCAAGGAGGGGGCTTATACACAGACGGTAAAGTCTAATCAACCCAGTGGCTATAAGCCGCGGGAGATTCAAGTCGCCAGATGGCGTTATACGGTGTTTTCCAGTGCTCGTTTGCACAATCGGTTCCACTGTTTTTCCAGCATGAGAGACACGTCAGCGTTATCGAGTTCGGCCATTCCCTTGCGCGCTAGCACAATAATATCCAGCGGAGGCATCTGGCTGGGTCGTAATCGGAAGCTTTCACGGATTAAGCGCTTCAAGCGGTTTCGATGGACGGCTAGTTTAACGTGTTTCTTGGCAATGACCAGTCCAAGCCGCGCATGACCAAGATTGTTAGGGCTGGCAATGAGAAGAACCTGGGGGCAAGCACTTTTGGCTGTGGTGTCAGCAAATACCCTGGAGTACTCACTCGCAGTCAACAGCCTTAATGATTTGCCAAAGCCGAGAGTTGCCACGACATTGACTCATGATCAGGCGGTGAGGCGTTGGCGTCCCTTTGCTCGCCGGCGGTTGATAAGCTGGCGTCCATTTTTGGTGGCCATGCGCGAGCGGAAGCCGTGGTTGCGCTTACGCTTGAGTACACTGGGTTGAAAGGTTCTTTTCATGGTGATCTCTCTACATTGAAATCATGGCTTTAGAGGCCAAAAAATGAGCGCGAATTCTAGTTGATTATGTAGCCCTTTTCAATCGCCATTGTCGGGGCTGCCCCAGTGATGACCTAATCATCGCTAATAACAAGTTATCCACAGGCGACTAATATCTTATCCACAGGTTTGTGGGATGCCGCTGTTTTTTTGGAAATTCTGCTGGAATTGACCCAAAAAGTCTGGTTAAGATTCGATACATGATTGATTAATAAGCCGAATTAATTTTCCGGAAATAGTTGTGGAAAACTTCTTTGATTGTGGATAACCTAGCTGCCCTGAACTTTTAGAGTGCAGGATTCAATAATCAATACAACAGGGAGAGTAAGGCGTTACGCCGCGGTCGTTTTAGGGATAAATATAATAATGGGAGTAGCGACAGGTAATGCTTTACGGGGAAACAGTGATGCCGGTGTCAATTCAGCCAGAAGTTATCTGGCAGAAATGTGTCCACTTTCTTCAGGACGAATTGCCTGCGCAGCAGTTTAATACCTGGATTCGACCATTGAGAATTGATGTAAGTACCGAAGCACTGACTTTGTTGGCGCCGAACCGCTTCGTCAAAGATTGGGTGGGCGATAAATTTCTGCCAAGAATATGTGAACTTACAGAGGAGTTTAGTGGCGGTACGATCCGGGATGTGACAATTGATATTGGCAGTCAGCAGCGAGAGATGGCCAGTCATGCACTTGGCCAGCGTCGATTGGCGCCAGTTAGCGAAACCAGTGATGCCAATGCTGCACAACAAAGTATCGCCCCGGAATCCATAGAACGTCGGGCTCCCGCCGAAGCGAGGACGGTTGTGGATACGCCTCCCCCCCGCCGTGAAAGAACTGGCTACCGTGGCCAGGCGCAGCGGCCCGTCGCTTTTACCCGTCAGTCTGACAAGGATCGAAATGTTCAGGTTGAGGGAGGCGTCAAGCATCAGAGCTTTTTGGTAGAGAACTACACCTTCGATACTTTTGTCGAAGGCAAGTCCAACCAACTTGCCCGGGCTGCATCATCCCAGGTGTCGACCAATCCGGGGGGCGCTTATAATCCCTTGTTCATCTATGGCGGAGTTGGTCTGGGGAAAACTCACCTGATGCACGCGGTAGGTAATGCGCTGGTGGAGAGTAAGCCAAATGCGAAAGTGGTGTATTTGCACTCGGAACGGTTTGTCGCGGATATGGTGAAAGCCTTGCAGTTAAATGCGATAAATGAATTCAAGCGATACTATCGATCAGTCGATGCGCTGCTAATAGATGACATCCAGTTTTTTGCGGGTAAAGAGCGCTCTCAGGAAGAGTTTTTCCATACCTTTAATGCATTGCTTGAGGGTGGTCAGCAAATGATTTTGACTTGCGATCGTTACCCTAAAGAGATTAACGGTTTGGAAGAACGTCTTAAGTCTCGTTTCGGCTGGGGGCTAACTGTTGCTGTTGAGCCGCCGGAGTTGGAAACACGCGTGGCGATATTGATGAAAAAGGCCGAACAGGTAAATCTTGATTTGCCCCACGATGCAGCCTTTTTCCTGGCACAAAGAATTCGCTCAAATGTTCGAGAGCTTGAGGGCGCACTTAAAAGGGTGATAGCGAGCGCTCACTTCACTGGAAGAAATGTGGATATACCGCTGATAAGGGATTCGCTGAAGGACTTGCTTGCACTGCAGGACAGGCAGGTTAGTCTGGATAACATACAGCGTACCGCGGCAGAGTATTACAAAATTAAGGTGACGGACCTACTATCGAAAAGGCGTAATCGCTCGGTCGCTCGCCCTCGACAGATAGCGATGGCGCTGGCAAAGGAATTGACCAATCATAGTTTGCCTGAAATTGGTTACAGCTTTGGTGGGCGTGACCACACCACAGTTTTGCATGCGTGTCGCAAAGTAAAGGAGTTGCGTGAAAGTGATGGTGATATCCGTGAGGATTATCAAAACCTGTTGCGAACCCTGACGACATAGTTTCGATTAAGCTTTTGTTAGGAATAAGGATAGTTTACTCAGATGAAGTTTTTAATTAGCCGGGAATCGTTACTCAAGCCGTTGAACCTTGTGGCCGGGGTTGTAGAGCGTCGTCATACCTTGCCTGTTTTGGCCAATGTGCTGCTGCAGCTCGATGATGGGCAGTTGTCCTTGACTGGAACAGACCTTGAAGTTGAATTGGTTGGCCGAGTGCCCGTAGAAGATTCGTCTGTCGATGGAGAGGTGACGGTTCCCGCAAGAAAATTGCTCGACATATGCAAGTCACTGCCTGAGGGGAGTCTGCTGGAGTTTACTTCTGAGCAGCAGCGGGCCGTACTAAAGAGTGGTCGAAGTCGGTTTACCCTGGCAACCCTTCCAGCTAGTGAGTTTCCTAATATCGAAGATAAGCTATTGGGAGACGCATTTGATTTGGTGCAGAGTGATCTTAAACGTGTGCTGGACCATACCATGTTCGCTATGGCACAACAGGATGTTCGCTACTATCTGAATGGCATGCTCTGGGAAATGCAGGGTAACGACTTTAAAGTTGTTGCGACTGACGGTCACCGCCTGGCGATGGCGACTCTTGAAAATGCGCTAAGCCGTGACGAAGGTCGGCAGGTAATATTGCCCCGTAAAGGGGTGATCGAGTTGAATCGCTTGTTGCAGGATAAAGACGAGGTCATCAATATTTTAGTCGGAAACTCTCATCTGCGAGCGACTACCCCCGAATTTACCTTTTCTTCCAAGCTGGTTGACGGGAAATTTCCGGACTATCAAAGAGTCTTGCCTCGCAATACCGACAAGCAGATATTGGCAGAGAGGGACGAGCTCAGGTCTTCTCTGGCGCGAGCCGCAATCTTGTCGAACGAGAAATACCACGGTGTGCGGTTGCAGATGAGTGAGAATTCGCTAACCATCGTCGCCAGTAATCCCGAGCAAGAGGAAGCCGAAGAAACGGTGTCGATAGATTATAGTTATGCGCCCCTGGAGATCGGTTTTAATGTGAGTTACTTGCTGGATGTTATGGCGGTAATTCCGGGTGATACGGTTAAGATTTCGCTCTCTGATGCAAATAGTAGCGCGCTGGTCCAGGATCACGCCAACGCTGAGTCTGTTTACGTTGTGATGCCGATGAGGCTATAGCCCTCCGGTAACAAATGACCTTACTCCATACGCTCAAGGTCCAGGGTGTCCGCAATATCGCCAGGGCCGACCTAAGCGATATGTCTCGCATTAATTTGTTTTATGGTGACAACGGTGCCGGCAAAACCTCGATTTTGGAGGCATTGCACCTTCTCGGTCTGGGTCGTTCCTTTCGTTCAAATAAGCATTTGCCAATAATCGGCTATCAAGCGGACTCTTCTGTTGTTTATGGGGAGGTTTCTATAGGGCCTCGTCTGGCAAATGTTTCTCGCTCATTGGTGACGGTCGGCGTTCAACGAAGCAGAGATGGCGTCAATGAGATTCGGATAGATGGGCAAAGGGCATCTTCGGTTGCTCAGTTAGCCGAAATTTTTCCACTTCAGCTTATCAATGCGGATACCTTCCAGTTGCTACTAGGGTCTCCTGGTATCAGACGTCAATTTGTCGATTGGGGTGTGTTCCACGTGGAACATACCTTTCTGGATCTTTGGCGCAGAATGCAGCGCACACTAAAACAAAGAAATTCCTTGCTTCGCCGTGGTAAAATAGACACTTCGGAGTTCTCGCCCTGGGATCAGGAATTTGCCCGGCTAGCGGAGACGATTACAGACTCCAGGACAGAGTACTTTGAGCGTTGGCTGCAGGAGCTCCTTTCCATTGTGGAGAGGCTCTGGCCTCGAAGTATGTCGCTGGACTATAGTTTTTATCCCGGCTGGGACCGACGCTTGAGCGCATTCGAAATGCTGCAACGGCAAACCACCAGGGACCGGGAGCTGGGCTTTACGTCTATGGGCCCCCATCGAGCGGATATAAAAGTGAAAGTTAATGGCCTCCCCGTCGGTGAGGTCCTGTCGAGGGGCCAGCTGAAGCTGCTTAGCTTGGCAATGAGACTGGCTCAAGGTTCGATGCTTGGCAGTACCGGCGATAAGCAATGTATCTATTTGGTGGATGATTTACCTGCTGAACTGGATGTAGAAAGGCGTGCTGCGGTATGCGAGATACTTTTCAATATGAATAGTCAGATTTTTTTGACGAGTGTAGAGCGTTACGGTCTAGATTTAGCAGCTTTAGAACCAAGTACCCTTAGTGTGTTCCACGTGGAACATGGTGTAGTGCACCAGTAGTTATCTATGGAAAAACCTATGACAGAAGAAAGTGGCAACACTGGCAGTTATGATTCAACCAGTATCAAGGTGCTAAAAGGCCTGGATGCGGTTAGAAAAAGACCCGGTATGTATATCGGCGATACAGATGATGGTACCGGCCTGCACCATATGGTATTTGAACTTGTAGACAACTCCATAGATGAAGCGCTGGCGGGCTATTGCAACCAGATAAACGTAGTTATCCATACCGACCAATCGGTCACTGTCACTGATGATGGCCGGGGAATTCCCGTGGATATGCATGAGGAGGAGGGCGTTTCAGCAGCTGAAGTTATTATGACCGTGCTTCATGCGGGCGGTAAATTCGATGACAACACCTATAAAGTGTCTGGAGGACTTCACGGCGTTGGCGTGTCGGTCGTAAACGCCTTGTCAGAAGAGCTGCTGTTGACGATTCGCAGAGCTGGAAGAGTCTATGAGCAACTGTACCGCCATGGTGTTCCACAGGCACCGCTAGCGGAAGTTGGTGAAACAACTTCTACAGGTTCTGAGGTAACTTTCAAGCCATCTCCGGCGACATTCACCAATATTGAATTCCATTTTGACATCCTCGCCAAGCGATTGCGGGAACTGTCCTTCCTCAACTCCGGGGTTGGCATCGTTCTGAAAGACGATCGTACCGGGCGCGAAGAGGAATATCGCTACGATGGCGGCTTGAAGGCATTTGTAGAGTATCTTAATCACACCAAGTCGCCTATCAATAAGGTATTCCATTTTGCAGCGGAACAGGATGATATTGGTGTAGAGGTGGCACTACAGTGGAATGATGGCTACCAGGAAAACATCTATTGCTACACTAACAACATTCCCCAGCGTGACGGCGGAAGTCATTTGGCAGGATTTCGCGCAGCGCTGACCCGAAGCTTGAATAACTATATCGAACGGGAAGGCCTGGCCAAGAAGGCCAAGTTAGGTGTAAGCACCACGGGCGATGATGCGCGAGAGGGACTTACCGCTGTGGTATCGGTCAAAGTCCCTGATCCGAAGTTTTCTTCGCAAACCAAGGACAAGCTGGTTTCTTCAGAGGTAAAACCGGCTGTAGAGCAGGCGATGAACCGTTTGTTCAACGACTATCTAATGGAGCATCCGAATGAAGCCCGGTCTGTGGTCCAAAAAATGCTGGACGCAGCGCGGGCGAGGGAAGCCGCTCGCAAAGCGCGGGAGATGACGCGAAGAAAGGGAGCACTGGATATTGCCGGATTGCCGGGCAAGCTGGCAGACTGCCAGGAAAAAGATCCGGCCTTGTCCGAAATTTACCTTGTTGAGGGTGACTCCGCTGGTGGCTCAGCGAAGCAGGGTCGGAATCGAAAGTATCAGGCGATTCTTCCGTTGAAGGGAAAAATCCTGAATGTAGAGAAGGCTCGCTTCGACAAGATGCTCTCCTCAGCGGAGGTCGGTACTATAGTGACAGCCTTGGGTTGCGGCATCGGAAAACTAGAGTTTAACCCCGATAAGTTGCGTTATCACAGTATCATTATCATGACAGACGCTGATGTCGACGGGTCCCATATCCGCACTCTGTTGCTGACCTTTTTCTTTCGTCAGATGCCTGAACTACTGGAGCGGGGACATATTTTTATCGCCCAACCGCCCCTATATAAGATTAGTAAAGGCAAGACTGAAAACTATCTCAAGGACGATGATGCTTTAAATGCCTTCCTCACCCAGGCAGCTCTCGAGAACGCGGCGCTGTATGTGAATGAAGATGCTCCACCCATTTCGGGCGAAGGGCTGGAAAACCTGATTACACGCTTCCGTTCTACCATGGGCACTATCGACCGCCTTTCGAGGGTCTATCCAGAGCAGGTATTGCAGGTGTTGGTCTACCTGCCAAAGCTTGGTGTAGAAGATCTCTCGAATCCCGAGGTTGTGGGCGAATGGTGTGAACAGTTGTCTGCGTTATTGAGTAAAGAATATACGCTCGGGGCTGGCTCTGCGATGTTCACTGTAGAGAGTCGCAAGTCTCCGGAGCGTGAGCTGTGGCTTCCTGTGATAATGATCACCGCCCATGGTGTGCCAACCGAGTACCGCTTTGGCCGTGAATTTTTTGCGGCGCAGGAATACCAGGCGATCCTGGGGCTGGGAGAAATTGTCAGCAAACTTCTTGAGCCAGGTGCTTACATTAAGCGAGGAGAGCGGTTGCAAACTGTCGAGTCGTTTGGAGAGGTACTGGAGTGGCTGATGAAAGAAGCCCGTAAAGGCTACAATATTCAGCGCTACAAGGGCCTTGGTGAGATGAACCCCGGGCAACTGTGGGAAACTACAATGGACCCGGAGGTTCGGCGCATGCTTCAAGTGACAATCGAGGACGCGATTTCTGCAGACCAGATATTCGCGACACTAATGGGCGATCATGTAGAGCCCCGCCGGGAATTCATCGAAAAAAATGCCCTGGCTGTCTCGAACCTCGACATCTAGGCGTACTGACAATGGCGCTCTCTTATACCGTTACCCAGCAATTGCTGAGACTAAAGGCTACCGTATCGAGACGGACCCGTTGTTTATCGCGAGTATTTCCTGGCTGATCCAGTGTCGAGCCTTGTCGGTAATTTCCGCGGCTGTGAGATCATGACATGAGATCGGCGCACCGAAGCTTATCGTTATGGTGCCGGGCTGCTTGACCCACTTATGGGGGGGCCAGCAATTGCCCGCGTTATGGGCTACTGGAAGTATTGCAACGCCAGCCTTGATCGCAAGATTGGCGCCGCCTCGTGCGTAGCGGCCAGATTTTCCGGGCTCGGTTCGGGTGCCCTCTGGGAACACCAGTACCGATAATCCGGAATTAAGGCGCTCTTCCCCCAGGCGCATCATTTGCTTGATAGCCTCCCGCGGTGAACTGCGGTCTATGGGAATAGGTTGCATCAGGCGCAGCCCCCAGCCGAAGGCGGGTACTTCCAGCAATTCTCTTTTCAGGATGGTGGCGATAGGATGCAAAGCCAGCTGCAGGTAATAGGTTTCCCACTGGCTCTCATGCTTACTTAGAACTACCGTAGGAGTTTTAGGCAAGTTTTCCAGACCTATTACCTGATATCGTATGCCACAGGTAATTTGCAGCCATAGAAGCGTAATCCGATTCCACAGCAGCAGGTACGGTGCACGTACTTTATAAGGTAGCCAGCTGCATATAAGTAAACCCGTTACTCCAAACCAGACCGTTGCTACTATGTAGCCAAAGTAAAACATTGCGCTGCGAACGGCTAACACGATTGCTCGCCAACTTGGCTTGTATAAGCAGGACCGAGAAACACTGCAGCTGCATCTGCGAGTGAATCGTAGACCTCGACTTTGCCCAGCATGTCAGGGTTAGACTCTTTCAGCTTAGTTAATGTGTTAGATCCCTTTCCGGTCAGTACCAATATCGGCTTAGCGCCCACCGCTAGCGCGGCTTCAAGGTCCCGAAGGCTGTCCCCAACCACAGCTACGCCGTGTAAGGAGTGACCGGCATGTTCTGAAATCTGTAGCAGCAAGCCTGGCTTTGGTTTGCGGCACTCACAGTTATCCCGCGGCTGGTGTGGACAATAGAATATGCCCTCAACCTTTCCACCCTGCCGCTTCACAAGTTCCAGCATTTTTTCATGCATGGCATCGAGCTGCTGTTGTGAAAATAACTTACGCCCCAGGCCTGACTGGTTGGTCGCCACGTAAATTT
This sequence comes from uncultured Gammaproteobacteria bacterium, assembly GCA_963722805.1. Lineage (GTDB taxonomy): Bacteria > Pseudomonadota > Gammaproteobacteria > Pseudomonadales > JAHEGP01 > JAHEGP01. The sequence goes on from CAVROQ010000033.1 coordinate 52,639, forward strand.
GAAATCCTGACTTTGATAGTTTTGCGATCGCTGCAATACTGCCGGGTATTGGCTGCCACTCATCCGCACTTTTAATATACTCGTCAGAGTCCTCGTTGATGACGCCGTCCCTGTCGAGTATCAGTAAGCTCATTCAGATGGCCACATTCTGCAGTTGCGAAATATCTGCAATGCGGATAAATAATTGATGAAGCAGCCTGAGGAGGTTAATCCTGTTGCTCTGCAAATCCTGGTCTTTATCCATAACCATAACGTTATCAAAAAAGGCGTCTATGCTGGGGCGTAGTCCTGCCAGCTGTGTCAGTGCTTCGGTGTATGATTGTTGCTCGCACAGTCGCGGTATTTCCGACTCCAGTTGTTGTAGCTCGTTGTAGAGTTGTTGTTCCTGAACCAGTTGCAGTAATTGTGGATCGACAGCAGCAACCTCACTTCCTTCATGCTTGCCAATTATATTCTGTACCCTTTTGTTGGCAGCGGCTAGCGCTTCCGCCTCAGGTAGATGACGAAAGTTTTCAACAGCATTAATGCGCAAGCTTATGTCGTAGGGGTTATGCCCACATTCTGCATTTCCCTGAATCACACGCTGTACCGCCACCACCGTATTCGTTGCCACTCCTTCTTCCTGGTAGATTGCCCGATAGCGATCGAAAATAAAGTTCGACACATCTGTTTCAACATTTTCATTAGTGAGCTTGCTGCCGAAGGCGTCCGCTGCGGCACGAATTAGCTGCTGCAAATCCAGACTGCTGTAGCGGTTCTCGCGAATAATCCTGATGATGCCCAGGGCGGCGCGGCGCAGAGCAAAAGGATCCTTGGATCCACTAGGCGCCTGGTTGATGCCAAAAATGCCCACCAGGGTATCGATGCGTTCGGCGAGAGCCAGTGCATTACCGCAGCTACTGGCTGGGAGTTGGTCGCCTGCGAACCTGGGGAGATACTGTTCCTTTAAGGCTGTAGCTACTTCGGCAGCCTCACCATCGTGCAGAGCATAATAGTAACCAGCGGTGCCCTGAAGATCGTCAAACTCAAACACCATTTCAGACACCAGGTCGCATTTTGCGATTTGTGCTGCACGCTCGGCCAGCTCCGGCTCGCAACCAATTTCACCAGCAATGCTTTTGGCAAGCGTGGCCACCCGCTCCGACTTGTCCCACAGTGAGCCCAGTTGCTGTTCAAATACTACATCCTTAAGGCGCTCCCGCCGCGACTCTAAGGTCATCTTGAGATCGGTTTCGTAGAAAAAAGCGGCGTCGGACAATCGCGGGCGAATGACTTTCTGGTTGCCTTCAATAATTTGCTGGGGATCTTTTGAAAGGAGGTTAGCTACAAAGATAAAATGCGGCTGTAGCTTGCCGTCGTGATCAACCACATGGAAGTATTTCTGGTGGGATTTCATTGATGAGATTAATGCCTCGGCTGGTACTTCCAGAAAACGGGCTTCAAATTCTCCAGTCAGGGCTACCGGCCACTCGACCAATGCGGTGACCTCATCCAGCAAATCATCATCAATAATCGCCGTGCAGCCAATTTCCAGAGCCTTGGCTTCAACCTGGGAGCGAACAGAGTTGCGGCGTTCCTCAAAGTTAGCGATTACTTTACCTTCATTGCGCAATATCGAAGCGTATTCCGACGGCTTCGATATGAGTAAAGGAGCTGGATGATGGAAGCGATGACCGTGGCTATGGTTGCCCGCTTTTGTCGCCAAAATTTTTGAAGTGAGTACTTGCTCACCAAGCAACATCACCACCCAATGCACCGGCCTTACAAACTCTTCACGCAGAGAGCCCCAACGCATACGCTTTGGAATGGGTAGCCGTTCCAGAGCGTCGGCCACCAGTGAAGGTAATGCGGCGCCTGCGCTAATGCCTGGTGCCACCCGACGATGAACCAGGCGTCTGCCCTTTTCAGTATCTCCCAGTTCAAGCTGATCAAGGCTCAAGCCGTTTTTTCGGGCAAAAGCCTGCGCAGCCTTACTTGGCTTGCCATCATCATCAAATGCGATCGACTCCGGTGGGCCGAAGATCTCACGGTTCTCATCCGGTGCCTGTTGATCAAGTTGGCGCACCAAAACTGCAATTCGGCGTGGCGTGGCAAACCAATCGACCACACCAAATCCCAGACGGCGTTCCGTTAAGCCTTGTTCAATACTGGCCTTAAAGCCCAGCCCGAGACTCGCAAGCGCTTTAGGGGGTAGCTCTTCTGTGCCTATCTCTACTAGGAAATCCTGCTGTTTCACGCTGTTGTCTCCCCACCAGACGCCAATAGATCTTGTCGTATTTCGTCACTGGCGAGGGGAAACCCCAGCTTTTCCCGGGACTGGTAATAGCTCTTGGCCACGCCTCGAGCCAGACCCCTAACCCGCAATATGTAGCGCTGCCGTTCTGTCACAGAAATCGCACGTCTGGCATCCAGCAGATTGAAAGTATGGGAAGCCATCAATACCTGCTCATAGGCTGGAAGCGGCAGGTTCTGGTCGACCAGCTGTTGGCAGGCTCTTTCGGCTTCTGCGAACGCCTGCAACAGGAAATCGACGTTGGCGAACTCAAAGTTATAGTGTGATTGCTCGACTTCGTTTTGGTGGAAAACGTCGCCATAGCTCACCAGCCCATTTGGACCGTCAGTCCATACCAGGTCGTAGACGCTGTCGACGCCCTGAAGATACATCGCGATACGCTCAAGGCCGTAGGTAATTTCGCCGGTCACCGGAAAGCACTCCAGGCCCCCTACTTGCTGGAAATAGGTGAACTGGGTGACTTCCATTCCATTAAGCCAGACTTCCCAGCCCAAACCCCAGGCACCAAGAGTCGGAGATTCCCAGTTATCTTCCACAAAGCGAATATCGTGCACTAATGGATCTATTCCCAGAATAAACAGTGACTCCAGATAGAGGTCCTGGATGTCTAGCGGTGAGGGCTTCATGACTACCTGGAACTGGTAGTAGTGCTGGAGTCGGTTCGGGTTGTTTCCATAGCGACCGTCGGTCGGTCGCCGACTAGGTTGCACGTAAGCGCTGTTCCAGCTTTCTGGCCCGATAGCGCGCAAAAAGGTGCCCCAGTGAAAAGTGCCGGCACCTACCTGCATATCCAGGGGCTGCAATAGGACGCAGCCCTTTCGCGCCCAGAATTCTTGCAAGGCGAGAATTAAGCCCTGGAAGGTTTTCACGTCTGCACTTGCCTTTATACTCACCCTTGCACCTTTCGCCACTACAAAAGCGGCCTATTATAGCCTGAGCTTTTGCCTTAGATAATAAACTGCTGTTCTAAATTGCTGGAAAGCCGGGGTTTCTCTAGCGAGTGACCGCATTCGCGGCAATATCTGCATTAGGTTTTAAGCTTGCTCTGGAAAAGGCGTGATATGGATTCTGGCTGTGTTTCTGCTATCAGAGGTGCTTTAACGCAAACCAGCTTCCGAATCCCGCTATCAGCAAACTTGTGGACAGCAATCCGAAAGCCTTTTTTCGGTAGTGCGTGCTTAGTTGAGAGGGATCTTTGGTGGACAGGATAAACGCCTGGTTAGAGGGCGGCTTTGCCAGAACATGCACATCTTTCGGGTCATAATTAAGCGCTATGTAGGAAGCGGCCTGTTGCGAGGCCTGACGACGTGCCGACTCCCATTCAGCCTGGTCGATGATGCCGTTACCATCACGGTCGAAGTCGCCTAACATTTTTGTTTGGTCTTTTTTCCACTTGGCAAGGAGCGCAGATTTATAGTCCTCGGTTTGTTCTGCCGCGCTTTTTGCATGAATGGTTTGGAACCAGCCGATGGCATAAAGCGGTTGGTCCTGGTGGATACGACGCTCGGTATAACGGTAGCGCTGACGACGCAAGCGGCCCATTAGTGAGATTTCCTGGGGACGTCCCGGGTGTCGGTCGTACCCACTCCAGGTTTTGCTATGGGAGGTGGAGACATCACTGTGACGCGGGTCGATCAGGCACTCACCGGTGCTGTCGTATAACTGGAACAAATCGGAGCTACTGCCCTTCTCTACTACCGTCCAGTGGCTGGATTTGCCTCCCTGGTAACGCTCAATTTTATAATCGTACCAAACACAGGCGGTGCCAGTTAATTCGGCGTAAACGGGTTGCTCCTGCACTGCGCTGGCAACACCCAGCAACTCAACATAACCCTGGTGCGCTGATCGAATTCTGGAGGTTGGGATATTTTCGATAGTACGAGCTTTTTTCAGGCTGCCAAATGTTGCCGCAAACAACAGCAATGCGGTCACCGTAACTGCTGCGATAAAGATCCATTCAATCATGGATCAGGCTTTGGCGAAGAGCGACTTCACATCTACATCGGCTGTTTCAGCCTCAGTAAATTCCAGCATCTGGAAAGGTTTAAAGTCGAATACCCGGGCAAGGATCAGATCCGGGAATTGTTCGATGCGCACATTGTTGTTGTTAACTGCTTCGTTATAGGTTTCGCGGCGGTCGGCGATCGCATTCTCAATGCCGCTAATGCGCTGTTGCAGGTGTTGAAAGGTATCGTTTGCCTTGAGCTCGGGGTAGTTTTCAGCCAAGGCAAACAAGTGGCCCAACTCACGCCGCAGACCGGTCTCTGCTTTGCCAAGTTCTTTCATGTTGCCGCTGGTTTGTGCTGTTGCCACCCTCTGTCTGGCACTAATGACCTGTTGCAGGGTTTGCTGTTCGTAGCCCATATATTGCTTACAGGTCTCGACCAGTTTCGGCAGTTCATCGTGACGCTGGCGCAGCAGCACATCAATGTTAGCGAGGTGCTTGGCTACCGCGTGTTTTAGCTCAACCAGACCATTGTATAATGTGATGCAGTAAACAGCGGTGATCAGAAAAACCGCAAGTACAATTATTGAACCGATACCCATCTATCTATCCCTCTTTATCACCGCTGTAATTATGGTGCCGGGTTGGCAATGCTGCAAATGCGATAGCAGCCTCTCAGGGTTTTGCTCCAATAAAACAAGCGGTATTGCGCTGGCCTGACAATAGTTCACCGTGCAGTCCGTCTTCGCGATAGAAAACCGGCTGCAGCTTGCTGAACAAGCGCAGTAGTTCGCCTCGCTCTAAAAGATAATCATCGCAGCTCGGTCCTTTTGAGGAAATTTTTTCTCTGGTAAAGGTTTGATAGTAAAGTAAGCCCTTAGGTCGCAGAGCTGTCTGCAATTGCGAGCATAGCGGGCGATACAGATAGTGACTGCAGACAATTAGATCGTATTGCCGCGGGGCCTGCCAATTGTTCTCCAGGTCACAGCTGAGAGTGGCGATCGGTAGTTGCTCGAGTTCGGCAAACTGGGCAAGCTTTGTCAGAGCGACGCTCGAAGCATCGCAGGCGTCAACCTGAAAACCATGTTGTGCCAGCAGCAATGCGTTGGCACCCAGTCCACAGGCGACATCAAGAGCGTGACCGTGTTCTGGTAATAGGTGAAGGTTTGCTCTTAGCACGTGTGCTGCGCTGCCGGGGCTGGTCGCGGCTGCAAAGCGCTGGCTCCATTTATTTTCCCCTGTCGACACTGTCAGCGGCGCCAGAACATGGGCGTGAATAGCACCAGAAGGGTAAAAATCTCAAGTCGACCCAGCAGCATAGCAAGACTCATCGCGCCTTTGGCAACTGCGGTAGTGTGGCCGTAGTTGGACGCAACGTCACCCAGCCCGGGTCCTAGATTGTTCAGCGAAGCAGTGGTGGCAGAAAATGCGGTTTCATAGTTCATGCCGGTGCCCAGCAGCACTAGCAGAATGCAGCCGAACGATAGCATGTACACCGCAAAGAAGCTCCAGACTGCACTCACCACCTTGGCAGGCACCCGGCGGCGCCCAAGTTTCAGCGGGATGATGGCGTTAGGGTGGACCAGTTGCGACAGCTCACGCACCCCCTGTCGGAAAATCAATAGTATTCTCACGGCTTTCATGCCGCCGCCTGTCGAACCGGCACAGCCGCCCATAAAGGATGTGAGCAATAAAAGCAGCGGCAAAAATGTGGGCCATTGAGAAAAATCAGTGGTGGTGAAGCCGGTCGTTGTGGCGATGGATATTGTTTGGAAAATACCGTGCACCAGCGCCTCTCGGGGCTCAAACGTGTTAGACCAAATCAGGTAAGCACAACAGACAGCGCAGACCCCGGCTATGACAAGCAGGTAGAATTTGGTTTCCGGGTCTCTCAAGTATTGGCGCAGGCTGTAGCGCTGCCAAGTAACAAAATGAAGCCCAAAGTTGATCCCAGCAATTAGCATAAATACGCTACAAATCATCAGGATTGGAGCGCTGTCAAAGTAGCCAATACTGGCGTCATGAGTCGAAAATCCGCCGATTGCGACGGTTGAAAATGCATGGCATATGGCGTCAAACACACTCATGCCGGCAAACCAGTAAGCCAACCCACAAGCTGCGGTCAGGGTCACGTAGATAGCAAACAGGGCCTTGGCCGTGCCGGTAATTCGCGGCGTCATCTTGGTGTCTTTAATGGGCCCCGGTGTTTCGGCCCGGTACAACTGCATCCCACCAATACCCAGCATTGGCAGGATGGCTACCGCAATTACGACAATCCCTATACCGCCAAGCCACTGCAGTTGCTGGCGGTAGTATAGTATTGATCGCGGCAGGCTATCGAGCCCGGTGATGACAGTGGCCCCGGTGGTGGTAAGCCCGGATATCGATTCGAATATCGCTTCAATAGCTGTCAGATTCGGTTCGGCTGCCGTCAGCATAAAGGGTACCGAACCTGCGATCCCAAGGCCAAGCCAGAACAGCGAAGTGATCAGGAAGCCATCGCGAATGCGCAATTCGCGGCGCTCACGAAAGGTTGGTAGCCAGAACAACAAGCCGGATACAAGCACGATTAGGAAGGCATAGGAAAAAACGGCGTGTTCGCCATCCTGATACCATAGCGACACCGCTAGCGGCACCAGCATGGTTGCACTGAAAATCATCAGCAAAGCACCGAGTACTCGGAGGCTGGTGGCAAGCCGCATAGAATCTCCCGCCTAGAAAAAGGTAAAACCTACCTGGAACAGCTTTTCAACCGCTCGGATTTTTGATTTATCGACGAAGAATAGAATCACGTGATCGTCAGTTTCTATAACAAGGTCCCGATGAGCGATAAGGACTTGGTTTTCGCGCACCACAGCGCCGGTACTGACGCCATCGGGTAGGTTGATTTCGTCCATGCGCTTGCCGACGACCCGCGAACTTTCGCGATCACCGTGAGCAACCAGCTCAATGGCTTCGGCCGCCCCCCTTCGCAGTGAGTGAACGTTGGCGACGTCGCCTCGGCGCACGTGTGTAAGTAAGGTGCCGATGGCAATTTGCTGCGGCGATATCGCCACATCGATCTCCCCGCCTTGCATCAGGTCGACATAAGCAGGATTGGTAATCAGCGTGATAACCGTGTGTGCGCCAAGCCGCTTGGCGAGCAGCGACGCCATGATATTGGCTTCATCATCATTGGTGAGTGCGCAATACACGTCGCAATCTTCAATGTTTTCAGAGACCAGCAGGTCTTTGTCAGAAGCACTGCCATTGAGCACGATTGTGCGTTTCAAATCCTCCGACAGGAAGCGGCAGCGATCGTAGTTTTTCTCGATCAATTTAACGTTAAAGCGCCCCTCGATATTACTTGCCAGTCGATGCCCTATATTGCCACCACCGGCAATGATAATGCGCTTGTAATTGTGGTCGAGCTTACGCAACTCCCCCATCACCTGCCTGATATGCTCGCGGGCAGCAATAAAAAATACTTCGTCACCCACCTCTACTACGGTCTCGCCTTCGGGCAAAATAGCCTGGCCTCGCCGAAAAATGGCGGCAACCCGGGTATCGATGCCTGGCATATGCTTGCGAATCAAGCTTAGTTCTTGCCCTACCATCGGTCCGCCATAGTAGGCTTTCACAGCAACCAATTGGACCCTGCCGTCTGCAAAGTCCAGCACCTGCAGTGCCCCGGGATAGTCCAGCAAGCGACTTATGTGTTCTGTAACAATCTGTTCCGGGTAAATGATGACATCAATCGGAAATCCCCCCTCGCCAAACAGTTTGCTGTTTGATGCAAAGTCGGGTGATCGAATACGACTGATCTTGGTGGGTGTATGAAACAGCATATCTGCCACTTGGCATGCCACTATATTGGTTTCGTCCGATGCAGTAACCGCCACCAGCATGTCGGCATCCTCACCGCCCGCGTCTCGAATAACCTTGGGGTGTGCTGCATGGCCTGAGACGGTATTGATGTCGAGACGATCCTGCAGTTCTCGCAGGCGTTCGCTATTGCTATCGACCAGGGTGATATCGTTGCGTTCGTTGGCGAGGTGTTCTGCCAGTGTTCCACCGACCTGGCCGGCGCCAAGAATGATGATTTTCATGATATATTAGTCTTGGTTAGCGGCATGGGTGGCTGGCGCTGATTTTTTCAGCAGAGCATAAAAGAAGCCATCGTTAGCCCCCGCTAGCGGCAGTAGTTGCCGGCCGAAGTCGGTTGCATCCCCCCAGGGGGCCTTTATGGGCAGGTGGATCGCGTCTGTCGTCCTGTCTAAAAAGGAACCGACGATGTCGTCGTTCTCTTCGCGAAACACCGAGCAAGTCGTATAAAGCAACAATCCCCCCGGCCGCAGACAGGGCCATACCCCATCGAGCAATTGGCTCTGCAGGCGATTCAAGTTGTTGATGTCACTGGCTTTGCGCAATAGCTTAATGTCCGGATGTCGACGAATCACGCCACTGGCGGAGCATGGCGCGTCAAGCAGTATTGCATCATAGGGCTCGCCGTGCCACCAGTGATCAGCTTGGGTGGCGTCACCAACAATCAGCACGGCAGAGAGTTTCAGGCGATCGAGATTCTGTTGTACGCGCTGGAGTCGGTCTGGATCGATTTCTACAGCATCCAGCGAAGTGCCCGGCCCCGCCTGCTCCAGTAAATGGCCGGTTTTACCTCCGGGGGCGCAACAACAGTCAAGTAGCCGGGAATTGCGCTCTGGCTGCAGGAGGGGTGCGACAAGTTGTGACGCCTCATCTTGAACGCTGCAGATGCCGTCGATGAAGCCGGGCAGTTCTGCAACGTCACAGGCTTTTTCAAGACTAATACCGGTGCCACTGTAGCGACACGGATGCGCCGCAATACCAGCATTATGCAATTGCAGCAGATAGCTCTCTCGCTGAGTCTGGCACAGATTAACCCGCAGGGTCATGGGTGCGCTTGTGTTGTTGGCATCGACAATAGCCGACCATTGCTGGGGCCATTGTTGTTGTAATTTCTGGAGCATCCAGGCGGGATGAGCATGTGCTTCTGCTTCACTCAGCTGCCCTGCCAATGTTTCACGCTTGCGCTGATACTGCCGCAGCACGCCATTAACAAAAGACTTTGCCCAGACTTTGTTGAGCTGTCTGGTAGCGGCAACCGTCTCGGAAATCGTCGCATGATCTGGAATTCGAGTGTAGTCGAGCTGATAGAGGCCGAGCAGCAGTAGCGCCTGGATATCGGCGTCTTTGCTTTTCAGGGGTTTTGTTACCAGCAAGCTTAGCAAGCCCTGCAGGCGAGGATAATAGCGACAAACGCCATAGCAAAGTTCGGCCACCAGGGCGCGGTCCCGCTTATCGACCGAGCTGGCGGCTAATGGTAGCAAGCGCGTCAGGGAGCCATTGCGTTGCAGCAGTTTGCCCAGGGTTCTGGCTGCTGCTACGCGGGGGCTGTCAGGCTTTGGCATCGTCGAACCTGGTGCCTGGTGTGAACATAGTTGGCCTGCCATTGAGGATAGCCTCTACAGTCAGCGGTTTGCCGCCGGAGATTTGCAGCCGGGTTATCAGTATGTGCCCCTTGCCGCAGGCCACCTCGATACCAGCTTTGCTCGCTCCAAGAATGGTGCCTGCAGGCTCGGAGTGCGGTGTGTCTACTGCAGAAGCTAGCCAGATCTTCACCCGCTCGCCAGCCACCATACTGGTGGCTACATTGGCTGAGCAAAAAGCTCGAATTTGACGGGCAATGGTAGTCGCTGGCTGTGACCAATCGATCCAGGCTTCCTGCTTGTCCAGCTTTGGCGCATAGCAGCTCAGCGAGTCATCCTGGGCCCGGGAATGCTGGGTGCCTTGCTCCAATTGCTGCAGTGTGTCGAGCAGTGCCTCGCCCCCTAATCGGGCAAGTTGTTGGCGCAGGCTATCGCCAGTGGTGACGAGATCTATCGGACAAATGCGCTGGCATAGCATTGGACCGGTATCGAGGCCGACGTCCATTTGCATGATGGTGACGCCGGTTTCCAGGTCGCCTGCTGCTATTGCTCTTTCGATCGGTGCTGCACCCCGCCAGCGCGGGAGTAAAGAGGCGTGAACATTAATACAACCCAGTGCTGGAACATCTAATATGGTCTTTGGCAGTAACAGGCCATATGCGACCACCACCATGACATCCGCAGCCAAAGAGGCTAGTTCAGCCCTTGCCTCTTCTCGCTTCAGACTGGAAGGCTGGAATACCGGTAGTTGGTGTTCAATCGCATATTGTTTAACCGGTGTGGGCCGAGTTTTTTTGCCTCTGCCGGCCGCTCGGTCAGGCTGGGTGTAGACGCCTACGATTGTTTTACCACTCTCAACCAGCAACTGCAGATGCTGGCGCGCAAATTCGGGTGTGCCGGCGAAAACAATGCGCAGGGGTTTGTCAGGTGTGGCTTCGTTTGCAACCATAGCTTAGCTTTATCAGGTTTTGCTGCGCTGCTGCTTAAGCAGCTTGCTGCGAATGCGTTGGCGCTTAACGGTTGAAAGGTAATCGACGAATAGCTTGCCGTCGAGATGATCGATTTCGTGCTGGACGCAAACGGCCAATAATCCGCTTGCTTCAAAGGTCTGCTGCTGGCCGTCACGATCCAGCGCCTTGACTCGAATCTCCCGCGGTCGAATTACGGTTTCGTAAAAGCCAGGTACAGAGAGGCAGCCTTCGTCGTAATTCTCGAGTTCGGAATCGAGCACCTCAACTTCGGGATTAATCAAGACCAAAGGCTCGTTCTTCTGCTCTGAAAGATCAATGACGATTATCCTGCGATGCACATCGACCTGAGTTGCTGCCAGGCCAATACCCGGCGCTGCGTACATGGTTTCGAACATATCGTCTACGAGTCGCACGATTGCCGGGTCAACCGTTGCTACCGGTTGTGCCCTTTTACGAAGCCTTGGGTCGGGGAATTCGAGTATTTCCAGTATGGCCATAGCGAGATTGTGATCAACTTCCAGTAAGTTCTAGTGAAAATCAAAGTTGCACTGCTAAGCTTATGACAGCAGAGCGAATAGTGTTGTCTGTCTGAAAAACAGCAGAGCGCACAATGAGTGCTATATTATACAGGTCAGGCAAGAAAATCGCTCTAAAAGTAGCGTTGGCCTGGTCCTGCTAACAACAACTTGAAGAAAGGAATTCCGGTATGAAAAAGTGGCTATTCGGGTTAGCGGCCGCCATGGCGATAGGAATGTCTGCTATTGCCGCCGATATAGCATTAAACCCGGATCATCCTGACAAATATATGGTGGTCAAGGGTGATACCCTCTGGGACATTTCCGGACGATTTCTGCAGAAGCCCTGGTTATGGCCTGAAATCTGGCATGTTAATCCGCAAATTGCCAATCCTCATCTTATATATCCTGGCGATATGCTTTCTCTGGTCTATGTGGACGGCAAGCCTCGTCTCAATGTGACGCGTGGCGCGATGAGCAATACGGTCAAATTGAGTCCCACCATGCGTAGCGAGCCGAATGATAACGCCATTCCCGCTATTCCCCTCGACAAAATCAACGCCTTTCTTAGCCAGAGTCGGTTTGTTGAGCCTGGGGAGTTGAGTGGAGCGCCTTATATTCTTGCCGGGGATGAACGCAATATTATTTCTGGAGTGGGCGACGAGGTATACGCCCGCGGTGATTTTGCAGAGAGCCAGGGCAATATTTTCGGTTTGTACCGCGAGGGCACCATGTATCGCGATCCAGTGACAGGTGAAGCCCTTGGTATCCAGGCGTTAGATGTTGGCGAGGCAAAGAAGATAAGCCAGGATTATGACATCGCTACTCTGGTGCTCAACCGGACTACGCAGGAAGTGCGCAACGGCGACCGCTTGCTGCCGAATGCCAGCAAGCCCCTGGTGGCTACGTTCCATCCAAGCGCCCCGCCCCGGCCAGCCTCTGGTGTCATTCTGGGTGTTCAGGGTGGTGTGACCCAGGTGGGCAGTATGGACATTGTTATGGTGAACCTGGGTGCTCGTGAGGGTCTCAAAGCGGGCAATGTCATGTCCATCTACCAGTTAGGTGAAACGGTGCGCGACGAAGTTGCAGATACTTTGGTAAAACTTCCTAATGTGCGTGCCGGGCTGTTGATGTTTTTCAACGTAGAGGAAAAAATGAGCTACGCGTTGGTGCTCAAGGCTGATCGTCCCCTGCAGGTTGGTGATCGGGTAGAGATGCCCTGACAAACTCCGGCTGCGATAGTGCAGTTACTTTTGGTTTAGCCTAGTCTCCGGGTTTTGCCCGGAGCGCGCGGGATAAGTTCCGCGGGTCGACATTTACTATCCAGGTCAAGGATGACGAATGGATACATCGAAACAACTCCTGTGTTTATTACTGCATTCCCGGCCTGAAGTGGGTCTGGGCGTTATAGAGCCGCTTCTTGCACGCTTTTCTTCGGTGCAGGACTTTTGGAATGCCTCCCCTGAAACAATTGCGGTTCCTGCGAGCCAAAGTGTCAACGGCAAGCTACGTGAGCTGTGCCGACAAGCGGATAGTGGCGAGGCCTGGTTGAAAGCTCAGCGGTGGCAAGAGCAACTGGCTGCCGCCGATATCAATATGCTCTGTGCTGAAGACCCAGATTATCCGGAGCTGCTGCGGCAGTTGCCAGATCGACCCGGGGCCATTTACGTACGTGGTAGTGCTTCAATTCTGGCGTTGCCACAAATAGCAGTAGTGGGTAGCCGAAATGCCGGTCGCAGCGGCTTGCAGTTGGCGGCCAGTTTTTCCCGGGAACTGGCTGCTGCCGGCTTTACCATTAGCAGCGGGCTGGCACTGGGAATCGATGGTGAGGCGCACCGCGCAGCGTTGGCCGTGGGTGGCACCACTGTCGCTGTAATGGGAAGCGGGGTCGATCGTATCTACCCGCTGCGACACGCGACGCTGGCTGCTGAAATAATTCAGCAGGGCGCATTGTTGAGTGAATTTCCATTGGCAACGGCTCCACTGCCTCGCAACTTTCCAATGCGCAACCGTATTCTTGCAGGAATGTGTCTTGGCACCCTTGTGGTTGAAGCGGCTGCCCGCAGCGGTTCCCTGATAACAGCGCGACTTGCCCTGGATTATAATCGTGAGGTGTTTGCGGTGCCGGGATCTATTCACAACCCTAATAGCAAGGGCTGCCACCAATTGATTAGAAATGGAGCCAAGCTGGTTGAGACTACCCAGCATATTGTTGAGGAGCTGGGGGCGCTGTTACAGTTGCTGGCAAACCGAATTCCCGTTGCTTCAAGCGCGACAACCGGCCAGGCCGATTTGGAGCCACATCTTGCCACCTTGCTAGAAGCCGTGGATTATGAACCCACGGGTTTTGACGCCCTGATTCAGCGCAGTGGCATTGCGAGCGCCAATTTGAGCGGCTATTTACTCGAGCTGGAATTGGCAGGGTGGCTGGAATCCTGTGCTGGGGCCTGGCAGCGCATTCGCTGATTTACCGCTGACAGCGCTCGGGTAAATGACTTGCAAGCTATGTCACTCTTGGTTAAGTTGCTGCCAAACAGATAATGGTGCCAATCTGCTCGCGTCGGGCGGCCGCCAGTTGTGGAGACCGATGTGGCACAAGCTGAAAGACTAAACCTGTTGAACGATCATGAGTAACGACTATCGCCTGTCAGTAGCGCTGCGCGTGCTGCGCCGCGCTGGTGTCATCGCCTACCCCACAGAGGCGGTTTGGGGGCTGGGTTGCGACCCTGCCAACGAGCTTGCTGTGGAGCGATTACTAAAAATAAAGCAGCGGGACACCGGAAAGGGACTCATTCTGGTAGCGGCCGATATGAAGCAATTTTCTGCTCTTTTAGCGCCGCTGTCGGTGCAGCAGCGCCAACTGCTGTCAGCAAGCTGGCCTGGACCCACAACCTGGTTGGTGCCTCACCATGGCCTGGTACACCCGCTGGTGCATGGTCGATTCGATAGCGTTGCACTGCGAGTGAGTCGCCATCCATTGGTCGCGGCACTGTGCAAGGGCTTTGGTGGCCCACTGGTGTCAACCTCCGCTAATCCTCAAGGGCGGCCGCCAGCAATGAGTGGAACTACTGTGCGGCGCTATTTTGGGGGCGCTTTGGACTATGTGTTGGAAGGCAGTCTTGGTGAGTCTGCCAGGCCCAGTGAAATTAGGGATTTGGTTTCCGGCCAGATCATCAGACCAGGATAAAAGTTATGGCAAAAATCGATGTCGAGCAGGTCAAGAGCTGGTTACTACAGTTACAGGATAGTATTTGCCAGGGTCTTGAGGAGGAAGACGGTGGCGCGCAGTTTCAGGAAGATGCCTGGCAGCGACCTGGCGGCGGGGGCGGGCGGACCCGGGTTCTCACACAAGGTGCGGTGATTGAAAAAGGTGGGGTGAACTTTTCTGATGTCTCTGGTGACACACTGCCTCCCTCCGCCACCGCAAACCGACCCGAGCTAACCGGCGGCTCCTTTCGCGCCATGGGAGTATCGTTAGTTATTCATCCTGATAATCCTTATGTCCCGACATCCCATGCTAATGTGCGCCTTTTCGTTGCATACAAAGAAGGGCAGGAGCCGGTCTGGTGGTTTGGAGGTGGCTATGACCTGACCCCCTACTATCCGTTTGAAGAGGATTGTCGAAGTTGGCATCGGGTTGCCAAGGGAGCCTGCGAGCCATTCGGTCCGGATATATATCCGCGCTACAAGAAATGGTGCGACGAGTATTTTTACCTGCCACATCGGGATGAAACCCGGGGCGTGGGAGGCTTGTTCTTTGACGATGTCAACCAATGGGATTTTGCTACCAGTTTTGATTTTATCCGCGCTGTGGGTGAGAGTTATCTGACCGCTTACCGCCCCATAGTGTCCCGTCGCAAGCACATGGCCTTTGGCGAGCGTGAAAAAAAGTTCCAGCTCTATCGCCGTGGTCGCTATGTCGAGTTCAACCTGGTCTACGATCGCGGCACCATCTTTGGCCTGCAAAGCGGGGGCCGCACTGAGTCAATCCTCATGTCGCTGCCGCCCGAGGTCAACTGGAATTACGACTGGCATCCCGAGCCGGGCAGTAGCGAGGCAGAGTTGTACGAGAGTTACCTGAAGCCCAGGGATTGGGTTGGGGCGAAATGACTGACAATTACGCTGTATTTGGCAATCCGGTCGCTCACAGTTTGTCGCCGCAGATTCACATCGCATTTGCCGAGCAAACCGGACAGGATATGAACTACCGTCGCCAGCTGGTGGAGCACGGCCATTTTGAGGCCAGTGCCCGGCAGTTTTTTCAGCAGGGTGGTAAGGGCCTGAATATTACCGTGCCGTTCAAGCTTGATGCCTTCAGTTTTGCAGATCAACTCAGTAAGCGTGCCCGTCAGGCCGGGGCCATTAACACGCTGCTTTATCAGCCTGACGGTACTACCTTCGGCGACAATACCGATGGCGTTGGTTTGGTGCGAGATATACTGGACAATCTGGGGTGGTCGCTAGCGGGCTCACGGACACTTTTGCTCGGCGCAGGTGGCGCTGCCCGGGGTGTGCTCGCGCCGCTGTTACAACAGCAGCCCTCTCAACTATGTATCGTCAATCGGACAGCCAGCAAAGCGCAGCAGCTCGCCCGTGCCTTCGGCAACCTGGGACCGGTTAGTGGTTGCGGTTACGGGGATCTGGCAGATGGGCAATTTGATGTGCTGATCAACGCCACCAGTGCCAGCCTGGGTGGTCAGCTACCGCCCCTACCGAACACGATTCTAGCGCCGGGGGCTCGGGTTTATGACATGGTTTACGGTGCGCAAGCAACGCCCTTTATCGACTGGGCATTGGCCCAAGGGGCCGATGCTGCAGCGGATGGTCTCGGCATGCTGGTGGAGCAGGCGGCCGAGAGCTTTCAACTATGGCGCCATGTCATGCCGCAAACATCAGGCGTGATAACCACAGTAAGGGGGTTGTTAGTCCAGGATGCTATCGAAACGACATCGGGTTACCGCTAGTTAGCGCCCTGGCCTCGCAGTGCTTCAAGGTAAGTATCTTTCAACCTGACATAATTGTTCGCGGAGTAGCAAAAATATTCCATTTCACTTTTGCTCAGGGCCCGGGCCTGGCGTGCAGGGCTGCCGGTATAGAGATAGCCGCTATTCAATGTTTTGCCTGGAGGCACCAGGGTATTTGCGCCAATGACAACATCGTCTTGTACAATTGCACCATCCATGACAATGCTACCAATGCCAACCAACACGCGACTGCCGATGTGACAGCCATGCAGAACCACTTTATGCCCGACCGTTACGTCATCACCAATAGACAGTGGCCAGCCGTTCTTGTTAAAGGGCCCTGCGTGGGTAATGTGCAATACGCTGCCGTCCTGGATGCTGCAGCGGGCGCCGATACGAATGCGGTGCATGTCGCCCCTGACCAC
This sequence comes from uncultured Gammaproteobacteria bacterium, assembly GCA_963722805.1. GTDB lineage: Bacteria > Pseudomonadota > Gammaproteobacteria > Pseudomonadales > JAHEGP01 > JAHEGP01. The sequence goes on from CAVROQ010000033.1 coordinate 69,196, forward strand.
CGTCATTGGCCAGATTGAGCTGTCGTCGTCGATCTCTACATCGCCAATCACCAGGGCAGTGGGGTCTATCATTACCCGCTTGCCTGTGCGGGGTTGGTTTGTATTGTGGCTACGGATATTGCTCGCTTTGTTTTGCTTCATACTCATGAGATACCGACCTGTAAAAGTAGTGATCCTGGCCGCCTTGGCAGCCTGTTTCAGCGTGTGCAGCTACTCGCTGGAGATAGAGTTGCCGCGCTCGGGTATAACCGTATCGGAACTTGCCCTGGTGGTTAACGAGCTTGATCCGCTCAGCGAGAAGATTGCCGACTATTATCAACGCAAGCGGGGCATTCCCGAGGCGAACATTATCCGGGTGGCTTTTACCCCAGGCAAGCGGGTGCTATCTGCGCTTGAATTCGCCCGGGTCAAACGTGATGTAGACGCGGCAACCCCTGCTAAGGTCCAGGCCTATGCTCTGGCCTGGACGCTGCCTGAGCGGGTAGATTGTATGTCGGTTACCAGCGCTTTTGCCCTCGGTTTTGACCAATCATGGTGTGCCCAAGGCTGTCAAACCACCCATCAAAGCCCCTACTTTAACAGCTCCAGCACTCACCCCTGGACTGATCATGGCATTCGTCCAGCAATGTTGTTGGCAGCAGAGGATTTCAAAGAGGCAAAAAAGCTCATCGACCGTGGGGTACGCAGCGACGGCCGGCTACCCCGGGGTAACGTGTACCTGCTGGAAACCTCCGACAAAAACCGAAGTGTCCGGTCGGAGTTTTTTCCTGCCGTGCAAAAAATGCTTGGTAACCGGCTTGCAGTGCATTGGGAGCAAGCTGATAGCATCAAGGGCAAGTCCAATATACTGTTCTACTTTACCGGGCTGAGACAGGTGCCTGATATCGCCAGCAACCATTATCTGCCCGGCGCCATGGCCGATCATCTGACGTCTGCCGGTGGCAACCTGACCGGCAGTTCACAGATGAGTGCGCTGCGTTGGCTTGAAGCCGGTGCTACCGGTAGTTACGGTACGGTGGTTGAGCCATGTAATTTCACCACGAAATTCCCCCATCCAGTGATCGCAATTTTCCATTATTTGCAGGGTAATACCCTGCTTGAAGCCTATTGGAAAAGTGTTGCGATGCCGGGGCAGGGTGTATTTATCGGGGAGCCGCTGGCGCAGCCCTTTCGTGGCTACAGTCTCCGTCGTTTGCAGCGTGGCTGGATGCTGGTTTCACCGGTGCTGAATGTGGGAACCTACCAGGTGGAGATTGCAGCCGATCGCAATGGCCCTTACCGGATGCTCTACGCTACCGTACCCGTGTTGCCGATGCAGCCCGGAATTATGTTGAGTGCGCCGCTGGCGCAGTATTATCGTATAAGCCGGGTCGGCCAATGACTCGGCTAATGGCACTAATTATGCTGGCTTGGCTGGCAGCGTGTAACCCGGATCCCCCATTGTCACGGTTACAGCCGGATGCAGGTGTACTCGCATTCGGTGACAGCCTGACACTCGGGACCGGGGTCACGCCCGAGCGGGCTTATCCGGCGATACTCGGCGAGCTGTCGGGGCGGACCGTGATCAACGCGGGTATTGCAGGAGAAGAGACGGCCGAGGGTCTGAAACGGCTGCCTGAATTGTTGCGCCAGCATCAGCCGGAGCTGGTAATCGTGATGCATGGTGGCAATGATTTGCTGCGGCGCAGAGACAAAATAGCGATCCAGCGTAACCTGGCGGCGATAATAGAGCGAATCCAGGCCAGCGGCAGCGAAGTGTTGCTGGTGTCAGTGCCCGAGCCTCGCCTGTTACTGCGGCCAGCTGAACTCTATGCGGAGTTGGCAGAACACTATCAGGTGCCTCTGGAGGACAAGATCCTGACCGAGTTACAGGGGAACCCTGCGATGAAGTCTGACCAGGTGCACCTCAACGACGACGGTTATCAGTTGCTGGCAGAAGCGATACTGACAAAGCTGCAAAACAGCGGCGCCTTGTGACCGAAGGTACAGATGAGTCAATGCATGACCAGGCTGGTAAACCTCGGGTTACGAGCAGTGAGCCCTTGAATGGGCAATGTTTAACGCTGCGGCGACTTTGCGCCAGCGGTAATTGGAGATAGTAATTGATGAGCGAGAATCCCTTGTTAAACCGAGGCGGGTTGCCTGCTTTGGAAGCGGTCACCCCGCAACATGTCGTTCCGGCACTCGAGGAAATACTGTCCCAGAACCGCCGAGCGATTGCGCAGTTGCTGGAGGGTCAGCAAACACCGGATTGGGACAGTTTGGCTCAACCCATGGAAGAACTGGGAGAGAAACTCCAGGAGTGTTGGTCATCCGTGAGCCATTTACATGGGGTTTGCAATAGTAAAGAGCTGCGAGCTGCCTACGACACGGTGTTGCCGATGCTCACTGCCTACAGCACTGAGCTTGGCCAGAATGTAAAGCTCTACCAAGCCTACCTGGCATTGCGGCAGGACGACGGCTTCGCCGCTCTGGCGCCTGAGCGGCAAAAAGCGATTATTAATGAGTTGCGCGATTTTCGGCTTTCCGGGGTCGCCCTTGAGCCCGATCTCAAGCAACGTTTTGCCGCATTGCAGCAGCAGCTGGCAGAATTGTCGACCCGTTTTTCAAATAATGTTCTCGACGCCACCCAGGCCTGGACTCTTCATATCGAAGACGTGGCCCGCTTGGACGGGGTGCCCGACAGCGTGCTTGATAGCCTTCGGCAGCAGGCGCAGCAGAGACAGTTGTCGGGCTATGTGCTGAGCCTTGACCTGCCACTGTATCTGCCGCTGATGCAGTATGCCCGAGACCGTGAACTGCGTCGGGAGCTCTATCAGGCCTATGCGACTCGAGCTTCGGATGCGGGGCCTAACGCGGGCAAGTGGGATAACAGTGATGTTATGGTGCGGATACTGTCTCTGCGCCGCGAAATGGCTGAACTGCTGGGCTATGACAATTATGCGCAACTGTCGCTGGCAACCAAAATGGCAGAGACTCCGGAGCAGGTGCTCGGATTTTTGCGCGAACTGGCGGAAAAGGCCCGACCGGCAGCCAGGCGCGAGTTCGAGGAATTGCAGCAGTTTGCCCGAGACCGTGACCAGCTCGATGAGATCCAGGCCTGGGATGTTGCCTACTATTCTGAAATGCTGCGCCATGATCGCTATGCAATTTCGCAGCAGGAGCTGCGACCCTTCCTGCCGGCACCCAGGGTCATCGCCGGGATGTTCGAGGTTGTTGGTGAACTGTTTGGGGTCAGCTTCCTGGCAGACGCGTCAGTGACTACCTATCATCCTGACGTGACGTTTTATCGCGTGTTGCGCGACGGCGAGGAAATTGCGGCGTTTTTCCTCGACCCCTACGCAAGGCCTGATAAGCGTGGTGGCGCATGGATGGCGGGTTGTCGCAGCCGCTACCGCAATGCGGCCGGGGAACTTCAGCTGCCCGTGGCCTACCTGGTGTGTAACTTTACAGCTCCGGGCCCCGATCAGCCGAGCCTGTTGACTCATAGTGAAGTCACCACCCTGTTCCACGAGTTTGGGCATGGCCTGCATCACATGCTCACCCGGGTCGAAGTCGCGGCGGTCGCCGGCATCCATGGTGTGGCATGGGATGCCGTTGAGCTTCCCAGTCAATTCATGGAGAACTGGTGTTGGCAAAAGCAGGCACTGGATAGCTTCTCCGGGCACTACCAGAGCGGAGAGCCACTACCTGAGCCATTGCTGGAAAAAATGCTGGCGGCAAAGAACTTCCAGGCGGGCATGGCTACTCTGCGCCAGCTCGAGTTTTCGCTGTTTGACTTTACCCTGCACCTGGATCGAGTGCCGGCGGATGCGCAAGAAATCCAGCATTTGCTGGATCAGATCAGAGACGAGTTAGCGGTAGTCCCCGTGCCCCGGGACAACCGTTTTCAACACAGCTTCAGTCATATTTTTGCGGGTGGTTATGCGGCTGGCTATTACAGTTACAAATGGGCGGAGGTGCTGTCGGCGGACGCCTTTGCAAGATTCGAGGAGGAAGGTTTGTTCAATCGACAAACGGGCATGGCATTTCTTCATGACATCCTTGAGGCCGGCGGCTCGCAGGATGCCGCCGACTTGTTCTTGGCTTTTCGTGGCAGGGAGCCAGATCCAGAGGCGCTACTGCGTCATAGTGGATTGCTGGCTGCCGGTTGATCATCAGGAGGTTTGACTATTAACGAGCCAATACGACGTTTTATTGCGGGGGCGGTATGTCCGCAGTGCAAAGCAATAGATAAGCTGGTGTTGTATGTTGGCAGCACCGATCAGCGTCGCGAGTGCGTCAGCTGCGGTTATCGCGATAGTCTGCCAGATGCACCTGTGAGCCCGGAACCCAGTACTCGGGTCAATCAGGTGCGCCCGGGTGAGGCTCCCCTGCCCCACGAGACTGAGGTGCAAGTGCTGCAGTTGGGAGACCCGCCGGTGAAAAAGCGGGAGTAGATAGCCTGCCGATATAAATCTTAAACCGTGATCATATGCGGCCCTGCTGGCTGGGCCAGGGCTCAATTATCGACGCTTGATATGTGAGTGGCAAATGCCAAAATTGGGCTATTGTGCTCACTCGCCGCGGGCTCCAGGGCCCTATCTTCGTTGCCGTAAAGTGCCATTGAGAGAGTGCGTGGCTTTGCGGGACGTTGAAATTGCTTTGCTTGGCAACAACTTGTCGCATCTTTCTTGAAACAAAAACAAGCGCTCGATAGTGGTTTTTACAGTGACTCATTTGCTATACTTGCGGCGTTTTGTCGCACCCGGACCTGCTCCGTTAGTGCGCCTACAGGCTCTACTAGTATTTGTAGTGTCCTGCAGCTACCACATATAGTGGTTTATAGTGCTTCGAAGCGCCGTTTGACGCTTGGCAGCGCGTGGTGTCCATCACTCTCTTGGGAACTGGCTCGCTAGAGATTCCTGTCCCTTTCATTAAAATATTGGAGATACGTGAGTATGTATCGACACGCTAAGCAGCTGTGGCAGCTGGTCTGGTTCCCACTAATTTCCGTCCTTGGTGGATATAGCACCGGGGTTATAGCGGAACCGGAGCGCTGGGAAGTCAACATGCCAGTGGGCGCCACCGAAGTCAGCAGTAATATTTACGATATCCACATGCTGATTTTCGGGATTAGCTGCGTCATCGGTTTGGCGGTGTTTGCCTTCATGTTCTATTCGTTGTGGGCTTTCCGCAAATCCAAGGGGCATAAGCCTGCAACCTTTCACGACAACACCACGGTCGAAATTCTCTGGACAGTGGTGCCCTTCTTTATCCTGCTGGGCATGGCATGGCCCGCCACCAAGACCATGATCGAGATCTACGATACCAAGGATGCAGACATGGACATACTGGTGACAGGTTACCAGTGGAAATGGTCCTACGAGTATCTGCGTGAAGATGGGGAAAACGTCAAGTTTTTTAGCGCATTGGCGACGCCGCAGGACGAAATTTACGGTCGCCGTGATAAAAACGAAAACTATTTGCTGGAAGTTGATAACCCAATGGTGATTCCCACCGGCAAAAAGGTTCGCTTGCTGGTCACCGCAAACGACGTTATCCATTCCTGGTGGGTTCCCGACCTGGGTGTGAAGAAAGATGCTATACCCGGGGTTTGTTAATGAAACCTGGACCAAGGTAGAAAAAGAAGGGATCTATCGCGGTCAGTGTGCAGAGCTTTGTGGCAAGGACCACGGTTTTATGCCAATCGTGGTAAAAGTCACCAGCCCTGAAGAATTTGAAAGCTGGGTTGGCTGAAAAACAGCAGGAGGCAGCAGAAATCAAGGAGCTCATGGCACAGAATTTCAGCCTTGAGGAGCTTATGGAGCGTGGTGAGGCGGTTTACCAGCGCAGCTGTCTGGCTTGCCACGGTGCCAATGGCGAGGGTGGTGTAGGGAACGCGATAGCCGGCTCACGGTGGCGATGGGCGATATCAGCGCTCATATCGATATTGTTGTCAATGGAGTGCCTGGCACCGCGATGCAGGCTTTTGGCGGACAATTGAATGATCTGGAAGCTGCTGCTGTTACTACCTACCAACGCAATGCATTTGGGAATAATATGGGTGAATTGGTCCAGGCAGTAGATGTGTACAACTTCAAGAAAGGCGGGGGGGAATAACGATGGGTGAACATCACGGACCTGCAACAGGCTTAAAGCGCTGGCTTTTTACTACCAACCATAAGGATATAGGTACTCTTTACCTCTGGTTCAGTTTTGCCATGTTTATCATCGGTGGGGCATTTGCCATGATCATTCGTGCCGAGCTGTTCCAGCCCGGTATGCAGATGATATCGCCAGCTTTCTTCAACCAGATGACGACCCTGCATGGCTTGGTCATGGTGTTTGGGGCCATCATGCCGTCATTCGTTGGCTTGGCTAACTGGCTGATCCCCATGATGATCGGCGCCCCGGATATGGCTCTGCCCCGGATGAACAACCTGAGTTTCTGGTTGTTGCCCTTTGCCTTCACAGTGTTGCTGTCTTCACTGTTTATGGAGGGCGGTGCGCCCAACTTTGGCTGGACTTTCTATGCTCCCCTGTCAACTACTTATGCGCCCCCCAGCGTAACCTTCTTTATTTTTGGGGTGCATATTATGGGTGCCTCGTCGATCATGGGCTCCATCAATATTATTGCCACAGTCATGAACATGCGCGCGCCGGGCATGACCTACATGAAGATGCCGCTGTTCGTCTGGACCTGGCTGATCACGGCATTCCTGCTGGTGGCGGTTATGCCGGTGTTGGCAGGTGCAGTAACCATGATGCTGATGGATATCCACTTTGGCACGTCATTCTTTAATGCCGCAGGCGGTGGTGACCCGGTACTGTTCCAGCACGTGTTCTGGTTCTTCGGGCACCCCGAGGTGTATATCATCATCCTTCCCGCGTTCGGGGTGGTATCGCAGATAATCCCTGCGTTCAGCCGCAAGCCGTTATTTGGCTATGACTCCATGGTCTATGCGACAGCTTCGATTGCGTTCCTGTCGTTTATCGTATGGGCTCACCACATGTACACCGTGGGTATGCCTATCGCCGGCGAGTTGTTCTTTATGTACGCCACGATGCTGATAGCTGTGCCGACCGGGGTGAAGGTGTTTAACTGGATCACCACCATGTTCCGCGGGTCAATCACCTTCGAAACGCCGATGCTGTTCTGTATTGCGTTTGTCTTCCTGTTTACCATCGGCGGTTTTTCGGGACTGATGCTGGCAATTGCTCCGGCCGATACCCAGTACCACGATAGCTATTTTGTAGTGGCGCATTTTCACTACGTTATGGTAGCCGGGGCGGTATTCAGCATGTCCGCTGCGGTGTACTACTGGCTGCCCAAGTGGTGTGGTCGCATGTACGACGAAAGCATGGGCAAGCTGCATTTCTGGGTGGCTTTTGTCGGCTTTAATATCACCTTCTTTCCGCAGCACTTTGTGGGGCTTGCGGGTATGCCGCGACGCATCCCGGATTACTCACTGCAATTTGCGGATTTCAACATGATCTCCTCTATTGGTGCGTTTATCTATGGAGCAGCACAGATCTTGTTTCTGTATAACGTTATCAAGACTATCGTATCAGGCAAGAAAGTGGATGATCCGAAAGTCTGGGATGGTGCCGAAGGACTGGAATGGACCCTTCCGACTCCAGCGCCCTACCATACCTTTACTGTCCCGCCCCAAGTGAAATAGTTGCGGCTGGCACATGACTGATACAACATCGCACAAGAAAGGCTCTGTCAAAGCCACCGTCAGCAAGCTGTTGCTGGTGGTGGTGCTGATGTTTTCTTTTGTGTTTGTGGTCATGGTGCCGCTTTATAATGTCTTGTGTGACGTACTCGGAATCAATGGCAAAACAAGCGGTCGCTATGAAGCGGTTGAGGCAGAGGTCGATACCGAGCGCACCATAAAAGTGCAGTTTGTCGCTCGCAACAACGATGCGATGCCTTGGGGTTTTGCGCCCGCGGCCAAAGTTTTGAGAGTGCATCCGGGCGAGCTGCATAGCACTGCCTTTATCGCCAGCAACCCTGCGGCTCAGGATATGGTGGGGCAGGCCATACCCAGCATTGTTCCTGCCCGGGCTGCAGCGTATTTTAACAAGACCGAGTGTTTTTGCTTCAATCAGCAGCCACTCAAGGCGGGTGAGCAAGCCGACCTCCCGCTACAGTTCGTGATTGACCAGGCCTTGCCGGCAGACATTCACACAATAACGTTGTCTTATACCTTGTTTGACGTTTCCGAGCGGGTCGCGGTGGCCAATTGATCCTTTATATGACACTACTATCAAACTTTTAACCACGGAGTTTCCCCATGGCAGGCCATAACAGCGGAGCAGATACCTACTATGTTCCAGAGCAAAGCAAACTAGCGTTAGCCCTGGCGACTTCGGTCGCAGTGCTTATTCTGGGCGCCTCTATCGGGCTCAATGGCATGACCTATGGTGAAGGCGCCAACTGGACTATGCTGGCGGTTGGTTTATTGGCGTTCGTGGTGACGCTCGCGGTGTGGTTTAGGCAGACGATCAAAGAGAATCGTGCCGGCATGAACAGCGAGCAGCTGAAGCATTCCTATGTTCTCGGCATGCAGTGGTTTATCTTTTCCGAGGTGATGTTTTTCGCCTGCTTCTTCGGGGTGCTGTTTTATGTCCGCAACCTTGCCGGCCCCTGGCTGGCCGGTGAAGGTGACAAAGGTGCTGCAAACTTGCTTTGGCAGGGCTTTGAGTACAGTTGGCCAATGAGCACCACCCCCCAGGAAGCTGTCGGTGGCGTCGCTTCCCAGGTGCCCGCAAACACGGGCACTTTCGAGGGACCGAAAGAGGAGATGAAGTGGTCTGGTATTCCGTTAATCAATACCATTCTGCTGCTGACCTCCAGTGTCACCTTGCACTTTGCCCATGTCGCTTTAAAAAATGGTAAGCGCAGTCCTTTCAACATGTGGCTCGGAATAACCTTGCTATTGGGTTTTACCTTTGTGGGCTTTCAGGCCTACGAATACTACGAAGCTTACCACCACCTCGGCTTGACCCTGGATGCAGGCATCTATGGCTCAACGTTCTTTATCCTGACGGGCTTCCATGGCTTCCACGTCTGCATGGGTGCCATCATGCTCTCCGTCCAATGGCTAAGATCTACTGTAGGAGGCCATTTTACCGAGACTGATCAATTTGGTTTCGAGGCTTCTTCCTGGTATTGGCACTTTGTTGATGTGGTTTGGGTGGGCCTGTTCCTATTCGTTTACATTCTTTAGGTTAGGGTTTGGACGGTTGTTGCTGCGCCTGGTTTGATGTGGCCCAAGGCGCTTTGGAACGTAGTTGTCCAGTTAACACGCCATAGCTGATCAAGCCCAGCAGTATGATGGCGAGGCTGACCCTGGCCCCCAGCGAGTAAAGCGTGCGTTTGGTGGACCCCTGGTCTTTGAGCAGAAACACCAGACCGCTGGCTAGACTCACCAGCAGCGCCAAGAACACAACTACGATTGCCACTTTTAACCACATGTAAACTGCCCCTCAAGAAATGAGTGGGCAGTATAACCCAGAACTTTTTATGCAATTCCAGCCAGGTTGGAAACTTTCCGTGTTTTTTCTGCTGCTGCTTCCCTGTCTTATCGGCTTGGGCGCTTGGCAATTGCAACGCGCTGAAGAAAAGCACGAGATACTGTCCAAGGTGGCGCAGCGGCGCGGTGAGTCGCCCGTATCTCTGGAGCAATTGTTGCAACGGCAGCAACCAGCGTTTACCCAGGTCGAGCTGCGTGGTCATTACCTCGATGACAAGCTGGTGTTGATGGACAACAAAATCTACCAGGGGCAATTTGGATACGAGGTTATCATGCCCTTTCGAGAGCGCAGCGGCGGGCTTTTGTTGGTGAGCCGGGGATGGGTTAAAGGCAGCCTTGACCGAAATCAATTACCGGTGATAGAGCCTGTTGCCGGGGTTGTCGAGTTGCTCGGTGAAGTGTACGTGCCTCTTGGAGAAGCCTTTACTCTCGGTAGCACTGAACTTCCGGAGGGCTGGCCAAAGCGTCTCCAGAGTTTAGACGTCGCAGCTCTATCAGCGGTCTTGAACGAACCGCTATACCCCTATGTTATCAGGTTGCGTGAATCAAGCGTAAATGCTTTTGAGCCACTCTGGCAAGACGTCAATATGCAGCCTCAAAAGCACACCGCCTACGCAGTACAGTGGTTCGCAATGGCTGCAACCCTGGTAGCTTTATACTTCGCCGTGGCTTTCGGTTTTATGCGCGGGCGATCGAATTAAATTCAATGTAAGGGGCTAAGGCGGTTGATCAACGGCCGCCTTGTCAGCGTACATCACAGACAACGAGTCGCGGTCATCAACAGAACCAGAATCAGGTGAAAAAAAGTGGCACAACAGCCTCCTGCTGCAGAACACACTAAACGCAATCGTTGGGTAGCATTGGGTATTATGCTGCTCCCTGCCCTGGTGTTAATTACCGCCAGCGGTCTCTGGCTGGCAGTCAAGAATGGCTATGTCGACATCGTTGGCAGCCTGGGAACGCACAATAATGGCTCTCTGCTGCAACCGGTCCGCGAATTCGAGTCAATCACGGTGCTCGATCGCAATGCCGAGCCATTCCATTACCTGCAGCAAGCGCCGAAGTGGACGCTGCTGATTCCCGGCACAGCGAGTTGTGACGAGAACTGTCGCGAGACACTATGGTTAACCCGCCAGCTGCACACTGCCCTGGGGCGTCGCGCAGTGCACCTGCGACGTTACTACCTGAGTGACAGTTGGCCACTGGAGCCGGCATTTAGTGATTATCTTGCTGCGGAGCAACCGGGGATATCGGTGTTGCATAGCAATCCCAAAGCTATTGAGCAACTCCTGGCTGAGCCCGGCAGCGACTCGGGTTTGCCCCGGGATAGTTATTACCTAATCGATAAACGTGGCTTTGTGATGATGGAGTACGGTCCACAGCACAGCGGCAAAGATGTTATTTCAGATCTCAAATTCTTAATGAAGCAGGTGGGCGATGAGTAGAAAGCAAGCTGTGATGGTTCCTGGAACCGTGCCGGCGTATAACGAAACAACGGCGAATAATCTAGCTATGTCGGGTAGCGCCGGGAATCCACTAGAGGCAGCACCACGATGGCAGGATTACCTTGAGCTGACCAAGCCCAAGGTTGTTGCCCTGATTCTTTTGACCGCTGTTATTGGCATGTTTTTGTCTACCCCGGGCATGGTGCCCTGGCAGGTACTGCTATTTGGCAATTTGGGTATTGGCCTCTGCGCTGCGGCTGCGGCCGCGATCAACCATCTTGTTGACAGTCGAATTGACGCTGAAATGGCCCGCACCCGCAATCGACCGCTTGCCCAGGGCCGGGTGCCAACCCGCAGCGCTGTAGTGTTTGCGCTTGTTCTGGGCTTTACCGGAGTGGCGATGCTCACTTTTCTGGTCAATCCACTGACCGCGATACTCACTGTCGGCGGCCTGATAGGCTACGCATTCGTCTACACCCTGTATTTGAAGCGTGCAACTCCGCAGAATATTGTGATTGGTGGTCTTGCGGGTGCCATCCCTCCCCTGCTCGGCTGGACCGCCGTGACCAATGAGGTTCATCCGCATGCACTGCTACTGGTGGTTATCGTTTTTGCCTGGACTCCGCCGCACTTCTGGGCCCTTGCGATTCATCGTCGCGACGATTATGCCAAGGTCGATATACCCATGCTGCCGGTAACCCACGGTATACCCTATACCCGGCTGCATATTCTGCTCTATACCATTCTCTTGTTTGTCGTGAGCCTGCTGCCCTTTGCGGTGGGCATGCTTGGGCCGCTGTATCTGCTGGGTGCGGTGATCCTGGGTGGTGGCTTTCTCTATTGGGCTATCGTTTTATATCGGGGTAACAATCCGCGGGCGCCGATGGAGACTTTCAAATACTCCTCGATCTACTTAATGGCACTGTTTTTAGTGATGCTCATCGACCACTACCTTTTTCCCCAACCCACCATCATCAGTTTCACCACCTGATCCCCGGCGGTCATTGCCTGCAAGGGCAAAAGGCGCAATAAGGAAACCTGACTGTGAATAGAACTCGGCGTAATATCTACTTAACAGCTGCGTGCATGGTCGCTCTCTCGCTGCTGTCTGTGGGCATGTTTGTTAGCAAATTGACCAGCCCCCGCCTCATGTCGCAGCAAGACTTGCAACTGAACGGCGCCTATATGTTTGACAAGCCTCGCATCATAAAGCCTTTCGACCTGGTCGATGATGCCGGCGAACCCTTTACTCTGGAAGGATTGCAAGGCAAGTGGAGTCTGCTGTTTTTTGGCTATACCTATTGTCCTGATATCTGTCCGACCACGATGGCTGACTTGAAAAAATTCAAGGGGATGTTGGCCGATACACGCTGGGCCGATGACACCCAGATTATCCTGGTGTCCGTCGATCCTGCCAGAGATACACCAGCCCAGCTGGCTCAGTATGTGCACTACTTTGACCCGCAGTTCAGAGGCGTCACCGGTGAATTTATGGCTTTGCAAAAATTTGCCAGTAACCTGAATGCCGCATTTGCCAAAGCGATGTCGGAGGATGGCAAGTCGTATTTGGTCGACCACACCTCAAACATCGCTTTGGTGAATCCCTATGGTCATTACCACGGATTTTTCAAACCCCAGGCGACCTTGTCACAGGGGCAGTTCGATCCGGGCAAGCTCAAGGTCACCTATCAATCAATACGCAAGGGCTTTGAGGAATAGCGAAAAAGGTTGCGATTCTAATATGGAGATACCTGGCTAGACGGTTTTTAAACCCTCTGTGGTAGCAGCCAGCTTATGCCAAAAAGCAGTAGGTTGGCGCTGATAATAGAGGGTCCTGTCGGGGTGTCTGCCAACAATGATAAGGTGAGTCCCAGCAAGACCCCGACACAGCCAAAGACTATGGCCAGCCCTGCCATTTGCTCCGGTGAGCGCGACAATCTCCGCGCTGTTGCCGCTGGCATAATCATCATTGCGGTTATCAGTATTACGCCCAACAGCTGGATGCCCAGTGCAATCGTTATTGCTACCAGGCAGAGAAACAGGGTATTGAAAAGCCCAACCTTGATGCCTTCAATTTGCGCCAATTCTTCCTGTACCGTTATCGATACCAGGGAACTCCAGCTCAGCGCCAGGCTTGCCAGTACTACTGTCGTAAGCACGCCTATGCCGACAAGATCCCCTTGATCCAGGCTTAGCAGATCACCGAACAAAAAAGCGTCCAGATTAATTTGAGGCTGAGGCGATAAGCTAACCAACAACAGCCCAAGCGCCAGGCTGCCATGGGACACTATTCCCAGCAGGGTGTCGGAAGCCAGCAGGCGTTGCGGTTGCAAACGAGCCAGCAGCAGGGCTAAAAGCAGGCACAGTAGCGTTACGCCCAGTGATGGATTCAGCTTTAGTAATAGCGACAGGCCGATACCCAGCATGGTCGCATGGGCCATGGCTTCGCCAAAATAGGCCATGCGTCGCCACACGATCAGCGAGCCCAGCGGTCCAGTCATCAAGGCCAGCATAATACCGGCCAGTCCTGCCCAGAGCATGAACCCGGGGATCATGCTGGGCCCTCCCCTGTTGACCGCTGCTGGACAAAATCATCACAGCCATCGTGGTCATGGTCGTGATGATGTGTGTAGACAGCCAGAGCCGAATCCTGGGGCTGGCCAAATAATTCGAGAAAAGCCGGGTCGGTGCTCACGCTGTCGGGATGTCCGTGACAGCATACATGGTGATTCAGGCAGACCACAGTGTCGGTAGACGCCATAACCAGGTGCAGGTCATGGGATACCATCATCACCCCACAGCCGAGACGATCCCGCAAACTAACGATAAGCTGGTAAAGGCGAGCCTGGCCGCCGACATCTACCCCCTGCACAGGCTCGTCAAGTATTAGCAGGTCGGGTTTTGCCAGTAGCGCCCGGGCCAGCAATACGCGCTGCAATTCGCCGCCACTGATTGTATGAACGGGCTGGTTTAGCAGCTCTTCGATGCCCAGCTCAGCAGTGATATCCCCAAGCTTGAGCTGGGGCCTGCGAGTCAGTTTCAGGAATCGAAGTACTGTCAGTGGCAGGTGTGGGTCAATCACAAATTTTTGCGGCATATAGCCAATACGCAGCCCCGGTGCGCGCTTGATCTGGCCGCTATCTGGCTTGAGCAAGCCGAGCAATATTCTTATAAGTGTTGTTTTTCCGGCGCCATTGGGGCCAATCAGCGTAAGGATTTCTCCCGCCACTATGCGTAGGTCTATATCCTCAAGAATGGCCTTTCCCTGGCGGCTGAAACGCAGGGATTGAGCTTCCATTAAAGGGTTCATGGAGCTCTATCCTGGCAAGCAGGACAAAGCCCCCCGACTTCAACGGCTGTGCTCTGCACCTGGAAGCCATCGTCTCCCGCTAGCGAGTCAATGGCGTTGCCAATAGCTTCTGCCGCTATTTCTTCAGTATTTTGGCACCGGGAGCAGATAAAGAAGCAACCGCTGTGCTGGCTGGCGGGATGCTCGCAACCGATGAATGCATTGATTGTCGCGAGTCGGTGTACCAGGCCCTGCTGTTGCAGGAAATCCAGCACCCTGTAGACAGTTGGGGGCGCGATCGGCGTGCTGTCACCCTCCTCCTCCCGGCGCCTCTGGCGCAGCATGTCCATCAGCGCGTAGGCTCCGAGCGGCTTGTGACTAAGCCATATTAACTCCAGAATAATGGCGCGCAGCGGTGTCAGGCGCACCTTACGTTGCTGACAAAGCTGTTGTGCACGCTGCAGTGCCTGATCGATACAGCGCTGGTGGTTATGTTGTTTGAATGCGAGAGTTTTCATAGCGTGGTTCAGCGTGATGGGCCCCCGGCGGGTAAGGCGGCTGTCAACCGGGAACCATAGTGTTGGGTGTCTATTGAAGTAGGCAATGTTATAATATTACATTATTCGACTCACGGCAGCCATGTTGCGGCTTCACATCATGTTGAGATTAGTACTCAGTTTATGCTTGATCCTGAGCAGTATCGGCGCGCGCGCCGACCCGGTGACATTGCTCGTTAGCAGTCAGCCCCTGGGTTTGCTGTTAGCAGAAATTTTACCCGATGATACCGCCTACGAGATTAAGTTGTTGATTGCCCCAGGCGCGTCTCTGCATCACCCCAGTCTGCGGCCCTCCCAGCGCGCTGCTCTCGCGGATGCGCCCCTGGTTATTTGGCTTGGCCCCAGGCTGGAACCCGGCCTGGCTCGCTATCTGGAGACGGTGCCTGCCGCTCGCCTGGTGACCATTGAAGAGCTTGCTTCTCTCGACCTGATCGAGCTGGGTGGCCCCGGACAGCTCGATGGTCATGTCTGGCTCAGCCCCGACAACGCGGCATCTATTGTCGAGACGCTGGCAGATCAGTTGCAGCTACATAAATTCAAGGCCGATGCGCTAGAGAAAAATCGTAGGGACTTCATCGTGGCTTTAGAGGCGGATGCGCTGCTTATGCAAACGCAATTTGCGAGTCTAGGCGATAAGTCCTTTATTGCTGTGCATGATGCTTTTTCTTATCTTGGTGCTTACTTTAAGCTGGAGCAACTGGGCTCGTTGATCGATGCTAACGACCAACCCGCCGGCGCGAGGACGCTGTGGGATCTGCAGCGGCGAATTCCGCCCGGAACTGATATTTGCCTGCTTGGCGATACCCGGTATCCAAAAGACCAGGGGAGAGAGCTCGGGCAAATAACGGCCTTTCACCGGGTGGCAGTTGATTTGACAGGGGGCAGTTATCAGCCAGTGAAAGGAGCATACCTGAGCTATCTAAATAGTGTCATGGACAGCGTCTATACCTGTCTTTTGTCAAACACCAGCGATATGTGATTCCTTTTTTTTCTGATACTGCTGGCATAGCGCGGCAACAATTACTCGCTATGTCAGCATCGCAGCTGGAGAGCGATAAAATGCGGTCATAAAAAAAGCCGGCATAAATGCCGGCTAAGCTAGGGGGTGACTTTGCTGCTGGCACGATGGTTTTAATTGATGCTTGCCCGGTGCCGCTGATATTTACAGTCTACTCAAACCTCGCATCCCTGCATGCCTGGCTTGGTTGATTTGCGAACTGGTAAGCAAAACAATTTGTGTGAATTGTTGGCACAAATTTATTTATTGTATATAAATCAAGGCCTTAAAATATTCTTCCCAAGCGATTCCTCACTTGCTTCAGGCGTTAGTTGAAAGCAGAACATTGCCCCGGTTGGTGGCTCGGGCAACACTGGCCTTTTTGCAGAAAGCTACGCCTGCTGCTATTGAAGTGGTCTGGGTTGCGAAGCCCGCGATGGCGCTCCAGCGCGGTACATATATGTGGTACTTTACCGGCCACATGGCGTCACCCCAAGGCGTGAAAGCTACCTAAATGCAAAGAGAACACGATGACCGATAATCAAGAAAAGCCGCTAATTCTGGTAGACGGCTCCTCCTATCTTTACCGGGCTTTCCATGCGTTGCCAAGCCTCAACACATCTAGCGGTCAGCCCACCGGCGCTGTAAAAGGGGTGATATCGATGCTGCGGCGCTTGCAGCAGGATTATCCCGAAGGGCAGTTGGTGGTCATATTTGATGCCAAGGGCAAGACCTTCCGCGATGACATCTTTGCCAATTACAAAGCGCAGCGGCCACCCATGCCCGATGAACTGCGCCAGCAGATTGAGCCAATCCACAACATTATCAAGGCACTGGGTATACCGCTCATAGTGCACCCGGGCGTTGAAGCGGACGATGTTATCGGAACCCTGGCCCGCCAGGCAGACCAGCGGGGCAGGTCGGTGATTATTTCGACCGGTGACAAGGACATGGCACAGCTGGTCAATCCGCGGGTTACGCTGGTGAATACCATGACTGACACATTGCTGGATGAAGCCGGGGTACTTGAAAAATTTTCAATTCCGCCAGCACTGATTATCGATCTATTGGCCCTGATGGGTGACAAGGTAGACAATATTCCGGGAGTGCCCGGGGTAGGCGAGAAGACGGCGCTGGCCTTACTGCAGAAGGTTGGTGGGGTTGACGCCCTTTACCGTAATCTCGACCAGATTGCTGAGCTGGATATTCGTGGCGCCAGGACCCTGGCGGACAAATTGCGCAAGGAAGAAACCAATGCCCGGATGTCCTATCAATTAGCCACGATCAAAACTGACGTGGAACTGGATTTTTCGGCTGGGGAATTGTTGCCGCTGGAATCGAATCGCGAGCAGCTGATCGAGCTCTACAAGGAGCTGGAGTTTAAAAGCTGGCTGGTGGAGCTGCTTGAGGGTGACGGTGGCGATACCACCCCGGCAGAGAATACCGGCCCGGTGCCGGAATATGAGACGGTGCTGGATCAAGCCAGTCTGGACAGCTGGCTCGAGCGGCTCGAATCCGCCACCCTATTTGCTTTCGATACCGAAACCACCAGCCTGGATTATATGGAAGCCGAGTTGGTGGGCGTGTCGTTTGCGGTGGAAGCCGGGAGGGCGGCCTACGTGCCGGTTGGGCACACCTATGTTGGTGCACCGCAGCAGCTAGCGCGAACATTGGTGCTTGAGCGTCTCAAGCCACTGCTGGAAGACCCGGCTCGCGCTAAGGTTGGGCAAAACCTGAAATATGATATGAGCGTACTGGCGCGCTGTGGCATTGAATTGCAGGGTATTTTGAGCGATACCATGCTGGAATCCTATGTGCTGGATTCAACCGCGACTCGGCATGACATGGATAGCCTGGCGCTGAAATACCTCGGTTTGAAAACCACCAGTTTTGAAGATGTTGCCGGTAAGGGGGCAGGGCAGCTGTGCTTTGATCAGGTCGCCTTGGAACTGGCGGCGCCCTATGCGGCTGAAGACGCCGATATTAGCCTTCGTTTGCATCAACATTTGGGCCCCAAAGTGGCGGCCGAGCCCGACTTGCAAAAGGTACTGCAAGAACTCGAAATACCGTTGCTTACCGTATTGTCGCGGATAGAGCGCAATGGGGCGTTAGTCAGCAAGCACTTACTTGCAGAACAGAGCTCTGAGCTGGGGCAGCAACTACAGCTGCTCGAGCAGGAAGCCTATCAACTGGCGGGCGAAGAATTTAATTTGGGTTCGCCCAAACAGTTGGCTGCAATCCTGTTCGACAAGCTGGGTTTACCGGTCATCAAAAAAACCCAGAAAGGGGCACCATCGACTGCGGAGGAGGTACTGCAAGAGCTGGCACTGGATTATCCACTACCGCGCATCATTACTGAGTATCGAGGCCTGGCCAAACTCAAATCAACCTATACAGATAAATTACCGTTGATGATAAATCCAAAATCCGGGCGCATTCACACTTCTTATCACCAGGCGGTTACCGCGACCGGGCGGCTCTCATCAGCCAATCCGAATTTGCAGAATATCCCGGTGCGCAGCGAGCAAGGCAGACGCATTCGCCAGGCCTTTATCGCTCCGGAGGGGTATCGCATATTAGCTGCAGATTACTCACAAATTGAGTTGCGCATTATGGCCCATTTGTCTGGTGACGAGGGCCTTTGCGTCGCTTTCGCCGAGGGGCTTGATATTCACCGGGCTACGGCAGCGGAAGTATTTGGCGAGCCCCTGGATCGAGTAAGCAGTGAACAGCGGCGCAGCGCCAAGGCTATTAATTTTGGGCTTATCTACGGAATGTCAGCCTTCGGCTTGGCCCGCCAGCTGAATCTAAGCCGCAACCAGGCACAGCAATATATGGATTTGTATTTCGAACGCTATCCCGGTGTAAAACGCTATATGGAGTCGACCCGAGAGCTCGCTCGAGAACAGGGCTATGTCAAGACTTTGTTTGGCAGGCGACTTTATCTACCGGAAATCAACTCTCGTAACGGTATGCGGCGCCAGGCTGCGGAGCGAGCCGCGATCAATGCGCCGATGCAGGGTAGCGCTGCAGACATCATCAAGCGCGCCATGATTGACCTTGACGACTGGCTGCTGTCCAGTGGCATAGACGCCAAAATGATTATGCAAGTACATGACGAACTGGTATTCGAAGTTGCCGAAGCGGCGATCGATGAGACTCTATTGCAGGTAAAGAACCTGATGTCGCAGGCAGAGCACTTAAGCGTGCCACTAATAGTGGATACCGGAATTGGCGAAAATTGGGAGCAAGCGCATTAAATTTTGCAAGAAGCCTGGAACTTTTGCTCTTGGTCTAAGTCTATCTACAGGTGTGCTCACTAGCGTACTCTCAGAGTCGCTAGACCTGACCCCGTAGCCAACCCCTGGGCCACGGGGTTTTTTTTTGCCTGCCTAATTATCGACTGACTGTAAATCCCGGTTCTGCAAAGATTTTTGTTCAATGGCGAGCCGATCAGTCAGGAATCCCGCCAGGGAATCGATCCCCTCCCGTTTAAGCGAAGAGAAGGTTTGCACTGACACTGCCTGGTGGTGTGCCCCGAGCGCCTTTTTAACCGCCGCGAGTTGCCTGGCCTGGGCCATTTTCTTCAATTTATCAGCCTTACTGAGCAGAATATGCACTGGCATTTCGCAGGCAGCGCCCCAGTCCAGCATCATATTGTCGAAACCTGACATCGGGTGTCGAATATCCATAACCAGCACCAGCCCCCGCAATGAGCGACGTTGGCGCAGGTACTGGTCGATTAAATTTTGCCACTGCTTCTTTATAGCATCGGGAACTTTGGCGTAGCCATAGCCGGGGAGGTCTACCAGCCGTCTGCCCGCTTCCAGCTCAAAAAAGTTGAGCAGTTGGGTGCGTCCGGGTGTTTTGCTGGTCCGCGCCAGCTTGCTGTTTCGGGTCAGGGCGTTAAGCGCGCTGGACTTGCCGGCGTTGGAGCGACCGGCAAAGGCGATTTCTGCGCCGCTGTCTTCCGGGCATTGCCTCAGTTTGGCTGCGCTGGTTAGGTATCCAGCTTTTTCAAAATACGCAGAGGCTTCGATTTTTTTCATTGTTTCGTATGTCTCAGAAGATGATTGCTGTTGGTCAGTTTCCGTCTGTGCACTTCTTGTATATAATAGCGGCGCGAGGCTTTTGCTAAGCATAACACGGGGGCGTTAGTAAGCTTTCCCCCGACAATGCGTTGAACCCTGGGGGTTATTATGAAAAAGTTTGCTCTTGTCGCTGCGATCGCAGCCTTTGCATCATCCGCTTATGCTGCCGATGATGCGGTCATGGAAAAATACAATAAGTCGTGCGCAGCTTGTCATGCCACGGGCGCTGCTGGAGCCCCCAAAACGGGTGTCGAAGCAGATTGGGCGCCACGGCTCGAAAAGGGTAACGATGTTCTCTTAGCGAGTGTGACCAACGGTCTCAATGCGATGCCGCCCAAGGGCATGTGCTACGACTGTAGCGAAGAGGATTACACCGCGCTTATTGAATACATGGTTGCACCGCAGTAAATTAATCTTTCTACAAAAGAAGTGCTTATGAAACGTCTAATTATGTTTGCCACAGTGTTCTGTGTAATGTCGCCGCTTGCCTACGCATCGGGAGACGCTGCTGCTGGCGAGGCTCAGACGGCCGCATGCGCTGCTTGTCATGGTCAGGATGGGAATAGCGCTGTTGGCGCCTTTCCTAAACTGGCAGGGCAGAACCAGCGTTATCTGGCCAAGCAATTACAGGACATCAAGTCCGGTTTGCGTCCAGTTCCTCAAATGGCAGGGCAGACCGACAACATGTCAGAGCAGGACATGCAAAATATCGGGGCGTTTTATGAGAGCCAGACGACTACCGTTGGCCAGGCGAAGCCTGAGCTGGTAGAGCTTGGAGAGCGTATCTACCGAGGAGGAATTGCCGACAAGGGAGTGGCTGCTTGTACGGGTTGCCATTCGCCGACGGGTCAGGGCAATGGTCCGGCAGGTTTCCCCGCTTTGGGGGGGCAGCACGCCGAATATATCGCAGCCCAGTTGATGGCTTTTCGTATCGGGGCAGACCAGCCTGAGAAAGGCCGTATTAATGACGGGGAAACCCGCGTGATGCGGAGCACGGCGGCTTTGATGAGCGACCTTGAAATTGAGGCGGTGTCTTCCTATATTAGCGGGCTGCACCCCTGATACAGCAAAAGGTACATGGGTGGCTTTTTTGCCACCTTTTTTTTGGCTATTGATTTTGTGTTTACCGGAAAGAGAAGGAGCAATCGATGATTAAGCGTGGATTAGTCCTGTGGACCTTGCTGTTAGCGTTAGTTGTCGGGGGCCACACAGTTGCTGCGGAATACGAAGAGGGAAAGCAGTATGTCCGGCTGGCCAGTCCGCTGCCGACCCTGCACAAAGACAAGATCGAGGTTGTTGAATTTTTCTGGTATGGCTGTGTCCACTGCTATCATTTTGAGCCAATACTGCAAGCCTGGCAGGCAACACAGGGTGAGGATGTTTACCTGGTCGGCTCGCCCGCCATGTGGAATGACCGCATGAAAATCCACGCGCAAGCTTACTACACAGCCCAGGCGTTGGGGGTATCCGACAAACTTGATGAGCCTCTTTTTGCCGCTTTAAATACTCCGCCTCGCCCCAAGCTGGACACCGAAGATGAGCTGGCAGCGTTTTTTGCTCAGTACGGAGTGGCTGAAAAGGATTTTCGCAAGGCGTTCAATTCTTTTGGGGTCGCCAGCCTGGTTCGACAAGCAGACGCCCGGGCCCGCAGCACCGCCATCGAAGGTACTCCGGAATTGTTGGTCAATGGCAAGTATCGCATCTCGGGTAGTCTGGCGGGTGGTCAGGAAGAAATGCTGGAGGTTGCTGAATATCTCATCGCCAAAGAGCGAGCGGCAATGGCAAATTAGACCGCTCTCCTCTAGCTCGATATAGTCCCGGGTGAGAAAGTCGCATCTTTATATTGGCTTGCCAGCTTTCGCGGAGTGGAAAAGACCGATTCGATAGTAGAGCAAGCCGAGGGCTTCGTGCAGGGCTAAACCGGTAAGTTCAAGGCCGGCAGCGCTGGGGAAAAAATCCCTTGGAGTAAGGCCACCTTCTTTGGTGTCTAGAAAGAAAGTCGGCGCTGGAAGGACACGCAGCCCCGCGGCTTTGAAACTAGCAACAGCCCGTTGCATGTGGAAGGCCTCGGTAACCAGCAATACGCGGTCGATACCTGCTTGCTGCAGTATTTCAGTGCTGTAGGCAGCATTTTCCCTGGTGGTCATACTGCGCCCCTCCCGCCAAACTACCGGCACCTGGAAATCCTGTTGCAAAACCTCTGCCATCACCTCGGCCTGGGCTATGCGCCCATCATATCCTCTACCACCGCTGACCAATACCGGCAGCGGGTATTGTCGGTAAACTGCCGCCGAATAGCGCAATCGCACCAGCAAATGGAAGCCCGGCTGGTCTGTACCGCCATACTCGGGTGCACTATTGGCGCGATCAGCGCCCAGGATCACTATGGCCTGAGGCTGGAAGCGCTCAACGTCGCGCCGTAATAGTGGTTTGTCTGGTTCCAGCAAGTGCATCGCATATTGGCCGACAGCCAGCGTACCCATCGCCCAGATCAGCAGCGTTGTGAAGCAAAGCAGGCCGAAGGAGAGAGCAGGCTTGCATCGGTGAAAAAGAATGCTGGTCGCGCCCAATACGACGAAAATGCCTGGTGGCAACAAGAGGCTCTTTATCAATGAGTAGATCATGGTCGCTAATTGAGTCTCCTATATAGCCATACCAATGGTTGGTTCACACCCACCCAGGTCCGCCGCGGCCTGTAACCACTTTCAGCTTATTAGCCTTCGTTCAGAAAGCTTTACATTGGCTGCCTATGCTCGCCATACTATTTCCCCGGTTTAGCTCGAAGTATAGAGCAGGAGTTCTGAGGCTTGGTCGTATACACATGATCTCCTGGGCTTGGTAGTTTTTCATCGCATTGTTACTGGGGCTCGATGGCTGTGTTTTGTGACCGATAAGGCCTACGTCCGGCTCACAAGCCATCGGGCGACCATGTGTTAACCAGCTTGAATCAAGGAAGTGTGCCATGTCGACAGGCGAGTATCGCACTCGAACAGAGTTTGAACCCCCAACTGACACCTCCCGTCAGCGCTCCAGGCACAGCAGGCGCCTGCGGCTCCTGAGTTTTAATATGCAGGCGGGGATGGAAGTACAGCGTTTTCGGCACTACATCACCCGCAGTTGGCAGAATATCCTACCGGCCAAAGGCAAAATCGACAATCTGAATCGCATTTCTGGATTACTTAAAGATTACGATCTGGTGGGCTTGCAGGAGGCGGATGGTGGCAGTTTGCGTAGCGGTTTTGTCAATCAGGTAGAGTACCTTGCCAAGCTGGGGAATTTTCCTTTCTGGTATCAGCAGTGTACGCGAGATTTTGGTAGTTTCGGCCGCTATGGCAATGGGCTGCTGAGTCGGGTGTTGCCGCTGGACGTTGAGCGACACAAACTCCCGGGAGCTATGCCCGGTCGGGGTGCTATTTTTATGCGCTATGGCGACGACCAGCACCACCTGATCGTGGTTAATCTGCACCTTGCGCTGGGCAGGCGCAGCCAGCACCAACAACTTAGTTACGTTCGCGAGCTGATCCAGCAGTATGAACATGTAGTAATAATGGGCGACATGAATACTCACTCGCGGGATGTGCTCGACAGCAGCCCGTTGCGGGACTGCGGGCTCTATACACCTGCCTGTGTGAGCAAAAAAACTTATCCCAGCTGGGCGCCGAGTCGCACGCTGGATCATATTCTCGTTAGTAAGAGCATTCGCGTGACTGACTCCTGGACCCCTGATTTTAGTTTGTCAGACCATTTGCCAGTTGCCCTGGAGCTGCAATTGCCGCGAGGCTTTCCAATTCAGCGCGCCCCTTAAGACGCGAGCTTGCTCTGAATAGCTCTCTTTTGGTTCCACTGGCACTGGGCAGTGAGGGTCAAAAGTGACTGGGCAATGCATGCTAACCATCCCGTTTAGGGGAGTGCGACCTAAAAAAAATTGTTAACGGGTTAGCGCAAATCGGTGTCAGGGTCTAATCTTTGGTACACAAATAGTGAAAATGGCAGCTTCTGTAGCCTTTTCAGGCAGTTAGCAATGCCAGGCAAGCTCCTAGCTTAAATGTTGGACAGCCTTTCAAGTATAGGCTGGGATAATGGTATGGCTTTGGGCCGGGCATCACCTAAGCTTAGCCAAGTGTAATGTCAGTAAAAGGGGTACTTTCTAGATGGATGAAAAACCGAAAATCACCAAAGATGTGGTGAGCAAGATTGAAGACTCGCTGGAGGAACGCAAACATGGTGATGACCGTCGCCGTGTAGCAATGAATTTACCAAAGGCACTCGAGCGACGCGCTGGGAAAGACCGGCGCGACGATAAAGAATAAGCAATTATCATATGGTTTGTCGCCTCGCGAGTACATAATCTGCTTGCTAGAGAGCCCCGCTTTAGGCAAGGTTTATAATAACAACTCGCGTGGGTTACACGATGGGCACCCAGCACCACTTTTGCTATGAGGATGATAAGCTTTCGAGCATGGAAATAGCGGCTTTAATTGATGCGCAGTGGCAGACTGGCAAATACAGCACTATCGCTGAAGTGACTACGGCGGTGCATCACATCAGGCATGATTTGCCGCGCAGCGTGATATTTTGGCTGGCGTTCCATACACTCGATACTGTCACCGCCCCGCCCGCGAGCATAACTGCAGGCACGTGGCCTCCGCTCTAAAAAGGCTATCGCAGGTGGAAGTGCAATTTCAATGTGGTGCATAGGCACGCAAAAACATATCGATGCACGAATCCAGATACGCCATTTCTTGCTCATTGGTCCACGCAGGTTGGTTAAGGAGCGCCCGCATCTGTGGTTCGCCGGTGAGCATATGCTTCAATTGGATGGCTGCATGGCGGGGATTGTTAATCGCCAGGTGACCAGAGTCTTGCAGTTTGTCCAGATAATCAGTCAATAATTGAGTCGTGTGCTCCGGCCCCTCGGAAAAGTAGGTGGCGGCTACTTCCGGGTGGCTCTCTGCCTCGGCTTCACAGACGCGTCGCGTGCGAACCACATCTTCGCTGAGCAGCAGGTCGAGCAGGGCTTTGGCAAACTTAAGCAGAGTTTCGCGCGGAGGTGCGTGGTTATTGAGTGTCAAATCTGCGCCAAAATAATCACTACGGCGACTTTGTACAGCGCTTTTAAACAATTCGTGCTTGTTGCTAAAGTGGCTATAAACCGTCTGTTTTGAGACCCCGGCCAAAGCAGCTACCTGGTCCATGCTGGTGGTGTGGTAGCCGCCTTCCACAAACAGCGCGATAGCGGCATCAAGGATTTGCCTGTTTTTTATCTCGCATTTGTTACGTCCGCGATTACTCATGTTTGAAAATAAACCTTTACTGGACTGTACGGTCTAGTTTACATTATTATGTCGCCAGTGTGATCCCCCACCAAGCAGATTTCGTATGCAGCGCATGATTTTAAAAAGCATCCTATTAACCGTTCTGGTAAGTGTCCTGTCTTCCTGTCGAGGCGCTCCTGAGCCTGTCGCCCCGAGGGTTATCAGCGTATCTACCTTCTTCCCGCAACGCAGTGCAGAGTTTCAGGTGCAGCGGAGAATTGTAGGCCGGGTGGAGGCAGCGCAGCGCGTCGATATAGGCTTCGAGCAAGGTGGGAAAATCGATACGATCCTGGTCGATCAAGGTGAATCGGTGCTTGCCGGGCAACAGCTGGCGCTGCTCGACAAACGCTTGCTCGAGGTGGCCGGCAAGGAATTGCAGGCACAAATGCTGGAAGCCAGGGCCCGACTTGCGCTGGTGGTGTCCAGCCTTGAGCGGCAACAGTCTCTAAAAAAGCAGGGTTTCAGCGCGGAACAACAACTCGATGAATTGGCCGCTGAAAAGCAGGCATTGTCTGCGGGTATCGAGCGTTTGAATGCCAGTCTTGATGCGAACCGACTGCAGTTGGAAAAGGCGGTCCTGGTGGCTCCCTACGATGGCGTTATCAGCCAGCGCTTTGAGGATGAAGGCGCAGTGGTGGGCGCCGGTGGCCCGGTATTGCAGCTGCTCGAATCAAACCAGCTGGAAGCTGTGTTCGGTGTGCCGGTAAATATGGCCAATGGCTTGAAGATTGGTGGCGAATATCCGGTAACCGTTGGCAACGATACTTTCCAGGCCAGTTTGCTTGCTGTGGGCTCCGATCTCAATGCCATTACCCGTACCGTTAAGCTCCGCTTTTCACTTCCTTCAGTAAACCTCCGCGATGGTGAATTGGCACTGTTAATGCTTTTCCGGAACGTTGAGGAGCCTGGCTATTGGTTGCCCGTTTCGGCTCTCGCCGATGGTGTGCGCGGCCTTTGGAACAGCTACGTTTTAGAACCCGTGGGCGAAAATCAGTATCGGGTTGAGGCCTTGAATGTAGGTGTTCTGCACGTTGAGGAAAAGCGTGTTTATGTGAGCGCAGATTTCGACGACAAACAGGTGATAGCAGCCGGTCTACACCGGGTGGTTCCGGGGCAAATCGTCAGTTCTGTTGCCACCGGTGAGGGCTAAGTAGGCATGTTTGCCCGTCGCGTTAGTAATCCCAGATTGCTGGTTTTAGGTATTGCCCTGCTGTTGGTCGCGGGATTCGGGGCACTCAACTCACTGCCTCGTAGCGAAGACCCGGATCTCACCAATCGTTGGGCGTCCGTCGTCACGCCATTTCCGGGTGCCAGTGCCGAGCGGGTTGAAGCGCTGGTCACTGAGAAAATTGAGGTGAAGCTGCGCGAATTGCACGAAATAGAGCATATTCACTCCAATTCTCGCCCGGGATTGTCGGTGGTTACCATTGAGCTACTACCGACAATTTATGACGCCGAGCCGGTCATGGCCCGCGCCCGGGATAAGATTAATGACCTGCTGCCGACCCTGCCGGAGGGGGCGGGCGCACCGAGGTTCGACGATGCTCGCAGTGGTGCGTTTACGGTAATCGCCGCGCTGCGATGGAGTGGTGGTGGCGAGATCGATTTGAATGCCCTGGGGCGCTATGCCCAGGAGTTGGCCATTCGCCTCCAAAATCTTTCTGGCACTGAATACGTTAGCCGTTTTGGAGAGCCGGTCGAGGAATTCCAGGTGACCGTGGATATTGCAGAAGCATCGGCGCTGCAGTTAACCACCAGTGATGTCGCTGCAGCCATTGGCAGGGCAGATGCAAAAGTGTCTGCCGGCCAGCTGTACCACGATCAGTTCCAATGGCAGATGGAAGTGAGTGGAGCTCTGGATTCGCGCCAGCGTATTCGGATGATACCGCTGAAACTGGGCGCTACCGGTGACGTGGTCCGGCTCGGCGATATCGCCAGGGTTGAGCGCGGTATTCGGACTCCGGCGGAAGAATTGGCGATTATCGATGGTGAGCAAGGGGTGGTGGTTGCGGCCCGTATACGGCCCGATATACGCGTGGACAATTGGACGCGCTCGGTGCAGACCTTGATGCAGGAATTCAAGCAGCAACTCCCCCAGCAGATCGAGCTGCGACCCTTGTTCAGCCAGAGTGTATATACCGAAGCGCGCTTGAGTGAATTGGCGGGCAACGTAGGGATCGGCTTTTGCGTGATTCTACTTGTGCTACTCATCACCCTGGGTTGGCGTGCCGCCTTAATTGTGGCTTGCTCACTGCCGTTGGTGGTGTGTTTCACCTTTTTCTGCATGCAGTTATCCGGCCTGGCAATTCACCAGATTTCGATCGCTGGCCTGATAGTCGCACTGGGCATTGTGGTGGACAACGCGATCGTGATTACCGATGCCATCGCGCAGGATCGTAAGCGCGGGCTCGATCGGTACGCCGCTATTAACGCTGCGGTAAAGCATTATTGGTTGCCGCTTCTGGGGTCCACCCTGACAACAATCCTGGCCTTTATGCCGATCGTATTGATGCCCGGCCCCGGTGGTGAATTTGTTGGTGCTATCGCTCTCACGGTAATTTTTTCTTTAATCGGCTCGTTCATCATTTCCCATACGATTGTTGCGGGTCTCGCTGGGAGGTTTATCCAGACCCAGCAGGACGATGCCTACCATTGGTACCAGCATGGGATAGAGCTGCCGCGGTTAAGCGATGCCTTCGCGCGTTCGTTGCGCTGGTCGATAGCCCATCCAATAACGAGTATCGGGGCAGTGGCAATATTCTCGGTACTGGGCGTTGTTGCAGGCCAGTCAATGACCGAGCAATTTTACCCGGCCGCAGATCGGGACATGTTTCACATCGAAGTGTTTAATGATGCCCAGGCGAGTATTACCGCCACTCGGGACCTGGTAAAGCGCATTGACGAAGTGGTAGTTGCGCAGCCTGGGATCGTCGAAACCCAGTGGTTTGTAGGCAACAGTGCGCCATCGTTCTATTACAACCTGATTGCCAACAAAGATGGCATGCCCCAATACGCCCAGGCGATGGTAACTACGAGCAATTACAAGTCGGCCGATGAGGCGATACTCGCTCTGCAAAAGCAGCTTGATGTGCAGTTTGGCCAGGCCCAGATCCTGGTGCGCAAGCTTGACCAGGGGCCACCCTACAATGCGCCAGTAGAGCTGCGTATTTATGGCACCAATCTGGATACTTTGAAGCAAATTGGTGACGAGCTGCGACTGCTACTGTCGACAGTTCCCAATGTACTCCATACCCGGGTTACACAGGATGCCGCCAAGCCAAAAATCTGGGTTGATATTCGAGAGGAAGAGGCGCAATTGGCTGGCTTGCGGCTGAATGACGTGGCGCAACAACTTCGTGACTCCCTGTCTGGCAGCATCAGTGGTTCGGTCGTGGAGAGTACTGAAGAGCTGCCGGTGCGCCTGCGGATCACGGATGATGAGCGAGGCCTGTATCGGAATCTTGCCAGTACCCAGTTAGTGTCGCGTTTTTCCAGTGAGGCGGCGACCCTTACAAACATTCCCCTTGGCGCCCTCGGCGAGCTGCGACTTGCGCCGGCCCGGTCTAATATAGCGCGCCGCAATGGTAAGCGCGTGAATACCGTTGAGGCGTTTGTGGCGATGGGGGTTTTGCCTGAGACGGTGCTCAGCGACTTTCGGCAGCAACTCGAAGCCCAGGGTTTTCAGTTACCGGCCGGTTATACTCTCGAAGTGGGGGGTGAGTCGGCCAAGCGCGATGAATCGGTAGGCAATCTACTGGCTTATGTTGGCGTGGTGGTGACCTTGCTGGTGGTCACGGTGGTTCTAACCTTCAACTCGTTTCGCCTCAGTGCTATTGTGTTCCTGGTTGCTATCCAGTCGGCGACCCTGGGCATGCTCAGTGTATTCCTTGCGGGTTACCCCTTTGGCTTTATTATCATTGTCGGCTTGATGGGGTTGATGGGGCTGGCCATCAATGCGGCGATAGTGATTCTTGCCGAACTTAAGTCGAGCCCCGCCGCCTGCCGTGGGGATAGCGGCGCAATACACGGAGCGGTGATGCTTTGCACCCGCCATATTGTGTCGACCACGATCACCACTATAGGAGGCTTTCTGCCATTGGTATTCGACAGCGGTAATTTCTGGCCACCATTTGCGGTGGCCATTGCGGGCGGTACCGCACTTACTACATTACTGTCGTTTTACTTTGTGCCTGCGGCCTTCGCTCTGGCGGTTAAGCGGCGGCCGATAACTAGTAGTGCCGTTGCGGCTGAGTCGCTGGAACCCCTCGCAGTAACACCGGCTTGATTAGCGCCTGACAAACAGTCTCTGGGTCGCTGATGATTCTCTCCTGTTTTGAAGTTCAGGAGAAAGCATGGTCAGGACTGGGGCGAAAAAACAGATGTCGAATTAAGGGTGCTTAATATATACTCACTAGCGAAAGGTCAGGGTGATTTTCACTCCGCTTTACGTTGCCAGCAGATAAATATGCCGCTTTGGCGCTATAGAAGCAAAGTATCTAATAATGATAATTTCTACCGGGAAACCATAATCTAACGATATGATTGAGAGTGAATTTTAGGGTATTCAGATTAAAAGAAAAATGACCCGCTATTTACAGATGAATCCAAATATGGTCGCATAACTCGAAAAGTTTACATTCATGATAGAAATTAAACGTCTAAATGTAGACCAGTTCTCAAAGATTGAAGAAGAGTGGGGTGAATTACTCTCGAAAACCAAATCAGACAAATTGTTTTTGTCCTGGACCTGGATGTACAACTGGTGGCTACACTGCTCTACCGAAGTAGACGAATTATTATTACTAGTGGCATACAATGATCAGAAGCTTGTTGGCATTGCGCCACTATTCAGAGCGAAGCAAAGAATAAAATATTTCCTGGATTCAACAAGAATTATGCTGATCGGAACCAACCCCGAGGGGCATAGTGCGTTTAGAGCTGAATATCTGGAATTTATCATACAACCTCAGCATGAACATGTGGTGCAAGAATTCTATAAATATATTATTGACAACATTAAATTTTCCGAAATATATTTTCAAGAGCTGCTTTTCGATTCTGTTACTTACAGATATCTCCATCTCCTCAGGGGCTACAAAAGACATCTGGGTAAAGGCCCTACTTTCGTTATAAAAACCTCGGGTTCATTTAGCGATTTTCTTAAACGCCTGGGGAAAAGAACCAGGATAAAAAGCTATAACCAACGCAATAAGCTTAAAAGCCAGGGCGATTTGATACTGGCTTATGTAAACAGAGGCAATATTGAATTTGTTTTTGCGTTGCTTTATGAATTCCAGAAAGACAGATGGAATATCGGGAAAAGTGATCTAAATAAACGAAAGATTTTTCTAGAGCATTTATTAGCTTCACCAAGCATTCTTGTTAGTGGAGTAATCCTGTTTTTTAACGACAATCCAATTGCTTGTACTTTAAACCTGAACCTGGGGAACCGTGTCTACAACTTGCAGCTTGCATATCAGCAAGGATTTGATAATAAGTTTTCTTTAGGTTTTTTGATTGCTGTTTACGATGCGGAATTATACTTCGAAGACGATACTGTTGATTTTTTTGACCTGCTGGAGGGTAAAGGGAAAACTAATAATTACAAGTCCCACATAGCGATAAAAGACCAGGATCTGGTCGGTATCACTGTGATTAAAAACCTGTTCTATTCTGTAATTTATAGAGTTTATGATTGTATAGCGGATATTCGAACTAAATGAGAATGGAAAATCAGCATGTTTTTGTCTGACATCGGTTCTTTTACACGGCGTTTAAAATCGAAGACTTCGCTTGAGATCCTGCAAGCTTTTTTGCACAGGTTTACTTTCAAATTTATATATCTCGATTGCCTGCTTATGCTCGAGCTATCCAAGCTGCCAGTCTTTTCTGATCGCTTGATAAGAGGAAGAGGCGTGGTTCGAAGCGCAACAGCGGAGGATATTAATGAAATGTCATTGTGTGAAGGCAAGCCGCCGCATGTCTTTAAGGAAAGATTTGAAAGAGGAGATTTTGCAGTAGTTGGTTTGATAGATGGCCAACTGGTAGGTTACGAATGGTTTTCAACCAGAGATTATTTCTACGACGAACACTTTCAATTTGGTTTTGACATGGAGCCAGGCCAGGTGCTTATTTACGATGGGTTTATCAATGCTGAATATCGTTTGACAGGCTTTTTTCCAAAATTTTATCAATTTCTCGCCCGGAAAATGGTAGAGATGAATTTGACTACCGTGATCTCTTTGGTAGACGTGAATAATCGCTTGGCAAAAAATACTTCCTTTCGTTCAGGTTTTAAACACGTTGCAACTTATTGGATCGTGAAATTGGGTAAACACAGGTTTACCCACAAGTCCCAAGTTACCCAGAAATAGCTGTAACCACAGGGTTAAAAACCGGACTGCGTGATACGTTGAGAAATCAGGTGTTCACGTTCGTCCGGAATCCCCGTTCATCTTCGTCGGATTATGCAGGCAGTCCGTTTTATGAGTTATAGCCGGTGACAGCTTTGGTTTCGAGAAATTCCTCCAGCCCGTAAACGCCCCATTCCCGTCCGTTGCCTGATTGCTTATAGCCACCGAACGGGGCGGCGGCTTCCAGCGACGTGCCGTTGATGTGGACCATACCAGTGCGCAGACTGCGTGCCACCCGACGTGCTTCCTCGAGTTCACCCTGGACATAGCCTGACAGTCCGTAGACGGTATCGTTGGCCATGGTAATGGCGTCAGCAACCGTTTCATAGCCGAGGATAGACAGTACGGGTCCAAAAATTTCTTCGCGCGATATGGTCATATTGTGTTCAACATTGGCAAACACGGTCGGCTTGACATAATAACCGGTCTCCAGCCCTTCCGGTTTACCCACGCCGCCACAAACCAGGGTGGCGCCCTCATCAATACCCGCCTGGATCAAACCCTGGATCTTGTCGAACTGCGCCTCTGACACTACCGGCCCCATGAAGACGCTTTCGTTAGATGGACTGCCAACGCTGATGCCGGGAGCGACGGTTTTTGCAATTTCAATCACCTGGGCCATCATCGCCGCCGGCACCAGCATGCGGGTCGGCGCATTACAGGATTGGCCACTGTTGTGCATACACTGCATGATGCCGGCGGTGACGGCTTGTTCCAGATTTGCGCTGGGGAGGATAATATTGGCCGACTTGCCCCCCAGCTCCTGGGATACACGCTTGACGGTATCGGCGGCACACTTGGCCACCGAAATACCCGCCCGGGTAGAGCCGGTAAAAGACATCATATCGACATCGCGATGAGAGGAGAGGGCAACCCCAACTCCCATGCCATCTCCGTTCACCAGGTTAAAAACTCCGGCCGGGACTCCGGCTTCATGCATAATTTCGGCCCAGACAATAGCCGACAGCGGTGCGACTTCCGAGGGCTTGAGAACCATGGTGCAACCCGTGGCCAGGGCCGGCGCGACCTTGCAGGAAATCTGGTTGGCGGGCCAGTTCCAGGGAGTAATCAGGCCGCACACCCCGATAGGTTCCTTGAACACGCTTGCAGTACCCAGGGTTTCCTCGAAGTCAAAAGTTTGCAGCGCCGCGAGCGCTGCTTGCAGGTGCTGCACACCAGACGGAGCCTGGGCTTCACGAGCCAGGGTCAGTGGTGCTCCCATTTCAATTGAAATCGCCTGGGCCATATCTTCCAGGCGTCGCATATGGATTTCAATGACCCGTTCCAGAAGCGCGATGCGTTCGTCGCGGGTGGTTTGCGAAAAGCCGGGAAACGCCGCTTTGGCCGCCGCCACAGCCTTGTCTACATCGCTGGAGTCGCCCAGCGCAATACGAGCGGCAAGTTGCTCGGTGGCGGGATTGATGACATCCAGCATCTGCTGTCCCGCAGCGTCAACCCATTCCCCGTTGATATAAAACTGGTGATAATCCTGCATAGTAGCGTCTCTCCCAATCAAGCCAAGATAGGTACTTGAAGCAGGGCAACAGGTCGCGACCGATAGCCTGCTTTTTTGCTGCCGCCGTGCAACTGCACGCAATCGCCAATTACTGTGCACTGTAATCCGGTACAGTGCAACTGGGTCATTGGGCGGCTGGATGCAGCGCTCGAGAAAGCAGGTAAATTGCATGTGCCCGGAGAAAGAAGTGTCCCGGGTATCAGGGCGCGTTACTGCAGTTGCAGCTCGGGAAGGTTGCTAAACAGTTCAAGTGCTTCCGGGTTAGCCAGTGCGTCCTTATTCTTGACGGGTCGACGATGTACTACATTGGCCACTGCCAATTCGACTATTTTGCCGCTGATGGTCCTGGGAATATCGGTAACCTGGATGACTTTTGCTGGCACATGGCGCGGGGTTGTCCCCGCTTTTATCGTGCTTGCTATGTGGCGGCGCAAATCCTCGTCAAGCGCCAGTCCCGGGCGCAGAACCACGAACAGGATAACCCGCACATCGTCCAGCCATTGCTGGCCAATAACCACGCTATCCAGCACCTCTTCGACTTTTTCCACCTGGCGGTAAATCTCGGCGGTGCCAATGCGAACCCCGCCGGGATTGAGGACAGCATCGGAGCGTCCGTGGATAATGATACCGTTGTTCTCGGTGATTTCGGCGTAGTCGCCCTGTGCCCATACGTCACGATAAAGTTCGAAGTAGGCCGCTCTGAATATACGGCCGTCGGGGTCGTTCCAGAACATTACCGGGCAGCTTGGAAAGGAGCGAGTGCAGACCAGTTCGCCCTTGGCGCCGACAATATCGTGCCCCTGGTCATCCCAGATTTCAACCGCCATACCCAGGCCGCGGCATTGGATTTCACCGCCGTAAACCGGCAACATGGGATTGCCGAGAACAAAGGTCGAAATAATATCGGTGCCGCCGGAAATCGATGCCAGACAAATATCGGGCTTGATATCGCGGTACACATATTCAAAGCTGGCGTGGGACAGTGGCGAACCGGTTGAAAGCACGGTTTGCAGCGAATCCAGCCGGTGGCTCTGGCGGGGTTTGTGGCCGGCCTTTTCCAATGCCGCTATATACTTCGCGCCGACCCCAAATACGGTAATACCCTCTTCATCAATGGCGTCGAGCAAGCGCAGGCCGTCGCCAGCAAAGGGCGAGCCGTCGTACAGCACCAGGGTGCAGCCACTGGCAAGGCCTGATACCAGCCAGTTCCACATCATCCAACCGCAGGTGGTGAAGTAGAAAAACACATCATCGCGGTCAATATCTGTATGCAGGCGATGTTCTTTCAGGTGCTGCAGTAAAGTGCCGCCAGCCCCATGGACAATGCACTTGGGCACGCCGGTGGTGCCCGAAGAGTACATCACGTACAGCGGATGATCGAAAGGCAATTGGGCGAAGGGCAGGGTGTCGGCGTGCGGGTTGAGAAAGTCGGCGTATAACTCGGCATTATCGATGGCGCTGATGTCCGGCGCGGTCTTCAATAATGGGATAATAATGACGCTCTCGATCGATTTTATGCGGCTGGCAATATCCGTCGCCCGCTGCAGCGAATCAACCGGTTTGCCGTTGTAATAGTAGCCGTCGGCACTAAACAATAGCACGGGCTCAATCTGGCCGAAGCGATCCATCACCCCGTTAATGCCGAAATCCGGTGAGCAGGACGACCAGATCGCGCCAATACTGGCGCTTGCTAACATCGCGATTACTGTTTCTGCGATATTGGGTAAAAATCCTGCCACTCGGTCACCGCTGACTATACCCCGCTCACGCATGCTTGCCGCGAGCTGCAGTACCTGCTGGTGGAGCTCGGCGTAACTCAGTGTTCGGCGCTCACCGTTTTCCAGCAGCGAAACCAGCGCGGTACGCTGATCGCGAAAGCGTAACAGGTTCTCGGCAAAATTCAGGCGAGCGCCGTTAAACCATTGCGCGCCTGGCATGGTGTCGTGCTGCAGTACGGCATGATAGGGCGTGCTGTGAATAACGTCGCACTGCCGCCAGATCTCTGCCCAAAAGGTCTCCCGCTGTTCGATAGACCAGCGATGTAGCGCGCTGTAGTCAGCCAGATCCAGTTGGTATTTGGCGCTAACCTGACGCATAAAGACGGCCATTTGACTGCTTTCACAGCGGCTTGTCGAGGGTGTCCACAATAAGCTGTTCACGCGGCTTCTCCAGCCCTTCCAGCCCTGGCGCGGGCCACTTTTGATTGGCTGACACGGCCCAGGCGCGCCGAAATAAAATCGCCGGCGGCAATAATGGCTGGCAGCTTGACGCCAGAGTCGATACCGAGGCCCTGCAGCATATAAACCAGGTCTTCAGTGGCGACATTGCCGCTGGCACCACTGGCGTAGGGGCAGCCGCCAAGACCGGCGACCGAGCTGTCAATAACCGCGACGCCCGCCTGCAGCGAGGCAAAGATATTCGCCAGCGCCTGGCCATAGGTGTCATGGCAATGCACCGCCAGTTGTTGTACCGGTAGTCGCCGCGTTACCGCCTGCAGCAGTTGGCTGAAGTGGCCCGGGGTGCCAGTGCCGATAGTGTCGCCAAGCGATATCTCGTAGCAGCCGGCCTGGAACAGTCGCTCGGACACATCGACGACCTGATTAATAGGCACTGCACCGTCGTAGGGGCAGCCCGCGACGCAGGAAACATAACCCCGAACGGGAATATTAGCCTTGGCCGCGGCGGCGAAGATCGGCTCGAAGCGCTGTAAGCCCTCGGTGACTGAACAATTGGTGTTTTTCTGGCTGAAGCTTTCCGAGGCGGCGGTAAATACTGCGACCTCATCAGCGCCGACGGCCAGCGCGCGCTCAAAGCCCTTCAGGTTTGGCACCAGCGCCGCATAGGTTACCCCGGACTTTTTTTGCAGGCGCGAAAATAATTCATCGCTACCAGCCATTTGCGGGACCCATTTCGGATTCACAAAGCTGCCGGCCTCAATATAGTTGAGGCCGGCGTCAGCCAGCATCTTCAACAGTTGTAACTTGTCATCGATAGACAGGGCATTCGCTTCGTTCTGCAATCCGTCCCTGGGTCCGACTTCTACAATTTTTATGCGACTCGGCAGGGCCGTTAAATTACTCATCGGCTTCGAACTCCAGCAGTTGTGCTCCACCATCAACCAGCTCGCCGGGCTGGTAGTGAAATCGGGTGACGACCCCGTCTGCGGGGGCGCAGATCGAGTGTTCCATTTTCATTGCCTCCATAACCAGCAACTGATCACCCTTGCGCACATGACTGCCTGCTTCCACTAACAGCGCAACCATGGTGCCATTCATGGGGGCGACAAGACTGTTGCCGTCGGGCTCCAGTTCGCCTTCACCAAGGTCCGGTACCTGCAGGCTAAACTGTATCGCACAATCACCACTGTAAAGGCTGTAGCGGCCGTCGTGCTCGGCAACCGTTGCTTGCAGGCGATGCCCTTCGATATCGGCCATCAACGTTTGCGCCGTCAGGTCACCGCGGGCTCGAATTTCCTTGTCGCCATAACGAATGACATAGCGCCTGGCGGCACCGATACCCTGTTGTTCGATGGACAGCGCTACATTCTGCTCTTGCACGATCAATTCAAACCGGTGCAGGCACGGTTCGTTCAGGCGCCAACCGTTGGCCAGGTTCCACGGCGACCAGGGATCCTGGCTATCGTGATTCGCCTGGCGGGCAGCCTCGGATTGGGCAAGTACCAGATAGAGCGCAGCCAGCGGCATTGCCCGTTCAAGGTCATGGGGCTGTTGATGAAATATCTCTTTATGGTGGCGTTCGATAAATCCTGTATCCAGGTCTGCCTGCTGGAATGGCGTGCTGCTGGCAAGGTTGTAGAGAAAATCGATATTGGTGGTCGTGCCGCTGATGCGGTAATCGGCAAGGGCCTTGCAAAGGCGTTTCAGGGCGCTTTTACGATCCTCGTCCCATACCACCAGCTTGGCGATCATCGGGTCATAGTAAACACTCACCTCATCGCCCTGGCGCACACCGGTATCGATGCGCACATGGCGGGATTCGGCGGGTGCTTGCAGGTACGACAGGGTGCCGGTCACCGGTAGAAAATCGTTCGCCGGATCTTCAGCGTAGATCCGCGCCTCAAAGGCGTGGCCATTGATGGCCAGTTGGTCTTGTCGCAGCGGCAGGGGTTCGCCAGCGGCGACCCGCAGTTGCCACTCGACCAGATCGAGGCCAGTGATCATTTCGGTAACTGGATGCTCCACCTGCAGGCGGGTATTCATTTCCATAAAGTAAAAAGTGCCATCCCGATCGAGCAGAAACTCGACAGTGCCCGCTCCCTCGTAGTCGATCGCACTGGCAGCCTTTACCGCTGCGTCGCCCATGCGGGCGCGCAGTGTGGCATCGACATTGGGCGCCGGGGCCTCTTCGAGGATTTTCTGGTGGCGGCGTTGTACCGAGCAGTCGCGCTCGAACAGGTAAACGCCATTGCCATGACTGTCACAGAACACCTGGATTTCAACGTGTCGCGGCTGGCGCAGGTACTTTTCGACCAGCATCACCTCGTTGCCGAAAGACTTGCTCGCTTCACGCTGGGCCGCGGCCAGCGCACGGTCGAATTCAGCAACACCTTCGACGATACGCATACCCTTACCGCCACCGCCGGCAACCGCCTTCAGCAACACCGGATAACCCATTTTATTGGCGGCAGCACGCAAAACCTCCGGGTCCTGATCGTCGCCATGATAGCCGGGCACCAGCGGTACCCCGGCTTGTTCCATAATACGCTTGGCGGCCGATTTCGACCCCATCGCTTCGATGGCGCTGGCGGGAGGGCCGATGAAAGTAATCCCCTCGGCGCTGCACTGCTGACAGAATTGGGCGTTCTCACTCAGAAAGCCGTAGCCGGGGTGAATAGCATCGGCGCCGGTCCTGCGCGCGGCAGCCAACACGTTTTCGCCACGTAAGTAGGAATCTCGCGGCGGCGGTTCGCCAATCAGGATGGCTTCATCGGCCATTTCTACATGCAGCGCATTGCGGTCTGCGCTGGAATAAACGGCGACCGTGGCGATTCCCAGGCGGCGGGCGCTGCGAATCACCCGGCAGGCGATCTCTCCACGATTGGCGATCAGTATTTTATTAAACACGATGGACTATTTCCCGTTCCAGTTGGGGCGGCGTTTTTGCAGAAAGGCCTGCAATCCTTCCTGGCCCTCGGTTGATACTCGAATGCCGGCGATCAGTTCGCAGGTGCGCTCGATCAAAGGCCCGTCGATGGTTGCGCCGCTGACCTCTGCAACCAGCTGCTTGGCGGCCGTGACCGCGCGCGGGCCGTTAGCCAGGATTGTGCTGATCCATTGCTCGATGGTCTGGTCGAGATTTTCTTCGTCTGCCAGCTCTGATACCAGGCCCAGTTCGCGTGCGCGTTCGGCACTGAAGGTTTCAGCCGAGGTGAAATACCGACGCGCCGCGCGGGGGCCGATGGCAGCTATAACATAGGGGCTGATAGTGGCTGGCACCAGCCCCAGTTTAACCTCACTCAGGCAAAACCGGGCAGCCGCTGTTGCCACCGCCATATCGCAGCAACTAACCAGCCCGACGGCGCCACCAAAAGCGGCACCCTGAATCCGGGCGATGGTGGCCTGGGGCAGTGCATTGAGGGTTTGCAGCAGTTTCGCCAGGGCTCTAGCGTCGCGCAAGTTCTCGTCATAGGTATATCCGGCCATGCGCTGCATCCAGCCCAGGTCTGCGCCAGCGGAAAAATTGCGCCCTTTTGATGCCAGGATCAGCACCCGCAATTCGGGGATTGCCCGCGACCTGCTCACAGGCCTGGGTCAGCTCCGCGATCATGGCATCGTCAAAGGCATTGTGCTTGTCGGGACGGTTCAGCCACAGGGTCGCCACCTGGGTGTGGTCAGTGGTCAATTCTACAGTTGGCTGGGTCATGGCCTGTTGCTCCGGTGAATGTGCATGCTTACATCCTGAATACGCCAAAGCGGGTGTCGTCGATGGCCCGGTTAAGTGCGGCCGACAGTGACAGGCCCAATACCATGCGAGTATCTGCGGGATCGATCACCCCATCATCCCACAGCCGGGCTGAGGCGTAGTAGGGGTGACCCTGGGTTTCATAGGTATCGAGTACCGGCTGTTTGAAGGCGGCCTCTGCTGCAGCACTCCACTCTTGGTCTTGCTTTTCCAGCTGGTCGCGCTTTAACTGCGCCAAAACGCCAGCCGCCTGTTCCCCGCCCATCACCGAGATACGGGCGTTAGGCCACATAAACAGAAAGCGTGGATCATAGGCCCGGCCGCACATCCCATAGTTGCCGGCACCAAAAGAGCCACCAATCAATACGGTGAGCTTTGGTACCTGGGCGCAGGCAACCGCGGTAACCAGCTTGGCTCCGTGCTTGGCAATACCCGCCGCCTCGTACTGGCGGCCTACCATAAAGCCGGCAATATTTTGCAGGAAAACCAGGGGTATCTTGCGCTGGGTGCACAGCTCAACAAAGTGCGCGCCTTTTTGGGCAGATTCTGAGAACAGAATGCCATTGTTGGCGACGATGCCCACCGGGTAGCCCCAGATGCGCGCAAAGCCGCACACCAGAGTGGTACCGTACAGCGCCTTGAACTCGTCGAACTCGGAGCCGTCGACGATACGCGCGATCACATCACGAACGTCATAGGACTGGCGAGGATCGTCGGGGATGATGCCGTAAATCTCCTGGGTCGGATACAGCGGCTCCCGCGGCTCCTGCAAATCCATAGCGATCGGCTTTACCCGATTCAGGCGGCTGACCGCCTGGCGTGCCAACTGCAAGGCGTGGCGATCATTCTGCGCATAGTGGTCAGCCACCCCCGAGGTGCGACAGTGAACGTCGGCGCCGCCGAGGTCTTCGGCGCTGACGACCTCACCGGTGGCTGCTTTAACCAGCGGTGGTCCCGCCAGGAAGATGGTGCCCTGGTTTTTGACGATGATCGACTCGTCTGCCATGGCCGGCACGTAGGCGCCACCGGCGGTACAGGAGCCCATCACGACGGCGATCTGGGCAATGCCCTTGGCAGACATGTTGGCCTGGTTAAAAAAGATCCGGCCAAAATGTTGCTGGTCGGGGAACACCTCATCCTGGCGCGGCAGGTTGGCGCCGCCGGAGTCCACCAGGTAAATGCAGGGCAGGTGGTTTTGCTCCGCGATGGCCTGGGCGCGGAGGTGCTTTTTGACCGATAGCGGGTAGTAGCTGCCGCCCTTTACCGTGGCGTCGTTGGCAACAATCATGCACTGCTGGCCGCTGACCCGCCCGATGCCGGTGATAATGCCGGCGGCGGCTACTTCCTCGTCACCATAAACCTTATAGGCCGCCAGCTGCGACAGTTCGAGAAACGGTGAACCCTTGTCGAGCAGGGTGTTGATGCGATCCCTCGCCAGCAGTTTGCCCCGGGCCTCGTGGCGTCGACAATATTCAGCTCCGCCCCCCAATTTCACGGCTTCGATCCGGGCCCGCAGGTCTGCGACCTGTTGTTGCAAAGATTGCTGGTTGCGCTGGAAATCGACGTCGCGAACATCAATGGTGGATGACAGTATGGCCATGGCTTAGACGGTATCCCGGAACAGTTCGCGGCCAATCAACATGCGGCGGATTTCCGAGGTGCCAGCACCAATTTCATAGAGCTTGGCATCGCGCAGCAAGCGTCCGGCGGGGAAGTCGTTGATATAGCCGTTACCGCCCAGGATCTGGATCGCGTCCAACGCGGCCTTGGTGGCCATCTCCGCGGTAAAGAGGATTACCGCTGCCGCGTCTTTGCGGCTCTCTTCGCCCCGATCGCAGGCGCCCGCTACAGCATAGAGATAGGCACGGGAGGCATTCAGGTGGGTGTACATATCGGCCACCTTGCCCTGGATCATCTGGAATTCACCAATACTTTGGCCAAACTGCTGGCGGTCGTGGATATAGGGTAAAACCAGGTCCAGGCAAGCCTGCATGATGCCGACGGGTCCGCCGGATAGTACGGTACGCTCGTAGTCGAGTCCGGACATCAGAACTTTGACTCCCTCGTTTTCGCGGCCGAGAATATTTTCCATCGGTACTTCACAGTTCTCGAACACCAGCTCACAGGTGTTGGATCCGCGCATGCCCAGCTTGTCGAGTTTGGGTGAGCGGGAAAAGCCGGCACAATCGCGCTCGACCAGAAAAGCGGT
Source organism: uncultured Gammaproteobacteria bacterium (assembly GCA_963722805.1). GTDB lineage: Bacteria > Pseudomonadota > Gammaproteobacteria > Pseudomonadales > JAHEGP01 > JAHEGP01. The sequence goes on from CAVROQ010000033.1 coordinate 110,474, forward strand.
AATACCTTTGGGACCGGCCTGGACGTCGGTTTTAGCATAGATTACATAGGTATGTGCATCGGGGCCGTTGGTGATCCACATTTTGGCACCGTTAAGCAGGTAGTGATCGCCCTTTTTGTCGGCCCGCAATTTCATGCTGACAACATCCGAGCCGGCATTGGGCTCCGACATGGCGAGAGCACCTATGTGTTCCCCGCTGCAAAGCCTGGGCAGGTACTTTTCCTTTTGCGCTTCATTGCCATTCTTAAAAATCTGGTTAACGCACAAGTTGGAGTGAGCGCCGTAGGACAAACCTACCGAGGCTGAGAACCGGCTGATCTCTTCCATCGCAATGGTATGGGCGAGGTAGCCCATGTTGGTGCCGCCATATTGTTCGGATACGGTTAAACCCAGCAATCCCATATCACCTAATTTGCGCCACATATCCATGGGAAACTGATTGTCGCTGTCGATCTGCTGGGCGCGTCCCGCCAGCTCGCCCCGGGCGAACTGCTCAACCGCATCGCGCATCATTGCTATATCGTCGCCGAGATCAAACTTCAGGGTGGGATAACTACTGCTCATAGGGTCACCATTATCAGCCGTTGCCGGCCTGCTTGTATTGGGTTTGCAGCGCCTGTTTGCAGCGCTGACGCACTTCATCCAAATCCCTCTGCATGCCTGCTATGTCGCGCAGCTGCCTTTGCAGCAGAGCTTCTTTATCTTCGATCTTTTGCAACAGGCGTTGTAACTGCTCCACATTGCCGTGTCTGGGGTCGTACATATCGATCAGGTCGCGGCTCTCTTCGAGGGTAAAGCCAAGGCGCTTGCCCCGTAAAATCAGCTTCAGCCTGACCCGGTCGGCGGCGCTATAAAGCCGCTGTTGGCCGCTGCGACGGGGACTGATTAAACCCTTCTCTTCATAGAAGCGAATGGCTCGGGTGGTGATGCCAAATTCCCCGGCCAGTTGCGAAATGGTAAAGTGCTGTTCGTTCATGCGGAATCACGATTTAGAAGAGCCGTCAGGGTAACTTACGCTTACGTTAACGTCAACACGTTCCATGGGCATCACGGCTGCCGCCGTCGGCCCCCTTTGAGAATTGAGCGAACAATGGATGATTTTCTGGCGACTTTCATTTTTTTCTTTGCGGTGATCGATCCGATCGGGACGGTGCCGGTATTTATCGCGGTCACCAAAAACTACGATGCCAAAGTGAAGCGTGAAATCGCCGTGAAGGCCACGCTGATTTCGGCGGCAGTATTATTATTTTTTGTCGTGGCGGGAGAAATAATCCTGACTGCGATCGATATTCCGCTATCTGCATTTAAAGTTGCCGGTGGTATCGTGCTGTTTCTGTTTGCGTTGACCATGATCTTTGGCGACAGCAAGCCGGATGAGGAGATCAAGCTCGCACGCAGCGGTACCGAGACCGCAATTTTTCCGCTCGCCGTGCCTTCCATCGCCAGCCCGGGGGCGATTCTGGGCGCCGTGCTGCTCACTGAGAATGATCGTTATAATCTTTGGCAGCAGTTCCAGACCAGTGCCATCATGCTGCTGGTATTAGTGGTGGTGCTGCTGTTCCTGTTGGCTGCTGCCCGTATTCATCGCCTGATTGGGAACAATGGGGCCAGTCTGATTAGCCGGGTAATGGGATTGATCCTGGCCTCGGTGGCAGTGTCGAGTGTGTTGGCAGGTATCAAGGAGTATTTTGCGTTGTGAGGCTGGCCGTGTGGCTTTGTACATTGGCGGAAGCAGTGCCCCGCTTGTGCTGCCACCGCAAGATACAGAAAGTTGCGCTTAACGAAAAACTGGAAGCGAATCTATGATCCATGAAGAAATCCCCAAGGAGCACCCCGATCCCCTGTTGAACGTGTTGCACCGGATCATTCGGGTAGCCGTAAAATGTCTCGCGATCCTGATGGTGCTGGTCATCATCTGGAGTGTATTTGATGTTATGTACGTGCTCTATGAACGCTTGTTGGAGGAGCCTATCTGGCTGCTCGACATCGAGGACATCCTGCACATTTTTGGCGCGTTTATGGTGGTGCTGATAGCGATCGAGATTTTTATCAATATTCGACTGTATCTCGGGACGAATATCATTCCGGTGCAGTTAGTGCTGGCTACCGCATTGATGGCTATCGCGCGAAAAGTCATTGTGCTCGACCTGGACAAGGTGTCGCCCGAGCATGTGTTTGGAATTGCACTGGTGACGTTGGCGCTGGGCGTGACATATTGGTTGGTTTCAAAATTAGCGCAGGGCCAGGAGCAGCGCATCAACAAGTAAAAAGGGGACATCATGTGCTGCCGGTCCTGGCGAGCCAGACCTCAAGCCCTTTGGCATTGAGGTCGATATCCATCGCCAGTAGCTTGACTGCGGCATCTCCCTGCAGCGACCAGTCCTGTCGCTGCGCCTGTAGCACCACCCACTCGGCCAATCCGGCTTTTATTTGCTCAATGCGGGCCTGGCCTGTGCCACTGGCCGCCCGTGCGATCTCAACATGAGCTTGCAGGCAGGCTTTTAAATCTCGGGCCATGGCGGGTATATCGCGAATCTGGCTGAAGTGGGTCAGGTACATGGCGTCGGGCTGATAGGAGCACAGCATGTCCATCGATGCAAACAGGGTCTCAGGATCGAACTGCACCGGTGTTGTGGTGGCAAATATAAATTGGCGCCCGTTGTTGTCCAGTTGCCGGTAGCTGAGGCCAAAGGTATCGCCGGTAAAAATATGCCCGGTTTGGCGATCGACAATACAGATATGGTGCAGGGCGTGCCCGGGGGTGTCGAGTAGTAGCAACTCTCGACCATTGAGGTCGATAGTGTCTTCATGCCGGGCCTCGATAATATGCTCGGCGGGCACTGCTTTAATCTCGCCATAGAGGCGCGCGGTTTTTTTTTCGCCATAGACAGCAATGGTGCCGGCAATGAGCTTGGCGGGCTCTATCATATGGCGACTGCCGCGTGGGTGAACCACCACTTTTGCATTGGGCAAGTGCTGCAGCAGTTCACCGGTGCCGCCGGCATGATCGAGGTGAATGTGGGTAAGGATGATATAGGCGACCTGCTCAGGTTGCAGTCGCTGCTGCTGCAGTGTCCTTAGCACCGCGGGTACCGAGGAGTTGACCCCGGTGTCGATAATCGCGGCCTGGTTACCTTCAATCAGCAAATGGATCGCTGCTATCCGCGGTTGGATGTAGTTGGCGTCGATGGCGATCACGCCATTGTGATAATCTATGGTTTGGCTCATGGGTTCGTCCTGTCCAATCAGGGTGCATTATGGCGAGCGCCGCCCACAATTTAAAGTTGCAACAGGCCGATCCGTCAGGACGGAGGAAAACCCGCAGATGGATACTTCACTGGATCTTCAACAGCAGCGGCGCTTTGATGCCTGGATGCATTCGCCCAGTGTGTTCGGTCCTGACAGGGGCGAGTTGGTACTCGCCTTCAAAATTGCACAGCAGCACAATGCGGTGCCGTCCAGGGTGCTCAAGGTGCTGCGCGGTGTCGCTGGCCAAGACCCGCAGCTGGTGGCGACTATTGAGCAATTTGTAGCGCTGGAACCGACTCTTGGATTTGTGGGAGAGCCTCCAGTGCGTCGCGTCTGCCTGCTTGAGCAGGAATCATGACAAGTTTAATCCCATAAGGAAAATTTATATTTTCATTTTAAGTATTAATTTCACAAATCCTGTTGTGGGCCTTACCATAATCCTTTGTACCCAGCCCCGGGGTCTTTTCGACGATGACTGAACAGCAGAGTGAATCAGTAAAAACAATTCCATTGCACGCACTACACCAGCAGTTGGGTGCAAAAATGGTGCCGTTTGCAGGTTACCAGATGCCCCTGCAGTATCCCTCGGGGATCATGCAGGAACATCTGCACACTCGGGCGGCAGCGGGCCTGTTTGATGTGTCTCATATGGGCCAGGTATTAGTGCAGGGCGAGGATGCCGCTACTGCCCTGGAGGCGCTGGTGCCGGTTGAGCTTGAATCACTTGCCATCAACAAACAAGTCTATGCGGTGTTCACCAACAGCCAGGGTGGTATAGAAGACGACCTGATCATTACCCGCTGGCCCGAGGACAGCTTTTTTCTGGTGGTGAACGCCGCCTGCAAAGTGCAGGATATTGCCTACCTGCGTGCCAGTTTGCCGGGCTGCAAGGTGGATGAGCTGGACCGGGCGCTGCTGGCGCTGCAGGGCCCGCAGGCAAAAGCTATTATGCAGCAGCTGTTGCCCGAGGCTACGGCACTGTCGTTTATGAACGGTTGCAGCGGGTCGCTGGCCGGTATCGATTGTTATATCACGCGTTCTGGCTACACCGGTGAAGATGGTTTTGAAATTTCCATTCCGAGCCAACATGCTCGCACCGTCGCTGAAGCGTTACTGGCTTTTGACGCCGTCGTGCCCATAGGGCTCGGTGCCCGCGATTCCCTCAGGCTGGAGGCTGGCCTGTGCCTCTATGGCCATGATATGAACACCGCGACCAGCCCGATAGAAGCCGCGTTGGGCTGGTCAATCAGCCCGTCCCGGCGCGCCCTCGGGGCCAAAGCTGGTGGCTTCCCTGGCAGTGAATTCATACTGGGACAAATGCAGCAGGGCGTGGCGCGCAAGCGGGTGGGTCTGCTGGTCAACGGCAGGGCCCCGGTGCGCGAGGGAGCCGAGCTCCAGGACGCCAGTGGCGCGACAGTGGGTAAGGTTACCAGCGGTGGTTTTGCCCCGAGTCTGGATGCACCGGTAGCCATGGCTTATGTCGAGACTGCACTCGCTGTGCCGGGCACCGAGCTGGTCGCACTGGTGCGTGGCAAGCCCCGGCCGGTGACGGTCGCCAAAATGCCGTTTGTCGAGCAACGGTACCAGCGTTAGAGCCAGCTTTCATTTGCTGAATATCAGCTAACAAGCAATTTATGACGGGTAAACGGTATGCCACAGCAACAACTTTCACTGCAACAGTTACAAGCTAACGATGCATTTGTGCGGCGCCATATTGGTCCCTGCCAGGGCGACCAGCAAGTCATGCTGGAACAACTCGGGTATGACACGATGGAGGCATTTATTGCAGCGGTTGTACCCGCGGGTATTCGCATGGCCGAACCGTTGGCACTGGGCGCGAGTTGTACTGAAGAAGCTGCGCTGTTGGAGCTGAAGGGCATCGCACAAAAAAACAAGGTCTTTCGCTCGTATATCGGCCAGGGTTACTACAACACCTTGACTCCGCCGGTGATCCTGCGCAATGTGCTGGAAAATCCGGCATGGTATACCGCGTATACCCCTTACCAGCCCGAGATATCCCAGGGCCGGCTGGAGGCACTGCTTAATTTCCAGACCATGGTTACCGACCTTTCCGGTATGGATATTGCCAGTGCCTCACTGCTGGATGAGGCCACAGCTGCAGCCGAGGCCATGACCCTGGCAATGCGTATGGCTAAAAGCAAAAGCAAGCGTTTCTTTGTTGATAGCGACAGTTTTCCCCAGACCCTTGATGTTATCCGCACCCGGGCTGAGCCACTGGGTATTGATATCGTCTGTGGCGATCCGCTGACGGAGCTTGAGGCATGTGATTGCTTTGGCGCACTACTGCATTATCCCGGCGCAAGCGGCAGTGTGCGTGACTACCGCGCCGCGGTAGAAAGTCTGCACGCCAATAAGGCGGTCGCTATTTTTGCCGCAGATATCCTTGCCCTGACACTGCTGGAGTCCCCCGGCTCGCTGGGCGCGGATGTTGTTATTGGTTCAACCCAGCGCTTTGGTGTGCCGCTGGGCTATGGTGGCCCCCATGCGGCGTTTATGGCGACCCGCGAGAGCTTCAAGCGCTCGCTGCCGGGTCGGCTGGTGGGCGTCTCCATCGATAGTAATGGCAATCCTGCTTATCGCCTGGCGTTGCAAACCCGCGAGCAGCATATTCGGCGTGAAAAGGCGACCAGCAATATTTGTACCGCCCAGGTTCTGCTGGCAGTAATTGCCAGTATGTACGCGGTATACCACGGGCCGAAGGGCCTGAAGGCAATCGCTACGCGGGTACACCGGTCTACCGTGGTGCTGGCGGCTGGCCTCGAGTCGCTGGGCTTTGCTCCGGTTAACAGCAGCTGCTTCGATACCTTGACCCTGGCTACCGCACAACAGACCGCCGCGATTGTGCAGCGGGCGGCCGCCGCCGGTATCAATCTTAACCCTGTCGACGACGGCCATCTGGGTGTGGCCATTGATGAAACCGTTACGCCCGATGATATCGAGGCCCTGTGGCAGGTCTTTGCGCCGGGCAGCAAGCTCGATCTTGCGCAGTTGGACGCCGACTGTCAGGATCGATTGCCCCCGCAACTGCTGCGCAGTTCGGCAATACTGCACCACGAAGTATTCCAGCAATATCATTCGGAAACCGAGATGATGCGCTATCTGCGCAAGCTCAGCGATAAGGACCTGGCGCTGGATCGCACCATGATTCCCCTGGGCTCTTGTACTATGAAGCTCAATGCCGCCGCGGAAATGATACCGATCAGCTGGCCGGAGTTTGCGCAATTGCACCCCTTTGTGCCACGGGAACAGAGCCAGGGTTACCAACAGATGATCACCGAACTGGAGGCCATGTTATGCGCCTGCACCGGTTACGATGCGGTATCGTTGCAGCCCAATGCCGGCTCCCAGGGGGAGTATGCAGGACTATTGGCCATTCGGGCTTACCACGCCAGTCGCGGTGAAGGGCATCGCAATATCTGCCTGATTCCGTCGTCGGCCCACGGCACCAATCCGGCCAGTGCCCAGATGTGCGGCATGAAGGTGGTGGTGGTGGCCTGTGACAGTAGTGGCAATGTTGATCTCGACGACCTGCGGCGGCGTGCCTCCGAGCACAGTGATAATCTGGCCGCCATTATGGTGACTTACCCCTCGACCCACGGGGTATTTGAAGAGGCCATCAGTGAAGTCTGCGCTATCGTGCACCAACATGGCGGCCAGGTGTATATCGATGGCGCCAACCTCAATGCCATGGTCGGCTTGTGCCAGCCGGGCTTGTTTGGGGGTGATGTTTCGCATCTCAACCTGCATAAAACGTTTTGCATTCCCCATGGTGGGGGCGGGCCGGGGGTCGGGCCGGTGGCGGTGCGCTCACACCTGGCTGAGTTTCTTCCAGGGCACCGCCAGCTCGACGGTCACAGTGCAGTCGGGCCGGTCTCGGCAGCGCCCTATGGCAGTGCCAGCATTCTGCCGATCAGTTGGATGTATATTAAAATGATGGGCGCTATTGGGCTCAGGCAGGCCACCGAGAATGCCATTCTCACCGCTAACTACGTCGCAGCCAAGCTGCAGCACGCCTATCCGATTCTGTACACCGGGAGCAACAATCGAGTTGCCCACGAGTGCATAGTCGATATGCGCGATATCAAGGAACAAACCGGGGTCGATGTTGAAGACATCGCCAAGCGCCTGGTGGACTTTGGCTTTCATGCCCCCACCATGTCCTTCCCGGTGGCCGGCACGCTGATGATTGAGCCGACCGAGAGCGAGGGTTTGCAGGAACTCGACCGCTTTATCAGCGCCATGCTGCAGATACGTGAAGAGATCAAGGCCGTGCAAAATGGCGACAACGAACTGGCACACAGCCCGCTGGTACACGCGCCGCATACCGCAGCGACAGTCTGCGCCGACGATTGGCCCTATCGCTACAGTCGCGAGGCGGCGGCTTACCCGGTGCAATGGCTGAAGCAGAACAAGTACTGGGCGCCGGTCGGTCGCATCGATAATGTTTATGGTGATCGTAACCTGGTGTGTGCCTGCCCTTCCATGACGGAGTATATGGACGACTAATGCTGCCGTGGTTAGCGTCGCCGCAACCCCGGCGGCCTAGCCTCAGCGCTATCGCGGCTTGAGTTTTTTGGCAAAATAGTGATAATAGCCGCCAAATTCGAGTGTCTTATTCTTCCAAAAAATGACCCGGCGGCGCCCGGTTGAGCTCGCGCCTCTGGCGCTGATGCTGTCCGGCCTTTATACCTCCTACAAATAATCCAGGGTTGGAATCCAGGTAGATTGCCAATGGCAAGGTACCAGTGAGGATATTTATGACCCAAGTTACTGCCCTACAATCGGCTGACGCCTCCCGGCTGTTGAAGTGTCTCAACGAACTCGGGGTTCTGGATGTGCCGGCTTCGAGGCTACCGTTTGCTGCACAGCTGGCCAGTCACATCGATTTTTCTGCATCGATCAAGCTGGCGACCGCACTGGGTAAAATGGACGCTGAAACTTGCCAGCCGGGGGAGGCCCAGCAAGAAACCCCCCGCGAGATCTTTCTGCGTTTGCGTTCGGCCATCGTTGCATCGCTGTTGGATAGCTTTGCCCCCAAGCCTGCTCGCAGTCACCTCAAATTGCCCGTTCTTGAGGAGCCGCCCTGCGAAGATGCCGGCGCTGCCTATGCGCCATACCTCAGGTTTTACAACGGGCAGCAGCGGATGCTGGAAGCCAGGGTGCAGAACCTGCATTTACAAGTGCGCGATGTCACCGCGATGTTGTCGCCCCGCTTAGCCCAGCTCTGTTACCTGGACGCCGCCCTCGGCGATACCCTCGCGGCCCACGCGCGCAAAGCGTTCAGCTACACCCCACGTTTGCTGGAGCTGCGTTTTCGCAAGTTGCTGGAACAGTATCGACAGCAGGCCAGCGGCGACGGCAGCGCATTGCATCCCTGGGCCCGTTGGCAGCAGCAATTTCACCGCGAATTGCGCGAGCTCTTGCTGGCCGAGCTCGAGGCAAGACTGTTGCCTACCCTGGGACTGGTCGAGGCCATCGACCCAATTAAAGCCATTAACGAGAACCGAGAATCAAGCAGCTTATGAATAGACTCCTTGTTACCTGCGCCTTTTTTCTGGGTGCCGCGGCCATTGTTTGGATGGGGTCCAGCTTTATCGGCTCCGATCGTCTCGCATTGGCTGTTATCTTTGTCATTGCCTGCGTCTATACCATTGGTTTTATCGAATTGCTGCAGTTTCGCCGGGCCACCGCTACCCTCGAGCGCGGACTCGATAGCTTTGCCAACGCGGTCCCGGAGAGTGCGACCCAGTTACAGCATTGGCTGGAGCAGTTACATGCCTCGCTACAGAACCCGGTGCGCCTGCGGGTCGAGGGCGAACGGGTGGGTCTGCCAGCGCCGGTGATGACGCCATACCTGGTTGGCCTGCTGGTTATGTTGGGCCTGTTGGGTACGTTTGCGGGAATGGTCGATACCCTTAAGGGCGCAGTGTTGGCGCTGGAGGGAACCACTGAACTGGAGGCCATTCGCGCTGGCCTGGCGGCACCCATCGAAGGCCTGAGCCTGGCCTTCGGGACGTCGGTGGCGGGGGTCGCCGCGTCTGCCATGCTGGGTCTGATCTCTACCCTGAGTCGTCGCGACAGAATGCTTGCCACCCGTCGTTTAGATACTGCAAGTAGCGCCAGGATGCGCCATTTTAGCCAACGCTATAGCAGTCAACAGGCATTCACCGCACTACCTCAGGTGGCAACCCAGCTGAATGCCCTGGCCGACAAACTGGCCACGATGGCTGATACCCTGGGCGATAAATTAATCGAGCAGCAGGCGCTGTTCCAGCAGTCGGTGAAGGGCATTTATACCGAGCTTGCTGGGGCGGTAGACCTGTCACTGCGCGAGAGTCTGGCCGCCAGTGGCCGCCTGGCGGGCGAGGGCATCCGCCCCCTGGTACAGGAGACCATGGCGGATATTGGTAAGCAGGCTGAAGCCACCCATCAGCGGCTTACCGAGGTCGCACAGCAACAACTTGATGCCATTGCCGAGCGCTTCGACGAAAACACGAAGCAGGTTGCCAGCAGCTGGCAACAGAGTGTTGGCGCGCAGCAGCAATGTAATGATGCACTGCTGACCCGTATGGACAAATCACTAGCCGGGTTCAGCGACAGCTTTGAGCGAGCCACTGACGGCATGCTGGAAAACTTTGAGCAAAGCTCGGCGGCCTGGCGCGAAGGTGAGCAAAGCGCTGATGAAGGTCGCTTGCAACGATGGTGCGACGTCTTCGAACAACAGCAGCAGCGCGCCTCTGAGCAGTTGCTCAATGTGGGTCAACAATTCGGGCAGCAGTTGGAACAGGCCAACGGTCAGTATCAGTCAGCCTTCGCAAGCACCAGCAAGGACTTTGCCACCATGACTGAGGCCCTGACCAGTCAGTGGCTGCAAGCGGGTCAACAGATGACCGACTTCAGTCACAAGCTCGGCACCGAACTCAGTACCCTGCAGCAGCGGGAGCTGCAACGCGAAGAAGCTGCGGTGGCGCGCCTGGAAAGTCTTGAAACCACGGTGGCGGGGCAGCTGGCGGCAATGGGTAAAGAGTTGGAGCAACCGCTGGCGCGCCTGATTGCCACTGCAGCTGAAACTCCGCGCGAGGCGGCGCAGTTGATTGGCGATCTGCGCGCTGAAATGTCGAGCAATATTGAGCGCGACAAAGAGATGCTGGAAGAGCGGCGCGAGATTATGTTGCAGCTCGATGGTCTGGCCGCTGCGCTGCAGCACAATACCGGCGAGCAGAGCGCAGCGGTGGCACAGCTGGTAAGCGCCGCCGGCGATGTCGTGCAACAGGCAAGTCACAGCTTCGGCGAGCAGCTGGGAGCTGAGTTGGACAAGGTGTCGGATGTGGCCCAGGTCTTCACCGCTGGAGCGGCCGAGATGGCAAGTCTGGGTGAATCGTTCGGCCTGGCTATCGGCCTCTTTAGTGAGTCCAACACCCAATTGCTGTCGGGGCTTGCCCGTATCGAAGAATCGCTAGCCAGTAATGGCGCACGCAGTGATGAACAGATGGCTTACTATGTGGCCCAGGCGCGCGAAATTATCGACCAAAGCCTGCTTTCCCAGCGTGAGGTTTTCGAGCAGCTGCAGCATTTGGGCGAGCAGCAGCTGGCTTTTGTCGAGGCTGAATAATGGAGCAACTCGAAGAAAGCGTGAGCTCTGAAACACCAGTATGGGCAATTTTTGGCGACCTGATGGCTGGACTGGTGGGCGTTTTCGTCTTGCTGCTGGTGTGGACTCTTGGTATCCAGGTAGACCTTGCGCGCTCACTGCAGGATGAAACCCGCCAGCACCAGCTGGAACAGCAGCGGCGCATCGCCCTGGAGCAGGCACTGGCCGGCCCTCTGGCGACGGGTCGGGTCACGCTGCGTGATGGCCGTATTGGCATTCGCGGTAGTGTGCTGTTTGGCTTGAACTCCGCCGAGCTGGAGCCCGAGGGAAGGCAGCTGCTGAGGAGCCTGGTTGAGCCGCTGCGGGTCTATCTCGACGATCGAGACGAGTTGTTGATGATCAGTGGTTTTACCGACGACCTGCCGATACAGAGTGGTAACTTGCATTTCTCTGACAACTGGCAGTTGTCGGCTGAACGGGCCCTGACCGTGACCCGGGTATTGATTGAAGAGGGCACACCTGCAGCTCTGGTTTTTGCCGCGGCGTTTGGCGCCCAGCATCCGGTGGCGCCCAATCGTGACGAGGCCGGCCGTGCGCTTAACCGGCGGGTTGAATTGGCGCCGGTGCCACGTGGCGGCGGATCCTGACCAAGGTGGTAACGAAGCAGCCGGAAAGTCCAGCAGCCAGGCTATCGGCGCAGGAGATCGAAGCCACGCTCGCGGCACTGCGTGAAGCGGGTGCTCACCAACTCGATGGTCCGCGTTTTCATTTTATCGAGGTGATGGTGCGCCGCGCCTGCGGCCATCGGGGGCTTGTGGCAGAAAGCTTACTGGCGCGGGCCCAGGCTGCGCTGGACGAGTACCAGCGACAACTCGCGGCTGCCCGGCAACAGGCGGCGCAATCTCTTGATTCTCACTGTGATCTTTTCCCGGACGCCGCTGCCAGCCTGCAGCGGCTGGTCGCTGAAGGTAAGTTTTACCAGTTCCAGCGTTTGCTTGATACCCTGCGACAGCGCAAGCAGCGCCCATCACTGGCGCCATTGCTAGATGAGTTACAACAGCGCGATGACAGTGCGGTACAAGATGGTGCGGCCACGGGTCTGGACCTGCTGCTGCTACAACAGGAGCAGCAGGCGCTGGCCGCAATCATACCGGCCAGAAGCGAAGTAACGATGCCGGCGGGCGCTGGCTTACGTGAGTTGCGAGCGGCTCGCTATTTCAGAAAATCGCAAGCGAGGCACAGCGCCTCACGGCTGCTGGCCGAGGCCGTGGAAAGCGGCCCCCAAAACTCCGGCCCGCTGAATCCGGAGTTGCTGGCGATACGCTCACTGGAAGCCTTGCGAGGGCTGTCGCCGGAATACGTGCAGCGTATGGTAAGCTACATCAATACGGTGTTACGGCTAAAGAGCGCTGCGCCGCAGTCGCTCGCCGAGCGGGCTGGCGACAAACGAGCGGGTGCCAGGCGTCGGCCCCGCTCACGCTCCTGAATTCGAGAGCCCATGAAAAAGCTGCTTTGCTTGCTCATATTCTTGCTGGTGCTGGTATGGTCCGCTATCGCACCCAGGGACTACTACACCTGGTTGCTGGAAGCGGCCCCGGCTATCATCGGGGTGCTGGTTCTGCTTGTTACCTATCGATGCTTTCCCCTCACTGAACTGTTGTATGTTTTGATCCTGCTGCATTGCATCGTGTTGCTGGTGGGGGCACATTATACTTACGCCGAGGTGCCCCTTTTCGACACGATCAAGCCGTGGTTTGGTTTTGAGCGCAACAATTACGATAAGCTCGGGCATTTTGTGCAGGGTTTTGTGCCGGCGATCATTGCGCGTGAAATACTGGTAAGGAATCGAGTGGTGGCAAGCAGGGCGTGGCTCAATTTCCTGGTCATTTGCATCTGCCTGGCGTTCAGTGCCTTTTACGAATTGATTGAATGGTGGGTTGCTCTGCTGAGCGGCACGGCGGCGGAGTCTTTCCTGGGTACCCAGGGTTATGTCTGGGACACCCAAAGCGATATGGCTTTTGCGCTGGTAGGTGCGATTGCAGCGCTGGTGCTGTTGTCACCGCTGCACGACCGCCAGCTACGGGCACTGCGCGCGACCGGCAGTTAACAATGGCCAAGGTTCGCAGCGCGGGTTACCATTTGCTGTCTGCGACAAACGCTTGCCACAGCGACAGGGCCCGCGCTTGTAAATAATAAAACAGGGCAGCAAGCTTATGCTTGAACACATTTTTGAAAACAATAAGAAGTGGGCGGCCAGGATCAAACGGGAAGATCCGGATTTTTTTGCCAAGTTGTCTCGGCAACAAAGCCCCGAATACTTGTGGATTGGCTGCTCCGACAGCAGGGTCCCGGCCAATGAAATTATCGGGATGATGCCGGGCGAAATTTTTGTGCATCGAAATATTGCCAACCTGGTTATCCACACCGACCTCAATTGCCTGTCGGTGATCCAGTTTGCGGTAGAGGTATTGAAGGTCAAGCATATTATTGTCTGCGGTCACTACGGCTGTGGTGGCGTGGCAGCTGCGCTTGAAGACGAAGAGCATGGCTTGATCGACAATTGGCTGCGCAATATCCAGGATATTTATCGCCAGAATCGCAGTCGCATCGATGTGCTCACGGAGCAAAAGCAGAAGGTCAATACCCTGTGTGAATTGAACGTAGTGACCCAGGTCTCCAATGTTTGCCGCTCAACGATTGTGCAGCGAGCCTGGGGCGCCGGGCAGGAACTGGCGGTGCACGGTTGCATCTACAGTATTGAAGATGGCATTTTGCGAAATCTGGACGTTTGCACCACCAGCGTTGAGCAGGCAGCCAAAAGGTTTTGAGCTCGTGCGCTGGCGGTTTTCGCACCTATGCGTTGGCGGGCATCAGTAGGTAATAAAGTCGCGCCTTATCAGCTTATAAAAACAGGAGTCAAACGTGAGCTTGCAAGACCTGCTGGGTATAGAGCTACCTATCATTCAATCTCCGATGGCGGGGGTTCAGGGTAGCGAGCTGACGGTGGCGGTCTCCAGCGCCGGGGGCCTGGGCTCACTGCCCTGTGCAATGCTCAGCGCAGACGCCATCAGAGCTGAGCTGACCGCGATCAGGGCGCAGACCAGCCGCCCCTACAATGTTAATTTCTTTTGCCATCGGCCGGCACAACACGATGAGGCCCGTGAGCTGGCCTGGCGGCGTAAGCTACAGCCGTTCTATGCAGAACACGGGATAGATCCCGGCAGTATTGTTGCTGGCCAGGGTCGGGAGCCGTTCAACCGGGCTGCGGCTGAGCTTATCGAAGAGTTTGCACCACCCGTGGTCAGCTTCCACTTTGGCCTACCTGACGACGAGCTGTTGGCCCGGGTTAGGGCCACCGGCGCAAAAATACTGGCCAGCGCTACTACGGTGAAAGAGGCCCTGTGGCTCGAGTCAAAAGGGATCGATGCCATTATTGCCCAGGGCCTGGAAGCCGGCGGTCATCGTGGCATGTTTCTCAATCCGTCCAACACCGCAGATGTTCCTTTTGTCGCCCAGCTCGATTCGCAAATCGGGACTATGGCACTGGTGCGGCACTTGGTGCAGCGAGTGTCGCTTCCGGTTATCGCGGCCGGCGGCATAGCCGATGCGCCAGGGGTTGAGGCTGCGATCGATCTCGGGGCGGCCGGGGTGCAGGTAGGCACCGCCTACCTGCTGTGCCCCGAAGCCAATACCAGCGACTTGCATAGGGCTGCGCTGTCAAGTGCTGCTGCTACCAGCACCGCTATTACCAACCTGTTTACGGGTCGGCCGGCACGGGCGATAGTCAATCGACTGATGCGTGAGCTTGGCCCGCGGGATAATGACTTGCCCGACTTCCCGTTGGCTGGTGCCGCTCTCGCGCCGCTGCGCAGCGCCGCCGAGAGCCTCCAGCTGGCAGATTTTACGCCCTTGTGGTGCGGCCAGAATGCGCTGGGTTGCAAAACGATTGCTGCGGCTGAGTTAACCCGGGAGCTAGGTGCGGCCTGCTAGGTGCGGCCGCTGGTGCGGACTGCTGAGTGCCAGTGATCCTGACAAGGGCGCTGGTTGCGCTGCCTGCAAATTGAACGGATGTTCAGCAAATCCAAACCACCGCTGCATCTATATTCCCGTGCCGCTAATGGTGCGATATCATCATTTCAACGGTCATTGCGTTGCGGTTTTATTCAAGCGGGATACAATTGCCCCTCGCAATGCGGAAACGTTCCCGATTTAATGCCCATCCAAGCCCAACAACACAAGGCCATCGCCAAATTACTGTGTGACGCCACTGACGAGGTGCTGTGGCATGGCACCGCCGACGGCCATGGCTCGCGCTCCGTGCGCCACCAGTTGCACTGTCGGGTGGGAACCGGGGAGGCAACCTACTACCGCTCACTCGGACACAATCGACATTTGATTAATTACGGCCTCAAGATGGTTGCCAGCAAGCACAATTCTCAGATAGCAGCACAATGGCGTACCGGCAGGGAAATTCTCCAGCGGGGATATTTTGACGGCAAATTAAGCCTGTCCGGATTGTTAGCCCATACCTGCTGCCATGAATTCAGTCATGCCTTGCAGAGCATCAATGGTTGGATCAGTCGCGGATCTATCCACAATCAACAGTTCTATCGTATCGTTGACAGCATCCATGATTCCGGCGTCGCGCAACAGGTTCGAGATTTTATCGAGCTGCGCGCCGAGAAGGATGGCCTGGTATTGGCCTTTAGTTCTGAGTCGTCGGATTCGGAGTCATGCTTGTGTCCGCAAGCTGCGGCTTTCGAGCCGGGTGAGCTGGTCTCTTTCGAGTACCGTGGCGAAGCCATAGTGGGCAAAGTTTTAAGAATTAACCGCAAGACGGTGAATGTGAAACCCGTGCAGCCAGCCATCGCCGCTGACTACTTTCGCATCAGCCCCCAATTTCTTTCGCGACACCAATAGGGTAGTCATGGTATGGGTGTGATTTTCAGCCGGGTGAGTATTTACCGGAGTCTGGCCGCACTGGTCTTGTCCAGCGTTGTTGCTGTCGCTCACGCAGACCTTGTTGCGACTCAGATCGATAAGCACAACCTGGATCAAAGGGTAGGGGGCATTGATGCGATTGGCGGCATGGGTGATTGGCTGCTGAGTAACGGAACGCTGTGCGCAACGATTAGCGACGCCGGACATGAGACTGGCCTGTCGCTCAGTGGTGGTTGGTTGGTCGACCTTGGCCACTGCGGTCGCAACGACGACCAGCTGGGTTATACCCACCTGCTGCCGATGATGGATCGAGAGGCCATACTGCCGGTAACTGACATAGCCACTGCGGTTACTGACGGTATTGCCAGCATTACGGTAGTGCGTGAAAATGCGGCATTGCGAGCGCGTATCCGCTATTCGCTTAACCTCGAGCAAGCCCGGGAGCTGCGTGTCGATAGTGAGCTATGGCGAATCGGGGACGGACACGGCGTTTCTATGGTCGGCCAAATATGGCTGCACCCCGGTCGCAGCCTGACGCCGTTTACAGTCTCCACCCGTGACCGCGACTACTCCCCCGGCTATCAATATATCGCCTTCGAGGAAGACAGTGACGCATCCTCGCTCAATTCCATGGTGCCTGCCGATCTAACCGTTTTGATAGGTGGAGACGCTGCCGGGCCGGGTATCAGTTACGGTATCCAGTCGCTGGAAGGTGTGCTGCAAGATGCCCGGGGCAGGCAGCACCCTCTGCTGCAATTTTCACTGGTGGAAACTGATTACACCAACCAGGCTTGGCTAACGCGACCGCTATGGTTTGGCAGTGGCGCCGGGGTGCCGGGTCGCTTGCAAATGCTACAGTCACTGTTTATGGATATCGAGCAAGGGGAGGCCTTGCAGTTGCACCAGCGAATCCTGGTGAGTGAACAATCCGATGCCGCGTCGATTACCGACCGGGTGTATAGCGGCTACTGGCTGACCGGGAAGCTGGACACGGCGGCAGCGCAATTGAAGGTGTACGACGCTGAAGGTAACCCGGTCACGGCAGCGCGCCCGCAGCCGGACGGCAGTTTCAGGATGCGGATGCCGGCGGGTGTCGATACGGGTGAGCTGGAAGTTGTCAGTGCCTATGGCAAATCGAGTCGTGTCGATTTAGTGTTTGCCGGTGCTGACTTGCAGCTGCCAGCCATTAATACCGCGGCGCCGGCAACGGTATTACTGCCCCAGGGCACAACCATGCGCCTGGTATTTACCGGCCGTGGCGAGACACCCGATCCGGCGTTTGGGAGCGACCTCAGCAACTTTCATCTGGGCAGTCGCGCAGAACCGCTGTCAATCCAGTCTAATAGTATTGATCTGGTAGGCGACCAGCGCGATCCAGCCAGTGTGTTGGTGCCGGAAGGTGACTACCGGGTCTACGCGAGCCGGGGGCCGGAATACAGCGTCAGCACTCAGGATATCCGGGCTGTCAGCGGCCAGCAGCTGCGATTGACGATGCAGGCGCCGCGCCGGGTAGTGGATTCCAGTGGCTGGGTTAGCACCGACTTTCATGTTCATAGTGGCTTTAGTTTCGATTCGGCGATATCTGCTGAACAGCGTTTACGAAGTTTCCTTGCCCAGGACGCCGCGGTGCTGGTAGCGACCGAGCACGATCGAATTGTCGATATGGCAGGGCATGCCCGAGAACTGGGTTACCAGCGTCGGGTGACGGTGGTCGGCGGCGCAGAGCTCACCGGTATGGTGCGCACTGGAGATGCGCCTTATACCGTTGGCCACGTCAACGTTTTTCCGCTGTCCCACGATGCCAGTGCTTTTGCCGGGGGTATGCCGGCTCACGAGGGCTTGCGACTGCGGCAGGTGATGGCCGAGGTTCGACAGCAGCACCCCGAAGCCTTGATCCAGCTGAACCATCCACGGGCAGTTCGCGGTCCGGACACCAGCCCCTTCTTGTTCGAACATTTGTCGGTAGGTGAACAGTTTAATCCCGGCCTGCCGCTGCAAAATATCCAGAACCGCTCTCTGATCGAAGCCAATGAGCAGGGCGTCAGGGATATCGATTTTGACCTGCTGGAGATGGCCAATGGGTCGAACCTCGGCCGCTACCAGCGGATCAGGGCAGATTGGCTGTCGCTGATCCTGCAGGGTGAATATCGACCGGCCCTGGCCAGCAGTGATTCCCATCACCTGCGCCAGCCGGTAGCCATGCCGCGCAGCTATGTTGCCTATGGTGGTGAGCCCGCCCACCCCATTGCGATTGATCCATGGCGTGCCGCAGTGCGAGCCGGGCGTATCGTGGGTAGTTCGGGGCCCCTGCCGGCACTGAGCTTAAGCACCGATACAGGCCTGAAGGCTGGTATTGGCGAGACGATCGTTGGGCGCAAATTAGTGCTGTCGCTGAGCGTACAGGCAGCGCCCTGGGTCGATGTCAGCCAGGCATGGGTCTACCTCAACGGCGTTGTGATCCGGGGCGGGCCGATCGTGGCCGGTGAGCAATGGGAGATGCCTATCGAAGTCGAGCGGGACAGCTTTGTGTTTGTCGAGATCTACGGTGATGCCGGCGAGGTATATGCTGCACTTGCCCCGGGGCACAGGCCGATGGCCTTTACCAACCCGATCTGGATCGATGCCGATGGGGATGGTGCATGGACTGCGCCGGGCCTGAATCGCTTGCCAATTGCTATCAGTCGTCCCGCCAGCTTTCCGAATGAGCGCCCCGAATAAGCTATGCGAGTCCGGTCCGCACTCAGCTGATGTAATATCCGGGCTAGCCACGTAGCCTGACTATCGTTTCTAACACCTTTGCCATGGCTCTATTGATCTCGATAAAGCGCTGGGAATCTTGCAGAATTTGGTCACGCGACTGCACATAGCGGGAAGCGTCCAGCTCGTTACCGCAATGGTGCAGCAGCGCCTTGGCAGAAGTGTCGGTTGTTTCGAGGTGAAATTGAAAGCCGTACACCCGATCATCAATCGAGAATGCCTGGTTCTGGCATGCCTCGCTACTGGCCAGGTGTTGCGCGCCGGCCGGTATAGCAAAGGTTTCGCCGTGCCAATGAAATGCCACGCAGCCATCCAGCAGATTTGCTATCGGGTGCTTGCCGGTCTGGCTGCGCAGCGGAAACCAGCCGATTTCGCGTTGGCTATTAACCGTTACATCGGCGCCGAGCGCAGCGGCGATAAGCTGGGCTCCCAGGCATATTCCCAACACTGTTTTGCCAGCGTCAATAGCAGCCCGGATAAACGCCTGTTCAGCTGCCAGCCAGGGATAAACAGCGGTGTCTGCAACCCCCATGGGCCCACCCATAATCACTAGCCAGTCGAAGCTGTCCAGGGGAGGCAGGGTCTGTTGCAAGTAAAAATGGGTGGCAGTGAGTGCGTCGCTACGTTCAGCGAACCAGCTGTGCATACTGCCGAGATCTTCAAACGGGACATGTTGTAAGTAGTGAACTCTCAACATGGGCAGGGCGTCACACTAGTCAATTTTTTTCTCGGCATTGCGGCGCAGATAGTATTCGCTGCTACTGAAAATGGCGCCACCGATACGAGCCGCCAGCTGTTCCAGCAGCTGGCTGTAGCCGCCAACCAGAGCAGCATAGCTGTTATCAGTTGTCGGTGTTCTGAGGATTTCTACACCCTCCTGCAGCTGTTCGCCGTCCGCTGTTGTAGTGATTGACCAGCCCGCTTTTAACATCGCCTGGTCATTGTCGCGATTGAGTTCGAGTACCGCCAACTTCAGCCGCAGGTCTGGTACCTGGTCGGAACGCCAGGGAAATTGCACCAGGTTGCTGCTGTCGAGCTGGGTGGCCAGTTGCACCATGAGTACCCGGGTGATGCCTGCTGTGAGGGGCTCTCCCCAGCGATTGAACTCATCAACCTCGAGGGTGTTGTCCTGCTTCAGGGTGATCTGGGCGCGATCGAGATAGTTGGCTACCGTCACCGGTCCGACGCCGACTGAAACCGAACTTCTATGCGTGGGTGCCGCCTGGGTCTCGGAATCCAGCACGTAATAATTGGTGCTGGGAGTAACCCCGCAGCCGGGCAACACCAGTAACAGGAAAAGTCCAAAGGTACCGATTATCGATTGCGTCATGGTTTGTCTCACCTGCTGGATTTACCTTTGATCAGGGACTCTGGCTGGCGGTCTACACTGTCCGCCAGGGCATTGATGGCCTCTGCCGCCGCGCCAATCTTTGCCAGTGCCTCGCTCAGCTCGTACAGTAGGGGCGAGTCATCGGACAATAGATAATTGGCGCTGGTTATAGCGCCCTGTGCATCGGCGAATGCCGAGCGCATGGAGCGCATGCCCTGACGCAGGTCTCTGGCTACCAACGGGTAGTCCTCGTTGAGTCCGCGGGCCAAGGTATCGAGTTGATTGAAGGCGGCCGCCACATCGGTCTCAATCACCTGGTCCACACTGGACACAAGCCCGGTAATGGCTGCCAGCGATTGATTGAGGTTGCCGGCCAAGGCCTTAAGCTCGGGATCCGAGGTCAGAGCTTCGAGGTTTTCGGCGATATTGCGAAAATTGGTGCTCAGGGCATCGAAGTCGAAACTGTTGGCAAGCTGGGACAGTTCCTCGATTTCAGATTTAGCCGTCGGCAGTTCCCGGGTGTCAGGATCAAGACCCCAGTACGTCAATGTGGTATCGGGGCCCATAAAGTCCACTTCAATATAGAGTAAGCCCGTGAGCATGCTCTGGATACGCAGCTGCGCCCGCAAGCCACGTTCTACAATAAGCAGGTCGAGAATTTCCTGGTTTGATTTGGCGGAGTCGAACTTGAGTTCGTCGGCTCTTACTTTGACGTAGACCGCATTGATACTGCTCATTGTGTCAGGGTTAATATGACTTTCGATGTCGGTGACTTCACCGATTTTTACCCCCCGAAGTGACATTGGCGCGCCAATTTCAAGGCCTTGAATCGAGCGGTCGAAGTACATCACATAGTTTTCGCTATCGCGGAAAAGGCGGCCTCCACCAAAAAACATGATGCCGGCCAGGATAATTGCGATAGCTCCTACGATAAAGGCGCCTATGGTTGCGGTATTGGCTTTATTGCTCATCAGCATGAACCCTGGGCGCTAGTTGGCCGCGGCTAAGAAATCGTCGGATAGTGTCATTGTTGCTGTGCTCCAGTAAGTCTGCAGGGGAGCCGGTGTCGAGCATGGTTTTACTATTGGCGTCGAGAAACACCGAGTTGGTGCCAATGGCAAATATGCTGGCCAATTCATGGGTTACGATGATCACGGTGGAGCCGAGGGTGTTGGCCAATTGCAGAATCAGGTCGTCGAGCAGGCTTGAGCTGATCGGATCGAGTCCGGCCGATGGCTCGTCAAAGAAAAGTACCTCCGGTTCCAGCGCAATCGCACGGGCCAATCCGGCGCGCTTTTGCATGCCCCCGCTAATTTCGCTGGGGTAGTAGTCTTCGAATCCTGCCAAACCCACCAACGCGAGTTTGAAAGCGATAACATCCTTGATCTCGCTGATCGACAGTTTGGTATATTGCTGTAATGGAATGGCTATGTTCTCTGCCAGGGTCATCGAGCTGAACAGCGCGCCGCTCTGGTAGGTCACGCCCCAGGACTTGCGCATGGCCTGCTGCGTCTTGCTGTCGCTGTGAAAAAAGCTGGTGCCGTTAAACAGAATGTCGCCCTCGGCCGGTTGGTACAGGCCTATCATATGCTTTAACAGGGTGCTTTTGCCGCAGCCGCTGCCGCCCATAATAATAAAAATATCGCCCTTGTTGACACTAAAGTTGAGGTCACGCTGAATCACCCGATTCCCATAGGCCATGGTCAGGTCACTGACTTCGATATGGGTTGGCGCCGATTCAGATGCCATTACAGCCCCAGTTTATCAAAGATAATATTGAGTAAGGAATCGGCCACTACAAGGTACACGATGGCGGTGACGACTGCTTTGGTCGTCGCCTCACCCACTGCCGCTGAACTGCGCCCGCATTGCAGTCCTGCCTGGCAGCCAGCAATCCCAATCAGCACCGCAAACACGACGCTTTTGATCAGCCCGGAACTAATGTCATCCCAACTGATGGCGCCCTTGGTCTGTTGGAAATATTGCAGTGGGGCGATGTCCATGCCGGTGGCTACCAGGGCGCCGCCGAGCATGCCAAGCATATTGCTGTAGATGACCAACAAGGGCATCACCAAAATCAGGGCTAGCATGCGAGGTGTAACCAGGAACTCCATGGGTGACATACCGAGGGTTTGGATCGCATCGATTTCTTCGTTGGTTTGCATAGTGCCTAACTGGGCGGCATAGGCGGCGCCGGTGCGCCCGGCCATAATGATACCCGTCATGAGGACACCCATTTCTCGCACTGTACCGATAGCGACCAGGTTGGCAACGTAGATCTCGGCGCCAAACTGGCGCAACTGGATTGCGCCCATATAGGCAAGGATCATACCCATTAGAACGCTGAGCAAGGTTACAATTGGCAGGGCTTTGGGTCCGACCTGCTCGACAAAATAGAAAAAATCCCTGGCGCGAGTATTCGATGTGCCGCGCACCAGGGCGCCCAGGGCGATGAAAAACTCACCGATAAAGCTACAGAAATTAACGATCGAACTGACCAGGGAGCTACCCCAATCTTTTATCTGGAGCCAATGACTATGGAATTGTGGCGGGGTTTCTATCGGTGCAACCGCAGTAGCAATCGCATGCAGCTTGCGTGCCCCGTCGGGCAGCCCGGAGATATCCATGCTGATGTCGTGCTGACGACACCAATTGGCGCATTGCAGTAGCCTGCTCAGGAACAGTGAATCCCATTCGCCGAGCTGCGCACTGGTGATACGCAGACGGGAGTCGCTGCCGGCTTTTGACTCGAGCTCAGACTGCAATAGGGTAAAGTCGGGCACTTTGCTGTCGATCGTCCAGTCGCCACTAAATGCAAGTTCGAGTGCGTCCCCGGCAGGCGTCAGCTGATATGCAGCCTCAATGTCGGTGTTAGGCATAGCGATGCGTGTATTGTAGGTGGCTGGGCATGGTGAAACGCAGTTCTACTGTGTTTTGCCTATTTAGGCAAGCTGTTTCCGGGATGAACAGCGTTTGGCGCGAGGCAGTATGTTGGCGGGAATCCAATCTTCAGGCCCAAAAGGAGCGGTTTTGAGTTGTCCGCCTGAGTGCGGCTAGCGTCTTCGAGTACGCTGGTTTATTCTGGCTGGGCGCTACATTGTTACGCTGGCGCGCTACCCCACAGATTTCAGCAGGAGTCTGGATTATGGCGATAAGCCTCGATGCCACTCAAACGCTAGCCGCGGCAATGGCCGTATTGTTTATTGGCGCTGTAGTGCAGTCGCGCATACGTTTCCTCAGCGAAAATAATATACCCGTGCCAGTCGTGGGCGGCTTGTTGTTTGCACTGTTTACCACCATAGGCTTTCTCGGTTTTGATCTTAGCATTCGCTTTGATATGGCATTGAAAGAGCCGATGATGCTGGTGTTCTTTACCACCATCGGACTTGGCGCCGATCTGCGTCTGCTGGCCCGTGGTGGTCCCCGCCTGCTATTGTTTGCCGCTGTCTGTTTTGCCTATCTCGTGGTACAGGATGCACTCGGTGTGGCGGCCGCAATAGGCATGGATCTGCATCCCCTGGTTGGTTTGTTAAGTTCTTCGATCACCCTCTCGGGAGGGCACGGTACCGGCGCTGCCTATGCCGAGAAGTTTGCCGAGGTGCAGAATATTGCCGGGGTCATGGAATTGGCCATGGCCTGTGCGACGTTCGGCCTCATCCTCGGCGGGATCATCGGTGGCCCGGTGGCCGGGCGCTTGATTGGGGCTAACCGCCTCAAGTCAGCGCCGACCGATGATAGCGAGGCGCCGATCGAGACTGAGGCGAGCGCAACCGCAAGCGAAACCGCAAGCGAAACCGGAATAAACAGTGACAGTGTGTTGTGGGCGCTATTCGTGGCGTTGCTGTGTTTGATTGGGGGCCAGTGGTTGGCGGCCAGCTTCAGTGGCAGTGCCTTCACCTTGCCCGGCTTTATCTGGTGCCTGTTCCTGGGGGTTGTGATTCGCAACCTGGCGATCCCCTTGCCCAGGCTGGAGTTACATCGCCCTACTGTCGATATGCTGGGCTTCCTGTCGCTGGCTATTTTTTTGGCGATGGCTTTAATGTCGCTGCGTCTTTGGGAATTGCTAAGCCTGGCTGGCCCATTGCTGGTTATGTTGACAGTGCAAACCGTCGGCATGGTGTTGTTTGCCACTTTCATCACCTTCCGGGTAATGGGCTCAAACTATGACGCGGCGATTATTGCCGGTGGTCACTGTGGCTTCGGTATGGGGGCAACGCCCACTGCAGTTGCCAATATGGAGGCACTGACCCATCGTTATGGTCCATCACCCCAGGCCTTTCTGGTGGTACCTTTGGTCGGGGCGTTCTTTATCGATTTTCTCAATGCCCTGGTCATTCAGGGCTATCTCGCACTGCCGTTGTTTGCTTACTAGCTAGATAGGGATACTACGATGCGACCGTTGCTGTTGGCTGTATTACTTTTGTTGCCGGTATTGTCGGGCTGTGAGCGGGGTCCCGACCAGGACAAAGTGAGGCAGGAGCTACAGCAGCGCCTGGATCGCAATTTTGCCGACGGCCTGTTTGTTGTGGAAAGCTTGCATCGTGCTGGTTCAGCGCCGTTTAAGGATCTCGAGCGCGGTATTTCGGGGGTCTTCGTCTATTACGATGCCGAGCTCAAATTCCAGAAGGATTACAGCCTGACTGCCTGGAGAGGCCTCAATATCGGTACCCTGGCTTTCGCCATCGGCGCTACCGAGGCAGGCATCCGAGGCTTTCGATCACGGGGTAACACCCGGGGAGACCTGCTGCGCGTGCATGGACGTTTTGCCTACCAGCAGGACGACCAACAAGGTTGGGTTGCCATCGAACAAGCTGATAAAGATCACACCGAGATGGCAGCAGTGCACGACCGCGTGCCGGAGGGCAGGAGCCCCGAGTCGGTGCTGGCGGATGCGCGCAAACTGTTACAGTCGGCGCCGGCTGTTGCCGACGACGCTCGCAAGTCGCTGATTGTGGAAGAGCTGGGTTACGCGGTAACCAAAATCGACCTCCGCAATGCCCGGCTTGATGGCAGCATTCTGTTGACTTCCGGACCGGTCGGGGGTACTTACCAGGGCTTTGGCGAGGCCCTTAGCCAATATGCCCTGGAGCGGCGAGTGCCACTTTACAGCGCGGCGTCGCGCGGCAGTGTCGACAATGCGGTGCGCTTGCAGCAAGCCCTGGTCGATTTTGCCCTGATGCAGAGCGATGTTGCCCAGTTACTCTACCAGGGCTTCGTGCAAGAGGGATTAGCGCCCCTTCCCCAACTGCGTGCCGTGGCTAGTTTGTGGCCTGAGGCGGTGCACCTACTAACGCTCAGGGGCAGCGGCATCACGCGCCTTGAAGATCTGTGCGGCCGGCGCATTGCCATTGGCGAGCGCGGCTCTGGCAGCCGGGTGAATGCCAGGGTTATCGGTCGTGCGGCGGCGATGCAAGTCGGCGATTTTGCGGTGCTGAAGGAGTTGCCGCTGCCCATGGCCATTTTGGCCCTGGAGACGGGTGATATCGATGCGCTATTTCTGACCGAGGCGGTGCCTGCAGTAGCGGTGCAGGCATTGGCGGCGCGCCGGGATGACCTGCGGTTTGTGTCACTTCCCGCCAGTCTGCTCAAGCAACTGGCGGCCGACAATTTCAGCTATTACCCATTGAAGATTGCAGCGCGAACCTATCCGGGGCAGCTCGAAGCGTTCGATACCCTGGGGTTGGCGGCGGCCTTAGTTACCAACGCCTCGGTTGCGGACGAACAGGTGGACATCATTTTGGATTTATTGATGACCGGGGGCGATGCGCTTGCCAGCAACTATTATCGCGCGGCATTTATTTCACGGGAAACGATGCGATTGGGCCTGGCCTTGCCATTGCATCCGGCCGCAGAGCGTTACTATGACAATTACGATAGCAAGGTTCTGCCTGCCGCCGCCAATGAGTAGCGCCGCAGCAGGCAGCAATTTGGATTGAGCGTTGCGACGCTAATTGAGCTTTAACTCTATCGGCTTGGGTCGCCACCGACTCGGATGACTGCTTAGTTCAGACCGCAGCATCGCGATCAAGGCTTCGACGTCGCGGTTGTCGCAATGCTCACGGTAGTAAGCGCCCAACATGAGTTGGTCCAGAGTCTGTTGTGCCTCGGGTTGCTGCAATTGCTGGAGTAATGTCCGGATCGAACCGTCATACTGCGAGCCGCCATAGGCGTCAAGCCAGGCGTAGAGGGTTTGCACCACCCGCGGCCAGTCCTGTTGTTTCAGCGCGGTTTGCAATTGTTGTTGCAGTTGGTTTTCGCCTGGCTGCACGGCAAGCTGTGGTGTGCTGGGAGGAGCCTGGCGGCGGCGCCACAGGGTCCAGGCCACCGCTACTGCCAACAGCAGTGCTGCAAGCCATGCCAGCGGCTGCCAGCGTTGCCGAGTATCTCTGCTGCCGGCAGGAACTGTTTCTGCCGTGGGAGCCACTCCACCGGTGGCTTCAAGAATCTGTGCCGGTAGTGTGACTTGTTGCAGGCTTTGCGAATCCAGGTCCCACCAATAAAAGGTCTGCTCCGGGAGGCGGTAACTGCCCGGGCGCTCGATGATGTAGGTAATACCCTCGGTACGGCGCGCGCGATAGACGCCTCGATTGTTGTCATCCTTTATTTGTGGTGGCTTTTGATAGACGCCAAGACCTTCCTGCTCGGTGGCCGTCAGCTCGGGCAGCATCATGGCGGCTACGTTTTCGGCGGAAAAGGTCACCTGGCGCTGTACGGCGTCACCGGGTTTCAGGTCTGTCAGGTCGCGGTTGTAACTTTCTTTAACGCGCAGTGAGGAGGTGCTTACCCAGTCGTTTATGCCTTTTAGGGCGTCGGGCAGTTCAACCTCGAAGCTGGTGCCCGGCGCCATGACCTGTCCTTCAATCACATCGCCTCCGGCGCTGGCTATGGAAAGGCTTAATGGTAGTGGCGGCACTTTGTAGAGACCAGGTCGTTGCGGATAGAGGCTTATCGACCAGCGTTGCACAGTAAAGGTCTGGCCGTGCTCCAACCGGGTGGAGTTGACCGCAAAACTCTCTCGCCTTAGCACAATGGCATTATCGAGCTCCAGCCGGCCAATGCGAGTGCCGCCACCGAACCAGGTGTCGGTGCTGACTTCAATTAACAGTGTGACTTGTTGGCGGACGACGATCGAGTTGGCGGGCTCGACCCAGCTCTTGATTTGGAGCCGACCGTCGGCCTGCAATTGCTCGAGGCTGGGTGTTTCCGCGGCAAAACTATAGCCGCTTGCCATTATCAGCAGTGCCAGCAGCCACTGGCGCCAGGCAATGCTAAGGTGATTCACCGCTATCCTCCGTCTCCAGCTGCATCAGGAATTTAAGGCTGAGGAACACCGAGGGGTCTTGCTGGATCTGGCGCATCCATTGCTCGCGAATACCCTCATCATTCAAAATGTCATCCGCTGATAATTGTTTTACCTCCTGCTTGCCAAACTCCTCCTTTTCAGCCCCCTCAGCCCGCAGTGGCTCATCGCCGAGCTCTTTACTTGTGTCGCCACCCTCACTTTGCTGGCTTTCACTCAGGAGGTTGATTTCATCGATGATGGCTTGCACTATGGCGCGATTCTTGAGTGCCCCGGCATGGTCGGGCTGTTGCTCCAACAGGCGGTTGTAGGTGCGCACAGCGTAGATATAGTTTTCACTCTGGGCCCAGGCGTTACCCAGGTTAAAGAGGCCTTCGATGCTCTGTATCTGGGCAAAGGTATCGGCGGCGGCGATAAAGTTTTCGTCCATGTACAAGGCCACGCCGCGCCATGCGGTGTCTTCAAAGCGCTGGGCTGCGGTTTTATAATCCTCGCGTTCGAAGTAAAAGCGCCCCTGTTGATCCGGGGTGAGCCAGAGATCCATAAAAGGGGCTTCGGAGGCCTCCAGTCTCGGGCTGGCGCCTATGCCAACGGTAAGTACAGCGATGAGGCACCATTGCAGGGTCCAGCCCTTGCGGAACCACAACAGGAATACCAGTGCCAGTGGAAAAGTCAGGTAGTAGCCAAAGTCTACCCAGGGGCGCTCGCTATCTGCCACCGACAACAAGTGGTTGTTGATGCGGCGGTTGATGCGCTCGACATCGGTGCTCTCAAGCGTAACTTGCTGGTAGTGGCCATCGCTGGCCGAGGCGAGACGTTCCAGGGAGGCGCTTTGCAGGGGAATGATATTGTCGTCAATGCCTTCAGCGCCAGCTTCAAGACCAACCCCCAAAACCAGTAATTGGTGGTCAATGCCGGCAAAGTATTCAGCAAAAGCCGCTTCTGTCTGCGGGTTGTCACCGTCGGTCACCAGCAATATTGTGCCCGCGGGCGAATCGCTCAACATATCGTCGGCAATAGCCAGGGCCTTCTCGGCAGATTTGCCGGCTCGCGGCATCATTTGTGGTACCACCGAGGCCAGGAAGTTGCGGATGATGTCCGGGTCGTTGGTCAAGGGTATGACGCTGTGTGCGCTGCCTGCGTAAACGACCAGCCCGGTGGGGGAGCCCTGCCGCAGTTCCAATAAGTCTTCAATTTTTTGTTTGGCACGCTCAAACCGGCTCGGCTGAATGTCTTTCTGTTTCATTGTGCCGGACAAATCCAGGATCACCACCAGTGCGGCGGTGTCCTGAACAAACGGCGAGGGCTGGCGTTTCCAGGAAGGCCCCGACAGCGCGATTATCCCCAACAAGCAAAGCACGGTGCCAACAGTGATCGGATTAAACCAGTGCGAGCGGCCGCCGCGCACCAGCATGGCCTTGGCGAGGTGTGGAGAGATGATCGGTGCCCATTTGTCGATCGGGTCCTGTTGCCGTTTGAGGTAGTACATACAGAGCAGCAGCAATGGTATTGCTGCGAACCACCACGGACGAATAAAGTGCAGGTTACGCAGTGCTTCCAGCTCAGGCATGCTGGTTTCTCCTGCGCTGGTAGATCGAGCTGAGCGTCATGGTCGCAAAAAACGCCAGGTAGATGCCGATCACGATGCCAACAGGGTAGTGAAACAGGCCGCGCCGCGGGCGATAGCTCAGGGTCTCATATTGTTCGGGTTCCAGTGCGTTGATAGCCTGGTAGGCGCTCTCCAGCTGTTTTCGGTCCAGCGCCTGGAAATAGCCGCCATCAGTCAGCGCGGCGATACGCTCCAACACCTCAAGATCCAGGGCCTCCTCACCAATGGTGGCCGGGTCGCCGATGGCGATGGTGTAAATGGTAATGTCGAACTGGTGGGCGACTTTGGCCGCATCCACCGGCGGCACCCTGCTGCCGGTGTCGTTGCCATCGGTCAAGACAATCAAAACGCGATTGTCCGTGTCGGTTTTCTCAAACACTTTTATGGCCAGGCCAATGGCGTCGCCGAACATTGTGCTCTGTCCAGCCATACCAATATCGGTCTCCTGCAACAGCGTCATCCAGGCGTCGTGATCCTCGGTAAACGGCGCCTGTAAATACGCTGCATCGCCAAAAACGATAAGCCCCAGTCTGTCGTGCTCGCGCTGGTCGACGAATTCCTGCAGGACCGTTTTGACGGCTTCCAGCCGAGTGATGTTCTCACCGTCAGCGGTTTTGAAGTCGGCCACTTCCATCGAGCCGGACAGGTCGACTGCAATCATCAGGTCACGCGCAGATTTGTCGCGTACGATGGGGTCTCCAACCCACTCCGGCCGCATCAGCGCCAGCACGATCAGGCACCAGGACAGCGCCAGCCAGAAGCGCTGGAACTTCATCCGGGGCAATACCACCGCGCCGGTCCCGGGTTTCTCACCGGTTAGTTTTACCAGCCGCTGGAAAAATGGTACCTGTACCGAATCCTTGCTTTCTTTGTATACAGGCAAGATCCAGTAGGCCAGCAGGGGCAGTGGCAACAGTGCGATGAACCAGGGATGAGCGAATTCAAGCATGCTTTCGCACCTCCCCAGGGAGGGTGTGGCGGTGTTGTTGCAGCCAGCGCCGGGACATATCGATCAGTGTCCGGGCGTCTTCCGACGAGAGCTGCCAGCGGGACTTGTCCTGGTAGGCGATGGTGAGTAATTGGCGCCCTGGCTTGTCA
The DNA here is from genome assembly GCA_963722805.1 of uncultured Gammaproteobacteria bacterium. GTDB lineage: Bacteria > Pseudomonadota > Gammaproteobacteria > Pseudomonadales > JAHEGP01 > JAHEGP01. Next base: position 140,370 of record CAVROQ010000033.1, read on the forward strand.
CTAAATGCGGGGCCATCGTAGTGGGAGTCGAGAAACGCCAGCCATTCGTCACCGCTCAGCGCGGCAATTTCAGTGCGCGGATAGGCATGCAGGGCTGTGGCTTTTAAAAGTGCTGGAAGACTCGTCAGCACCGCGCCGTATTGGTCTCCAGCCTGCCGCTGCAGCGCGTCCAACTGTGCCAGGGCGGCACGGCGATAACGATTTTGCCACCAGAGTTGTGCGGCTCGATACAGGCGGTAGAGTAACCAGAGACCGAGTGCCAGGGCCAGTAGCTTCCAGCCAATCGTCTGGGGCCACCAGGACACTGGTTCGGGTAGATAGATCTCGTCGATACCGTGCAGCATGTAGTTGCCAAAGGTATCACCGAACAGCTTGCTCATTGGCGGTTCCTCCGCTGGGCATCGCCAATCGCACGGCGAATCTGCAACTGGGCGGGATCGACGGTATCAATGGCGAGTATCGGTACTCGATATTTTTTTAGCTCCCGCTGCAAGTATTCGACTCCGCTGACGAAATCCTCGGTGAACTGCTGTTGCAGCACGGCCTCGCGGGCGTCGACTTCAATCTGCAAGGCGCCGTCACTAACCACTAATTGATCGTTGGGTAGCTGTTTTTCCAGCGGGTCATATATTTGCGCGGCGATGATATCGTTGTGACGCGATAAGCGTTTGATGCGCTTGACGGTCTCATCATTCCAGCCCGCCATGTCGCTGATCAGCACCAGCAGGTAATCGTGCCCACATAGCCGTTCTGCCTCGGCCAGGGTGCGGTTGAGCTGGACTGTGCCCTGATGCTGTTCCCGGCCGGCTGCCAGTAGGTGGTTCATCGCCAGGGTATGTTGCAAAACCTGCATCACGGTTGCCTGGCTGCGCCGCGGTTTAACCTCTTTTATGGCATTATCATTGAACAGCAGGGCGCCAACCCGGTCTCCAACGGCCAGTACCCGCCAGGCCGCGAGCGCGGCGACCTCAGCGGCGACCACCGATTTCATTTTTTCGACGCTGCCAAAAAACATACTCTGGCGTTGGTCAACCAGCAGCATCACCGGTCGTTCCCGCTCCTCGGTATAGACCCGGACATGGGGTTTACGGGTGCGGTTAGTGACCTTCCAGTCCATCGTGCGAATATCATCGCCTACCCGGTAATGGCGCAACTCCTCGAAGTTAAGGCCGCGGCCGCGCAGCTTCGAGGCGTGGCGCCCAACCAGGATGCTATGTACCGGTTGCCTGGGTAGAAAGCTGAAGCCCCGGGCCTCGTATTGCAAGCTATGCAGGTAATCGAGGCCGGCATAGACACGGTTGTCGGGTTCGAGGCTGTCTGTTTTAACTGGCTTGGCCATAGCAGGTCTCAGGCCACAGCCACCTGTTTGATGATCTCCGCCACGACCTGGTCCGGGCTCACGCCCTCGGCGGCCGCCTCATAGCTGAGCATCAGGCGATGGCGCAATACTGCAAATGCCACCGCCCGCACATCGTCAGGATCGACGAAATCCTTGCCGCGCAGCCAGGCATGGGCTCGGCTGGCTTTGTCCAGCCCGATACTGGCACGTGGGCTGGAGCCTACCTCTACCCATTGTTGTAGTGGGCTATCCGGGTATAGTTGCGGCTGGCGACTGGCCATGACGATTGCGACGCCATAGCGCGCGACATTATCGGCCACATGGATATTGTGGATTGCCTTGCGGGCATTGAACACGTGCTGCTGATCGATGCGCGGAAGCTGGTTTTCCGCTGCCGGGGTTTCCTCACTCCTGACCAATTCCACGATTCCCAACTCGGCTTCGCTGTCGGGATAGTCGACATTAACCTTCATCAGGAAGCGGTCCATCTGCGCCTCTGGCAGCGGATAGGTGCCCTCCTGCTCGATCGGGTTCTGGGTTGCCAACACCATAAACAATTCCGGCAATGGATAGGTTTTACCGGCGACGGTCACCTGGCGTTCCTCCATGGCTTCCAATAAAGCGGCCTGCACCTTGGCCGGTGCCCGGTTGATTTCATCTGCCAGTACCAGGTTGGCAAAGATCGGCCCGGGCTGGAAAGTAAGGGTCTGCTTATCACCCTCGGAGTGATAAACCTCGGTCCCGGTGACGTCGGACGGGAGCAGGTCAGGGGTAAACTGGATGCGACCCAACTGGGCCTCCAGTGCCCTCGCCAATACCTTGATCGAGCGGGTCTTAGCCGTTCCGGGCAGACCCTCGAGCAACAGGTTGCCATTGCATAGCAGACTGACAATGATTTTTTCGACGGCATCCTCTTGCCCGAGAACAGCGGCATTCATCGATTGCTGCAGGGCTTTGATCGCAGCGAGACTGTCTTCCATGCGGTTCTCCATTGATAGCTTGAAGGGGCTGCCCTAAACCGAAGGGCAAGGCACAAAATGTGCCCTTTATCCGATGCAATGTCAAACCGGTACCGGGGCTATGCAGTGATGGCCGGATTTTATTATCCTGAGCGCTTGGCGAACAGCGGATAAGGCAATATCAAGCGCGGTCTGGCGACGCTAAAGTTTTATGATTAAGCTACAATGTGACTTTATCGAAGCCTCGGTATTGCTTGCCACAGTGGAATTCTCGTGAGTCACTTTTTCCAGAATGTTTACCATAAGGTTCGCTACAGCGATCCTCCTCGCCTGCTGTTCGACCTGCTCAGCAAATTCAAAATATTTATCTTTCCGTTTAATCTCTACTGCTTTGAAGTAGAGGGAGAGATCCGTTTTCCGCCGCCCTCGGAAAAAACCCGGGGTTATCGCTGCCAGCTGTTGGATCGCTCGAGCATTGCGCAACTGGCGGCAATTCCCAAAAAAGGCAATAGCCTTGAGGAGGTCACCCGCCGCTTCGATATCGGTGAGGTGTGTTTCGGCATCCTCAAAGACCAGGAGATCGTCGGCTACTGCTGGTTTAATATGAAGGAATGTACCTCCAAGCTATATAGTTTCCCCTTCAATGGTGCCAACAATGCCTACCTGTATGATCTCTACGTGGTGCCCGAGCATCGTGGTCGAGGCCTGAGTCCTTACCTGGTTACCCAGATGTACCCTTGGGCCCAGCAACAGGGCTTTGAACAGGTGTACGCCACCATCAACCTGTTCAACAATCCCTCAAACCAACTGACGGTGAGCTACCGTCAGGAAACCCTGGTCAAAATGCTCTACGTCTCGCTGTTCAATATTTATGAACATACGTTCCTGTTAAAGCGCTACAGAAAATAGCCACAGTCAGGATTACTGATCAATGAAAGTGCTGGTAACGGAGGCGACCCGCAATGCCTCACACGCCCTGATTCGGGCGCTGGCTGCGGAATATGAGGTCGTCGGCTCCGACCATCGTCGCCTGCCTGGCGCTGCCCATAGTCGTTATACGCCCCCTTATTTGCCAACCCCGGCGCTAGGGGAGCCAGCTTATGCCGAGGCTCTGTTGCGACTGGTTGCCAGCGAAGGCATAGATATCGTAGTGCCGGGTAATCAGATCGAGCCCTTTGTGCGCAACCGGGAACGATTTCTGGCCCACTGCCAGATGCTGATTCCAGATTATCCAGCCTGGCAGGCGGCCTACTATAACGACCGTACCCTGGCCTCCTGCCACCAGTTGGGCATAGCTTGTCCCCAGCTTTTTAGTCCGGAGGAGGCGCTCGCCTACCTGCGCCGGCAGCAAGATCATAAGCTTATGATAAAGCCTCGCGCCGATATTGGTGGCGGCCAGGGTCTGCAGTTGGTGGAGAGTGCCCAACGATTGCAGGCTGTGCTGGAAGGGCTTGATCTGGATGCTTATTTTATCCAGGAGTATATTCCCGGCCCCGTCAACAATATGCGTTCGGCGGGGCTTCTCTACGATACCGACAGTGTGAGGCGTCTTTACTTTACCAGCCATAAGCTGCGCCAGTGGCCATTGGATGGTGGCATCTGCGCCCTCGGTCGCTCCACCGATGAGCCTGCACTGGTTGAGTTTATCGAGCCGTTTTTCCAGCACTGGCGCTGGCGGGGAGTGGCCGAGGTCGAGCTCAAAATTGATGCCCGCGATGGTTTGCCGAAGGTGATAGAAATCAACCCGAGATTTTGGGGCAACAGCAACTTTGCGGTGCAGGCAGGGGCCAACTTTGCATTGGGGGTTTGTCGCTTGCTGCAAGGTGAAACAGTCACCCAAAGCCGCTACAGAGTCGGCTTCAACTACATCAATTGGGCTGCCTATCTGCGCTGTGTAGCTGCCGGCGTGGGGAACAGCGCAAGCCGTGCTTCAACGTTGCGGGATTTTCGTGACAATCTCCGGCGCCCGCGAGCCCGCAATATTGACCTCAGCGACTGGCGTTTCAGTGCCGCGAAAATGGCGCTGGAAATCCGGGGTTCCCTGCGCCGATGAATGCCGAACAAGGCGAACGTCGGGCGATTGTGCGCGAGGCGACGGCCTTCTCGCTGGCCTCCTACCTATTTCAGTTGATCTCGGTGCTGCGTGGCTTTGTGGTGGCGTGGTTTTTGGGGCCGGCCTTGTATGGCGTTTGGAATATCTTCAAGACCTTCCTCGAGACCGGTAACTATGTGACCGCGGGCTCGGCCCAGGCGGTGGCGCGGGAGTTGCCCTTTAACAAGGCACAGGGCAGGCACCAGGAAAACCAGCGGATTACTGCCAGCACCCTGGCGATGTGTATCGCAGTATCCACACTCTGTGGTATCGCAGCGGCGGTGTTCTCGCTGTTTGAGGTCGCGGCACCTTATCGACTGGAAATTCGCCTTGCCGCCATTACTTTTATATTGAATGCGGTGCACCTGTATGTGCCGAACCAGCTTAAAGGTGAGAAGAAAATCTTCTTGCTTGCCAAGTATTATATTGTCTATGCGCTCCTCAACTCACTGTTCGGCTTGGTATTGATGGTGTATTGGGGTATCAGCGGGCTGTTGCTGGGTATGATCATTGCCAGTACCTTACTGACCGGCTGGTTGTTGTGGCAGCGTCACCTGCCGTCTAGGCCGTCTTTGCACTGGGTTACCAGTCGCAGTTTAATCGCGATCGGCTTTCCCATCCTGTTTGTAGCCATCGCCCCCAAATTGATGGCCAGTCTGGATAAGCTGATTATTTTTACCCTGATCGATAGTGTGGCGACCGGCTATTACAGCATGGCGGCGTTTTTCTCGGAAACGATCAACTATATTCCGCTGGCGCTGTCTACGGTGCTGTTTCCTCGCCTGATGTACCATAAAGGTAAGGGTACTGATTTGACCACTATGGGCTACCTGTACGACAAGCCGATGATGTTCCTGGCGGGATTGATTCCGATATTGTTAGGCCTGCTTGTGCTGAATATCCCGGTGGTGATCAAAACCCTGCTACCGGAATACGCTCCCGCCGTACCGGTGTTGCAGATTCTGCTGGCCGGACTGTTCTTCACCGTTATCTGGAGCGTGCCCCGGGGCCTGCTGGTGGTATTCGACAGGCAGCGGATATTTATTGTTGCGATACCGCTGTTGTTGCTGTTGGGTTCCCTGCTAAACGTGCTGGCAATTGTGCTGGGTTACGGCATTGTCGGGGTCGCCTGCGCCTCGGTACTATTTTATTGTGCTGTCTCTACCATGGCGAATTTGTACGTCCTTGGCATACTGCAAAAAACCCGTGGCGAGAAGTGGCGATCCATGCTGCGGATTCATCTGCCACTGGTCTATGCGGTTGTGGGTGTGGTGCTGTTGCAACGCTATATACTTGTCGACAATGAGTGGCTGGAGAGCCTACTGCGCAGTGGCGCCTTTCTGGTTTTCTGTTTGCCACTGATGTACTACGTCGATCGCAAAGTCAAATTGCTGGCATTGCTGCGGACAGCGTTGTTCAAGCCTGCCTGAGCTCAACCGAACGCTTCACAACTTTGAGCTTGCCGTTTTCTTCAACCGATATGGCATCGCAGATCTCGATACTTATACTCATGCTGCCGCCCAGTATATCGTCGATGGCATGGTGCACCTGGTTTATCTGTGAGGCATTGGGTGGCGACTCCCAGACGGTTCTGGCAATAATTCCGGTAGCCGAATTTTGATCGACCTGATACTGAATCAGGCCTTCGATATGCTCGATATTGGTGGTAATGAGGTAGGGGGAAATCTGCTTTAGTGAAGGCAGGATAATGTAATCCGAACTGCGACCCCCAAGCGGCAGCAGAGTCGGGCCTTCATAGCCACAGCGGCACTTTTCCCAGGACATCAGTCCGTGATCGTTCATCCGATAACGCAATAACGGCATTGCCTTGTTGCGCAGGTCGGTGACAACTATTTCCCCACTGCTGCCATTGGGGGCGGGGTTGCCATCGCTGTCGATGATCTCGCAGATCACCTCATTGTTATTGATATGGTAGCCGCCGCTGCCATTGCTCGATGGACACTGCCAGGCAATTTCCTTAAATTCGGTGCTGCCGTAATGATCAAATATGGGTGCGTTGAAGTGCTGCTCGACAAATTGGCGGCACCCGGACTTCAGGTATTCAGACGCTGTGAAAATTCGTTCGACCCCAGGGACCGGCTTTTCGCCATTGCTGATTGCTGTTGCCAGGGTCATCAGGTGGCTGGGATAGCCGTAGATGTTGCTGGGATGAAAATCCCGCAGTTTCGATAGCAATTCATCGGCATCGGCAAACAGTGAAAAGACTCTGATCTTGAGCAGAGGATCCCGCAGCCAGGCCCTGCGGTTGCTTTGCCGGGCCTTTTCCTCTGGCACACATTCCAGCACCGCGATCCGGTCTCCAATAGACATACCACAGGCGATACGGGCGCGCAGTTTGAGCAGGATTTTTTTCCGGTACCAACTGAGGTTGTCAAAATAAGTGGCGAAGGGTTCACCGGTAGAGCCGCTGGAATAGCTGTGCTTGCAGCGTTCCATATTATACTTGAGGCTGATGAAATCCTTGTAGTTATGCCTAATCTGCTCTTTGCTCAGGGTGGGCAGGCGCTGCAATTCTGCTAGCCGGTAGCGGTTGCTGTGATCAAATTTGATCTGGTCGAAAGCGTGTTGGTAGTGGGGAACATTTTCGTAACAACGTTTAAGCTGTTGATTGAGCAGGAGTCGCTGCTTTGGGGTCAGCGGGTCAGCGCCGGCATGTAAATTGGACGGTTTCATGTGCAGGCTTGGTCCGCGTTAGCGCTTGGATCCAGCTTTCAGGGCAGCGTTTACCCGGGTTTGATCGGGTTGTGACACTTCACCTGGAAGAGAGTAGCCTGGCGCCATAGCGTAAATTTCCTCGTATTTTTCAGCCACACTCAGCCAGCTGTAATGCGCAATCACGCGGCGGCGACAGGCTTCTCCCATTGCTTCACGGCGCGGCTGGTCCCCCGCCAGGGTGTCGATGGCCTGGCGTACCGCCAGGTAGTCGTCGGGTTCAACCAGGATGCCGTTTTCTTCGAGCACGATATCTGGCACTCCGCCCACCCGGGTCCCGATTATTGGCAAGCCGCAGGCCATCGCCTCGATAAACACCAGGCCAAACGACTCTGCCATGGTGGGGAGGACAAAGATATCACTGGCGGAATAAAGGTCAACCAGGTTTTCCCTTGGGCAGTAGCCATAAAAAGTGACTTTATCGTTCACTTGGTACTGGTCAGCAAGGTCCATCAGTTGTTGTTGGTAGTTACCCTCGCCAACAATGGTCAGGTGAATATCGTGTTGCATAATTTGCAGGGCGCGGAGCAAATGCTGGATGCCCTTGCGTTCAATAAGGCGGGAGACACAGATCAGTTGCACGGGACTGGAGTCATGGGACCGGGTATTGGCATTGTAAAACTGTTCCGATTCAATGCCATTGGCGATAACCGCAATATCGGCACCGGGAACGGTTTCGAGAGCGGTGTCGCGCAGGGTTTCGCTCAGGGCGACAACTTTGCCGGCGTTATTCCAGATCGATCGGGTAACCGGCAGCAGCAAGCGATGGAATAACTGCAGCCGGGTATTGAACTTGTCGTACCCCGGTACGTCGGAGCCCCGTAATGACACAATATAGGGGATGTTTCGGTGCCGACCTGGCAACCATTGCAGGGCCCCGGTTGGCAAACCAAAATAATAATGCAAAACGTTATAGTTTTTGCTGCGAGTTAAACGCAAAAAAGCTGGAATGGCAAACAACACGAAGGTGATGGCACCGCGAAACCCGCAGTCATGGACGCCTTTGCGCCAGCTAGTGACCCGGTACACGGAAAAACCTTCAATCTGCTCCTGTCTCTCCTGGCCGCTGGCTCTGGAGGTTAGAACATCGACATCGTAACCTTTTTTGGCCAGCTCCCGTGCCAGGTTGTAGGTGCCGCGGCCGGCGCCGCCACCGAGGGGCGGGAACTCGTAATTCAGCAGCAATACGCTGCGGCCCGCAGCGGAGTTGGACGCATCAGTGTGCGGCGGGCTTATATTGCGTTCAGTATTAATGAAAAAGCTCTCAATGGTGAGATGGAGCGGGCATTTTATACCAAAAGGTGGGTCTTTGCCTGCACCCCGGGGGATCAGCGCAAAGGTAATAATGCCAGTCCTGGTTCGGATATTTGTTGCAAAAAATCAGGCGCTACCTGTTGTTGATAAACGGGCACTCTCAGGGGTAAACACCGGGACTATCAAACTGGTTTCCGGCGCCTGGAAATAAAAGGCCCGCGGTCTTGGATGACGGCGGGCCCTGTACCAGCTTTTGATGGATCTAGAAAATGAAGGTGAAGCCGATTATCGGGCCGAACTCCTTCATGACCCAGCTAAAGGCATGGCTGTTGTCCTTGCCGTTGTCGTAGTCCATGTCGGCGTAGCGGTAACCCGCCTGCAACGCTCCCCAGTCGACAAAGCGCCAGTTGAGCAGTGCCTCAGCCATCCAGCTGTTATTGCTGTCTGAGTCATCGAAAGGGTTGTTGCCGTAGTCGAAACGGCCTTCAAGGCGCCAGTTGTCGAAGAAGTGGTAGTTGGCCCGGAAACCGATAAAGGGCTGTAGCCATTCGCCGGCAGTGGTGCGGTTTTCTTGCGGGAAGGACCTGACGATAGGGTCGCCACCACCGGGAGGGGTCACGCTGACAGTGACCGGGTCTATGTACAGTTTCAGCTCGTAGTCGTAGTAACGTAGACCGCCTTCCAGCATAAAATTGAAGCTGTGGCTGTCGTATACCTTCCAGGCTGCACCCAGCTCCCACATGTGTTGGGTGTCGGTCACGTCGACGTTACTGGTGATGTCGGCTGGCAGGGTGGGCGGCAGCGGCCGGGGCAAGTTGGTGGGCACATCAACGCTGACGCTCACGTCGTTGTCGTCGGTATAAAGCCTGGTGTACTCGTAAGCGGCAAATACCATCAGCGGCCCGCTTTCCGCTTCAATTTTGCCCATAAAGACACCGTCGAGCAGATCGACGATCTGGTCTTTGAAGTCCAGCTCAACGTCCCTGCCGCTTGAGGTGCCGTCGACGCTCTTGGCCCAGCCGTAGATGGTCAAGCCGATTTCCCATTCGCCAATGGTAGTTTTGTCGGTCATGGTGTCGGCGTCGGTGTTTGCCAAAGTGATAGGTGAATGGGCTGTGAGGGTGATGGCTGCGGTTGTGGCCAGGCTGCCCAGAATTACTTTTCTGCTTTTGCGCATTGTTTGAACCCCTGCAATTTTTGTTATAAAAATATTAACCGGGGAAAAGTATACCAGCCAAATTATCGATATCTATATATTTTTTGCATCAGGGTCCATGGCGTGAACGGCGCGGAGAAGCCCCGGGGTTGTGTCCAGATTGGGTATTGGGTAAGCACCAAACACAAAATGCCGGCACCCAGACCTATTGCTTAGAATTGTGTTGGGTCGAGGGACACAGCTTGTTATTATGATCGCGAGGTAGTGAGTTTTGTTGCAGAGTTGCGGGTGTAGTTCAATGGTAGAACGGCAGCTTCCCAAGCTGCACACGGGAGTTCGATTCTCCTCACCCGCTCCAGCACATGCCTCAAGGTCAATGCGTAGCTCGCTCAACACATGAGCATGTCACTGTTTTTGTCAGTGGTAGCGGCTGGTTTCGTGGTGCTATGTTTATGGCGCTGGACGGATATCATTTGCGCTCGCCGGGCCTGGCATTCGCTGGCGGCAGAGGCGCGCACCCAACATAAGTGCTTTGATGTGTCGATGTTGGCGGGTTTGCCTGAGCCGGCACGGCGCTATTTTCTTTTCACCATTGCGCCGGGCGCTTCGCTTTTTCGCGTTGCGGAGATTTCCATGTCTGGCCAACTAGGCCTCGGTAAGCAGTCTAATCCCCGTTACCTGTCGATGCATGCGAAACAGATATTGGCGCCTCCAAAGGGACTGTTGTGGCAACTGTCCTGTGGTCGGCGGGGGCTGCGCATAGCGGGATCAGACGCCATCGTCGGGTCGCGATCCTGGACTCGATTCTGGTTGTACGGCACGATACCTCTGGTGCGTGTGGGTGGCAATGCGAACCATGCCCGCTCAGCGTTTGGACGAGTTGCGGCTGAAGCGGTTTTTTGGGTGCCGGCTGCCTTGCTGCCGCAGCAAGGTGTAAGTTGGCGTGCGGTTGATGACAATACCGCTTGCGCCACGTTGGTGGCGGGCGACTTTAGTCAGCAGGTAGAGGTCACGGTGGACCCGCAGGGGCGGCCGACCCGGGTGCTGATCCAGCGTTGGAGTAATGTCAATCCGGCCAGGATCTATCGCCTACAGCCCTTCGGTGGCTACTTGTCAGGGTATCGTAACTTCGACGGTTACTGCCTGCCGACACATGTCGAGGGAGGCAATATGATAGGTACGTCCGAATACTTTCCCTTCTATAAGGTCGATGTCGATCACCTGCGTTTTGTCACTGCAGAGGTGCACCCTGACTGACCGCGCTGGGGGGACTCATCTCCGTCAGCACGCTGCAACAGATCTTTCCAGATGGTCATTGGCGTTGTCGACAGGGGGTCGCTAAGATAGCGCGCGGTCGACTTGTCACGATGGGGCAATACAGGAGCAGCAAGTGGGGAGACTGGAAGGGAAAATAGCAATTGTTACCGGTGCGGGGCGCGGGCAGGGTGCGGCAACGGCGCAACGCTTTGTTGAGGAAGGTGCCAGCGTGGTGTTGGGCGATGTGCTGGAGCGGGAATGTCGGGACTTGGCGATGCGCTCGGCCCCAGGGCAACACATTGCAAGCTGGATGTCAGCAGTAGCGACGATTGGGCAAACGCGGTGCGCGTTGCGCAAACCCTGGGGCCGCTCAATGTGCTGGTAAATAATGCCGGCGTGCACTCAATGAAGCGGATAGAAGATCTGGATGAGGCCGAGTTCCAGCGCATTATTTCATCAACCAGATTGGCACCTATCTGGGAATGAAAGCGGTAATGGAGCCGATGACGGCGGCTGGTGGTGGCTCGATTGTTAATCTCTCCTCGATCGATGGTATCCAGGCAAAGTCCGGTATGTTTGCCTATGTGGCTACCAAGTGGGCGATTCGCGGTATGACCAAAGCCGCGGCCCTGGAGCTGGGTAAATTCGGGATCCGGGTTAACTCGGTGCATCCGGGCGGTATTTACACCGACATGGGCAACCCGTTCAACATTGACAAGAAAGACTTGAATCGCGCCTATAAGCATCTGCCCTTGCGTCGGGTTGGTGAGAGTGTAGAGATTGCCAATATGAATGTATTCCTGGCATCGGACGACAGCTCTTATTCCACCGGCAGTGAATTTGTGGCCGATGGTGGTTGGTTGGCCGGGGATATCTACGATTTTTGAAGTAGGAGCCTTGTTGCCCCGGTGCGGTATTAGTTTAAAACCTGCCAGTTAGGTAATGCCTGGATGCTGGCGCCCATCGCTGACGGGATTCTGTTTAAGTGTATCGGCACTGTATGAGGCTTTCTCACTGCAGGTTCAGAAAGCGCATCATCAGGTGATTGATATCAGCCTGGGTCAAATAGACCGGGATCGCATCGGCTCCCGGTCCGCTAGCTAGCAGCGGTACATTGGTGCCGGTGTGGGTTTCATCTGCGGCGACGCTGGTGGCATAGTTCAGCATCATTGTTGAGCCCTCTGGCGTGCGCACCCGAGCCACGGCACCGGGGCTATGATAAGCATTGTCGCCGACGCTAAAACGTTCCTGGTCGGGAATGATTTGGGCTGCATGCCCGTGGTCGGCGGTTACCAGGATCAGGGTATTGGGGTGCTGTTTGGCAAAGTTGAGGGCGCTTTGCAGGGCGCGGTCGAGCTGCCTCACCTCACCGATATGACCGCAGGGCTGGCGGGCGTGAGACTGCTTGTCGATAGAGGCGGATTCAACCATCAGGAAAAACCCGGACTGGGGCTCACGGCCAAGCATGGCCAGGGCTTTTTCGGTCATGCTTTTCAAGTCTGGCACCAGCGCGGCACTTGGGTTGGCGACGCACTCAAACACCTGTGCGGCCAGACTGCTGGCGGATTGCAAATTGCGCACGGGTTCCGCCCTGCGCTGATTTTTCCCCATCAATTTGACCGGCATGGTGGCGGCCGCGAACAGTCCCAGTAAAGGGCGGTTGAGCGGCGCAGCGGCGAGGCTTGTGCTATCGGTGGCGATCGTAAATCCACTTTCCAGCGCTGTGTCCAGCGGGCGTCCCTCGCCGCCGTAAGCGTCCTCTCTAAAGTACTTGCTGCCCCCGCCCATTAATATATCCAGCCGGGAGCGACTCAGTTGGTGGGCGATCGATCCCGGTCCCCCGCGGTCGATGGCTTGTGCAGAGCAGTCAACCCTGGTCCCATACCAATGACTCGCTGCGCGTAAATCCGAGGGGCCTTCACATGTGCGATGCACGCTGTGACTGGCGAACGCCGCAGGAGTGGCATCGGTGACGCTGGCCGTGGTGACGATTCCCGTGCGATAGCCAGCGCGCTGGGCCAACTCAATGATCGTGGTTAGCTTATAGGCGCCGCTGTGATTCATCGCAATGCGTCCGACACTGGTCAGGAAGCCAGTGGCAAGGGTGGTAGCGCTGTTGGCTGAGTCTGCAACATAGACAAACTGCTTTGGCGTAGCCTCAGACACAGTCTGAACCCTTACCGAGGCCAGGGTTTCGAGAGTATCCATAAGTAGCATGCCGCTGCTGCCCGCCAGATAATTGCGGGCAATCGTCAATTGCTGCTGATCCATGCCATCGCCAATCAGCAAAATAACATTGGCCGGGTTTTGGCGGACGGCTCCCTTGGCCGCGGTTATGCTCAGGGTCGACAGTACCAGCGCCATTGCGAAGCGGGCAACGCGACCCTGCATCCAGGGTATTGTTACGAAAATTCGTCGCATCAATACCAGGCTCGCAATGGCTTTCCTTATCCGCCTGCCCGGGTGCAAACCGATCGCGACCTAGCGCCCGACAAGTCCCCGGGCGACCACTTCCTTCATGATCTCTGAGGTACCCGCGTAAATAGTCTGGATCCGGGCGTCGCGATAAAAGCGCGAGATCGGGTATTCCGCGGTGTAGCCGTAACCGCCAAATAGCTGCAGGCAGCCGTTGACCATACGCAATTGCATTTCGGTGGTGCACAATTTGATCATGGCGGCGTCTTCCACGGTCATCTTGCCGGCCTTGAATTTGGCCATATATTTCTCGAACAGCGCAGTGCACATTTCCAGTTCAGTTTTCAATTCCGCCAATTTGAAGCGAGTGTTCTGGAACTGGCTGATGGTCTGGCCAAAGGCCTTGCGCTCGGTCACATAGTCGGCGGTAATTTCCAGCGCGCCCGTGGCATGTCCAATGGCCTGCGCGGCACAGCCTAGACGTTCGCGGGGAAGCTCTTCCATCAAGTGAACGAAGCCTCGGTTTTCGCCTCCTAGCAAAGCATTGGCCGGCACCCGCAGGTTGTCAAAAAACAGCTCGGCGGTGTCACTGGCATGCTGGCCGATTTTTTCGATTTTCTTGCCGCAGGAAAAACCGGGCAGGGATGTGTCGACCATAAATAGCGAGATGCCTTTGGCGCCAGCGCTGGGGTCGGTCTTGGCGCAGACAATCACCATGTCGGCATGAATACCGTTGGTAATAAAGGTCTTCGAGCCGTTGATAATGTAGTCATCACCGTCACGCACTGCGCTGGTGCGCATAGCGGCCACGTCGCTACCGGCGCCGGGCTCAGTCATGGCCAGTGCAGCGACGACTTCTCCGGTTACCATACGCGGCAGCCATTGATGTTTTTGTTCGTCAGTGCCGATATTGTGGATATAAGGTGCAACGATATTGGCATGAATGTTGTAGCCACTGCCAAGGCCGTGCATGTTCAAACGACACATTTCGTGCTGGATCATCTGGATGACCTCAAAGCTGGCACCGGCTGCGCCATAAATCTCCGGCATATCCACCAGCAGCAGTCCCGCCGCTCCCATGGTGCGCCAAACCTCCCGCGGCACAATATGGTCTTCTTCCCACTGCTCGTAGTGGGGCAGTAGTTCCTGTTCGAAAAAACGCAGTACCATATCGCGGAACATGTCCAGCTCTTCGTCTTGCTCAGATGCAGCCACCGCCGTCACTGTAGTCATGGTGTTAACCTCATATCCTGGATTGCTTGCAAGTAGTGCAATATTTTATCCTTTCTGGCGTCACCGTGTCTCGTGCCTTGTGCTATGGTCGCCGGTTGCAGTGTGGCTGTTGGAGACAGTTTGCTTCAGTCGGTCAATATCTTTATTGAACAACAGGATCTCGATATGAAACATTTTCTGCGTACAACCCTCCTCGGCGGCGTCGTTTTTTTGATCCCGCTGGTGGTCGTGGTGCTCATATTAGGCAAAGCTTTCAGTATTATGAAAATGGTTGCCGCCCCGGTAGAGCGTATGCTGCCGTTTGATTCGATTGGCGGGGTTGGCCTCATTAATATTGTTGCCATCATCGTGATGCTGTTGTGCTGCCTCGCTGCGGGCATGATTGCTAGCAGTGCGCCCGCGAAGGCCCTTTATGGCAGGCTTGATGCACTGTTGCTCGAAGTGGTTCCAGGTTATTCCTGGATCAAAACGGTGATTGCCGGCTTTGGCGGTGAGCGCGAAATCGAGGGCTTTTTACCCGTATTGGTAGAGCTTGATGATATGTCGCAATTGGCATTCGAAATGGAGCGCAGTGCGGATGGGATGGTGGTGATTTTCTTTCCGGGCGCACCGGACCCGCGCAGTGGCAGCGTGGCCTACGTCGAGCCCTCCCGGGTAAAACCCGTTACCGCCGAATTTCTTGCTATTAACAGAAGCCTCAGGAAAATGGGCAAGGGGTCTGCCGCGTTCTTGCCGCCGTCTGCAGCTCGATCGTCCTGATCAAGCTGAGAGTTCCCCGGCTAAGCGCGCCACAGCCCGGCCGCGCCCGGCCACGGGCTGTTGTTGTGCCGGTCTATTCGGCTTCGCTGCTCTGAATGTCATATAACAAACCGTCTTCATCAAATGATAATATGTAGGTGAATTCAGACTGATTGTAGACCCATTGGGTGCCGCCATTGTTTTCCTGGTCCGGTTCGCCGCAGCGTTGGCGAACCTCCTGTTGATCGGGGGGGTCGGTTTCTGCGCTGTCAATAACGCCATTGTAACACTCCATGGTGCTGGCGAATGTCCAGCTGGCAGTCGACAATAGCAAAAACAGCACTATTGCTTTCATAATGCACTCTCCTGTATTCCAGTTAACGCCGCGTTTCCCGACAGCATAATCACTCAGTCGCCCGGGGTTTCGCCAGCTTGTTTGTCGTCCTTAATGAGGTCTTCTGCCGTATCCGGCGACTCGGCGCTAGCGGCTTTGCGCAGGCGCTTTTCTTCCTTTTTCTGCTTTTTCGCAAGATCGCGCTGGCGCTTGGCGAAGGCATAATTGGGTTTAGCCATGGGCATTCCTTGATTGGTGGTCTGATGCTTTCATAGTAATGATATCCCGACAGGAAACCAACCACCGTTTGCAAGTGCTGTAATTTTGGGCAGGTCCGTCAGCCCAGTAGCTGGTGTTGTTGCTTGTTGAAGCTGGAAGTGGGTATCAAAAATAGTGCAATCATTACCAGCGAGTGAAAGCCGCTGCCAACTGGCTCTGACACGATTTGCGACAGTAATGCGCCGATGGCTACGATCCCCAGGGTTGACCACCAGCCGGGGAGGCCGATATCGCGCAGTCGCTTGGCCATGATATTCAATGAAGCAAACAGCACCAGCAGCATGACCAAGGCGCCCAGCAAGATCACCGGCATTGATAAATGCTCAGCAAATCCAGCCTGCAATTGCTCCAGGTCGCCATTGAGCATGCCTTCCTCGACGTCGAGAGACATCAATACAGCGAATACCAGACCGCCCAACAATACGTTGAGCAGCACGAAATAACCTAGATATGGCAGGCGCTGCAACCGTCCTTTCACTACCTCGCCCCATAAGGATTTAAACATACTGTTCCCCTTTTTTGTCGCAGCAGTCTAGCGGTAACAGGCACCGAAAACCATAGGGTCGTCGGACGCAATGGTGGGCACAGTTTTGGCATCACGGCTGGCTATTGCCCAGTGACTTGTGTTGGTGGATACGGCCAAAATCGGCCATGATCGCATAGGCGCAAGGTATCACCAGCAACACCAGCAGGGTGGATGCGAAAATGCCAAACACAATCGAAATCACCAGCGGTTTGACCACCTGCGCCTGGAGGCTGGTTTCCAGCAAAATCGGCAGTAAGCCCGCCGCGGTGGTCAGTGAAGTTAGAAACACTGCCCTGAAACGTTCGCGGCTGGCGCTGACGACTGCGCCATAGACATCATCGCCGAGGTCGACATGGTGACGGATGTACTGCACTAACAGAATCGAGTCGTTGACCACGATTCCCGCTAGCGAGACAAAGCCCATGATCGATGGCATGGACAAGCTGTAGCCGAGCAAAAAATGTCCCCAGAATACGCCAATGAGTGCCATTGGGATGGCCAGCATCACCACCACCGGCTCGACGTAACTGCGAAACTGAAAGCTGAGAATAGCGAATACCCCGAACAGCCCGATCAGGAATCCCTTGCCAAGCGAGGCGCCGGTTTTTGCCGTTTCTTTTGCCGCGCCCTCAAAGTCAAAGCGCAGCCCGGGATATTTTGCTTTTAGTTCGGGCACCAGTTCCTGCCGCAGCCGGCTTAACACCTCGCGACCATTGGCCCGGCGGTGATCGACATCGGCAATCACGCTGATGGTGCGCAGGCTGTTAATCCGCTGAATACGCACAAACGAGCGTTCGAAGTCCAGCTCGGCGATCGACGACAGCGGCAGCTGTTGGCCATTGGCCAGCATCACCGGGAAGTTCCCCAGTGCCTGCAAGTCACCCGCCTGGTGTTTGTCGAGCTGGACCACAATTTTTATGTTCTCGGTGCCTACCTGTATTTCGTCCGCGGTCTGGCCGTAAAAAGCGCTCCGCAGCTGGGAGGCCACCATCCTGCCGTCCACCCCGTAGGCTTCCGCGCCGGGCTTCAGGCGCACCAGGATCTCTTCCTTGCCCGGGCGCATATCGTCGAGAATGCCAGTGACGCCATCAAATTGTGCCAAATAGGTTTGCGCGTCGACCGACGCCCGCTTCAGTACGTCGAGGTCCTCGTGTTGCATACGCACCTCAATGTCGCGCCCCGCCGGTCCCATCATCGGTTGCTTGAAGGCTATAGACAGGGGCTCGGCGAGTTCCCCGGTAGCGACGCGCCAGGCGTCAAGAAAGTCGTCGATAAGGGTATTGCGAATCTCGGCAGATAACAGGTCGAGGCGCACGGTGGCGACATGGGAGCCGCGCTCGCCGGCATCGGCATTAAAATTGTACTGGGCGGTGACATCCTGGATCAGCGGCTCAGCTTCAGTGTTGGCGTCATTCATCTGGGCGCCGACCCGCTGGGCACTGGCAATCACCTGATCCACGATGGCTTCGGTCTGAGCCAGTGATGAGCCCGGTGGCAGAACAATACGCGCCTCGGCGATATCACCATCGAGATCGGGGAAGGGCACAAATTTGATGATGCCGCCAGCTACCATGGCAATTGACGCCAACAGCAATCCGAACACCAGGCCCACGGTGGCATAGCGCCAACGCACCAGAAAACTGACGGTATTCACCAGGTGTACACTGCGAAAATGTTCGAAGCGGCGATGGAAGGCCTGTTTCCAGCGGTGGGTCGGTTTCTCTTCTGTGTGACTTGAAAGTGAGTGCAACAGGTGGTTTGGCAGGATAAGAAAGGCTTCTACCAGGCTGACCACCAAAACCATGATCAGGACCGTGGGCACTACCGCCAGTACCGCACCCATCTGGCCGTCGAGCCCCAGCAATGAGCCAAAGATAAACACCGTCGTCAGGAAAGACGACAACACCCCCGGTGCAACCTTGGTCACGCCCTCGGTAACCGCGTCGGCGGGTGCCAGGCCGCGTTCAACATGGGCAGCAATAGATTCAGCGATGACGATGGCATCATCCATCATAATACCGATCGCCATCAACAGGCCAACCAGGCTCATGATGTTGATCGATACATTGAACAAGGTCATCAGGAACAGGCCGCCGAGAAAAGCAACCGGCAAACCGGCTGATACCCAAAACGAGTAGCGCAGGGAAAAAAACAGCCACATGCTGAAGAAAACCAGGATGATGCCCTGCCAGCCATTGCGCAGCATCATACTGAGGCGGTCGGCAACCAGCGACGACATGTCATTGGTCAAGGTCAGGGTGACCCCCTTCGGCGCGCGCAGCCTTTCCTGTTCGACAAAATCAACAACCCTCGCCTTGATCCGCAGGGCGTCGTCGGCCTTATTTTTTTGTACCTTGAGGACAGCCGCAGGCTCGCCATTGAACAGTATTCTCTCTTCGTCCAGCTCAAAGCGATTGCTGATGGTGGCGATGTCACCCAGCCTGACGATGGCGCCGTCGGTATCAGCGTCGATAATGGTTTGTGCCAGCGCAGCGGCGGTGCTCTGGCGTGCATCAAAGCGGACCAGCAGGGTTTTGTCCGGCAGCTCAAGATTGCCTGCCGGCATCCTGATGTTCTGGCGGCCGACTTTGTCGGCGATGTCGGCAACTGTCACCCCTATGCGCCGCATCGCCGCCTGGTCGAGCTCAACCCGCAACTGGTGATCAGAGAAGCCGGCAACCTCGACCAGGCTGACGTCGGCATCGACTTTCAGGCGGTGCTTGAGGTCTTCGGCATAGGCTTTAAGGTGGGGCCAACTGGCGTTGGCTGCGATCGCAATATCGACCACGGCATCGACAAAATCCAACTCCTTTACCACCGGTGGTTCTATCTCGGTGGGGAAGTCCTTAATCGCATTGATCTGGGTTTGCACATCCAGTAGCAACCGCCCCACATCGGCTTTTTCATCGAGTTTCAGCACCATCGTCGCGACCCCTTCCTGGGCGTCGCAGCGGGTCTCTTCAATGTCCGTCAGGCCATCCACGGCATCTTCCATGCGCAAGCACAGGGTCTCTTCGATATCGACCGGTGATGCGCCAGGGTAGACCACGGTAGCCGAGATATACGGCAGTGCAAATTCGGGAAAGGTTTCGCGTTTCAGGCTGCCGAGACTGGAAATGCCGAGCACCAGCAAGGCCAGCATCAGCAGGTTTGCGAGGGTAGGGTGGCGTATAAAATAGCCGATCACTGCGCTACATCTCCGCCGGAATCAGGCTCGGGCTCGGACGAGACACTCGTGTCCCGGGTGCGCAAGCTCATGCCTGGAATGGCGGGAATCAGATCATTCAGTACCAGTCGGTCACCGGCTTCGAGGTCGCCGCTGACCGCCACGCCCTCGGCGCTGCGAAACAGCACCTCTACGCTTTTGATCGCCAGTTGGTCAGACTTATCCATCAGATAAATTTGGCGGCCACGCAGGGCCTTTTCCGGAATGACAAACTGGGAGGAGGCGTAACCCTGGATATAGGCCGAGACAAACATGCCCCTGGTCAATGGTGGTTTACCCCGCTCCATCAATTGTAACTCGGGAAAAGACTGCTCGACCTCCAGATAGACGCCTACCGTTGCCTGGTCGGGATTGACAGTCTCCGCTACCCGGGTCACGGTTGCGGGCCACTGATAGCGATCGCCGGCATTCTGGAATTCGACCCGGGCCTGCAACTGCAGCTCTTCGATATTACCGAGCTTGGGTAATAGTGGTGACGCTTCGATGCTACGCCTGATACTGCCCATGTCTTGCAGTGACATTTCAGCCTTGATTTCAACCAGGCCAAGTTGATAGGCCACCAGCATCTGTGAACCCAGGGTAACCACCTGATCCTGCTCAACATTCACTTCAGCTATGCGGGCGTCAAACGGCAGCAGCAGGCGAGTTTTGTCAAGCTGGCGCTGGGCATCCTCCAGCACGGCCTGGTCAACACTGAGCTGGGCCAGGGTTACCTTGGTGTCATCGGGCAGTAACTCGTAAGCGCTTTGCAGGTCTTGTACCAGTTTGCGTTGGGTCAGCAGCGCCTGCTGTTGGTTTTCGAGGTCTGACTGCGAGATCAGGTTCTTATCTTTCAGCGACAGTTTTCGTTGGTATTCCTGCTGTACCAGTGCCAGTTTCTGCTGTTCCGTTTTGAGGCTGTCATTGAGATTGTTGGCTTCCTTGCCAATGCGGTTGAGCTTGGTTTGGGTCGCATTCAGGTTGGCTTCCGCCTGGGCCAGTTTCAACTGGTACTCCAGCGGATCGATCTCCAGCAGCAGGGTGTCCCTGGGCAGAATACGGCCGGACTCGAGTTGGGGGTGGCGGTAGACCAGCCGGCCGCTGACCTCGGCAGTGGCCTGCCAGATATGTTTGGGCTCCACTCGACCGAAGCCCCTGACTTCAGGCGCTACCTCTTGCTTTTCGAGTATTTTGAACTCGACTAATCTCGCGGGGTTGAAATTGGATGCCAGTTCGGGACTGGGCTTAAATGCCAGTGCCGCCCACAGCACCAGGGCGCCCAGCAACAGCCCGGGTAGTAACAGCAATTTACTATTGGGTGCCATCGGTGATTCCCTTGTGTATTGGTCACGTTGCACCACGCTTGGTAGTGGGCTGCATTACAACGTAATATCAGTAAAGATGTCTACGCCGGCGTTTGGCCTGACGGTCGCCGCTGGCAATTCATCTCCCCGCAGCCAGGCTTGCAGTGCAGGCCGCTTTGCCTCGCCGCTGACTATAAACCATACCCTCTCGCCGCGGCTCAGGCACCGCGCCGTCAGGCTCACACGTTGTGGGGGAGGTTTGGGTGCATCGTGTATGCCGACCGCCAGTCGCGAGTCAGGCGCGGTCGTCCTGGCGCCGGGAAACAGGCTGGCGGTGTGGCCATCTTCGCCCAGCCCCAGCAGCACCAGGTCCAGGCATGACGCCTGTTGCAGGATGGCTTCGTAGGCGATGGCTGCAGCATTGGCGCTGCTTGCCGCTTGCACCCGGTGCACCTGGTTGGCGGGTATCGGCACATGGGTCAGCCAGGCCATGTCGGCCATTGAGTCATTGCGTCCCGGGTCTCCTGCGGGCAACAGGCGTTCGTCGCCATAGTAGATATGCCAGCAGCGCCATTCGGTATCCAGCTGCCGCAACTGTTGATAGAGCTGTTGCGGAGTGGTGCCCCCAGCTAATACCACGCTGAAATGACCTTTGGTTTCGATACAGTGCTGTGACAGCTCCGCGATGCGCCGATAGAGGTCAGCGGTGAGCTCGGCGTTGTCGTGGTAGTGGTGAAGACGTAAGGATTGGTTGTCGGGTATCACTCCAGGCATTGCTCCACGGTCGACTCCTACAAATGGTTGCGCCAGCTTTGATCGTCGCTGTCGAATAGCCGACTGGCCGCTTCCGGGCCCCAACTGCCGGCGGGATAACTGTGGATAAAGTCGTTCTCCCTATTCCACTTACGTAAAATGGGGTCGACTATCCGCCATGACCACTCGACTTCGTCAAAGCGGATAAACAAACTGCGGTCACCTTCAATCACATCCAGTAGCAGTGCTTCGTAAGCTCCCAGAGAGCGTTCGCTATCGTCGCGAAAAGACGCCATCAATGGCAGCATGCGAGTGCGCATATCAAGCCCGGGCTCCTTGGCCTGCAACTCAATATGCATGCTTTCCTCAGGCTGTATCGACAGCACAATCCAGTTCGGTTCAACATGCTCCATCGGGGTTTCACGAAATAGCTGCTGTGGCGGTTGCTTCAGCCGCAGGCTAATCATGCTGCGATTGTGTGGTAGTCGCTTGCCGGTGCGCAGGTAAAAGGGGATCCCGGACCAGCGCCAATTGTCGATGTAGAATTTGGCCGCGACATAGGTTTCCGTCAGGGAATTCTCTGCCACGCCTGCCTCGTCCTGATAGCCGGGTTTCGAATCGCCGGCACTATATTGTGCTCGCACGGCAAACTGGTTGACGGCGTCTTTCGGGATCGGTCTTATCGAGCGCAGCACCTTGACTTTTTCGTCCCTCAAGGCATTGGCGTCGAGCTGCGCCGGGGGTTCCATTGCCACCACTGAAAGCAGTTGCATGAGGTGGTTTTGCAGCATGTCGCGCAAGGTGCCCGTGCGGTCGAAATAACCGGCGCGGGAACCTATGCCTGCAGTTTCGGCGACGGTAATTTGAACGTGGTCGATGTAATTGCGGTTCCAGATAGGTTCCACCAGACTATTGGCAAAGCGAAACACCAGCAGGTTCTGCACGGTCTCTTTGCCGAGGTAGTGGTCGATACGAAAAATCTGCTCCTCTTCGAAGTGCTGGTGCAGGTGGTGGTTGAGTTGCAGTGCGGTGTCGAGGTCGTAGCCAAACGGTTTCTCCACCACAATGCGGTTGCCAAACAAGCGACCACTGAGTCCGGCGGCGTCCAATTGGCTGACCACAACAGTAAAATCGGCCGGCGCCACCGCGAGGTAAAACACAATATTGGCACACACGCCTTCCCGGGGCTTGGCCATTTCGAGTTTTAACGCGGCGTAGTGGTCTGCGCAATCGTGCACCACCTGGACATAGCTGAACAACTGGGCAAAGCACTGGAAATCCTTTTCATCAAATTCCTCGCCGAGGCGCTGCGGCAGTTGTTCGCGCATAAATTCCCGCCACCGAGAGGTGTCCCACGGGCGCCGGGATACTGCTACAAAGGCGAGGCTTTCAGGTAGGCGTCCCTCGCGCTGCAAGTAGTACAGCGCGGGCAACAGTTTGTTGACAGAAAGGTCGCCAGTGGCGCCAAAAATAACGAAATGGCAGGGGCCAATCATGACGGCTTGTCATCAGCGAGGGCATGTCCGCCAAAGCCCTGGCGCATTTTGGCGAGCAGTTTGCCGCTGTAGTCGCCGCTGCCCTGGCTGGCATAGCGCATCATCAGTGCAAGGCTCATGACCGGGGCGGGAACACCCTGTTCGATAGCCTCCATAGCGGTCCAGCGGCCCTCGCCGGAGTCCGCCACCACCGGTAGCACATCTTCCAATTGTTGGTCCGCGGCCAGGAAGTCTGCGGTGAGATCCAGCAGCCAGCTTCTTACAACGCTGCCGTGGCGCCACATTTCGGCGATTGAGCCAAGGTCGAGATCGAAATCGGTGCGCGCTTTCATCAGGGCAAAGCCCTCGGCATAGGCCTGCATCATGCCGTATTCAATGCCGTTGTGGATCATTTTCACGAAGTGGCCGCTGCCCGCCGGGCCGCAGTGCAGCCAACCGGTTTCGACGCCGGGTGCGAGCACCTTAACCGCAGGTTCCACCAGCTTGAAAGCCTCCTCGGAACCGCCGAGCATCAGCGCGTAGCCGTTATCGAGGCCCCAGATGCCGCCGGAGACACCGGCGTCGACAAACTGGATACCCTTTGCCTCAAGCAGCTGAGCCCGGCGCATGGAGTCCTTGTAAAAACTGTTGGCGCCTTCCACCAGCAGATCCCCGGGGCTCAACAGGGGCAGCACCTGGGTAATCGTATTTTCGGTAACCTCTCCCGCCGGCAGCATCAGCCAGACTACCCGAGGGGACGGCAGCGCGGCGATTAATTGCTCAATGCTATGAGTCGCGGTGAGGCCAGTCTCTGCGGCCAGTCCATCCGTCACCGCATCGCTGCGATTCCAGGCCACTACCTCAATGCCGCCGCGCTGCAGCCGTCGCGCCATATTGGCGCCCATTCTTCCCAGTCCCGCGATTCCCAGCTTCATTTTATATTCTCCGCTTATTGTTGCTGATACATGGCTGCCGTTCACACTGAAAACTGCAGATTGACCCTGAAGCTCCAGCAAACCGCCAGCGTTTTGTGAAGCGTCGCGCCTGTTAACATGGGTTTGCGCCGCATCCGGAATGCCCCTGGTGAAGCCTGTAATGATACCCTGGCGCAGCGTGGGTCTTTGGATAAGCCGGTGGCGCCCACGCAGGCCATCGTTTGGGGTTGGCACGAGTCTACGATTATTCTTGGTCGATTCAAAGTCCTGCCGCGCATGGCGGCAGTTCAAGCGCCTTATCTGTCCGCGATTCTGGATGCCCGATACAGTATTAAAGTTAGAGCTGGATGGGGGTAACGTCGCTGTTTGACAGTTGGCTCAGGCTCCCTGGCTGAGCACCGGCCAGAAGTCGACAATCGCCCTGCTTTGCTGGTCGTATACTGCGATATCGCCAAATTGCAGTAACACGGATTCACTCTGGTTTGGCCGTAAAAACACCCACTCGTCCTGTTTCAGCTGAATGTCGGCAGAGCCATTGAGCATTTCCTGGTTGCTGGAGTGGCCGAATAGCGCATTGGTCTGCAGCCCCGGAGGAGACTCCGGTCGAGCCTGCCAGTTGCCGCCGTAGATAAAAAAGGTTTGGGCCAGATTGGGGTCCCACCAGCTAAGAGCGGAGGTGATCAATTCCGCACCGGGAATGTCTGTGCGATCGAGCGCTTTAATGACGGGTGAGGCAATAAACGCAGCGGGCTGATGATCTACCAGCGTCGGCAGATCAAAATCGACAGGCTTGAGCAGGCAAGAGCCCGCCGCCAATTCATTGCCGGGCTGGGAGCCATCATACAATTGATAGGTAGGACTGCCTGCGGCGTTCAGTGTCAACGCGTCGATGGATCGACCGAGGGTCTGCTCGGCTACGCTGACGGCATCGCGGTAGCTTTGTTGGGCGGCGGCAAAGGCTGTGGTGGGGCCGCCAAGGGGGGCGGGCATTTTCGCGACGTGTGCTTCATAACCCATAAATCCGCTAAAGCTGAGTCCCGGGTCCTGCTCAATAAATTCCAATGCCTGGCTCAGTAGGGTTGCGTCCTTGAAGCCGCCCCGGTGCAGACCTATGTCCAACTCCAGGTTAATCGCCATGCGGGTGCCCAGGGCCTCTGCAAGTTCACTGTATTGAATCAGCCGGCTGGGGTTGTCGATCAGCCATTGGAGTTGGCGTGTGGTATCGAAGGCGCTGCTACCAAGGTTGCTGTAAAAGCGATCGGCGGCGGCAACCGGCATGGGTTTACCGAGCAATAGTTGGGTTGCTGGCATGGCTTGTGCCAGCTGGTTGAGGAACGGTTGGTGGAATACCATCAGCCGCTGGGTACCGGCCTGCTCCATGACGGTTTCAAGTAAGCGCAACGAAGGTAGCGACTTGGCGACGACACGGTAGTGGTAGCGGTCGCCGAGGTGGCTTTTAAGAGTGGCGATATTTTGTTGCAGTAGTTGCCGGTCTATCACCAGGGTCGGACGAGCCAGGCCCGCCTGATCGAGCGCTTTGCCGAGGCCACTGAAATAGGCGTTGTGATTTCCACCCCGCGAGCCCGGCTTGGCCAGACCCAAAAGGCCGAGGCCACCGAGGGCCAGCCCGCCGGCTAATAGCCTGCGTTTACTGGACGAGAATGCGGTCATTGCTGTCGCTCCGGGCAGACCATGTGAAGACTATCGAAGACCGTCACATCAAGCCCAGTTGTTTGAGTTGCGCCGCCATCTCATCCCAGCTCCAATAAGCTTTCATGCTGGAGATCTTACCCGCCTCGTCAACTTCGTAGGTGGCGATCATATCGACCCGCGTTTGGCTGCCATTGCCCATATCGTTGACTGCTGACATGTGTACCGCACAGGCATTTGCGCCACTGCTAACGCGGCTGTGCACGGTCATTACCATGTTTGCAGAAGCAATGACGGTATCCCAGAATGCCTCCAGCGCTGCTTTGCCGCAATGCCCACTACCTAGCGGATCGAGAGGCGATACTCCGACCGGGTCTGCAAGTACGGCGTCATCCGCATACAGAGCCAGCCAGGCGCTTTTGTCTTTTGCCATCGCGAACTTGATCGAGTTCATATTGGCCAATACGGCGGGGTGGGTGGTGGTTTCGGTCATAAGCTGCTCCGCTGTTGCTGGATGATCGTTCGCGACGGGCGATCGGCTAGCTGCCTGTCTCACGCTCCACATCGCTAAGCCAGTGCGACCTGTCGGGCAAGGATCCGGCCCTGGCTTCGAACATGGCCGGGTAGTGCTGGCGATATACGGTGAGCATTTCGTCGAACGGCACGTCGAGGTATTCACCGCGGTCGAGCAGGTACTCCATATGTCGATTACCGTTACTGTCAAACTC
The DNA here is from genome assembly GCA_963722805.1 of uncultured Gammaproteobacteria bacterium. Taxonomy (GTDB): domain Bacteria; phylum Pseudomonadota; class Gammaproteobacteria; order Pseudomonadales; family JAHEGP01; genus JAHEGP01. Next base: position 166,735 of record CAVROQ010000033.1, read on the forward strand.
GTGGTAGAGGCTATCCTCAAGGCCACTAAATTCTAATGGTTTAAGGCCGAATTTCTGGCACAGGCTGAGGTTAAAGGCCGGGGTTGCCTTCACCCAGCGGCCATTCAGGTAAATCGAGCTGTAGCCATGAAAGTAAAATACGTCGGTCTCCATCACCGCTCGCAGGCGCTCGGTTGAGAGGTGGTTACGCACATCGGCAAAGCCGACCCGCGCCGGTATCCCTGCCGCTCGACACAGTGCAGCAAGTAACACTGCCTTGGGCACGCACCAGGCCTCACCTGCCTCAACGGTATGGCTGGCCAGCAAAGCGCCTTGGCTCTGTTCAACGCTGTAGGGGTTATAGCGAATATTGTCGCGCACCCAGTAGTAGAGCGTAACAGCGTTGTCGAGCTTCGATTTGCCTGGATCAGCCAGCGCCCGGGAGAGCGCTTGTATCACCATCGAATCGCTGTTAATGCAGGTGCTGGGTTGTAGATAGATATCCTGATCAGCTGATGCGTCCATAATTGCCTTGTCTTAGAGAGTTCTGGGCGGAATATCGAAGCGATGCCTGCCCAATCCAGTAATACTCCGGTTATTATTTGGTACACGAAGCCTCAACAATGGCGAATTAATGAATCCGTTCCTGAGGATAATCAAGTATAGAGCCCACGGCGTTCTATATACACAGACTAAGGTCTATTTTGTCGATGTCCTGGAATCAATGTGGGTCAGTTGTCACGCTGTTAGCGATTGACGCAAGTGATATACAAGTAAGGGAGCCTCGTCAATATGGCGTCTGATAATGTTCGAGCAGTGGTGGTTACTGGAGCCACTGGATTTCTTGGCCGGCGCCTGGTTGCGCGGCTGCAGCAGAACAGGTCTATCGAGGTGCGGGCGCTGGTGCGTCCGGGAAAAAGTTTGGGTGGATTGCAGCCGCACCCGGGTCGGGTCAAGGTTTTTGAAGGCGACATTACCGATCCGGACTCCCTCGCTGAAGTCTTTGACGGTGCCTGGGGAGTGGTGAACCTGGCTGGGTATCGTGAGTTCTGGAGTCGATCCAGAAAGCACTACTACCGTGTGAATGAGCTGGGCGCCGACAATGTATTTACCGCGGCCCAGCGGGCGGGGCTTGCCAGGGCGGTGCAAGTGAGCACTCCGCTGGCTTACGGGATGCCGGCTACCATCCCCTTTGACGAAGATTCAGAGCCCGGCGAGCATGCCAGTGATTACGCGCGCAGCAAGTACCTCGGTGATTGTGCGGCCTGGCGCAGCTATGAGGAGCAGGGGCTGCCCCTGAATATCGTCTACCTGGCGGCTGTGATTGGTGCGGGGGACAACAAGCAAACGATGGAAGTGCGCCGCGCGGTCGAGGGCAAACTACCCGCATTGGTGGGCGCGGATACCATTTATACCTATGTCTATATTGAGGATGCCGTTGAAGCCATAGCTCGCGCTCTGTTGCGAACCAGCAACGCCGGCCAGCGTTACCTGATCGGCACTGAGCGAGCGACCACCCGCGAATATTTTAATCTCATCGGTGAGCTGTCGGGAGTGGCAGCCCCCTCTTTAAATATTCCTGAGGCACTGCTGTTGCCAATGGCGCGTTCGATGGAGTGGTTATCCCGACGCACCGGGGTGCGACCGCTGCTGCCCCTCGACGTCTTGAAAACTACTGCAGCGGGTTCGCTGCTGTTTGACGGTAGCAGGGCCGTAACAGAGCTCGGGATGACCTACCGCTCACTGGAATATGCATTGGCCGAGGCGATCGCTGAAATTCAGGGTTGATTCCCGGCGCGTGGGCGAACGACACTGGCAAATGCTGCCCATGGGTTCCCCCGCAAGGTCTGCTTGATCTATCATGTCGCCCCAAATACAGGGCTCTGTTATGACAGCGACGCTTCAGCAATTCCCGGTTATCGTGTCCCAGAATATTATCTGGGGTGATATGGATGCCTATGGCCATGTGAATAACACGGTGTATTTGCGCTATTTTGAAGATGCTCGAATGGCGTATTTCGATGCGATTGGCGTGCCAGAGCAAAAGCAGCAGTTTAATCTGGGGCCCATCATGGCCAATGTAAGTTGCAATTTCAGGTTGCCCCTGAAGTATCCCGACAAAATCCAGATCGCGACCCGTAGCGTGTTGCTGTCGACCAGAAAATTGAGCATGGAATTTGTGGTCTACAGCGAAAATTCTGATCGGATTGCCGCCGATGGTGAAGGCCTGGTGCTTTACTACGATTACTCTCTCGGCCAGAGCTGTGATATTCCCGAGCCTATCGTAAGTGCGATGGATAGGCTGGAGGGGCGCACTCCGGTCATGTGTTGAAATTGAGCGACAGCCTGACGGGTACTTTTGAAATACCCGCAGAATTATTGTCGGATTAATTTGCTGCCAGGGGCCGGGGTCTTTATGATCGCCACCTAAACACGCGGACAATTCACCCGGTCAGCTTTCACATTACGAGGTATTCGAAAAATGGATTGGCTTTTGGCATGCCTGGCCGCATTTAACATCGTTTCAATGAGAGCAATTTACCTTGACCGCAACGCTGAGCGAGTTGAGCCGCCGTGGACCTTATTTGCCTATTCACTGATTACTACCGAGTTGGCATGGCTATGGTTGCCCGTCCAGTTGTTGTCGGCATTGCTGCTGGTGAGCCTGGGCGCACTCTCATCGGTGCTGGGGGTCATTGCGCTGTTGGCTCTGGCGGTGAGTTGGTTCGCGCTGTTAAAAAGCATCAAAATGGCGTTTCGATCCACCGCCATCACCGAAACGGCGTTACAGGCCGGGCTGGGCACTGATTATCGCTCGGCGATCCCTGCGGAAGTTCGCTCAAACCTTGAAACCGAAGTGACCTTCAGGGACTGGTGGCGGCCTTTTCATATGCCCAGGGCGGGCGTCGAGAAGTTGAAGAACGTCGCCTACGGCCCCGCGGGCATCAAGCAGCGGCTGGACATTTATCGACCGTCGCAGATCCCAAAAGACGGGTGCCCGGTGTTGCTGCAAATCCATGGTGGCGCCTGGATGATGGGCTCTAAAGACCAGCAGGCCTTGCCTTTGATGCATTATCTGGCGAGCAAAGGTTGGATTTGTGTAGCAATCAATTATCGACTGAGCCCGAGCGTCAGCTTTCCGGCCCATATCGAAGACTGCAAACGGGCACTGTGCTGGATCCGTACAGAGGGTCATAAATACGGCATGAATCCCGACTTTGTGGCAGTTAGCGGCGGTTCGGCTGGAGGTCATCTGACAGCGTTGATGGGTTTGACCGCCAACCGGAGCGAGCTGCAACAAGAGTTTCCCGGGGTTGATACATCAGTGCAGGCAGTGGTGCCGCTCTACGGTATCTATGACATGCTGGCGCGGTTACGACAATCGTAGCAGCGACATTTTTATTCGTTTTATTCAAAATCGGGTTATCCACGAGTCCCCCGAGGCAAACCCAGGGCTCTGGGAACTGGCATCACCGATCAACCATATCACTCAAGACGCACCCCCGTTTATGATCATCCAGGGAGAAATCGATAGTCTCGCCAATGCTCAAGGGGCCATCGTGTTTCGCCAGAAACTGATTGAGGTTTCCAATAACCCGGCCGTCTACCTTGAACTGCCGGGCGCGGAGCATGCTTTCGACAACATTCACTCACCTCGAACTGACCCGGTAATCCGCGGTGTTCACCGTTTTCTGGAGTGGTCGCTAGCGCAACACACGAATAAGCAGGCTCGGCAATCTGCCGACACCGATGCCGATGCAATGGCGCCGGCAGATAGCCTGTCCGAAGAACTGATACGGTGACAGATATGACTCAAGTGATTAACCCAAGTCCCGAAAGCTTTAGTGCGTTGGCCAAAGACGTACCGGGAGATACCCCGATTGTGATGCTAAATCTGTTGCGCTTTCGCGAGCAAGCCAAGTATCCGGACGGGACAGATTTTGCGCCTTGTTCCGGCATTGAAGCGTATGCGCGCTACAGCCGCCATGCGTCCAAGGCTATGGTCGCCAGCGGTGCCGAGGTATTGTGGGCAGGGCATGCCCTGTCTCACCCCATCACGCCACCGGGGGAACACTGGGACCATATCCTGATGGTACGATATCCTGATGTGCAAGCATTCCTGGCAATGGTAATGGACGAGAGCTATCAACAGCAGACTGTGCATCGCACGGCGGCATTGGAAGATGCTCGCCTGGTGTGTATGCAGCAGGACGCCTGAGCCGGGTCACCAGCGGGCTGTATATGCAAGCATTACAAGAACTTATCGATGTATTACAGGTTAAGGCTACTGCCGAGAGTCGGTTTGTCGGCGAGGCTGGACCCGGTAGGCACCGCATTTATGGTGGCCTCACCATCACCCAGGCGCTTGATGCTGCCCGTCAATGCTGCCCCACAGAATTTTCGATACAGTCGCTGCATGGCCAGTTTCTGCGTCCCGGAGATCACCAGCACCCGATCGAGATACAGGTTGAGGTGCTGAAGGATGGAAGACGCTTCAAGCTATACAATGTCTGCTGTCGCCAGCAGGGCGTGAGCATTTTCTTCGCTACCGTGACTTTCCACCTGCCCGAGAATTCCTACCAGCATACCCTTGCGCCGCCTGAGCTGAAGCTTCCCGGAGTCGCCAAAGCCCAGTTCTATCCGCATCGCCAACAATCCTGGAGCCTGCAGGAGTCGGCGGGTCGCAGCGCTGCCTTTGAAGTTCGGATCGAGCAAGCCCTACAATTTGACCAGTGCCAGGGGCCGGAAAACCAGACCTGGTTTCGCTTGGCCGACGCAACGGGCGTCAGCAGTTGGCAGCATATTTTACTGTTGGCATATGCCAGCGACTGGAATATGCCCAGCGTCGCCATGCGCCCGCATAGTGTGGCCGAGGGGTATATGCCCAGTCTTGCGAGTCTCGATCATGCAATCTGGTTTTACCGCCCGCCGCAGCTACAAGACTGGGTGGCTTATGTGCAGGAAAGTCCTGCTGCACTGCATGGTCGCGGTCATACACGCGGCCTGTTTTACGATCAGCGGGGAGAGCTGCTGGCCGCTGTTTCACAGGAATCCTATCTGGTCGCCCGCGAAAAACCGCCTCCAGGCGCCGGCTAACCCAGCTGGCCCAGGTTCTTTTCCGGGCGCCGTTTTCAAACCCTTCGGGCTGCTTTATGATGCACAGCTATGGCGATTTGATCGGTCAAATCGATTATGGCTGGTTCGCGGAACATTTGAACAACCGATAAAAATTCAAGGGGCTCACCGATGAACGGACCAACACATTTCGCGAAATTACTGTTGCTTGCTTCACTGCTGCCGCTGCAGGGTGCACTGGCAGTCGAGGAATCTGGTGGCGATCATGGATCTGTCTCTCACACTGGTGCGGGGGAAGCTCACGAGCATGGTTATCATCCTAATGTTGTAGCGGCCTTCGTCGGGTATGACCAGTGAGGCGCGGCGTGAGAAGGCGCTGACCTATGGGGTTGAGTATGAGCGCAGGCTGACTTCCTCGGTCGGGCTCGGGCTTATCCTGGAGCATGCGAATGGCGACCTGAATTTTACCATTGCCGCGGTTCCGTTTGCCTACCATACCGGACATTGGAAATTCTATGCAGCGCCCGGAGTGGAGTTTAGCGACGACGATAATGAAACCGAATTCCTGATGCGGTTTGGCGTTGAATATGGCTTTGAGATTGGCAACAATTTTGAATTGAGCCCGCAGGTCGATGTCGATTTCGTCGATGGCGAGGTTGTGACGGTCATAGGGCTTACCCTGGGTTACGGGTTTTGATCACCCGCACCGCAGACCGGCAGTACTATCTTAAACCGTCAGCAGGGAGGTGACTTTCCTGCCAGTGCAGCGCCCCGCAGGCCCAGGCTGGGTGCTGTCACTACGTACACGGGTATGGCCTGTAAATAGCGACTCATGGGCCGTTGCCCGCTGTCGAAGCGCTGCCGAAAATTACTCGCCTGGAGAAAGGGAATAAAACGCGGGACGATCCCGCCAACAATATAGACACCCCCCAGCGCTCCGCTACACAGGGCCTGGTCGGCAGCGGCCGTTCCCAGCATCGCGCAAAATATCTCCAGTGCCTCCCGCGCCGGCCCCTCACTACTGGCGACAGCCTGCTTTTGAATTTCGGGCGCGGCGAGTAAGCGTTGCTGGCCGTCGATAGCGCTAATAGCTCGATATAGTAGTTCCAGTCCGACGCCGGATAACACCGCTTCGCGGCTGCAGAAGATGTCCTGCTGCAACAACCAACGGGTAATCGCCAGCTCTCGCTGATTGGCGGGAGCCAGCGATGCGTGTCCGCCCTCGGTGGCAATAATCTGGTGCTCGGCGCCATTGGCCAACAACATGGCGGAGCCAAACCCGGTTCCGGGGCCGATAACAGCAATTGGAAGATCGCAGCCAGCGACTGGCTGACCGCCAATCTGGACTCGTTCGTGGGGACTGATTCCCGAAACACCCCAGGCCATTGCCTCAAAATCGTTGATGATCTTCAGGCTCTCCAGGCCCAGGTCGCGTCGCAGTTCGCCCGGTCTAAACGACCAGCTGTTATTGGTCATCCGGATAGTTTTGCTGTTGACTGGCCCGGCAATTGCGGCGCACATATGGCGTGGCAGTTCTGCATTTACCTGGGCTAGATAGGCGCGCACAGCGCTACCAATATCGGCAAAGCTCGAGGTGGCTAATACGGCGACAGCTCGGGGAACCGGGTCGTCGGCGAGGGTTATGCCGAAGCGGGCGTTAGTGCCGCCAATGTCGGCGACCAGTCGATATGGCCGCTGGCTCATGATCGCCGATTGGCGAGCGCGACTTTTTTGTTATCCGACCAATGCATCCGGTGGAAACGTGACGAACGGGCCTGGAGCACACCAATGGATTGCATGCGCCAGGCCGTGGACACAGCCGTTTATTCCCAACCGCTCATAATGGAAATAAGATCAACCACCCGGTTGGAATAGCCCCACTCATTGTCATACCAGTTAAGGGTTTTGACAAAACGACCGGCATTGACCGAGGTAAAGGCCGGGTCGTAAATAGATGAATAGGGATTGCCGATAATGTCAGATGACACCACGGGCATATCAAGGTACTGCAATATGCCTCGCATCGACGGAGAACTTGCCGCCTCGCGCACGGCACCGTTAACCTTTTCTACCGTTACCTCCTGGTCGAGCTCAACGTAGAGGTCAACCACCGAGCCATCGGGCACCGGTACCCGCGCCGCAATGCCGTCGAGCCTGCCTTTCAATTCGGGCAGCACTTTGCCTACCGCCTTGGCGGCGCCGGTTGAGGTGGGGATAATATTTTCTGCCGCGGCCCGACTACGGCGCCAGTCCGAGTGGGGCACATCTGCCAGGCGTTGATCATTGGTATAAGCGTGCACGGTATTGATAAGGCCCTCAACAATACCGAAGTTGTCGTGCAGTATCTTGGCCATTGGCGCCAGGCAGTTGGTGGTACAGCTGGCGTTGGAGACAATCCGGTGACTGGGGTTGAGGCCCGCGTCATTGACCCCCAGAACCACGGTGTAGTCAATCTCATCCTTGGCCGGAACCGTTAATATGACCCGTTTTGCGCCGGCCCGCAGGTGAGCATCGATTTCCTCGCGTTTGCGAAACCTGCCAGTGGCTTCCACTACCACATCCACTCCCATATCACCCCAGGGCAGTTTTTCCGGGTCGGCTTCGCTGATCATGCGTACCCGGCTGTCGGGGGTAACCAGGTGATCGTCCACCAGCGCCAATGCCTTGTCGAAACCGCCCATAATGGTGTCGTACTGCAGCAAGTAGCGCAGAGCATCATGCTCGAATAAATCGTTGATGGCGACAATGTCGATATCGCTGCGTTTGTCGAGAATCCGGAAAACCGAACGCCCGATGCGCCCAAAACCGTTGATAGCTACTTTCATTGTGATATCTCCTTGCCATCCAGTTCGCGATACAAGCTCACCACATCGAGCGTTCTGCAGGCATGGCCGAGGCTTTCATACCATACCAGTGACTTGATCATCCGCGAGCCGGATTTGAGCGTGCCCTGAAGGTCGAACACCACTGAGTGTCGATTGCCGATGACGTCTGAGGAAACAATGGGATCGGCGACGGTGCTGACCAGGCCCGGGTAGCTGTCGCAGGCTGCCAACATGGCATTGTTGATATCTTCAGCAGTGACGGCGTTGCTACTCATTACCGTGCTGAGATCGAGCATTGATCCCCTTTGTACTGGTACATTCAGGGCATGGCCCGACAATTTGCCGTCAAATTGGGGTAACAACGCTGCCACCCATTGTGGCGACTGGCTGGTATTGGGGATGATATTCTCCGCTGCCGAGCGGCTGCGGCGGCTGTCCTTGCCGGCGTAATCCTGCAGCGGTTGGTCACTGCTATAGGCGTGAATCGTGGTCATGGTAGCGTTTTCCACGCCCAGAGCCTCGTCCAGTATTTTCAGGGTCAGCGCCAGCGCCGTCGTGGTTGCCGAGCCAGAGGACACCAGCTTGTCGCCGGCTTTCGCGCTGCCGGAGTTGACGCCCGGTATCAGCATGCGATCCAGCGTCGCGTCTGGCAGCGATGTGGTGATGACTCTGGGTGCCCCACTGTCGAGATGGGGTTGCAGTTGTTCGGCGCTGCGAAATTTCCCGGTAGCGTCGATCACTACATCTACTCCAAATACGTCCCAGGGGGTTGCGCCGGGAGAGTTTTGTTGCATCATGCGGGTGCGAAAGGCAGGACACTGCAGATAGTTGCCTTCCAATTTACAATTTTCAGCACCTTCGCTGCGCAACAGGTAGTGAAGGATCTCGGCACTACCGAGATCTGCCACCGCGACAACTTCAAGATCGTCGCTCTCTGCTGCCAGATGATACAGTTGCCTGCCTACCTGACCGAACCCCATTATGCCTATCCGAATTTTTCCTTTGCTGCTCATATGAAAAGTCCTGTTACGAATGCCCTTGAACGAAGCCATTAATCTAGCCGCATTCGCCTGCTGCCATTGCCGTTGAATTGCATGCAATAACAGCGGCAAACATTTTCCGGTGATGTTGTTATGATACCGTAATCGGTCTATGTGAAACTTTGATGAATCCATGGTGTTTTAGTCGAAGGCATTACGAAAAAACCCCTTATCGATGCCCTGGCGCGCAGCTTGCAAGCCGAGAACAATAAAACCACTATAGCAGTAGCCGCACTCTGCGGCCACTGCCGCCTGACGTGAGTGAGGTTGGGACATGTTGTCGAATACACGCATTCTGCGGCTCAACAAGGCTGGCTTGCCTACACACTGGCACAGTCGGGAAGAGGCCGTCACCCTGTACGCCAAGGAACTTGTCATCTGGAGTCTGGGGGAAAACAAATTTGCCATGCACGGTGGCTACAATCGCCAGGGCGAGCGCTCAGTGCTTTGGCTGGCGCCCATTATTGCCTGTGACGGTGACACCCGGCATCACAAGTTTACCCCAGCGTTAAGCAACCGCCTGTTGTTCCGCCGTGATGCCTGCCGCTGCATGTATTGTGGGGTGCAGTATACGGCTGCTGATCTCACCCGCGATCATATTCTGCCCCGCTCCCAGGGCGGTAAAGACAAGTGGACCAATGTGGTGTGTGCCTGCAAGCGATGCAATCTTCACAAGGGCGCACGTACCCCTGAGCAGGCTGGCATGGAGTTACTGGCCGTGCCGTTTAGCCCCAATCCCTTTGAGTTTATGTATCTTGCCAATCATCGAATTCGCGGTGACCAAATGGAGTATCTGCAGAGCAGGTTTTCAGGCCAGCGAGATTGGCTGGTTGCATAGTATTATTGTCGATCCGGCGCTCGTTCCTGGCAACGGTGATCGGCATGGCGGTCGGTGATCGACTTCACATAGGCCTGTTCATCCGGGTTTTGATGCGCCCAGCGAGCGACACTTTGCCGCAGTTGCTGTAATTGGTCATCAAGCTTGTCCAGATTCAGCTCAACGCCCCAATCGGTATCGCCTGTGCTATACAAGCGTGCCAGCATTTTGTCGCCAGTAGCCATAGAGAAATGTGCCGGGTCGAAAAAGTACTGCATGGTGCTGGTTTGGTCTCCTGCAGCGGGAATCGTCTCGGTGGTCAGGGGGTTCACTGCTTCAAAATCTATAATCTTATAGCTCGTGCCAAATTCATGGTTGACCTCTTCTACCGCCGTCAGCATCGCCCGTTTCCAGCGCTCAGAGCCCGTCCAGGTGCCTAGTAGCTGGTGTGCATACAGCAGGCTAACGTGGGACGGGGAAATAAACAGTTTGAGGTCGATATCGGCTTCAGCGGCAATTGCCAGCATATCCCTGAATCGAGCTATTGCTGCATTGCCTGGGCCATAGACACCCGGTTGGCAGAGCGCTGAAGCACCACCGATAATCTCGTCGATCCAGTAACTGAAACTGTATCTGAAGCCGCCATTTTCGAGAATATCGGGAATATTTTTCTCGGCGAGAAAACGGCCATCCTCAGCCATTTTGTGATCGTCGTCGGTTTGGCGTTGCAGGGTTTTGACGGAGGCGCTGCTGACGTCCATCGCCAGCAGCGTGTCCCGAAACTGGTACAGGCGATAGCCTCTATTCTTGCCCCCGCGCCAATCCCTCACCACGTAAGGGTCGAGCTCGGTGGGTCGCCCTGCAGCCGTGTTAAATGAATGGGTCTCTAGCCCGATCACCGCTTCGCGAACCGGTGCTTGCAGCAGTGCGTGTTGCAGCATCAGCTGTACCTCCTTGATGTTCGCGGCTCGCATGCCGAGATTGAGTGTGGTCTTGGGCGGCTGCTGGGGCAGGGCGGGAGACGCGCCAGACATAGAATATTCGGTGCGCGAGGTGCCAATAAAAACCCGTTGCGGTTGCATACGCTCCACCATCAAGGGCTTGGCGATGCGTTCATATTTGTAGGCGCGGTTTTTGACAGCATTAAATCCGTCAACTTTCACGATATTCCAGGCATTGAGTGGGTCGACTATCAGGTTAAAACTGATATTCATCAGCATGAGCAAGGCCAGTAAGCCCAGCAGCCTGCTCAGGTAGCGGGAAAATCCGGCCACCTTAAAATTGGAAGTAGAGGAATTCACTGACTTTCGCCATATCCATGATCGCGTAGGCGCCAACCAGGCTTAAGCCCAGTGCCCACCCAAAGCTGGGTCGCCAACGCAGCCGAACGTGACTCGATTGCGGGCCAATATCGTCTAGCACCGGTTTGAAATCCGCCAGCATCTGCAAGCTGCTCGGTGCCAACAATGATACCAACAGCGCAATGACTATCGGGTTTATATCATTGGTGGGCAGGGTGTTTTCGGTGTGCCCACCAAGGCCGGCCATAGCCGACAAAAGCGTGTGTGCTCCATGCAGGGTTTCGGCGCGAAAATACACCCAGGCCACTACCACGGCGACAAAAGTCAGCAGCCATGCAAGGCTGCGATAGAGACGCCCGCCCGTTGGCAAACTGAAGCGCTTGCACAGGTAATGGTGACCGTGGTTGATCACCAGGTAAGTGCCATGCAGGGCACCCCAGATCAAAAAATTCCAGCCAGCGCCGTGCCACATCCCGCCTAGCAGCATGGTGATAAACAGGTTGCGATAGCGCAGCAACGGGCCACTGCGATTGCCGCCCAGCGGAATGTACAGATAGTCTCGCAGGAAGCGCGACAGGGTGATGTGCCAGCGCCGCCAGAAGTCGATGATATTGGTGGCCTTGTAGGGCGAAAAAAAGTTCATTGGCAGCACAATGCCAAACATTCGCGCCAGCCCGATAGCCATGTCTGAATAGCCGGAAAAATCGAAGTACAGCTGAAAGGTATAGGCCAGTGCCGCGAACCAGGCATCGCGGGTGCTGATAGCGCTGCCGGCGTCTGCCAGGCCAAAGACCGGGGTTGCTGACTCTGCCAGGGTGTCCGCCAGCACGACCTTTTTGAACAGGCCGATGATGAACAGAGACAATCCAACCGCTATGTGGCCGGCAAAGTCCGACGCTGGTAATGGCTTGAGAAATTGCGGGATGGTTTCCCGGTGATGCACAATCGGCCCTGCGATTAACTGCGGGAAAAAAACCACGAACAGGCAATAGTGAAGAAAGCGATACTCCTGGGTTTTGCTTTGGTAGGTATCTACCAGGTAGGCTATCTGCTGGAAGGTAAAAAATGAAATTGCCAGTGGCAGCAGGATGGTGTCGAGGTGGAAGTTGGTAGAGAGTGCAATGTTGACATTGTCGACCAGGAAGTTGGTGTATTTGTAATAGCCGAGCAGGGCCAGGTTCAGACCCACACCCAGGGCGAGTAGAGCGCGGCTGTGGCTGCGGGCCAGGGCCTTCCCGAACAGGTAATTGCCAATCATCGAGCCCATGATGATCCACAGGTAAGCCGGCTTCCACCATCCGTAAAACAGCAGTGACGAAAGGGTTAGCCAGGCCAGCGCCAATTCCAGCCGATGATGGCCCCTGGCAGCCCAGTAAACCAGCAACACCACCGGTAAAAAGGCGAAAATAAACAGGTAGGAATTAAATAACATCCAGCGCGGCCTTTGCCAGTTGATACCCGAATAGAATTGTTTCGACAGCGGGCTGCCATTGCGCAGTGGGTGTTACCTGCGGGGCGGCGCAACGGCGTTCATCAATAACGAAGAGCGCATACTCTAACCGCACTATTGGCCTGGCTGCAAGGCAGGCCGTGATTTCCATGTTTATCGCTGTGACCGCGGGCAAGCCGGGGCTCCGGGGCGCAGCGCCATATTGCGCTGTACAATGTCCTGCACCCATTGCCGTTGGCTGGTTTGTTGCTGTTGCCATTCACGGAGGTCGCGGCGCAGTCGGTGCAAATGGTTCGGCAGTTGCACCGGGTTCAAGCTGCGGCCCCAGTCGTCCGCGGTTTCGGCTCTTTGCTGGTAAATCCTGGCCAGCATCAGGTCACCCAGTGCCGGGGTAGTGTGCACCGGGTCGAAAAACCATTGCATACGTTCGCGATTGTCTCTCGGCAGCGGTTCGGTACTGAAACGGTCAACGCCTTCGAAATCGATAATACTGAAGTCGGTACCGTATTGCTGGTTGACCTCGTCGACAATAGTCACCAGGCGGCCTTTCCAGTATTCAGAGTCGGGCCAAACACCGGATTGCCACATGGCATCCATTAGCAGGATATGGGAAGGCGAAAGGTAGAGCTTAAGATTGACCTGGTGTTGCGCCGCAAGCACGAGGATGTCACGAAAGCGGCCGAAGCTGTCGAACTGTTCACTGTAGCGAAATAGCACTGCGCCAGTCGGGCAGGGTGTCCAGACCTGGCTGACAAATTCTCCTATCCATTGTCCAAAAAGGTCGCTGTGGCTGCGCCCCTCAAGGGAATCCGCCAGTGTTTTTGCAGCCAGATGCCGGCCGTCGGCCGCGAGGGTGTCGTATTGTGGCGCTTGCTTGGTAAGAGTTTCCAGGGAATTGGAGCTGACATCGAGGGATATCAGGTTATCGCGCAACTGGTGCCAGCGATATCCATGATTCGCCTCGCCACGCCAGTCGCGCACCACATAGTTATCAATCTCGGTACGAGCGGGTCCAGGTAGACTAAAAGCATGAATCTCCAGGCCCAGCACCGCATCTCGCATGGATGTCACCTCGAGGGCGTGCTGGAACAGCAGCATGATTTCGTAGATGCTGGCACCCGAAATCCCGCTGTTGAAGGTGGTTCCACTGGCGCCGTCGAGCATTGGAGGTAGTGCCGGTGCATCGCCCCTGAGTGCAATTTCGGTGCGCGAGGTCCCGAGGTAGAGGCGTTCAGCTTGCAAGTGTTGCAGGATCAGTGGAGTGGCGACTCTCTCGTATTTGGCAGCCCTCGGTTTAATCTGGTTGAAGCCGTCACGCTGCACTATCTGGAAGGCGTCGAACGGATCAACGACCCAGTTGAAGGCTATGTTCAGGCACAGCCAAAGGCCGAGCAGGCAGACCAAAGCTTTGAGGTAAATGGAGGAAGTATGCATGGTGGTCTGTTGTTGGTATTGGCGCAGGCACTATACCCAAAGCCCGTCAGCAGCTCCAGTGCATGGCGTCGAGTGCTGCTGCCACTATAATAGGGCCCAATTCGCTTGGTTTTTTAAAAAAGGAGCTGCACTGTGCGACGACTAGTGGGTATTGTGTTGGTATTGATGGCAGGTCATGGGCATGCCGTTGATTTGACATTGTTGGCGGGTTACACCGTGAGTGGGGAGTTTGAAAACGTCGATAGCAATAGCGAGGTACAGGTTGACGAAACCGCAAGCTACGCTGTGGCCGTCGATTTCCCCTACAAAGGTAAGTCAGACCAGCGACTTGGCGTTTATCTGAGTCAGCAAAATACTGCCTTTTCCGATGATGCCGGGCTGGATGATAGTGATGTTTCGATTACCCATTTGCAGTTTACCGCAATGACCCTGTGGCCCCGGTTGCGTTGGGAGCATTTCCTTTTACTGGGGGTGGGAGCGGTGCATTATTCGCCTGGCGACAGCAGCCTGACCGACTTGACCCGCATATCTGCCCAGATAGCGGGTGGCACTAACTACAAAATCAGCGAAAATTTCCTATTGCGCTTGGGTGTGCGTTGGGTCCCGACTTTTTTCGATGGTAGCACCGCTGCATTTTGTAATGGTGGTTGCAGCCTGGGGATTAACGGCACGGTGTGGAGCCAGGTTGTGCTAGATACCGGAATCCAGCTGCGATTTTAGGTCCGGCCGGGTGCGGTCCGGCCGGGTGCGGTCCGGCCGGGTGCGGCCCAACCAGATTTGTCTATGGGTAGGGTCCATCCTCTGTGGCACAAGCCCTTTTGAAAAAAGAAAAGTAAGCTCAGCTAGGCCATTTTTAACTGCAGGTTAATCTGCTCCAGCCGTTTCTGTTGCAGCTTGAGCGCATATTCCAGCTCGCGGAATCGAGCTCGCAGATTGGTCTGTTCCCATTTCCGATGCCAGTCGTCCCGGGCTTCCGCCAGCTTTTGGCGATTGCGGACATACCATTGCTCGCGCAAGACTTTCCATTCCTGCAGGTTCTCCAGAAACTGCTGGTATTCCTGCTCAACACAGGCCCGGAACTTGTCCGTATGCATCGACAAAGCCAGGCTTTGCTCCGCTCGCTTGAACTGCATCGCTACAATGGCCTCGCGTATCCTGAAATCGGGGATACGGTTCAGGTCACGCGTCAGGCCAATCCAGGAGGCTGTTTTGATTAACCATTTAGTGGGATCAAATTGCCACCAGCGGACGCCGTTACGGTAATCATTCTGAAACCGGTGGTGGTAATTGTGGTAGCCCTCACCATAGGTCAGTAGGGCCAGCACACCGCTATCGCGTGCGGTATTGTGATCGGTGTAAGGTTGCTTGCCCCAATAATGTGCCAGAGAGTTAATAAAAAAGGTGGTGTGGTGCGAGATGACCAGGCGTAACACGCCGGCCAGTAGTAAATTGGCGATCCAGTCACCGGTGATCCAGCCCAACAGCAGGGGCGGGATAAAATTCATCGCCAGGGCTAGCGGCACATAGTATTTGTGCTGCCAGACTACTACCGGGTCGCGCTGTAGGTCGCGGACATTGCTGAAATCTTCCTTGCTGGCCTCATAGTCACGCAGCATCCAGCCAATATGGGAAAACCAGAGGCCGCGCCGGGCGCAGTAGGGGTCTTTGTCAAAATCGTCGATGTGACGGTGATGGCGACGGTGACCGGAGGCCCATATCAGGATGCTGTTTTGCAGGGTGGCCGCACCAAACAGCGCCAGAGGTACGCGCAGTAAGATATGGGCCTTATAGGCATTGTGTGACCAAAGACGATGATAGCCCGCGGTAATCGACAAGCCATTGGCGATCAAAATCAGGGCAAAACCCAGCCACGCGCTCCAGTGGTAACCATAGGTCAGGCCAAACCAGGGTACGGCGATCACGGCTATCAACAGAGTGCTTAGGAAAATACCGGCTTGCAGCAACAGGAGGGGAGGCTTTTCTTCAGCGTGCATAGTGATTCTCACTCGGCAGTTGGCATTCTCGGTCTTGCCAGGGCTAAACCCTGCTGCGAGGTGCCATTGTAACGGGTTGAAAGCGCCATCTCGGTTCTTTCAATGGTTGTGGCTAAATTTGCGGCCATCAATAACAATAGCTTCTGTCCAACTATATCTCACCATTCTCGGCGAAAAACAACTCCCTTTCGCGATAGACGAAGTCCCTTTACCAGCGCTGAAAGGGATTGTCGGGAGCAAATACTACGCCTGCTGCTGCTAAAGGGGAGTTGGGGGCAATGCGCACATATTCAAGCGCTGGGGCTAAGTGTTTGATTTGATTTGTCTAAGTAGTGCCACTCCCTTTTCGCGCTGGGCATGGCAGACGGACAATTTCGTTTCAATTTTCTTCCGTTGTTCCCCGCTTTCGCAATCAGCCAGCTTGCTGCGCAGGTGGCGCTCCTTTTTTTTCAATTTTACAAGCAGCTCCTTGATGGCCGCTTTTTCTTTCGCTTGCGCCCGCTGGTCGGCACTTAGTAAGGTACCGAGCCGCTCCCGGATTTTCTTCAATTTCATGATGCAGCCCTACGGCAAATTGAGACAGGGAAATTATTTCATCAGTTTATTCAGATCAACGTCTTCAAGCGCCAACTGCTGCTCAGCGTTCTTCAGTTCATCCTGCAGAGTACCAAAAATGGGGCGAGCCATCTCCAGCAGGTTGGCCGATATGTCATAGGTATAGCCATTGTCGTTCATTAGTGAGGTGGCATGCATGGGGCTGATTTGCCGCTTGCGGATCAGTTCGTCGAGGGCCCTTTCGCGTTGGCGGGTGTCTTCCCTTAGTTCAAGCGCCACCGCATCCAATGACAATATGGTGTCGCTGTCGGGCTCTTGCTCCTCAATATTGTTAAGTTCCCGCAGTATATTGGCAAGTTGCAGGCGAATGGCGTCGTATTCGCCGCGCAGGGCGTCGTCTGTGGTGCGCAGGTTGCGCGACAGGTTTTTGTGCAGATGCTTCATGTCCTTGACGGCTTCAACAATATTGCGGCCTGCTGCGCGCAATTCAGAAAGCTGGTCCGACTCCTGCTGGGGTAACTGGCGCGCCTGGGCATTACTGATAAATTCGATGATCGCACTGTAAAGCGGTTTAATATGACGCTCGTAGTATTCGTCCATATCAACCGGCATCAACCGTCGCGACTGGGCCACCGCCTGGCCCAGGTCCTGGGTTGACTTTATGGTGCCGCGTTGCAGGCTCAAACCGTGGGCTATCAGGTGAAAGGCATTTTGATAGAGGCGAATCAGCTCCTTGCGCACTGCCTCGACTGCCGCGGCAGGCACTTCCATGGTCGCTTCATTGAGGTACATGGGCTGGGTTCTATCGGTGGCAGGAGCCTTCACTGTTCGCTCCAGAAATACCACCATACGCTTGATCAGCGGGGTCATGAGAACCAGCCCCATCAGGTTGAACAAAGTATGAAAGACGGCCAGCTTCAGAGTGAAGTCATGGTCGCGAATCCCCACTCGTGCCGACACCCAGTCAACCGCCCAAATTAGCTGGGAGATTAGCAGGATAGCTAAAAGCCCGGTTGTGACGTTGAAAATAAGGTGCGCCACTGCCAGCCTTTTGCCTTCGATATTGGCGCTTACCGCCCCCAGCATGGCTGTAATGGTAGTGCCGACGTTGGCACCGATGGCCAGGGCCATGGCGTTTTCATAGGTAATTTGCTGCGCCGCCAGGGCAGTAATAATAAGCACCAGGGTTGCATGGCTGGATTGCAGAACCACCGTCGCCACAATACCGATAAAGGTGAACAGGAATAGCCCGGGATAACCAGAGACCGCATAGTTGGCCAGATCGATATTCTGGCTGAAGGCGTCGAAGCCTTCTTTCATATAGTGGATTCCAAGGAATAGCAGTCCCAGGCCCGCAAGCCCGTGGCCAATGCCTTTCAGCACTTTCGACTGCTGGAATATCAGGAGCACCCCAAACACCAGCAGTGGCATGGAGTAGGCTGCGATATTCACCTTGAGGCCAAAGCCTGCCACCAGCCAGGCGCCAGTGGTGGTGCCCAGGTTGGCGCCAAAAATAATGCCGATGCCTGCACCGAGGTCCATCAGGCCCGCGCTGAGGAATGAAATAGTGATTAGCGACACCAGCGAGCTGGATTGCATGATGGTGGTGCTGCTGATGCCAAGCAGGATGCTTTTCCACACCTTGTCTGTCGACTTGCGCAACAGCGTTTCGAGGGTGCCGCCGGTAAATGCCTTGAAGCCTTCTTCCAGGGAGACCATCCCGAACAGGAACAACGCCAGACCAGCAGCAATGGTTTTAAAATTCGGACTGATCCAGAAGCCGTAGGCAAGCACCAGAAGAACGGTTGGGAGTAAAAACTTTCGCAACACCAGTCGACCCTCAGGCCCGGGCATGCCCGGTCAGTTTAAAAAAAGCGCCCACGTCACTGCAGTAGAAAAGCGGGCCGGGTAGCAGCAGAACTTTCTCAGGGTACCATCATACCGCGAATGGTAAATCAAATAATTGAGGTCAGCATGGTTGATGCAGGCGGCGGTAAATTTAATCAATGCTGGACGTTCGACCCGCTTGGGCCATAGGCGCACCTGAAACTTCATTGACCAAAACCATCGGCCACTGTAACCGTGAAACCGGGTCGGCGGCTAGAGGCAGCGTCAGTTAATACGCCTGTTGCTGACCCATATCATACTTTTGAAAGCGCTCGCTTATGCTGTGCTCAACGAGCCCCTCCTGTGAACATGGCCTGACAAAATAAACGTCTGTTCAGGCCACTGTCGCCAGATGTCCAAATTTGAGATGCTGTAGGCCGTAATTGATTCGCCGTTACCTGATGTGGCTTCGGGGCTTACTGGATAAGCCCGAATATCTACCCCATAATACGGTGCGTTAGCCGGGGCCAGCCGGTGGGTTCATGGTGGCATCGGGCGAATCTTTACAGTCTTGGATATGGCGGCCGAACAGTTTGATTTGCAGGAACTATATTCATGAAACCAGCTCCTTTTGATTACTACGCCCCTGACTCCGTGGAAGATGCGGTGGCGTTGCTGGAGAGGCTTGAAGGTGAGGATATAGAGGCCAGGATTCTTGCTGGTGGACAAAGCCTGATGCCGATGTTGAACTTGCGGGTGGCACGCCCGGAGGCCCTCATCGATTTGCGCAAGCTGGATCAGCTGCGTTATATCCGCGACGAGGGCGAAGTCATTGCCATCGGTGCGATGACCAGTAAAAGCGCAGCCGAAGACTCCAAACTGTTAATGCAGAGGCAACCGCTGTTCCAGCACGCCAGTCATCTTATCGGTCATCGGCAGATCCGTAATCGCGGCACCGTAGGCGGATCTTTTGCCCACGCAGACCCGGCTGCCGAGTACGGAGCGGCGGCTTTGGTCCTGGGTATCCAGATGAAACTGGTAGGCCCCGACGGCGAGCGGCTGGTCGCGGCCGAGGATTTTTACGTTACTTTCCTGACGACAGATATTGATTCCACTGAAATTCTCACTGAAGTTCGAGTGCCGGTTATGCCCGCCGGCAGCGGTTGGTCATTCCAGGAAATTGCCAGACGCGATGGCGATCTGGCACTAGCTGGCGTAGCGGTTACCCTGGAGCTTGTCGACGGTGTCTGCCAGCGCTGCAGGCTTGCTATATTCGGCGTCAATGGATGTCCGTCCCGCAGTTCAGCGGCCGAGCAGTTGCTTACCGGTAATGCTCCCATACCGTCGCTCTTCCACAGCGCTGGAGCGGCAGCGGCAGCGGCACTGGACGAGCCCATCGCCGATGTTCATGGCAGCTCCGAATATCGTCGTCAGCTGGTAGCAGTGCTGGTTGAGCGCAGTCTGGCAGAAGCGGTTCAGCGAGCGGGCGCTTGAGCCGCCATAAGTATATGAGGTTTTAGCCGGTGCTACCAAAACAGAGTGTTAGTGTTAGTGTAAATGGCGTGCAATACCGGAGAGAGGTTGAGCCCCGGTTGTCGCTGGCGGATTTTTTGCGCCATGAGTTGCAACTATACGGTACCCACCTGGGTTGCGAACATGGAGTGTGCGGAGCATGTTCGATTCTTCTCGACGATAAATCGGTGCGCTCCTGCTTGATGCTCGCGGTGCAGGTTGATGGCGCCAATCTCACCACCATTGAAGGACTACGCGACGGTCAATCCGGGCAGCTGCATCCTATTCAGCAGGCGTTTGTGGTGGAGCACGGTCTGCAGTGCGGGTTCTGCACCCCGGGTTTTATCATGAGTACAGTCGAGTTGCTGGCGGATAACCCCAATCCCAGCGACGAGGAAATTAAAGATGCCCTCGGTGGCAACCTATGCCGTTGCACGGGTTACGAAGCTATCTTGCGCTCGGTGCGACTGGCGGCGTCAAACGCTCGAGAATTGGTCGCTAGCAAAACATCGCCCCCCTGATGATGGCTGTTAGTGGAGTGACTGTATTGACGCGGCTTATCGGAGGCAAGACATGGCTGTAAAAATTCCCGGATCTCCAGATATGTTGCCCACGACTTCAGCGCGCTACCTGGGTAAGGACGTCAGTCGTATTGAAGATCCGGCACTGGTGGCGGGTACGGTTGAGTTTATCGACAACTATAGCGTCCCGGGTATGGCGCATTGTGCAATTATGCGCAGTCCGCATCCCCATGCGCGAATATTGAGCATTGATGTCAGCGCCGCCGAACAAATGCCAGGTGTCTATGCGGTATTGACGGGTAGCGAAGTCGAGCAGTGGTGCAATCCTATGGCAACCTCACCCGAGGGCTGGGGAGCCTATTGCATGGCGGTGGATAAGGTTCGGTTTGTGGGAGAGCCTATTGTCGCCATAGCTGCCACCAGCCGCTATCTTGCCGAAGATGCTCTCGAGCTGGTAAATGTCGAGTATGAATTGCTCCCGGTGCTGATTGACCCGCTCGAGGCTCTCAAGCCAGACAGCCCGCTGTTGTTCGAGTCTAACAAGACCAACGTTATCCAGGATCGCAGCTACACCTGGGGCGAGGTCGATCGTATCTTCGCCGATGCTGATCATGTTTTGACCGAGAAATTCCGCTGGAATCGTTGCGGCGCCAACCCCATGGAGACCTTTGGCTGTGTCTGTGACTGGGATGTTATCAACGATTATGTCACCTGCCGTGGTTCCTACCAGACGCCCGGGTTTATGGCGCTTGGTCGCGCCGGATCATTTAATCTTGCGTCCAACAAGGTGCGGGTGATCAGTCATCCCCACGGCGGCAGTTTTGGTGGCAAGGGTGGTCCCCGGGGAACAGAAATTGCTGCCCTGCTATCTCGCAAAGCGGGTGGCCGGCCGGTTAAGTACATTGAGGACAGGGTGGAGTATTTACTGGCGGGCGCCGGCCAGTCCTGGGATCGCTATTACCAAGCCTCGCTGGCAGTGAGAGCAGATGGCACGGTGACGGGGCTAAAAATCGATTTACTGGATGACCAGGGCGCAGGCTCTGAAGGCTGGGGAACGATATCAGTGGCCAAGCCGCTGGCTGCTTTTACCGGTTGTTATCGTATCGAGGCTGCACAGTACAACATGAAGCTGGTGGTCACCAATCGCGCGCCCACCTATCCCTATCGCGGTTATGGTCCTCCGCCACACAATCTGGTGTTGGAGTCGCTGATGGATATGGCCGCCCGCAAGCTGGGGCAGGATCCAGCCGAATTTCGCCGCCACAACTATATCAAGCCCGAGCAGTTTCCCTATACCATTCCCAGCGGCAATGAATACGACAGTGGCAATTATGCAGCGGTGCTCGACAAAGTATTGGCGCTTGCGGATTACCAGGCCTTGCGGCAAATGCAATCTGCTGCCCGAGCTGAAGGACGACTGGTGGGTATTGGCATTGCCAGCACCGTCGAGCCCGGTGTGTTCGACTGGAACGCGTATGCCACCGTTGGAGTGGCCGGCGTCGGGGTGCCGGAGGGCGTCAAGGTTGCCATCGATATCCTCGGCCAGATAACCGTGACGGTGGGATTCAGTCTGGAGGGCCAGGGGCAATATACCCTGGCGGCGCAGTTGGTCGGTGACTATTTCGGTGTGCCGATGGAGTCGGTGCGTGTGGCTTATGCGGCGACCGATGTTGCCGGGCCACATTTTGGTCCCGGGGGCAGCCGCCTCGGGGTTGCCATGAGTGGTGCTATCCTTGGTGCCTGCCAAAAAATTGAGGCCAGGTTCGCCCGGGTGGTTGCCCACCTGATGCAAACTACCCCCGACAATATCGAGCTGATGGACGGCCAGCTCCGGGTTGTCGGTATGCCGGGCGTCGAAATGTCGATAGCGCAAGTGGCCGGGACCATGCTCAATCGCAGCGACTTACTGCCTCCCGGCATGGAGCCGTGCCCGGAGGCTAGTTATGTATGGACGGCCCCCAACCGCAATGCGCCCGATGAACAGGGTCGTTGTCGCAGCTACCTGACCGCGGCCAATGCCTGTCACATAGCGATGGTAGAGCTTGATCGCAGACACCGGCGAAACCCGGATCCTGAAATACTTTATTGTCGATGACTGCGGTACCCGACTCAATCCCGCCACGGTGGAGGGGCAAATACAGGGTGGTCTGGCGCAGGGCGTGGGTGCCGCGCTGTTTGAGGAGTACGTATATTCGGACGATGGCCAACCGCTGGTATCGTTGTTTTCTGACTACCTGCTGCCGGGAATCCACGAGGTTCCGATCGCAGCCAAGGACCATGTCGTAACACCGTCACCGGTTGCGCCATTGGGAGCCAAAGGTTGTGGTGAGGGCGCCATTCACACCACGCCCGCAACGCTGATGTGTGCGGTGAATGACGCGCTGGCCCCCCTGGGGGTGCAAAGCCGAGAGACGCCGATGTCTCCCAATCGTATCTGGAAGCTGATTCAGCAGGCTAAACCCCGATAGTATCTACCCGGCAACAGCCGATGTCGGAAAGCTTACCGAATTTCGCAGGCAGCTTGCTGGACACCGTGCGGACTAGTGATCCTGGACTGCGACAGCCTGAGTCCGCAGCAATGTTGTGCGGCCGCGGGATTGCGATGGCGTGATTATAGCAGGGTAGATTAAAGGACGGTTTCAGCCAGGCGGTTAAACAATTCTGTTTCTGCCAGCTGGGCATCTGCCAGGCATTGTTGGGCGACGGACCAATGGCAACTGTCATCACTCAATTGCTGCATGGTGTCGGAAAGGCCGGCCCAATGCAGGGCGCTGTGTTGGGCCAAGCGTACACAATCCCCTGATACCAGATCCGGACGTTGTATCTGCGCCCACTCGATAAACTCGCAAAACAGGTTTCGAAACAAGGCGCCGCCGGTACCAAATTTGGTGATTGCGCTGACCAGGTAGGCTGCATATTCAGGCGCGGCGCTATCGCTCGGCCACTGTTGTAGCTGTTGCCCCAGCAGCTCTATTCCGGCAAGACCACCGGCCAGCCAATCCGGCTCACTGGGAGTGGCACGTTTGATCCAGTTCAACTGCGACGGGTCTGCACCGAGCATCCTCTGTGTCGTTTTCTGTAAGGCCCGGGCGCAGGCATCAGGCAGGCTGTTGGCGACCCGGGACGAGTTGAATGCTCCCCACAGGTTGGCAGTGGAAATGCCGACCGGAGGATTTCGGCTCAAGCGCAATGCGTCCATAGAGCAGGTCTGGGTTGCCGATTCAGTGCGATCCGCGATGTATACTTCACGCTTGGCATCATCGAAGCCCAGCAACACAAATCTATGGCCAGGAAAGTGTACTTTGAACTTGCGATAGTCAAGGTAGTAAATATCACCCGACAGCATGGTGGGCTTACCGTCTATCACCTGCTGGCGTACCTGCTGCCAGGCTTGTTCATTGTCTAATTCAGGGAGCTCCTGGTAGTCCAGTCCCAGCGCAGCAGCGAGGTCCTGCTCCATGGTGATGCTGCGACCGAACAGCATAAAGGGTGGCGTCGCTTCGGGCATATCGAAAAACAGGCAGTCGAGACCGGATCCCAGTCCAAAAATCACGCCCTCGGGCAACTCGAGCTGGCAGTAGTGATACACCAGGTTGCGCATTGAGCCGCTGCCGCAGTGCTCGGCGGTCAGGTTGCGGTAATTATCAATCAATATTCGCATAATGTTTTCGCTACGGGACTCTAGCCATCGGCAGCCAGTGTAACAGCCGCAGCGCCCGATAACAGTTGTTGGCTGGTGGTGCGGGCGAATTATTGATGAGGCGACATGGCCGTATTTGATATTTTCCCCAGGTCGTCTCGACGCTGTATTCTGGTATGCTTTTGGCGCTTGCAGACCTCAGCACAGGAGCCGCTATGGCGATAGAACTCAGTGAAAGTTTCCAGGTAAATGCGCCCGTCGAGCGAGTTTGGCAGTTTATGCTGGACCCTGAAAGCGTTGCAGCCTGTATGCCCGGTGCAGCACTGACGGAGTCAATCGATGACCGCAACTTTGTCGGTAGCGTGAAAGTTAAAATTGGCGCTATCACCGCGAAATACGCCGGTAATATTGCCTACACCTCCGCCGATGAGCCTTCCGGCACCGTGGTAATGCTGGTAGAGGCAAAGGAAAAAGGCGGTGGCACAGTGAGTGGCACGATCACCACTCGTCTCGCTGCAGTATCGAGCGAACTGACCGACGTACAGTGTGAGTCCGCGATCGACATGACTGGTCGGATCGTGCAGGTAGGGCGGGGAATGATTGAGGGTGTGGCGGGGCAGATTATTGGCAAATTCGTCGTCAATGTAAGAACAGTGCTTGAAGCTGAGCCAGCTCCAGCTCCAGCTCCAGATCCAGATCCAGATCCAGATCCAGCTGCAGCCCTAAGCACAACCGAACCGTCGCTATCGTCTACTCCACCCGCGTCGCCCGGCGCGGCTCAAGTGCAGCCTGCACCAAGCCCTCGTGCCGCAAGCTCACTGTCGCCTGAGGCGATATCCAAATTAAAGGATAACGACGAAGCCATTAATATGCTTGCGGTTGCCTGGCAGGTAATTTGGGACGGCATCAAAGGATTTTTCAGGCGACTTTTTGGGCGCCGGAATTAATGTCGCCCCGGTGATAGCATGGCAGGGTGGGTGTTGCAGCCACCCCGCAGCGCAACCCTAGCGATCGCCGATTTCATCAACATCCTGCTGGCCCGACCAGTTGCGGCGCAGGTGTGACCATGACATGCCCACCGCCAGAATCGCAGCCACCAGTACCAGTACGATCCATGTGGTGGCATGGTTGCCGTCGGTTTTGATGATGCCGGTATCGACCAGAACCCATGCAAGGCATCCGAAAAAGGCAGAGCCGAGAATAATCCCCAGACCACCAATGGCGCGCATGGTAGAGTGAATAAAAACCGCCCAGGCAATCAGCAAGGTAACCCCGGCGAGCGCCATCTCAGATGAAAAATTGGCATAATTTTCGACCAGCCAGTGGGAGTAAGATTTACCGGTAGGGTTGTAGGTGGCAAGTACCAGGGCCAACGAGAAAATAAATCGAATGACGAAATCCCCGATGCTGAAACGTTTTGCCATGGTTCTTACTCCACCTGTAATTTGGGTCCGCACTGTGGCGGCGACGGCAGGCATTATACATTTGCGCAGCCCTGTGGCCATAGTCCCTGGCTTCTCTGCTTTTGCAGTTTGGGCACTGAGATTCAGCGCAAGCGGCGCCGGAAGCGCTTGTCCGGTGGTATGATCCGCGCAAAGTTTTTACCGCGGTAGACAGGACCAGAGTATGGCAGAGAATTTTAAAGTATTTATCCGGGTAAGATACGCAGAATGTGATGCCCAGGAAGTGGTATTTAACGCCCGCTACGCTGACTACGTCGATGTGGCGGCGACCGAGTATTTGCGCGTCTTGTTCGGCGGCTACCAGAGCTTGCTCGAGCAGGGCATAGACAACCAGGTGGTGCGGCTCGGTATTGACTGGACAGCCCCGGCAAGGTTCGATGACATCCTGGAAATCGACGTAGAAACTGCGC
Organism: uncultured Gammaproteobacteria bacterium; assembly: GCA_963722805.1. Classification (GTDB taxonomy): domain Bacteria; phylum Pseudomonadota; class Gammaproteobacteria; order Pseudomonadales; family JAHEGP01; genus JAHEGP01. The sequence continues at coordinate 192,579 of CAVROQ010000033.1, forward strand.
ATATCGGTAATTCTTCATATGCTTTCAAGCTGGGTTTTCGCGAGTATTCAAGCAGGCGCCAGCTTGCGGTTGCCGAGATCGTCTATGTGATGGTCACGCCCATCGAATATCGCAAGCAATCAATTCCCGACTCCTTTCGCGAGGTATTGCAGGCAGGTGCGAAAGACAAGCGCGTCGACTTTTCGGGTGCGCAAATCCCGGTGTGCTAAGCGCCGGTGACTCAGAAAACCTGGTTTAAACCGGAGCAAAAACTATGCAGTCCCTGGCTGAGCATCACCTGAGCTGCCCCTATTGCGGCGAAAACATCTCGGTTCTGATTGAAAGCTCGAGCGAGCAACAGGAGTACATCGAAGATTGCCAGGTTTGTTGTCGCCCCATCACCTTTAAGGTTCTGCTGACGAATGACGGTGGAGTATCGGTAGCAGCGTTTCATGAAAACGAATAGCCTGGCGCACTCTTCGCCAGCTTCGCTGAACCTGTTGGTGGTAGCTGCCATCGCAGCTTGTTTGGCGTTAAACTAGCGCTTTACCAAATCCATACCGAAGGAGAAAAGAATGTCGAATGAGGGTTACCATGAACCGCTGGAAGATCTAAGTGAAGAGACCATGGACATGCACCGGGCGATTGTTTCGCTGATGGAGGAGTTGGAGGCAGTAGATTGGTATAACCAACGTGTCGATGCCTGCAAGAATAAATCTCTCAAGGCGATATTGGCCCATAATCGTGACGAAGAAAAAGAGCACGCTGCCATGGTGCTGGAATGGATTCGGCGACAAGATCCCCAAATGGACAAAGAGTTAAAGGATTATCTGTTTACCGACAAGCCGATTGCGCACACTTAATTGTCCCCGGGGGTGAAACCAAGCAAGGTCAATATTGGTTTGACCAACCCCAAGAGTCCGGCCAACGTAGGAGCGGTGATGCGGGCAGCCGGCTGCTTCGACGTTGACGCCGTGTTTTACAGCGGCGAGCGTTATGCACGGGCCGCTTCATTTAATACCGATACCCGGGGAGTCGCCCGACGAATTCCGTTGCTCGGGGTCGATGAGTTGCTGGATGAAGTTGCCCCTGGCATGCAAGTGGTGTGCGTTGAGTTGGTAGAGGGCGCCACCTCACTGCCCGAGTTTGCCCACCCCGATAACGCCTATTACCTGTTTGGGCCAGAGGATGGCACCCTGGACCAGTCGGTAATCGACAGGGCAGATGCCGTCGTCTTTATTCCTACAGTGGGTTGCTTGAACTTAGCGGCCACCGTGAATGTTGTGCTGTATGACCGTTTGGCGAAGGCACCTTCGAATAAAGTTGATGACGAGCTGATCCGGGAAAGCCGGGATTGCAACAATCGGGTTGTGGTAAAAAGCCAGCCCAGCCGGGTTTAGGCACCCCATGTTACGGGCTGCCGTATCGCTTGATACGGCGTTCCGGCGTTCCGGCGTTCCGGCGTTCCGGCGCTCACTCACTACGTTTAAGCGGCAGCCGCAAGTCCGAAACCCAGCGATGTGGTTTTGATATAGTATTCGGCGGGATGGCATTTGCCTTTGGCGTCGATAGAGGCGGCGTGGACAATCGCCTGAATATCGCCCCGTTGGTCGTAAATGGCCGTTTCAAACCCGCGATTCTTAACTTTCCGGGTTGCCGTCGTGGCTAAAAACTGACGGAACTGGCCGTAATCTACCTGGGTAAAAATACGTTTCATATCGATTCTCCTGCTGTGCTTGTATCAATACTGCGGGTTCGTCGGGCTTCTTCCTATCGTGGATTGGCCTTCCTGGTGCCGCTCACTATGGCTTTAGCTGTGTATACGTACAGTATAGAGAAGTTTTGATGGCGCGCAAGTTTAACTGTATAAAATAACAGTAATGCAGCTGAGGCGAAGCGGAAGGATTTGACACACCCTTTGCCCAACACGGGGTGTGCCGCATGCCTGCGGTGGTTTGTCAGCAGGCAGTATTCAGGAACGGTCCGTCGACGCAGAGTCGGCGACCATCGGGGGCGGCGCAGGCGCCACAGATGCCGACGCCACATTTGGTCAGGTAGTCGATGGCGCTGAAAATCCTTTCCGGGGCACAAAATTCGCGTTCTACAGCTTCCGCGGCATGCACCATCGGTTCGGGACCACAATTGTAGAACACCAGGCTTTCTCGCTCCGTGGTGCTCAGAGCCTGAAGCCGAGCGCGCAGCAGCTCCGTTACCAGTCCGTGATAGCCCTCACTGCCGTCATCGGTGGCGATGTGCAGGGTGCTACAAGCCTTGCATTCATCGCGAAAGTAAAGCCTGTTGCTGGTGCGGGCACCGACAAAAATCTCGGCATTACCAAAGTCGCGGGCCAATTGATAGACCGCAGCCAATCCTGTGCCGCCACTGACCGCCATAATTTTGGCTCCCTCTGGTGGGCTAACAGGTATGCCATGGGGGCCTCGCACGTAGGCGCGGGTACCGGCAGGCAATTGAATAAGGCTGGCGGTGAATTGGCCCAGATTGATTACCACTAACGAGAACGGATCATCGGTGAGAGCCGAGAATGGTTTTTCGCCCAGTCCGGGAACCCACAGGAATATAAACTCTCCAGGCTTGATAGCAATCTTCCGGTCGAAGCGCAGGATCGCGATATCGTCACTGACACGCTCATTGCTTACCAAGGTGAGCGGGCGGAAACCCATGTCAATATCGTAGCGCACCAGCGTTTCGGCCTCGTGGCCAGACTGTTGCAGGTCATTGGCGAGTACCTTGAAGTAATGTTGCATCTCATCGGTGGTCATGCCCACCAGCGCCGAACCTACCCCGAAAATGCTGGCGCCGGCGTCGCGATAGGCCAGTACATCCTCGACACTGCTAATGCCGCCGCAGCCGATAATCGGGCAGTCAACCGCTGCGCGAATCTCCTTGACACACTTGAGGCCTATGGGCAGAACTCCCTTGCCGGACATCCCGCCCAGTTCATTGCTCAGGATTGGGTGGCCATGGGCCGTGTAGTAGCCCGGTCCCATGGTGTTGATGGCGCAAATGCCCGCCGCGCCACCGGCTACTGCGGCCCTGGCGATGGCGCCGATGTTATCGGTATTGGGGGTTAGCTTGGCGATAACCGGAATATCGACGGCGTTCACCACCGCCCTGACAATCTCTTCTACTAAAACCGGATCCTGGCCAATAGCCATGCCGTAGCCCTTGGCATGGGGGCAGGAAAGATTGAGCTCCAGGCCATCGCTACAGGGCGCCAGCAGCTTCGCCACCTGAACGAATTCGTCAGCATTGGCACCAAAAATTGATGTCAGTAAAAATCGGTCCGCCGGCACGTTTAGTTCAGCCAATAGCAGGGCAGATTGCTCCGCACCCGGGTTCGTCAGGCCAACGGCATTGACGAAGCAACCCGGGGCATACTGGCTCAATACCGGTTCGCGATACCCCAAGCGGGGGGCCAGGCCGATACTTTTGGTCGTCACTACGCCGATTTCCGGCATATTATGAAAGACGTATTCAATAATAGAGCCTGCGGTAGCAACAATACCCGAGGGAATGGTAAAAGGCCCCGAAACTGTCTTGCCAAAAAATTCGGTTTTCAAGGTGCTCGGCCTCTATGTCGAAACGGAAGCTCGCGATTATACCTTTCGTGGGCAAGGGCAACAAAGGCATTAGTCAGTGGCGTCTGCCGCCCGCTGTAGGACTGGTTAACAATGAAAGATGTATCACCTTCGCAGCCCCATAGCGGACACCTGGCGTCGCCCCGGTACGCCAACTATGTACTCGCGGTCTTGTTCCTGGTGTATGTGTTCAATTTTATCGACCGCCAGATACTTGGCATTTTGCTCGACGACATCAAGGCTGAGCTCGATGTTTCGGACACCGCCATGGGCCTGTTGGTGGGTTTTGCCTTTGTGGTTTTCTATACCCTGGCTGGTATTCCAATCGCCCGCCTGGCTGACCGTACCTCGCGGCGCTCGATTATCGCCCTGGGGTTGGGCCTGTGGAGCGCAATGACAGCGGCGTCCGGTCTGGCCCAGAGTTATCTGCAATTGGCATTGGCCCGGGTGGGGGTTGGGATTGGCGAGGCGGCTGGCAGTCCGCCGGCCCACTCACTGTTGTCCGACTATTTCGAGCCAGGGCGACGCGCTACAGCGCTGGCCATATATTCTACCGGTGTCTATGTCGGTGCTATGATTGCATTTCTTGCCGGCGGCTATATCAAGGATGCCCTGGGCTGGCGAGCGGCATTCTTTTTTGTCGGGCTGCCCGGCCTGCTATTGGCACTGCTGGTACGCTTCAGTATTGTTGAACCACCCAGGGGCATGGCAGAGGGAAGTTCTGCGGTGGCTGATCAGCCTGCATTGGCTGCTGTGCTGCGCTATCTGGGCTCTTGCCGGGCCCTGGTGTGGCTGGTTATGGCTGCATCGGTGCAATCGCTGTCCGGATACAGTGTGCTGGTTTGGGGGCCAGCCTATCTCGGTCGGGTTCATGCTTTGACCAGTACCGAGATTGGTTTCTCCCTCGGCCTGATCATCGGTGTGGCGGGTTGCCTCGGTGGTTATCTCGGTGGTGTCTGGGCCGATCGATGGGGGCGCAAGGATATCCGCTGGTATATGCGCCTTCCCGCGCTGCAGTCCCTGCTGGCGCTGCCTTTTGTTATCGGCTTTACCCTTCTGGATAATACCGCGGCTGCACTACTCTGTTTCGTGCCGTTCTATTTGCTTGGGGCAATGTACGTGGGGCCGATGCTGTCGATGACCCAGGGCTTGGTGCCCCTGCGCATGCGCGCAACCACTTCGGCGATCTTGCTGTTTGTTTTGAATATGGTCGGCCTGGGTATCGGGCCCCTGTTGGTCGGCGTTATGAACGATACCCTGTTTGGGCATTACCAGGGACAGGCGATTCGCTATTCTCTGCTGGTGATGGGGCTGCTGGGCGCTTGCGCCAGTGGCCTGTTCTGGATGTCCAGTCGCCATTTGCAGGCGGGTATCGATGCCCTGCCTGCAGGTGGGGCGCTGTCAAAGCAGTCAGCTTTATAGTCGTGATGGTGTGCTCGCAATTGAGCCTTTCAATCGGAGTCCGGGGTGACAGCAATAATAGTCAGCAGCGCTTGCGCATGTTCGGCAGCGTCGAGGCCAAGACTGGTGAGGTAACCGCCATCAGCCTGGGTCAGCAGGCCCTTGTTAAAAAGTCTTTGGGTAGCGGCGATGGCGTCGGGCTGGGCAGTGTGGTGGACCTTGATGCCCGACTGCAGGGATGAAAGGTCATACAGTGTCAGGATGTGCAACTCTTCGATGAGGTCCGCATTAAGTTCCATGGTTACTCCCTTAGGCGATCATTGAAATCGCATTCATAGTGGATCTAGCACAAGCGCCTGGTGCTCAATATAGACAGTCTGCCCAGTATCGCTGAGGCATATCTCATTGTCATCTATCGTGCATTGCAGCTCCATGTTACGCCGCGCCATGCTGGCCAGCGCTGCGGTGCTCACTGGCGCGAGATCCGTCACCGCCAGGTTGTTAAAGCGTGCAAGCTTATCAGCATTTTGACGCCACCACAGTTGTGCCGAACGACCACCATAGCTGTAGATAAAAACCTGCCCTGCTCGATTGCAGGCTTTGCGAATACGGCCCTCTTCGGGCAGGCCGACATCAATCCACAGTTCTATTTCACCTGTCAGGCTTTTCAGCCAGAGGTCCGGTTCATAGTCGGTGCTAAGGCCTTTGCTGAACTGTAAGTCGGGTCCCGCATGCAAGGCGTAGGCAAGTAGGCGCACCATCATGCGCTCCTCGGTTTCCGAGGGGTGGCGGGCTATTGTCAGGTTGAGGGTATCGTAATAATGCTGGCCGATATTGGCGACATTCAGTGTGGCTTTATAGATGGTGGCATTCTGGGCCATTGGCCAGGCTACTCAAGCTGTTTGCGGTGAATCCAGATTAACACAAATACGATGGACGACCGCTAGCAGCGTGCGGGCTAACCGGAAACGATAACGCCGACCTCGCAGCCATCAGGGTAGCAGCGAGTGTACCTGGCTGACATCCGAGCTGCGACCGGGCCCGTGGCATAGTGTGCATTGCTCTTGTACCAGGCCGCTGTCGATCGCTGCCTGGCTGGTGGCAAAGCTGGCGCCGCCGGTAGTGCTCATATGGGCTTTACTGCTGGCGCCATCGTGGCAACTGCTGCACGCGGCGGCGATCGGTGTTACCACGGTATCGTCGCGTGGATCACTGAGGTCGGCGCCGGTATCCACCGTGGTGCCGAGCACAGAATCCGCCAGCGGCAGCTGGAAGCCCTGCTCATTATGGCAGGCCAGGCAATTGCCCAGTTGTCCGGGGTAGTGCACTTCCTCTTCGTTGTAGACATAGGTGGTGAAGCCACTAAAGCCGACAATTTGCAGCGCCTGATCACGCATTGAAGCGGCATGAATACCGTGCACCATGGTCTTGAAATCGAGTGACTCCTCGTCCTTGCCATCGGTCGGTGGCTGCGCGGCAACAGCGCGGACTTCACCATCGGTGTTGCGCGGGTTGTGACAACTGACACAACTGTCGATATTGTCGTTGCGATTGTTACCGTGCAACACCAGGGTCTGGTGGCAGTGCAGGCAGTTATCAAGGATCACCGACTGGCGGCGGGGCACCGCCTGGCCGTCTACCTCGTCAATACTGTAGAAACCGACGCTGTTGGTGAGCGGTATTTGCTGGAGCTCGCCGCTACCGTCAAGGTCGGCGGCGGGGTGGCCTTCAATCACCGCGACGCCCGAGCCGGTGGCCGGGATATTGGGTGCCAGGCTGCCGTCGGGAATAGCGGTTGACGAGGTCACCCGGTAGCTGCCGTCGCCATTGGCAACGGCGTTGGCGAGTGCGTCAATACTCACAGTACTGGCGTCTTCCTCGCCGTTGCCACTGTTGGTGTAATCGCTGGTCGACCAGCCGAGGGTGACCGCCAGCCGACTGGCACCATCATCCTGGGTCCATGGGCTGTCATTAAAAATATCGTAATCAGTGTCGTCTACGGGATTGAATACCCTGAAGCTGACCACCGGAAATTCTCCGGCTGCGGTATTCTCGATTGACAATACCTCGGCGCCGAATTGTGCCCGGGCCTGGTCCACGGCAAGCGCATGGCTGGAAGCGATGGTGTCAGCGACGCCGCCGATGCCGTGGCAACTCATACAATTCGAATCGTCACTCTGGCCGCCATAGTGCTGGTTGAAGTCGAGGTCGTCGTGGCAGCTGCCGCAGGCCGCGCGGCCGGCATGCTGGCTCCAGTTGTCGCCCTGGCTGGTGAGTTGAAGCGTGTCCTCGCCCGGGTCGGTACCGGTGCCGACGTGGCAATTGACACAGTTGCGAATATCCTGGGGATACTTGACCCCGGAGTAGTCGTGTTTGGTGTCGCTGAAGCCCCAGATGGCATATTCACCGCCGTCCTGTACGCTGGGCAATTGCGCGCCCATATGGATCTTGTGAATCATCACCTTCATGTCGACGCTGTTGCCGCTATTGGCATCAGTGGAGCCGGGGTTGTGACAGGTCACGCAGTACTTGACCTCGGTGCGACCGCCGCCATGCAGTGCAAGTTGGTCGTGGCAGCGATTACAGTTGCTGGTGGCGGCGACATCGTAGTGAAAAATCGGGTCGGTTATGCCCGTTGCAGGTACCCAGTCATAGTAAGGATTGGCGGGCTGCCGGGCATTGCTGAATTGCATCGCCACGCGATGACTGCGCTGGGGTTCATACGCCAAATTGAGCCCCTCAGTGTCGGCCTGGGCAGCAATATCGGGAGCTACGACTTTGACGCTGGAAGCAAAGCGATAACGGTAGGTGCCATCGCCATTGTTGGTAAACTCCCCACGGCTGCCACTCTCAGTGGTAGCCTGCAGGGCGGCCTGGCTGCCGGGACCGACACCGGGTTGTTCGATCCGGTTGATATAGGATTGCCAATTGCCGGTCAGGTTACCGATGGGGCTGGATTCCAGCTTGCTGACAATCAGGCGAATATCGTTGGCTTGAAGATCGGTAATAGCGGTACTGTTTTGATCGGTCAGCTGGAACTCCACCACTGCCTGGCCATCAGCGGGAATCGTGGCGGCGGTGATAAACGGGAATATTTGCTCGGCATCGGCATAGGCTACGGCGGGCCGGGAGGGGTCGATGATCGCTCCACCCCCGCTCGGCGGTTGTGCGGGAGGTGGCGAGTCGTCGGAGCCGCCGCCACCGCCACAGCCCACCAGCAGGGCGATAGCGGCGCCAAAAAACAAAGAGTGCAGTCGCGCTTTCATGCCCTGGCTCCGTTAACGGTTGTGCACTGTTTCGACACTGGCGCTGGCACTGCCGCGGTGGCAGACATCGCAGGTCTCAATCGCCCCCGTCGCCGTGGCATAGGGCGCTGCAAATAAACCACCCTGGCTTTGCATATGTTGCTTGCTGGCAGCGCTGTCATGGCAACTGCTGCAAACCGCAGTGACAGGCGTCGTTAACAGATCATCCCCAGGGTCGATGATGTCGGTGCCGGTGCCAACACTGGTGGCCAGCACCTCCGGCTCCAGTGGTAGTTGATAGCCGCGGCTGCCGTGGCAGGTCTGGCAGTTACTGAGGCGGCCGGGGTACTGCACATGTTGCAGGTCGTAGACGTGGGTGCTGAAACCACCGAAGCCGACGATTTGCAGCGGTGCCTCGCGGAAGGCCGCGGCATGGATGCCGTGGATCATGGTTTTGAAGTCCAGCGATTCTTCGGCTTTGCCATCCGTGGGTGGCTGGCTGGCAACTTCTCGCACGCTGCGGTCGGTATTGCGTGGGTTGTGGCAGGTCACGCAGCCCTCGAGCTTGTCGGTGCGGTTGCCGTCATGCAATGACAGGCTCTGGTGGCAATCGAGGCAGTTATCCAGCACTGCCGACTCGCGCCGGGGGACCGGTCTGGGGTCTGTGATACCGAAATACTCAACAACATTGGTAAGCGGTACCTGGCTCGGCTCGTCTGCTGTGTCGAGATTCACCACCGGATGGCCCTCGATAGTCACAGCTCCCGAGCCGCTGGCAGCTATATCAGGTGCCAGGCTGCCATCGGGAATCGCCACCGGCGAAGTCACGCTAAAGCTGCCGTCGCCGTTGCTGCTAGCGCTGGCCAGGGCATTGATCGAGACTGAACTGGCGCCGCTACTGTCTTCGGGTTTACTCCCGGCGTTGCCGGTGTTGGTGTAGTCCGAGGTCGACCAGGCCACAGTGACGGCAAGCCGGCTGGCACCCCCGCTGGCACCCCCGCCCTGGGTCCACTCAGGGTCGCTGAGAATGTTGTAGCTACTGTTGTTATTGTTGGGGTTGACGATACTGAACCTCACCGCGGGGTTTTGTCCCGGCGCTGTGTTACTGATTTCGAGTATTCTTGCTTCAAAGTTGGTGCTGGCTTCGGCAACCAGATTGCGGTGCGCCTGCTGCGGCCCTTTTGCCCTGCCGCCTTCAATATGGCAATTCATGCAGGGCTGTTCACCCCCTCCGCCATGCCGCAGTTTGTCGTCGTGGCAGGACTCGCAGGCAACTCGCCCGCCATAGGTGACCCAGTTGTGGCCATCTGTTGTCAGCACCGCGGTGGGTGCCGGCAGGTCATTGATTTCGGCGTAATCGACGTCTTCTTGCCCGGCGTGGCAGCGGGCGCAGTTGTTAATGACCCCGGGGTAGATAATATCCGAGTAGTCGTGCTCACTATTGCTAAATCCCCAGATTTTATAGGGCGTACCATCTTCCACGCTGGGCAGGCTTGCGCCGCGGTGAATGCGGTGCGCCATGATTTTGAAATCGACCGAGTTTTCGCTATTGGCGTCTGTGCTGTCGGGGTTGTGGCAGCTTACGCAGTAATCCATTTCGGTGCGGCCCCCGCCATGCAGGGCCAGATTTTCGTGACAGGTATTGCAGGTCGCGGTGGCGACCACCTGGCGACCTGGATAATTCTGGTAGAAGCCCTGGTCCAGCGAGGTTGCGCGCTCGCCGATGGCGGAATTGACCAGGTCCTCGGGCACAAAATCAATGCAGGCGTTGTTGGTTCTAGCCTCAAGTGAAAACTGGAAGCAGATACGATGGGTCTCTCCCAGGGTCGACGGGTCGCCGGGATTGGTAACCATGGTATAGGACCAACTGCCATCCTGGTTCAGCACCAACTCGCCACCGCTTTCGGTGGTGGCGTAGTTGCGGGCGACTTTGCCGGTGGCCACCGGGTCCTGTACTTTACGTGCGGAGTCGGGGATCGCATCTGGATCGGTGGTGCTGGTAAAGCTGGTGCATTGGTTGGCGCTGGCGCTGACATCGGAGGCGCTTCTGCACACCGGGTCCTCACTGCGGTTGATCAGGGATTCCCAGTCGCTGGTGTCAAACTCGGTACCGTCGACAAGTTTGACAAAACTGGCGCGCAACGCACTGTTGTCCAACCCGGTTACCCGTTGCAGCTTATTCGCCACCAGGGTGAAGCTGACGGTCGGCGGACTATCGAAGCGGATAGCAACAATATTCGCCTGCACGGTATCACTACTGGTTAATTGTGCGGCATCGATGCTGTCTGAGGGTAGCACCGGCGGCGGTGGCGTTACCGGTCCGTCGGGCGGTGTAGGTCCGGGTTCGACGCCGGGCGCGCGGTCGCCGCCGCCCCCGCCACCGCAAGCGAATAGGGCAAGGCTGATCAGGCAGCTTGCCAGTCCAGTCCGAATTGTGGTCGTCATGGTTGTCACCTGTCTAGTACTCCCACCGCTAGTGCGTGTAGTAGCGGCTGTATATCAGGGAAGTCGATAAATGACCGACAACCCCAGGTAGTTGGTGGCCTCATCGGGGCTTTGTTCACCAAAGCTCAGCACTTTGTTGATGGTGTCTGGCGCAACATCGTCGATCGCCCAGTTGTCGCTTTGATAATAGAAATACTGGTAGTCAAGGTTCAGTGTCAGCTTGTCGCGCAGGTGGTATTGACCGCCAAGGCGCAATTGATGCTGGCGGGTTTTCCGGTCGGGAGTGGCGGTGGCAACGATGTAGGCCGCGCCATAGCTCACGTAATCGTTGTCGCCGACGGTTTCGATAAAGCTGTAATCGATTTCCAGATCCAAACGGGGCATGGCGCGCCACTGCATGGCTATGCCAAGCGCCTGGACGGTGTCGTCGCTGTTGACATCCCAATCGCGGCTGGGGTCGCTGGCCTGGGGCAGGGGTGGAGTGACCGCGAAGGGGTTTTTCTCGACGCCACCCCGAAAAGCACGGCCCGATTGGGAGGCCGAGTAGCGGTTGTAATTCAGGTAGGCACTGACATTGAGATCTTCATGGGCCTGGTAATTGGCGCTGAAGACATAGCTCTGAATGCGCTCGTCGGTCAGCCCCAGGGTGCTCTTGTCAAAGTCATCCTCGCGCCATAGCAGGTTTAGCCCCAGGCTCCAGCGGCTGGAGAGCAGGTAATTGAGGTCGACCTTGGCGCGCAGGCGCTCACGATTGGACAGCTGGTATTGACTCAGCAGTGGATGGTTGGAAAAGCGCTGGTTGTCGGGGGTTTCATTGATCAACTCGGTGTCGTAACGCGAATAGTAGGATTGTGACCATTGGTAGGTGTCGGCCGCGAGGTCGGCGTAGAGTAAATCGAGCCTCGCGCTTAGCGGCTGCCAGGTATTAATGGTCAGTTGCCCGCCAAGGCTGCTTTCATCGGTGTGCTCCACTGCGGCATTACTGCGCTCAACCCGGTCGTAGGTATACTCAAGCAGAAGCTTGGTACGCTTGGGCAGGCGATAGCCGGCCTCAAAGGCGATGGTCTGCTTGCGGGTGTCGTGGGGCGCATTGTAGGCAGTATATTTTTCTGCGGGTTGGTCAGCACCGTCACCCCGCACATAAAGGTAGCCGTCCCGGGGGCTGTCGTTAGCGCGATCGGCGTAGCGATAGCGAGCCTCCAGCGTGAGGTTACGGGTGGCACGGGCATGTGCGCTGAGCATCAGGGTGGTGGTGGCGAGCTCGGCATCGAGGTCGCTGCGTGGCAGCCCCTGGGTGACAAATAATGCCGGGTTTATGGTGTAGTCGGGAAAGTCATCGTGTTGTTCAGTGATAGCGTAACTGCCGTCGAGCATCACCCTCAGGGTGGGTGACACGATCCAGTTTCCGGTCAGCCGCAGTCGTTGGTAGCGATTGTCCGGGGCGAGGGCAAGGGCGCCGATGCCGTTGGGATAATCCACTGCCTGGCCGTAGCCGGCGATGTAGGGATTCTGCCAGCTGAGAAGATCTTCGTTGTTGGTAAAGTCGCTGAAGTGGTAACTGGCTGCCAAATTCAGCGAGCGCCCTGTGTAATTAAAAGCGAGGTCAAAATCGGTTGTGCGCTGGTCCACCGGTTGTGGCAGTAGTGCAGCCAGTGGGCCGGCAGCATCATTGTAAATCGCGCCGCCAAGGTCGGTGGTGCCATTTTTCTGCTCGCTGCTGAATGTGGTTTGCAGGGCCCAGCCAGCCCCCAGAACGGTGTCAAATTGGAGGCCATATTCTTTGCGCTCCAACTTGCGTTCGAAGTTGTCCAGCGCAGGGTACAAAAGGCCCCAGTCGGAGGTGTTGGGGCCACCCTGCCAGCCCGGCGGTAGCACCAGAGTGGAATTCCCGGCACCGATAAAAGGTGTCTGGGCGGTGTTGTTTTTTACCTGTACCTGGTCGTTAAAAAACAATGCCAGGCGGCGCTCACCGGCCATACCCCATTCGAGCTTGCCCCTGCGGGTTTCAAGGCCGAGGTCACGGCCGTCAATCTGCCAATACTGGTTACTGCTGTCGCGCCATTTAAGCCAATTGATATTGCCAATAAATACGGCACCGCGTTCATACAGGCCGTTGTACTGGCCGAACATAAAGTTGTCATCGCTAACATAACCGACGCCAGCCTCTACCTGGCCGCTGTAGTCAATTTCCCAGCGGCTGGCCAATGGCCTGGTTTCGGCTGCCAGGGCACTGTAGGGGTCGGACTGGGGAGGTGGATCAGAGCTTGCGTCGTCGGCGACGGCGCCCCCGGCCATAGCAGTTGCCAGCAGTGTCGGCAGCAGTTGCAAGCCGAGTAGGTAAAGCGCGCCGGAATGCTGTGTCTGTGCCATTGCGCGTCCTCCCGCTACCTGGCCAGCACCGCCCCGGAGGGGTGGTTGGAACCATGGACCTGGCTGTGACAATTCAGGCAGTTCTTGCCCAGCATGTTCTGGTTGGCGTCACCGTTAGGCAGGCCACTGCCGCTATACAGGGTGCTGGGATGAAAAGCCGCCGAATGACACTGCTGGCAGAGGAACGGTCCCCGTGAGGTGAGTAGGTTATCGTTGACCGAGCCGTGGGGCTGGTGGCACAGGCTGCAGTCCTCGGCCGCCGGTGCATGTTCGAACAGGTAGGGTCCGCGCAGTTCGGCGTGGCAGCTGTAACAGTTGTCATTCAATGTAGGCTGGAGCAGGGCAAAGGGAGTTGCTGAGCCATGGCTGTTATGGCAATCGCTGCATACGGTGCGACCTTCCTTTATCGGGTGACGCGATGGCAGGTTGGCCTCGGTGCGTTGGCGCGGATGGCATTGGTAGCAAACGCCGGCCTGGGTCATATCATCCAGCAGCGGGTCCTGTTGTAAGTGCACCTGGTGACACTGGCTGCAACTGATGTCTTCGTCGTGGTGCACGCTGCCGGCCCAGAGCATTTGCTTACCACCCTGGTGGCATGCAAGGCAGGTGTTATCGCGCTGCCGCGCAGAGGAAGTCCAGCGTGGTCCAAAGCTTATCTGGGGTGCTTGCACCACGGGTGAGCGGCTGTGAGCAACACTGTTACCGTGGCAACTGACACAGTTGCTATTGCCGCCCGTGTCCATCCTGCCGTGGACAGTATGTAAAATGGATTGCACCGGCACATCGGCGCTGGGCGCGTGGCAGCCCATGCAATCGGCAGCCTCTTCTGTCGCGGCAGTCTCGGTCGCAGCCAATGCCCCCGGTAGCACCAGCCAGGCGAACAAGCATACCAGCGTCAGGCGGCCAAGGCAGCGGCGGATGCCGGGCGGGCTGGCGCTGCGTGTTGCAATTGCTGCTGTCATTGCTACCTTCATTACGGCTTTCGTTGCGCTTTGCGGCGGCTATTGGCGCGACAAGTGGATTCAGGGTGCACTAAGGAAATCACTATCTTTGCTGGTAAGGCTGAACGTCATTGGCAGTGATACCCAGTGAGCGCCAGCAGCCTGGCCGGCCCCCTGCAGGGCGACACCAAAGGAATACTGTCCCTTGCGGGTGAAGCTCTTCTGGTTCGCTGTGCCCTGCAATGGCCGACTGAAATTCACCGTCCAGCGACCGTCCTTGAAGTTGGCATTAGCGCTCAAGTTACTGTTTGCGACCCAGTCGATTCCTGCCAGAATGCTGGCGCTGCGGGCACTGGCGCCTTTGCTGAGGCCGAGCTTCCAGAGCTCAACATAGTTGCCCTCGGCCATCAGTTGGTCGAGCTCAGCAGGCGCGAGGGTTTGCACCGGCCTGCCAATTTGATACGCCTGGTTACGAGATACCGCGAGGTATTTGTCGAGACCCTGGCCGCGGTCGCGCTTCATCCCGGGCATATCGCTATGGCAGGCAGCCCAACAGGCCCCGCGGCCAAATTCCTGGTTGCCGCCATCGCCCCACATAATGGCAATTTGTTGATCATCCGCCCCACCAAGCCAGCTGAGGCTGACCAGTAGTGCATCCTTTTGGCGCTTGAAGGCAATGCTGATATCACGCGCTGCTGTGGCGCCAGGCGCAGCCAGTTTCGCTCCCATGGTTTTCTCGTCACCCTGGTGGCAGGTTTCGCAGTCGAGACCCTGGCGCAGCGGCTGTGAACCGGGGTGCTCGCTTGTCAGCCATTCCCGATCTATTTGCCCCGGGCTAAAAAGGGTAATGGTTTTTCTGCTAACGGCAGTGGCTGGCAGCACTGGGGCCACGCTGTTGGCTGGGGCGTGAGCAATGCCGCTGTGGCAGTCGATGCAGGTTCGACCCGGCTGGGTCATAGTCTTGTGATAACTGGTAGCCTTGGCGCTAACCCTGGGGTCCTTTGCCATCGCGACCAAATTGTGACAGGAGTTACAGCCGGCGGAGCGATTGTTTCGCATCTGGCGCTCGGCGTCCGGATTGCCGTGGGGGTTGTGACAGCTGCTACAGGGAGGATTGTCGGCGATTTTTTCCGGCAGCGAGTGAATGCCGCTTTTCTGGGTTTTGTGGCACAGCAGGCAGATTTGGGCCTGGGTGTTGTTTTGCAGGGCTTTGTCGGCCTCGGCGTGGGCATCGTGACAGGTAGCGCAGCCTATGTTTTGTGTGGCGTGGACAGAGTCGTGCCATGCTTTGCCGACGTTAGCACTGTGGCATTCCAGGCACTGGGTATTCTGCTGTTCAATACCGCTGTTCCAGCGCGGTCCAAAACTTACCCCGGGGGAATTGATGGTAGGTGCGTTGGCATGGGCGGCGCTGGGGCCATGGCAGGACTCGCAGCCGCGTTCGGCCATCGGGCTACCCTGCTGCTGGGGGTCGCCGTGGGGTGTCGCCAGCAGCGGGTGTACCGGTGACTGGTCGCTATAGTCATGACAACCCAGGCATTGTTTTGCGCCATCAGTGGAGTAAGCATCGTTTGCGGCAGCGAGATAACCTGCGCCAAGACAGCAAACTATAAATGCAAGGTAGCGGAGTAGTTTTGCCATGATAGCGATTCCTTTTATCCCCTGGTCTGCGCGTCTAGCCTTCCAGTGGAGGGTAAGCCGCAGCCGTTTGGCCTTCCGGGGTATGGGCAATGCCCCGGTGGCAGTCGATACAGGTTTTATTCTTGTGTTCCACTGCCTGGTGATATTTTTGAGCTTTTTCTGTCTGCAACTCGAGAATAGTCTGCGACACCTCATGGCAATTGCGACACTCTGCCGAGTCGTTCGCCTTTAGCCGTGCAATCTCCCGTGCCTTCATTACCGGCGCGTGGGCGGCGTACTTTTCCGGGGTGTCGATTATGCCGGTAAAGTGACCCCACACCTCGCGTGCGGCCTCAACCTTACGAATCATCTTGGGTATAAACGGTTGCGGAACATGGCAGTCAGAGCAGGTTGGTCGCACGCCGGTCTTATTATGAAAATGGCTGGTACTTTCCAGCATTGCGTAGGAGTTATCGTACATTTCATGGCAGCTGGTGCAGAATGCCTCGGTGCTGGTTGCCTTCAGGCTCACTTCAAAACCGACCGCCGACACAATGCCGATAATGATGCCCGTGCCCAGCAGGGCGGCCACTGACCAGCGCGCCGAGGGACTCATCAGTCGGCTCAAGAAGCCCTTTTTTTGATCCCCGGGATTAGTCATTGTCTACCCTATGGATTAGCTTTTTTACTTGCCGCGGGCTTGCCGTGTGGGCAGTCACTTTTTGGCGCCATACGACAGTCCCGCGAACGAGGTCGCAGGGCAATGTTTCACTACCGAGCTTTTTTACAATACTGAGCCTTCACCAGCGCCTATCCGACTTATGATAGTTTTACTATCAAGATGCGGTTCGCCGTCATCAATCTCTGGCCAACACTATGACACGGCTTTGGCGTCGGTAACATACCCTCCGGCTAGTTTATTTGATTTACAACAGCTTATGGTGAGCTTAAGTCAAATTGATTCAGGGCTTCGCATCTTCAGCGAGGGCATCTTCGGCAACTGGGCCGGAGCCAATCGTTGCCGGGCGCGCCGGGATAGAGCGCAGGCCACTGCCAAATACCTGCAGCAATCCCTTGGTTGCTGCGCCAATGCGGCGGTATCGCAAACCAAGCGCATAGGCATGAAAGGCATCGCCAAGAAGTTGGCGTTGCAGATAGTAGCTGCCGGCCGCGATGCATTGCCTGCCTATTCTCAGGCGCAATGCCCGCAGTTCTCGAGGTGTCAGCTGTTCGTCGTCAAAGGTTCGCAGGGTATCCAGTTTGACCACAGCGAGGCGCTGGTAATCGTATGTCAGGTTATGGTGATGCCGCCTGACTTCGGTTAGGGGGTCGTTGATAAATGCTACCGGGGCGCGTCGGAATGCTCGCAAACAGAAATCCATATCCTCAATGAATTGACACTCGTTGCTAACCGCCACTGGATATCTGAAGCGCAGATCGGCAATAGCGCTGTGCCTGAAGAGCATGGTTTGGGTGTGGCCCGGAATCTCGGCGCACCGCAACAGCGCAGGAAATGCTTCTTCGTTGATGCGGTAGCCGCCACCGCCCAGGGTTGACCTGAGTCGCAGGAACTCAAGCTCTGGCAAGAAATAAAATTGATCCGGATAATAACTTTGGGCGGCATCAAAGCGGTCGAAATTGCTGAACACGGTGCCAATGTCCGGCTCAGAATCCAACACCGCCAGTTGCCGCCGCAGCTTCTCTGGATGCCAGCGGTCGTCGGCGTCAAGGAAAGCGATGTACTCGCCCCGGGCCCGCTCCAATCCCTCGTTGCGTGCCGCAGCAACGCCCTGATTGCGGGTGGTGATGACTTCAATGCCCCTGCCTGCGGGTCCTGCTAATACCTCATCAGTGCCATCGCTTGATCCATCATCCACCACAATAAATTGTATATTGGGCACGTCCTGCTGCCATACACTATGGATCGCCTCTTCAATGTATGCCACGGCGTTGTAAGCCGGAATAATGACGGTAACGCGAGGGAAAGTTGTCATTTCCAGGTTGCTTTGCTGTTAGTTTTAGTCACAGCTTCCAGAGTAAAGGACTAAGGCCCAATGGCCAAGCTTTTGAAAGACTAAATTGTTGACATAGGTCATTCGATAACGCGTATTTTCTCGGCAACCAATTCGGCTACATCGTAGACTTTTCGCGACTCACTGTGCCTGCTCGCGCTGGACGTTAACATCAGGTTGCAGAAAGAACATGAGGTGGCAATTTTGTCGGCTCCGGTGTCAAACGCTTCCTGTACCCTAACGTCGCTGATATGAGCGGTACCACCCTGGCCCCCCCAGTAGTTGCCGCCGCCGGCGCCGCAACAAAAGCTGTTTTCTTTGTTGCGTGGCATTTCTATCAGCTTGCCGACTGCGGCTACCAGCTTGCGCGGCGCATCCACAATGCCATTGTGCCGCGCCAGGTAGCAGGGGTCGTGAAAGGTAATCTTGTCGCCCTCATCAAAGGCTATGCTGAGGGCGCCCTCCTCTATCAGCTGATCGATAAATACCGAATGGGGAATGGTCTGCCAATCGGCGCCAAGCTCCGGGTAATAGCGATCAAAACTGTTGTAGCAATGGGCGCATACGGTCAACACTTTTTGTATCTGCTGCTCGCGAAACTGCTCGATGTTGGCTTCGGCAGTTTCGACGAACTGCATTTCGTTGCCCATCATCTTGGCCGGGTCGCCGGTGCAGCGGGCCTCCTCCAGAATGCCATAGGAAACCCCTGCTGCATTGAGTATTTTGACCATGGCGCGGGCAATTTCCTGGGTTCGCTCTTCGTAGATTACCGAGCAGCCAATCCACAGCAGGTACTCAGTATTGCCGGCTTGAAAAAACGGTACATCAAGGCCCTTGCGCCAGTCATCGGGATTGGCGCTGGTACCCACAAAGGGGTGGCCGCGGTTTTCCAGGTTGCGGTTGGCGGCCGCCATGGTGTCTGGCATTTGCGCCAGGTCCATCACATAGTGGCGACGAAACTCAACAATAATCTCGGCCGGATTGTTGCTTACCGGGCAGGCCTCGACACAGGCGGCGCAGGTGGTGCAGTTGAACATGGCCTCCATGCCAAGTACCTGTAGCAGCGAGTCGTCGTCAAACCTTTCCTGCTCCAGGTATTCGGCGCAGTTTGCCATGACTGTTTTGGGCGAGAGGTCCTTCCCGGTCTGCGCTGCCGGGCACACCTCGTAGCAGCGACCACACCATAGGCAGGCCGACGCATCCAGCAGGTTTTTCTGGGTCAGCTCGGCGAGCTTGCTGGCGCCAAACACGGGTTCTTGGTCCGACTCATCATCGTCGTCAAACTCGAAGCTTATCGGAGGCAGGTTGATGCCGTCGCGACGATGGGCAAAGGCTGCGTTGGCTGGCCCCAACAGCATGTGGGAAAAAGCGCTGTGGGCAATCAGGGCAATAAATCCGCAACCCATCAGGCCGTGTATCCACCACATAATCTGGAAGCCGAGAATCGAGCCTTGCTCAGTGAAGGCCCCCTGCAGGCCGGCAGCTAGGGTATTGCCAATAAACTCGGCATTGTCGCCCGAGGGTTCAAATGCCAGCCGGAAGCCCTCGGTGATATAGCCGGCAATGACAATGAGTAGCAGCGCGATCTCGCCATGTTCAAAGCCATGCCGGGTTTTACCACCGGCGGTGAGCCGCTCTGGTGGTGACAGGCGACGCAACAGAAAGAACGCGACCCCGGTAAACAGCATAATGCCGCCCAGCTCGCGGCCGAGCTTGACAAACAGGTAAGCAAACCAGCCTTCGTAAACGTCAATGCCGACAAAGCTGAAAGCGAATACCGCGTGACCAAATATCAGTAGCAAAGCACCAATAAACATAATGCCGTGGAAGCTGCCTGCAACCGGCCGCTGCAACAGCCGCTCGGTCATCAGTCCGCGCAGGACAAAAGTTTTCAGGTTGAAGTGCCTGGCCAGGGAAGCTCTGGTGACGCTGCCGTCCGGGTTAAACCAGGGTTTGCCACGGGAAATTCGTTGCCAGTAACGTTGCAGTCCCAGCCAGAGGCTGGCAAACGCGCCGACCAGCAGCAGGCCAAGCAACACGTAGCTCAGCGTTGATATGCTATCCATGGACAACCCCGATCTGTGGCCGATAGTCGACCATTGTTACTGGTCTCGCTGCTGGTGTGCACCGGCTTCTGACGTCGCTCATCGATGGCGACGGCAGAGCCTTTACCGCTTCAATATGGCAGCAGTCGCGTTGCCACCCAGCCCGAGGGTCTGGGCCAATCCTACCCTGGCGTTGGGTACCTGGCGTCCGCCTGCCTCGCCGCGTAATTGCCAGGTAAGTTCGGCAATCTGGAAGACACCCATGGCGGTGGTGGCTTCGCCGAAGGAAACGAACCCGCCGGATGGATTGATGGGCATGCGGCCAGTGGGTGCGGTTGCGCCAGACTCCAGCAATGATTCCGACTCTCCGGCACTGCACAGGCCCCATTCTTCGGGAAATGCCAGCTCGTAGTAACAGGTGTTGTCCTGGAGCTCGGTCAGGCTGATGTCCCCCGGCCCTATGCCAGCCTGCTCAAATGCTCGGGTAACGGCGAGTTGGGCTTCGGTGTGCAGGTTGGGGCATTGGGTGATCGGGTCGGCGAGGCTGCGCGGCAGCATATCGTCAAAGGTCATGGTGGCGACAGTGCTGCTTGCCACGGTAATCGGCTTGCCGGTGAACTGGCGCGCTTTTTCCTTTGAGCATACTACCGCCGCAGCTGCACCGTTAGAAACCGGGCATATCTGGAACAAGCGCAGGGGGTTGCTGACATAGGGTGACTGCATTACCTGCTCGAGGGATATTTCCTTTTGAAAACGAGCGTAGGGATTGTGGACCGAATTTTTGCGTGCTTTTACTGCTACCTGGGAAAATTGCTCTTCCGTAGTGCCGTGCTCGTACATGCGTCGACGGGCCAGGGTTGACCAGAACGAAGGACCCGGCATGCCGACACAGCGCTGTCGCAAAAACTCTGGATCGGTGGTTTCTTCAAGGCCTGAAGTCTGGATCATACCTTTGGGCATGACCTCTCCACCAACCACCAACACCATATCGTAAACGCCGCCGGCGACCAGAGCATAGCCAATATTGAAGGCATTGCCACCGGCGGCGCAGCCGGCTGAGAGGTTGTACACCGGAATGCCGGTGGAGCCCATGTCTTCGACCACATCATTGCCATTGAGACCCCAGCCCTTGCCGCCGGAAAATCGTGAGCTGGCCGCAGAAACAGCCTGGATATGCTTCCAGCTGACGCCGGCATCTGCGAGGGCGGCGTCTACCGCGTGGCGACACAGGGCCTTGACAGACTTGTGGCCAACGATATTGTCGCCGGTCTTGCCAAAGCGGTGCATGCCCACGCCCAATACCGCAACTTCACGCATCCGTTAGCTCCCGTCGCTTGCCATTTGTTTAAACTTCCAGGTGGTGAACGCACTGTCACCCTCGTGATACAGGGTGTCGATAAGCAGTTCTACCGTGGCGCCCACGCTTACGCAGTCGGGTTTGTCGACCATCTGCCCGATCAGCCGCAGGCCGCATTCGAGGTCAACGACGCCCATTGCATAAGGCGTAAAAGGCTCATCGTACTTGTGTGGAGGTGGAGGCGGAAAGTCGGCTACCGCATAGCTCCAGAGCACGCCACGACCGCCAAAATCGCAGTCTTGCATATTCGGTTTGACGCAGTCCGGGTTATGACAGAAATCAGCGCGCGGAAAATAGGGCGTGTTGCAACCGGCGCACCTGGAACCATGCAGCCTGGCGCCGTCGCTCTCTGAAAACAGCCCGTCGATGCAGGGTTGGCGCCCCTGTGGTGCAGTGGATTCCGACATGAAAATGGCTCCTTTTACGCTGTCGCTTGTTTCACCAACTCGGGCAATATTTCGACGCAGTCACCGACAATCCCATAGCGGGCATAGCGATAGATGGCGGCGTCGGGATCCTTGTTGATGGCAACGATAGTTTCGGCGGCGGAACACCCTGCCATGTGCTGGCTGGCACCAGAAATACCTGCGGCAATGTAGAGGCCGGGGCGGGTAATTTTGCCGGTCAGGCCTACCTGGCGTGACGAATCGATCCAGCCGTCGTCGACAATTGCTCTGGATGCGCCGTGCATGCCACCCAGGGCCATCGCCAGTTGCTCTACCAGCCGGTAATTCTCCGCCGCGCCAAGGCCGCGCCCGCCAGCGACAATAATGTCGGCGTCTTCCAGTCTTGGGCCATCGGCGCTGGCCGCAGAAGTCACCGTGAAACGTTCTTCGGTCTGCTCCAGATCTACCACGACCGAACGCGCCTGCGGCGCAGGAGTTGCGGCAGCCATCGCTGCGCCAGCCATCGCTGCGCCAGCCGGCGCTGCGGAGACCAGCGAAATAACATTGACCGCTGCGCCGAGGCGGTAAACAGCGTGAGTGTCGCCACCGTATGCGCTGGCGGTAACCAGGAGGGCGTCGCCATCGCGCTTCAGGTCAAACACATTCATGCTAACGGGTATGTTAAGCCGTCCTGCCAGTCGCGGTGCGATCAGTCGGGTGCTTGGGCTCTGGTTGAACAGCACCGTGGCCGGCGAATACTGCTGGCAGTATTGTGCCAGTGCTGCCACCATTTTGTCGGAGCCAAAGTCGACAAGGTCCGGGTGTTCGATGGTGTCGAGGTTCGCAACGCCGCAGCGTGCCGCCATTTCCTGTGCTGCCGCGGACAAGGCACCAATCACCAACCAGCTCAGTTCGGCGCCGATCGACTGACTGTAAGCCAGTGCCAGGCTGAGTGACTCTTCGGTTCCGGCCTCGATAGTGTCACCCCAGGAGCAGAGTACAACGGTCATAGTGTGACTTCCTTCAATCTGTTGCAGGCGGTAGAACTGCAGAGAAGTTCAACAACCTGTCAGGGTGCGTACCTGTGTTTTCAAAAGAGTCTACTGGCAATGGCTGGACGCCTCCATCCGTGCTGGCATCAAATGCGGCCTTTGCCATCTCAAATTTGGACAGTAATATACCCGGCCATTGCTCCATGGGGCGGCTCGTTGGATGATGGGGGCAGTGTTCAATTTGCCCCTGTTCGGGAGGCTACCCGGGTGGCGTTTGCAGCGTGTTTACAGCTGGCGTTACTATACGGCTGCTCACTTTTGATCACCCACAAAACCCTATATAAAGAGGCGTGAAAGATGGCGGACCAGGATTATTTCGTGGCACTTACCGAGTGTCATTTTATGAACCCCCAGACGATGTCGGAGATTGACTATTATCCCAATGTGCAGCGTTGGTGGGGCAGTGTAGATGGTGTGATGCGAGCGTGGTCCGGGCGTGATTTGCAGGGCGAGTGGCCGCATCCCATTGCTTCCGAATTAATCAAATATATGGACATTGCCGGGGTCGATGTCACGTTTTGCCTGCGTGAGTCGATGCTGGATGTCACTGGTGGTGTCGTATCCTTGTCTACTAACGGATTCATGATGCAGCAAATCGAGCCCTATCCTGGTCGCATGTATCTCGAGGCCAATTGCGGCCCGGTTATCAAACGCGGTATCGAAGAGGCCAATTGGGAGCTTGAATACCTGGTCAAGGAGCGTGGTGCCAAGCTCTGCAAAGTCTACGCCCCGGAAGATGACGGCCCGCTCAACGATCGGCGGATGTGGCCATTTTATGAAAAGGCCTGCGAGTTGGGTGTACCGCTTACTGTTCATACCGGCCACAGCTATGTGGTGCCGCAGCCGGGCTCGTACTGTGATGTGCGGCAATTGGATGACATTTTGCTGGATTTTCCGGAGCTGCAGATTATTGCCTACCATGCGGGATGGCCGGATACCGAGCATTTGATTGGCCTGTGCGGCAAACATCGCAATTTGTATATGAGTTTGTCGGGTGTCATTGGTTGGTACGAGCGGGCTCCGTACCGGGGGTATCACGCGATAGGAACGGCGTTGCAGTGGATGCCTTCAGAGAAGATAGTGTTGGGCCTGGACTTGCCTTTCGATGATACCAAGCGGGTGGTGGACTATATTCGCAACCTGGACATGCCGGAGGAGCTTCAGGAAAAGTGGGGTTACCAGCAGCTGAGCAATAGTGACAAGGCCAATATCCTGGGCTTGAATCTGGCGCGGCTTACCGGCATTGAGCCCACCAAACGGGTATAGCAAAGCTGCAGTTGAGCGGGCAATCCGGCAGGGTTTTGGCAATCGTCTTGCCGGCCGCTGACATAAAGCGCTACAGCGGCAACGCCAGCATGAGTGCGTCAGCTAAAAGCGGTGGCGGCCAAATTTGAGACGCTATAGGCCGCATTTGATGTTTGTCGTGCTAGAGGCACAAAAAATTTGTCTTTAGACTGCGTTGTAAGCAGGGCATGGGGTGCGAACGGAACTGACAGTTCCTGTCCGACGACAATAGTGATCAGGTCCCGTTACAGACGAGCGGGCAGGCATAAGGTGAAAGCGTATGACACAGTTAAAGGCAGGCAGCCGTATGCGCAGCTCGGTTTGCGCGACCGAGGTGATGGTGATTGCCGCTCCCGCTGCTGACACAGAAGTGAGTTGTGGTGGCGCGGTGATGATTGCCATGACGGAGCAGCCCGCCGGTGGTGAAGTTGACGCCGAGCATGCCGGCGGGACCTTGCTGGGCAAGCGCTATGTTAACGAGGCCGGCGACCTGGAGTTACTCTGTACCAAGCCCGGGGACGGTTCTTTGTCGGCTAACGGTGTGACTTTGTTGCACAAAGAAGCCAAGCCCCTGCCGTCGTCGGATTAGTCCGGATACTGCAGGCGGTTACGCGTTTGCTGGTGCAGTATTGGGGCTGTGCGGTCCACGGGGACTTGAGCATGAATATAATGATGTTGCTGGAGATGGCGTCCCAGGGTTTTGGCGAGCGTATTGCTTTTACCCACGGTGACGATTCACTCACATACAAGGAGTTGTATCACGCAGCCGGTGCTGCCGCTGCCTATATTCGTGAGTCGGGCTGTAGTTATGTGGCGATGCTGGATGTCAGCAGTCTGGCGGCGCCGGTGGCTTTGTTTGGCAGCGCCTGGGCGGGGGTCGCCTATGTGCCGATCAACTATCGCCTCGCCGGGCATGAAATCAAGGCTTTGTTGGAGCGGGTGGAACCGGCGCTATTGATTACCGGGGCCGATCAACAGCATGAATTCAGTGGTCACGCCAACATCCATCCATTGCAGCGCGATAAGTTTCTCGCTCTGGCTCGCAACGGTAATCCGCCCGGGCCGGACTGGTCAATGGACGCTGAGGATACCGGGGTGTTGCTATTCACCAGTGGCACTACCGGTGCCCCCAAGGCTGCGCTGCTGCGCCAGAAGCATCTGGTATCTTATATTCTTGGCTCCGTAGAATTCATGTCGGCGGCAGAAGACGATGCGGCGTTAGTGTGTGTGCCGCCCTATCATGTGGCGGGCATTTCTGCGATGTCGAGTTCTGTATATTCCGGGCGAAGGGTCGTACAGCTGTCCGATTTTGAGCCCCGCGCCTGGCTCGACCTGGTGCGGCAAGAACGCATCAGCAATGCTTTTGTGGTGCCGACTATGTTGGCGCACATTATCGAAACGGTTGAGCGCGACGGCGATACGGCGCTACCCAGCCTGCGTTCGCTGGCTTACGGTGGCGGCAAGATGCCGCTATCGGTTATTGAGCATGCGATGCGCCTGTTCCCCAATGCTGAATTCACTAACGCTTATGGTTTAACCGAAACCAGCTCTACGGTTGCGGTGCTGTGCCCGCAGGATCATCGCCTTGCCGCAGCCAGTGATAACCCCGCCATCAGGCGACGTTTGGTGTCGGTGGGCCAGGCCTTACCGGGGGTTGAGGTGCAAATCCGGGATGATGACGGCACACCCCTGGGAGCGGGCCAGCGCGGCGAAATCTTTGTGCGTGGTGAGCAGGTTTCGGGTGAATATGTGGGGACTGGCAGTCTGCTCGATGCCGCAGGCTGGTTTCCTACCCGGGATGCGGGTTCGATGGACGCAGACGGTTACTTGTTTCTGGAGGGCCGGGCTGACGATGTCATTGTTCGCGGCGGTGAGAATATGTCGCCGGGTGAAATCGAGGATGTTTTGCTGGAACATCCGGGGGTTGCCGATGTGGCTATCGTCGGGATTCCGGACGAGCAGTGGGGTGAGGCGGTGGCAGCCGCGGTGGTGCTCAAACCCGGGCAGTGCGCCGATGCTGCTGCTTTGCAGCAATGGATTAAAGATCGTATGCGCAGCTCCCGGGTACCGAATGTGTTGATGTTCTGGCCGGAGCTTCCCTATAACGAAACGGGTAAGTTGTTGCGACGGGTGGTGAAGGCTGAGTTGGCGAAAGCCTGAATCTTGCAACCGGCAGAGTATTCCTTCATCTGTTCGATATTGATTGTGGCGATTGGCCACTCCAAACCGTGACTCGCCGTGAACCCATCCATGGGGGCTCGGGCGCCGGGTCCTACCGGCGCACGGTCCCGGTCCGGAGCGGCCAATCGCTGGCGTGTATTTGAGTGTATTCCGGTATTTCATGCGGTTTGTTGTCGGACACTATGGGATTTGCGTAGTGCTGAATTGGCGCTGGGCCTCTCCAAACCGGGACTCGCCGTGAACCCATCCCTGGGGGCTCGGGCGCCGGGTCCCACCGGCGCACGGTCCCGGTCCGGAGCGGCCAATCGCTGGCGTGTATTTGAGTGTATTCCGGTATTTCATGCGGTTTGTTGTCGGACACTATGGGATTTGCGTAGTGCTGAATTGGCGCTGGGCCACTCCAAACCGTGACTCGCCGTGAACCCATCCCTGGGGGCTCGGGCGCCGGGTCCCACCGGCGCACGGTCCCGGTCCGGAGCGGCCAATCGCTGGCGTGTATTTGAGTGTATTCCGGTATTTCATGCGGTTTGTTGTCGGACACTATGGGATTTGCGTAGTGCTGAATTGGCGCTGGGCCACTCCAAACCGTGACTCGCCGTGAACCCATCCCTGGGGGCTCGGGCGCCGGGTCCCACCGGCGCACGGTCCCGGTCCGGAGCGGCCAGTCGCTGGCGTGTATTTGAGTGTATTCCGGTATTTCATGCGGTTTGTTGTCGGACACTATGGGATTTGCGTAGTGCTGAATTGGCGCTGGGCCACTCCAAACCGTGACTCGCCGTGAACCCATCCCTGGGGGCTCGGGCGCCGGGTCCCACCGGCGCACGGTCCCGGTCCGGAGTGGCCAAGCGCTGCATGTATTTGTGCTTTCTGGCGCCTAGTTGCGGATGATCACCGCGGTGGAGGTTATTTTGGCTTGAGGTTGATAAGACCTTTGATCAGGTCCTTGGCGGCTTCAGCAGGCGCGCCTTCCAGGTGTTTGTCAATAAATGCGTCTGCGCCTTGTTGCGAGGCGACTTTGGATACCGCGTGGCTTAGTGCTGTAGTCACTTCTTTGCCGATTTCAGCTGGCGTCCCCCCTGATACACCGCCGAGGTCCGTCAGTTGCAATGCCGGCAGTTTTGCCTCATAGCGCTCTGCACCCAGGGCGGTCAGGTCGGCGGCAACGATCCCCTCTTGAAAGGTAAACTGGTCGATACGCAGGCGCTTGGCAGGAGTGCTGTTGGCAGGGGTGTCATCGGTGGGTTCAGTCCGGCCGCCCTTGGCTGAGCTTTTTGCATGTTTGCCAATAACGTCCATATTGGTTTTACCCTCGGTATTGGCCTCAAGGTTTACTTTAGGTCCAGTTACCAGCACTTGCCTGATAATAATCGGTTCGCCCGAGATTGAAGCCAATTCGATGGCCACCGTAAACTGCTCCAGCTCAAATGCCGTGCCGTCAGAGAACCCTGGAGGATTGGCGACCTTCAAGCCGCGGATGGTGCCTTCGCCGCTACGTGGTGAAATGCTGACGCTGGCTACCTCGACCCGGGTGCCGGTGATCGCCGAGCCGTAGCTTTCAATGGCCTTTTTTACCAGCGGGTCGAGGTTGGATGAGAGGTAGTAGGCAGCTGCAACGACCAGGAGTATAACCAGGGCAATCGAGCCCAACACAATATTGCGAGTCTTCATCAAAATTCCTTTAAAGGTTTGTATTCAGGCCTTAGTCGGTGTTGACGATGTTATCGATAAGCCCCCAATCGAGGGCGGTCCTGGCGTCTATCGCCTGCCCTGAAAGCGCCAGCCAGGCACAACGGTGTCTGCCGATACGTCGCAGGACGCTCACCGTACCTCCAGCGCCGGGTATCAGGCCGAAGGACACTTCAGGCAGTTTAAAAAAGCTGTCCGCCTGGGCTTGTATATGGTGACAGAAAGCCGGAAGTTCAATGCCGGCGCCGATACAGGCGCCATGTACATGGCATTCGATGCGCTCGGCATTATCGTTTATCAGACGCCCGGCACTGCGCATCGAACGCACTGCATGGGCGCTGGCGGCGTCGGGCAGGGTGCCGAATTCGTCGAGGTCGCCACCGGCAGAAAAGTGTTTGCCATTGCCGCAGATAGTGGCAATGGTGATGCTGGTATCGGTTGCCAGCAGGTGCAGGGCCTCAACCAGGCCGTCGCGCATGGCAACGGAAAAGGCGTTGGCGCGGTCGGGCCGATTCAGCTCTATTGTCAGCCGCTTGTCCACGCGATGGTAGATTACTGCCGGCTGTGTTTGGTGTTCAGTGCCCGGCGGTTTTTTTTGTTTGATAAAGCGTCGGAACTCAGCCCCTCCTTGCAGTGTTGAATAGGCCAGCGATTCCGCCAGCAAGCCATCGCTGATAGATGCACGCTCATTGTGACGTAAGAGCTGCACCAGGGTCATGGCGGCGATGGGATTATTGCGAATGTTGCTACAAAGTGCCTCGGCATCCTCTGTGGTATTTACCGTGGTGTCGCACAGTGGCCCGGCGGTGTCTGGTATGGACCCCACGGCTATAACAGGACAACACAGCTGCGGCAGATATGCCTGTAACTGCCGCGCCTGGGATACAGTCACCGCCTGCAAATCCAGTAGCAGGAATGGCTGCTCCCCGAAGGGTGAAAAGTTCTCGCTGGCCGCTGGACTTGCCAGCTGTAACAAAATTTCGGCGGCGCTGTGTAAGTGATTGGGCATGGTCGGTGCGGATCTGTCCCGGGGGCTTTGTTTTGGATTCAGGTTGACGGTAACACAAAAGTGGGCATGCTCTAAGGCGCCTCGGGTGATTTTGCTATCACCTATCGGGTCGCTCGCTGAAGCTGCGGGGGCCAGAGCAGAGTAGGCTCTCACTGCCAGCTCTGCTGATGGGACACTAGCAGCCATCTTGGCGTGAAAATCGGATATTATTCAAACTCCTATTCACCTAACCAACCCTGACTTTCTATGGATACTATCGATCAGCAAGTTCTTAGGCAGTTGCAGCATTGGCTGCAAGCGGGGCAGGCCTGCTGGCTGTGCACCATCGTTGGCACCTTGGGGTCGTCGCCGCGTCCGGTGGGCTCACTACTTGCCTGTAACGATGCCGGCCAATGGGTTGGATCCCTCTCGGGTGGTTGTGTTGAGGATGATTTACTGGAGCGCCTCGCCCGCGGTGAGCTGGCCCGGGCTAAACCGGAGTTGGTCGAGTACGGTGTGACCGCCGAGGAGAACGAGCGCCTGGGCTTGCCCTGTGGCGGGCGGCTCGAGGTGCTGGTGGAAAGCATAGAGGCAGGACAGTTGCCGGCTTTTGACAGCATCATTGCATGTCTCGATCAACGGGTTTGCTGCCTGCGTGAGCTCGACCTGCAAAGTGGAGAAATACGGGTAAGCCCGACGGATACCTTCCAGCCCCTCGAATACGATTCAGAGTTTTTGCGCCAGGGTTTTGGCCCGCGCTTTCTGTTATTGCTGGTTGGTGCCGGCCAGTTGGCTCGCAGTTTGGCGCAGATGGCGATGATGCTCGATTATCGGGTGGTGGTTTGCGATCCCCGACCCGCCATGATTGCCGATTGGAGCCTGCCCGGGGTGGAGTTGATCCAGGGGATGCCCGACGACGTGGTACGTGAGCGGGTGTTGGACAAGTTTTCGATAGTGATTACCCTGACCCACGATCCACGCATCGATGACATGGCCTTGATGGAAGCCCTCACTTCACCCGCCTGTTATATTGGCGCCCTGGGGTCGGTGCGCACCAGCGCCAAGCGACGCGAGCGCCTGCCGCAGTTGGGCTTGAGCCAGCAGCAGATTGATCGGCTGCATGCACCGGTAGGATTGAGTATCGGTAGCAAGACACCACCTGAAATTGCCATCGCTATTCTTGCAGAGTTGACCCGCATGCGGCGCCAGGGATTGGCGTGAAAGTTGGCGCATTATTGCTGGCAGCGGGCGCCTCGCGGCGCTTTGGCGCCGACAAGCGCTGTGTGCAGCTGAACTCTGGTGACACGCTGTTGGCGACCAGCTTGCAGCTCTACCTGGATGCTGTCGGCAGTTGCGTCGTGGTGATCGACCAAAGTGATGAGGCCTTGAAACCCGATTTAATAGCGCGGGGTGCGACCCTGGTCGAGGTGCCGGGTCGTAAACGCGGCTTGGGGATGGGTGATAGCCTGGCCTCTGGCATGGGCTATATTGCCGCTCAGGAGTACGATGCCTGCCTGGTTGCGCTAGCCGATATGCCCTGGGTCGCGCCGGCTACGCTGCTGGCGCTGGTCACTGCCCTTGCTGACGCGCCATTGGTGGTGCCGGTGTGGCAGGGTCGCCGGGGTCATCCGGTAGGTTTTCGAGCGTGTTATTTTCCTGAGTTGTGTCAACTCAGTGGCGATAGTGGGGCTCGCGCGGTGCTCCAACGCCATCGTTCATCGTTGTTGCAGCTGCCGGTAGACGACCCGGCAGTGCTGCGTGACGTGGATACCGTCGTCGACCTGCTGCGCCAGCCATAACGCCATCGTGTCCGGTCTCGACGCCGCGTCGCTCAGCGTCATACAATAGTCGACTATAATTGTCGGAAAACAACGTGTCGGAAAATATGAACCCGCCCACTGATGTCTAGCCCAACCCAATCCACCAATAAAATCACTTTCTATATTGCCCGTATGGCACAGCGGGGTTTTAGCAGTGAGCAAGTGCTGGAGGGTTCGGGGCTGGCGCTGGATGAGGTGCAGGGGGAGCAATACCGCCCCTCGCCAGATCAATACCGGGTCATTATTGGCAATATGTTGCGCCTCTCTGGCGACCGCTTTCTGGGTATCGGCATCGGTTCAGAATTTAAAATCAGCGAGCTGGGTGTGCTGGGCTATGCGGCGCTGAGCAGCGCCAATCTCGCTCAGTCGCGTGAGCTGTTTATTAAGTACGACGCGCTGGTTGAGCACATACTGACCCCGAATACTGAGGTCGGCAACGGCAAATGGGTGACCGAATTGGTGGAGACCTTCCCGCTGGGGGAGATCCTGCCATTTGCAGTGGAGGAGTTTGTCAGTCGCACCGTGGGCCTGGCGTCGAGCCTGACCAATCGCCCTTTTCCGGTGCTGGAGTTGCGCCTTAGCTATCCGCCACCCCCGGAGCTGGACGCCTATCGCCGTGCATTTGACTGCCCCATGCTGTTTAACCAGCCGCGCAACCTGGTGTACTGGGACATCAACTGTCTTGCGGACCCGATAAGCCTCGCCAACCAAGATGTGTTCAAGCTGTGTGAACAGCAGTGCCAGATGTTGGTGAATAAGCTGGCCGACGGCAGCTTGCTGTCGAGCAATATTCGGGACGCGCTGGTGAAAACACCTGGCGAATTTCCTTCACTGGAGGCCATGGCGCGGCGGCTGAAAATGGGCTCTCGCACACTGCGTCGCAGACTGGTGAAAGAAAACCTGACCTATCAGCAGATTCTTGACGACACCCGCAAAGACCTTGCCATCCAGTATCTGGAGTATACCTCGCTGACACCCAAGGAGATCGGCTACCTGCTGGGCTATAACAGCGTCAGCAATTTTCGCCGTGCGTTCAAGGGCTGGACCGGTAAGAAACTGACCGACTATCGCCAGAATGGCTAGCTGAATTATTCTGCAACACATACGGTTGGCCTGAGAGAGCCAGCGGTGCAGCGGCCCGCGCTACACCTGATGCACGATGCGGGAGGCACGCGGCGCGGCGTCCTCGTATTACCAGCGCCCCCTGATACACCCCCGCATCGCTCAGGTCTTTTATTCCCACGCTTGAAGTGCCGCTAGCACCACTGCTGAAATCAGTGATGGAAGCCGCCACCCTCCTGATCTGTAAGCGGCGTCTCGGCAGGATGTTTTTCCAAATGCTCCATCGCCGCTTTTATGTCGCTCACCAGTAGCGAAACCAGATCACGGCTCACGCCGTGCCGGGCGAGAATGCGCTGGATGGATAGATCCTGTCGGTTAGCCGGCAGGGCATAGGCCGGCACCTGCCAGCCGCGGGTCCGCAGGCGGTCCGCCAGGTCGTAGAGGGTGAAACCGGGGTCGGTACCTTCCTTGATCTTCCAGCACAGCGCTGGAATACCGCGATCCATCTCGCCGCTGTAGATCATTTCGAAGGGGCCCAGTTTTTCGATTTCTTTGGCAACGTACTGTGCGGCTTGATAGCAGGCGGTGTGGATTTTGCGGTAGCCCTCGAACCCCAGTCGCAGGAAGTTGTAGTACTGGCATACAATCTGCCCACCCGGACGGGAAAAATTCAGCGCAATGTCGCGCATGTTGCCACCCAGATAGTTGACCCAGAATACCAGCTGTTCGGGCAGATCCTGCTCTTCGCGCCAAATGACCCAGCCCACCCCGAGTGGTGCAAGGCCGAATTTGTGTCCCGAAGAGTTGATCGATTTAACCCGTGGCAGGCGGAAGTCCCACACCAGATCGGGCGCGCAGAACGGAGCCAGGAAGCCGCCGCTAGCGCCGTCGACATGGATCGGTATATCAATACCCGTTTCCTTCTGGAGTTGATCCAGCGCATCCGATACTGCCTGCACCGGTTCATATTCGCCGGTAAAGGTTACGCCCAGCGTGGGCACCACTCCGATTGTGTTTTGGTCGCAGCGTTTGAGCACTTCTTCCGGCGTCATCAGCAGTCTGCCGTTTTCCATCGGGATCTCGCGATGCTCAATATCCCAATAGCGGGTAAACTTATGCCAGCAGATCTGTACCGGGCCAGTGATCAGGTTCGGCTTGTCTGTCGGGAGTCCTGCGGCCTTCTGGCGAGCTTCCCAGCGCCGTTTCATCGCCATCCCTCCGAGCATCGCGGCTTCGCTTGACCCGGTAGTCGAGGTGCCGACAGCGTGTTTGGCCGGCGAGTGCCAGAGGTCCGCCAGCATGTTGACACAGCGCGCTTCGATCTCGGCGGTCTGCGGATACTCATCCTTGTCGACCATATTCTTGTCGATGCATTCGTCCATCAGCTTGTGCACTTCTGGCTCGGTCCAGGTTTGGCAGAAAGTTGCCAGATTCTGGCGCGAGTTGCCGTCCAGCATGAGCTCATCATGGACGCAGGCATAGGCATGCCTGGGATCCTGTTCGTGGGAAGGGAAATGCTTCTTTGGCACGCTCGTTGAGAGATCGCCGGAGGCATAGAGCTCCTCATCTGGGCCGCCGTTAAGTGAGCTTTTATCACGTTTGGTCATTATGCTGCTCCTTATTAAGTCCAATGTTTGGCAAATCGTGGTTGGAGCAGGTTTATGATCTGCTCCGCTATAATGGCTGTCGGGCTTTCACCTGGCTTTTGCGACGGCCGCTGCCGTATTACGTGAGTCCGTGGCATTGGCCGTGGTGATTTATATTCACTCTCCTGAAAACTCCAAGGATTGTTCGATATCCCAGCCGACGCCCGGCGCCTTGTAAGGGGCAATGAGATCGACCAGAGTTTGCGCCTGTGTGAGAATCAGCTGTTCCTGCCGGGAAGTCAGGTTTCTCTGTTCCGCTATCTTTTCCGGATAGATATGTCTCTTGATGATTCCAAGGATGTTCGTGATGACAGAGCGCAGCAATCTCGATTTTCATAATGTAGTGTCCTTCGACAGCACTGCTGAGTGCCGCTTTGTCTATTCGTTGGGTTGGTTTTGTAGACGGGTCGCAATTTCGAGTCCGACCAGTCGGGCGATAATGATGGCTAGATAAAGTTGTGAAACCATAGCTTCAAAAGTGGCGAGAGCACGGGCGGCTGGCGCTACAGGAAGAATGTCGCCATAACCCAGGGTGGTCATGGTGACCAGGCTGAAGTAGACCAAATCGAACTCTAATGATTGCTGCCCCAAATTGCTGTGGGCAGTTTTTGCCAGGTCCGGGATATAAAAAGCTCCGGGGACGAACCATTCCAGCAAGATGAATGTTGATCCGAACGCCAGGCCAAGCATAACAAAAATGCAGCTTGCTCCCAATACCGTATCTTTCGAAACATGTTTGCTTTGCATGATACTGACGAAGATCATGACGATCATTTGACTGAAAAACAGAACCCGCAGTGCTGCGGCATAGGGGTAGGCTGCTGCTACCGCAAACGACCGACTGAGCAGCTCTGCCAGGATAAAAGCAAAGCCCAGCAGTAGGGTTAAGAAGTAAGCAGTCCCCCGCCCGTGTGAAGCACGCAGTGCAGATGCAACCACGCCCATTGAGGTCAGGGTGAAAAGCCAGCTTAGATATTTGTGGTAGCCCAGGAAGGGGTAGATCAACAGTAGCGCGAACAGAACGATCAGCAGTAGACCGTAGCGACTTTCCCCGGTCTTGATGGCTGATTCCAAGGCTCCTCGCCGCTTCATGGGGTTCATCCTCTGCCGGGTGTCAGCTCAATAGGTCGAGTGCAAAGGTAGTCGTTTTGTCCATATGATTTCATTACTGGCCAGCTGCGCATGTAGGCCTGGCATTGCGTGAATATCCAGTGAAAAAATAGCACCTCGTTGCCACGCGCCTCGGCGACAGCCAGCTGATGTTATCTGCCACTGGGTATTAAATGTTATTAACCAGAGGTGCCGTAAATCAAAATATCGTATTTCATAGCGTTGACGATACCCAGCATAAAGCGCACTAACGCAGAAGTCGACATCTATCAGGTTTACCTTGAGCGAGAACTTGCGGTTGGCCCATACGGAAAGTCTCTGGAGTTGTCGGGCCGGCTGCGATTAAAGGTATACTGGAGTGCGTAAAAAGACTGCCAGCGAAATACAAACTATCTGCAGACCACAAAAAAACAAGGTATAACGGACAATATATGGTGCTGAGTAAGGGCGCGCTTGCCGGCATCAGGGTGCTGGAGGTCGTCGATGAAACTGCGTCCTGGTGTGGCAAGTTATTTGCTGACATGGGTGCTGAGGTCATCCGGATCGAGCCGCCCGGCGGTGTCGCCGAGCGCAAGCGTGCGCCTTTCCTCGAAGGCATTGAGGGCGCTGATCGCAGTCTGGCGTTTCTCAATAACAATACCAATAAGAAAAGCCTGAGCCTTGAGCTGGCGTCCGCCGCTGGAGCACAAACCTTTCGCCAGCTCGCCCGTACTAGCGAGCTGGTGATCGAGAGTCTGCCTGTGGGTCAGCTCGCTGCGTGGCAGCTGGATTACCATCGTCTGAGAATCGACAACCCGGCGCTGGTCATGACCTCAATCACCGGCTTTGGCCAAACCGGGCCCCACTGCCACTTTCGCAGTGCCGATATCGTGGCGGCGGCCATGGGTGGGGCCATGGCAGTTACCGGCGCGGCGCAAGATCCTCCGGTAGTGCTGGCCGGCTCCCAGTCGTATATCGCCAGCTCGACCCTGGCCGCGGTGAGCAGCATGATCGCCTTGCACCACAGTGCCGTCAGCGGCTGTGGCCAGCATGTGGATATCTCGATGCAAGAGGCCATGCTGATGGTAGGCAGCATCTGCGGGGTGGGCAAATGGCTGGAGGACGGGATGGTCCCGGCACGGTTTGGCACTGGCTTGTTTGCCTCGGTGCCCTCCGGCGCCTATGCCTGCAGTGATGGCAGCATTTACCTGATGATCAATCGACCGCGGCACTGGCAGGCGCTGGCGCGTTGGGTAAACGAGATGACCGGCAACCGCGAAATTCTCGATCCGATGTTCGAAGGTCCATCTTCAAAGCGCCAGCCCTACCGGGAAATGCTCGACCTGTTTATCGGCGAGTTGAGCGCTGCTTATACGGTGGCTGACTTTTATCGTGAGGGTCAGCGCCGCCACCTTGCCGTTGCCCCGGTCAATACCGGGCACAGTATTGTTGGCGATGGACACTTGCAACAACGCCAGTTCTTTGTCGAGCTGCAACATGGTGGGCATAGCCTGCGCTATCCCGGGCCGCCTTATCGCATGTCGGCGAGCCCCTGGCGCATCGCCGCTGGTGCACCGACTATCGACGAGCACAAGCCCGCCCTGGAGCAGTTGTTGCAGCGCGTGCGTGTGCCCCGCAGCAAAGCTTCGCAAGGGCGGCGACCAGCGCCGCGGGAGCGGGCTCTTGCCGGGCTGCGGGTGGTGGAGTTTACGACCGGTATGGCGGGGCCCTGGATTGGCCGGATTATGGCTTGCTGTGGCGCCGAGGTGATTAAGGTTGAGTCCCGCGACTACCCGGATGTTACCCGCCTCTATGTGCCGCCTCGCAACCCGGAACTGGGGGTGCAGTCGCAGTTGTCGCCGTGGCTGACCGACTGGAATGCCGGCAAGCGATTCGTAGGTTTGGATTTGAACCAGCCCGCAGGGCTTGAACTGGCAAAGCAGTTGGTCGCCGCCAGCGATGTGGTGATCGACAACAATGCCAATGGCGTGCTGGACAAACTCGGACTGGGATTTGCCGAGCTACAACGCGAAAACCCCGCCCTTATCCTGCTCAGTAGTACTGGCTATGGCAGGCACGGTCCAGACTCCAATTATATCTCCTGGGGGCCGAATATTGAGGCCTTGTCGGGGCTCTCGCATTGGTCTGGCTTTGACCATCGACACTGCACCATGACCCAGTTTGCCTATCCCGACCCACTCAGCGCGCTGTATGGATTATTCGCGATCCTGTGCGCACTGCAACAGCGGAATCAAACCGGGTCTGGCCAGTGCATTGAGCTGTCGCAGCTCGAGGTGATGCTGGCCAGCCTGGGAGAACCGCTGATGAACGTTATGGCGCATGGCCGCGAGCCTGAAAAGTTGGGCAATAGCTCACTAAATTATGCGCCCCACGGTTGCTATCCCTGCGCCGGTATTGACCGTTGGTGCGTGATTGTTGCAGCAGACCAGCAGCAATGGCGCGCCGTGTGCGAGGTATTGCAGCGCAGCGAGTGGCTGACCGATAGCCGCTTTGTCGAGCTGGCCTCAAGGTTGCGCTATCGCGATACCCTGGACGAGCTCATCGCCAGTGCCACGCATAGCTGGTGCGACTACGATTTGATGCAGGCCTTGCAGCGGCGCGGGGTGGCAGCCGGCGTGGTCCAGAATGCGGCAGATCAATACCAGCGCGATCCCCAGCTGGCTGCGCGCCACTACTTCGAAACGCTTGCCCATGCGCGCAAAGGTGAGGTGGTGGCTCCGGGTATTGCCCTGGGTCTGACGGTCACTGAGGTAAAATCGGGAGAAGCCGGGCGGGGGCCCGGGGCCGACAACAAAGCGGTTTTTTGTGGGCTTCTAGGAATAAGTCCTGCGCGCTATCGGCAATTGCGGGCAGCCGGCGTTATCCACTAAGCGTTTTGGGGCTATGACCCGGGTTCCCACCTGTGCTGGCCGATGAAGCCTCTGCTGGCCCCAAATGATATCGCAACGGCCGCTACAGCATTTTGCCTATCCCGGCCAACATGCGGCTGATGGCTTATCGTGGCAGGCCACCGTGTTATTCCGCTGAGTCGAGGAAGTGCTGCATGACTGCAAATCGCCCACCGCTGGAAGGCCTTCGTATAATTGAAAGCTCGCTGCTGGGCGCGGCGGCGATTTCCACCACGTTTGCCGATCTCGGTGCCGAGGTGATCAAGGTGGAGTCACCGGCGGGTGATTATATTCGTGAAATGACCTGGCCGATCATCGAGGGCGTTTCGCTGATGCACTATCACCTGAATCGCGGCAAGAAGAGTATCACCCTCGATCTCAAAACCGCCAGGGGCGTTGAGATTTATCGCGAGTTGGCGAAAGATGCAGACGTGGTGATCGAAACCATGCGCCCGGGAACGCTCGCTAAACTCGGGCTGGGTTTTGCCGACCTGAAAAAAATAAATCCCAAAATTGTGTTCTGTACGGTGTCGGGTTATGGCTCCAGCGGGCCCTACCAGGCGATGCCGTCCCACGGCATCGCCTACGATACCTGGTCGGGTGTGGTTACCCCGGCATACGATGACGAAGGCTTTTGCTATATTCCCGAGCATGTGTCCATTGGTATCAACGCTGCGCCACTGGTGGGCGGCCTGGCCATTCTGGCCGGTGTGTTGCGAGCCCGGGAAACCGGCGAGGGCTGTGAAATGGAATTGGGCCAGAGCGATGCCGCGGCTTATTTCGACTGGTATCGCAGCGAAAGCCATATGGCTTATGCGCGACCCGAAAACGAAGTCACCGGCAACAAGGCCGATGGCTACAAACGGCGTCCAGTCGCCACTGCGGGCATGCGGCATGGTGTGCGCTACCAGCTGTATGAAGCCAGCGATGGTCATGTGCTGTTTATGGCGTCGGAGCAGGCCTTCTGGAAAAACTTCTGTGCCGGGGTCGAGCGCATGGATCTGTTCGACAAATGGCCTGGTTCAAAGTATGCCGACCATGCCCCGGGTAATCGGCAGCTGCAGGCCGAATTGCGGGCCATATTTA
This sequence comes from uncultured Gammaproteobacteria bacterium, assembly GCA_963722805.1. Classification (GTDB taxonomy): domain Bacteria; phylum Pseudomonadota; class Gammaproteobacteria; order Pseudomonadales; family JAHEGP01; genus JAHEGP01. The sequence continues at coordinate 230,782 of CAVROQ010000033.1, forward strand.
AAACCCGGACCTCGGCCGGCTGGATAGCATTCAGCAACGAGTTCAATACCCCTATAGCGCCGGTCAACACGCCGGCCACCGTGGTCGATGACCCGCAGTTCAAAGCCCGTATCAAGGTATTGCCGCACCAGCGCCACGGTGCGGATATGCTGGCATTTCCGGTGCACTTTATGGGTGAGGAATTGCCCGAGCCCGAGAGAGCGCCGACCGCCGGCGAGCATACCGAAGAAGTGCTGCGAAATGTACTGGGTTATGAAGCTACCACTATCAATAAGCTGCGAGAGGAGGGGGTTTTCGGCGCAGGCTAGGACACTGTCTGCAGCCATTTTCGTGCATCCATTTCTCGGCTTTCTTCCCCTTGTGGCCGCGTCAACCAGGGCCCACCCGACCCAAAGCTATTGGCTAAAAAGCTGTCCTCTTCTGATATTCTTTAGGCCGCTATCGCTGCGTCGCCTGGATCAAAATTTGTCGCTATCTCGCTAGAATCTCAGTCTCCCGGTGGTCTTAACGAGCTGTGGAAAGACCTGCAGTCGGAGGTGTCACGCCATGAATTTTGAATTTGCCGAGAAGGAACGGGAATTTATCCGCGAAGTGGACGAGTTTCTGGAGCAGAATCGTCACATTGATGTGATGGATGTGACTCGAGAGAACATGGCGCAAGTGTGTGACACGCCCGAGCGCCGGGCGTTTATGAAAAAGCTGGCCGATCGTGGCTGGCTGGGTATTACCTGGCCCGCGGAGCACGGTGGTCAGGAAGGCGATGGCATCTACGAATACCTGCTCAATGAAAAGCTGTCCTCGGTGGGAGCGCCGGGTATCGGCAAAGGCGTAGGCATTGTCGGCAAAACCCTTATTCGGGTCGGATCTGAAAAGCTCAAAAAGGAATTTCTGCCAAAAATCATTAACGCGCAAGTCGAGTTCGCTGTCGGCTACTCCGAGCCGAGTGCCGGTTCCGACTCGGCAGCCATGCGACTCAAGGCCGAGCGCGTCGAGGGCGGTTGGGTACTTAACGGGCAAAAGATATTTACCACTTCGGCGCACTTTGCCGACTGGTACTGGGTGGGCGCGCGCACCGATCCCGAGGCACCCAAGCACCATGGCATCAGCTTGTTCCTGGTGCCCATGGATCACCCGGGCCTGACCATACACCCCATGCCCACCATGGGCGGTGAGCGCACTAACGGGGTATTTTTTGATGATGTGTTCGTACCTGAAGATTATCTCGTCGGTGAGCTCAACAAGGGCTTTCAATACATTGCCGAGGCGCTGGATATTGAGCGCTTTACCATGTTTACCTTTGCGCCCATTCGAGGTCGGGTTGAGCTGCTGGCGGACTATGTGAAAAACACGGTGCGCGATGGCGTGCCCCTGAAAGACGACCCGGTGATTCGCCAGCGAGTGGCACAGTTGGTTACCGAGTGCGAGGTTGCTCGCCTGCTCGGGGTTAAGTTTGTCGACGCTGCCATCAATAGCGATAAAACGCCTACGGCTGAGGCATCCTTCTACAAGTTGTTTGCTACCGAGCTGTCCTTGCGGGTTGCCAATGCGACGATGGATATTATTGGTCCGGGTGCCCAGCTGGCTCTGGGTACTGAGGGGGCGCCACTGAATGGTCGCGCCGAGAGTTGTTACACCTATACCGTCATCGATACCATCGGTGGCGGTTCGTCCGAGGTTCAGCGCAATATTATCGCGCGGCGCCATCTCGGCTTACCGAAAAACTTCTGATTGTCGCCATGGACTTCCTTCAGGGTTTAACAGTGCTTGATCTGGCCAGCGTGGGCCCGGCGGCACGAGCCTCGAGGATTCTGGCCGACTACGGGATGGAGGTGATAAAGCTGGCGCCGGTGACGGCCCATGGCGCCAAGCAGATAGACCCGGTATTTCACGCCTATGGTGCCGGGCGCGGCATGCGCAGGATTCGTCTCGATCTTAAATCGTCAGAGGGCATAGCGGCGCTGGCTAAACTGGTTGCCGGAGTCGATGTGGTGATAGAGAGTTTTCGACCCGGCGTGGCCGAGCGCCTCGGCATCGCTTATCAAGACTTGAAGCCGCACAATCGCCAACTTGTTTATTGTTCGACCAGTGGCTATGGCCAACAAGGTCCTTATTCACAGTGGGCGGGACACGACATCAACTACCTGGCAGCGACCGGTTTTCTCGACTGTAGCGGCCGCGATGGCGAGGGCGTACCCGCCATGCCGGGAGTCACGGTCGCCGACAGTGCGGGCGGCGGTATGCATGCCGCCATGGCCATTATTGCGGCGCTGCTAAACCGCTGTCGGCACAACGAGGGCGCTTATCTCGATGTCGCCGCCACCGACGGCGTGCTCAGCATGATGTCATTATACCTTGACCAATACACCGCCACCGGCTTCGAAACCCAGTCTGGCAATGCCCTGCTGACCGGCCAGTATGCCTGGTATGGCGTGTACCCGACCGCCGACGGTAAAGCCGTGTCAGTGGGAGCCATTGAGCCGCATTTCTTTCGCAGGCTGTGTCGTCTTTTGGATCTTGGCCAATTTAGCGACAGCCAATATGACCACGCCCGACAAGCGGACATGAAGGCAGCGTTTACCCGGGTATTCCTGACTCGCAGTCGCGACCAGTGGACTGAACGCCTGGCAGCTGAAGATACCTGTATGGCGCCGGTGCTGAGTATTGCTGAAGTCGCGGGTGATCCCCACTACCGTGCACGCTCCAGCTTTATGACCGCACATCACCCTGAGCATGGCGAGTTCGCGCAGCTTGCACCGGTGCTGGCAGGATGTAAGCGCCAGCAGCCAGTATTCGAAATGCCCGCCACGGCCGAGACCGATAGCGACGCGGTATTTATGGCTGCCGGATTCAGCGAAGCCGAAATAGAGCATTTACGCTTGGCCGGCGTACTGGAATAGTTTTTATGGAGCAGCCGATGACAAACGATATTTTGGCTATTCCCCCGGAGGTGGAGGCGCTGATCGGTGTGGTGCAATATCGTGAGCAAAGCACGTTTCCCATCGAGATGGCCTACGTCTATAACACCTGCGCTGCGGTGCAAAATGGCAATCCCTTGTTTTGGGACAGCACGGTAGCCGAGCAACTAACGGGAGGCCAGATCGCTCCGCCGACCATGATGTCAGTGTGGTTCAGGCCTCACTATTGGGAGCCGGGTGCGGTGGGCGAGCAAAAGGCCCTGCAGGCGCACTTCGATTTAAAGGTCTTGCTGCAATTGCCCGAGGCGATCATATCTGGCAACGAAATGGTTTTTGGTGAGCCGGTTCGACCGGGCGACATTTTGACTACCCAGCAAATCCTGCGCTCTATCAGTGAGGTGAAAACAACCCGGGTGGGACGGGGGCGTTTTTGGGTTATCGATGTTGAGTGTTACAACCAGGATGGCGGTTTTGTCGGTCGTGACATCTATTCATGCCTCGGTTACCGGAGGGAAGCCGCTTGAGCACTATAGCGCAGCCGACACTGACTGCCGAAACGGTCAGTGTCGGCCAGCAATTGCCACCCCTGGAGCACGATGTGACGGCGACCACGGTGGTGCTGGGTGCGCTCGCCAGTCGCGACTGGCGGCCGATGCATCACGACAAGGAATTTGCCATACAGCGAAACGGCGTTGCCGATATTTTCATCAACACCCCCAACAATGCAGCATGGTTTGAACGTTATATTACCGACTGGACCGGACCGACGGGTCGGCTGGGAAGAATGAAGTTCAAGATGAGCTCGTCGGTGTTTCCCGGCGATCGCATGCTGTTTGCCGGCACGGTCAAGAGCATCACCAGCGATGCCGGCGGATGCTGTTGGCTGGAACTGGATATTGCAGTCACCGTCGCCGGCGAAGTCTCCACCCGCTGTCTTGCCCGGGTAGCGATACCCGCGCATGCCGACGACAACCCCTGGCAGCGACGCGGAGAAAATTGGTTGCCTTAGTTGACGCAGTGTAGTTGACGCAGTGTAACTGACGCAGTGTAACTGACGCAGTGTAACTGGCGCAGTGCAGCTGGCGCAGTGCAAACACGCAGTGCAAAGGCGTGAAGCAAACATATAGAGAGGCTGGCATGGATCTACAGTTTACTGAAGAACAGAATATGCTGCGCGATATGGTCAGGAGCCTGTGTGAAAAATCCAGCAGTATCAGTGTTGTGCGCGAATTGGAAAACGACCCTGTAGGCGTGCCGGCCGAACTGTGGGGTCAGCTCGCCGATACCGGCATTCTGGGTATGCTGCTGCCGGAGGAATATGGCGGCCTGGGACTCACTATGGTCGATGCTGCGGTGGTCTACGAAGAGCTGGGTCGAGCACTCGCACCGGGACCGCAGTTTGTGAGTGCGGTCATGGTGCTGTTGGCGATTAAAGCCGCCGGCACCGCTGAGCAAAAGAGGACACATCTGCCCGCGCTTGGCAGGGGCGATCTTATTGCTACCCCGGCCTGGCTGGAGCCCGACAATGGCTATGGCCCCGAAGGTGTGCAGCTGCGCGCCAGCGTTAATGCCGACGGCTATGTGCTGAGTGGCGTCAAACGCCATGTGTTTTATGCAGCTGCAGCACACAAGCTTTTAGTGCTGGTGCGTACCGGTGACGCCGTCGATGCCATCGACTTGTTACTGCTTGATACCGAGGCGTCGGGAGTAGAGCTGCAACAACAGTTGTCGATGGCGTCAGATACCCAGTACCTGGTCACTTTCGACAACGTTCAGATACCCGCTGCCAATCGTATAGGCGCACCGCACAGTGGCTGGCACACTTGGCACGCCTGCATGCTGGAGGGGATTATCCTGTTGGCGGCGGCGGCCGTTGGCGGCGCCGAGCGAGCCCTCGACATGACCGTCAAGTACTCCATGGAACGCGAGCAGTTCGACAAGCCGATAGGCGCTTTTCAGTCGCTGGCCCACTATATGGCGGATGCGGCAACGGCCATCGCTGGTGCCAAAACCCTGGTACTGGAGGCGGCCTGGGTGCACGCCCAGGGTGGGTCGGTGGCGCGATTGGCGCCGATGGCAAAGCTGTTCGCCTGCGATACTTTTCGCAATACCACGGCGAAATGCGAACAAATCCACGGTGGTTACGGTTTTTGCCTGGAGTACGATATCCAGCTGTTCTACCGTCGTGCCAAGCAACAGCAGCTGAACTGGTGGGATTCCCGCTATCTCGAACAACGGGTCGCGGCTGATGTCTTTGACGGCGCCGATACGCAGCGAACCGTGGCAGATCCGTTTACCGCTTGAATGGACGGTGATAGTGCCGCGCCTCAAGGGATGATATTAAGCGATGTCGATGCAGCATTGTCGGCACAATGATGCAAAGCCTTATGCAAGGAGATCCTATGGCCAATGGTGCCCTGGCAGGAATCAAGGTGGTGGACTTTGGCCAGATGGTGTCGGCGCCCTATTGCGCCAAACTGTTCAGTGATTTTGGTGCCGATGTGATCAAGGTTGAAGCTCCGGGTGGTGATGCCGCCCGCCGGATGGGGCCGTTTCCCGGCGACATACCCGCAGCGGAAAAAAGTGGTCTCTTTTTCATCAACAATACCAACAAGCGCGGTATTACCTGCGATGTTGCAACGGCTGCCGGGCGCGAGCTGTTCCTGCGCTTGCTGGAGTGGGCCGACGTACTGATTGAGAACAACTTGCCCCAGCAGATGCAAGCCTGGAAACTCGATTATCCAAGCCTGCAGCGCGTCAACCAGAGGCTGGTAGTTATCTCGATTACCCCGTTTGGCCAGACTGGCCCCTACAGTGGCTGGAACGCCTACGACCTCAATGCCTATCACCTTTCAGGTGCCAGTAACCGCTACTGTGGTCGTCCGGGAGAAATGCCGCTGGAGCACGGTACCTTCGCCGCCGACTATTTCGGTGCCGTAACCGCGGCGAGCTGGGGCCTTGGCGCGTACTATGGCCGCGAAGCTGTGGGCAGCGGGCAGTGTGTAGATGTGTCCTGTGCAGAAGCTATCGCCGCTACCTTTGTTGGCGGCCAGACTATCGGTGGTTTTGCCCAGGACGGCGTTTTCGACAAGCGCACCGGGGTTGGGCTGCCCCAGGGCGCGCCCGCGACCATTGTGCCTTGTCGCGACGGTCATGTATGGATGCTGGCGTTGGAGCCGGGGCAGTGGAACGGTCTGCGGGAGGTCATGGGAAACCCTGAATGGGCCGAGCTGGAATTGTTCCAGGATATGCGGGCGCGGGCCCAGAACGCGGATTTAATCTACCCGTTTATCGAAGAGTGGGCGCTGCAACACGACAAGATGGAGATCATGGAAAAATGCCAGGCGGCCGGCTGCCCGATAACCGCGGTGTTTACCATTGCTGAAGCTGCCGAGCATCCCCATTTAGCCGCGCGGGATTACTTTGTCGATATCGAGCATCCGCAACTCGGTCGGGTGAAGAATCTTGGTGTCCCGTTCAAACTGCCGGCATCGCCCGGTGGGCCGTGCCGACCGGCCCCACTGCTGGGGCAGCACAATGTCGAGGTCTATGGTGCTATTCACGGTTTGTCTCCGGAGCAGCTGGACGAGTATCGGGCTCAAGGCGCGATCTAAAAAAATATCGAATTCGAGGTCCATGAGTCAGGAGAATCTGCCGATGCCACAGACATTGCCGCTACAGGGAATCCGGGTTGTCAATTTTGGCTGGGTCTGGGCGGGCCCGGTCACAGGGCAAACACTGGCCTTTATGGGAGCCGAGGTTTTCAAGGTTGAGTCCCATGCCCGGGTAGATATGACCCGCAACCTGCCGCCCTTTGCCGGCGGCGAGCACGGCCCCAATCGCAGTCTTTCCAACCATGCCTGCTGGGCGGGCAACGGCTCGGTCTCGCTCAACCTGAAGAAGCCCGAGGCGTTGGAGCTGGTACTGCAGCTCATCGCCCGGTCCGATGTGGTGATCGAGAATTTTGGGCCCGGGGTGATGGGAAAAATGGGTCTCGGCTACGAGGTGCTGCGCGGGGTAAAAGACGACATCATAATGTTCTCGATGCCAGCGACCGGTTTGTATGGGCCGCTGAAAGAAGTGCGTACCTACGGTTTAAGCCTCACCTCAATGACCGGTTTAGACAGCCTTGTGGGATATAAGAACGGTGGCCCGATCCCGGTTGAAAACGCCTTCTCAGACCCTTTTGCCGGAATTTTCGGCTCCTTTGCGATCATCGCTGCTCTCAATCATCGGCGTAATACCGGCGTGGGCCAGCACATCGATTTCTCCCAGCAGGAAGCGATTATGCAAATGGTCGGGCCCGCCTATATGGATTACGTTTTCAACCAGCGCTGCGGTGGTCCCAAGGGCAATGAGCATCCGCTGGCAATGGCGGCGCCCCACGGTGTGTTTCCCTGTGCCGGAGACGACCGCTGGATTAGTATTGCGGTACCCGACGAGGCGCAATGGCAGCAGTTAACGCAGGCGATGGGAGATCCACAGTGGGCTGGGGAAGAGGCGTTCGCCAGCCTTGCGCAGCGGCTGGAAAACATTGATCTACTGCACCGCCGGATTGCCGCCTGGACGGCCGGTTTTGACGATCGGGAACTGGCCGATCGACTGCAGGCCCATGGCGTGGCGGCCGCGCCGGTACTGGATGTCTCCGACCTGCTCAACGACCCCCACTATCGTGCAAGAGGCACCTTCATCGAGGTGCAGCACCCACTGGGTTTTGGCGAAACGATTTACGGCGCCTATGTAAAAAACAGTGGCTACCAGCCAGCGGTTGCGCCCGGCCCCGTGATTGGTCAGGACAACGACTACGTATTCAAGAATCTGCTCGGGCTTTCCGCGGCGCGCTACCAGCAGTTACAAGACGAGCAGGTTATCTACTAGCAGCTATATGCCAGCCATGGCGAAAGCGACCGTCAGCGCGCTACACTGGGCTAGTGGAATTCATTGGCAAGGCCTATTGCAGGATGCGGTACCTGAAATTAGCGAAGCGCAGACGTCGTCATCCCGCAGCGAGGGGTGCTGGATGTTATGCACCGACAGCGGCAAGTGTCGTGTCGTTATTGCAGCTGCTACGACGGCTGATATTATCTTCGCTGGCCTTATCGGTGCTGTGCCATCCCATGGCCAGCCGGGCCACTGTGCCGGCTGCTGAAGCGGAAAAGCTGTCAGAGTTTCAGCAGTTGGCACTGAACCTGCGTCAGACTCCACGGGATATCAGGGCCGACTTTGCCGCTGTGGCCATAGCCGAAACCGCGGCGATGTATCGCGTGGAGTATGCGCGGGCGCAAGCCTATACCGGTAGCAGCTCGAGCCTGGCCGCATGGGCAAGGGGGGTGGAAGACTATGCCGCTCGGCTGGCGGCTCTGGGCACCAGTATTACCCCGCATAGCTCGATTAGTATTCAGCGCGGTATGGACTCACACATTCACCTGCAGGCACGGGGTGAAGTGGCTATACTCAGCGCGCCGCGGATGCACCAGCAGCGAATGCTGGAGGAGCGGATTACCCGACATTTTTGCAGCCAGTATCCCTGTGACAGTTTGATAGAGGGTTACTCTCCGGGCTCGGATCGAGGCATCGAAACCTTGCCCCATTGGACCTTCAGGCTCAGTCCGGTTCCCTCCTGCAATAGTGGTGATGGACTTGAGCTGATGTTCAGCAGTGATGCATCGCTGCTGAAAAAGCGCAGCCTATGCAAGCAATTGTTTAGCGAGTTCGCGAGGCTGGCAGCCGCCCTCGCAGAACAGTCAGGCAAGGGGGTAGAGCTTGACTGGCAGCGGCTGGCGGTGCGCCCGGGCACGGCAGGTGGCAAGGAACGTGTGCTTCTGAATGACCGCGATAGTCTCGAACTCTCGCTACCTGCCTGTGGCGCCAGCCCACAACTGCTGGCCCGGGTAATGCCCTGGTTGCGAACCAAAGCTGAACGCCAGGGCAATCACGGGATCATGCTGGTGGTTACCAATACCGAGGGCCTGGTGGCCGCGCTGTTATAGTGCATTAGCGGGATAGTTCGGCGGCGAGTCTGGAACAGATATATAGCACTGCAGACTACCGCTACAATCTCCATGGCTAACAGGGTTTCGCCAAAGGGTGGTGGCTCTGCGCGGATCTTGCCCCCTCCCTGTCGACTCCGGCCGGTTCCGCGCCCGGCCCGGAGGTGACACTTTGCAATCGAAACTCAAGCCGGCCAATGCCTGGGTGTTAGCACCACAAGGGCCCTGGTCGGTGTGCTGGTGCATTATTCGGGTTAAAATCCAGACCACTGCAAAACAGCCGCTAAAGGAAGCTCGGTCATGGCTATTGAAGACAACGGGGTGTTGTTTCGCGTCGAGGACAATGTCGGCATCATTACTCTCAACCGTCCGGACAAACTGAATGCGGTGAGTTGGGAGTTGGCTGAAGAACTGGCTGCGCTGTTCTACTCACTGAGGTTTAAAGATGAGGTGCGGGCCATTGTTCTCACCGGGGCAGGGCGCGCCTTCTGTGCCGGTGGCGATGTCGATTTTCTCACCGGCGACAGTGATCGGCCGATGCCGGGCACCTCCGATGCATCGCGGCCGATTCCGCGTTCGCAACGCAAAACCCCGGGCGGACCATTTGTCGATGTGGTGCGCCAGATTGTAGCGGTCGACAAGCCGGTGATCGCCGCAATCCATGGTCCCGCTGTAGGCGCTGGCCTGGGTTACTCGATAGCCTGCGACCGCCGCTTTGGCGATACCACAACCAAAATGTCAGCCATCTTTACCAATATCGGAGTATCACCCGACTGCGGTGTGTCGTGGTTTTTACCGCGACTGGTCGGTTTCTCCAACGCCCTGATGATGGTGGAAACAGGCCGCATTCTAAAGGCCGAAGAGTGCAAGTCGATAGGACTGCTGGATGAGTTGGTGCCCGAGGGCGAGGCATTCCAGGCGGCACTGGACTACGCAAAAATGATCGCCCAGCGTGCCAGTGTAGCGGTGGATATGGCGCGCCGTTTGATTCATATGTCACAGGTTTGCACGCTGGAAGAAATTCTCGACTACGAGGCGGTGGCCGGTACGATGGTGGCATCGGCCCGGGACGCGAAAGAAGGCACCCTGGCGTTTATGGAAAAGCGCAAACCGGTATTCAAGGGTTTCTAAGCCGGATGTTGCATCATGCAGGCCAGGGGACGCCGCTGAGCGGACGGCAATAGCCGGCTAGGAAAACTTGCTGATGACGTCGTCGGCAAAGCGGCGTATAGCATCTTGCTTGATCGCAAGCGAGGGTTGTTGTTGCATGATCGCGCCGACGCCCATCTCGGCCAATATGCGCTCGCTCCAGGGTGTCACCTGAAGATCGGTCACTCCTGCATCTTCCAGCCACCGGATATCGTCTATGCTCTCGGCGTCGGGGCAATGCATCATCACATCGAAGGGCTCGTTTTCACGGCCGTACTCCCGCAGGTAGCCCTTAAGCTCGGCCATCAGAGTCTCCACCTCACTCATCGAATGGATGACGCTGACCCAGCCGTCACCATGACGTGCAGCGCGGCGCAGTGCTGGCCTGGTGGTGCCGCCGACATAAATGGGTATGCGCTTTTTCGGTACCGGCGCCATGATCAGCCTGTCGAAGTCGTAGTATTTGCCATGGAACTCAACCATCCCGCCCTGCAGTAACAGGCGGATTATTTCAATGGCTTCGTCCTGCCGTGCGCCACGGGTCTTTTTGTCCTGGCCCAGCCACCTAAACTCTTCGGGCATCCACGCCAGACCTACACCCAGGGCAACCCGGTCGTTGGAGACCGCTGCAACCGAGCACAGACTCTTGGCTTCCAGTAGCGGCTGGCGCACCGCCAGTCGCAGCACCGAGGGTAAAAATCGAATGCGTGTGGTGACAGTGGCCATGGCAGTAATCGCCACCCAGGGGTCTAGCACCGGAAGGTCCAGGGGCCAGAAGCGTTTGCCGTCAGGAGTGTAGGGGTAGGGTACCGAAATCTGCTCCGGAAAAAACGGTGCATCGGCTACCTGGATACTATCCCAGCCGCAGTCATCTGCGGTCCGGGCAAGCGCCTGGTGCTCCGAGGGATCTACCATAAACAGGTGAAAGCCGAATCTCATGGCGCCATGCTCCCAATCGTGTTCTCTATATCCTGGCCGGGTCTAAATCGCGAGGCCGACACTGGCGCCGTGCCGGGTAGCTTCGGCCATATGGCGTGGTATCCAGGCCGAGCCGGCGATATACAGTTGGGCTATGCTGGCCTCGGCCTTGAGTTGGTCATAGAGGCCGTTTTCCGGCACCGAGCCACAAACCAGCACCACGCTATCGAAACCTTGCTGGCGGTAGGTTCTGGTCCCGAATGCCGAGACCAAATCAAAACCATCAGCCTGCACCGCGCTTAGTAGCAGGTTGGGGTGAACCACCACATTGCACTGTTCCATCCGCGCAAGCAGCATGCCGATAGAGTAGCGGGGCACATCAGAACCGATGTGGGTAGATTTGTGGAATACCTCCACCTGCTTGCCTTGCTCGCTCAGGTACTCGGCGATGGTCGGTGTCTCGTAATAGTCTTCCATCGAGATAATGGCAACGCGCTGGCCCACCGTGGCACGGCCGCGCATCAGGTCCCAGCCCTGCACCACATGAGGCAAGTCGATGCCGGGTATATCGGCGGGGACGCGGGGTATCGACCCGGTGGCAATCACCACCGCATCAGGGGCGTGGGCTTTGATTGCCGCGATATCTGCGGCGCTGTTGAGGTGGACATCGACCCCGAGGCGAACCATTTCGTTTTCTTCGAAGTAGATCTGGTCCTCGAAGTCGTCGCGCCCCGGGCACTTTGCGGCCAGTAGCAATTGGCCGCCCATGCGCGCGCCCTGCTCCAGCAGGATGACCTGGTGGCCGCGCATAGCGGCGACCCTTGCGGCTTCTGCACCGGCAAGGCCGCCGCCAACCACCACCACGCGCTTGCTGCGGGCGGCAGGCTTACATTCTTGCTGCCAGCGGAGTTCGTTGCCGATCACCGGATTGATCGAACAGGTGGGTGTATAGGGAAAGGTCTTCGGCTCCGAGGCTTCATCGATGCAGCGGGTGCAGCTGATGCAGCGGCGGATCTCGTTGAGGCGTCCCTCTTTGGCTTTGATCGCGAAGTTCTCATCGGCAATGCCGGCGCGCACCATGCCCACCAGGTCGCAGTAGCCTTGTTTGAGAATCTCCTCCGCCAATACCGGGTCGTTGATGCGACCGGTAAACAGTACCGCGGGCTTTGGGCTCATCTCGGCCAGGTCGGCTTTTGCCGCTTTGCCAAATTCCTTGAACTGGGCGTGGCCATAGAAGGAATTGGGTACATAGGACGGAGCGCCCCAGCAGTGTCCGGCATCGATATCGACAAAATCCAGCAGCCCGGTTTCTGCGATAGCATACAGCATCTCCCGCATTTCCATATTGTCGAATCCGCCCTGGCGAAATTCCCGTCCACTGATGCGAATGCCCAGCGCCAGTGACTTGCCAACCCGGTCACGAATACGCTGCAGTGCTGCCACCACAAAACGCACTCTCTGCTGCGGCCCGCCGCCCCAGCGGTCGGTGCGCCTATTGGTGACCGGAGATAAAAAGCTGTGTCCGAGGGTTTCGTGGGCGCAGTGAATTTCCAGTCCGTCGGCGCCGGCATCTTTTGCCACCGCAGCGGCATCGGCATAGGTATTGATACAAAATTCGATGTCATCCTCGCCCAGCACATGGGGGGTATAATCTTGCGCCCCGATCACCGGTACCGCTGAAGGCGACCAAACCGAACTGAGGTGAGTGAGCTGCACCACTGCCACCGAGCCGCTGGCGTGAACTTCGGCATAAAATTTCTTCAGATCTTCGGCAAATGCGGGATCCTGGTAGGCAGCCTGGTGAGAGGCAAAGCCCACGGACAAACCAATCTCGTCCGGCGTTTCGGGCGGGAAGGGAAAATTCAACAGCCAGGTTTCGCTACCAATCCAGCCGGTGCCGCCGCGGGCCTTGGCGCCGTGGTGAGCGATAAAATTGGCGTCGAGCCTGCCCGGCACCATCGATGAATTAATGGTGTTGGTGGTTTCACAAATGCGGTTGGGTACTGTCATGGGCCCGACTTGCAGGGGCTCAAAAAGATGGTCGAAGTGGGCTTTAGTCACGTCATTGTGCTCCTGTTATGTGCGGTCTTTTGTCTTCTCGGGAACCGGGCAAGCCGGGAACCAAAACAGTCATTGTTTCAAACAAGATTCTGAGCATTTGTTTAGCAAAACCTTGCCGCGCCGGCCGGGGGGATGCAAGGTTTACAATGCGGTGAAACTGCCCGGTATTGCCCCACAGTTTTCAGGCTGGCTTAGTCGGTGACAGAATAATCACTGCAAAAGGACGATCAGTCTGGTCCTGGAAATAGCCCCAGGGCGGAAACATGGCAACCAGCTTGGGCCACAAGTCTGCGCGCTCTTCAGCTGTTTGCGCTGCGAGCCCTTGCCTTTATTACCCGGCGGTCACATTGTACCTCGCAATCGGGATTGGCGTTGACATTCAGTACCCAGGCCGGATGCGAGTCGTAGCCGGCCAGGGACCCAACCACAATCATGTCCTCGCCGTGCTGCATAAATACCAATGGTGTGGTGCGCATTTCGCCGGATTTGCGTCCCCGGGCTTTCAGTAGCAGAGTGGGCAGTCCTGAGGGTGAGCCCTTGCCGGTAGACCAGCCATCGGGGTTGGCCAGATAGCGCTCAACGTCGGCATGGGCGTCGCCCTTGATCCGTTCCAGCGACTCAGTCGCCTGCTGCATTGCCGCCCATTGCTCATCGTCCATGAAATCCGGCTTTTGCATTTTGTCGCGGTTAGTGTCGGCCATAATCGATCTCTCTTGTCATTGTTTTCCAGGCTTGCCTTATTAAAGCGTGCGATCAGCCCGCAACCTGGCAAATAATTGCTTTGCGACTTCGGCAGGCGAGCCTTGCAGAAATTCACAGTTGCCCTGCAACTCGGGTACAAATTGTCTCACCAGTATCGCTTGCGGTTGCAGTTGCTCTGCGCCAAGGCCCAGCTCATCGGGAGAGATTATCGAGGGTTTCTTTTTTCGCGCTGCCATTTTCGCCTTGGCGCCAGGAAAGCGGGGTTCGCCGAGTTCATTGCTCACCGTGACAACCGCCGGCAACAGGCCCTCTACAATCTCATCGCCTTCAGATGTGGCGCGGGTAACCCGCAACACATCGCCGTTCATCTCTACTGCACGGGCCAGGGAAACCACGGCAATGCCAAGCTTTTCTGCCAGCAGTGCCGGCACCACGCCCTGGTCGTCGTCTGAGGCCTGGCGGCCACACAGCACCAGGTCTGCACCACCGCTACTGTTGATGTAGGCGGCAAGCATAGTGGCGATAATCTGGCCATCGAGCTGGGTCGGGTCGGCTGTAATACCCACCAGTTCATCTGCTCCCAGGGCAGCGCAGTGCTTGAGCAGCGCTGCCGGGTCCTCGCCGATGGACACCGTGCTGATAGTGCATTCAATGCCGGCATCGCGAAGCCTGAGTGCTGCCTCCAGCGCCTGCTCGTCGTAGGCGTTAATAAGCCTTGGAATCGCCGCTACTTGCGGCGTTTTACCGTCGGCAGCCATGTGCAATTTACCCGCCAATACGTAGTTGTTGACTGCATCCGGGTCGAGCACTTCCTTGGCACAGATTACAATTCGCATGGGGTGGCTCTCCTGCAACTGGTGATCCGGTTTGCGCTGTTCATCGCCGCAACCACAGGATGTTATTTGTCATCGAAAAATTCCAGGCTGTTTTCGTCGCACCAAACGGCCTCATGGATAAACCCCTGGGGCTTAAGGGTGAGCTGGTTCATCAGGTACCAGCGCCAGGGATAGTCACCAAAATCCCGGTAGTCTCCGGTAAGCGTTCCGGCAAAATCCTGACGCCCTGCAAACTTGCTATTGGGCTGGCGCCCACCGCCGTCGCACTCTGCCCGGCGTCCGCAATAGTCGGCATTGAAACCGCTTCTGTAAGGCAATTCTTGTGACTCCTGGCGGGTGCTGGGGGTCATGGCAGCCACTCCTTATTCTGGTTCGTCATCGGCGAAACGGTCGAATACATCGAGAGCCTCCTCGACGAGGTCGGAGAGCACCTGGCGGGCGGGCTTCATCTCGGTAACATAGTGAATGCCCTGGCCGGCGGCCTCGGTCATGAGATCCTTGCGCTGGTAATCGAGGGAGCCCTGGATATAGTCCGATGACAGCATCATCTGCAGCGGCGGTTTGAGGACGGGCGGCGCATCGGGTCGACTCCATTCGTCGTGCCAGGGGCTGCGGGTGGTGCGCATGGTATAGCCGGAGATACAGTCGGAGAAGACTGCATCTTCGGTCTCGGCCTCAATCAGTCGCTCCTTCAGAGCCTGCCCGAGGTCGGATTCCCGGGAGGTGAGCCACAGCGAGCCGGTCCAGACCCCGTCGGCGCCCAGCGCCAGCGCCGCAGCGAGGTGGCGGCCGGTGGTAATCCCGCCGGCAGCGATCACCGGTACACCGCTGCCGCGGGCGGCGTCTACCACCTGGGGCACAATAGAGAAGGTTCCGATGGTGCCGGTATGACCGGCCGCATCATAACCCTGGGCAATAATGACATCGGTGCCGGCGGCTATCTGGCGCTGTGCCTGGCGCGGTTTGCCGACCAGTCCCCACACCTGCATGCCCTGCTGGTGGGCGCGGTCGAGGATAAAGGCGGGGGAGCCGAGCCCGGATGCAAACACCGGCACCCGCTCATCAAATACTACGTCGAGCTGGTTGAGGGCGCGTTTCTGGTCGAGGCCGCCCCAGGTATAGAGGTCGGGGGCCTGCTTGGGATCGGGCACCTGATACTTGTGCTTGATGGCGCGCTCAAACTCCCGCTGTTGTGGAGGAATCATGGCCATCAGTTCTTCCACGCTCTTGTCCTCGGGCACCGAGGCCGGCAGCACCAGGTCGATACCGAAGGGCTTGCCGCCGACCCGCTCGCGGATCCATTGGATATCGGCGGCGATATGGTCGGGGGTGTGCATGGCCTCGCCGAGTACGGCAAAGCCGCCGGCGTTGATGACCGCGACGGCGACATCCTTGCAGTGGGTAAAGGCGACGATGGGATATTCGATGCCGAGCTTTTCACACAGCTGGGTATGCAATGGATCACTCATGGTACTACTCTCGCAGGGATGCCCGGGAGCATCGAAATTTACCCGCTTGGCCTGACAAAATAAACGCCTCCGCGCGCCGCTGTCGCCAGATGTCCAAATTTGAGATGCCGTAGGCCGTAATTGAGTCCTGCACCGGTAGGAAGCACCCCTGATAGTTATTAGACTGAGGCGTCGCTGAGTAGTTAATTTCCCTCGGGCAGGGTGCTGTCCGGGGGATAAAAGCAGGCTCCGCTAGCTGCGCTGCTCTTCACGATTGATTGGCCGAAGGACCGTAGCATGGGCACAGTGCTCGATGATGTTGTCGTACTGGATTTGACGAACAGTTTCTCTGCCGCGCTGACTGCCGCATTCCTGGCAGATTTTGGCGCCCAGGTGATCCGCCTCGATCGCATACCCCAGGCGCCGCGGCCGGCCGGGGACACTGGCTGGAATTGCCAGGCAGACCTGATTCACCGCAACAAACAAAGTCTGGCACTGGATATCAGCGCTGCGCAGGGCCGCAAGCTATTGCTTGAAACCGCATTGCGGGCCGATGTCTTGCTGACCGATTGGTCGCTGCAGGAATTACAGTCACTGGGGCTGGATTATCCCAGCCTGGAGGGCCCGCGTCCCGATCTGGTCTATGCGCGGGTTTCCGGATTTGGTCCGCAGGGGCCAGACAGTGAGCTGCCCCTGATCGATGAATTAGCGGCCGCGCGCACCGGCATGATGCCGATTCTGCCCCAGCCCGGTGAACCGCCGGTGTATACCGGGGCTGGTGCCATGCATGCCACGGTGTTACTGGGCTTTGGGGTTGTCACCGCGCTGCTGTATCGCCAGCTCAGCGGTGAGGGGCAGTGTGTGGATACCTCCCTGTTTGCGGCGAATATGTACGGCGCCAGCCTGGATTTACAGGCCTTTCTTGCTATCGGCCATGGCGATCGCCTGCTCAACCCGATTTCACGGCTGGATGTATCCAACCCCATGTCTGGCGCGCTTTACCACAGCGCTGATGGGCGCTGGGTAACCCTCACGATGCCGGATACCGATCGTTGGTGGCCCGACCTCGCCGAGGCGCTGGGGCTTGCGGTTGACGATGAGCGCTTCAATTCCCACGACAAACGCTGTGAGCACAATCGAGTCGCCCTGATTAATACCCTGGAGGAGGGGTTTGCCAAACAGCCCGCCAGTCACTGGCGCAAGCTATTCCAGCACAAGCAGATGTCGGCGGATGTGATCGAGCAGTTTGACTATCCTGCCAATGATCCCCAGGTGCGGGACAATCGCTATATCGTCGAACTCGATCATCCCAGCTTTGGAAAAATCGACAGCCTCGGTTTTCCACTTTATATGAGCGAAACACCGGCCCGGCTTGAAAGCCTGGCGCCCTGCGTTGGCCAGCACAGCCAGAAGGTGTTGCAGGAACTTCTGGGTTATTCGCTGGACCAGATACACCAATTTAAAAGTAGCGGCGTAGTCGCGTTATAACCCAGGAGAGGTGCGGTGACTAAAAAAGCTCTGGAAGGGGTCAGGGTGCTGGATCTTACGGTTTGGTTTCAGGGGCCGGTAGCGGCGCAATACCTGGCGGACTTTGGCGCAGACGTGATCAAGGTTGAGCGGCCCAAGGGTGGTGACCAGGCCCGCGGCGTTCGCAGTATCAAGGCACTGGAAATTGGTGATTGGAATCAGTACTTTCTGGTGATCAACCGCAACAAAAAGAGCATTGCGATCGATCTCAAAAAGCCTGAAGGCCAGCAAATCATGTATCGGCTGGTGGAAAAATCGGATGTGTTCCTGTCGAACCTGGCGCCGGAAATGCTCGTGGCCTGGGGCTTGTCCTACGACAAGCTGAAGGAGGTAAATCCCGGGATTATATACGCCACCAATACCGGCTACGGCCGCTTTGGCGGTGTATCCAAGCCGTCATTCGACATGACCGTGCAGGCGCTAACCGGCATTATGGCGCGGCTCGGCGAGCCGGGGCAGCCGCCTATCTATCTCGGTATGGGTTCAGGGGATGCCTTTGGCGGCATACTGGCGGCTTTCGGTATTTTGCTGGCCTTGTATAAGCGCAATCGCAGCGGCGAGGGCCAGTGCCTGGACGCTTCGCTGTACGGCGCCCAGCTCTATCTTGCGGCACCCATGTTGCAGTCCTTTCTGGCGGGTAATAAAGGCGCTGCCCTGCAGCAGTCGCGCAGGGACGTTGCCAACCCCTTGTGGAATCTCTATCCCGCTGCTGACAAGTGGGTTTATATCTGCGAGCCCAACCAGGACCAGCGATTTGAGGCGCTGTGCACAGCGCTGGATGCCCCGGGACTTGCCAGCGACCGGAATTTTGACAGCAGTGAGAAACGGGCCGTTAACAATCGCGCTCTAATCGCAGTTTTAGATGAGCTAACAAGAAAACAAAGTTGCGAAGAGCTAATGTCGGCGCTGACGTCGCAGGAGCTTGTTGCCCAACCGATAAATAACCTGGCGGATGTTATTGCCGACGAGCAGGCCTGGCAGAACAACTATTTTATGAAGGCCTATTGCGAAGAGGTTAAACGCGAAGTTGATGTACGCGGCCTGCCTGTGACCCTGTCAAAAACACCCGGTCAAATTAATACCCTGGGGCCGCAATTGGGCCAGGATACTGAAATACTGATGATGGAATTATTGCAATACGAGTGGGAAGAAATCGAAGCCTTGAAAGCGGTGGGCGCAATTCCCTGATGGCAGAGGAATGAGAATAATATGAGTTGGAGTGATTGGAATGAGGTGGTCGGAGACGGCCTCGATAATTTCAAGGAGATTCAATACCAAAAGAAAAGCCATCTGCAGCTGGGCGGCGCAATAGCGCGGATCTCCTTGAATAAGCCTGAAAAGATGAACACCCTGACCCTGGCAACCGTGGACGAGATGTTTCGTGCTTTTTACGATGCCAATCACGATCCGCTGATCGGGGTGATTGTTATTGCAGCCAAGGGCAAGCACTTCGGTGCCGGTGGCGATGTCGATTGGGAGCGCTGGGGTTTGCGCGAAGCATTTTACAATCGCTATCCGCACAATCGGCTGATGCGTATGTCGCGCAAGCCTGTCATTGCCCAGGTGCAGGGCTATTGTATTGCCGGTCATAATCATATGGCCTATTGCTGCGATTTTACGATTGCCGCCGACAATGCGATTTTTGGCCAGGCCGGCCCGCGAGTGTCATCGCCGGCAGACGGGTTTTTTGTGCCCTACCTGACCAAAGTGGTGGGGGCGAAAAAGGCCCGGGAATTATGGATGCTCTGTCGCAAGTACCAGGCAGATGAAGCACTCGCCATGGGGCTGGTCAATACCGTGGTGCCGCTGTCCCAGCTGGAGGCAGAAGTTGACCAGTGGTGTGAGGAAATGCTGTCCCTCAGCCCGGGTTGCCTTGAGGTACTCAAGGCCGCTTTTGACCAGGAGATGGATGGCTATAAGGAGTCCTGTGTGACCTCGGCGGCAATGTATCCCGACTGGTTCGATATGCCCGAGGGTAAGGAAGGTGGCGCGGCTTTTGTTGCCAAGCGCAGGCCCGAGTTTTGGGATATCCGCCAGCGCGAGTCCCAGATGAGGCAGCAGTTGCTGGACGAATACGATGTGCTGCATGGTGGGGAATAGCTGTTGGCTGCAATGCCCTAATTTGTTCTCACCCGGGGGTTTCAGTGTTTAAAGACAAGGCGTGTATTGTGGGCATTGGCGAGACAGCCTACTGTCGCAAACCCGGCTCGGGAATGTCTGAGGAGGCTTTGCAGTTACGCGCCTCGGTGGCGGCCTTGATTGACGCCGGTCTTACCGGGCAGCAAATTGACGGCATATTGGCGTTTCCCAATGTGGGCAAATCCGAGGCATTCGCCGCTAGCCTGGGTTGTGACAATTTGCGCTTCGCCGCCACTATCCACATGGGCGGCGCTGCACCGCTGGCCTCGCTGCGGATGGCGGCCATCGCTGTGGCTTCAGGCGCTGCCAACTATGTGTTGATTCCCGGGGGTTGGAATGGCTATTCGGGTGCCCGGGTGCGGCAGACAGTGTCTAACGATAAAAACTCGATTCCGGGAGGCGCCATTGCCTGGGATTACTATATGCCGCAGGGCCTGACTGCACCGCCCCAGTGGTATGCGCTGATGGCCCGGCGCCATATGCACGATTTCGGGACTAGCCACGAGCAGTTAGGCGCGGTTGCGGTGGCGATGCGCAAACATGCCCAGCTCAACCCCGCTGCCTTAATGTACGGCAAGCCCCTGGATATCGAACAGTACCTCGCCTCCCCGATGCTGGCCGACCCCTATCGTATTAATGACTGCTGTCTGGAAACCGATGGCGCTGCCGCATTTATTGTGACCACAGTAGAGCGGGCCAATGATCTTGGCCGGCAGCCAATCTATATTATGGGCGCCGCCGCGGGACAGCCCTACCCGGCAGACGATTTTACCAACCGTCGAGATTTTCACCGCAACGGTTTGTCGATTGCCGCCCCCGAAGCATTTGCAATGGCCGGTATCAAACCGGGCGATGTCGATTTTGCCCAGATCTATGACTGCTTTACCTTTGAGGTGATCCAGCAACTCGAGGAAGCGGGTTTCTGTGAGCGCGGTGACGGTGGCGCTTTTGTCGAGAATGGCGGGATTGAACTCAAGGGCCAGCTACCGGTGAATACCCACGGAGGACTGCTTTCTGAAGCCCACTCCCTCGGCATAGGTCATGTGGTCGAGGCCGTAAAACAGCTGCGCGGAGATTGCGGCCAACGCCAGGTGTTAAATGCCGAGATCGGCGTTGTCACCGGCTGGGGCGATTTTGGCGACGGCAGTATTGCTATTTTAAGGCGTTGAAAAAGGTGGGCAAAATGGACCGGGAATATGACAAGCCACTACCGGGGCTCGACGGTTTAAACGGGCAGTTTTATGCCTTTTGCAAACAGCAGGATCTGCATTTCCAGCGCTGCAGCAACTGTCAACACTTTCGCCACGTTCCGCGGGAAGTCTGCGCGGTATGCAACTCCTTCGAGTGGGATTGGGTGCGCGCCAGTGGCAGAGGCAAGGTATACAGCTGGACCGTTATCGAGCGAGCGTTGCACCCGGCGTTTGTTGCTGACACGCCGCTGGCGCCGGTGATCGTTGAAATGGAAGAGGGTGTGCGCTTGCTGGCAAATATGCTCGATTGCCCGCCGGCTGAACTCGCTATCGATATGCCGGTGACCATTGCCTACGAGGCGGTCACTGAAGACCTGACGCTGCCGCGCTTCCGGCGCATTGAGTAAATGGACGGAGCATTGCTATGGATTTGAAACTGCCAGAAACTTTTAGTTACGAGAAGCGCGGGCATATCGCCATTATGACGATCAATCGTCCCCAGGCGATGAATGCCTTCACCGCTGAAATGCTGGCGGCCATGGATGCCTGCTTTGAAGATTTCCAGCACGATGATGAACTGTGGGTAGCGATACTGACCGCCACTGGCGATAAATCGTTTTGTTCCGGCATGGACCTGGGGGAGGCTATTCCGCTGCTCAATGCCGGCGATGAAATGGGCTATGAGGATCATACCAAGCGCCCGTTTTCTGATGTATTCAAGCCCATCATTGCCGCCGTAAACGGTTTTTGCATCGCCGGCGGTATGGAGTTTATGCAGGGAACTGACATTCGTATTGCCGTCGAACACGCCACTTTCGGGCTCGGCGAAGTGCGCTTCGGATTGATTCCCACCGGCGGTACCCACGTACGGCTGCCACGCCAAATACCCTGGGCGGTGGCCATGGAATTGCTGTTGACCGGCGAGAATATATCAGCCCAGCGCGCATATGATATTGGCTTGATCAACAAGATTGTGGCAGCGGAAGAGCTGCTGGAGGAGGCGCTGAAGTTGGCCGAAAAAATCTGCCGCAATAGCCCGCTGGCAGTGCGCACCGCCAAGGAAATAGCCGTGCGCCAGGCCAATCTTGAACCCGGTTTCGTGTTGGAAAAAGCCATTGGCGCAAGGGTATTCGGTTCCTATGACGCCCAGGAAGGACCCAAAGCATTTATGGAAAAGCGCAAACCTGAATTCAAGGGCCGCTAGCGCCGCCAATGCTTACCATTGATATAGGGCGTAGGGCACTATGACTGAAACGACTGCAAGCGGGCCATTGGCCGGGCTGCGAGTGCTGGACCTGTCAACCATGCTGGCTGGACCGTATGGCGCAACCTTGCTGGGAGACCTTGGCGCCGATGTGATTCGCATCGAATCGCACTACGGCGATGAGAGTCGTCATCTGGGGCCCAGGCGTGGCACTGAGCGGGGCCCTTATTTGAGCCTCAATCGCAGCAAGCGCGCCATGGTGCTTGACCTGCAGCAGCCGGGCGGACGGGAAGCCTTCGCCAGGATTGCGAAAACCGCCGACGTGCTGATTACCAATATCCGTGAGCCGGCGCTGAGCAAGCTGGGTTTGGATTACGAAAAAGTACTGGCCATAAAGCCCGATATCATCTGGATCAGGGTCACTGCATTCGGACCCGATGGTCCCTATGCCGGTCGGCCGGGGATCGACTTTCTTGCCCAGGGCTATACCGGCGTGCTGGCATTAAACGGCGAGCCGGATGGGGAGCCTGTGCGCACCGGTTTTCCCGCGGTGGATGTAATGACCTCATTGTTGGTGAGCAACGGAGCGTTGGCGGCATTGCGGGAGCGCGACGCCAGCGGCAAAGGGCAGCGTATTGAAATTTCCCTGCTTGATGCCCTGATGCACGCCCAGGCCAGTTCGATCGGTACTTACCTTGCGACCGGAGAGGCGCCGGCTAGAACCGGCAATCGCAGTTTGTATTTTGCACCCTCGGGAGTCTACCCAACCCGCGATAACCAGTACGTGGTGATTACCACGCCCGCGGAAAAATTTTTCGTTAAGCTGTGCCAGGCACTGGAAACCGATTGGTATCAGGATACTCGCTTCCATTCCATTACCGCCCGGCTGGACAACCAGGATGAGCTCGACAGACTGTTGGGCGCGCGCACTGCCCACTTTAGCCGGGTGGAGCTGGTGGATCGCTTGATCGCGGCGGATGTGCTGACGGCGCCCATTAATAAGGTCGAAGACGTGGTGCGGGACCCGCAGATTCTGCACAACCGGATGATTACCCAGGTACAGCATCCCACCCTGGGTGAAGTCGGGGTTACCGGGGTGCCCATCCGGTTTTATGGTACTCCCTGTGAAGTGCGAAAACATCCGCCGTTGCTGGGTGAGCACACCCGGGAATTACTGCTTGAAGCCGGCTACACCGAAGCGGAGATCACTGAACTGATAGCATCGGGCCTGGCTGCCGATCATGCCGAGATCGAGCGTCAGCGCGCCGCACGCCGGGCGCGTAAAGCGCCCCGGAGCCCTTAAGTCGGATGGGTGCAGCAAATGTCTTTCGTCCCCTCGCGGGCTGGCAGTTATCAATGCCGGCCCCGGAGTCGGTTGCCGATGCATATGCAAACCAATTATTGCGTGACCTGGGTGCCGGACTACCCGATCCCGTCATTGGCAATACCGTTGACGCGGCATTGGCCTGGGCCGACTCGGGCTTAATGTTCCTCTGTGGTGAGCTGAACCAGCCCCCACGACAGGGGCCCGGTGCGATTCCCTCCTGTGCCCGCGGGGTGATCAGTGCCATTCGAATGTTGGCGCCGCAAACCTTGTCCTCGGATATCGATGGTGCACTTTTACTGAGCGAACGAGCGGCCATGCTGGGCTTGCATGCCAGGGGCTCGATGTCGCCGAATCAAAGCTGCCGCGTGTTGCCCAGCCTGGATGGCTGGCTGGCGCTGAACCTGGCGCGTCGAGAAGATTGGCTCTCGTTGGCGGCATGGTTACAAGCTGATAAGCCGATAGATAATTGGGATAGCGTCCGCCAGGCCGTGGCGCAGCGATACACCAATGAACTGGTCGAGCGTGGCCGATTATTGGGTTTGCCCCTCGCGGCGGCCAAGGTCACCACCAAAACTGCAAAGCCCTGGTTCAGGCTGCAGCAGCGCGGATGGCAGCGACCGCCACCTGCCGCAACAACCGGGCCGCTGGTAATCGATTTGTCATCACTGTGGGCTGGCCCACTGTGCAGCCACTTACTGCAGCAGGCAGGTGCGCGGGTGATCAAGGTTGAGAGTTTGCAACGACCCGACGGGGCCCGGCCCAGCGGGGTGCCGCCCGACGGGGCCCGGCCCGGCGGGGCCCGGCCCGGCGGGGTGCCGCCCAGCGGGGTGCCGCCCAGCAGGATGCACCCCGACGAGTCGCAAGCAGATCTTACCGGTTATAGCGATTTCTATCATTTGCTCAATGCCGGAAAATCCTCTGTGGCCCTGGATTTCTCCCGTCCCGAGGGAGTGCGTCAATTGCAGGCGCTGCTGCGCCATGCAGATATCGTTATCGAGGGGTCGCGCCCGCGGGCGCTGCAGCAACTGGGTATCGACGCCGGGGCCATCGTGCAGTCGAAACCCGGCCTGGTCTGGCTGGGAATCAGTGGCTACGGGCGCAGCCAGCCTGAAGCCAATTGGGTGGCCTTTGGTGACGATGCGGCGATGGCGGCGGGTGTCGCCAATACCGGGGCCAGCTCGCCGCTGTTTGTGGGTGATGCCCTGGCTGACCCGCTCTGTGGTGTGCATGCTGCGCTACTGGCGTTGGCCTGTTGGCGCGCGGGTGAAGGCGCTCTGCTGGACATATCACTGCACGACGTGGCGGCACATTGCCTGGCCTATGCCCCGAGCATTGTGCAAGGAGATGTTGTTGCCGGCCCTGGACAGCAATGGCAGTTTGCCATTGCCGGACACAGCACCCAAATAAGAAAACCACAGGCGCGCCGCCCCTTGCAACTGGCTGCCAGGCTGGGCGCAGATACTCGCACTGTGCTGCGGGAGTTTGCGATTCCATGTTAATAAAGTCAGCGGAGTTGGCAGGGGAGCTGGTCGATCTGCGAGTCGCGCAAGGTCTGATTGCCGAGCTGGGAAAAAACCTGGTACCACGGCCGCAGGAGCGGATCATCGATGCCGCTGGCGGCGCAGTTTTACCGGGCCTGCACGATCACCATATACATTTGTTTGCACTTGCTGCCGCCCGTAGCTCAGTGATGTGCGGTCCACCTGAAATAAATAACCGGGCGGAGTTGGCTGAGGCTTTGCTAAAGCAGCCGGGTAGCGGTTGGCTGCGGGGTGTGGGCTACCACGACTCGGTGGCCGGCTCGCTTGATCGCTGGCAGCTGGATAAATTGTTGCCGAACCGGCCGTTACGTATTCAGCATCGCAGCGGCAAGATGTGGATTTTGAACAGCCTGGCAATGGCGCATTTGGGGTTAGATATCGAGAGCGAGCTTCCTGGTATTGAACGCGACGCCGCAGGTCGGGCGAGCGGTCGCTTGTTTCGTATGGATGACTGGCTTGCTTCGAAGCTGGTGCGCCAGCCGCCACCCGGGCTTGGTGTGCTGTCCCGTGAGCTGGCGAGCTACGGCTTGACCGGCCTTACCGACACCAGCGCAAGTAATTCAAGCGCTGCGATGGCAGCGCTACAGCAGGCCCTGGAGCGGGGAGAGTTGCTGCAGCGTTTGCTGGTAATGGGTACCCTCGAACTACCCGCAGGTTCACACCCCTTGCTGCAGCGCGGTGCAGTAAAAATCTTACTGGATGATCATCACCTGCCCGACTACGACCAACTGCTTGCGACCGTGTCACAGGCGCATCGCCAGCAGCGCGCAGTCGCCATCCATTGCATCACCCCCACTGAGCTGGTGTTCGCTGCCACTGCCCTGCTGGAAGCGGGAGCGGTTGCTGGTGATCGGATTGAGCACGCCTCGATAGCCCCGGATGAGACACTGCCATTGCTGTATAGGGCCGGCGCAACCGTGGTGACCCAGCCGGGATTCCTGTGGCAGCGTGGTGAGCAGTACCTGCGCGATGTCGCTGTTGCTGAACAGCCCTTGTTGTACCGCGGCCAGGCATTTCTCAATGCGGGTATTCCGCTGGCGGGTAGCAGCGATGCGCCCTATGGTGATGCCGACCCATGGCTTGCCATCAGGGCGGCGGTGCAGCGGCAGACTGCTGGCGGTGTTGAAATTGGCGCGGCGGAAAAACTGTCGCCGGAGCGGGCCCTGGCATTGTTTACCACCCCGGCCACTGCGCCCGGAAGTACCCCCCGGGCGATTGAGGTGGGAGCCATTGCCGACCTCTGTCTACTGGATCGTCCCTGGCAAAAAGCCAGGCAACGTCTTTGTAGTGCCGACGTATTTGCCACAGTGCGCAGCGGTGAGTTGATATACCAGCGTGAGCCCTCATGCCGCGGATGCAATATCCTGGCTAGCAAAGGGCAGATAGTCTGAATTTATTGTGGCTACACTTTGGCAGGCGCATAGCCTTCAGGATCAGGCCTGGTCCTGGTAATCGTTGATATGCTTGGCAGCCTGGTAGGCAAAGGTCATCGCCGGGCCGAGGGTGGCGCCTGGACCGGGGTAGCTGGGCAGTACCGGTGCACTGCAATTCCCAGTGGCGTAAAGACCCTCTATGGCGCTGCCGTCCTGCCGTAACACCTGGGCATTGGGGTTGGTGCGCAAGCCGCCACTGGTGCCGAAATCGCCAAGGTACAGGCGAATCGCGTAATAGGGCGCACGCTCCAGCGGTGCCAGGCAATTGTTGGGGCTTACCGTAGGGTCGCCATAGTATCGGTCGTAGGCAAAGCTGCCACGCTTGAATTCCAGGTCGTCACCGCTGCGGGCGTAGTCATTCATATTGGCGATGCTGGAAGCCAGTCCCTGCGGGTCGATTCCCACTTTGGCCGCCAGCTCCTCAACGCTATTGGCGATGGTCAGAAAACTGGCGTCAAAAAAGTGTTTGGGGAGTCGTTTATCCGGCAGCATCTTGCTGGTCATCAGTGGTCCCACCAGATATTTGGCGCGGAAGCGGCCGTCGAAGACATGCCATAGCTCGTCCACCGGAATCCCACGCTGCTGCGCTTTGAAGCACTCCTGCACATATTTCTGGTAGTTCATCGACTCGTTGGCAACCCGCTTGCCCTGGCGATTAACCACCATACTGCCGGGGTAGGACTTTTCCATGATTGAAAGCCGTGGCAGGTCTTCGCCGGGCACCTTGATCATGGTGCACCACCAGGCTCCATCCATACCACTGACCGCGGCGCCGCAAGCGATGGCTTTTTCTATTGGCAGCCCGGTGTTGCCGGCGTTGCCCGAACTCCAGGCCGCATTGGTCGGTTTGGGCAGGTATTGCTCACGCATTTCCTGGTTGTGCTCAAAGCCACCGGAGGCCAGTACCACGGCCTTGCGGCCGCGAATAAACAACTCCCGACCTTCTTTCCTGGCCCGAATGCCAACAACCCGGTCGCCTTCCGTTATCAGTTCGGTCATTTCGGTGTTGAGCCAGATCGGGATGTTGCGCTCCTCTACCGACAGCGCCAGTCGCGCTACCCCGGCCTGGCCGCAGGTAGAACGGCGCGAGCGCTGGCGCCGCAGTCGGCGTGGCAGGTCGAGCAGGTGGCCAAATATCAGTTTTGCGGCGATGCCCATCCAGCCCTTGAGTTGGGCGACAAAGATATGGGCTTCCTGCTGGGTGATCGGCACCATATTGAGCATCAACATCATCTGGTGGCCACTGCGCAGTAAATCACCACCCTGGCTGAGGCGAGTAATGTCCATGGGCTCGGGCTCTACCGAGCGATGTCCCAGTCGTGCGCCGGGTTCGTCTGAGTAATAATCGGGATATTCGCCCAGGGAGATATAGCTTGCGTGGGTGCGATCAGCCAGAAAGCGCAGCATTCTCGGGCCATTTTCCAGCAGGGTGCGATGCATCTCCTGCGGCACCGCGCCCTCCGGCACGGTATTCTGTAAGTAAGTCATCGCATCTTCGATGTTATCTTCGGCGCCTACCGCCATGGCGTAATGATTGCAAGGTATCCACACGCCACCGCCACCAATGGCGCTGGTGCCGCCATACTGGGCAGTTTTTTCAATCACCAGTAGATCCTTGCTGCCCATTTCGTAATTGCACAGCGCATTGCTTAAAGCGCCGTTGCCCGAACCGACAATAACGACATCGACCGTTTTATCCCACTTCATGCTTGCCAGTTGAACCCCGTTGTATGCTGTGCTGCAGGCCTGAATACTGGCCCAGGTGTGGCGGTCGGGTCAATCACCTGACGACTTTGTAATGCTGTGCGACGAGTTACCGAGCAGGCGCGGACATTAGCGCTGATAGCAGGAGGAAGATCTATCCCCGCTATTGTCGAGGCTGAAAGCTTTATTGCCTTCGCAGCATAACGGGCTGAGCCCCTGGAGTAAGGGATGGGGCGCTTACAAACCTATTGAGTGGGAGAGCACTGCTGGCGAGGCCACGCAGGGAAAATCACCCCCTGCGTGGTGCACTGTACCCAGTCACGATCTAACTGTTTTGGGCTTTGCTTATGGCCTCCAATGGGCAGGAGATCACGCTGACCCGGGTGTAGCCGATGCGCTGCAATTGCTCCGCCGCCAAGATGGCGCGGGCGCTGGTGGCGCAATGGATAAAAACCGGCGTGTCGGCATCGGAGCAGTGCTCCGTTATTTTCATTTCGAGTACACCACGGGGAATGTTAACCGAACCGGGAATGGCGTGCTCTGCCACCTCGCCCGGTTCTCGCACATCAATAAACCAACTGGGTTGGTCGCGACCCTCCGTATACGCGGTAATGGCATCAATGCGGCGTACATTCTGTGAAGCCTGTTGAATAAGCTCGGGTAGACTCAATAACATATTTACCCTCCTTTAGGCGGCGATTACGGTAAAAACGGCCCGTCGATTCTAGACTTTGTCGGGCAGGCCGGCTTTACGCAATATTGTCATCATCGGACACCACTTGGTGAAAGATGATTGCAGTAGGTTCAGCCCGATGAACCCGGTGAACCAAAGCCAGTTGATATTGACGTATACAGCCAGTGCAATCGATATCAAAATCATGATGCCGGCGATCAGGCGAAGTGCTTCGTTTACTGTCATGTTGAAAACCTCTGGTAATGGTGAGGATAGACACTATATTAGAATATCATTATATATAGTTGCAGGGCAACTGTCACAGCACCTTATGCCACCACAGGCAAAGACTAGCAGGTGGCAGCAGGACTTGTGGCACACTGGAACCGGTTCACAAAATCGAGTAAGTACAATTGCTGGTATTTGTTCAGGCTGTAGATTTAAACCAAACAAAATCAGTGCCTTACAGGCGTGAAGCAGCGCAATAGCAACCCCCGGCGAGGGCGTCGAGGCGCTGGAGGTCCCGTTGCCAGCTGTGTTGGTGGTTGTATTCACGTTATAATTTGTAATCCGATGAGTAGTCGGCGCTGGTATATTCGCCCTACGCACAGACAATTAGTCCGAGATTATGCATGCTTAAAGTTCGCTGGCCGGGTTTCCCCGGCGCGTCGTCACCGGCGCTTGTTCTCAAAGGCCTCTTCCTGACATCTATTCTCACTCTTGCTGCTTGCGGCGGGGGAGGCGGTGGATCGGATGACACGGGCGTCGTGGAGCCGACGCAACCGCCCGTCGTACCGCCCGCAGTGCCCGTGGAGCCGACGCAACCGCCCGTCTTGCCGCCCGTAGTGCCCCCCGAGCCCGATCCGGTGTTTGAAGTGGGCGATCCGCTGATTTCCCCTGCCCCCTCGGGGCTGGATTTCTACCAGCCGCCGTCACCATTACCCGGGCGCAACGGCGATGTGATCTGGGCAAAACAGCTTGCATCGGTGGCGAATGGCCGAATCTGGCAGGTGCTGTATCGTTCCCAATCGACTAACGGTGAACCCATAGCCGTCTCCGGTTGGCTCGGCGTGCCCGACAGTCCGCAGCCGTCAGGTGGTTTCCCGATGGTGGCTTTTGGTCACGGCACTACCGGGCTGGGTGATCAATGTGCACCTACCAGGCGCTCCAACCCTACAGAAACCATTGCCTTGCTAGGGGATTTTCTGGCGCGCGGGTATGCGGTGGCGGCGACCGATTACCAAGGGCTCGGCACGCCTGGCCTGCACCAATACCTGGTGGGTCCGAGCCAGTCTTATAGCCTGCTGGATTCTGCCCGCGCTGCCCAGCGCTTTGCTGGCGCAGGGAACCAGCTGATTCTGTTTGGTCACTCACAGGGTGGCCATGCCGTCATCCTGGCTAGCGAAACGGCGCCGAGCTATGCCCCAGAGTTGAACGTGGTGGGAACCATTGGCTCCGGTTCCGGTGTCATCGACGATTCCGGGGATATATTGTCGGCCCTGAAGCAATCATATTATAAAGGCTATGTGGTGATGACTGCCTGGGCCCAACGCGCGGCATACGGTGGCGAAGCCCATTACCCGGCGACGGCGCTGCACCACTGTCACTATGGTTAACCGAATATGGTATTCAATGATCGGAGGAAAATAATTTGATATGCAATGTGTGGGTGAGATCATTGATGACTACAGCAGTGTCGACGGTAGACTTGCTGTTTGTTCCGGGCGCGCCTCTGCCCAAGACCGGGATTGACGTTGACTACGCCGATTCCATTCCTGGGCTCAAGTCTGGGGCTTCGCCGCTGTTGATGATTCACGGTCGCCGGGATGACCAGATACCGCCAGCCGGGGTAATTCTCTGGGTTGAACAGACCTGTGACAACCCCGACGTGGAGATGGCGATCCAGCTGGAATGGTTTGATACCGGTCACCGGGTGCCCTATGAGGATCCCGAGGGTGCAGCCGATGTGATATTCCCCTGGATCGATGCCCGCTTTGCAGGAAGTCCGGCACCCTCCAGTTGTGGCAATGTGCCGCGGCCTTGAGCGCCGGGCCTGTTACCGTCGCCATTGAAAATGCCGGAGAGGCTTGAGCCGCGCGATAAAATCGGTAACATGCGCAGTCAAAGCCCCCAGGTGAAATTCTCTCGTGGTTGCGAAGTTTTTCTATTGTGCGCTGTTCAACCGGTTTACCCCGTGGCCGGGTGCGTGCGTTGGTATGCTGCTGGTGCTGTGCATAAGCGCCTGCACGGCCAGCAATGTGGCTGTGGAGGAACGCAGTAAAACCGCATATCGTCCTGACTCCCAGGACGGCAATGTATACCTGGTAAAACGCGGTGATACCTTGTCGAGCGTTGCCCGGCGCTTTGATGTCAGCGTCGGCGCGCTGCAGTCCGTCAATCGCTTATCCCAGCCCGACCAGCTCGACGTCGGCGATCGCTTGGCGCTACCTCCGGGTGCTCGCCTGACGCCGCCCGGGGCACACTCCTTGATATGGCCGCTGACGGGTTTTACTCTCACCTCTGCTTTTGGCAGTAGAAACGGCAGGCATAAAGGTGTTGATTTATATGCTGTAAAAGGCACGCCAATAAGAGCGGTAGCCGATGGTGTGGTGCATTTTTCTGGGCGCCAAAGCGGCTATGGCCGGGTGGTCATCGTGCAGCATGCCAATAACGTTAGAACCCTGTACGCTCATAATCATAGAAACAAGGTCAAAGCAGGCCAGCGCGTGGTGCGCGGGCAGACAATCGCCACTGTCGGCAAGTCGGGCAACGCCTCTGGCTATCACCTGCATTTTGAATATATCCGCGCCGGTCGCCCGCTTGACCCTCAGTTATATCTACCCCGCGTCGCCATGCGCTAGCCAGAATGTTGCATTATCCGGGCCCGCTGGCCAGGCCTGAAGCTGGCGGGGCTTAGAACGGATGGCCGACCATAACCCAGGCGTTAGTGCCCTCGTCGGAATGGGCCATGTCAAAGCGCACGACTACACCTGCGGTTAAGGCTCGCAGTGAAAAGCCAATGTCTGATTTCCAGTCTTTGAGCAAGTCGCCGGAAGTGTAAGAGGGGCCGACACGGCCACCCTCGACAAAACCTACCAGTTGAAACCAGTCAAGGTTGAGAAAACGCAGCCACTCGATACCCTTGAGTGGGTTGTAGCGTAGCGTGTAGCGGTACTCCGCTGTGGTATAGATAGCGGCTTTGTCGTGGAAGCGATTCATTTCGTAACCGCGCATTCGATAAAAGCCGCCCAGGGTCGCACCTTCCATGTATGGCGGGTTGTCGACGGGTCGGGTGGCTCCCTGGGCGTTGGTTTCAGTTTCCCAGCTGGGCGAATACGCTGTCCAGCCGTTGATGGCAATAATCCGCTGGTGCGCATGCTCGGAGGCGCCGAGCGAGAAATATTTGCTGGCTTCGAATTCCACCGCTGTCCATTTGTCTTCAGAATCGAACCAGGCGGCATCATGAGTCACTGCCAGATATTGTGAGCTGCCGCGGCTGGGGTTGGTTGGAAAGTCGGTATTGTCATAGAGTATGCCGAGCTGCAGGGCGTGCACGGTGCCGTCGACTTTTTGTTCATCGTTCTCAAAACTCTGGTAGCGATTGGTCTGCTGCAAGGTCACTACAGTGGCGCCGCTGCTAAGCGGATTCCATTGATCCCCGCCCGACGGTGCGGAAGTGAGCAAGCCATTGGTCAGTCGGTAGTCGATCATGCCCTTGTTTCTGGCGGCACCGATCGGCAGTGCATATTCCAGTTTGATATCCAGCCAGTTACTGGCGCCCTGTGCCTCTAAAAAAGCATTCGGCGATGAATCGTTGGAGCCAGGCGGTGGTATATCCGGCGGTATAAATAAATCGCCCGATGTGTAGGCACGTTGCCGGGGGTAATAGCCAAGCATACCGATCGCGCTGATATACAGTCGGTTGGTCCAGGGAAAGCGGTAATCCCAGGCGCCGAGTGCTATGCCGTGGCTTTCTTTGCCGCCGAACACGGTGCCACCTACGGTCATCTGGTCCTGGTAAAAGCCGCGGGCCATGCCACCCACGCCAATAACCGTGCCCATGCTCTCGGTAGAAAAAGCATAGGGCAGTACCAGCGTGTCCCCTTTACTGCGACGATTTTCCTCGCGCTCCACCGACATTTTTACACTTGCAGTGGGACGTGCCTGGATTTGACTCGCCAACAAAAGGCAGAGCAAGGCGATTAAACTGCGCATAGCGTGAAACCTGTTGCAGTGGTGTGGGCGTTGGCTTTCTAATTTTTGGCGGCAGGTGTGGTCAGCCGATTATCCCGGTGGCGGGCATTATCCTATCAAATCCGTCTGGGGTCTATTCCCGGGTGCTGCAGGCGCAAGGTTCAGGCCGCCGAATTTACTCCGGCAGAGTAAGCACTTTGCCGGCCTCATAACCGGTATCAGCTTCATAGGGCTGGTAGCCTCTGGGATTACAAACAACCCGGGTTTCGCCGATCCTGTAGTCGAATGCGGTGTGGGTGTGACCATGAATCCAGAGTGCGATGCTATTGTTGGCAATCATTGTTTCAAGGTCGCTGATAAAAGCCGGGTTGAGTTTGTTGCCCTCGTATTGCGGCGCGATAGACCGGGGACTGGGAGCGTGGTGGCTTATCACTACGTTATGGGCATCCGTGTTGCTGGCCAATTGTGCCTGCAAGCCATGCCAGATTGCGTTGATGTAGTTCGAGTGCGTGCTGCGGGGTAAAGGGCTCGCCTATAGTGGCTTGGATTGCACGATAGTCTGGCATGCAGCGTTGGGCAATATTCATACCGTCACGACGATCGCCGTCGATGGCGAAGTCGGTCCATAGGGTAGTGCCGAAAAAGCGCAACCTGCCAATACTCAAGCTGTCCTGCTCCAGCAGGTGAACGTGGCTCCCCCGGCACAGCCGCCGCATTTTGACTAACAGATCGGGACGGCTGTAGCCATAAAACTCATGGTTGCCGGGAACGTAGATGACGGGCACGCTAAAGTTTTTGAGGGCCCAGTGGATCCCGAACAAACCGTTATGGATATCTCCTGCCAGTACCACAATGTCTGCAGCTTCAGCTTGTGGCCGCTCCAAGCCCTTGGCTTCCAGGTGGAGGTCGGACATGATTTGCAGCTTAATAGCGCGTACCTCAGCTGTTCTATTTCAGGCTAACTCAGTGTATCGTTTTCTGTCGTGCGATGTTGAGCCAGATGTTACGCGAAATCATGGAGTATCAGTCGATGTCAAAATTTACCCCACTAACGGAATCGCTATACCAGTATCTTTGGTCCAGTATCGATCGTGAGCCGGAGCTGCTGCGCCAGTTGCGTCACGAAACCTCAGCGCTGCCACTCGCAAGAATGCAGATTGCGCCGGACCAGGGACAGTTTATGGCGCTGTTGGCGCAAATGACCGGGGCTCGCAAGGTGCTGGAGATAGGCACCTTCACCGGTTACAGCTCGCTGGCACTTGCGCTGGCTATGCCGGCAGAGGGTCGCGTTGTGTGCTGTGACCTGTCCGGAGAGTGGACGGATATCGCGCGACGATACTGGAACCAGGCTGGCGTCGAAGACAAAATTGAGCTCCATTTGCAGCCCGCATTGCAAACTCTGGAGGAGTTGTTGCAAGAGGGTGCTGAGGGCAGTTTTGATCTTGCCTTTATCGATGCAGACAAAGAAAACTACCGCAATTACTATGAGGCGTGCCTCAAGCTGCTGCGACCCGGCGGGTTGATCCTGATTGATAATGTGCTGTGGGGCGGATCGGTGATTGACGACGAGATAAACGATGTCGATACCATCGCTATCCGGGAGCTCAATGCAGCATTGACCAATGACCTGCGTATTTCATTGTCAATGTTGCCGCTTGGTGATGGTTTAACCCTGGCATTAAAGCGCTGATGTTTTGATCAGCAGCGATAGGTTTGGCGTGGCCGGGGTTATTTGTGGAACCCGGTCTGGCGCAGGAAGCGTGCAATTTCCCTAAGGTATTTGCCCTGGTCCAGGTGCACTAGATGGTTACCGGGAAACCAGTGAATACGGCAGCGATCCCAATGATCCCAGAGCAGCCGCCCATGCTTGGGCGGGGCAAGTCGGTCACCAGCGCCGGCGATGAGCATCAAGCGCTCCTTTGGGATCAATGAGGGGTAGGTCAGCGGCGAGTGCGCTGCCAGCATATGTCGCGCCTCCCGGACGCTGGTATTGGTAGCCTTGAGCACCGCCTTGATCGGCAGGTTGAGGGGAAACCACTCCAGCACCAGATCGGGAAGGCTCACCACTGGAACATTGGGAATGGCGAAGTGCAGGCGCTCTTCCACTGCGGCCAGTAATGCTGAGGTGTAGCCGCCAAGACTGATCCCGGTTACCCCCATTTTGGTGACACCCTGCGCCTCAAGGTAATCCATAAAAATACGAAAGTCATGCACTGCATGGGCCATCGACTCGTTAAGGTGGGAAATACCGTGGGCAAACAAGCCATGACCACTGAAGGGCGACAACAGGGACTGGCGTTTGCCGTGGTGGGGCAGGGTGTAGAGCAGAATGTCATAGCCCTGCTTATAAAACCACGGCAGGGCAAAAAACAGTCGGTTCAACCAGTAGGGGTCGGCCATAAACCCGTGGATAACACAAATCGTGGGCCTGGGTCCTTCGTCATGGCGCCAGTACTGGGCGACTGCCCGCATGTTGCGCTTATTGCGCGGATAGCGCTCGCGCATACTGGGATTCACGGTTTTAAAAGGACTGTCAAAACTCAACAGTTGGCACTTGCCGTCTTCGGGCCTGAAGCGTAACAGGCCGGCGGAGGACGACTTGACCACCACCCGTGACGAGTCTGGCCTTTTAAAGAAAGCCGCCGGATCACCTTTATCGGCCGCGCTTTTATAAAATCCGGACATTGCTACATCGCGCATTAACTGAATGGGATTGAGGCTGCCGGGCAGCGCCAGCGTGCCTACCAGGCTGGCACCGGCGGTGCGCAGTGCATAGTCTCCCACTGCGGTACTATCCACCATCAGTTCGGTTCGCAGGTCAAGTTCGAAGTCATCGGGAAATTTATGGAAACTGCTTTCAAGGTGCTCCCACCAGGGTTGCTCCGGCATAATGCGGCGAGTATGACTGTAGGTTTCGTTGGCGACTCGGGAAACGGTCGAGGCAATGTCTAGCATAGGCTTGCTACCTGATTTTGAAGTTCTGTTATGGTACCTAGTGTATCCCAAAACAGGCAAGCGGCCATATGTCGGCATTATAAATAACGGTAATGTTCTAGCAGCTTTCTACGTTTGTTCGAGGAGTCACTGGAACCCACAGGCTGTTACGATCTATCCGTGGCATCACGGCGCAGAACGTTCGGTGATCCTGTTGCGCCATAGACAGCGACGTAACCAACAGTTAACATTGCCGCCGGTCGACATACGACCAAATCCCAAGCGCCCGTAGCTCAGCCGGATAGAGTAGTGGCTTCCGAAGCCATTGGTCGCAGGTTCGAATCCTGCCGGGCGCGCCAAAACTAAAATGCCTGTCCCGTAAGGGGCGGGCATTTTGGTTTTGAAGTAACTGGCCGGTGAGAATCTGCCGGTTCGACAAAGTTGCCGCCGCCGGCGACTTTGGACGAGGCGCGTCAGCGCCGCAGCCCCGCAGGGGTCGTATCAGCCCTTAGGCTGAAACGATCAATCCTGCCGGGCGCGCCAAAACTAAAATGCCTGTCCCGTAAGGGGCGGGCATTTTGGTTTTGAAGTAACTGGCCGGTGAGAATCTGCCGGTTCGACAAAGTTGCCGCCGCCGGCGACTTTGGACGAGGCGCGTCAGCGCCGCAGCCCCGCAGGGGTCGTATCAGCCCTTAGGCTGAAACGATCAATCCTGCCGGGCGCGCCAAAACTAAAATGCCTGTCCCGTAAGGGGCGGGCATTTTGGTTTTGAAGTAACTGGCCGGTGAGAATCTGCCGGTTCGACAAAGTTGCCGCCGCCGGCGACTTTGGACGAGGCGCGTCAGCGCCGCAGCCCCGCAGGGGTCGTATCAGCCCTTAGGCTGAAACGATCAATCCTGCCGGGCGCGCCAAAACCAAAATGCCTGTCCCGTAAGGGGCGGGCATTTTGGTTTTGAAGTAACTGGATGGTGAGAACCTGCCGGTTCGACAAAGTCGCCGCCGCCGGCGACTTTGGACGAGGCGCGTCAGCGCCGCAGCCCCGCAGGGGTCGTATCAGCCCTTAGGCTGAAACGATCAATCCTGCCGGGCGCGCCAAACCTAAAATTCCGAACAAAACATAGGGCTATATTGGAGGCTGTATTGTCCAGCCTTGTTCAGCGCTAATCGTCCCACAAGAATTTCTTGCCTGACCTAATCAAAGCGCCGTGGCTTATTGATTGGTGTTTGGATGGTGGCTGCCCGATAATAGCGAGCTTTGCGGCCGTGAGCCGGGTATGGAGCTCTACCATGTTAGAAAACTTACAGGCTCTGGCGCCAGACCCTATCCTGGGTCTGATGGCGGATTTTCGGGGCGATAGCCATCCTCAAAAGGTCGATTTGGGTGTCGGCATCTATAAAGATGCCGATGGCAATACGCCGGTATTGGCCAGTGTTAAAGCGGCAGAGGCGCATTTAATCAAGCATCAGTCGAGCAAGGCATATGTTGGCCCGGCCGGAAACCCCGAATTTAACCATTTGTTGCAGTTGCAGTTGCTTGGGATAGAGCACCCTGTGCTGGCTTCGGGGCGCGCGGTCACCTTGCAGATGCCCGGTGGCTGCGGTGCTTTGCGCGCCGGAGCGGAGCTGATTGTTCGCGCCAGGCCCGGTGCAACAATTTGGGTCAGCGACCCGACATGGGCAAACCACATGCCTCTGCTCGGATCGGCGGGCCTGAACATTGCTACCTATCCCTATTACTGTGGTGATAAAAAAGCGATCCGTTTCGACGCAATGATGCAGGCACTAGAGGGTGCCAGTCCCAATGATGTGGTGCTGTTGCACGCTTGCTGCCACAATCCCTGCGGCGCAGATTTGAATCTTGAGCAATGGGGCGAGCTTGCAGAGCTACTGCAGCGGAAGGATTTGTTGCCTTTTGTTGATGTCGCTTACCAGGGCTTCGGCGAGGGTATTGAGGCTGATGTAGCAGGTTTACGCCTGCTGGCGCGGCAGCTCCCGGAAATGCTTATCGCCAGTTCCTGCTCCAAGAATTTTGGGCTTTACCGGGATCGAACGGGAGCTTTGACGGTCATAGGGAGCTCCGGGGCGGCAGCTGAGATCGCCCAAAGCCAGATTTGCAATGTCGTGCGTGCCCTGTGGTCGATGCCGCCGGACCACGGCGCCGCAGTGGTCGCCACCATTCTTGGCAGCGAGACCTTGAGGTCACAGTGGCAATTGGAGCTTGCGCAGATGAGGGATCGCATCAATTCCCTGCGTGCTCAATTGGTGGACGGCCTGGCAGCGGCGGGGGCCGGTGATTTTGGTTTTATCGCCCGGCAGCGAGGTATGTTCTCGTTCCTTGGCTTGAGCCCTGCACAAGTGGCGCAGCTGCGGCAGCAGTTCAGCATCTATATGGTTGATTCCAGTCGTATCAATATCGCGGGCATCAGTCCCGCCAATTGCGATTATGTTTACGCTGCCATTGCCAGCGTAGGCCGTTAGGTCGGGAGCCGCGCCTGGCGCGGATGTGGTTTCAGTCGACCGCATTAGTCGCTATAATCGGCTGCCCTGCTTGCTGCAGGTTATGAACAGTAACGAGGAACTGATTGTGTCAAATTGGTGGAATTGTGTAACAGCCGTGCTGCTGCTGGTTGCAGTCAATGCCACGGCGGATACCGTCGCGGATGAGATTTTCGAGCGCACCAAGCCGGTAGGGAGCGTTTGTG
Source organism: uncultured Gammaproteobacteria bacterium (assembly GCA_963722805.1). Classification (GTDB taxonomy): domain Bacteria; phylum Pseudomonadota; class Gammaproteobacteria; order Pseudomonadales; family JAHEGP01; genus JAHEGP01. Next base: position 269,369 of record CAVROQ010000033.1, read on the forward strand.
TCGAAGGTGAACAGTGCGGTGCGACGGTGGCGGTAGCTGCATCTGCCGCCGCCAGCGGTGAGCCGCGCTCTGGTGAGACTATCTACAACACTGCCTGTATGGCCTGTCACAGTAGTGGTGCCGGAGGTGCTCCGGTGGTAGGTGATGCGGCAGCCTGGGCGGACCGGATTGCCCAGGGCAGTGACACCCTGTATCTCCACGCTATTGAGGGTCTTAATGGCATGCCTGCCATGGGCCTGTGCATGGATTGCAGTGAAGATGAAATTAAAGTCACCGTCGACTATATGGTTGCAGGTAGTCAGTAACACCTGACGCAGTCTTAAAAAGGGCCGTTGGCCCTTTTTTTTGCGCTGCCATGTACCTTGCATGCTACAGTCGCACAGCGTTTGGAGCATGGGGCTTTTGTGCATTGACCGTTGTATACTCGATAGCCGGTAGGCGCTGGAGCCCGGCGTGGCGTGGCTTGAAAACGTATCGTGTGATGAATTGCCCCTGCAGCGGGTATAGCAACAGAGGATGTAAAGTGTATCGTACGATCTTGATGGTTTCCGGTGTGGCCTTGCTAGCCGGATGCAACCTATACCAGTCTGAACCTGAAGGGGCTGTGCAGGCACCGACTCCGGTGCCCGAGGCGGTGGTGATTGAGCCTCTTGTGTGCCCCGAGCCAGAGCCCTTAATATGCGACTGCCCGGAGCCTGAGAAAGTGGTGATACCTGCGCCTCCTCCCGAACCCTGTACCGTTGGCAAGCGGGAAATTATGATTATTGGCGGCATAGAGCGTGTCGAGGTGGATGACACCGGCTTAACCGTAAAAGCACGGATTGATACCGGCGCTAAAACCTCTTCTTTGCATGCCGAGGAGCTGGTGGAATTTGAGCGCGATGGTAAAACCTGGGTTCGCTTCAAGTTCGATCCCGGTGAAAAAACCCCGGCGGTAACCATCGAAAAGCCGGTGGTGCGCAAGGTGCGAATAAAGCAGCATCTGGACGATTACCAGCGTCGCTACGTAATCAAGCTGCGCTTGCGTATGGGTGAGCTGGAGGAGATTATTGAAGTCTCGTTGAGTGATCGGTCTGACTTTGAATATCCGATACTTATCGGGCGTAATTTTTTAACTGATAATGCGGTAGTCGATGTGTCAAAGCAGTTTGTAGCAGATTAGCAATAGGTGGCTTGTGCCATCTGAAGTAGCCGGTATCGCACGCTTGTGCAGGGCTTGGCAGGTTGGATTCCATATTACAATAAATGTCGGTTGGGCAGTTTATAGCGCCAGCGTTCGAGGGTTTTATGTCTTCCCGTACACAGGTTTATTTGGTTGCTTTGTTACTCGCGGCAGTGGGGATCGGCTTTACCATCTATAAAGTCGCGGTGCTCGGATTTCCGTTGTTCCCCGGCGAGTCGAGAGACGTTTGGACCCTGGAGTCCAAAATTACTTTTGATCCTACCGGGGGGCCGGTAGAGGTTTCCCTGGCCTTGCCCGATCCACGCAGTGACTGGGTGGTGCTGGATGAATACTTTGCCTCCTCGGGTTTCGGGTTTTCTGTTGAAGAACAGGATGGCCAGTCGCGAGCGGTCTGGTCGCGCCGCGAAGTTGCTCGTTCTCCGGCCCTTTATTACAAACTTCAGGTTTACAAGGGCGTAAGCCGGGGCGCTGATACCGCGCCACCGGTGGCTATTGAAGAGCCGGTTCTGGACGACGATTTTGAGGGCGCGGCAGCGGAGCTGATTACCACGCTGAAAGCTCAGTCTGCTGAGCCCTTCAGCTTTACCCGACTGTTACTCAAGCGCTTGCGCGACGAAAAAGATGGCAGTGTGCGTGATGCGGTGGTGTTGTTGGCACCGGAGTCTCGTTCCTCGGCAAAAGTTGCCATGGACATACTCGGACTGGCAGGTATTCCTGCGCGGATTGTCAGGGGTATCTATCTCGAAAGCGGTAGGCGCAGGCAGACACCGAGTACCCTCATCGAAGTATGGGATGGCCACCAATGGGAGCAATTTGACCCAATAACCGGCAAGCGAGGTTTGCCGGAAAACTTCTTTATGTGGCAACGCGGCGGGGTATCCCTGCTCGATGTAATCGGGGGCAAGAATTCGCGGGTTGAATTTGCAATTCTCAAGAATTCCCTACCTGCCCGTTCGGTAGTGATGATGGAAAATCGTGACCAGCGTGCAGCTTTGATCGACTTCTCTATATACGCCTTACCGGTTGAGCAGCAAGGGGTCTTCAAACATTTGCTGTTGATTCCTATCGGCGCCCTGGTTGTGGTGTTTTTGAGGGTTGTGGTCGGCATCCCGACCTCGGGTACCTTTATGCCGATCCTTATCGCCCTTGCGTTCATCCAGACGACGCTGGGGGCAGGTTTGCTTATTTTTCTGATGGTTATCGGGGTGGGTTTGTGGATCCGTTACTATTTGAGTTATCTGAGCCTGTTGTTGGTGGCGCGGGTGTCGGCGGTGGTGATAGTGGTAGTCGCGATTATGGCTGCGCTGAGTGTGTTCAGTTACAAGCTTGGTTTCAACCAGGTGCTGACAGTCACCTTTTTCCCCACCATTATCCTGGCCTGGACGATTGAGCGAATGTCGATTCTGTGGGAAGAGGAAGGGCCCAAAGAGGTGCTGATGCAGGGCGGTGGCAGTTTGCTGGTGGCGGTGATTACCTACCTGGTGATGATGTTGCCGGTAGTCGCACACCTCACGTTTAACTTTCCTGAATTGTTGCTGGTGGTACTGGGTATTATCCTGGTTATCGGTCAGTACAGTGGCTACCGCTTGTCAGAACTGTATCGATTCCGGCATATGAAGGGCGCCTGATATGGAGTTTATCTCGCCGCGTCGCTTGCAAGAACTAGGCATGCTTGGGATGAACGAGCGCAATGTCAACGTCATCGGTCGCTGGAACCAGCGCAAGAATTACCCCCTGGTCGATAACAAGCTGAAGACCAAATTGATTTCCCAGCAATACGGCATGGCGGTGCCGGAGCTGATCGGCACTATCTCGCATCAGTTTGAAGTCAAAAACCTGCGCAAACGACTCGGCCTGACTCGCCAGTTTGTGATCAAACCTTCCCAGGGTAGCGGCGGCAAAGGTATTCTGGTCATCGTTGGGCGCGACAAGGGTCGCTATCTCAAGCCTTCAGGGGTAGACCTTTCGATCCGCGATGCAGAGCGGCATGTGTCGAATATTCTCAGTGGCCTCTATAGCCTGGGCGGTCGCAACGATGTTGCTATGATCGAGTCGCTGGTGAAATTTGACGAGGCGATGTCCTGTTACAGCTATGAGGGCGTACCTGATATACGCGTGGTGGTTTATCGCGGTTATCCGGTTATGGCGATGATGCGCTGCTCTACCCATTCCTCCGACGGCAAGGCCAATTTGCATCAGGGGGCGGTGGGTGTCGGTATCGATGTCGGTGACGGTCATAGTCTGTTTGCGGTGCAAAATGGTCTGCTGGTCGATCAGCATCCCGACACTCACCACAGCTTTATCGATTTAAAAGTGCCGCACTGGCTGGATATATTGCGCCTTGCCGCCGGTTGCTTCGAAATGACCGGTTTGGGCTACCTCGGCACCGACGTGGTGATAGACCGGGAGCGTGGTCCGCTGATCCTGGAGCTCAATGCCCGTCCCGGGCTGGCTATTCAGATTGCCAACCAGTGTGGCCTGGGCCATCGGCTGAATCTTATCGATCGGGTGGTCGGTAAGCACGCATCGGTCGAAGCCCGGGTTGAATTTAGCCGCGAAACTTTTGGCGCCAAAACGCAGGTCCAGCCGACCTCGAGTTGATCCTTGAAAAACCTGCCCACCGATTTATTGCGTGCATTCGTCACCGTAGCGGAACTCAAGGGCTTTACGCCGGCGGCTGAGTTATTGGGCCGCTCTCAACCTGCTATTAGCCTGCAGATAAAGCGCCTGGAGCAATTGCTGGGGCGCGCTGTGCTGCTGCGAGCAGGGCATCGACTCGACCTCACCCCTGCCGGGGAAGAGCTGTTCCGCTACGCCCGCCAGATTCTCGCGCTTAACGATGAAGCGCTTGGCAAGCTGTCTGGCGGCCAGGTCAGCGGACGCCTGCGCTTTGGCATCCCCAGTGAGTTTGCGACGACCCTGCTGCCTAAAATCATTGGCCGTTTTATTCAGGCCTATCCTGCCGTCACCCTTGAAGTCAGTTGCGAATTGAGTAAGCAACTGCTGGCACCGGAGCAACGTGGCGCGTTTGACTTGATTCTGGCATTACAGGACGACCCGCGCGCGCAGCCCGAGAGCCGGGTTAAAGTCGATGAGTTGGTCTGGGTAAGCGGCCCCGAGTACGATGTGAACCAGCCGGCCAAGCTGTCGTTGATTGCTGCACCTGAGGGTTGTATCTACCGCAAGCGCGGTATTGAGCGTCTCGACAGTGCCGGGGTGGCATGGCGCATGGTCTACACCATTCCCGATCTTACGGGTATCCAGGCGGCGATCGAAGAAGGCCTGGGGGTTACGGTGCTGGCGCGCAGTACTGTCCCCGAGAACCTCAAAGTGCTGCGCCCTGGCGGGCGCTTCCCGGTGCTCGGTAAGGTGGGTATCAACCTGTTGCATCGGGCAGGGAACAATAGCGAAGCGGCGTCTCGGCTGGCCGATTACGTGCGGGCCAGCCTGAATTAGTGCACTTATCGAGGCGTGATCCCGGCGCGAGTTTCCAGCCAGCAAATGCATCATTCGAGCTAAAGATCCAAATGCAAAGCGCTGCCAGGGCGCTCAGCTCATTGATGCGTCGGCGTGTTTGTGCTTGCGGTGGCTGTACTGTAACACGGTGGTAGTCAGTGCCGGCAACAAAGTTAAGGTGACGATGGCCGCGCCAATAATGCCAAACATTACGATGACACCCACGCCGCGATAGAGCTCAGTTCCCGCGCCCGGGATCAACACCAGCGGTGCCAGCCCGAACAGGGTGGTGATGGTCGACATGGCGATGGGTCGCAGGCGCGCTGTAACCGCTTCTTGTACCGCCTCTGCCGCCGCCATGCCCTGCTCGTTGATATTGCTCACTGCGCGGTGAACAACAAGAATAGGATTGTTGACCACCGTTCCCATCAAAATAAGGAAGCCCAGCATCGATATCATGTCAAAGGGTTGGGTCACCGCTGTCATCCCGAGCATCGGAAGCGCCCCGCCCAGCAGGTTGAGCAGCCACAGGCCGACGATACCCCCGGCTATGCCCAGAGGGATCGAGGTCATTATCAATAACGGATAACCCCAGTGCTTGAAGATTGCCACCAGTAACAAGTAGACGATTACCAGGGCCACCGCGTAGTTGCCAGTGAGCGACGCACGGGTAGCATCCAGTTGGTCGGCGGCGCCGGAAATATCCAGGCTGACACCCAGAGGAATGCGCCCCTGCTCGCGCAGGTAGTCCACCAACTCACTGCGGACTCTCTCCACCCCGGTTTCCAGCGGCACATCCCGTGGCGGAATAATGTTAAGGGTCACGGTGCGACTGCCGTTGACCCGGCGCACGGTGCTAGTGTCGACCTTTTCAGTCACCTCTGCCAGCGCCCCCAGCGGCAGCACGGCGCCGCCCGGTGTGTAGATGGGCAGCTGCACAAGGGTATCAAGATCAGCTTGCTGGCCCGCCTTGCTGTATAGATAGATATCGATCTTGTCGTCGGCGAGAAAGAACTCGTCAACATAGCTGCCGTCGGTTAACGCCGCCACGGTGAAACCCAGTTCATCGCCGGTCAAGCCCAGCTCGGCAGCACGCCGCCAGTGCGGGCGGATCTCCAGCATGGGCTGGGCGAGGGAGAGAGATGCCGGGTTGGACTGGATACGCGGCTGGTCGAAAACCTCGCCGGCGCGGCGGTAGGCGGCCTGTGCGACCTCGTAGATATCCGCCAGCTCCGGGCCGGAAATATCGAGGTTGATGCTGCGGGTGCCGCCATCGTTACTGGTGATGATGGAGCCCCGCGCAACAAAAGCTCGCATGCCGGGATAACCGCGATACTTGGCGGCGAGGGCGTCCATGAGTGCCTCAATATCACCGGCTCTCACCGGTTCAGCGATAATCCGCATGGATTGGGGCGCTACCCGCATGTTGACATAGGCAATGGCTGGCACCGCTGCTTCGCCGTTGTGGAATTTATCCGGGTCCGCCCCCACGAAAGTTCGCAGGTAGGCGTCGATTTCCTCGGCAATGGTCATCATGGTAGCGAGGTTGTAGCCCGGCGGCGCGTTCATCGAAGCGAACACCTTGGGCTCCTCACCCTCGGGCAGGTACTCCGCGGCAGGCGTCAGGAACAGGATGACAGCCGCACTCAGCAGCGCTGTGAGACCAATACATCCCAGGCGCCGCCCAGATGTCGCCAGCAACCATTGCACGGCGTTGAGGGTCAGGCGGGTGGCACCTTGGCCCAGGGCGCCGGTATTTTCCCCGGGGCCGTCAGCAGTGCCCGGGGCCTTTGCCAGGTTGAGCCGCGCCGCTGCGGTGGGCAATACGGTAATAGCCACCAGCATCGAGGCGAGAATTGCGCAGGAAATGGCGATAGCAACATCGGAGTAGAGCTGGCCAGCTTCCTGCTCGACAAAGGCAACCGGCAGAAACACTAAGACTGTGGTCATAGTGGAGGCGAAAACCGCTGGCCACACGTTTTTCACTCCCGCAATGGCGGCCTGGAGGCGGTCAGCACCGCGTCGGCGTTCCAGCGCAATACTTTCCAGCACCACAATACTGTTGTCCAGGGTCATGCCGATGGCGAAGGCGATACCCGCCAGGGAAATCACATTGATGGTGCGGCCGGTTACCAACAGCCCGAGAAAGGCCACGATAATGCACAGTGGTATGCCCATCACGCCTACCGCCGTGGCGCGCGCGGAACGGAGGAAAAAAAACATTACCGCCACCGCCAGCAGGGTGCCCAGGGCCAGGTTCTGGAGCACGTTGCTTATAGACTCCTCCACATAGCGCACGTCGTCGGCAATGAGTGTCATTGTCATGCCCGCAGGCGCCAGTACGTCGCGGTTGACGGCAGCCACTTCTGTCACCATGGCGCGCTTGATATCAATGACGTTGGCGCCGGCCTCCCGCCGAATGGCGACAAAAATCTGTGATTCGCCGTTGTATAGTACAGTTTCCTTTTTTTCAAAATGATCGAGCTGGACCTCGGCCACGTCGCCCAGAGTGATTACAGCATCTCCGCGCCGCGCCAAAATTAGCTGGTTCAGCTCTGCCACAGATTCAAAGCGGCCGATGGTGCGCACCAGGTACTGGCGCTTGCCCGATTCTATTTCACCTGCTGAGCGGTCCCGGTTGCGAGCCCGGATGGCATCCCGAACATCGCTGAGCGACAGTTGCCGCTGGGCCAGCCGTGCCGGGTCAATAAGGATCTGCAGCTGGCGTTCGACCCCGCCCCGTACATCCGCTTCTGACACCCCCGGCACCCTGGAGATTCGCGGCTTGACCTTGTCCTCGACAAAATCCAGCATCAGGTCCATGTCGAGTTGGCGAGGGTTGCCCGCCAACGGCCTGATGCTGAAAAACATAAAAGCGTTGCTGGAAAAGGAGTTGGCGTAGATGGTGGGCTCGTCCACGGCCTCCGGATAAGAGGGCACCTGGCTCAGCGCGTTATTGACCCGGATCAGCATCTCGGTGATGTCGGTGCCGAAGGGGAACTCCAGCTCCATCTCGGCGCGTCCGCTGTCGGCGGTGGCGACAATACGGGACAAATTGGGAAGATTGCGCAGGTATTCTTCCTGCTCGACAAGAATTTCCTTTTCCACATCCTGGGGAGTGGCCCCGGGCCAGATAGTGCGGATACTGATGGCGCGCACGTCCAGGTCAGGAATCATTTGCACCGGTATGCGGGTTGCCGCTACCGCGCCGAGAACGGCAATAATCAGGGTTACCACCGTGACCAGAATGCCGCGGCGAACGATCTGCTCGAACATGGCTATCGTGCTCCGACGTCGATAAGTCGAACTCGCTGGCCATTCTGCAGCGCCTCGTTACCGCGCACTACAACCTGGTCTCGGGCCCCGAGGCCCTCGACAATTTCCACCATGCCGGCGAAGGCCTGGCCAATACGCACGGATTTCTCGCTGGCCACCGGCCCACTATCACCCGGGGCTACAGTCCAAACCACGACCCTGCCGTCAGGGTAGCGCAACAGGGCATCGCGGGGTATCACCAGCCCACTGGCCTGGGTGGGAACCTGCAGCACAGCGCGGGCCGACATGCCGGGAAGTATACGTGGATCCTGCGGCCGCTGATGGTCCACTACCCGCAGCAGCAGGGTTCGCGCCCCCGGCTCGGTGACGGGCACCACGGTCTGGACTTTTCCGGCGAAGCTTTCACCGGGCAGGGCGTTGAGGGAAAACTGCACGGCTGTGTCCACGGTCAGCGCCGGAATAAAATCCTCCGCTACGGCGAAGTCCAGACGCAAGTCGTCGAGGGCCACTAACTCATACACCCCCTGGCCGGGCGTTACCCATTCCCCTGCCTCGCTCAAGCGATGGCTGATAACACCGGCGAAGGGCGCCTTCAGTGTGTGGCGTTTCACCAGCGCCTCGCGCAAGGCGGCCTGGGCTCGGGCCTGTTGCAATGCGGCGCTGTCTTGCTCAGCCTCTGAGCTCAGATCGAGAATCAGCGTCTGGGCGATGCCGCCGCTGGAACCCAGGGATTTTGCTTCGCTCAGGCGGCGCTTTGCGTCTTCCAACGCTGTTTCGGCCTGGGCCACCTGGGCGCGGGCACTGCGGCTTTCGAGCTCGGCCAGCTCCGGGTCTAATTCCAACAATACCTGTCCAGCTTTAACCCGGTCACCTTGCTCGGCGAGCATCGTCAGGATCAGTCCGCTGGTGGCGGCAGAAAGTTGGGCAACCCTGGGGGAAGTCACGGTACCTGTCACTTCTATCTGGCGATAAATTGTTTGGCGCTCGGGGCTCACCACGGCCACTGGCACTCCTGCCTCCTCGCTGGCGTCGATCACGCCGGCCAGTAGGCTGAGTATTGGCAGCACTAGTAAGGTGCGCAGGGGCAGGGCTGGTAATGGTAATGACATAGTTAGGCTCTTATCGATAATCCGTAGTGTACGTAGCCATGGCGGCTGTCATATCACTTTAATACCGTGGGCCTTTGGTTTCCCGCGCTGCGAGCACGGTTACAAGTCTGCCAGCAGGCCCTTGAGTGATGCGATGGTGGCCTTCCCGCGCACTGCATTGCGCTCGGGGTCTTTTTCACCGAAGCCCTCCCTGGCGAGTTCACCCTGGGGCAGCTCATCAAGAAAGCGACTGGGGGTGGTGCCAACGGCTTCACCAAACTGTTTGCGGCGCCGGGCCAGAGTAAGCGTAAGGGTCTGTTGGGCGCGGGTGATGCCGACGTAGCAGAGTCGTCGTTCTTCCTCAATATCGTCCTGCTCAATGCTATTGCGATGGGGCAGCAGGTTTTCCTCCATGCCGATCATAAAAACATGGGGGAACTCCAGGCCCTTGGCCGCATGCAGGGTCATCAGCTGGACCCGGTCGCCACTGTCGTCCTCTGCCTGTTGCTCAAGCATGTCGCGCAGGATCAGCTTGCTAACCGCATCGGCAATGTCGGTGGCTTCATCGGCCAGGTGCTTGCGCAGTGAGTCTACCAGCAGATCGACGTTTTGCATCCGCCGTTCAGCCGCCGCCGGGCTGGCAGTATTCTGGAAGCTCCAGGCGCGGTAGTGCATACCATCGATCATTTCGCGAATCGCCGAAATTGGCTTGCCCTGCTGGCTGTGTTGGCGATGCTGGTCCATAAAGCCGACAAAATCCTGCAACCGTTGCAAGGCCTGGGGGTTTGCCTGTTGTGCGAAGCCAATTTCATTAACGGCCTGGTAAAGGCTGCAGTGCCTGCCGTTGGCATAGTTGCCCAGCGACTCTAATGTGCCGGGACCGATTTTACGCCGCGGTACGTTGACAATACGCAGGAATGCATTGTCGTCGTCAGGGTTAATCAACAGTCGCAGGTAGGCCATTATGTCTTTTATTTCATTACGAGCAAAAAACGAGGTTCCCCCCGATATGTGGTAGGGCACTTCATGCTGTTGCAGCTTAATTTCGAGTGGCCGCGCCTGGTGGTTACCACGGTAGAGAATGGCGAAGTCCTGCCATTGCCATCCCTTGCGCAGCCGTTGGTCAACGATCTCGGTAACCACTCGATCGAGTTCGGCCTCGTCGTCGCTGCACTGGATTACCCGCACCGGCTCGCCATGCCCCAGCTCACTCCACAGGCTCTTGTCGAAAACATGTGGGTTATTGGCGATAACAGTATTGGCTGCCCCCAGGATGCGTGCTGTCGAGCGATAATTTTGTTCGAGCTTGATGACCTCCAGTTCAGGAAAGTCAGTTTGCAATTGCGCCAGGTTTTCCGGGCGGGCGCCTCGCCATGAATAGATCGACTGGTCGTCATCACCCACGGCGGTGAGCGCCCGGCGGTGCCCTGCCAGCAGTTTCACCAGCTCGTACTGGGCGCCGTTGGTGTCCTGGTACTCATCCACCAGCAGGTAGCGCACCTTGCCGTGCCACAGTGCGAGCACATCGCTGTCGCTGCGCAGCAACTGTACCGGAATCGAGATGAGATCGTCGAAGTCGACTGCATTATAGGTTTTCAGCAGTTGCTGGTACTGCTGGAACACCAGCGCCGCCCGCTCTTCGCCAGCGGAATTAACCATTGCCAGTGCTTGTTCGGGGCTAACCAGTTCATTTTTCCAGCTGGAAATGAGTTGTTGGATCAGCGGGGCCTGCTCAGCCTGTTCTTTGCCGTGTTGCAGCAGGCAGTCTTTGAGAATGCGCAGACTGTCGTCGCTGTCGAAAATGGAGAAACCGGATTTGTAGCCAAGTAGCCGGTGGTGCTGGCGAATAATACCGAGCCCGAGGGTGTGAAAGGTTGAAATATTGAGGCCCTGCGCGCCGCCCCCGGCCAGCAACTGGCCGACCCTGGATTTCATTTCCCGTGCTGCCTTGTTGGTAAAGGTCACGGCAAAGATATTTTTTGCTTCCAGCCCGCAGCTTTTGATCAGCCAGGCGATTTTTTGGGTGATAACGCTGGTTTTACCGCTGCCGGCGCCAGCCAGTACCAGCACCGGCCCGTCAATATAGCGTACTGCTTGTCGTTGCCGTGAATTGAGCTTGTTCACTGCTCGTACCTTGGGTTGGGCGAGGCATTTTAGCAGCGAAGACGTCGCTGGCAAGGGGCTTGGTTGTCCTTTAGGAGTTGCTGTGGAGCTACCGGTCGCCAGCTGGCAGTCGGATTTGCCGCCATAACAGCGGTTGGGCGCTCAGCACTTTTGGCTACGCCGGCTACATCCCGGTAAGCGGATTGCATCTCTCAACCAGGTCGATCCAGCCCTCTCAGGCCGATAGCTTCTGCGAGATGGGGACGCTCGATCGCGTCGGCTTCAGCCAGGTCGGCGATGGTGCGGGCTACTTTCAGGATCCGGTGGTAGGCACGGGCTGATAGTCGCAGCTGTTGCAGGGTGGCTTCCAGAAACTCGCGGTTGGCCGCGCTCAGGGCGCAAAATCGCTGCAACTGTGTGGGTGCAAGCCTGGCATTCGACGCCCCACTGCGTTGCTGCTGGCGTTGGTGTGCCGCTTCTACGCGCCGTTGCACTACGGACGATGATTCTGCCGGACGAGTGCTGGTGAGTTCTCCGGGACGAAGGGCCTGCAAGGGCACGTGCATATCGATGCGATCGAGCAGTGGGCCGGAAATACGGGAGCGATAGCGCACGACCTGGTCTGGAGTGCAGCGACATCTGTGCTGCGGGTCGCCAAGATACCCGCAGGGGCAGGGATTCATCGCCGCAACCAATTGGAAGTCGGCCGGATAGCGCATCTGCTGGCGCGCCCGTGAAATCATTATCTCGCCACTCTCTAGCGGTTCGCGCAGTACTTCCAGTACAGCGCGGGGAAATTCCGGGAGCTCGTCGAGAAACAATACGCCGCGGTGAGCCAGTGAGATTTCACCCGGCCGTGGAGACGACCCGCCGCCAACCAGAGCTGCCGCCGAGGCGGTATGATGGGGCGCGCGGTAGGGTCGGTTGCGCCAATCGGTCACCAGGCTGTGTTGCATGGTGATCGACTTGATCGCTGCGACTTCCAGTGCTTCAGTCTCGTCCAGCGCAGGCAGTATGCCGGGGAGGCGAGTGGCGAGCATGGTTTTACCGGTGCCGGGGCTGCCGTAAAGCAGGATGTTGTGTCGTCCAGCAGCAGCGATTTCCAGTGCGCGTCTTGCGTGCTGCTGGCCCTGAACTTCGCACAAGTCGGGGTAGCCGAGGTCTAATCTTTTTGAGGGTGCGGTGTGACGTGCCAGTTGACGGCGCTCGAATAAGTGCGCAGTAATATCGAGCAGGTGTCCGGCGGGAAGTACGGTAGCTGCTTTGACCAGCGCGGCTTCGTCAGCGTTGGCTTTGGGTACTACCAGCATCCGATCGCTGGCGCTGCAGTGAAGTGCCGCGGCGAGTGAGCCCCTGATGGGTCGCAGTTCGCCGCTCAGTGCAAGTTCGCCAATAAATTCGTAGTCGGTCAGGGTTTTCGAGTTGAGCTGGCCGCTGGCGGCAAGTATGCCCAGTGCAATGGCCAAGTCGAAGCGGCCACCTTCCTTGGGCAGGTCTGCCGGTGCCAGGTTGATGGTAATCCGGCGCATCGGAAAATCGAAGTGGGCGTTGATGATGGCACTTCTAACCCGGTCCCGCGCTTCTTTGACCGCGGTTTCGGGCAGGCCGACGATGTGCATGCCGGGCAAGCCATTAGATATATGGGTTTCTACTGTAACCAGAGGTGCCGAGATGCCCACGCAGGCTCGGGTATAAATAATTGCAAGTGACATAGCCTCTCCATGGCTGCAAAGTGGCCTTCATCCTGAAGGCCTCGGGGTACTGAACTACTTTTCCAGGGTGTCGAGTTGCTGGCTTAGGCGCAACAATTCTGCCTCGAGTTGCTGGACCCGCTCCCGGGTTCGCGCCAGCACCGCCTGTTGGGCGTCGAACTCTTCACGCGTCACCAGTTCAAGTCGAGACAAGACCGATTGCGCCACCGTCTTCACGCTTCTTTCCAGATCCTCGGTGGCGGGTTTGCCGGGCAGGACCTCGCCAAGTCGCTTGGCCAATTCAGCAAAGATTGCTTGTTGGGTCATAAAAAACCTCTCATCGAAAGGTCAAGTCTAACTCAAAACAGGGGAGCGCGGGCAAGCGAAAGCATAGGTATTACTTTTCGATAAAATCGCACCACTGTGGTGCGCGTGCTTCGGCGAGAAAGCATGGTCTGCCACCGGTAATTACCTATATGCAGCAACTGGTACCTGTCTGCTTTAATAGACATAGCATGCCGGTACGCCGCAATTTTGCGGCAAAGGGCGTTTTTTGGTTTGGTTTGAGCTGCTGCTTCCAGGTTTTTTCTGACGTAGCAAGGCTGGCCCAATCAGTGCTCCAAAATCGTGCATGCATCCTTAAGGGCTGCACTTGATGCGAGCAGGACAAGGTAGGGTTTTTTTAGTTCAATTTTTGTTTTTTTCCGCAAGTCTTTGTAATACAAAGGCTTTTCAAAAGTTGGCACGATCCCTGCTAAGAATGGGCATGTCTTGCTCTCAAAGGGTGACAGTTTTTAACCATTAAATGTGGGGTACCTTAGTAATGAAAAATTCAAAAGCAGCAGTAGCACTTGGAGCGGCCATGTTGGCGGGGGGAGTGACAGTTCCCTCTGTGGCGTTGGCTGAGCTCAGTGCCAATATTGGCGTAACCAGCAACTACGTATGGCGCGGAGCCACGCAGACCCAGAACGGGCCTGCCATTCAGGGTGGGGTTGACTGGGAAGGTGAGTCGGGCCTGTACCTCGGCACCTGGGTGTCTAATGTCAACTTTGGCAACGTAATTGAGCCGGGTGACGACGTGAACGACATTAGCCTGCTGTCTGTGCGTTCCGGCTCAGAATATGAAGCGGACTTCTATATCGGCTGGGGTTTCGATTTCAACGAATACGTGGCTCTGGATCTGGGATACGTTTACTACTATTACGGCCTGAATGGGTCTGGCTCAGATTTTGGTGAGGTTTATGCCAGCGCCAGCTTCCTGTGGTTCGAAGTGGGCGTTAACTACACCGTCAACGACCAGGCTGACGGCACTACAGAAGACGGTAGGAAAGTCGATGAAGTTGTCCCCTTTGTTGCCGGTGATTTTCACTTCTACGGTGCAGCAGCATTCGAAATTGTTGAGTCCTGGACGCTGGGCCTGACCATTGGTCAATACAATTTCACCAACGATGGCGCCTTTATGGATGCTGATTATGACTACGGCTATTACCAGGTCGACCTGACCAAATCGGCGGCCGAGTTTGGTGATGTCACCTTGTCGGTTTCGCAGACCGACAATGTTAATGCCGACGGTAACGACAACGCCAAGGTCTTTATCAGCTGGGTTAAATCGTTCTGATATCGGTTAATGCATCTAACCAGCCCGCGTTGCGGCGCGGGCTTTGAAAGGAGATTCGCAAAAATGAAAATGATTACTGCAATTGTTAAGCCGTTCAAGCTTGACGATGTGCGAGAGGCCCTTTCTGAAATCGGTGTACAGGGCATTACCGTCACCGAGGTAAAAGGCTTTGGCCGACAGAAAGGACACACCGAGCTGTATCGGGGCGCTGAATACGTGGTGGATTTTCTACCCAAGGTAAAGATTGAAATTGCCGTTGCCGATGGCCTGGTTGACCAGGTTATAGAGGCTATCAGCAAAGCTGCCAATACCGGAAAGATTGGTGATGGCAAGATTTTCGTCTCTCAGCTCGAGCAGGCGATACGCATTCGAACCGGTGAAGTCGGAGACGACGCTATCTAATTCCGGGACGCCGGAGCCCAACCGGCACTCTCGTTCTAGTAAGCACCTTTATTCCTTATTTCTGAGCTTTGCGGAGGGCTTGGTCGTGGAAAACAATATTTTTGAACTATCGTATGCACTGGACACCTTTTATTTTTTGGTGTGTGGCGCTTTTGTGATGTGGATGGCCGCCGGCTTTGCAATGTTGGAAGCGGGACTGGTCCGGGCTAAAAATACAACCGAAATTCTGTTAAAAAACGTGGCGCTATATTCGATAGCCTGCACCATGTACATGATCTGCGGCTACGCAATCATGTATCCGGAGCTGGGTGCGAGTGTGTTGTCGGGAATTACCGGGGACGGAGTTGCTGGCATGTCGGCTGACGACCGGGCAACCTACGCGCCTTCGGCTGACTTTTTCTTCCAGGTGGTGTTTGTCGCCACGGCGATGTCTATCGTGTCTGGCGCGGTGGCTGAGCGGATGAAGTTGTGGGCCTTCCTGGCCTTTGCCGTGGTGATGACGGGTTTCATTTACCCCATGGAAGGCAACTGGACCTGGGGTGGCGAATCGGTATTTGGCATGTATACCCTCGGTGACCTTGGCTTCTCGGATTTTGCGGGCTCGGGTATCGTTCACATGGCGGGTGCCGCTGCTGCTCTGGCTGGCGTCTTGTTGCTGGGTGCTCGCAAGGGCAAGTATGGCAGCAACGGCCAGATCAATGCGATTGTCGGTGCCAACCTGCCGTTGGCGACCCTGGGTACCTTTATCCTGTGGATGGGCTGGTTCGGCTTTAACGGTGGCTCGGTATTGGCTACTGCATCGGTAGAAAGTGCTAACGCTGTGGCGGTGGTGTTTATGAATACCAACGCGGCGGCTGCCGGTGGACTGATTGCCGCCTTGATCACCGCTCGAATGGTATTTGGCAAGGCTGACCTTACCATGGCGCTCAACGGTGCACTCGCTGGCCTTGTTGCTATTACTGCCGAGCCTTCAACGCCTACTCCCTTGCAGGCCACTTTGTTCGGTGCGCTGGGCGGAGTGCTGGTAGTGTTTGCCATCCTGACCCTCGACAAGCTGAAGATCGACGATCCGGTCGGTGCCATCTCGGTGCATGGTGTGGTCGGTTTCCTGGGCCTGATGCTGGTGCCGATAACCAACCCCTTGACGGCAGACGGCGGCTCCTCTTTCTCTGGTCAGCTGATCGGTGCTCTGACTATTTTCGTCTGGGTGTTTGTAACCAGCCTGATCGTTTGGGGCATCCTGAAGGCAGTGATGGGTATTCGGGTTAGCGAGGAAGAAGAGTACGAAGGCGTTGATATTGTAGAGTGCGGGCTGGAAGCGTATCCGGAGTTTACCAAGTCGGCCTGAGCCAGGCGCAACGATCTGGTAGTAGTTAAAGAGGGCTTCGGCCCTCTTGTTGTTTTTGTGCTGGGTTTTAATTTTTTCTTCGGCTTCGCCATCGTCAAAGCTACCCTGGCCAGGTATCGGGCCTGCGGGTTTAAATTTGACCAGGCTCTGGTATTGATGGGTGCTCTGGTGCAACATGAGTGCGCGTTAGTAGCGGATTTGTTTGCCAGTCTACTGGGTGCAGACAAGGGTCGGATCGGTATGTGATTTTCGATTTCCGGTGACAACTCGTTGCTATGCATACTGGCAACATCAGAAACAGAGGCAGGATTGATCTGTGAAAATAAAGGGTGTTGATTGGAAGAAATACCAGTGCGGTGACTATTACGATGAGTTGATTACGCCCACGGGAAATGCACGCATTGCCGGGCGACAATTGGCTAACCATCTTGCTTCGCTAACGCCAGAGGAGCTAACGACCCGCCAGGAGACAGCCGAGTCGACGATCCGCCAGATGGGCATTTCCTTCACGGTTTACACTGAAGAGGGCAATATTGATCGGGCATGGCCTTTCGACATTATTCCGCGCACGATTTTGGCCAAACAATGGCGGATTACTGCCGACGGTTTGAAGCAGCGTCTGCGGGCCCTGAACATGTTTATTGATGACCTCTATCACGACCAGCAGGTGATCAAGGACGGCATTATTCCAGGTCACATCCTTACCCAGTCCAAGAACTTCCGCCCGGAATGTGTCGGTGTTTCACCGCCTTTCGGCGTGTGGGCACATATCTGCGGTACCGACCTGGTGCGAGATGCCGACGGTAAGTTCTATGTCCTGGAAGACAATCTGCGAGTACCGTCAGGTGTCTCCTACATGCTGGAGAATCGTGCGATTACCAAGCGGGTCTTGCCGGAGCTGTTTGAAAATGAGCATATCCTGCCGGTCGATGATTATCCCTCCCGGTTGTTCAGCACCCTGGCGTCGCTGTCGCCGCGACGAATCAAACGTCCCGAGATCGTGGTGCTGACCCCGGGTATATACAATTCAGCCTATTTCGAGCATTCCTACCTGGCACAGCAAATGGGAGTCGAGTTGGTCGAAGGCAGCGACCTGGTAGTGGGTGACGACGACTGTGTCTATATGCGCACTATTTCCGGCATGGATCGGGTGGATGTGATTTACCGCCGCATCGACGACCTGTTTCTGGATCCCGAAGTCTTCGACAAGGACTCGGTGCTGGGTGTGTCTGGCTTGATGCGAGCCTGGCAGGCCGGAAATGTGGCGCTTGCCAATGCCCCCGGGGCAGGAGTGGCAGACGACAAGGTGGTATATGCGTACGTGCCGGATATTATTCGTTACTACCTGAATGAAGAACCGTTGATTGCCAATGTCGAGACCTATCTGTGTCACGATGCTGAGCAGCGGGCCTACGTGCTGGCCAATCTCGACAAGCTGGTGGTGAAGCCGGCTAATGAGTCAGGTGGTTACGGCATGATGATCGGGCCCCATGCCAGCAAGGCAGAGCAGGCACGGTTTGCCAAACTGATCGAGGCCAATCCGCGCAACTATATCGCACAGCAAACATTGAAGCTGTCGACAGTGCCAACCCTGGTCGGCCCTGGCACGGTAGAGCCTCGGCATCTCGACCTGCGGCCATTTGTATTGCAGGCGAAGGACCTCTATGTGACCACCGGAGGCTTGACCCGGGTGGCGTTGAGGAAAGGTTCCCTGATAGTCAATTCTTCCCAGGGTGGTGGTAGTAAAGACACGTGGATAGTCGATCGATGAGCCAGATGATGTTGTCTAGAGTAGCAGAGCGGGTCTATTGGATGGCTCGTTATCTGGAGCGTGCCGAAAATACAGCGCGCATAGTTAACGTATACGCCAACTTGTTGCTTGATTTGCCCCGTGGCGTTGATCTCAGCTGGTATACCCTGATCGAAATCAACGATAGCGCCGAAATCTTCAATGAGCGCTACAAAAACCGCGACGAGCGCAATGTAATCAAGTTTATGCTGGCGGATGACATTAACGGTAGTTCTATGTTGTCTTCGCTAAAGATGGCGCGGGAGAATGCCCGGACCTGTCGCGACGTCATTCCGGGAGATACCTGGGAAATGGTCAACGAACTGAAACTGTTTGCCGAAGACAACATGCAACAGGGACTTAACCGGGGTCATCGTCACGAGTATCTCAATAGCATCCTGAAAGGCTGTCATCAATTCAGTGGCTTGTTTGCCAATAGCATGAACAAGGATGCAGCATCGGAGTTCATTCGCCTGGGTCGGACTCTGGAACGTGCCGATATGGCCACGCGAATACTGGATGCCGGGGCAACTGTCGTGCTGTCAGCAGAAGATGCTTCGACCAACATATCCCAGATTGTCTGGGGTAATGTTTTGCGATCACTCGATGCGTACCAGCCTTACCTGCGCAAGGAGAGGGCACCGGTTAACGGCGCTGGCGTGGCACGCTTCCTGCTGGCCGATGAAAATTATCCACGCACGGTGATGTTTTCCATGAATCGTTTGGTTCATGCAGTGTCTCGCCTGCCGCACAATGCCGATGCGCGTAAGATTGCCATGGCGATCGAAAAAAAGATTAGCAAATATGACGATTACAATGTACTGGGTGAGAATTTTCGCGAGTATATGAATGATATGCAGCTCGAGCTTGCAAAATTGCATAATTGCTTTGCCGAGACCTGGTTTTTACTAGAACCTGAAACCGCTGACTGAGATTTCCTGAATGACAATTCGTGTTGCGCTTCGCCACAATACCTATTACAAATTTGATCGTTTTGTCAAAATGTCACCCCATGTCGTGCGCTTGCGCCCGGCCCCTCACTGCCGCAACAAGATCTACAGCTACTCGCTGAAGATAAACCCGAGTAATCACTTTATTAACTGGCAGCAGGATCCCTTTGGCAACTTCCTGGCTCGGTTGGTCTTTCCTGATAAGGTAAAAGAATTTTCCGTAGAGGTTGAAGTGATCACTGATATGACGGTGATCAACCCCTTCGATTTTTTTGTTGAGGAATACGCAGAACACTATCCATTTAAATATGAGCCGCAGTTGCGGATTGAGCTGGCGCCCTACCTGGATATTATCGAGAGCGGCGCCAAATTGACCGACTGGTTGCAGCGATTTTCTGCTGATGTTCAGCCAGGCAGCGAGAATCCCATTGCTATCATTGATTTTCTGGTAGCGGTGAACCAGCGCCTGCAACAGGATATCGGCTACCGGATTCGTATGGAACCCGGCGTACAAAGCTGTGAAGAAACCCTTGGCCTGGCTATCGGCTCTTGCCGCGACAGCGCCTGGTTGTTAGTGCAAATATTGCGGCATTTGGGCCTGGCAGCAAGATTTGTGTCGGGCTACCTGGTGCAGCTGACGTCAGATGTTAAGGCATTGGATGGGCCTTCGGGGCCAGATCAGGACTTCACCGACCTGCATGCCTGGTGTGAAGTATTCCTGCCCGGCGCCGGTTGGGTCGGCTTGGACCCGACCTCGGGGCTGTTTGCCGGCGAGGGTCATATTCCCCTGGCTTGCACTCCGCATCCTTCTACCGCCGCCGCCATTAGCGGGTCGATGGACAAGTGCGAAGTCGAATTCGAATTCAGCAATGATGTCGTGCGGATTCACGAGGACCCGCGGGTTACCAAACCCTACAGTGAAGACCAATGGAGCGCGATTGATACCCTTGGGCTGGCTGTTGATGCGCAGATGGAGGCGGCAGATGTGCGCCTTACCATGGGCGGCGAACCGACATTTGTCTCCGCAGAAGATATGGACTCCGCCCAATGGACTACCGAGGCGCTGGGTGAAACCAAGCTGGTGCTGGCCAAGGAACTGCTGTTGCGATTGCGAGAGCGTTTTGCACCCGGAGGACTGGTGCATTACGGCCAGGGCAAATGGTATCCCGGCGAGCCGACGCCACGCTGGGCGCTGGGGTGCTTCTGGCGCACCGACCGGGTTGCTCTGTGGAAGGACAAAAGCCTGTTTGCGAAAGTAAACGAAAATTATGGTTTTGGCACGGCGGATGCCGAAAAATTTGCCACCGCGCTCTGCATGCGCCTGGGGCTGGCGACGGATTATGTGCAACCGGCGTATGAAGATCCGATATATCACATTTGGCAGGAACGCAAACTGCCCGACAATATCGATCCGCTGAAAGCCACTCGCAAAGATAGCGAGGACCGACGTCGCCTGGCGAAACTGTTGGAAATGGGCCTGGACAACCCCAAGGGCTTTGTCATTCCCCTCGGTCGTGAACCGGGCAAGCCATGGCGGTCGAGCATGTGGCAGACGCGTATCGGCACGATCAACCTGGTGCCGGGGGATTCGCCTTTGGGCCTGCGCCTGCCGCTGGACTCGCTGCCCTGGGAGGAAGAGCCTGAGATCAAACCCGAGCGAGATCCGTTCGAGCCCCGCGATGAGCTTGCTGCCGCGACGGCAGTGGATGGCGGCAGCAAAGCCGGCAAAAAGGGCAAAAAGAAAGTTGCGGATAAAAAGCCTGAGCCTGATGCCAAGCCGCTGACTCTGTTGCACACGGCGCTTTGTGTTGAAGCGCGGGATGGCAAGGTCCATGTGTTTTTGCCGCCACTGGAGCAGCTGGAGCATTTCGTTGATTTGATCAGCGACATTGAAGCTGTTGCCGCCGAACTCGAAGTGCGACTGATCCTTGAAGGCTACGAGCCTCCCCGCGACCCGCGCCTGCAGCGCCTTCTGGTGACCCCCGACCCGGGTGTGATTGAAGTGAATATTCACCCCGCTGCAAGTTGGACGCAGCTGCGAGACAACACCCGTATCCTCTACGAGGAAGCCCACGCCTGTCGTCTCGGCACTGAAAAATTTATGCTGGATGGACGGCATACCGGAACCGGAGGCGGCAATCATGTGACCCTGGGCGGTGCCAGTCCTGAGCACAGCCCATTGCTGCGCCGGCCCGACCTGTTGCGCAGCCTGGTGACTTATTGGCAGCACCATCCCGGCTTATCGTACCTGTTCTCGGGTATGTTCATTGGGCCCACCAGTCAGGCTCCGCGGGTCGACGAGGGTCGTCCCGAAATGCTCTACGAGTTGGAGATTGCGTTTCAGCAGTTTCCCGAGGGCGACTGTGAAGAGCCCTGGCTGATCGACCGGCTGATGCGCAACCTGCTGATCGATATTACCGGCAATACTCACCGCTCGGAATTCTGTATCGACAAAATGTATGCGCCAGGGTCAGCGACCGGCAGGTTGGGGATTCTCGAATTTCGCGGTTTTGAAATGCCGCCCCATGCGCGGATGGCACTGGTGCAGGTGCTGTTGTTGCGCTGCCTGGTGGCCCGCTTCTGGAAAAAGCCTTACAGCGGCAAGCTGGTGCGTTGGGGTACTGCCCTGCACGACAAATTTATGCTGCCGCACTATGTGTGGCAGGATATCAAGGAAGTGATCGCCGACCTCAACGCCGAAGGCTATCCATTCCAGCTGGAATGGTTGGCTCCGTTTGAAGAGTTTCGTTTCCCTCACTACGGCAATATGAATATCGGTGATATCAACCTGGAGTTGCGCTGGGCGATAGAGCCCTGGCATGTGCTCGGTGAAGAGGTGAGCAGTTTCGGCACTTCACGCTATGTGGATTCGTCGGTTGAACGGCTCCAGGTCAAGCTCACAGGAATAGTCAGCGAGCGCTATATACTGTGCTGCAATGGCCGTCGCGTGCCTCTGCACAATACGGGTCGCAGCGGCGAGTACGTGGGTGCGGTGCGCTACCGGGCCTGGCAACCACCCTCGGCGTTGCACCCCAGGATTGGCGTACATGCGCCGCTGGTGTTCGACCTCTACGACTCCTGGAATGGACGCTCGATTGGAGCCTGTACTTACCATGTGACTCACCCGGGTGGGCGCTCTTACGATGACTTTCCGGTCAACGCCTTTGCTGCGGAGGCACGGCGGGTCAACCGGTTTTGGGATTACGGCCATACCCAGGGGCCACTGCCCGAGAATCCGGATTTCGATGATATTCGGGCTTTCTCTCCCGAGCACCGCTTGCCGCGTCCTATGTCACCACCGCCGGAGGAGTCATCGGGGGAATATGTCCACACTCTTGATTTGCGCAGTCGATAGCCTGCTGCACCGTATTGGGTCATAATGATCGTCCTTTCTTGCGTGTAAAAATTAATGGAATCGAGTGTATTTACCAAGCCCGGCTGGTTGGCCTACAGAGAGCCGCAGGCCTGTCATGACGAGGTATTCCATGCCGACGGTAAGGTGCGAGGCCATTGGCAGTACCTGCTGAAGAGCTTCGACTCCCTGGGCCCCGATGTCATCAACGAGCGGGAGCGCAAGGCCTGGCGAATCCTGCGCGACGATGGCGCTACCTATAACGATTACAGTCAGGAGCAGGCGGCCCGCAACTGGGCGATCGATCCTATCCCCCTCCTGCTCGGCAGCGAGGAGTGGGCAAGCATAGAGTCTGGCTTGCAAGAGCGGGCCGAGTTACTGAATCTGGTGCTCAAGGATATTTATGGTGAGCGCCAGTTA
Organism: uncultured Gammaproteobacteria bacterium; assembly: GCA_963722805.1. GTDB lineage: Bacteria > Pseudomonadota > Gammaproteobacteria > Pseudomonadales > JAHEGP01 > JAHEGP01. Next base: position 292,045 of record CAVROQ010000033.1, read on the forward strand.
TTGCTCCGGGGTATCATTCCCCCGGAAATCATTTTTAGCCATTCAGGTTTCCTGCGCCCCTGCCAGGGGTTATCGCTTCCGGGCGAGCACCAGCTAATACAATACGCCGCCGATATGGTAAGGGCGCCGGACGGCAGTATGCGGATTGTCGCGGATCGCAGCCAGGCCCCCAGTGGTACCGGTTACGCGCTGGAGAATCGGACCGTCATGTCGCGGGTTTTCCCCAGCCTGTTTCGTGACAGCCACGTGCATCGCTTGTCTTTATATTTTCAAAGGCTGCGGGCAAAGTTGACGGAGCTGAGCTCCGGCAGTGATATTCCCCGTATCGTCATGTTGTCTCCCGGTTCTTACAACGAAACCTACTTTGAACAGGCCTACCTCGCCAATTACCTCGGGTTTCCGCTGGTGCAGGGCAGCGACCTTACAGTGCGTGACGGCTATGTGTGGCTGAAAGCGCTCGACGGCCTGAGGCGGGTAGATGTGATCTTGCGCCGGGTAGATGATACCTATTGTGACCCGGTAGAACTCAAGCCAGATTCTCAGCTGGGGGTGCCCGGTCTGCTGGAAGTCATTCGCATGGGGCGGGTGGCGGTGGCAAATCCGCTGGGATCCAGTGTGCTCGAAAATCCCGCGCTACTGCGTTATATGCCGGATATTGCCCGCTTCTTTTTGGGTCGTGATCCACTCCTGAAGTCGGTCAATACCTTCTGGTGTGGTGACCAGCGCGATTGCGATTATGTGCTGGCAAACCTGGGGCAGTTAGTGCTCAAAACAACGTCTCGTGCTGCCAACATACAAAGTGTCTACGGCGCCGAGTTGAGCCAGCAGGGGCTCAATGACTGGCGCGAAAAAATTCTTCTGAATCCCTATTTATATGTTGCCCAGGAATACTTGCAGCCCTCCAGCCTGCCGGTCTGGCAAAATAGCGAACTGCAGCCAAGAAGCGCCATCCTGCGAAGTTTTGCGGTAGCGTCGGGCTCCTCTTACAGTGTGTTGCCGGGTGGGCTCACCCGGGCCGGCCTGGCACAGGGTACCGCATTAATCAGCAATCGACTGGGCTCTGTCAGCAAGGACACCTGGGTATTGGCCTCGGAGCCCGAGAAACAACTGACTTTGCGCAACGAGCCCGAAACCGCGATCCAGCCCCAGGCCTGGGATCGGCTCGGGCTGCCCAGCAGGGTTGTAGAAAACGTGTTCTGGGTCGGTCGCTATGCCGAGCGATCTGAATCTGCACTGCGGCTATTGCGCACTGTGTTTGTCGAATTGCACGGCAGCGAGCCGCTGCCGCCCGCCAGTTATCCGATGTTACTGCGGTCTGTCACCCATTTAACGGCGACCTATCCAGGCTTTGTTAGTAATGACAGCTTGTTGCTTGCCAATCCTGAGCCGGAATTGCTGGCGATTGCGAGTGATCGCCAGCGTAACGGATCGATTGCATCGTCGCTCAATGCACTCTTGGTTGCAGCCGATGAAATCAAGGAAACCTTGTCTTCGGATATGCAGCGGATTATCAACGATGTTCGCGATCAACTGGCCCAACTCGAGCAGAATTTGACGCAAGGTCTGACGGCTGCGCCCGAGTCTGCACTCGATCCGCTGGTGACAACTCTACTGGCGCTGTCCGGGCTTGCGCAGGAAAGCATGATGCGCGGCGTCGGCTGGCATTTTCTGGAAATGGGTCGACGTGTGGAGCGAGCCTGGCAGACGATTTCACAGGTGCGGTCGTTACTGGTGCCAGTGGTGTCGAGTCGCGACGAGGAAGTGCTGCTTGAAGCGATCCTGCTCAGTGCCGAGGGCCTCAATAACTATCGCAGACGTTACAATGGGCAAATGGCGGTGGCCAACGGCCTGGAACTGTTGCTGCTCGAATCGACTAATCCAAGGTCATTGGTGTACCAGCTCGAAAGTCTCGAGGCGCACATGGACGAACTTCCCGTAGAGACAGGACAGCGTGGCTTGCCCGACTACAGCCGGATGGTGCTGGAAGCCAGCACCCTGCTTAAATTGAGTGATCCGGTCGTATTGGCGGGGGCTGGTGACATGGACACCGTGCGTGCCGACCTCGACGCCATGCTGGCTCGGATCCAGCAATTGCTGGCTGACGCCTCGCTGGCTATTGCAGGGAGATTCTTTGATCAGGGCGATGGACCGCAACCACTGCTGATGGACTCCTGGGAGAAAACGTCTTGAATTACAGGATTCGTCACACGACGCGCTACCGTTATCCCGAGCAGGTCAGCCAGTGCCATAGTCTGACCCACCTGTTGCCGCGGGACACGGCTACCCAACGCTGCATTGAGTCGCGAATAGAAGTGCAGCCTATGCCGGTGTTAGGGAATACGCGGGTAGATTACTTTGGCAATCACTGTTATCACTTTACGGTGCAATGGCCACACATCTTGCTGGATGTCACTGCCCACAGCATGGTGGCGGTAGAGGACTTTCGGCCCAGCCTCGGGCTTGATTTTGGCATCACCTGTGCCCAGGCGCGTGCAGCGCTGCGCCAAAGTAGTGAGTTGCCAACCCTGGAGGCCCGGGAGTATTTGCTGGAGTCGCCGCTGGTGCGCCTGGGGCCAGAGCTGGCTGATTACGCGCGTCCGAGTTTTGGCGATGACAGGCCGTTATTGTCAGCTGTGCGCGAGTTGGTAAATCGAATTTATAGCGAGTTTACCTACGACCCCGTGTCTACTACAGTGTCCACGCCGGTTATGGAAGTGCTGGGACACCGTCGTGGGGTTTGCCAGGACTTTGCCCATTTGGCGATCGCTTGCCTTCGCTCGCTGGGTTTTCCTGCACGCTACGTCAGTGGTTATCTCGAGACTCTGCCGGCGCCGGGGACCCAGAAGCTGATAGGGGCCGATGCCAGTCATGCCTGGTTTGCGGTTTACTCACCAGTGGAAGGCTGGATGGACTTTGACCCAACCAATAATACGCTGGCCGCCCAACAGCATATAACCACTGCCTGGGGACGCGACTATGGGGATGTGACACCGCTGAAGGGAACCGTTTTTGGTGGTGGTCGAAGTCATAGTGTCGAGGTCGAAGTTGATGTTGAGCGCTGCTGATATCTTTTTTTCGGGCCTTTCATTATAGCCATTATTGTGTCCATTGAAAGTTTGAAACCTCTGCCTTAAACCCCTTAATATCAATTCCCATATCCAATTGGAAGCCAATTACCATGACCTACTGTGTTGCCATGAACCTGAGTGAGGGTATGCTGTTTGCGGCCGATTCGCGCACCAATGCAGGAATCGATCACGTCTCCACCTTTTGCAAAATGCATGTTTTCGAGGTGCCTGGAAAGCGCGTGGTTGTGATGCTTTCGGCGGGCAACCTGGCTACTTCACAGAGCGTGGTTAGCCTGCTGCGGGAAGAAGCGCGCAACACGGAGGTGGCGAATATTTGCAATGCAGAGTCGATGCACCACTGTGCACGATTGGTGGGGATTGCGCTTCGTACGATTATCAGCCAGCACCAGGGCGTGCAACAGTCGGCAGGGTCAGTAGACTTCAGGAGTAATTTTCTGGTGGGGGGACAGATTATCGGCGAAGAGCCGCGCCTGTTCCATGTTTATCCCCAGGGGAATTTCATTGAAGCAACAGTGGACACCCCCTACTTCCAGATTGGCGAGATCAAATATGGTAAGCCAATCATCGATCGCATTGTCGATTACGAGCTGGGCTTGAACCTGGCGATGAAGGCGGCGTTGATTTCGTTTGACTCCACCATCCACTCCAATGTGTCGGTAGGTATGCCCATCGACTTCGTCAGTTATCGCAGGGATAGTCTGGAAATCAAGAAGGAAAGGTTGGAAGAGGACAACAAGTACTACAATCGCCTGACCCAGGCCTGGGCGGGTGGCATACGCACTCTTTTCAAAGAGCTGCCTTGAGCGGTTGCTAGCGTCGGTGCCCGGGCTTTAGCAGCTGCGGCTCAACATGTTGGCGAGCAGCGTTTGTTAAGGTTCTGGTCACAACTGGTAATGCCCAGCAGATTCCAAAGGTAGCAGCGGGAGAAAATGCCATTCAGGAAGAGCATTGTCGCGCCCACCAGCACCAACCATTCTAGCGCGTGCATTTGCGGGCTGGTAATTGCCCATGCGCCCAAAAGTATGCCCGCTATCAGCCGCATAAGACGTTCAATGTTTCCGAGGTTACGTTCAATCATCTGAGTCTCGTTTGTCACTATACATTGAACCCTTATACGTGACCGTCAGCTAATCGGATGTTGCATACAGATTGTACGATCTTGCTAAAATAATTCTCCCTGCGGGGTGCAAAGTGACACTGCGTCGCCAATAGCAATCCGTCCGCCGTGGATAATTTTGGCGCAGAGGCCGCCGTGGCCGAGCATGGCTGCAAAGCCTCCGGGCCCCAGCGCCTGCTCCATACGCGAGCAGGGATCGCACAGAGCGTTGGCTTCCAACACCGCTTCGCCAATAGTGAACTGTTGGTGGCGCAGGGCACCGAGGTTGATGCCGCTGACAAGCAGGTTGCGCCTGAGCAAGACGGGCGCAATGTTCTGCTTGCCAGAAAAATGTTCGATCTGCTGGATATATTCGGCAGAAATAATTGTAATCTGCCTGCCGGAGCCGGGTGTCTTGTGGCAGCGATGATCGCCCTCGAGGCCACGGTTCTGCAGCGCCAGGGCCGCATCAACTGCAAGCATTTCCTGTTTGTGCCCGGGGCGTACACCAATCCATTCAAGGCGTCCGGGCACAATATGTTTGAGGTAACGAGCATACAATTTTTGCTGGGTTTTCATTGCCAGAGGTCTTTGCTTCGAAAATGCTAATGCTATAGAAGCCCGCAGCCATTTGACAGTCGCGCAGGCATCCGGCTGCGAAACAGGTCTTGCGGCGCTCTAAAGCTTTGCGTTTAAGTGTCCCCGGTGTTTGCGCGTGCTGGTGTTTGTCGCGGTTCGCGCCACATCAGCCAAAGCGGGGGTGCTGATTTTGCAAAAGATATTTGCTGAATCACTTCAAAGCCGTGGCCGCGATAAAACCCCAGGTTTTCTGGCCGGGAGTTTTCCAGGTAAGCTGGCTTTCCCTCCTTGTCGCATTGGCGCAGCACTTGTTGAATGAGTTCAGTACCAATTCCACGGCCCTTTTTATCCGGCAGCGCGCCGATGGCGAACAGGTAGTAGTGAGATTGTGCGGGATGGTGTTTTACCGTTTGGTGGGCGCTCAGTAGCAGGCGATAAGCGCCGGCGATGCTCGCAGATTTTAGCAGTCTCAGGATATTGCCCGGCGTGAGTGGCCAGCGAATTTTGGTATCCGGTAGCAGCCAGGACGCAGCGCCGTTGCCATCTGACACCATATAAGTGAACCCATTGGGTAACAGCGAGCGAATCGTCAGATCAAAAAACAGCGGCAGGAATGTTGGCTTGTCAGCAATTCAGTTGAGCACCGGGTCATCATGAAAAGCCTGCACCAGAATATCGATTGCCAACTGTTCATTACTCGGGGTGACCTGGGTGATATTCATAGCAGCTGTCATTCTTGTCGTTCGGCATAGGCGGTTACGATGGGCGCGAACTCCTCGGGCGCAGCGCCATGAATGACAATGCCGTCGGCGCCGTTGGCCAGTTGCTCGCGCCAACTGGCGGCGCATTGGGTGGCGCTGCCGGTTGCGGCAGGGAGCCAATCAGCTGGAATCATCTCACTGATCTGTTGCAGTTGCTCCAGACTGGCAACGCTGTCGATACCACCGGGCATCGACGCAACCAGCGGGTGAGCGCGAAAATCATGCAATATTTGCGCGTCCCAGCCATTGAGCTCAACCAGTAACTCGGCATAGCCGGGTGCCTGCATATAGGTTGCCATGCGGCCAACCAATTTGCGCAGGTAATCTTCTTCGCTGGGCTCCAGTGCGGTGGCAATAACCGACCACAATTTGATCGCTGCAGGATCTCGGCCAGCTGCTGCGGCGCCCTCCTGTAATAGGGCACGGGCGCGGCGCAGTCCGGCTGGGGAGACAAAAGTGTGCAGGTGAACGCCATCAAAGTGGCGCCCGGCGAAGCGGAGGCTGTTTGAACCAAAGCCGACAAAGTGTATTGGAATCTCGGCATCCAGCCATTCACCCATATGCAGGTAGGGTAGTTTGCCCATGGGCCCTTCGTAGCCCATGACCTTCTCACCGCGCCATAAACGCCGCAGGATATCGATGCCGTCAGTGAGTTGGCGGTTGGTGACGGTATCGAGGCCCATCAGATGGTTGCGAATCGCGACACCGCGGGAAATCCCCAGTTCAAACCGACCACCGGAAAGATAGTGGAGCGAGCTGCACATGGTCGCCAACACCAGGGGATGGCGGGTGTGCAGGTTGGTGGCGGCGGTGGCGACATGAATCGTGTTGGTGGCGGTCAGCGCCGCGGCACAAATAACCCCGGCATCTTTAACGTCGAAGCGCTCCGACAGCCAAACCTTGCTTAATCCCAAGGCTTCAGCCTGTTGTGCTTGTGTAATAGCGTCGGCCGGGGTCTGTGAATGCCCTGGCAACAGGTAACAGCTGAGTTCCGGGTACTGGGGGTGGGGGGCGATGCCCCTGGACTTGCCTTTATAGCGCATCAAACGGCTTACCGCTTAGTTGAAAAGTTGTGGCTCCGCTGAGGTAGTACCTCATTGATCAGTGATGCCTTAGCGAAAGCTATGTCGCCGCTTGATGAAAGTCCAGCATAATGGAGGCTGAGCCTGCCAGCTTTGCCGGTTCAGGGGTTGCTCACCACGTAGACCAGGTTATTGCTCTTGTATGCCGGTTTATAATAGGTGCCGGCGCAGTTGAAATAGCCTGCACCGTCGATAGTGGTCGAGGTGCAGCCAACGGGCAGTTCGGGCACTGTGGTGCCAATAGGAACTGCTGACCCGGGTGCCGCAGCAGATGCGGTGGTCACCGGCGGCTGGGTGGCAGCAGCTTCCGATGCGACACCGAGTGCCAGCACATCACGTCGCATGATAGAGCGCCGTGCAACCCCGGCAAATGATAGCGGTGACAGGGGAGCACCGATCAGAGCGTTGGCCTTGCTTACAAACGTTGGCAGCAATGGTGTTTTCTCGGCTGGGCCGGTCATCCAGAGTGCTAACCCCAGCAGTCCTGCGCAGCTAGCTTTTAGATATCGATGCATAATCTTCTCCGCAAGTACATTATCAGTCGGAAGTGTCGTTGAGTAACAGGAACTCTATCGCAAGGTCATCGTCGCCTGGATTGAACTGGAAGCTGTCGTCGCTGGGCTTCGCATCGAAATTCCAGTTCGACAGATTGACCTCAAACTGCGGCGCATTGAGTACCTCGCGGGAGGTGATAACCATCTTGCAGGGCAGCGGTTGGGGGCCCGTACGAATCCAGATTTGCCAGTCGGTGTCGATGCCGCGAAAAGCGAAGTGATCGCAACTGACGTCTTCAAACAAGGTGGTGCCAACCATAAAGCCGCTGCTTACATCGGCCGTTAAAATCTCAAATGCGTTGCGGTAGAGCAGATCCCCTGCCGGGGCCACGATGTCGAGTGTTTCCCGGGCGTAGTCGAGCATTGCTTCCAGTGTGTCGGGCGCGGCAATGGTGGCGTAAACACCATCATCCGGATTGTGCAGGGTCAGCGTTTGACCATCGTAATAAAACTGCTGGTTGACAAGATCGCCGGTGCGCACTGCCAGCAGCTTGTTGGGGCGCTGCACTGTCATCATCACGGTATTATCGAACTGTATTTTCTGGCCGTTCTCGAGCACCACTTCAAGGGTATTTTCGGTATCTACACTGATCACTTGCTGCTTTGCCAGAAAACTGCTCATGGCCTCCAGCCTCTCCAGTGCCCGTGCTTCAATCACAGTTGTTTGCGCCTGCAGCGATACGCTGCTCGTTAGAAGGAGTCCGGCCGACACCAGTCCCGCTAATCGCATTCGATTGTGGTATTTCATATCGTATCGCCTGTAGTTAACGGTGATTTGACGGCTTGGCAGGCAACAATAGATGGCGCACTGCGAGAACGTTTTGCAATCCTGTGGCCCCTGTAGGATAAGGCTGACCCACTGTGTCCGGCGAATCGCCAGGCAAACCCCGGGGATGATGATAACCCTAATTGTATGAATTGGCCTAGGCCAACAGTTGCTTGTTTATGACAAACAGTTGTTAATAGGTGCAGCCTGGGTTTTAACTTTTATATCGGTTGTGGCATTAAGAGTGAATACAGGGAATTCGACGGGTCCGGTGTTAGTTGAGCCCTTCTCGGCAGGGGCGATCAGGCTATCTGTTCTGGCGGGCTTGCCAGAGTTGCTGGATGAATTGGGGCACGACCCTGCGCCGCTTCTGGCCAGTGTAGGGCTCCAGCAGAGTTGGTTTGCTGATACGGATGCAAGAATAGCCATTACAACGGTTGGCCAGTTAATCACGCGCTGTATTGCAGTCACTCACTATAGGCAGATAGGCCTGGGTCTGGGTGCAAGGATCAGGCCCAGCATGCTTGGCATCGGCGGCTTTATTGTGCACCATGCCACTGATGTGCACACAGCGTTGGAGGATTTAATTCACTACCTTAGCCTGCACGACGAGGGCGGCGTTGTCACCTTGGTCAGCGTCGGCAATACGTCTTTACTCGGCTATTCGGTATACCAGGACGCGGTTGCAGAGATGGGCCAGATTGTCTTTGCCGCGTTGGCGACCGCGTGAAGTGCTGTTTACTTGTCCCAGGCCGCAGGAGGCTTCGGTTTACGAGGCGTTTTTCAAGGCGCCGGTAAGGTTTGGCGCGATCGAAAATGCGCTGGTGTTTGCTGCCGACTGGCTGCGTGTCCAACCGCCACGCTCAGATCCCCTGATCTACGCCTATTTGAAGCAGCAGGCGGGGGAGTTGCGAGCGTCAAGGAATTTCGAAACGGCGCGTGGCCTGAAACCCCTGTTGCGAATCTTGTTGCTGACGCAGAATTGCACGATGCCCGAGGCGGCCCAACAGCTGGGCATGCACAGTCGCACGCTCGGTCGACGCTTGCGAGCCGAGGGCACTACGTTCCGCGAAGAAGTTGCGAGCGCGCGCTGTGCTATGGCGCGGCAACTGCTCGAGCAATCGGTGCTGCCATTGGCCGAGGTCGCTGAAATGCTGGGTTATGCCGAGCTGAGTGCCTTTGCCCATGCCTTCAAGCAGTGATCGGCTATGACACCCGGTGAGTGGCGGCAGCGCTACCAGATTCAATCTGCAAGCGACCATTCACCGGCGTAAAGGGTTCACCCTGCGTTATTGGTCCGGGGGTGGATGAACAAATCCAGTGTGCGGCGCGGGCCCAGAGCCTCTACAAGCTCTGTTCCCAGAGCGTAGAAGGCAACGAACATCAGCAGCATAAGGTGCGATACCCAGAAATGCGGCCAATTGATATTGCGCATAATCTGCTCCTGAGCGCTGACCAATGACCCGGTTTGAGACCACTGCGGAATCAGTCCCTCCAGATACTGGAACAGAATGATAATCAGCGTATAGAGCACTATCCTCCACAACACGTTATGGATCAGTCGTTGCTTGCTGAACCAGTGAAACAGGGGTGTCGCATTGGCAAGAAGAATAGATTTGGCTACCACCAGTGCGGCAATGGTGGCCGATGCCGCCGACATTGCGGTGAAGTTATATTGCTCCTCCAGAATTGCCCTGACCAGGCTGAGCAAATGGAACACCACCAGGAAAAACACCATCGGCGGTAGAAGTTCGAGCAACTCCTTCTTGAGAAATGTAAGCGAGCCGTGCATTGGCTTGATTCCCTGATTTGATCCCGCTCGGACAAGGCTCAAATACGCAGTAGTATGCTGAAACCCGCTCGCTGGTTCAAATGCTTTGCGGTCACGCGGGCTTAAAAGATGGCTGAAACTCCCAGCAGCGGGCCGGACAGGTAGAGGCTTGTATCCAGGTCGTCTAGCGGCTTTTCGATGACCATGTGGCGGTAGCCCAATTGAGTTGTCCAGCGCTCGTTCAAGCGGTAGCCGACGGTGGCGAGTAGCTGCCAGGTGTTATCGGTCGAGCTAAGCCCACCAAAGTCAAAGGCGGCGGTGCCAAACCATACATCATTGAATTCCCATAGGACTTTTGCTCCCAGTAGGGGATCGACCCAACTGCCGGATACGGGTGTTGACGCTGGTCGATAGTGCAGGCAGCCAGGCATAAAGCGAGGTATCGAAGTCCCAACTCTCGGCCTGTGCAGAGATTAGTACGGTTAAACAAACGATCAGGCAGCTCAGAGCGGTTCTCAAAATGGTTTACCCAGGAGTAGTGAATGTGACTGCGGCGATGCTGGGTGCAACTCAAAGTTTACCGAATGAGTGAGTCAGAAGGTTTGCTGGTTTACGACAATTGCTTGTCAATCCCTGACTTTCCGCGGGGGGCGGCCACGAGCCGCGTGACGGCGGCTCGTGGCTCAGGTTGCAGCCGCATGCCGGACAGGCGGTGATAGCGGATAGTCTTGGGCTAAACCAGCTTGCCTTGTTGGTAATCTCGTATCGCCTGGTCAATTTCCTCGCGGGTATTCATCACAAACGGACCCCAGTTGGCGATGGGTTCGTTCAACGGTTGACCCGCCAGCAATAACAGGCGACTGCCTTCTGCCGCGCTGAGTTGGACGCTGTGGCCAGCACCTAATATACCCAGTTGCTGTTGCAGCAGGGGTCGCGGTTGCTGAGAATCATCAACCGATATCCCGCCCTGGTAAACGTATAGCAAGACGCGTTTGGCCGGGTCGACTGGCAGGGTGATGGTGTCGCCCGCGCCGAGGTGAATATCGAAGTAATCTGGCTGGGTGCTGACCCCGCCTACCGGGCCGGTAACGGTGTTGGTGGCAGTCGTGAGGGTGCCTGCAATCACCCGCGCGCTACTGTTGTTGCCCAGTGCTATGACTGGAATATCCTGCGCCGCAAACTCCTGGTATTTCGCTTCGCACATCTTTTCAGCCGCTGGCAGGTTGATCCAGAGTTGGAATCCATGCAGGCGACCGGACTCCTGAATTGGCATTTCAGAGTGCAACACCCCGCGTCCAGCGGTCATCCATTGTACGCCACCACTCGTTAGCAGGCCTTCATTGCCGAGGTGATCGCGATGTTGCATATTCCCTTCAAGCATGTAGGTCACGGTTTCAAAGCCGCGATGAGGGTGCTCGGGAAAGCCGCCGATATAATCCGCGGCTTCATCCGATGCGATCTCATCGAGCAGCAGGAACGGGTCGAAGCTTGCCAGCGCCCGGTGCGCGACGCTGCGCTGAATCTTGACGCCGTCGCCATCGGTTGCTGCTTGGGCATTTTGTACCTGGGTAAGGGCGCGCTTTTCCTGGTTCATGGGTGGACTCCTGGTGCCAGGGCTTCAAGCCTGGCGGTTATGTGGCCGTAAGTAGTCGATGTCTGGCCCCAGTGGAACAACGCGGGTGGGGTTGATCGTCTCGTGGCTGTAGTAGTAGTGGGTCTTGATGTGGCTGAAATCAACGGTCTCTGCCACGCCGGGGTATTGAAATAATTCCCGCAGGTAGTTCGACAACATCGGAAACTGCTCGATTTGCTGACGGTTGCATTTGAAGTGACCAAAGTAAACGCTGTCGAAACGGATCAGGGTGGTAAAAAGACGCCAATCAGCCTCGGTTATTTCCGGGCCCGCCAGGTAAGGTTGTTGTTGCAGTCGTTGCTCGACCTCATCGAGGGCCTGAAACAGTGCGTGCCAGGCTTTTTCGTAGGCGACCTGGGTGGTGGCAAAGCCGCACTTGTAGACGCCGTTGTTGATGTTGTCGTAGACCAGTGCATTCACCTCGTCGATCGCGCCGCGCAGCTCTGGTGGGTAGTAATCGGTCTTCACTTCCGTAAAAGCGTTGAAGGCAGTGTTCATCATGCGAATGATTTCAGAGGATTCATTGTTCACAATGCTGTTGGTCTGTTTGTCCCACAGCACCGGTACGGTTACCCGGCCACTGTAATTTGGCTCCGCCGTGGTATACACCTGGTGCAGACAACGGATATTCGGTATCGGGCCGGTGTCGCCGTCGTCGGCTAGCTCCCAGCCATGTTCCAGCATCTCGGGTTTGACAATAGTGACACCGATCAGCATTTCCAACTGCTTGAGCTTGCGAAAAATAAGCGTACGGTGCGCCCAGGGGCAGGCCAGGGAAACGTAGAGGTGATAGCGCCCCGGCTCTGCCTTGAAGCTGCCGTTACTGCCATCAGCGGTGATTACGTTGCGGAACTGGGCGTCCTGGCGGATAAATTCACCACCGGTAGATTTGGTGTCGTACCAGTCGTTATGCCATTGGCCATCTACGAGTAATCCCATGGTATGCTTGCTCCTTTAGTTCATTAAAATCGTCTAACTAAAGCCATTATATCCAGAGCAATTGAGATAAAAATCGAAAATTATCAAGCATATAGTTCAATATTTTTGAACTGTTGCCAGGTTGCGGGAGCGAGGCCATGACAAGCCGATTGACCCTCGAGGCTCTAGAGGTGCTGGATGCCATCGATCGCAAGGGTAGTTTCGCTGCTGCTGCCGCCGCTCTGTATCGAGTGCCATCGGCGATCACATACAGTGTGCAAAAGCTGGAGCAGGATCTTGGAGTCAGCCTGTTCCGCAAAGAGGGCCGGCGCTCGGTGCTCAGTCCCGCCGGTCGACTATTGCTGGAGCAGGGCAGGGAATTATTACTGGCGGCCGAGCGCCTGGTAGAGGCCACTCGCCAGTTGGATAGCGGCTGGGAATCGTGTCTTAATATCGCCGTGGATTCGATTCTTGAGCTGGGGCCAATCTATGCCCAGCTGGCAGCCTTTTACCAACTAAGGCCGGGCATCGAGATCAATCTATATGAAGAGGTGCTCGGTGGCTCACTGGAATCGGTATTGGAGGAACGCGCCGATCTGGCACTTGGGGTAAGCGAATCCATCAGCAGTTTCCAGGGTCTGCGCTGCGCACCGATCCTGCAGGTGCAATGGCTGTTTGTTGTCGCAGCGGGCCACCCCCTGGCTACTCATAAGGGGATGCTCGAAGAGGCCGATATTCGCCAACACCGGGCGGTCGTGGTGCGGGACTCGTCGCGTCATCTGCCGCCCAGAACAGCGCGGGTGCTGGAGCGGCAAGCGGCTCTCAGGGTGGCGACGATGCAGCAAAAAATTGATGCCCAGGTGCAGGGACTTGGTGTGGGCTATCTGCCTGGCCATCGGATCCAGCCACAATTGCAACGGGGTGAACTGGTGGCAGTGCCGTTGGCCCAGGCGGCGCCACTCTCCAGCCTCTTCCTGGTGTGGAAAGCAAGTCATAAAGGCAAGGCGCTGGAGTGGATGTTGCAGAAGTTTAGTGATCCTGCGAGCTGGAAATAGGCCCTGTGTGCCGGGCTAGCTGACAGCCAGATAGCCCAGCAGCAGGCTGCAGCAGGCGACTGCAGTGAGCTGCATGCGCAAGCGGGCATAGTAAACAGGCTGCGGTTTGAACAGGGGGTGCAGCCGCTCATAAGCCAGCACCACCACAAACAGAACAGCGGCTGCCAGCAAAAAAAGCTTTTCGCTAAGCAGTGATCGGGCCATAAACACTGCAATCACCAGGGCATTGCTGACCATTAGTGGCGCGGTTTGGCGCCGGATCAAGCCCATCCCCCACCAGGCACCGGGTAGAAAACAGAGGATGGCCAGGCTGTAATTCGCCAGCAAGTCTAACCACAGTGCAGTGCTTTGTGGCCAGCTAAACAAAGCCAGTGGCAGCAGGCAGAAGGGCAGTAAACCGGCTCTGCCAAGCCATTTGGCGGTGGTGGGTATCGGCATTTTTTGCGTGTCAGGCATTGTCCTGGTCCTGTCCCGGAGCCAGCCCACACTGTGCCAACAGCGGCCTGATGGCGGCTACATGGTGCCGCGGCGCCTGCACCAGTTGCTCAATTTGCCGATCTCGCTGCTGGCGCCACTGCTGGTAGGCTTGGGGCTCTCCCGGGGCCAGGGTTGCCTCCAGCGATTGCAGTGCCGGCCACAGTTGATAGTAGCGTTGACTCAGTTGGGCGGACCAGCCCTGCAGGCCTTGCAGCCAGAATTTCTGCACCACATTGAACAGGATATCGCCCTGGGGATTGGGGCGCCCGGGATAGCATAAGGGCTGCCGCTGCAGTCGTTGTGCGGACATAGCGTTGGCCTGTTCCAGATAAGCTGCCTGCAGCGCCAGGGAGCGATAGAGAAGGCCGCCGTCACCGCCGCGGATGGCAGCCAGCGCCGATTCCAGCGCGCTGGAGCTCTGGGCGTGGTCGTCTTTATAGTTGCCTGCAAGCCAATTGGCACTCAAGCGTTGCAGGCTTTCTAGCGCTGCAAGCAGCTCCGGGCCGGTTGCGGTGGGATAGTCGCCTGGCAGTGGCGGTGCCTGCCAAAACAGGTTGAATTCACGGGCGCCCAGGGTGGCTTGCCAGATCAGGGCGGCCAGTCGCGCCTGACGATTGTCCAGTGCAATTTGCAATTGTTGCGCCAATTCATCTTTCTGCTGTTGCTGCAACAGTTCGATACAGGCCGGTGCCTGCTGGATAAAAGCCAGGTCCTGCAGCAGGCGTTGTGAGTCGGTACCGAGCTTGCCCAGCGAACTGTTGCGCTGGGCCAGGGTCTGCTGCAGTTGGCAGTCTGACATGCCGAGAAAGTCCAACAGGGCAATCCTGTCGGTTGCAGGCGCTGACGCCAGCAATTGGCGCCTGGCGGGAAAGGCTAGCTGCAGCGGTTGCGATTGCGCAGGTAGCTCCTGTTGCAGCGCCCGGGAGAGTCGCTCCAGGTAGTCGTCCAGGGCGCGTTGCCTTGGATCGCTACTACAGGCGGCGACCCAGGCCAGCAGTGCCAGTACCACCAGTTTGCCCACGGTAGTCATGGCGACGCTGTAGCATTGGGGCACAGGTGTTGCATCGTGGTCGCCCTAGTTCTCGAAGGGGTCGCACAGCGGCGTCATGGGCACCTGCAAAGTGTTGGCTTGCTGCTTTGGTGGCTGGCCTATCATTTCGTCGAAGGCGCTGTGTTGTTGCAGTAACATCTGCTTGATATTGAACCCGGCAAGCCGTCGTTTAAAGCCCATGATGCTGTGGTAGCGCAGGGGCTTGCCGGCGCCATCGGAGATCAAGTGCTCGCGCCCGTCGATGACCGCTACCGCGTGGTACAGGGACAGATCCAGGGAGCGGATAATCACTGTCGCCAGCGGTTGGCAGCGATGCAGCTCTTCAATATTGATTTTCATGGTGCAAGTTTCCAGGCATTGGGTTTCGGGGAATGTTTCATTTCAGGGAGCCCTGTAGAGGCCCACGCCGGTGATCTTGGGCAGATCCTGGGCTGCTATCAGGCCGGGCGAGTGTGCCACCACTGCGGGAATGGCGTTCACCAGTGCGGTAGCGGTTTGGATGACGCCACCCACGGCGTGATCGCCCTTTTGGTCCGCCATGTCCATGGCAATCGTCATGTTGGGTTCACCCTCGATGATCACCCGGTAGCCTTTGCCCTGCGGCCAGTCAGGTGCGATGTCGTCCGTCAGGCGGGTAAAATGTTGCAGGATAATCGCATCGCGACCGTCGATAACGCCGCGCACTTCAAAGTGCACCGCGCCGGTAGTGCCGCGCTCAAATCGGCCCATGGCATTGTCGGTATCCTGGATCAAGGGCAGTCGCTGGTGGACATCGTAGACGCGATCCAATTCAACCCCGAGGCCCGCTGCAACAGCGCGTACGGCACCGCCCCAGGCTAGTGTCAGCATCCCTGGCTGGTACATCATGCAGGGGTGATCGATGGGGTAGCCGAAGCCCATGACCTCACGAATGGTGTGCTCCTGATCATAGGTGGCGTAGTTGACAATCTCCTGCATCCGAATGGTGGTCCAGTATTGCGACAGGCCGGTGAACACCAGGGGCATAGTGTCATTGGCAAACCCCGGGTCGATACCGTTGTTAAAGCAGGTCGCATCGCCCTCGCGACAGGCGGCCTTGATGGGGTCGGCGAGGAATGCAACATCAGGATTGTCGGGGTATTGCAGCATGAACAGGCTTGAGCCCACCAGGTTAATCCCCAGGCGCAGGCATTTAGCCTGGTCTTCTGCCGCCTCCAGCATCCGGGTTTCTGAGTGCGCGCTGTAGCAGACGCAGTCTGGCCCGAGTGCCAGCACCGCATCAGTATTGTCTGAAGCGACAATGCCGGTGGCCTGATTGTGGCCAATGAGTTCAGCCACATCTTTGTCGGCTTTGTCGGCGCTACTGACGATATGACCGATCAGTTCCAGCTGCGGGTGATGTAAAACCGCTCTCACGGCGTGCTTGCCCACATTCCCGGTGCCCCAGGTGACGACTTTTATGGTCATATAGACGGCCTTTACGATCCAATCTGTGGTCAGGTTTCGCCTTGCAAAAATTTGCAACGACCCATCACTACTGTGGATGACACGTCGGTATCCGGGCGCGCTTTTAACAAGGGAGTAGCTCAGAGAGCTACGTATTCCAGCTGCAAATGGATTAGTGCCAGCGGATCCTTAAGTCAGCCCGTTGGCTATGGAGTTGATTCAGTTACAATGCTGCCATCACCCCGGCGGAAGGTAGAACTATGCAAGCGATGGCCCTGTTGAAGTTTTCTGCATTGAACATTGATACCACCCGCACGCTGCACGCAGAGTCGACAGCATGAGCGAGAGATTGCGAGCGGAATTAAAGGCCCTGCAGCAGCGTATCGCCAATACCGAAGATGCAGTGCGGGCCGACGCAGCGGCAGTGCGACATGCCAAAGGCTACCGCACCGCCCGGGAAAACCTCCGCGATCTGGTCGACCCGGGAAGCTTTGTTGAGTATGGCCAGCTTGCCGTGGCTGCACAGCGCAACCGACGTGATTATCGTGAACTGCAAACCAGCACCGCGGCTGACGGCGTTATTACCGGCACCTGTACCATCAATGCCGCCGATGTCGGGGAGGCCGCAGCCCAGGCGGCGGTTATCATTTGTGACTACAGCGTGTTGGCGGGCACCCAGGGTTATTTCCATCATCGCAAGCTGGATCGCATGTGTGAACTGGCAGAGCAGTCTCGACTGCCGGTGGTCATGTACACCGAAGGCGGCGGCGGGCGCCCTGGTGACACTGACGTAGCTATCAGCATTGCCGGCTTGAACGTCGAGTCGTTTGCGAGCTGGGCAGGCATGAGCGGGCTGGTGCCGCGGATTGCTGTTAACAACGGCTATTGCTTTGCCGGTAACGCGGTGTTGTTTGGCTGTGCCGATATTACCATTGCCACCCGTCAGTCGTGGATTGGAATGGCGGGACCGGCGATGATCGAAGGTGGTGGCCTGGGCAGTTTCCACCCCTCGGAGATTGGTCCCGCCGAACAGCAGTATAAAAATGGTGTGCTCGATCTGCTGGCCGAAGATGAGGCTGACGCCACTCGACTGGCGCGAAAGTTGCTGGGATATTTCCAGGGCCCGCTGGGGCATTGGCGGGCGGCGGAGCAACAGCAGTTGCGCCAAGCACTGCCGGAGGATCGCCGCTTTGGCTACAAGGTCAGGGGTATCATCGAAACCCTGGTGGATGAGGAATCATTTGTTGAGTTGCGGCGGGTTTACGGCCGCAGCATCATTACCGGATTTGCGCGCCTCGAGGGCAAGCCGATTGGGCTAATGGCCAACGACTGCCAGCAGCTCGGTGGGGCGATCGATTCCCAGGCGGCGGCCAAGGCGGCGCGCTTCCTGCAGTTGTGCGACGCATTCAGGCTGCCTGTTGTGTCCCTGACGGATACCCCGGGCTATATGGTCGGTATCGACAGCGAGCGCGACGGTGCGGTGCGCAAGATGTCGCGGCTGTTGGTGGCCGGCGCCAGCATCACGGTGCCCCTGGTCAATATCATTCTGCGCAAGGCCTATGGTCTGGGTGCCATGGCGATGGCGGGTGGTGGCTTCACCAAACCGGTGTATATTGCCGCCTGGCCGACCGGTGAATGTGGTGGTATGGGTCTTGAGGGTGCGGTGCAACTCGGGTTTAAAAAGGAGTTGGCGGCGGTGCAGGACCCGGTTGAAAAGCAGGCGCTGTTCGATGAGTTGTTGCAGATGATGTACGACAAGGGTAAGGCAACCGAGGCCGCCGCCTTCCTCGAGTTCGACGCGGTGATAGACCCACTCGACACCCGTGCCATGATCACCAGGGCGCTGGCGGCAGCAGCGTTGCAGGATCGGCCTGCGGGGCGCCGGCGCAACATGGTCGACGTGTGGTAATTGTCTGCTGGCACCCTGGCCTGCACGGTTCGATCACCCGCGTGCTTGAATCTGGCTCCACGGTGTATGCCCGCATACTTAAAGGTAAAACTCGATGAAATTTGAAACGATTCTCTATGCGTGTGAGGACCGGGTTGCGACCCTGACTCTGAATCGGCCGCAACAATTTAATGCCATCGATCATCGCATGCCCGGTGAATTGCGCCAAGCGGTAGAGCTGGCTGAAGCCGATCCCGAGGTTCACGTCATCGTGTTACAGGGCGCGGGCAAGGGGTTTTGCGGCGGTTACGACCTGGGCCTGTTTGCCGAGGCTCCCGGGGAGGTTGTAGGTAGCCAGGATATGCCCTGGGACCCGACCGAGGATTACGCCATGATGTCACGCAACACCCAGGACTTTATGGCCCTTTGGCGGGCGCGAAAACCCGTAATATGCAAGATTCATGGTGCCGCAGTGGCCGGTGGCAGCGACATCGCTTTGTGCTGCGACCTGATTGTGATGGCTGACGACGCGCGTATTGGATACCCGCCGGCGCGGGTCTGGGGTATTCCCACTACCATGATGTGGGTCTACCGACTGGGTATTGAGCAGGCCAAGCGGATGTTGTTCACCGGTGACCTGGTGACGGGCAAGCAGGCGGAGGCAATGGGATTGATCCTAAAGTCGGTGCCAGCCGCTGTGCTCGATACCACTGTTGAACAACTTTGCGAGCGTATCAAGGGTGTGCCAAGAAACCAGTTGATGATGTCGAAAATGGCTGTCAACCAGGCCTATGAAAATATGGGACTCAAGCAAACCCAGATATTTGCCAACCTGTTCGATGGCATCGCCCGCCATTCACCCGAGGGTTTGTGGTTTCGCCAGCGGGCCCAGGATGTGGGCTTTAAGCAGGCGGTGCAGGAGCGTGATTCGGGCGCGCCTATCGCCGCCGGCGTGAGCAAGAAGTTTCCTGCGTCCTGATAATGTAAGGGGTCCGGTGGGTCAGGTTCAAAGCCTGTGTGCCGTGCCTGTGTCCTGCTGCTGTCCGTCTTGCTTCTTGAATAACGGCTGCCTCAGCTTTGCAATGTCGCGCGATATGCCATTGCCGCGGTAAGCAACTCCATCATGTTATCTGGCTGGGTCACATAGACTGGCATGCCCTCGGGAAAGCTGTGGTCGGAAATACGGAACCCATGGAGCAGGCGCTGCCGGTTCGCTTTTGGCAGTCGCTGCAATGGCAGGCATAGGTCATAAGCGCTTCGCCGTCGACTCGGTAGGTGATTGCGCCGCACTGGCATGATCCGGTTGGCATGTTGCTGCTCCTTTTGCCGCTGCCCGACTGGGATCACTGGCAGATTATATGCCGACGCAGTGCAGCCCTGGCGAGTAGGTCTATGGTGGCAGCAATGGTGGTCGCTGGCAATTTCCCCGCCGTAGTTGTGTGCACCATATGTGTCACCGGCGATGGTAATTGCACCCTGTTGGGGCGCTTGCTGATCCAGATCTCTTGATTGCTGGCCCCTGGCCCTGATGCGGGAAGAGCGCCTGTGGGTTTTTAAAGATTGGCACGTATCCTGCATCCCTAGAATCGTAAGAGCAGAACTCTCTGGCCTGTGCAAGTGCAGGGCACCGGCATTTGCCGAATACAATTTGACAATAGATCGCTAGGGTTCCGGCCTGCTGCTGCAGGTGCCTGGTCCGAGAGCTATCGACCTTCACTGGAAGGTTACACGGCGGGACAAAAGCCCGGGAGACCCGACGCTGCTGGCGATTTTGCGCCAGGCCGTAGAGAGCTCCGTGTGACCTGATATACAACCACTGGAGGTTGAGAATGACGCGTTTAATGATGAAGTTGACGGCACTTTGTGCGCTTACGATATCACTGCTGCTGCCCGGCGGCGCAATCGGGGAGGAGCGCAGCAAATTCAGTATTGCCTGGTCTATCTATGTCGGCTGGATGCCATGGGACTACGGCGCCAATGCCGGCATTGTCAAGCAATGGGCCGATAAGTACGGTATCGAAATCGATGTGGTGCAAATGAACGACTACGTCGAATCGATTAATCAGTACACCGCCGGCCAGTTTGACGGCTGCGCCATGACCAATATGGATGCGCTGACGATTCCGGCCGCTGGCGGCGTCGATTCCACCGCGCTTATTATCGGCGATTTCTCTAATGGCAATGATGGCGTGGTGCTGAAGGGCAAGCAGTCTCTCGCTGACATCAAAGGCCAGTCGGTGAACCTGGTCGAGTTGAGTGTCTCTCATTACCTGCTGGCCCGGGGGCTGGATAGCGTGGGCCTGTCAGAAAGGGATATAAAAGTCGTCAATACCTCTGATGCCGATATGGTGGCGATTTATGGCACCGATTCGGTGACGGCGGTCACGACCTGGAATCCGCTGCTGAGCGAAATTGTGGCGATGCCAGATTCATACAAAGTGTTCGACTCCAGCAAGATCCCCGGGGAAATTATTGACCTGCTGGTGGTGAACACCGAAACGCTCCAGGCTAATCCGAAATTGGGCAAAGCGCTGACCGGGGCTTGGTACGAAATTATGGCGCGGATGTCGGCACAAGATGCGGCGGGAGCCGATGCTCGCAGCCAGATGGCTACCGCCTCGGGGACTAACCTCGCAGGCTATGAAGCCCAGCTCGACTCCACCAAAATGTTTTACCTCCCCGCTGATGCAGTAAGCTTTGGCAACAGTGCCGACTTGCTTAAGACCATGGAATATGTCGCCGGGTTCTCCTTTGATCACGGCCTGTTGGGTGACGCGGCGGCGGATGCAGGGTTTATTGGCATCGCGATGCCTGCCGGTACTTTTGGCGACAAAAACAATATCAAACTGCGCTTTGACACCAGCTACATGCAGATGGCTGCCGACGGCAAACTGTGAGTCACAATGATTGCCATTTTGATCACGCTTTAATGACTGGCGGGCAATGCCGATGAAAAGATTGTTGAATCGACAGCCGGACAGGGCTGGCAAGATCGCCCTCGGCTTGCTGCCGTTAGTGTTATTGGTGCTGGCTTACTGGCTTGCCTCGGATGCGCGTCTGGCGGAGAATCCGAATGACAAGTTGATGCCGGCATTCGGATCGTTCGTCGATGCCATTGAACGCCTGGCGTTCGAGCCCAACAAGCGCAGCGGCGAGTATCTGTTCTGGAATGACACGGCGGCCAGCCTCAAGCGAATCGCACTCGGGGTGTCGCTCAGCGCTCTGATCGGTCTGGTTTTCGGTATCGTCATCGGCTTACTGCCTCTGGTCAGGGCCGGGCTGTCGCCTCTGGTGACGGTGCTTTCGCTGATCCCGCCCATGGCGATCCTGCCGATTCTGTTTATCGTGTTTGGCCTCGGTGAACTGTCGAAGGTGATGCTGATTGTCATCGGTATTACGCCGTTTATTATTCGCGATCTGCAGGGGCGGGTGATGGAGATTCCCCAGGAAATCCTGATCAAGGCCCAGACCCTGGGTGCCAACACCTGGCAGATCGTGGTGCGGGTGGTGTTGCCTCAGGTGCTGCCACGCTTGCTTGATGCCGTGCGGCTGTCACTGGGTTCGGCCTGGCTGTTCCTGATCGCCGCCGAGGCGATTGCCGCCACCGAAGGTTTGGGGTACCGCATCTTCCTGGTGCGACGCTATATGTCGATGGATATTATCCTGCCCTACGTGGCCTGGATCGCGGTACTTGCCTTTGCCATGGACTGGAGTCTGAAGACCCTGTCCCGATGGCTTTTCCCCTGGTATTTCGGTATCGCGGCGAAGGACAAGGCGCCGGCCGACAATACCACGGGCATGGCGGAGAAAGCAGCATGACACCTTTGATAGAAGCACGGCGCCTGTGGCGTGAGTACGGCAACAATATCGTGCTGGAAAATGTCAACGTCAAAGTTAACGCCGGGGAATTTATCACCATTGTGGGGGCCTCCGGCTGCGGTAAGACCACATTCCTGAGAATGTTGCTGGGCAGCGACCAACCCTCCAGGGGTGATTTGCTGCTGCAGGGCGAGCCCATTCCCGACGAGCCGGGCCCCGACAGGGGTATTGTGTTTCAACGCTACTCGGTGTTTTCTCATCTTAGCGTATTGCAGAATGTAAGCCTGGGGCTGGAATTTGAGCGCTCACCGCTGTTAGCCAAACTGTTTGGCTCCCGCAAGCGCAGCGCCGAAGCAACCGCGAAAGAACTGCTGACCACCGTGGGCCTGGGACATGCGCTGCATCGTTACCCCTTTGAACTATCCGGCGGTATGCAGCAGCGACTGGCCATCGCCCAGTCCCTGATCAAGCGACCGCAAATCCTGTTGCTGGATGAACCCCTGGGGGCGCTCGACCCGGGGATTCGCAAAGACATGCACGAACTTATCCTGGGCCTGTGGCGCGAGACGGGAGTGACCGTTTTTATGACCACCCATGATCTGGAGGAGGGCTTTTACCTGGGCACCCGCTTATGGGTGTTCGATAAAATTCGCCTCGATCCCGACAACCCTAATCGCTACGGCGCCCACATTACTTATGACATTCCACTGGGCAAGTGCCAGCCGGAACTGCTGCAGGAGATTGCAGAAAACCGGGTGCTCGAAACCGCTGACGTCGAGGAGTAGAAAAATGACAGCTGACAGATCGGTATGGTACGAGGATGTGATTCCGGGGGGTGCCCACTGGTCGATGCGGCTGCGAGCCAACACCGGGTTGCGGCTGGTGGACGAGGTGGGCGGCGCCAATGTGGGGATGTTGTTCTACAACCCGGAGAACCTGCTTGAGCGTTACAACGCGCCGGATACGCTCAAGTGCCAGCATACCTTCAAGCTGACCGCCGGGCACTGCCTGTACTCGGATATGGGGCGCATTTTTTGCTCAATCGTGGCCGACAGCTGTGGTTGGCATGACACGGTTTGTGGCAATCTGAGTGATGCCAATATGAAAAAGAAGTGGTCAATTGTGAACTACCAACAGGCGCGCAATGACTGGACAATAAGTGGCGAGCAGGGCTTTGCTGTCGAACTGGCCAAGTACGGCATGGGGCTGGCGGATATGGCGGCAAATCTCAATTTGTTCAGTCGAGTGGTGGTGGATGATAGTGGCAATCTTGCCTATGCGGCGCAGCAGAGCCGCGCCGGCGACGCTATTGAATTGCGCTTTGAGCTGGATACGCTGGTGTTATTTCACACCTGTCCCCATCCTCTCAATCCCGCGGCGGATTATCCCCGTCGGCCAGTGCGCTACCAGCTACTGCAGGCCCAGCCTGCCGCCGATGACGACCTCTGCAAAAACAGTTGTCCAGAAAACCAGCGTGGTTTCGCTAACAATCGACTTTATTGTCTCGGTGGAGCCTGAGTTATGCTGCAAGCTAGTGAGCTATTGCCGCAGCACGCCGTGCGTCGCGAGGTGGTGAATGCCGGCGATTATTTTATGCAGTTGCTGGCGACCGGTGAGACCATGCGCATTCTCGATCTTGAGGGTAACCAGGCCGCCGATACCTTGTTTTACTCTGCGGCGGATCCTGGTGAGCGCTACAGCGCGGTTGATACCATTCGCGAGCAGGGCAATGTCTACCTCAGCGCCGGTTCAAAGCTGCTTTCCAATCTGGGCAATGAGATGCTGACGATCGTAGCGGATACCTGCGGTCGCCACGACACCCTCGGCGGAGCCTGTGCCGCAGAGAGCAACACCGTGCGTTACGGGCTGGAGAAAAAGTGCATGCACGCCTGTCGCGACAGCTGGATGCTGGCCCTGGCGCAGAATCCGGCCTTCGGTTTGGATAAGCGTGACATTACCCACAACATCAATTTTTTTATGAATGTACCGGTAACAGCTGATGGCGGCCTCAGCTTTGCAGACGGTATCAGCGAAGCCGGCAAATACGTGGAGTTCAGGGCGGCAATGGATGTGATTGTGTTGGTATCGAACTGTCCCCAGCTCAACAATCCCTGTAACGCCTACAACCCGACACCGATCGAACTGCTGGTTTGGTAGGCGGGAACCGGGGGGCAGGAAAAATATCCTTCACTTGGTACAGGACGACCTGTACAGCGTTATAAGCATTCGGGACGGCCCGGTTGATCAAGTGAGGCCATCATGTTCAGTAAAGTTCTGATCGCAAATCGCGGCGCCATCGCCTGCCGTATTATCCGCACCCTGAAAAAAATGCATATCCAGTCGGTAGCCGTGTATGCCGAGGCCGATGCTGATTCTGCCCATGTGCGCGAGGCGGACGAGGCCTATTGTCTCGGCGCCGGCAGTGCTGCGCAAACCTATCTCGACCAGGATAAGTTGTTTGCAATTATTGCCCGCAGCGGCGCCGAGGCGGTACATCCGGGCTACGGATTCCTCAGTGAAAACGCCGCTTTTGTCGGCCGCTGTGCAGCGCAGGGTGTGAGCTTTATCGGTCCTTCCGCCGATTCGATCCAGTTGTTCGGGCTCAAGCATCGGGCGCGCCAATTGGCAGAGCAGTTCGATGTGCCGGTTATTCCAGGCAGCGGGCTGCTGACCGATAAGGCTGCGGCGATCGCTGCGGCCGCTGCAATTACCTACCCGGTGATGCTTAAGAGCACCGCGGGTGGTGGTGGCATTGGTATGCAAATCTGCCACAACCAGCAGCAACTGCAGCAATGCTTCGACTCGGTGGTGCGTTTGAGCGAAAATAATTTTTCCGACGGCGGGGTGTTCCTGGAGAAGTACATCGCCCGGGCGCGCCACCTTGAAGTCCAGCTATTTGGCGATGGCGCCGGTCTGGTGGTGGCGCTTGGAGAGCGGGATTGCTCACTGCAACGGCGCAACCAGAAAGTCATCGAAGAGACTCCCGCTCCGGGTCTCAGCGATCGCCAAAGGCGCGAGTTGCACGCTACGGCGAAGCGACTGCTGCAAGGTGTCAGCTACGCCAGCGCGGGCACGGTCGAGTTTATTTATGATACCGCTAGCGGGGAATTCTATTTCCTTGAGGTGAATACACGCTTGCAGGTGGAGCACGGCATCACCGAAGAGCGCTACGGTGTTGACCTGGTGCAGTGGATGGTGGAGCAGGCCTATTCGCCGCTAAGCAATTTGCAGCAACGGCGAGATCAGCTGCAGCCGGCTGGCCACGCTATTGAAGCGCGTATTTATGCGGAAGACTGCGCCCGCAATTTCCAGCCTTCGGCCGGACTGCTACACCACGTTGAGTGGCCTGGTCCACTGCCGTTACCTTGCCGTTTGCGTATCGATAGTTGGATCAGTGCCGGGGTTGAGGTGTCGAGTTACTACGACCCGATGTTGGCAAAGGTGATTGTTTATGGTCCTGATCGCGCCAGTGCCATCGCCGCCATGCAGCGCAGCCTGCAGCAATGCCAGATCTGGGGTATCGAAACCAATCTGTCGTATTGTGAGCAATTGATGGCGCAAGCTGCATTCGTGCAGGGCGATGTCTATACCGGGCTGCTCCAGCAATGGCTGTTTGCGTCCGACAGCGTTGAGGTGTTAGTTGCGGGAACCATGACGACCCTGCAGGACCAGCGGGGCAGGCGCGGATACTGGCATGTGGGAGTACCTCCCAGCGGCGCATTCGATAACTACAGTTTTCGCCTCGGTAATCAATTGCTGCAGAACGACGACGACTGTGCCGGACTGGAGATCACCCTGAACGGCCCGAGCCTCAAGTTCAACCAGGCCCGGCAGCTAGCGGTTGTTGGCGCCGAGCTGCCGGTGTTACTGGATGGCCGGCCGCAGCCAATGTGGAGTGTTATTGATGTTGCAGCGGGGCAGACGCTGGAGCTCGGCAGCGTCGAGGGGCATGGCGCGCGGGCTTATCTGATGGTGCAGGGCGGCTTTCAATGTCCTCAATACCTGGGCTCCAAAGCGACCTTTACCCTCGGCCAGTTCGGCGGTCATGCAGGGCGCGCTTTGCGCACTGGAGACGTGCTGCATTGTTCCCCCACGGCGGCTTCGGTGTCGGGCTCGGTTGATCCCCGGCGGCGCCCTGTGTTCGGCAAGCAATGGACACTGCACGCCATCTATGGTCCCCACGGCGCCCCTGATTTTCTCACTGAAGCTGACATTGAGATGTTTTTCTCCACCGACTGGGAGGTGCACTACAATAGCAGTCGCACCGGTGTAAGGCTGCTGGGGCCGAAGCCGGAATGGGCGCGGGACAGCGGTGGCGAAGCCGGGATGCACCCGTCGAATATCCACGACAATGCCTATGCTTTTGGCAGTGTCGACTTCACCGGTGATATGCCGGTAATCCTGGGGCCGGACGGGCCTTCGCTGGGAGGTTTCGTCTGTCCCGCCACCGTCATCAACGCCGATCTGTGGAAGCTGGGACAGCTGAAAGCCGGGGATACATTGCGGTTTATCCCGGTCGCGATTGAGGCTGCGGTAGCGCTTGATCGCGCCCTCCAGAACGGCCAGCCCTTGTATGATCTTGAACCTGTCTCCCGCGCATCATGCGTTCTGCGGCGGCTGCAGATCGACAGTGAGGTGGCGGTTGCGGTTCGTGCCGCCGGAGACTGCTTCCTGTTGGTTGAATTTGGTGAGCAGCAACTCGATCTGGCGTTGCGGTTTCAGGTGGCTGCACTGCAGCAGTACCTGCAGCAATTGGCGGCAAACGATGCCGGGCTGGGTGCTGCGCTGATCGACCTGACACCGGGAATCCGCAGCCTGCAGCTGCATTACGACCCCCATCAAGTGTCATTGGCGCAATTATTGGCGCATATTGAAGCGGGATGCCAGGGCCTTGGAAGCCAGCAGGATGTGACGGTTGAATCGCGCACGGTTTACTTGCCCCTCAGCTGGGATGATGACGTTTGTCGGCAGGCGATTGACAAGTATATGAAGTCGGTGCGCGCAGATGCGCCCTGGTGTCCGGACAATATCGAATTTATCCGCCGCATCAACGGCCTCGACAATGTCGATGCGGTGCGTGATATTGTGTTTGACGCCGACTATGTGGTGATGGGGCTTGGCGATGTTTACCTCGGCGCACCGGTGGCCACACCGCTGGATCCGCGCCACCGGCTCGTTACCACCAAATACAACCCCGCCAGGACCTGGACCGCAGAAAACTCGGTAGGCATTGGCGGCGCCTACCTCTGCGTTTATGGCATGGAGGGGCCCGGTGGTTACCAGTTTGTTGGTCGCACCCTGCAGATGTGGAATCGTTATCAGCAAACCACCGAATTCGAGTTGCCGTGGCTGCTGCGCAATTTCGACCGGATTCGATTTTTTCCGGTGAGCCAGCGGGAGCTGGAGCAGATCAGGCGCGACTTCCCCCGCGGCGACTATCCGCTGAGGATTGAACCCGGGGAATTCAGTCTGCGGCAGTACCGACAATACCTGCAACAACATCAAACCGGGATTGATGACTTCCAGCGTCATCGAGACGCGGCATTTGCCCTCGAGTTGCAGCGCTGGCGCGACAGTGGCCAGTTTCACTTCGATACCGAACTAGCCCCGCAGAACGAAGATGTCATGGAGGTATTGCCCGAGGGCTTTGTCGCCATTGAAAGTACCGCTGCGGGCAACGTCTGGCAGTTGCTGGTAGCCGAAGGAAAAACGGTGCAACAGGGCGAGCCGCTATTGGTGCTGGAGTCGATGAAAATGGAGATAGAGATTGCCAGTCGCTGCAACGGTACAGTGCGTCGCATTCTCAAGGCCCAGGGATCGCAGGTGCGTGCGGGCCAGGTTTTGCTACATATCGAGGTGGACAAATGAATTGGCAACAACTGGATATAACGCTGCGGGGTTTGCGGGATCACTATCTAAGAGGAGACTTTACGCCGGCTGAGCTGGTGGCTCATCTGCAGCAGAAGGCAGCGGGTTTTGGCCACAAGAATATCTGGATCAGCCAGCTATCCAGCGAGCAATTGGCGCCCTGGCTTGCTCGGCTGGCTGACGTTTCTATCGAAGACCTGCCCCTGTTTGGCATACCTTTTGCGATCAAAGACAATATCGACCTTGCCGGGGTTGCCACCACGGCAGCCTGCGCAGAATTTGCCTATGTGCCCAGCCACAGTGCGACGGTGGTCGAACAGTTGCTGGCAGCTGGCTGTATCCCCCTGGGCAAAACCAATATGGACCAGTTTGCCACTGGCCTGGTTGGTACCCGCTCGCCAGCGCCCTGGGGCCCCTGTCGCAATGCGTTTGATGATGACTATATTTCCGGTGGCTCCAGCTCCGGGTCGGCGGTGGCGGTGTCGCTGGGGCTGGTAAGTTTTGCCCTTGGCACCGACACCGCCGGTTCCGGGCGGGTACCGGCTGCGATGAACAATATTGTCGGTTTAAAACCAACGCTCGGCGTATTGAGTTCGCGCGGGGTAGTGCCCGCCTGTCGCAGTCTGGATACCATCAGCATATTTGCACTGAATCCGGAAGATTGCGGCACTGTGTTTGACCAGGCGGTGGGCTTTGATGATGGCGACCCCTACTCGCGACCCAATCCATTTAGTAACAGTAAGCGTGTCAGGGGCGTTGCCACCGGGGGGCTGCGACTGGGCGTGCCCCCGGCCGATGCACTGGAATTTTTTGGCGATACCCAGTTGCAGAAGCTGTTCGCAAATACCCTCGACCACTGGCGGGATCTCGGTGCTGAACTGGTTGAGATTGATTTTGCGCCGTTTGCTGAGGCTGCGAGCTTGCTGTACCAGGGGCCCTGGGTGGCGGAGCGTTATCTCGCGACCCAGAGCATATTGCAGCGTGACCCGACAGCCATGCATCCGGTGGTGCGCCAGGTTATTGAAGCAGGCGCTGGCTTCTCGGCGCTGGATAGCTTTACCGCAGCCTATCGCTTGCAGGCACTCAAGCAATTGGCTGATGCTGAACTGGCCAGCGTTGATCTGTTGCTGACACCGAGCCTGGGTCGCCAGTACCGGATTGACGAGCTGCTGGACGACCCGATAAGTCTCAACAGTCAGCTGGGCTACTACACCAATTTTATGAATCTACTCGATTATTGTGCGGTCGCGCTGCCGGCGGGGTTTACCGAGCGCGGCTTGCCAGCGGGTTGTACTCTGGTAGGCGACAAATTTCACGACCAGCAATTGCTGGCCTGGGCCAGTCGCTGGCATCAACATTTGGATTTGCCGCTGGGTAATACCGGGCTGTCCGCCAGGGCCGCAGACCTGCCGGTGTTCAATACATGCCCACGTGTATCGTTGGTGGTGTGCGGCGCCCATCTCGACGGTCTTGCTCTCAATTGGCAACTGCGGGAGCGGGGAGGCTTGTTGCAGCAGGCAATGCATTCGGCGCCCTGCTACCGTCTCTATGCACTGCCCGACGGCAAACGCCCGGGGATGATTCGCAGTGATTCAGGGGGGCGGGCCATTGAGGTTGAAGTGTGGTCCTTGCCGACCGCGGAGCTCGGCAGCTTTGTAGCCGCCATCCCCGCACCGCTGGGCATCGGTAAGGTCGAACTGGCGGATGGCCGCTGGGAAAGCGGATTTATTTGTGATGGCTACGGGCTGGAAGGTGCTACTGAAATTAGTCATTACGGTGGTTGGCGGGCCTGGGTGCAGCAGCAAGCGCTGGCTTAGTCCGTCGCCAACTGGCCCTATATAATTTTGCGTCAAAAATACCTGATCACTTAGAAAAAAATATGATAAAAAATCTGAAATAAGTTTTTGCCAGAGTAGGCGAAGTGGATATAAATTACTTAGAGGCCACGTACCGAGCGTGACGTGGGGACATTTAAATCTGGGTAATTGGAAGGGCAGTGTTATGGGAACAATCAGTCCATCGGATGATGCAGATGATATCTCCATTGAGTCCGACTACGGCTCTCGGCGAGGGAATGGCACGGAGGACCCGGAGCGACTGTCGGTGTCTTCTCGGCAGCGCATAAGGGATCAGATGAGTGCAGATATTGAAGCGTTTCTGTCCCGGGGTGGCCAGATAGAACAACTTGATACTAGTATGTCGGCAGAGAAACTGCGCCCGCATTGATTGCTATCCCCATGCTCAGGGCCGGGTCACAGTTGGATTGGTCCCTAGCTGTTGGATACAAGCGGGCAATTCTGCAATGTGGTATATCGTCGCCGTCGGCTGGGGTAATTCCGGGGCTTGTTGTTGCCGCAGGTTTAGCCAGATGGTTTGCCAGCCGCAGCGTTGGGCGGCGGCGATATCGTGCTCTATATGGTCACCGACGTGGACGATTTCGCCTGGCTTTGCTCCAGTCTTTTGCAGGGTGCGTTCGAAATGCAAGGGGCTCGGCTTGCTGCTGTTAAGTGACTCTGCCGAATAGGCAAATGAGAAATAGCGACCCAGTGGCAGCCGGTATATGTCGGCGTTACCATTGGTGAGCACGCCCAGCAAATAGTCATTGTGCAGCTGTGCGAGCACCTCTTCTACTTGATCAAATAGCTGTACATCGTGGCGCGCGGCCATAAACACATCCATCGCTTGTGCCGCCAGCTCAGTTGCCGCAGGCTCGGAGATACCAGCGCGCTGCATTGCGGTGTGCAGGGAATAGCGCCTTGCTTCGGTAATCTGGTGCGCCAGGTCAGGGCGACTCTTGACCAGTTCCATGCGCATCGCTCGCAGTGCCTGAATCGAAAAGCATTGCATCAACTCGGGGCAGTGCTGGTGCAACCAGTCGAACAACAATTTTTCTGCGCGAATCAGCACCGGAGTGACTTCCCACAAGGTATCGTCGAGGTCGAAGGTGATGACTTTAATCATGCCGATCAGCCTTTCGTTTTCTTGTCGATTGGCAATGCATCGATCTTCGCAGGTCTGCGCTGGGCCCTTGGGTGGGCATCGTCATAGACCTTGGCGAGGTGCTGGAAGTCGAGGTGGGTATAGATCTGGGTGGTTGAGATATTGGCATGCCCGAGCATTTCCTGCACCGCGCGCAGGTCGCTGCTTGACTCCAGCAGGTGACTGGCAAATGAGTGGCGCAGCATATGCGGATGCAGCTTGCGGCGCATCGACTGCTGCGCCGCCATTTGCTGGAGTCGGGCCTGCACGCTGCGAGGATGGATCCGCTGCCCCCGTTTACTGATAAATACCGCGTTATCGAGAGGGTCTCGAAGTTGTTCGCCACGCACCGCCAGCCACGCCTGGATTGCCTCGATTGCCAGCCGACCTAGCGGTATCGTGCGGGTTTTGTTGCCCTTGCCGGTCACCGTTACCAGCCCGTCGCGCAAGTCCAGGTCGGCCAGATTGAGTCCGGTTAATTCGGACAAGCGTAAACCGGATGAATAAAACACCTCTACTATCGCTTTGTCACGGACCTCGATCCAGTCCGATGCCGGTGCGCTCAACAATTGGTCAAGCTGGTCGGTGTCCATGGTGACTGGAAGCTGACGGGGTATTTTGGGTGCGCTGATCCCGATAGCCGGGTTGTGTTGACAGCGACGCTGCTTGATCAGGAATTGGAAGAAGCTGCGAATCGCAGACAGTAAGCGCTGGATACTCTTGCCTTTGAGGCCGCGGCGATGACTTTGCGCTGCCAGGGCACGGATATCCGCCTGATGCACTTGTTGCCAGTCGAGCAGCTGGGACTGTCGACAAAAATCGCAGAACGTTGCGAGATCACGGCCATAACCGGCTACCGTATGGGGGGAATAACGACGTATATTGGCGAGGTAGGTGATGAACGCCGCGACATCCGGGTCACGCTCTGTCGGGGGCTTGGGGCCTTCCATCATCCAGTCTCGCTCAGGTAATAAACCGCGGTAGCACCACGTTGAGAATGTCACTGACATAAGTAAGAAACATGGTGCCGGTAGATGCGCGATAGTGATTCGGGTCGAAGCTGCCCACCGCTAAAACTCCGACTACACCATCGTTGCCCAGCGGAGCGACTGCCGCAGAGCCTACCTGCTTGTCGTTGAGGTCGGGAAACAGGAACGACATTTCCACCGGCCTCAGGGCACCGCAAACGGCGCGCGAACTGGTGAGTATACCCTTGATAGACTGTTGAGCTTCTTTGAGTGGTACAACCCGAGCCTGGGATAACAGTTTTTTGTGAGCGGGGGCGAACAGGGTCAGCGCGCTTACATCTGCTTTGAACTCTTGTTTCAGCGCAGATTGCACGGCGCTGATAAGCTCATCAAGGTTTTCGGCAGCGATAATATTCAGGATCAGGGTTTTGGTCTTGGCAAACAGTTCGTCGTTTTCCCTGGCAACCTCCATCAATTCCGCCAGCCGATGGCGCAGGTCGATATCGCGCTCCCGCAGCAGGCTTACCTGGCGCTCAACCAATGATACGGCTTCGCCGGCGCGGTGTGGCAGGTTGATGTCGGCCAGCAGCTGCTCATGTTGGATAAAGAAATCCGGATGGTCCTGCAGATACTGGCTGACCTGTTCGGCGTTGATTTCACTGTTCTTGGTTTGCGTCATTGTAGTGTGGGTCCCCCTGGCAGATTATTAAAAAGGCCTCCTGCCTGTTTTAAAGACATTAAGCAAAACACGAAAAGCAAAAAGCGTGATTTTTTGCTTTCCGGCCAAAATCGAAGCCATAAGCGCCTTCGATTTTGCCGATGCGTCGATGTTTCGGTGCGGGCGGCCCTGATTTCAGCAGCCCGCTAGAGAAGAATCTGTCCTTCAAACACAATGGTGGCGGGTCCAGTCATCAGCACGTGCTTATCTCCCCCCGCCCATTCTATTTGCAGCTTACCTCCGAGCAACTCAATCTCCACTTGTGGATCGAGTTGTCCGCGCAAGATACCGCTGACAACCGCAGCGCAGGCGCCGCTGCCACAGGCAAGCGTTTCTCCCGCGCCGCGTTCGTAGACTCGCAAGCGCGCGTGCTGCCGATCAATAACCTGCATGAAGCCAACGTTAACCTGGCGTGGAAAGCTCGGGTGCTGTTGCAGTACCGGGCCGACTGTTTCAAGGTCTGCATGTTCAACATCGTCTACCAGAATGACCGCATGGGGATTCCCCATCGACAACGCGCCAAACTGCAGCTCGCGCCCCCCCGAGTCCAAAGTATAAACGCTACTCTGCTGGTTGGTAGTAAAGGGAATCAGCGCTGGCTCCAGCCTGGGTGGACCCATGTCGACCTGCACCTGGCCTCGGGCCAGGACAGACAATTCGATGAGACCATTAGTCGTTTCAACCCGAATAATATGTTTGTTGGTCAGCTTTTTGTGGCGCACAAAACGGGCGAAACAACGGGCGCCATTGCCGCACTGTTCCACCTCATGGCCGTCACCATTGAAGATGCGGTAACGAAAGTCAACATCAGGGTCTCGTGGTGGTTCCACTAGCAGCACCTGGTCGCAGCCAATGCCAAATCGGCGATCTGCCAGTTTCCTGATCATGCGGCTATCGAGATGGAAGTGTTGCGACACCAGGTCGATGACCACGAAATCGTTACCGAGGCCATGCATTTTCGTAAACTTGAGCGGTCGCCGGCGTCGGCTTCGTCTCGCGCTGGCAGGGTTCATGGCAGCGTGCTCTCGCCGCGCACCAGGTCGTCAAAGCTTTCGCGCTGGCGCACAATATAGGTCCGGGCGTCGTCTACCATGATTTCAGCCGCACGTCCCCTGCTGTTGTAATTGGAGCTCATGACGAAACCGTAGGCACCGGCAGAGCGCAGTGCCAGCAGGTCGCCGGCTTGCAGCGCAAGGCTGCGGTCCTTGGCTATAAAGTCTGCGGTTTCGCATACCGGCCCAACCACATCCCACCGGCGCAGCGGAGTATCGTCACGCGGTGCGACCGGCTCGATATCCATCCACGACTGGTAGAGGGCTGGTCTCAGCATGTCGTTCATTGCGGCGTCGACAATCGCAAAGTTCTTTTCCGGATTGGATTTGAGGAACTCGACCCGGGTCAGCAAAAGGCCTGCGTTAGCGACAATATAGCGCCCGGGTTCAAACACCAGGGTGAGCTTGCGCTCGCCAACCAGCTGGCGCAATTCGCTGATATATTGCTGTGGCGACGGCGGCTGTTCGTCGCGGTAGACTACCCCGAGCCCACCGCCGAGATCCAGGTGCTTTAATTCGATACCCTGGGCTGCCAGCTCATCGACCAGTGACAGCACGCGTTGCAGGGCGTCAAGGAAGGGGCGGGACTCGGTGAGTTGGGAGCCGATGTGGCAGTCCACACCAATCACCTCGATATGGCTCATGGCGGCAGCCTGCTGATAGACCGCCAGGGCATCAGCAATATCGATACCGAACTTGTTTTCCCGCAGGCCGGTTGAGATGTAGGGGTGGGTTTTTGCGTCAACATCAGGATTGACCCGAATCGATACCGGGGCGCTGCATTGCAGCGACTGCGCCACCTCCTGCAGACGCTCCAGCTCCTCAGCGGATTCGATATTGAAGCAGTGAATTCCCAGTTGCAGGGCCTGGGTCATTTCCGCAGCAGTTTTCCCCACGCCTGAGAACACGACCTTTTTGGGGTCGCCTCCGGCAGCCAGTACCCGCTGTAACTCGCCTCCGGAGACAATATCGAACCCGGCGCCGCGGCGTGCCAGGAGATTCAGCACCGCGAGGTTGGAATTGGCTTTTACCGCGTAGCAAACCAGGTGCGCACAACCGGCGAGTGCTTGTTGGTAATCGTTGAGGCTGGCTTCTATCGCAGCCCGGGAATAAACATAGCAAGGAGTACCAAAGCGCTCGGCTATCTCATCCAGCGGCACCGACTCAGCATGGAGTCGGCCATTATGGTAGGCAAAGGCTGTCATGGCAGATGGTCGTTTCCTGGCCGTTATAGGTCTAGTTAGTGGCGGGTGGTAAGGAGTCTGAGGTCCCTTTAATGAGCTCTCGCTGCTGTTGGGGTATCGCTTGTTCACTCTCTTCCTGCGGTGTTTCAGGAGGCTCCTCTGCAGGGAGGTATAGCGGTCCTTTCAGGCCGCAGGCTACCAGCAAATAGGTGCATATCGTGAGGATCAGGAGACGGTGCATTGGGCAACACTTTTTTAGCAATAACCGGCTATTATAGCCAGCGCGGGCATGGGCAGGAACGCTTATTGCTGCTTTTCTGCAGATAATTGTCCGTTTATGGCGGCAGCATGCATTCAGTCGCTGTTCTGGGCGCGTTGCTGCAGGTTTTGCATGCAGCGCTTTGCCGCGGCACGTACCTGGGCCGGGGCAGTGCCTCCAATGTGATTCCGTGCGGCCACTGAACCTTCCAGGCTGAGAACCTCGAACACATCCTGCCCTATCATTGAGCTGAAGACCTGTAACTCCTCGAGGCTCAGCTCCGACAGGTCGCGACCCTGTTCAACGCCAAATGCCACTGCCTTGCCCACCACTTCATGGGCATCGCGAAACGCACTGCCCTTCCTCACCAGATAGTCGGCAAGATCGGTGGCAGTGGCAAAGCCTCGCTTGGCGGCTTCATACATTACCGCGCGATTGGCGCTGACATTCGGCATCATATCCGCATAGGCCTTGAGGCAGTCGCGCAGGGTATCAATCACATCGAACAAGGGTTCCTTGTCTTCCTGATTGTCCTTGTTATAGGCCAGCGGCTGCGACTTCATCAGCATCAGCAGCGATAACAAATGGCCGCTGACACGACCTGCCTTGCCTCGCACCAACTCTGGAACGTCCGGGTTTTTTTTCTGTGGCATGATTGAAGAGCCGGTACAAAACCGATCCGGCAGGCGCACAAAATTGAACTGCGCCGATGTCCATAACACCAGCTCTTCACTGAAGCGCGAGAGGTGGGTCATCACCAGGCTCGCTGCCGCACAGAATTCAATAGCGAAGTCGCGATCCGAGACAGAATCGAGCGAGTTTTCAGTGGGCTTGTCGAAGCCCAGCATTCTGGCCGTGTGTTCGCGATCAATCGGATAGGTTGTCCCGGCAAGCGCTGCTGCCCCGAGGGGTGACTGATTCATACGGCGCCGACAGTCCTGCATGCGGTCGTAGTCCCGATCAAGCATTGCTGACCATGCCAGCAGGTGATGACCAAAGCTGACCGGTTGCGCGGTTTGCAGGTGGGTAAATCCGGGCATAATGGTATCGGCTTCAGCCGTGGCAAGCTCAACCAGCCCCCGCTGCAGGCGGGTGATTTCGATGCAAATGATATCGATCTGCTGGCGCAGGTAGAGTCGAATATCGGTGGCGATCTGGTCATTGCGGGAGCGGCCCGTATGTAGCTTCTTGCCAGTAATGCCTATTTTTTCTGTCAGCCTGGCTTCAATATTCATGTGCACGTCTTCAAGTTCCACCGACCATGCAAAGGTGCCAGATTCAATCTCTTGTTTTATCTCTTCCAGTCCACGCTGGATTTCTTCCAGTTCATGCTGCTTGAGAATTTTGCATTGGTGCAACATGCTGGCATGAGCCAGAGAGCCCTCTATATCCTGGGCGTAGAGACGCTGGTCAAAATCGACCGAGGCGGTGAAGCGTTGCACGAAAGCGTCGGTGGGTTCGTTGAAGCGCCCGCCCCAGAACTTACTGGTCTTGTCGTGATCCTGCATGATTTGCCGTGCCTGTTGCTTCGCCGGTGACTGAGGCGGCCGATTATAGCGTTTCGCCCGTGGTCTTCACCAGCCCGGTTTGAAAGTAGTCATGGCAAAAGCGCAACTGCCGCAATGGGTTACAATTACTGTGCATCACCCGCAGCCGCTTGTCGGTAACTGATTAAAGTGAAGCAATGCATTGTCGCTGAGCAAGACGCAAGACAGCTTTTTCCTGCCCGATCTGTGTAAGGTTGGTGCAGTGGTATTCCTGGTGCTATTGGCAGAACTATTAGCGCTGGTATTGACCCTCGCGGTGGCCACCGAAACAGGTTTTAGCTGGGAATTTTTGGCACTGAGTTCTTTGTTTACCCAGTGGGTGGTGCTCGCTTCCGCGGCACTGCTCTGTGTAATGCGCCCTTTTCTGGCGCGCTTGTCGCTGCCCTGGGCATCCGGCTGCAGCTATTTACTGATTTTGCTGGTGGCCATGCTTTGCAGCTTTGCGGGACAGTATCTCGGCCTGGCGGCTGACGCTGGCGGTCTCGATTGGCGGCGTACGGCTATCCACTTGTTGATCGCGGCCATCCTGGCAGGTATTGCGCTGCGCTATTTTTATTTGCAGCAGCAGTTGAGGCAACAGCAGGAAGCCGAGTTACGGGCCCGCATTGAGGCTTTGCAGGCGCGCATACGGCCCCACTTTTTGTTCAACAGCATGAACACCATCGCCAGTCTGATCGCGTCCGACCCGCAGTTGGCTGAGCGAGCGGTGGAAGATCTCGCCGATCTGTTTCGCCAGAGCCTTGCTGCCGAGCAGACCCAGGTGCCGCTGCATCAAGAAATTGAGCTGTGTCGGCGCTTTGTCGCGATAGAATCCTTGCGCTTGGGAAGCCGGCTGCAACTGGTGTGGGATATAGATCCCCTGCCCGACTACCTGGAAATTCCGCGATTTACTCTCCAGCCTTTGATTGAAAACGCGATTTACCATGGTATTCAGCCACTGCCCGAGGGCGGGCGTGTCGACGTCAAAGTGGCGGTAGAAGCTAGCCGCTGTCGTTTACAGGTTAAGAATCCCGTTGTTATCAATGGCAGCAGCGCCAGAAGTGGTCATCAAATGGCTTTGCAAAACATTACCCGCCGGATGCAGGCTTTGTATGGAAATGCGGCCAGCGTTGAGATTGAGCGTGGTAGCGGCAGCTTTTGTGTCACGGTTAGCTATCCGTTTCAGCTTGCCGGCAGGGCGGCAGTATGAGCCGCAAGGTGCTGCTTGTTGATGATGAGCCGCTCGCCCGTTCGCGACTGCTGCGTTTGTTGGCGGAGATAGAGGGTTTTACCGCGTGTGGCGAGGCGGACAACGGTGAGCGCTCGATTGCCCTGGCTAGCCAACTTGGCGCTGATATCGTGCTGATGGATATTCGCATGCCGGGTATGGATGGACTCGTGGCGGCAGCAAAGCTGGCCTTGTTGTCGCCCCCGCCAGCGGTGATATTCTGCACTGCCTACGACGAGTATGCGCTGTCGGCATTCGATGCCTGTGCTATTGCCTATCTAATGAAGCCAGTGCGACGGGAACAGCTGGAAGCTGCGTTGCAGCGTGCAGTGAGGCTCAACCAGGCCCAGCTAAGGGCTCTGGAGCCAAGTTCGGAGCCGGCTGAAAAAGCGTACATGAGTACTCGTTCCCAGCGCGGTGTAGAGCTTATCCCGCTGGCTGATATACGCTGCCTTCTGGCAGATCAAAAATACGTTACTGTGGTGCACGCCGGTGGCGAGGAGCTGGTCGATAAGAGCCTCAAGGAGCTTGAGCTGGAGCACCCGGATCTGTGGGTGCGCACCCATCGCAACGCCCTGGTGGCAATTGCCTTTATCGAGGCACTTGAGCGCTCACCCCAGGGTCAGTACCTGGTGCGCTTGGCAGGTACCCACCACCGCCCCTTGGTGAGTCGTCGTCACCTTGCCCGCCTGCGAGACTTGGTCGAGCAATTGTAAGTTCGCCGTTGTATTATTCGTGTTTTAGCCGCGTGGCCGGGTTCTGGCAATCCCGGTTACGATAATGATGTGAATGGCCCGGAGGCAGTTCATCGAATGCAGGATAACTTGCGTATCGCAACCCGTGAGAGTCCGCTGGCACTGTGGCAGGCGAATTTCGTAAAAGCGGCATTACAGCAGTCGCACCCGACGCTGCGAGTGGATATCCTCGGGATGACCACCAGGGGCGACAAAATTCTCGATACGCCTCTGGCGAAAGTGGGTGGGAAGGGGCTGTTCGTCAAAGAGCTCGAAACCGCTATGCTTGAGGGCGCGGCCGATATTGCAGTGCACTCGATGAAAGACGTGCCGATGGAATTCCCGCAGGGGCTCGAGCTGGGAGTGATTTGCGAACGCGAAGATCCCCGTGATGCGCTGGTTTCAAGTCGTTATAACTCACTGGATGAACTTCCCCCCGGGGCCAGGCTTGGAACATCGAGCTTGCGTCGGCAATGCCAGCTGCGTGCGCACAGGCCCGACCTGAAGGTGCTTGATTTGCGGGGTAACGTCAATACTCGCCTGCGCAAACTCGATGAGGGACAGTACGACGCTATCATCCTGGCGGCGGCAGGGTTAAAGCGCCTCGGCCTCGCACGGCGCATCGCCAGCTGCCTGGCGGTGGAGCAAAGCCTGCCGGCAGGAGGGCAGGGTGCTGTGGGTATCGAATTGCGCAGCGAAGATCGGCGCACCCGCAAGCTGCTGGAAAGTCTTGGTCACCCCGTTAGCCAGCGCTGTGTGGAGGCTGAGCGGGCTATGAACGCCTTCTTGAATGGCGGTTGCCAGGTGCCGATTGCCTGCTATGCCATCCAGAACGCCAGCGGTTTGTGGCTGAGGGGATTAGTGGGGCACCCTGATGGCAGTGTGGTATATCGTGCCGAGGCCACCGCTGGCCTGGAAGATTCCGAGAGCCTGGGGCGCCAGGTCGCAGGCATGTTGCTGGATCAGGGTGCGGGGGATATTCTTGCCGAAATCTATAATGACGCCGGCGATGACTAGCCCGCCTCTCCGCGGTCAATGTATCTGGCTGACGCGGCCGGTAGGCACTCCAAGCGAATTGCCGCAGCGTCTGGAGCAGCTGGGCGCCCGGGTGTTGCAAGCACCACTATTGGAGATCCTGCCCCTGAAAGAGGATCATCCGGCGCTGCAGGTGGCTTTGGGGCGGGCACAGCAGTTGCAGCAGTACCGGCACATTATTTTTGTCAGTGGCAACGCGGTGCGCTACGGCATGGAATTGCTGGCCCGCTATTGGCCTGTGCTACCGACCGGTCTGCGCTGGTACGCTGTTGGTAAAAGTACCGCGGGCCAGCTGGCCGAATTTGGTGTCGAGGTGCAGCACCCGCCGGGGCCGCAAATGGATACCGAGGCGCTGCTTGTGTTGCCCGGTCTGCAGGCAGTCGCAGGTGACAGGGTGTTGATTGTGCGCGGTGTGGGGGGGCGTGAAACCCTGGCGCAGGCCCTGCGGGCGAGAGGCGCTGAGGTGGACTATCTCGAAACCTACCAGCGAGCCAAGTCTGGTACACTACCGGATAAAGTGCACCGCGAGCTAGGGGTAGGAGCTGTCGACTTTGTGGTGGCAGCCAGTGGTGAGACTATTTCGGCCTTAATGGCGCTGGCACCTCCCGGCCAGTACCGGCACGCAGTAACTATTGCGGTTGTTGTACCCGGGGAGCGAGTGGCATTATTGGCGCGGAAAATGGGCTTCAAGCGGGTAGTGGTCGCGGCTAATGCCAGCGACGAAGCCACGCTTGAGGCGGTGATTGGAGCGACCCAACAGCAGGGGTAATAGTGTGAGCACGGAACCGGAAAAACCAACAAGCGCCGGCGCTGCGACCGATAACAAAGCTTCGACAGATAGCGACAAGGCGTTCGAAAATAAAGCGGCGGTAGAGCGCGCGGCTTCGATAGAAACCAGCACCGCAGCCGTTGAACATCAAACATCGAGCAGCTCAGCAGAGCCCGTTATAAAAAAAGCCAGGCCAGTCAAAGTCGAGCAGAGATCAACTTCTGGTGGCGGTTCCTGGCTCTCCAGCGCTGCCCTGTTGCTGGCACTGGCGGCACTGGCCGGTACCGCTTATCAATGGTGGATGCAGCATAATGCGGAACAAGAAGTTCAGGCTGAGCCCTGGCGCGAGGAATTATTACAGCAGGCCCAGCAGTCGACCGCGCTGGAGTCAAAAATGGATTCGCGATTGAGCACGATTGAAGGCGAAGTGGGCACTGCTCGTCAGCAGTTACAGGCGGTGAAGCAGGAAACGAGCTCAGAAATTGCGCAACTGTCCAAGAGTGATGAGGATCTGCTGAAGCAGATTTCAAGCGTCGGTAGGACTGATCGTGACGACTGGAAACTGGCCGAAGTTGAATATTTGCTGAGGCTGGCGCATCAAAGGGTAGTCATGGGCGGCGAGCTGAACAGTGCGGCATCGCTGCTTACAAATGCTGACAATATCCTGGTTGAGTTAAACATGGCGGGGCTGCATCAGGTCCGCAAACAGGTAGCCCTGGATTTGGCGGCAGTGCGCGCTGCCCAGCAGCTGGACAGCGAAGGCGTTTACCTGCGGCTTGAGGCATTGCAGCAACAGGCGTCACGCTTGCCATTTTTTGGTATGCCGACGATAGACGAAAACCCTGATGCTGCGACTGAATCCCCCGGCGACCTGTTTGATCTGGCCGCGGAAGACTGGCAAGCAGCGCTTGACAAAGGTTGGGATCAGGCTGTAGAAAAGTTTAAAACCCTGGTGGTTGTGCAGAAGCGTGACGGTGCTATCGAGCCATTGTTGTCCGAGGCTTGGCAACGTTTGGTGCGCGAGCGCCTGGCGCTGGATTTGGAGCAAGCCAAGAACGCCCTGGTGCTACAGCAGCAGGTCATATATCGCAAAGCTCTGGGCAATGCCCGTGAGCTGGTGAACAATCACTATGTCACCGATGATCCCGCCACCCGCTCAGTTCTGAAAGAGCTACAAGAGCTGCAGCAAGAAAAAATAGTTGCCGATTTACCGGATGTATCCGGTTCACAGGAAGCGATTCGCGCCTACATTGACCAGAAGTATCAGGCCAGGGAAAGCGCGGCGCCAGTAGAAGAAAATTCGGGCGATGCTACGCCAAAGCCGACATCATCCAACGGTAGCTATAAGTGGCCGCAGATGGGGAGCGAGTAAATGAGACGCTTATTCCTGATATGTTTATTAGCTTTGGTGGCAGGTGTATTCCTGGTTAGCCTGCTGGAAAAAGACCCCGGCTACATTCTCATTGCGTATGGTGATACGACCATAGAAATGAGTGTCTGGACTGGTATTGCTTTGGCACTGACCAGCTTTTTCCTGCTCTACCTGATTATCCGTAGTTGGAGTAACACCCGAAAAATCCCGGCTAAAGTGGGAGGGTGGATGGACGAGCGCAACGAGAAGGCTACTAGCAACCGGGCTAACCGCGGTCTTACGGCTTTTGTCGAAGGTCATTGGGATCGGGCCAGCAAAAGCCTGGAGCAGGTGGCGGAGCGTTCCGATAAACCGCTGGTTTATTATCTGTTGGCGGCCCAGGCGGGGCATGCCATGGGCGACGAGGCGACGGTAGAAAAAAATCTGGTTAAGGCTCAGCGAAGCACCGGCGGCAACACGTCGGATTTGGCC
The DNA here is from genome assembly GCA_963722805.1 of uncultured Gammaproteobacteria bacterium. Taxonomy (GTDB): domain Bacteria; phylum Pseudomonadota; class Gammaproteobacteria; order Pseudomonadales; family JAHEGP01; genus JAHEGP01. The sequence goes on from CAVROQ010000033.1 coordinate 334,172, forward strand.
ATCGGTTTGGCACAGGCGCAGTTGCAGCTGGATCGCGGCCAGCTGGAGCAGGCATTGGCGACGCTGACCCGGGTAAAATCACTTTCTTCTGCGCACCCGGTCACCCTGAAGTTACTGGCACAAACCTATGTGCGGCTCGATGATTGGGAGCAATTGCGCAAGCTGCTACCTGAGTTGAAGCGCTCGCAAGCTCTTCCAGCTGCCGAGTTGGCGGCACTTGAACGCAAGGTTTATAGCTCGCTATTGGGGTATACGACATCGGCCTCGCCACACGCGGTGAGCGAGTTGGAGCATACCTGGAAATTGCTTCCCAAGGAGCTTGCCGCCGATGCTGAAATGCAGTGCGCTTATGCCCGCCAACTGGTTGCAGCAGGAGCGCCGGTGGCGGCCGAGAAGTTCCTGCGCAAAGCCTTGCGAAAATCGTGGGATGATCGACTGGTGCATGCTTACGGTTTGGCGCCGGGTGAAGATTTGGTGCAGCAAATGCAATTGGCAGAGAGCTGGCTTAAGGATCGGCCCAATAATGCGGAGCTGTTGCTTTGCCTTGGACGGCTGGCGCTGGATAATCAAGCGTGGGATAAGGCACAGGAATACCTCGAGGCCAGCCTGAGCTTGAGTAATCGCCCGGAAACCTGCGCTGAGCTTGCCAACCTGCTGGCCCGGCTCGGCAAGCCCGAGCAAAGCATTGATTATTTCCAGCAGTGTGTTCAGGGTGCGACTGCCAGTACCGCGCTGGCACCTCAGCCAGCACCGGCTGTTGCGTCCTTGCCGGGAGCAGCGGGACAGCCCGCTGCCTGAGACTTATGCCGACCGGTGGTGAACCGACGCCGTCTCTGCGAGCCGTGGCTTACAGCTGTGGTCTCATTACTTCGGCCGTGGGTTCTTGATCAATGCCGGTCCGGGCGCAGTGCTATAAATTTTTTGCAGCTTCCTGCTTAGCTTCCTTTTCGACATTACTACCAGCTGCTTGTGATTGTGCCTGGCAAGGCCCTTTCAGCTGGCTGGTAGACAATGCCGACTACGTGGTGCTGGGGGAGGTTGTTGCCAGTCGAGGTAATTCCTTCGATCTCCAGGTAATGCGTTCGCTGAAGGGTAGTGCCAGTGCCGATACCATTCGCATTTGGGGAGAGCGCGGCGATCTTTGTCGCCCTGACGTGGCATTGTTTCCACCAGGGGGGCAGTGGCTGTTTGCGTTGCAGCGAATCACGCAGGTTCCTCCGGGCGGGTTTAATCCGTCGACACCCAATATCAGCTATGGCCGCCTCGGCGATTATGCACTGTCGAAATGTGGAGCCTATTGGTTGCAACACCAGCATGGATTGCTCAGTGGCAATATCACCTCAGTATTTCAATGGGATTATTCGCCCAGAATGAATCCAGTATCGGTGGATCTGATTCAGGCCTTTATTGATGGCGAGGCAGATTATGGCGATATTATCGAGGTGAGCGATGAGATCACCAGTAGCGAGGCATGGATGAGAAAAATGCGCCAGAGGATGCGAGAGGGCTCCTGAGTCGAGGGCTTGATGGTGCTCGGTTAGTCACCGCCTATCAGCTTACGGTGGCACGATCCGCTAGCAAATATCCAGCGCCTGCCACATGTCATCGATGCGTTTTTTGACCGCGCCGGACATCTCGATGGGCGTACCCCATTCCCGGTTCGTTTCTCCCGGCCATTTATTAGTGGCGTCAAAGCCAATTTTGGAGCCCAGCCCGGAGACCGGTGATGCAAAGTCGAGATAGTCTATCGGGGTATTTTCGACGATCAGTGTATCGCGGGCAGGGTCCATGCGCGTGGTCATGGCCCAGATAACGTCGTTCCAATCCCGGGCATTGATATCGTCGTCGGCGACAATCACAAACTTGGTGTACATAAATTGTCTTAAAAAAGACCATACGCCCATCATCACCCGCTTGGCATGTCCTGGGTACTGCTTTTTCATGGTAACCACTGCCATGCGATAGGAGCAGCCTTCGGGTGGCAGGTAAAAGTCGACCACCTCAGGAAACTGTTTTCTTAGAATCGGCACAAAAACTTCGTTGAGGGCGAGCCCCAGAATTGCCGGTTCGTCGGGTGGGCGGCCGGTATAGGTGCTGTGATAGATGGGCTTTTCACGGCAGGTGATAGTGTCGATGGTAAAAACCGGAAACCGGTCCACTTCGTTGTAGTAGCCGGTGTGATCACCGAACGGCCCTTCATCGGCGAAGTCGTCGGCGGCAATGTGGCCCTCAAGGATAATCTCGGCGCTCGCTGGAACAGTAAGGTCACTGGATACGCAATTAGCAACTTCAGTGCGCGAGCCGCGCAACAAGCCCGCGAAACCGAACTCGGATAAAGAGTCGGGTACCGGGGTGACTGCTCCCAGGATAGTCGCGGGGTCGGCGCCCAGTGCCGCAGCCACGGGGAATGGCTGCCCCGGATTAGCCGACTGGAACTCCTTGAAATCCAGAGCGCCGCCGCGGTGCGCCAACCAGCGCATGATGACCCGGTTCTTGCCGATTACCTGCATTCGGTAGATGCCGATATTCTGACGGTCTTGACGCGGCCCCCGGGTGATGACCAGCGGCCAGGTCACCAGTGGGCCGGCGTCGCCCGGCCAGCAAGTCTGGATAGGCAGTTTGCGCAAGTCGACTGCTTCGCCTTGAAGGATGCGTTGTTGGCAGGGTGCTTTTTTTACCAGCTTGGGGCCCATATTCAATACTTGTTTGAATATGGGCATTTTTTGCCAGGCGTCTTTCAAGCCCTTCGGGGGATCTGGTTGGCGCAGGAAGGCAAGCAGTTCGCCTATCTCACTCAGGCTTTTAATGGAGTCAGAGCCCATAGCCAGGGCGACGCGGTGCTGGGTGCCGAACAGGTTGGCCAGCACCGGCATATCGCTACCTTTGACATTTTCAAACAGCAGCGCCGGCCCGCCGCGCTTTAAGGTGCGGTCACATATTTCGGTGATTTCGAGGTATGGATCAACGGCGATAGGGATGCGCTTTAGCTCACCCTCGCGTTCCAGAAAAGCTATAAACTCACGCAGATCAGCATATTGCATGGTCATATGTAATCCCTGGTCCGCGCTGCTTCAAGAGCGTTGGCGGTGAGCAGTAACATGGGTGGTTATGAGCTTACTTTTTACCCCTCATGGAGTCGAAGAATTCGTCATTGGTTTTGGTTTTACGCAGTCTGTCCAGCAAGAATTCGATGGCCGGTGTGTCCTCCATCGAGTGCAGTAACTTGCGCAAAATCCACATGCGCTGCAGTTCTTCGTCGCTGGTGAGTAGCTCTTCGCGGCGGGTTCCAGAGCGGCGAATGTTGATCGCAGGGTAGACTCGCTTCTCGGCTATTTTGCGGTCGAGGTGCAACTCCATATTGCCGGTGCCTTTGAATTCCTCGTAGATCACCTCATCCATTTTGGAGCCGGTATCGATCAGGGCGGTCGCGATAATGGTCAAGCTGCCGCCTTCCTCGATATTTCGAGCGGCCCCAAAAAAGCGTTTCGGCCGCTCCAGTGCATGGGCGTCGACGCCGCCGGTTAATACCTTGCCCGACGACGGTACGATAGTGTTATAGGCCCTGGCCAGGCGAGTGACAGAATCGAGCAGTATAATGACATCCTTTTTGTGCTCAGCAAGCCGCTTGGCTTTTTCTATGACCATTTCTGCTACCTGCACATGGCGGGCGGGCGGTTCATCAAAGGTCGATGCGACAACCTCGGCGTCGCGGTTAACGCCGACCGAGCGCTGCATCTCGGTTACTTCTTCAGGGCGCTCGTCGATCAGCAGTACAATGATATGACATTCGGGATTGTTGCGAATGATGCTCTGTGCGATATGCTGCAGCATCAGGGTTTTACCGGCCTTGGGCGGCGCTACGATCAGGCCGCGCTGGCCCTTTCCTATGGGCGCTGCCAGATCAATGACCCGGCCGGTCAAGTCTTCGGTGCTGCCGTTACCGGCTTCAAGAATCAGGCGCTTATTAGGGAACAGCGGTGTCAGATTTTCGAACAACACCTTGATTCGCGACTGCTCGGGTTTGGTGAAGTTGATATCGTTGACCTTGAGCAGGGCAAAGTAACGCTCCCCTTCTTTCGGTGGCCTGATTTTGCCCGATACGGTGTCACCAGTGCGCAGGTTGAAGCGACGGATTTGGCTTGGTGAAACATAAATATCATCGGGTCCGGCGAGGTACGAGCTGTCTGCCGACCTCAAAAACCCGAAACCATCCTGCAGGATCTCCAGTACCCCATCGCCATAAATATCCTCACCGCTTTTGGCATGCTTTTTGAGAATGGCAAATATAATGTCCTGCTTGCGAGAGCGGGCAACGTTTTCCTGGCCCTGCTCTTTGGCGATTTCGATCAATTCGGGTATAGGTTTGGTTTTCAGGTCGGTCAGATTCATATTTGGGTGTGCTTTAGGAGAGTATTGGTTGATTGAATAACGCACTGGCGTAGCCAAGGCACAATGACAGGAATGTCTTGAGAGAAGGATTACCTGTACGTTTTTAGCGGGCTATTGAGACGAGATGTGTGCTTTTTTTTAAACTGTATCACTGAACATTGGGTTCGTCCAGCGACAGAAGGGGTTATTGTAGCGCGGACGCAACTAATTGCAACCGCGCTGCTCACAGCGTTAGATGGCCGCGTCGATAAACTCTTTCAATTGGGTTTTGGAAAGGGCGCCGACCTTGGTTGCCTCGGCGCTACCACCTTTGAATAGCATCAGCGTTGGGATGCCCCGAACGCTATACTTCTGCGGTGTCTCGCCATTGTTGTCTACATCTATCTTGCATACTTTGAGGCGGCCGCTGTACTCGTCGGCAATTTCCTCCAGTACCGGCGCAATCATCTTGCACGGGCCACACCATTCCGCCCAAAAGTCGACCAGCACAGGTTGCTCGCTATTGAGCACTTCTTGCTCAAATGCGCTGTCAGTCACATGAATGATGGCGTCGCTCATAGTTGTCTCCGGGTTCGACGTTAGGGTATTTTAAGGCTGCGCATAATAGCACCGTTTTCTCAAGGATGGCAAAAAGCGGAAGCCAAATTCCGAGTAATTTACTATGCTTGCTGCAGTCAGTGCTGACAGGAGTTCACCTTGGCGATAATTCAACGTGCATCGCAGGGCCCCGTAGCCACTATTGATATGGGGTCAAACAGCTACCATCTATTGATCGCCGATTGGCAGCAGGGGCAGCTTTTACCGGGCTTTGTTGCTGTCGAGCGGGTTCAGACTGCGTTGTTAATGCGTGGTGACCAGATTACTGAAGAGGCCGAGGAACGGGCGCTGTCCTGCCTGGAGCGGTTTCGAGCCATAGCCCGGGAGCGTGGCTGCGAAAGAATTGTTGCCGTCGGGACCTCGGCGCTGCGCCAGGCCAGTAACACGGGACAGCTGCTAGCCAAAGCCGAGGCTATATTGGGATGGCCGGTTGTTGTATTGAGTGGTGCAGATGAAGCCAGGTTGATATATCGGGCCGTCGCCTTTGCGCGGGGCAACCTTGAGCGGCGCATGCTGGTATTGGATATCGGTGGCGGTAGTACCGAAATCATTCGTGGTTACGGCAGCGAAATTGAAGATCTCGAAAGTCTGGCGCTAGGTTGCGTCAGCAGTCTTAAACGACATTTTCCCGATGGTAAGTTGAGCCGCACCAATTTCCAGGAGTGTGTGCAGGCGGTGCGACAGCAATTGGTGCCGTTGGTGCCGCGTTTTCGAATGGGGCCCCAGATGGATGCTGTGGGCTGTTCCGGCACTGCTCTGGCTATTGTCCGCTTACTTGGTGTTGCGGAAATCTCTCTGTTCGACCTTGAGCGCCTCCGCGATCAACTGCTGGGCAGCTTTAGTCGGATTGATGAGCTTAGCTTCGAAGGTCTTGACAGTAATCGCAGCGGCTTGTTGGCGCCGGGGCTGGCCGTCTTGATGGCGCTGGTTGATTCGTTTTCAATTTCCCGGATGGTTACGGTCGATGTAGCGCTGCGCGAGGGCGTCGCGCTGGCCTGGTATTTGGGCGATGACGCCCTAAGGCAGGAACTCTCGCCGGGCATTGCCATCTAACCTGGTTTTACCTCCAGAGAAGTAGCTCATGCATAATCAACGTCTAATCCTGTTGGGGGTGCTGCTGCTTGGTATCATCCTGTTCTTTGCCTTCGGCATTGACGAATTCTTCAGCCTTGAATATTTTAAACAGCAGCGCCAGGCGTTGAACAATACCCTGCACGCCTATCCTGTGCTTTCCGCCCTGAGCTATTTTCTGGTCTATGTGTTGGTGACTGCTTTGTCGCTGCCGGGTGCGGCAGTTATGACCCTGGCTGGTGGTGCCTTGTTTGGCTTTACCAAGGGCGTGCTATTGGTGTCTTTTGCCAGCACGATCGGAGCGACCCTGGCTTTTTTGCTATCGCGCTGGCTGTTCAGGGACTGGGTGCAGGAGCGCTTTGGTGAACATCTGGCCAGTGTAAATCGTGGCATCGAAAACGATGGTGTACGTTATCTTTTTACCTTGCGACTGGTGCCATTGTTCCCGTTTTTTGTGATCAATCTTTTGATGGGCTTAACGCCGCTTAAGGTGCGCGAGTTTTTTCTGGTGAGTCAGATAGGTATGCTGCCGGCGACGGCGGTATTTGTGAATGCTGGCACACAGCTCGCGGCAGTTGAATCGCTGGGGGGGTTGCTGTCACCGGCGCTGCTGCTTTCATTTGCGGTACTCGGACTGTTCCCCTGGCTGGTCAAGTGGCTGACCGGCGCGGTGTCCCAGCGCCGGCTGCTACAGAAGTATTCCAGGCCAAAGCAGTTTGATGCCAACCTGATTGTGATTGGTGCCGGCTCCGCCGGGCTGGTGGCGTCCTTGATCGCAGCTGCGATAAAAGCAAAAGTAGTGCTGGTGGAAAAGCATAAGATGGGGGGTGACTGCCTCAATACTGGCTGCGTGCCTAGCAAAACCCTCATCAGCTCGGCTCGTCTGAAGCACCAGATTGACCAGGCCGCGGTATTTGGCATTGATGCCAGTGTGGTCGGGGTCGATTTCGAGAAAGTGATGAATCGGGTGCAGGACACCATCAAGACCATCGAGCCTCATGACTCGGTAGAACGCTATACAGAACTGGGGGTTGATTGCGTGCAGGGTGACGCCGAGCTGCTTTCGCCCTGGGAAGTCCGGGTCGGCGATCGCGTCATCAGTGCGGCAAAAATCATTATTGCCTCTGGCGCGACGCCTCGAATTCCGCCTATTCCCGGTTTAGAGCTGGTTCCCTATGTCAGTTCCGAAAACGTATGGCAATTGCGTCAGCTGCCCCGACGTCTGCTGGTGTTGGGTGGTGGACCTATCGGTTGCGAATTGGCACAGGCGTTTGCCAGGCTGGGCTCCGAGGTCAGTATTCTCAGTCGGGCCGCAGGGTTGTTGCCGCGGGAGGACGACGATGTCGCAGGCTTCATGGCCGAGCGGTTTAGCAGCGAAGGTATCAAGGTCCTGTGTGGTCATCATGCCAGTGTTTTTTCTGCCACTGAGGGCAGCTTCAGCCTAATGGCGGAGCATGGTGACGAAGAAGTGGAAATTCCCTTTGATATTGTGTTGATCGCGATCGGCCGGCAGGCCGCCGTGGACGGCATGGGCCTGCAATCGCTGGGGATTGTAACGGCGCCAGACGGTACCCTGGAGGTTAACGAGTACCTGCAAACAACAATGCCCACCGTGTACGCTTGCGGCGATGTTGCGGGGCCCTACCAGTTCACCCACATGGCCTCCCATCAGGCCTGGTATGCCACGGTAAATGCCTTGTTCGGTCGTTTCAAGCGCTTCAAAGTTGATTATTCAGTGGTGCCGTGGGCTACCTTTACCGACCCCGAAGTGGCGCGGGTGGGTTTGAATGAAACGGATGCTCGTGCTCACAATACAGCTTACGAGCTTAGCTATTATTCTTTTGCAGGGCATGATCGGGCCTTGGCCGAGGGTAACAATCAGGGCTTTGTTAAAGTGCTGACGGTGCCGGGTAAGGATCGCATTCTAGGCGCTACCATTGTTGGTCCCCATGCGGGCGAGCTGATCGGCGAGTTCGTGACTGCCATGCGTTACAAGCTGGGCATGAACAAAATTCTGGGCACAATCCACATCTACCCGACCTGGTCGGAGGCCAATAAGTTTGCTGCCGGCAACTGGCGCAAGGCACATGCTCCCGAGCGAGTATTGGGCTGGCTTGAAAAGTACCACAGCTGGATTCGCACTGGATAAATTTTTGGCGAAATGGTTTGATAAGGTCCTGCATTAGTCTTGGCAGGGCGTTGAGCTTATCTTGATTTCGACCTCTGCAGCGCAACATCGAAATTTCGGAAAAATCGAATGCGCCCAAGTCTTTGCTCACAGTTTTCGTGTCTTGTCTTTTATGCCAGGCAGGAGACTCTTTCCAGCAACCTGTTAGTGGGAGCTAGTTATGGCTAAGGTGGCAGTGGTATTGTCCGGTTGCGGTGTCTATGACGGCGCCGAGATTCATGAAAGCGTCCTCACCTTGCTGCGCTTGTCGGAGCGAGGCGTTAGCTATCAATGTCTTGCGCCAAATATCGAGCAGCTTCATGTTGTCAATCATCTTAGCGGTGAGGTTTCCGCCGGAGAGACCAGGAATGTACTCGTAGAGGCAGCACGAATCGCCCGCGGCGATGTAGTGGATTTGAAGAATGCCAATATCGACGATTATGACGCCTTGTTTGTTCCCGGGGGCTTTGGTGCCGCCAAGAATCTCTGTGACTTTGCTGTTAAAGGCGCAGACATGAGTGTTCAGCCGGATTTTCTGCGTTTCGCGGTGGGTATGCACAAAGCCGGCAAGCCAATCGGCCTGATGTGCATTGCTCCAGCGATGTCGGCGCGAATATTTGGCGAGGGAGTGCAGTGTACTATTGGTACTGACGCAGAAACCGCGGCCGCGATTGAAGCGATGGGTGGCAATCACATCAGTTGCCCGGTTGCAGAGGCAGTGATCGACCGCGAGCGCAAACTGGTGACCACGCCGGCTTATATGCTGGCTGGCAATGTCGCTGAGGCGGCCAGTGGGATTAACAGATTGGTGGATGAAGTATTAGCGATGTGTTAATGGGCGCAGCTTTTTCGGGCTGTAGCCGCAGGTGCGCTCGCGCGGCGGCCATGGTTTGTGGTCACGTCGCGCAACGACTGACATGCGGGTGATAAGCATTTTCCAGGCAGGGTGAAGAAGAGCATTGATAGCCCCCGATATGTCCCTCTGGCAATTCTCGAAGGAGCTGTATCAAAGCGCCGGCGTCGAGGAGTGCTGCATCGGTTTACAAGATAGCTATGGAGCTGATGTCAACATACTGCTGCTTTGTTGCTGGTGTGGTGAGCGTGGTTGCGGTCTTGATCAAGCATGGTTCAAGGCCACTCTTGCAAATCCTGAACTTACGGAATGGCGCGAGCAGTGTCTTGAGCCCTTGCGGCGTCTGCGTCGCCAGCTGAAGGTCCAATCCTTGCCGGGCGCGATGGCGTTGCGTGAGAGGGTTAAAGTGCTTGAGCTGGAAGCTGAAAAGCTGGAGCAGGATTTTTTGCTGCAAAATCTTCCGGACGAGGCCGCCGTGGGACACGGTTTAAATTTACTTTGGCAAAACCTTAAGTCTTACTGGCTGGCGTTGCACCATCAACAGCCAGCGATGGTAAGGTTCGAGCCATTGTTACGCGCAGTGTATCCCGATTGCAGTGAAGCGGAACTCCTGGAGCTGGAGGATGTCTGAAGCTGCGCCGGACCCTGGGCAAGCAAAAACACCAGTTCGACGGGCCGCGATCGCGCAGGGCCCACCTTTTGTCCTATAATGTGCGCCGCGCGCAATGATATGGCGACTACATTCACCTAAAAGGAACGATTAATGAAATCTAGACACCTGATTTTCGCAGCGGTTTTGCCGTTTTTTGTCGTCGCTTGTCAAAAGGCGCCTGAGCAAACTGCATCACCTGAGCCGGAAGCGCAAGCTATCGCAGCTTCTGCCACCTCATTGGATAGCGACGTGGAAGTATACTCTTACGGTGTGGGCTTCCAGATTGGGAGCCAAATGGCTGCAAGCCCGGTCGAAATGAACTCTGACAACCTGATTGCCGGGCTTCAAGATGGACTAGCTGAAAACGAATCACTGGTAACTCAAGAGCGGATGCAGGAAGTTGCACAGCGCTTCCAGGCGGAAATGGCGGCGAAGCAGCAGGCTGAAGCGGAAGCGTTGTCGATAGAAAATGCGGCGGCGGCTGAGGCTTTCCTGGCGGCCAATGCGGTTAAAGACAATGTGGTCGTGCTGGATAATGGTTTACAGTACCGGATTATCGAAAGTGCTGAAGGTGCCAAGCCAGCAACAACCGATACTGTAGTCGTCAATTACCGTGGTTCATTTATTGATGGTACTGAATTTGATAGCAGCTATAGCCGTGGTGAGCCGGCAGAGTTCCCCCTGAATGCGGTAATTCCGGGTTGGCAGCAAGCTCTTCAGATGATGCCGGTCGGTTCCAAGTGGGAAGTATTCATTCCACCCGCGCTTGCCTATGGCAGCGGTGGTCAGGGTCCAATTCCGCCAAGTTCGGCGTTGGTGTTCGAAGTTGAGCTGATGGAGATCAAATCTGAGATCGAAGCAGCTGAAGAAGCTGAAGAGGCCGCGGCAGTTCAAGAGTAGTAGTCCACCCTCAAGTCAACAAGGCCCTTTGGCGGATTAGCCTGGGGCCTTTTTTAGTGAGTGGCAGTATTGATGGCTGGTGCGCTTCGAACCGCGTGCCAATGCTGGGTAGCTCTGCGCTGGGAAGCGGTTCAGTGTGTGCGACGAACAGGGGATAAGCTTGTGAGTGGTGTCGCCCTAAGCTCGGGCGCAGGGCGTTGGGATTATCTCCAGGGCCTATGAAGCCCGTCAGGCGATAGATTTTTGCCTGAGTTCCTTTTGCTGCACGATAAGTGGGCTGTGGCAGCTGTGCATCTCTTCGATGAGTCGATCTTCCATTTCGAACCGGCTGCTGAGTTCTTCGCCCAGGCGCGACAGATCTTCCTGGAAATCTTCGTGGGTGTTTTCCCAATTTTCTTCAGTGGCGTATTTGTCATTGAAGTCGAGGGCAAACTGGGTGCTCTGGTGCAGCTTTGGATAGAGTTCTTCGGCCAGAATGACAGAGTCATCATTGGCAGCCTCAGCTTCCCGGATTAGTTGATCGTAGACTTCAAAATGTCCGGCGCTGACGTAGTCGACCAGGATCTGGCAAAAGCGCCGTACATCTGCCCAGCGTGGGTATAGCCCGCTGGGGTCTGGATTGTTGCCGCTATCGCCATAATTGCAGTAGAGCACCAGAAGTTCTTTGCGCTCCTCTAGCCACTTTTCGAGAGTGGTTTCGACAAGGCTCCACTGTTTTCTAAGATTTTCAGTAATCTGCATGGTCGGTGACCGTTGCTCTTGTTGATTCGCTTTTGAATATACTTTGCTTCGCTGGGAGCGGCAAGCGTGGCCACGTAAAAACCCGTTATTATAAGTACGAAACAAAATCCCCTAGACAAATAGTAGCGGTAAGATGAGAGCTGTCAACAACCCGGTAAGGCCCATGCCGAGACTCGCGTAGGCTCCTGCCTGCAAGTCGATGTCAAAAGCTCTGGCGGTGCCTATTCCGTGGGCGGTGACACCAAGGGTAAAACCAATAATCCTGCTGTCGGTAATGCCGATGCTGCGCAACATGGTCGGGGCCACCAGGGCACCGGTAACGCCGGTGATAATTACCGCTGCCGCGGCTAATTGGCCAACCCCTCCTATCAGTTCGCTAATGGACAGAGCTATAGGCGTGGTGATTGATTTCGATGCCAGTGAGTGCAGTACTACCGTGTCGGCGCCCAATATGGCAGCGCTAGCCAGGGCCAACGCAACGGCCGCGCTGCCGCCTAGCAAAGTTGTTATTAATATGGGTAGCGCGCCCGCGCGAATATTGGGTAGTTGATTGTGCAAAGGTATAGCCAGGGCTACGGTGGCTGGCCCCAGCAGCCAGGTTAGTATGGCGACGCGGTTTTGGTAGTCCTCGAATTGTATCGGTAGCAGTGCAATGCCTGCTGCGATGGCCAGCGGGCCAGTGATCAAGGGATGAAATAGGGAGTTGCGCCCCGACCTCTCGAACAGCATGAGTGACAATCGAAAAATCATCAGGGTAACCAGTATCGCGAGTATCGACGAGCCTGGTTGAATTGATTGCCACATGGCTGCACTCATTGCCTTTTGTCGGGGCGCTTGAATAGGCGCTGTAACAGCACGGCTACCAGCAGCTGGGTGGCAATGGTGGCAGGCACGGTAGCGGCAAAGATAGCGGGCCACTGCGCGACAATTTCGGCATCGAGAAACCAGATGCCAACCGCCGCGGGGATGAAAAAGAACGACAGATACTTGATAAACCATAGCGCTACTGTACTTAGCCCCTCGGGCTCCCGTTCGCGCAGGCTCAGCAGGCCAAGCATTAGTATCATGCCAAGTACCGGGCCGGGGATAGTGTGTAGCCACAGGTCTTGCAGGCAGTTGCCTAGCCAGAGTGCTGTAAACAGCAATATTAAGCCATTAACGATCGGTATCATGCCGGGACCGAAGTGCAAGATAGAGGGCGCTGCCAATAATCATCAGGAATGCTACCAAAGTCCACCCCGGTATACTTATACCCATAAAGCTCCACAGTACCTCGGCACAATTTCCGTCGCCTTTGAGCATCATTTGCAGTGCTTTGCTGAGCGGAAACGTTTCCAGGATATAGTCGACGCTGGGCCCGCAAGCAGGAACTTTGTCCTCGGGCAGGCTTTGCAAATACAACTGCCTGATCGAAAAGCCGCCACCTGAGGCAGCCATCAGCGCGATCAGTCCGCTGTATATTTTGGCGCCGAGTCGTGCCGGATTGTGCAGGCAGCCGACCAGGGCGAAAAATCCAGCCAGCACTATAAAAACGCGTTGAGTCATGCATAGTGGGCAGGGCTCTAAATCGTACACATGCTCCATGACATAACCGGTTGCCATCAAGCCGCAGCAGAAGAGGAAAATAATCAGGAAAATGGTGCGGGAGGAGATGTTGCTCAACATGTAAAGTCACAGCCTCAGTGAATGGATTTCGCGTGCGCGCCACAAGGAAAAGGTGATTTCAGTCGTCTTATGTAAGCTGGCGTCGCAGCCTACTGCTCAGTGAGATTAGTGGAATTAGTGTGGTCAGGCAACCGCCACCGGCAGCGTGCGGCTCAATCGCCCTCGCTCGGATCAACCCCGACATCAGCGAAAAGTGGTCGGGCATTATGCCTGGAAATTAGTCCCGCCCATCCGGCAAGCTGCGGGTGTACGCTTGAAGCTTGGGATAAAATGCAAAAAAGCCAAGTTCAAGTTGATCCAGGTTTGGCTTCACAATTGCGGCAGCCCCGGCCAATGGGTTTTCGTGAGACAGGCGCTTGCCGATGCTGCCCAGTACCCGCTCAACCGTAACCCATTCACCGTACTGGCATAGCAGGTCATGTTCCATCATCCGTCGACCAAAATGCTGCGCAGCCGTCGGCCAGTCATCTACCGCAGGCGCAATGGCTTGGTAGACTGATTGGGCAAATCCGGGTAACTGTTGGGAATGAAATTGGGACCAGTGGCGGCTGAGGAAATAGTCGAATACCACATCAGTAATAATCCCCGCGTAGCGCTGTAACTCGGGCGTAAGAGCGCGGCTTGCAAGCCGGATATCCTCTGCGCCATTGCTGAAAGCGTCGATCTTCCTATGCAGAGTGATGCCCAGTTCAACGCCGGCGTGATAATGTCCGCGCAGCGGACCTTTAACAAAATCACCCAGCAGCGCGCCTTGCAGCATTCCGGGATGATTACCCGCAAGGTGAAAGTGGGCGAGGTAGTTCATAACTTCTCGGGGACGTTAATCGCCTGGTACTGTTGATAGTATTGCTCGAGGAAGTCGTCAAAGTTAACCGTGTCGGCGGCTTCAATGCGCTGCTGTTCTGCCAGTGATTCAGTAGCGGCGAAATAAAAGCATTGTGCGTCAGCGGCTGCAAGTGGGCGCTTCAGAAAGTAGTCGGCATGAGCGAGAGATTTGTTCATGGCAAAGTGAAACCACGGAATATCTTCCGCCCGCATATCCTCAATAATCTGACCCGATGGGGTTAAGCTGCTATTTTTCAGTTTTTCACGCTGGGCGCTGAGGGCGCTGGTGCAGCTGTCGGTACCGTCATTGGCATCGAGCAGTTTGGCGATAGGATCTAATCTGGTCATGATTTCGTCTGCCCAGTCTTTCATGCTGCGGCTCTTTGCTCCCTGCCGGAGTATCACCTCCTTCTCCCTCCCGTGATTGACTACCGCAGTAAGATTGGCCTGGTTCTGATGAAACTCGGCTGAGCTCAGGTCCGGGCTTTGTTCAAGCAGGCAGTAAAGTAGAAATGTGTCGAGGAAGCGAATTTGCGTTTTGTCGATACCCAGCGGCAGGTAAGGGTTTACATCAAGCACCCGAACCTCGACGTATTGAATGCCTCTGTCCTGCAGTGCAGTGATTGGGGCTTCGCCACTATGGGTGGGTTGTTTGGGTCGAATGCTGCTGTAAAACTCGTTCTCAATTTGCAGCAGTGTAGTCGTGAGTTGAATCCACTCGCCATCGGCATCTTTGGTGCCCATTGCCTGATACCTGGGATGCTCTCGGGTAAGCAGCGATTTGAGTGACGAAATATAGCTGGGCAGCGAGTTATAGCAGATCTCGAGATCTTCCTGGGCACTGCTCTGGTAGCCTAGATCGCCCATCCGCAGGGCGGTGGCGCCTTCCTTGAAAAGGGTATTCTCGTCAAAGGGCTCAAGGCTGTGCTGGCGGTCACCGATAAAGCTTTTACACAAGGCTGGGGAGGCTCCGAACAAGTACACTAACAACCAGGCATAACGGCGAAAGTTGCGGATCAAGCCGAGATACTGGTCATTTTTAAACGATTGCAGCGTATCATTGGCCCCTTCTGCCTTTTGATAGGCCTCCCAAAAGCTGTCGCCCATGGAAAAATTGTAGTGTATTCCTGAAATCGACTGCATGGCTCTACCATAGCGGTGGCCAAGCCCCACCCGGTAGACCGTTTTCATTTGCCCGATATTGGAACTTCCGTAGTGGGCAACCGGTATATCTTCGTCGCCGCGTAAAATGCAAGGCATGCTGGCATTCCACAGCATTTCCTGGTTGAGGCACTGGTAGGTAAAGCGGTGGACATTGTCGAGAATACTGAGCAACTCATCTATGTCGCTGCTGGGTGGGGTGATAAATTCCAGTAGCGCCTCCGAATAGTCGGTAGTGATATAAGGGTTGGTCAAGGCAGAGCCAAGACACGTTGGATGAGGCGTTTGTGCGAGCTTGCCAGCCGAGACAACACGCAGGCTTTCTTTTTCAATGCCGCGCACAATGTCTTTCAAGGTGGGGTGGATATGGGGGCTGCCAATAGCTGCCAGGCGTTGATCATATAAAGTGGACACCAGTTGGTCCCCTTAGCTTATAGGTAATTTGGATAGGGCAGTTTACTGGGAGTGGCGCTGGCTGCAAAGTAAAACCGGTGCAACTTTGGCAGGGCATGTCGCAAGCACATCATTAAATCACCGTTAGATTATGGGGCAACTCCTTGCTTTAACTTGCGTGACAAGCCAGGGTCACCTTGAGGGTTTATGTTGCTCGCTATGGCGCAGGGCGGAGTGATGCCAGCGACTTTCGGATCGAAAAAATGCTTGTGTTGCGGGTTTAATGCATGCGGTGATTTTAGTCGGCAGGCGGGCCTTGCCCTTCGAATTTACAAGCGATTATTCGTCCCTGGGGGTCGAAAACCTGCAGCGGTGCTGTGGAGTGTTGTTGCGGGTGCACGAGCATGGCTAACTGATGTTGGCAAGCAAGTTTATAGGGCGACACGCTCTGGCTGTCGATCCGGTTGCTGGCCGTTAACACAATGCTGTCGCTGCTCGCGGGACTAAGAAATCCCCCCAGCTTGAGTGACAGCACAGTTAGTGCTGCGGTTAGGCTGGCGGTGGCCAAAACCAGCCTGAAGCGATAGTGGTTCATGGTCTTACCGGTTAGCTCCCACGAACGCCAATATAGAGTGCATTCAGGGTAAATGCGAGATCCGTTGATATGAAAGTTGCAACAGAGATACTGGACTTCTGGTTTGGCTCACTGGATGACAACGGCTTTGCCGAGCCGGGAAAAGCCAAGCTGTGGTTTGGTGGCAAGGCGGCAGATGCCTTGATAGCTGAGCGTTTTGGTAAGTGGGTGACATATGCTCTTGCATCGAAACTTGATGCCTGGGCAGACAATGCTGAAGGACTCATGGCATTGGTAACTCTTTTGGATCAATTCCCGCGCAACATCTATCGCGGCAGTCGGCGGGCTTTCAGTGGCGATGCCAGGGCCCGAGACTGGGCCAATTTGGCGATTGCTAACGGCATCGACCGAAGTATGCCTCCGGCGTGGCGCTTGATGTTGTATATGCCATTGCAGCACGCAGAAAATCTCAGCGACCAGAACCTGTCGGTTGCAATGTATGAGTTATTGTTGGCGAGTACACCAGAGCAGTGTTGTGAGCGGGTTACTGACTCTTTGCGTTGGGCTCGTCGGCACCGGGATATTGTCGCCCGTTACGGTCGATTCCCCCACCGCAATGCAGTTATGCAGCGCCCGTCAACAGAGCAGGAGCGCGACTGGCTGGCGCAGGGCGGCGATCGTTTTGGGCAATAGAAGATGACCCGGCCCGCGGCGGCATAAGTGCTTTTCCTTATTGTCGCCGTAAAAGCGCTTATTGGCGAATCCCCGTATTCAACCTATAGTTAATTTCGGCAAAAAATTATTGATTTAAAAGTTTGAGAGATTTTCCGATGGAACACAAAATTGCTACGGCTTGTTTAATGAACTCTCGTCGTATCCACCAAACTCTGCTTGATCTAGCAAGCCAGAAGGCTGTCACTACGGATCGCCACATGGCCGTGGTAGCTGCGCTAAAGATGTTGCAAGCAGACTATCAGGGCGTGGCTGTGAAGCAGATTTGTGATGATTTGGACAGTCGCCCGGATCCCGAGCTGGAGGCTCTGGCGCGGCGTATTCACCCGGTACTTTGCTCTTTGCGTCTTCAGAAATGGCTGAAGGATTCAGGTCAGCAACAGTTCATGGCCGAGAGTGCCGGTCCGCGCGGAACTATAGTGCGCCGTATCCTGCTGGATGACGATGCCACTGAGCTGTGGATTGACAAGCCAACTAGCGATCTTTGGAATTAGCGATCTACCAGCGTGCTGTAAGCAACGCTTTTCTGCCGGCCTTTGGTCGGCTTTTTTATTTGTGTATTACCGATGTGTCACGCAGTGAAATTTTGCTGCTGTAAGGTGGCTCTGCACTGGCGGCCATTTGCGGTTCAGGGGTCGACGATTTTGTGGAATACGCGCTTTATCACGATCGGGTCGCCAATGGCCCGATTGACCTCAGTGTCCTGCACCAGAAAACCCTGGGCATCGACATAGTAGCTCTGGATAACACGAGTGCCTTCGTCGAGCGCGCTCTCTACAATCAAGGTGTCTCCCTCCCAGTTGCCAAAGCGCACCGGGTCCTGTTGGCGGTTGCCCCAGTTGCTCAAACTGACTGACTCCGCTCCCCGATTGGGAGCAATCATAACCGCCCTGCCAATATCAGGCCTGATCGCCAGCTGTTCCCCTCGCATTTTTACGATGAGTGTTTTCGCTTGCAGCAGTGGCAGCGGGGCTCGCCACTGAGTGATTTTCGGGGTAGCCTCCTGCAGCCATTTTGTGCGCTTTTTGTCCAGATCTGATGCAGCCTCCTTAAGTGTTTTGGCGGCATCATCACTGTTCTCGACATCCAGTTTCCAGTTACCAAAAATCGAGGCCGCACCGGCCGGTGAATGCCAGGCCAGCAGCAGCGCAAATAGCAATGTTGCTTTGGATATCAAGGCCTATTTCGCCCCAGCGGCTGGCGCCTTCATTTTTGTGGCACGCTGTTGCTCCATGTCTTGCAATGTAGAGCGCTGCTCGGGGTTTAGCGACCGATAAAATTCGTTCATGGTCGCACCGTGCTGAATAATCTGCTCTCGGGTCGCCGTGGCCATTTGGTCAGCAATTTTCTCAACCGCCGCGGCATCATAGCTGTCTGAGTGAACGATGGTCTTAAGTTGTTGGCGCAACTGCCGCTTTTTTTGCTTCTCGGCCATCATCTGCTCGCGGCTCGTTGCCAGCAATTGCTGTTGTTGTTCATTGAGATCGAGCTCTTCAGTCAGGTTTTCATAATATTTGCCATGCATGCCGCCATGGTGATGTCCAGCCAGTGCTATTGGGCTAAAGCTGAGAATGGCCGTCAGGCCGGCTATCCGGGTAAACCTGTTTATGTTGATCATTGTCTTCTCCGTAGGTATTTGAGGTGGTGCAATGTCGGGCAACTGTGCGGTAGGCACTGCGAGCATGGTGCATTCCGGGATTATCCTCATACGACCGACGATGTGGCGCAATGTTCCTGGCAACCCCAATACTATGCTACGCCCGGGCCTTGCTGTCGATCTTCATCGCCAGTAGCGCAAGCGCCGCAATGACTAGCTCAAAGCAGGCCGCGCCAACATTGTACGAGTCTGGTCCGTAGACGAAGATGCCAGCGAGGCGGGCTGCTCCCAGGCTGCCCAGAAACAAGGCCAGGCATTGCAGGCCGAGGTGCTGGCGCAGCGGGCGCAGGCCTGCATGGAGAAAGAACAAGCCCATTGCTGTTTGCAGGCCACCATACATTGCAACAAATTCGATCGCGCCGCCGGCCTCGCCCAGCTCCATTCCGATCAAGCTGGCGGGCAAAGCAGGATTCATAGCGCAAGCCACGCCATAGGCGATTAAAATAAGGCCGGAAATGCAAAGCAATAATTTGGTGAACATCTGCTAGAGCTCCCAGCGGGTATATAAGCATTACAAGGTGTTGCGCAGTAAATGCTCGCAGAAGCGCTCCAGCTGCGCAAGCGTCCCAACTTCGTATACGGCCTTACAATAAGGCTCGTATTGCGCCATTACCGAGTCACCGCTGTTCCAGGCAAAGCGACCTTCCGGGTTGAGCCAGAAGCTGCTGCCGGCCTTGCTGGCGCAGCGACCGAAGGTTTTTGCCGCTGGGTCTGAGTGATTGTTGCGAGCATCCCCCAGTACGATAATCACACTGTTACGGTTGAGCGCCGGGCCGGCCTGCTCAGCAAAAGCTTCCAGCGCGGCGGCATAATCCGTCGACCCTCTGCCAACGCGCTGCAGTGTGGCTGCAATAGCATGTTCAACATCACTGCGCACTTTTAATACCGGGCTGATATCTTCGAGCCGATTTGAGAAAGCGTAACAGCGCGCTTTTGGCAGCAACTCCTGCATGCTGGCGACAAACAGCAGCATGATTTCAGCATACTGTCTTACCGAGCCCGAAACATCACAGATAATAAACAACTTTGGTCGATCGCGGTGTTTGCGGCGCCAATGCAGGCGGAATAGATGACCGTCGTTGGCGACATTGTGGCGCAGACTCGCATGCAGGTCGAGCATGCCGCGCCGGTAATAGCGCTTACGGCGTTTAAAGTGCTTGATCAAACGTTTGGCAATACGCGCTACCAGTTGGCGGCAATATACTTTTTGCCGGGGTTCCAGTCGGTTAATGCGAGTATGCATGAGAATCTGGTCACGCATCTGCGTGGAGCGTGCTTCCCCATGCAAAGTATATTGCTGATCCACATACTCGCGCGCGTTGCCCTGCAGTCGCGCTGCAAAGCGCTGTAAGCTACCGAGCGTGGGGCTGCCTCCCGGAGCCGCTCGGGCAGCTTCCAGCATGGCTTCCTGAAGCGCCGGCCATTCAAGCTGCTCAAGTATTTTGCGCCTGAAGACGCCTTTCTGGGTGAACAGGCGAATAGTCTCTACGCCGGCAGCGCTGCCGGCTTGCTGTATCGCCAATGCCAACTCGTCGGGGTTGGCGTCAAACAATTGTTGCAGCTGCGGCTTAAGCTCGACCGCGGTAACTTTTTGTCCGGTTTCGAGTCTATCTGTGCTATCTGTGCTATCTGTGCTATCTGTGCTATCTGTGCTTGTGGCTTGGCCACCATAGAAACTCTCAAAACATCGATCGAATAAACGCTTATGAGGTTCAGTTTTAGCGAGTACCATCGACAGCGCGTTTTTCAGTTGTTTGCGGTTCTCGTAGCCAACAAGATTGATGGACTGGGCTGCAACCAGGGTTTCATCGCTGCTGACCGGTAAGCCCGCGTTTCGCAGAGCGGCAACAAAGCGCACCAGGGTTGTTTCCACCGCTTAGGCTTCGCCATTGAGTAATTGTGGGAGTTGCTCGGCGACACTATCAACATCGGCTTTGTGTTTGAGCAATGCATTCAGGGTCGAAAGCACCATGGTGCGATCAAGGCTGTCTGCATGTAGCAGCAATAGAGCTCGACCCCAGTCAATTGTCTCGCTAATCGCGGGTTGTTTAGCAAGTTCCAGTTGCCGCAGGCGTTCAACAAAAGCTGCCATCTGTTGCGCCAATTGTTTAGAAATATCGGGGATGCGCGAATGCAGGATGGCGATTTCCTGTTGCATGCCCGGGAATGGGATATAGAGGTGCAAGCAGCGTCGTCGCAATGCGTCACTCAACTCCCGGGTTTGGTTGCTTGTCAATATCACTACCGGAATCTGCCGAGCGACTACCGTGCCGATTTCAGGGATAGAAACCTGGTAGTCGGAAAGGATCTCCAGCAACAGCGCCTCAAACTCTTCATCACTCTTGTCGATTTCATCAATTAGCAGTACGGCACCTTCGGGTTGTTGTAGCGCCTTCAGCAAGGGACGTGGCTCCACGAATCGCTCGGAGAAAAATATGTCATCCATGGCGTGCAGCTTTTCCATGCAAGCGGCCAGTCCCACGCTTTCGCCCAGAACCTGGTCAATCTGCTGCTTAAGGATCTGGGTATAGAGCAGCTGCTTGCCATACTTCCATTCGTAAAGCGCCTTGGCTTCGTCTACGCCCTCGTAGCACTGCAGGCGAATTAGCGGCTGGTGAAGGGTTGTGGCTGCAGCTTTGGCCAGCTCGGTTTTGCCAACCCCGGGTGGCCCTTCAATTAGCAGTGGCTTCTGCAGCTGGTAGGCAAGGAATAGTGCCAGACCAACTTCATTGCTGGCAATGTAACCACATTCACCCAGATGGATGGTTAATGTTTCAGCACTCACAAAAGCTTGCGCACTTTGATTCATAGAGCTATTCTCCGGGCGCTTGGGAAAGGCGTTCAATAATAGCCTGATGGCGGGGGAATGCAGCGACCAGTGTTGTGACAGTTGCCATCTCCATATCCTCCGGACAAAACCCCGGGCACACGGCCTCGCTGAGTAAAGCAAATTCACCGGCGACCAGCTCTGTGGCTTTCCAGTAGCCTCCGGGAACCAACAGTTGCAGCTGCTGTCCTCGTTCCAGCTGGTTCCCCAGCACAACATGGAGTAGCTGCCCGGCCGGATCTATAAGCCAGTAATCGAGGGCGCCACCGCAGTGGAAGTAGTGCATTATGTCCGACTGGTTGCGGTGCCAGTGGCCTACAGGACTGTCGTCGGTGAGCAAGTAGAAAATCGATGTCATGGCCGGTTTGTCCGCGCCATGGTTGACCTTAATTTGATGGTTGGAGGCGAAGCTGCGCCGAAAATAGCCTCCTTCGGGGTGTGGTTCCAGCTGCAGCCGTTCAATCAAAGTGTTTTTATTCATGCTGATTGGCTATCATTCGCCACTTATCCCTCAGTGGCCGCGACTTTGCTACAGCGTCTGCTGGCCATTTTTTAGTCCATAAATTACCGCGAGCCTAAGCCCTGAAGATGAGTGACGATCTCAAAATCCGCTATACAATGCAAGCTGTGAGCCCAGCGATACTGCTGGTTGGGGTATTGACATTAGCTGCTTGTGCCACTGCTCCGGTTTATACCAGCCAGGATGTGGCGCTGGCGGCGCAACAGAATCAGCTGGAGTTGCTGTTCAAGCAGATTCAAATAGATCTGGCCCAGGTCAAACCGGATACTGACGAAGCGCTGGCGCTCACCACGGTGCTAAACGATATAGGCCGGCGCTTAGCGCAGCCAGAGCAGGCCGTGATAGACGAACTGCAGGCGGAAGCCGCTGAGAGTCCGCTGTCACTGATGCAAATTGACCAACTCCAGGATGCCGCGCAGGAGGTTGAAGAATGGCAGCCCGAGCGCAAACAGGAGTTGCGGGCGATGGTAGATGCTGCGCGCCAGCAAACTGGACAGCAGCTGGAAGCCGTCGCTGCCGAACTCGAAACATTGCCCGAAGCTGAGGCGGGGCGGCGTAACTTGCTATTGCGGGAGCAGGCACAGTTGATCGGGGGCAAGCAGGCTGAATTGCTTCGACGTCAGGCTGCTGAAGAGCTCGATATGCTTTATCGGCAGGGTACAGATGCCCTGGACAACAAGCAGCTGTCAAAGGCTAACGAGCTATTGCAGCAGGTAGCGATAGCAAATCCTGCCTATAAAAACCTGGTTTTCGAGCAGGAGATGGTGACTACTGGTTTATTTGAACAGCGTTTTTGGCAAGCTCTGGTCGAGTCTAAGCCCGAGCAGGCTTACGAGTTGTTTTACCAGTTCAGCGAGACCGCGGCTTTTACTACGCATCGCAACAAAATAAGCAAAGATGCCTCCGAGCTGGCCGACTACTTTGATGCGCTCGGTACAAAGCAAATGCGGCAAAAGCAGTGGCTTGAAAGCTACAATGCTTTTGGCAGATCTGCATATATACGTTCCAGCCTCGAGCTTTCAACTGCGCCAGCGAGCGGCATGGGCAGCTTTATCCGCGAAATGGAAAATCGCTACAAGAAAGCGGAAAGGGCCGGTCAGGCCGAAGCAGCCCTGGCCTATATTTCGATCATCGAGCGTCTGCAGCCGCAGCATCCGCTAGTAACGTCAAAGCGCGCCGATGCACTGGAAGCTATCCATGAGCGTGCGGTAGCTAAAGTCCGCGTGGGACGTTTTCTGGGCGCCTATGGCCCGCAAATAAGCAGCGAAATTGAACGTTATCTGTCGGAAGCCGCCCCCGGCGAAGTCCGGCTGGTGGATGAAGTGGAGCCGCAGGCCCTGCTTGCTGAGGACTCGCTAGCGCAAGCGTTTCTGGCTATTGAGGGAGAGACACTGCGAGCTGAAGTTGAAACGCGGGAGCAAGCGCGTACAGAAACCAGAACAGTTGTCACCGCAACGGAAGAAGGAGCTAACCCTCTTTATCGCGTTTGGCGGGAGCTACCGCGAGATGAGCGAGCGCAAACTGAAGAGCCGCCAAAGACTGCCCAACTGCCGGTCTACCAGGACGTTATGGTTAATCACAGAGATATATCTAACACGGCTGTTCTGTCGCTAAAATACCAGCTTGCCGATGCTGCCAATAGCAAGGTGCTCGAAGCTGAAACGCTAAGCGATACTGTCACGGCCAAGGCCACCGCAACTCAGGGCATGCAGTTGGGTTCGTTTGTGCAGCCGCCAGTTGCAGCCAGCCTGCCGGCTGAAGCAGAGATGTACAATCAGCTAAGCAAGTCACTCTCTACCGAGATAGGGCGGCGCGTGGTAACCCGGTTGATGGAGTTGGACCGTAACTATGCTTTGTCTGCTCGCAAGCTGGAACAAGACGGCGCGTATGCTGAGTCTACTGAGCAGTGGGCCTATGCCTATGCTGTTAGTGAGCCGGAAAGCGATGAGCGCGCTCGATACAGAGCAGCAATGGAAAAGTCGGTACTAGGGCACCTCTGATCAATTCGGTAATGCTTCAGCGGAGCCTCTGGCGTACATTGGCAAGGCGCGCCGCGAAGGTCAAGGCTGGTTGTCCTTGACGAGTGGTGCAACGCAGTCCAATGTGCGCCAGAGGCCCGCCCTGCGGGGCTTTGCGTCGGGTTTGTCTACTGCGTTACAGCCGTTTGAAAGGCAGCCAGCCTTCCTGCACGACTGCGCCTTGTGGCCAAACCCGACGCAAAGCCTGAAGCGTCACCGAATTAATCAGAGTTGCCCTAGTTAAGTAGTACCGTTCCCCGCGTCGAGATGCCCCGTCGCAGAGTATGTGGCAAGGTAATAATTTCTCGGCTTTCCCTACCGCTAAAAGCGGTCTTAGTGGCGCTTCAAGGCGCCGCAGAGGGCTGCTGCAGGGTTGGGCTTTTGGGGTCGACCAAGCGTAGTTCAGCCAGTAGTTTTGCCAGCCTTTTGGTGTCGTCAGTGGCCGCCGCAGTTTCAATTTCTATTTGCAGTTTTTTTGCGAGTGTCGCCAAGCCTTCCCTCGCTTCCGGGTTGGCAGGATCTACCTGAAGCACTGTCCGGTATTTTTGCAGTGCGCTATTGTCGGCAGGGCTGGTGTAACGCTTTTCCGCGATGTCGTATTCTGCGCTGCGTAGTAGTCCGGTTATTTTGAAGCGATCGAGCATCGACTGGGCGCGGTTGCTTTCTTGCACCGCCCTGGCTTTAGCTGCGGCTACGCTATTCTGGTGTTCTGTCACCGCCTGGTCGAGCTGTAACTGCAATGGCTTAAGCTGTTCCAGCTGTGGAGCGAGATCGGTCGCTTGTTGCAGGTAGCTGGCAGCTACATCGAGGCTGTTAGTTGTTAGTGCCTTGTCAGCTAGAGAGGCAAAATGTTTCGCAATTATGAGTTGTCCAGCCTCGGCTTCAGGGTTGCCTTGTTCAAGTTCCAAAACCTGTTGATAAAGTTGCAATGCGTTGTCGTCTGGCGGTGTCACCAGCTGGCCTGCAACCATCAGGGATCGCGCTTCGCTGAGCATTTGGTTAATGGCGCGACTTTGCATGTCAATGATCGGCAATGCGTCTGGGTCGATATCAGCAAGAGCAGCAGTGGCTCCGATAGCAATACTGCCGGATACGGCGTGCGCTGGAAAAACCTGAGCACTAATGGCCTCTCCCAGAAGCTGGCTAGACAACCGACTGGTGGAAAGCTCCAGCGCACTGGGTAATGCGCTTTCAATTTCAGGCTGCCTGCCGGGGGGCTGCACAGGAATCGACTCGTCTCCTATCAGCCATTGATCAATCATGGTCAGAGTGCGCTGGTAATACTGGCTGTCGCTGATTTGCTGTTGCAGCTTATCCAGCTGCCCGTTAGTCCAGGCATAATAACCGGCACCTATGGCGAGTGGCAGTAACAGCCATGTGGCGATTTTAGCTGGCCCGCTGCGATGTGGCGTGCTGCTGCGGCTTGCCACCTGGGTCACTGCGGTGTGGTTTGACGGGGTCCGGTTCGGGCGTCGGCTCGACCTTGATCTCTTTGGTGGCTGATGGGCTCTCTACAATTGCCTCGTCCCGCTTTTGGTTTTTAAGGCCGCCAAGGCGCAGCTGGTCGAGATCAGTTATCAGCTCCCTGCCGGTGGCGTAACGTTGGTCCGGGCTCTTCGCCAGCAAGCCATCTACAAGAGGCTGCAGAGCGCTCAGTTGTGCAGGAAGCAGGGGTACAGGCTCTTTTACGTGTTTGATCCCTATAGCGATTGAGTCGTTGCCATCGAATGGCACGTTGCCCAGCAGCATTTCATAGAAGACTATGCCCAGGGAATAGAGGTCGGAGCGCGAATCAAGTTCCTGGCCACGTGCTTGCTCCGGGCTCATATATTTTGGTGTGCCAACAACCATCCCGAGTTGAGTCATCTGAGTATTGCCGGAGACGGTTCGGGCTATGCCGAAGTCGGTCAATACTGCACTCCCGTCATCCCGGAAAAGGATGTTGTCTGGTTTGACGTCGCGGTGAATAAATCCCTTGTTGTGGGCGTAGTCGAGTGCAGCCGCGATCTGTCGCAGGATAGACATCGCCTGCCGCGTGGTCATGTTTCTCTTGAGCCGCTCCTTGAGGTCGCCACCGGGGTGGTATTCCATGGCGATATAATAATAATCGCCCTGCACGCCAACGTCGTAGACTGCAATAATGTTGGGCTGTGAAAACCGTGCCGCAATGCGGGCTTCGCGCATGAACCGCTCGCCATAATTTTTATCCGCCGCCAGGGCGGGAGCCATAACCTTGAGGGCAACCTCGCGGTCGAAGCTCTCCTGATTGGCCAGGTAGACCGTTGCCATGCCACCCGTTCCCAGCTGGCGGATAATTCGATAGCCGGCTATTGACGGTATCCTGGTGAGGCTTTTGTCGTGTTTTGTGGTCACAGTGGTTTATTGGCTCATGGCTTTGCTTATGGGTTGGAGCTGGGATTTTGCCACACAATACGCAAGCAGAAGGGGTATCGCTATCGGTAATTCCCGATAGTTCCGGTGCCAGCAGGGTTAGGAGCCGGGGCATTGGGGCGGCCTGCTTTATGGCGGTAATTGTTTCCTCTTTGGTGCTATTGTCAGCCGCCGGTCATATTCATAAATCGTACGATCTGAGGTTTTGAGTCGAGGTCAAATTCATGACTTTTTGGTTTGATCTGCATGGCGCCGATGATGGCGTCTTGCAGGGGCGCCAGCTGTCCCGGGTATCGGCGAACTATGCTTCGCAGATCTATCGAGTGTTCATTGCCCAGACACAGGAGCAGGCGCCCCTCGGCAGTCAGTCGCACCCGATTGCATTGGCCGCAAAAGTTGTGACTGTGAGGAGATATAAAGCCTACTCGAGTGCTTGTGCCGGGCAATCGATAATATCGACTGGGGCCCTTGCTGGATTCTGTGGTCGGGATCAACGCGTAATGCGCATCAATAAGGGCTTTGACATCATCGCTGGAACAGTAATGATGTTTGCGACCATGCTCGCTGACGTGTCCAAGTGGCATTTCTTCAATAAAGGTAATGTCCAGGTCCCGTGCCAGGCAGAATTCCAGCAGTTCGACAACTTCGTCATCGTTCTGGTCTCGCTGAATCACCGCATTGAGCTTAATTCGGCTAAAGCCGGCGCTACGCGCTGCCTCGATTCCGTTGAGTACCTTATGCAGTTTGCCTATCCGGGTGATACGCTCGAAATTTGTCGGCTTTCAGGCTGTCGATGCTAATATTCAGCCGACTAACCCCTGCCTGACGCAGTGGTTGCGCATATTTTTCCAGCTGGGAGCCGTTGGTGGTCATGACCAGCTCTTCCAGGCCAGAAAGGCCATGGATTGATTGCAGTAGCGACATCACATTGCTGCGTACCAGTGGCTCACCGCCGGTAATACGTATTTTAACTACCCCGAGACTGACGAAAGCGCTGGCAATCAGCTGCAATTCTTCGAGTGAAAGAATCTGGCTGCGCGGCAAGAACTCCATTTCTTCGGCCATGCAGTAAACACAGCGAAAGTCACAGCGATCAGTGACAGAAATTCGCACATAGTCGACATGCCGACCGAAGCCGTCTACTAACCTTGGAGTGTTTGAATTTGCAGGCAAAGATGGCCACTCACTATCGGAGTTCAGTATCATGGGTTGCTGGCGCTGATGGTATCAGCATGGGGCATACTTGTTAACTGCTTAGTCGGTTGGTGAAAATCTCTTAATGTCGACCGACTGCACCGAATAATGCAGATTTCGGCAAAATAGGAGTCACTTTTGAATTTGGCTGCAGGAGCAAAGCGAAAACCGCGCTTTTTTGCATTTCCAGCAAGGTTTCAGGGTCTCTCCGGCCGATTGGGCGCGCGATAGGCATGCTGATGGTTGGTAAAGCGCGGTGGTATCCCGATGGTGCACACGAGCTTGGCCAGGTCCCAAGGCCGAGGTTTTGTCGCGAATGAAAAGATTAATATTTGGGAGTGAAGCCAAATTCCAATGAAAAATAACCGCGTGATTGTCATTGGACTGGTTGCTAGTGTGAGCTGTTACGCTCTCTTGATGCTGAATGACCACTCGCACTCGCTTGCAGCGACTGCAGCTGTGACACTGTTGTGCCTTCTCTGGTGGGTTTTTGAGCCCATCCCTATTCCAGTGACGTCGCTGATTCCGCTTGCGGGATTTCCTCTGTTAGGCGTTCTCAATCAGCAGCAAATCGCTGCCGCCTATGGTTCCCCGCTGATCTTACTGCTGCTCGGGGGCTTTCTGTTGTCGAAGGCGATGGAGCACACGGGCACCCACCGGCGGGTTGCACTGCTGATGGTCAACCTGGTGGGTGGCGATAGTCCCAGGCGCCTGGTATTCGGGTTTATGCTCACTTCAGCGCTTCTGAGTATGTGGATTTCTAATACGGCCACCACCCTGATGCTGCTGCCTGTCGTCCTCGCGGTGCTGGAGCGGGCAGATCAGCGGCAACTGGCTATACCCTTATTGCTGGGTATTGCCTACGCCGCATCTATCGGTGGGATAGGGACACCCATTGGAACACCCCCCAACCTGGTATTCATGCAAGTCTATAGCGACGAAACCGGAAGCACAGTGAGTTTTAGCCAATGGATGAGCTGGGGTTTGCCCGTGGTCATGCTTATGGTGCCCATTGCTGCCCTTTGGCTAACCCGGCATCTGCCCGCAACCGGCGATATTAATCTACCGCAACTGGGTCCCTGGGAGCTTGCGCAGAAGCGTGTTATGTGGGTCTTTGCTTTGACCGCGCTAGCCTGGATGACCCGCAGGGAACCCTTCGGCGGCTGGAGTGGCTATCTGGATATGCCGACGGCAAACGATGCCTCGGTTGCTTTTGTAGCTGTGGTGGTACTGTTTTTGCTGCCCGACGGGAAAGGCAGCAGGCTATTGAGCTGGGATACCGCGGTGACCATCCCCTGGGGTGTTCTGCTGCTGTTCGCGGGTGGCATTACCATTGCCAGCGCATTCTCCGAGTCGGGTTTGAGCGCTCTGTTAGCAGGGGGTATCAGCGGTATTAGTGCGCTGCCGGTCGTTCTGATCATAGGCGCCATTGCCCTGAGTGTCAGTTTTTTGACCGAGGCCACCAGTAATACCGCCAGTACCACATTGTTAATGCCGGTGCTCGCCGCTGCCGCCATCGGAGCGGGCCTTGAGCCCGCCATTTTAATGGTACCTGCGGCCATGAGTGCGAGTTGTGCGTTTATGCTTCCAGTGGCAACCGCGCCCAACTCTATTATCTATGGCAGCGGTTTGTTGCGCGCTATCGATATGGCCCGGGAGGGTTTCATTCTCAACCTTTTGGGTGCCCTGGTGATCACTGCGGTGTGCTATGTGCGTCTCACGTGACAGCTGTAAGCGGGTTGGCAAGCCTGCCTGCTATTCCGTCGCTAGTGATAAATATGGCTACCACCGCCAGCGGCCATTGCTCGGGTTAGTTAATGCTGACGAGCGTTTTCCAATGCATCAGCGCAGCGGATACATGTCTGGGTATAGGGCAATGCATTGAGCCTGGCTTCTGCGATAGCGTCACCACATTGTTGGCAGGAGCCGTATTCATCGTCTTCGATTCGGGTTAGCGCCTCGAGCACGTTTCTCAATTCCAGCCGCGTCTCGCGGTCTAGTTCAAGTAAAACTTCAAGATTTTCGAGTTCGACTGCTTGCTCTGCAAAGTCCTTTTCGATGGGCTCTTCCCGGTGGTGAACGTCGCGATGCAGGCGCTCTGCCCGCAGCAGTAATTCATCCCGTTTATTCTTCAGTAAGGCTTCTATCGCTTGGATGTTCACAGCTTCCCCTCGAAAACATGAAGGAATAGTGTCGCGCCTGCGACAGGGCGAGGCATTGACTTAAATCAAGCACGGTATTTTCATTTCCATCCCCGAAGGTTTTTTGCTTCTGGAGGGCTTGGTGAAGGCTACGGCTAATATACTACTGTTGTTGCTGGCTTTGTTGCCGCTTCAGTCGGGAAATGGCTCGACGGATAGAGTCGAAAGCGATATCGTTTTGGTTCACTGCCTGCAATTCGATCCAGCGTACCGCTGCGACGTCGTCTGCTGCCACTATACGTTGGCTTTTGCTTGAGTCTGAATTCGAAAATGGCGTCGGTGGTTTGATATACCACGTCGGCGTAGACATAAGTATTGGCAAAAGAAAACAGGTAACGCGGGTTACTAAATTCAACTCCAAGCTCTTCTTTCATTTCCCGCTGTAACGCTTGTTCCAGACTTTCACCAGGATCGGTGAACCCTCCGGGCAGGTCCAGCATGCCGCGTGCGGGTTCACGGCCCCTCACAGCCAACAGGATTTCAGTGCCGTGACGAATGACTGCCCCCACCGCCGTGGCGACATTGTGAAAATAGCAAAAATGGCAGTTGAGGCAGATAAGTTGCTTGTTGTCGCGAAACTCAATCTCGCCCGAGCAACATTGCGGACAGTGGCGAAAAGGTGAGGTGGTCATAAAGCGATACCAGGGTGGGTCGCGGGCCCTGCCTGGGGCGTAGCCAGGCGATAAAATTCGAGTGCATTGCCTGCCAGTACCGCAGGCAGCAGCACCTCATCGAGGGCGTTGCAAAGTGTTTCCAGGTCTTGTTCGTCCCATGGTCGCGGTGCTCGGGTGCAGGGCAGGTCGGTACCAAACATCAACGCCTGCGGGTTGATAGCGGCGATCTGGCGCAGTGTTTTTGCGATATTCAGGTCGCCACGGCTGAAGCCGCTGGCTTTAACCCGCGCCCCGCGTTCCACCAACTTCAGTAGTTGGGGGAGTCCGGCATGTGAAAGCCCAAGATGATCAATACTCAGCGCTGGAATTCGTAAAAGTTGGCTAGACAGTGCCTGCAGCTGCTGTGAGTCGATATACAGCTCAATGTGCCAACCGGCTATTTCGTAAACCCGCCTGGCGAGGGTTGGGAGGTGTGTAATGCTCTCGGAGCCGCCGCGTTTGACATTGAAGCGCACGGCTCTCACGCCTTGGCGATCAAGCTCCAGTATTTGTAGGTCGCTCACGTCGTGGGGTAGTTGGGTGACGCCGACAAATCCAGGGCCGAGATTTGCAAGCGCCGCCAACAGGTATTGCTGGTCAAAACCCTGGAATGAACCGGAGACCACAGCACCACCAATCATTGGCAGGGAACGGAGCCGCTGCCGATAATCTTCGCAGCTGAAGTGGGGCGGGGTGTAGCCATTGTTTGACTGCAGTTCGAAGCGCGGATCGACAATGTGCAGGTGACTGTCGAATAGGGCTGTCGGTATAGGAGTATTTTTCATGCCTTGATTGTACCCCGAAAGACTCTGACTCCGATGGTATGCCGGGCCTTGTCGTTGCAGCAGTTTGTCCGAGCTTCCACTATGGCAGCCCCGCCCCCCAGGTATTCGGTCGCGCGATGGCTGAAGCGAGGAATGAACCTATCGTTTACCCACACCGTAGCTATTGGTAGATGCCGGCAGCAGGGTTCAGCGTCAATTAACCAACTCTTATAATCTTTGGTGATAAAGAATCCTTTAAATAGTAGTTTCTGGTCATTCAAAATTGATGCCGGGCCTCTATACTCGGGCTCTGGAGGAGCATCGACAGGGCCGGGTCTTCGGCGAGCTGGCAGGGTTTGGTTTAATGTACTGCCAATTGCAGTGCGTCCTTCAAATGGGGTAATAAGAAGATGAAAGTGCTGATAACGGGTGGTACTGGCTTTGTCGGATCCGCTTTGAGCCATAAGCTGGTGGAACGGGGTGACGAATTAACGGTTTTGACACGCAATGTTGCCACTGCGCAGCGGCGGGTAGGAGTACCCATTACGCCAGTTGAGTCTGCGGTTGACGCCGACCTGGCCACAACGGATGCCGTGGTCAATCTCGCAGGGTTACCCATTGCAGATCGTCGTTGGACTGTTAAGCGCAAGCAGGCGCTTTACGCCAGCAGAGTAGATCTGACCAACCAGCTGATTGACGCTCTGGCGGAACAGAAACACCGGCCCAAAGTGCTGGTTTCGGCGTCGGCGATAGGCTATTACGGTGATGGTGGCGATCGCGTATTGGACGAGCGGTCAAGGCCGCACCCTGAGTTCAGTCATGAGCTGTGTGCAGCCTGGGAAGCAGCAGCTATGCGTGCCGAGGGTCTGGGGATTCGAGTTTGTATTATTCGCATCGGCCTGGTCATGGGCCCCAATGGCGGCATGCTGAAGCGATTGCTTCCAGTTTTCAAGTTGGGTGCCGGTGGTCGTTTGGGTTCGGGCCAGCAGTGGATGAGTTGGGTCAGTCTACAAGACCTGGTGCGGGCTATTGAATACCTGCTGGACCACGATACTCTGCAGGGTGTTTTTAACGCTACGGCGCCGAATCCGGTGCGCAACAATGAATTTACCGATGAACTGGCGCAAGTGCTGAAACGGCCTTCGGTGTTACCCGTTCCCGCGCCGATTCTTACCCTGGCACTTGGCGAGATGTCGCAGTTGATGCTGACAGGGCAGCGCGTAATTCCCCAGCGCCTGCAGCGTGCGGGCTTTGAGTTTAGCCACTCGACCTTGCGCGAGGCCTTGATCTACAGCACGGCATAGGGCTTGCGCCAAACTGTATTGTCCTGAATGACCGTGATGCTCACCCACTCAAATCTGATGCGCTTCAGGATTGATGAACTGCCTATCGCATTGCACCTGAACGGCTTCACATACTAGTAACATTACCTATACGCGGGTTGAAAGCGCTTATTGAGAATACTCTCGCTGGCGTCCATAGTTAGCACAGTGATTAATTAATACAAAAAAGAGACGCCGCAGGTAATTTGCCATGATGAAAAAAACTGTTAACTACAACCAATCCGGCGCTCGTGAGCGCGGGGTAGAGATGTTAGCAACTGCTGTTGCTCGTTTGGTCGGCCGCTGCTCTTGTATGAGCGTCGAAATGCGGCTGCGATTTATGGCACGGTTGCTCGATAACTTTGTCGATGCTGATTCGCTTCCCGAAGACAATAGGGCAGAAAGCTTTTCTTTGGAAGCGGTGATGCAGTCCGCAGAGCGCAACCCTGAGGAAGCAGTTTCAAGAGCGGCGCAGTTACTGACACGCTCGCTGACTCAGGAGCAGGGTTTGAATCGCGAAGGACTTTATCGTTTCTACGATGTGTTGTTTGAGCGGCTCATTCCAAGGGAAATCAATCCTCGGTTTGCTGCTGCCTGATAAAGGTAGCAACTCAGAAAAAACGGCAGCCCCAGGGCTGCCGTTTTAGTTTTTGCAGAAATAACTTTAACGGTTAGTTTGGCGTGGCTTGTAGTCTACTGCCGCGCAATGCAGTAGATTGGTTAGAATTTTGAGAGCGGAAATAATCCTGGCAAGCGCTGAAAACGACTTTTGCCGCCTCTCGGCTAGAGACACTATCCTCATACTTCTGGTAACACGTGTCGACGCTTCTCGGGCCAAATAGTCCCGGCTTTGAAGCATTGGGAAAGCGCGCCCGGCAGTCGCTGGTAAGCGCCTGCAAGGCAACCCCTCCGATATCCGGCTTGACGCTATCAAGCACGCACTCGGCATAGCTGTTAACGCCGCCGGGCAGTGGAATAGTGATTTCAATGGCATAGGCTTGACCGACGGCAAGTGCCCATATCAAGCTTCCGATGATGAATTTTCTGCGGGGTCTGTATTTTTCTATTGACAACATGATGGCTGGACGCAATTTAATGATTGTCTAAAGCTTAGACCGCCTATCACTCGCCTGCAAAATCTTTGCGAGCTAGTGCGACGCTGGTTCGCTCATTGTCGCTTGAGTTTGTCACAGATAAAGTGCAGGAAGCCAATATCTTCGGTTTTTGCCTCGGCTAGCCGCTGCATTGCCCAAAGGTGCGTCTTCTCGTCGCTGGCTATCCCGGCTGAGTTCAGGAGTTGCTCCATTTTGGGCTTAAGTGCACGATATTGCGCAGTTTCTGATTGCTGGGTCTGGTCAGGCTCAGGGTTTGCGAGCGTTGCCAGGGTATAGCTGTACAACATGACGGCCTGTCCCAGATTGAGGGACGGGTAGGGTGTTGCCATGGGTACCTGGCTAAGCGCATCGCACAATCTGATTTCTGTGTTGCTCAAGCCGTGGTCCTCGCGTCCAAAAACGATCGCCGCGCGTTGTATTGAGCCGTGCTTGTGGAGCAGCAGTTCGACGAGTTCTTCCGGTTTGTAATGGTAGCGCCGATGATGGCGCAGCTTGGCGCTTGTGCCAACCACAAAATCAATATCTGTAGTCGCTGCCTTGAGCGAGTCATAACACTTTGCCGACGCCAATATCTCGCCGGCACCATGAGCGAGAGTGCGCGCACCCTGGGTGTCATGCAGCATATTTCCTACCAGTCTCAGCTCGCTGAAGCCCATGGTTTTTAATGCCCTGGCTGCCGCGCCAACGTTTTCCGCCCGTTTTGGTTCAACCAGGATAAAGACTGTATCCACTTAGCCGTATCCGCTGCAATTCATTGAATAAGCCCGGCTGCCCATTAGTGGCTCGCATTGCCATCTGCTCCATGGGCGTGGCCGTGGGCCAGTTCCTCCGGGGTGGCGTCTCTGATAGCGGTGATTTCGATTTCAAAAACAATAGTCTGGCCTGCGAGAGGGTGGTTGCCGTCTACTGTGGCTTGGAACTTGCCCATTTTAAGCACCGTTACCTGACGTTGTCCCTTGTCACTGTTGACCACAGCGATACTTCCCGGGCGCAGCTTTCGGTCGCGCGACTGAAGGTGCTTAACAGCCATGCGTTCCACCAGGGCCTCATTGCGCGGACCATAGGCATCGTGGGGGCCGAGCTCGAGCGAAATGTGTTGGCCAGGCTTGCCGCCGGTCATCGCTTGCTCTAATGCTGGCAGGATATTGCCAGCACCGTGTAGATAGAATGCGGGATCACCCCCCTGGGTGGTTTCGATCATAGTCCCTTCGGGGCTCTTTAACGTGTAATGAAAGCACACGACTTTGTTGTTCTCGATATTCATGCCGTTCGGGCCTCTTGTTGGTAGGCGGCGCATGTTAGTCTCGCAAGGCCAAAAAGAGAAGCCGCAGATGGTGTCGGTCGGGAATCAAGTTTCTTTTAATGGCTGTGGCCAGAAAAGTCGTAGCTGGGTGAATGCCAATTTTTCAGGCAAGTCCTAAAAATACGAAAGCGGAAATCCGAGGTTTAAGGAAACCGCTTTTAAATCGCCACCGCTTGTGGTGTTGCCGCGGATAATAGAAAAACCAACCCGACTTACCGGGATGAAGCCGGCAACCGTAACCGTCTCGCGAAAACCAAAGGTAAATCCCAGTTGATACAGATTGTTCACAACAACCTGTTCTCCAGATACTCCGGGTAGGTCCATATCATCGGTAAAGTGCTGCCAAAGTATAAAAATACTACTGCTCAGGGGGCGGCCGCCGAGCGTCCAGGGTAGCTTATAGTTCCAGTCGAGGCCATTTTCTACCATCACGAAGCCCTGTTGGCCCGCAATCGATTCCACGTGCTGGCCGGCCCCCAGCAAGCGACTGCCGAATCCCAACTGATGCTTGCCCCAATTCCACCAGGCGTAACTGCGCACGCCGATCGAGTACATCCAGGCGGTAGTGCCGTGCTCAAAATCCTTGGCCATACCCGCACTGATCGACGGAGCAAGCTGCCAGTTGTCCAGCGCCAGGTAATCCCAGGCGATGCCGGGTAAAAGTGAGGCGGTCATCAG
This sequence comes from uncultured Gammaproteobacteria bacterium, assembly GCA_963722805.1. Taxonomy (GTDB): domain Bacteria; phylum Pseudomonadota; class Gammaproteobacteria; order Pseudomonadales; family JAHEGP01; genus JAHEGP01. Next base: position 369,535 of record CAVROQ010000033.1, read on the forward strand.
TTGGTCCGGTAACTCGAACTCGCCTTCGTCATCGCGCAGATCACGAACACCAATAGATACAGGCATTAGCAGCTCGATACTGCTGCGATCATCAAGCTCGGCAAGTTCCCATTTTAGTGGCACCCGCATAATAAAAACTCTTTCGCTTGCCGTGCTGTAAAAACCTGTGCCGAGCACCGTGCTATAGACAAAGTTGAAACTGATGTCTTCTATCTCTTGCAGTTGAGTTTGCGCGATGCTGGGCGCGGTAAAGCCCATAAAGAGTGCGCCAATGCCGACAGAGGCAGTCAAGAGGGTGAAGTTGCGGGGCATAGGATTAAGGAGCAGCCGAGCTTGTTGGAGAGCAAACTATAGACCGTGGCTCGATCGAACATCAAGGGGCCCTTTGATTGCGGGGCTCAGTGCTCTTGTATTTGCCCTATATTCCTGCAGATCTGCTGGCAGTTTCATGCAATCCGTAAATCGTAGGTGAAATGAGCCGGGGGCAGGGCGGAAATGAAGCTGAAGATACTTGCTGAATAATAAAACATACTGTAAGTTCGAATACGTTGGAGGGAAGCGGTGCCCCTGGGTCGGCCCCCTGATTTTGCGAGCAGAGGTTGCACATGGATATAGCGGGAAAAGTAGTGGTAGTGACCGGCGGTGGCCATGGTATCGGCAAAGCACTGTGCCAGGCTTTCAATGCTGCCGGTGCCAGCAAAGTTGCTGTTGCCGACCTGGATATTAATGCGGCGGGTGCGGTGGCCAGTAGTATCGGTGGTCTTGCGGTGGCCTGTGATGTGCGCATTGAGCAGCAGGTGCAGGCTCTGGTGAGCATCGTAGAAAAAGAGCTTGGGCCCGTGGATATTTTCTGCTCCAACGCGGGTATCGGCCGTGGTGACGACCCTGAGTCTGCCGTGGCAACCTGTGACAACGAGGTATGGCAGCTCAACTGGGAAGTCAACGTGATGGCGCATGTTTATGCTGCCCGAGCGGTAATTCCGGGCATGATTGCACGCGGCGGTGGCTACCTCGTGAATACGATTTCTGCGGCTGGCCTGTTACAGCAAATAGGCGATTCAGCTTACTCGACCACCAAGCATGCGGCACTGGGTTTTGCCGAGGCGATGGCAATAGCACATGGCGATCAGGGTATCAGGGTGTCGGCAGTATGCCCGCAATACGTTGCAACCCGCATGATCGGAATTGCAGAAGGCGATGCCCCGGCGCAGCTGGGCGCCGGTGTGATCACACCACAGGCGGCTGCCGATATAGTGCTTGAGGGCATTCGCGATGAGCGTTTTCTTATACTTACCCACCCGAATGTAGCCGAGTATTGGGGCAACAAGTTTGCCAACTACGATCGTTGGCTGGGAGGCATGAGGAAGCTGCGCCGGGGTATGCTCAGTGAAAACGCCGAGCTGCGATTGGACCAGTTGCACAAGTCATCGCTGTAGGCTGCTGCTGGAGCCGCGGGTTTAGGGCTGCCATCGCTAAGGATAATCAAGCCTATGTCTGAAATTCTACTGCTGCGTCATGGCCAGGCCTCCTTTGGCAGTGATAATTACGACGCCCTGTCTGAGCTTGGGCTGCGTCAGGCCCGGCGACTCGGAAGCTATTTGCTGAACGCCGGCTATCGTCTGGACGGCTTGTACAGCGGCACCTTGCAGCGCCAGCGCCAGACCGCGGCAGAGGTCATCCAGTGTTACTCTGATGCGGGGGTCCAGTTGGCGCCAGCGCTGGAAGATCCTGGTTTTAACGAGATGGACAGCGAAGGTCAGATCCAGTTGTTCGCGCCGCAGTTGGCGCAAGTTGATGCCCGGGTTGCGCAACTGTTAGATAGTGCCCACAGTGACAAGAAAGCGTTCCAGAAGCTGCTCAAGATTGTGTTCAACCAGTGGCTTGAGGGCGCAGTGCTTGATAATCGGCTGGAGACCTGGCCCCAGTTTAAGTCACAAGTATTGGGTGCCCTTGCTGCTGTTCAACGGGCTCAGAGTAGTGGGACGACCAGCGCCGTATTCACCTCCGGCGGAGTGATTGCAACGCTGGTTGCGCATGTGCTGGCTATGCCTGATACCGCGGTTTACTCCGTGTATGAGCCGATCATCAATTGCTCCATAACGCGGCTGTTATTCAGCAGTGAACGCATGTCCTTATCGAGCTACAACGAGTTTTCCTATTTGCAGGTGTCGGGCAGCGATTCTCACGAGCCGGATATCATCTCATATCGTTAGGCTACGCTGAGGTGACATCGAATTAATGAGAGGTGCCTTAGTGTTACGCAAGCCAAATATCCGGGGGATTTATGACGGATTTGATTAAGTCGAAGCTCAGCGGCGGCGTGCTGGAGCTGGCCTTTAACAGGCCGGAAAAGAAAAACGCCCTGACCCAGCCAATGTATACTGCTCTGGCAGCAGCGTTGGAGAGGGTGGCCAGCGACAGTGCGATCAAAGTGGTTCATTTGACCGGCAATGGTGATGCCTTTACCGCGGGCAATGATATCGCCGATTTCGCCAGTCCGGACGGAGCAGGCGAAGAGCTTCCGGTTCATCGATTTGTGAATGTTTTGCCCCAGCTGCGGGTGCCGCTTGTGGCTGCGGTTAACGGCCTTGCCATTGGCATAGGCACCACCTTGTTGTTGCACTGCGATTTTGTCTACGCTAGCGAGGCCGCGACATTTCATACCCCCTTTGTTGATCTCGCTCTGGTTCCAGAGGCGGGGTCTTCTTTGTTAATGCCGCGGCAAATGGGCCACCTGAATGCTGCCCGCATGCTGTTATTGGGTGAAAGGCTCGACGCCCATCAGGCCCAGGCTCTTGGTCTGGTGAGCGAGGTATTGGCTCCCGACCGTTTACTGCCGTATCATTGGCTACCGCGGCCAGCCTGGCCGCGAAACCTCCAGCGGCATTGCGAGCCGCGAAAAAGCTGATGCGGATGGACCCAGGGCCCCTGGCTACGCGGATGGAACTGGAGTTAGGGATGTTCAGTGAGGCCCTGCAATCGCCCGAGGCAGCAGAGGCGTTTGACGCCTTTTTTACCAAGCGCGCGCCGGATTTCTCCCGCTTCAGTTAAGCGCCTGGCCAGAAGCTGTGCATTTCCAAGTGCTCGCGTGCTGTTCAGCGCGGTTGTAAGCCATTGAAAAAAACATGGAAGTAATCGATGGATTCGTCTTCCAGCGTCCCCATGCTTTTCCAGCGAGGCACTTCCATCGCTGCCATATTGGCCCCGGCCAGCATGTGTTGAGCCACGGTGGCGTCAATCAGCCTGATGCTGCCGTCGTGTATTCCATCCTCGATAAACTTGCCGAACTGGCCGCTGGAACGGCGGGTCCGCTGCATGATCAGGGTTCTTTTTACTGCGGGCAAGGCAAGCAAATTGTTATATCGAATGAGCGGGCCGGCGCTTGAATTCTGCAAATAAAAAATGCTTCGACAGCTGATTTCCAGCCTTTTTATTCCGCAATTGCCATTCTCGAGTGCCTGGTTCTGTACTGTTTCGGTCAGTTCCAGTGAGCGCTCAAAGCATTGCTGTAGCAGGTCTTCCTTGTCCTTGATGTGATAGTAAAACGCCCCCTTGGTAACCTCGAGCTGCTGTGCAATTTCGTCAAGCGAGGTGCCTTTGAAGCCCTTGCGGTTAAAAAACCAGCTGCCGGTTTTAAGAAAGGCTTCTCGCTTGCGTCGGTTTTGGTCCTCCTGGTCAAAGCCACTTTGCTCCGAAACGCTGTCGGTGGTATTGGCCAGCGACTCGAACCGATAGTTACCAGCATCGGGATGCATGCCCCGCAACAGGATGTCGCTGGCCGCCAATGCTGCACTTTCAATAGCCGCAGGCTCAAGCTGCAGTAGCCAAAGCGGTGACCAGGACAAGGTGCCAATGATACACAGCGCAGTCGATGTGGCATCGCAGGGTGCAACCGATTGGTCGGCCATGCCGCTTGAAATGATGTCTCTGACGCTCTTGACGTTGGCGGTAAACCGCTGCTCGATCAGGGCCCGTTGAGCCGGGGCCAGGGAGGCGGTTTCGAGTAGTAGCGCATAGTGGGGCGCTCGGCCCTCGAGAATATCTCCCCATTCCATGAAATTATCGATAATAAGCCGGTGCAGCTTCTCCCGCCCCGACATTGCTGCGCGATCGATGCTGGCAATCCTCACCGCGTGGTGTTCGCAGCTCGCCAGGTAGCATTGGTATACCAGGTCCTGCTTGGTTTTGACGTAGTAATAAAGGCTGGTCTTGCTGAGGTTGAGGGAGGTGGCGATATCCTGCAGCGTCGTCGAACAGCTGCCCCTGCGGTTGAACAGGCGGGCCGCCTCGGCCAGTATCGTCTGGCGTTTGGCGTCGTGCTGTTGGGTCCGGTTGAAGGGTGAAATGGTATTGAAGGGATGATTATTCTTGCCCATAAAATTCCCTTGTGCCGAGCTGTGGTCGTTTTTTGGTCCTTGCTTTAACTGCACTTTCGAATGGATAGTAAAACACAAAATACTTGAATGATAGCAAAACATACTATATGTTCGAATCAAGTTTTCAGTGTCATCCGGTGTTAGTATCCATCCAGGCTTGGTATCTGTATACGGGCCATAAAATTGGCCATTTCCAGGTTTACATGACGAAAACTTTGGTTCGCGGGCGTTGGGCTGAAAGCCAGGGTGGCATTCCACCCACAATGACAATGCTCGAGGCAAGCGATCAAACCATTTCCGAAATTGACCCGGGCCGAACTGGTGGCGGATCACAAATCGACTGGCGGGCTGATAAAATTCTCTGCATACGGCAGCCTGCACCGAAACATGGACGTTTCGGCAAAAACCACGGGTTTTGCTTTTCGCGTTTTGGAAAAGTCAGGGAGACTTTTTAACAACTTACTAGGGGACAAACGATTATGGAATTAGGTATCAGTGCAAAAGTGGCTCCCATTCTGGAGGCGGTCAAACGCTTCATTGCCGAGGAGGTGATGCCGGTAGAGCACGAATTCAGAGCCGAGGTAGATGTCGGTGACCGTTGGCAATTTACCGAGCGCCAGCACGAAATCATGAACAGCCTGAAAGCAAAAGCGAGGGCCGAGGGGCTGTGGAATTTCTTTCTTACTGATGGGGCTGGGGGCTCGGGCCTGAATACCGTTGAATATGCCTACCTCGCGGAAGAAATGGGGAAATCCCATTTGGCTGCCGAGTCCTTCAATTGCAGCGCGCCCGACACCGGCAACATGGAAGTGCTGCATAAGTACGGTAGCGAAGCGCAAAAGAAGCAATGGCTGGAGCCGCTGCTGAATGGTGAGATACGCTCCGCCTATGCCATGACCGAGCCGGGCGTTGCCTCATCCGATGCCACCAATATCCAAACCGAGGCAGTGTTGGATGGTGACGAGTGGGTGATCAATGGCGAGAAGCACTATATATCTGGAGCCGGCGACCCGCGTTGCAAGCTGCTGATTGTCATGGTCAAGACTGATCCCGGCGCTGCGAAGCATCTTCAGCAATCGCAAATCCTGGTGCCATTGGATGCTCCAGGGGTCGAAAACCTGCGGCCGATGCATGTGTTTTCAATGGACGATGCTCCCCACGGTCATATGCACCAGCGCTTTACCAATGTGCGGGTACCCAAGGACAATATTATCCTGGGCCCGGGCCGCGGCTTTGAAATCTCCCAGGGACGCCTCGGGCCGGGTCGTATCCACCATTGTATGCGGGCAATAGGTGCCGCCGAGCTCGCTCTCAAGCTGATGTGCGAGCGTGCAGTTTCGCGCACCGCATTTGGCAAACCACTCGCTCGTCTCGGGGGCAATATCGATATTATCGCCAACGCCCGCATGGATATCGAGCAGGCGCGACTGCTGACACTGAAAACCGCCTGGATGATGGACAATGTTGATCCGAAACAAGCCAGGGTTTGGATTTCAATGATCAAAACTGCAGTCCCCAATGTCTCGATAGCCATTGTCGACCAGGCCATTCAGATGTTTGGAGCATTGGGCATTTCCCAGGATACGCCCCTTGCAGAACTGTATATGGCGCAGCGTACCTTGCGCTTGGCAGATGGTCCGGATGAGGTCCACCGCATGGTTGTCGGTCGCAATGAGCTCAGGAAATACAAGGACCAGCAGGAAATCAACGCAACGTTTCGAGACGGCTAGCACTTGCCAGGAAACGCCGGGTGGGTAAGCAAACCCGGGTTTGGGATGAGCTAACGCTACAGCCAGAGAAAAATCGGCATTGCCGGTAAACCGATGATGGAGAGTGAGAATGCGTGCAGTAGTATGTGAGAAGCTTGGTCAACCCGAAGATCTGGTATTTAAGTCAGATTGGGAGCTGCCAGAGCTGGGGCCGCAAGATGTGTTGGTCGAGGTGAAGGCCGCCGCCCTGAATTTCCCGGATATTCTGGTGGTCCAGGGCAAGTACCAGATGAAGCCCGAACTGCCGTTTGTGCCAGGCGGCGAGTGCGCCGGTGTGGTTCTGGAAGTCGGTAGTGAAGTGAGTAACTTCAAGCCCGGTGACGACGTTATCAGCATGGCGGTTTCCGGCGCGTTTTCAGAGCGAATAGTCGCGCACTCGGCGAGCCTCATGCCGAAACCTGGAGGCCTGGATTATCGCCAGGCTTCAGGTATCGGCATTACCTACTTTACCTCCTACTACGCACTCAAGCAGCGTGCCGCGCTGCAGCCCGGTGAAACTCTGCTGGTGCTGGGCGCCGGGGGCGGTGTCGGTACGACAGCGGTTGAGCTGGGCAAGGCCATGGGAGCGAAGGTGATCGCTGCCGCCAGTTCGGATGAGAAACTGGCACTGGCGAAAGAGAAAGGCGCCGACGAGCTGATCAATTACAATGAGCAGCCGCTGAAAGACACGGTCAAAAAGTTGACTGGAGGCAAGGGGGTCGATGTTGTCTATGATCCTGTCGGTGGCGACTACAGCGAGCAGGCATTGCGGGCAATGGCCTGGAATGGTCGCTTTCTGGTGATCGGTTTTGCCAACGGTCCCATTCCCAAGATTCCACTTAACCTGACCTTGCTGAAAGGGTGTTCCATCGTGGGCGTATTCTGGGGCGCTTTTGCGGCGGTGGAGCCCGAGGAGCAACAACGCAATGTGAAAGAGCTTTGGGGCATGTTTGAAAGCGGCCGCCTCAGTCCGGTGGTCACCGATGTGTTCCCACTGGCAGATTATGTCGAAGCCTTTAATTGTCTTGCAAACCGACAGGCGCGCGGTAAAGTAATTCTCGACATGACTCAATAGGCGAGGGGGCCATGACTGACGGCTTTGGTTTTAATACAGTTCCTTGCATTGATTGTGGGCCCGGCAAAGTTGCGGGTATTGGTGCGCATTGCGACAGGCTGGGTATCAGCAAGCTCATGGTGGTAACTGATCCGGGCCTGGTTAGATTGGGCCTGGTCGATCCTGTGTTGCACTCGCTGCGTCAAAGTAATGTCAGCTTCGATGTGTTTGCCGAGGTGCGTGAAGACCCACCGGTAGCCACTATCTGCAATGCCGTTGAGCAGGCACGTGCTGCGGGTGCCGATGGGGTGCTCGGAATTGGTGGCGGCAGTTCCATGGATGTCGCCAAACTGGTGGCGGTGTTGCTGGGTTCTGGTGAGCGCCTGGAAGACATCTATGGTGTGGACCAGATCAAAGGCAAGCGCACTACCCCTGATCCAGGTACCAACTACTGCCGGGACCGGTTCCGAAGTTACCGCTGTCGCCATCGTGACCACTGGGGAAAGCACCAAGGCCGGCGTGGTATCGAATGTACTGCTGGCAGATGTCGCGTTGCTGGATGCGGAGTTAACCCTGGCAATGCCGCCGGCTCTTACCGCTATGACCGGTATCGACGCGATGGTGCATGCCATAGAAGCTTACACCTCAATCCACAAGAAGAATCCCTATTCGGACATGCTGGCGCGCGAGGCCCTGCGCCTGATAAGTGCCAATATTCGCGTTGCGGTAAAGCAGGGCGATAATCGCAATGCTCGCTCGGCGATGCTACTTGGCGCGATGCTGGCGGGACAGGCATTCGCCAATGCTCCGGTGGCCGCAGTTCATGCTCTTGCCTATCCGATTGGCGGGCACTTTCATGTCGCTCATGGTTTGAGCAATTCATTAGTGCTGCCGGGAGTATTGCGCTTTAACGCCGCTGCGGCTTCCGGATTGTATGCTGAGCTCGCTCCACTGCTGGTGCCCGGGGCGAGTGGCGGAACTCAGCAGCGGACCGATTATCTGGTGGAGTATTTCGAGGAGCTTATCGAAGAGCTCGAGTTGCCAGTACGCCTTCGCGATGTCGGTATAGCTGCTAACGACCTGGGGATGTTGGCAGATGAGGCGATGCTGCAGCAGCGGCTGCTGGTCAATAATCCGCGTCAGTTGCGGCGCGACGATGCCCTGCAGATTTACCAGTCTGCCTACTGAATTGCGGCCCGCCTAATCTCATACCTTTTGGGGGAATTACCATGGTCGATAAAAAGCCGATAGTACGCGGTGACTTTTCATTGTTCTATCCCGTCGTTACCCGCTGGATGGACAATGACATATACGGTCACGTGAACAACGTGACTTATTATTCCTGGTTCGATAGCGTCGCCAACCGCTACTTAATTGAAGCCGGTGGTCTCGATATCCACAACGGTACTACCGTCGCCTATGTGGTGAATTCGTCCTGTAATTATTTCGCACCGGTGGCGTATCCACAGTATATTGATATCGGTTTGCGGGTTGAGCATCTGGGTCGAAGTTCGGTGCGCTATGGTCTTGGAGTATTTGTACGTGACGAAGCGATGGCTGCCGCGGCCGGCGAATTTGTTCATGTGTTTGTGGATCGTCGCACTAACCAGTCGGTGGAGATTCCCGGGCCTGTGGCGCAGGCTTTGAAAAACATAAAGCTGTAAGCGGTCACACGGAGAAACGTTTAATCCTTGACGGCCGATAGGTTTTTGCTGTAAATGAATGCGGTGTGCTTGTATAAGGTACAAAATAAGAAATTGTTATTCGGGTCATAGCATTGTGCGGCAGTATCAAGCCTTTGTGTATGGCAATTCAAACGAAGTAAGGAAGGAGATCACTATGGCAACATCAAAGTCTCAAGCCACTGCCAAAAGTACAGTGAGCAAAGTCAAGGCATCGGCCGATGAAGCAATCAGTAAATTGGATCTGGGTAAATATCTCGAAGATATAAAAATTGGTAGTCTCAGCCTTGATGACGTACTTGACGGGGGTAGTAAGAACCTGGAAGCGATTGCGGCTGCCAACCGGGCCATGATCGACGGTTACACCGATGTTGCAAAGCGGCAGTACGACATGCTCAAGGACTTACTCAGTGAGGCCAGGAAGGTCGGTGGCGACAAGTCAGATGTTGTCAAAGAGCTCAAGGGCCTGGTGGCGTTGGCCAAGAAAGACGTGCAAGTATTGCAAAAAATGGCCGTCAAAGTGAACAAGGATGCGCAGACAATTATCAAGAAGCGCACCGATGCCAATATCAAAGCCTGGAAAAAGCTGATTGCAGATGCTAAAAAATCGGTATCAAAAGCACCTCCGGCGGCAAAGAAAGCTGCTAAAAAGGCGGTAGCCAAGAAAAAGGCCGTGCGTAAAAAAGCGGTAGCTAAGAAGCAGTAGTCGTTGTTCAGGGCTGCCGCTACCATAGCGGGAGCAATGGCAGCTACCTGTTGACGGGCGGCACACGTCCAGGTGTGCGGCCCGTTCGTGTTTCAGTAGCAAGCCCCCCAATGGCTAGTTATCCGCTATTCGTTGCTCAGTTTCTCTGCCGTCGAAACTGCAGGGGTGACTTTCCTGTCCAGCGTTGGAAAGAGCGGCGAAAATTGGACGCGTCGTTAAAACCCATTACGTAGGCGATGCTGCTTAGAGGCAGGCGAGTTTGCTGCAGGTAGTCGATAGCTCGCCTGGCACGTACTTGATCCAGTAATAACTGGAAGCTGGTTTTCTCCTGTTGCAATCTGCGCCGCAAGGTGCGTGGACTCATTGCCAGCATCATCGCGGTATCGTCATGCCCCGGGTAAGCCCCTTCGCAACTGTCGAGCAAGGCTCGTACTTTCTCGGCAAGCGATGCATCGAGGTCCATTTTTGATAACAGGTCCTGGCACTGTGCTTCATAGATTTTCGCCAGCCCGGGATTGGCCCCTGGCAGCGATGTTGACAGCAAGGTGCGGGCGCATCCCATGCGCAATCTGGGTTGCCCAAATCGCACATCGGGGCCAAGTAATTCGTAAAAGCGGTGGGAATAGGAAGGTTCGGGCCCAGTGATATCAAAGCGAGCCTGCAACTGCTGCTCCTGCATCAGGTAACACATGCTGCTGTTAAAAGCGGCGAACAGGCATTCGTAACTGAAGCTTTCATGGAACGACGGGTCACCGATATCACTTACCGTAAAAAAGCAGTAGTCGTGCTCGTGGGCAAAGTCGAGCTTGAGGTTAAATGCGACCAGTCGGTAGTAGCGCAGCAACAGGCTAAGCGCCTGCTCCAGGGTTTCACTATTCATTGCCGCATAGCCAAGCGCGGTATGGCTACTGATATTCAGGCGCTGACCAAAATCCAGTCCCAACGCCGGGTTTGCCGTTAGCCGGTAAGCTTTCAGCACCGCGTCTTCGAAAATGCGGTGGTCTATCCATTGATCCGGAATGCGAATCGCTGCGCTGCTCAGGGCGGTGCCCTCGAGCAGCAACGCGCTATCGCAGCCACTGTCTTCAACCAACTCTGCTAGCACCGCAAAGTACTGGCTCGGTAGGGCCTGCATATATTGCGCTCCTTTCACAATGGCCGGATATGACCGCATTATGGCTCAGGAGCACCTTGTTGCATAGTAAGGCCCCGCTACAGTAGAGTTGCCCTATAACCAGAACAGGATGGCATGACGATGAAACTCGATTATCGTAGCGAAGCTCCCCGCAATATTTCCCGTTTTGAGGATCTTGCACGGGACCCCCTGGACCAACTTTCGGAGCGAGACATCGCCCAGGTCGTTGAGATTTTTAACACCCCCCTGGCCGGCCATTACAATTGGGATTATCGCGTCCAGGACGATCGCATCAAAAAACTGTACCAGCTTGGTAAGCAGTTAAACTGGGATTCGGAGCTTGACATCAACTGGAACAGACCGGTTTTAATTGACCAGATGCCGGAGATCAACAACCTGGTTGGCTATGAGCCCTACGAGTCCCTGAGCCCTTCTCGCAGGGAAGAATTCTGGCTCCACGCACAGTCGTGGACGTTGTCACAGTTTCTGCACGGTGAGCAGGGGGCGCTGCTGGTCGCTTCCCAGCTGGCCTCCTGCGCGCCCACCCTCAACGCCAAGCTGTATGCGGCGTCGCAGACCTTCGACGAGGCACGTCACGTCGAAACCTTTAACCGCTATATTCGTGAGCGGATGAAGATGATGTATCCGGTTAACCGGCACCTCAAGGGCATTCTAGATCGCATCCTCAGCGACGAGCGTTGGGACCTGAAATTTATCGGCATGCAGATTGTGATTGAAGGGCTTGCCCTGTCTGCCTTTAACACCATGCGCTCGGTTTGTACCGACACGGTGCTGAAAGACTTGTTGTACCTGGTGATCCGCGACGAAGCACGGCATGTCACTTTCGGTATCAATTATCTCGAGGACTTCGTCAAAACCCTGAGCCAGGAAGAGCGTGAGCAGCGGGCCCAGTTTGCTTACGAGGCCTGTGTGGTCAGCCGCGATCGGCTGATTGCTACCGATGTCTACGAATACTTTGGCTGGGATGTAGAAGAAACTCGCAAGCGGGTGCTCGAGGGCGGTATCTATGCGAATTTTCGTACCGCCCTGTTCTCTCGAGTAGTGCCAAACCTCAAGCGTATCGGCCTGCTGACCGACGCGATACGTCCCAAATTCGAAGCCCTCGGTATCCTCGAATACGAAGATTGGCCGGACGATGGCGACATCGATTGGGTGCAGATGTCGCGACCGCTTAATGCTCAGGAAGATGTTGCATGAATACTCCGTTGCTAGTGGGGGGCGCCGCAACAACGGTGGTCTTCACTATAGCCCTGTTAATCTTTGAGGCCCGCAATTCCCGCAGCGGTATCTGGGTAAGCAAGCCGCTTGCAGCAGCCGGGTTCATTGCCTGCGCGCTGGGCTTCGGCGCCCTCGAGTCCAACTACGGCATTATGATACTGGTCGGCCTTTGCCTGTCCTGGTTGGGTGATGTGCTGCTTATCTCCGGCGGTCGTGGGCGCAGTTTCCTGCTCGGTATCGTCAGCTTTTTCCTCGCCCATTGTGCTTACATTGCTGCGTTTCTCGGGCTGGCCCCCGATTGGGAAACCAGTGCAATCGCCGCTGCCATCGTAGCGGTATTCCTGTTGTTGTTTTTGCGCTGGGTATGGCCGTTCCTGGAGGGGGCTTTGCGGTGGGCAGTACTGGCCTACGTGATAGTCATCGGTATTATGGTTGCCGTGGCTGCCGGTGCCAGCGCCAGCACCGGTAACCCTGCACTGTTGGCCGGAGCCCTGTTATTTGCCCTATCAGACGTGTTCGTCGCCCGAGATCGGTTTGTACAGGCCGGTTACCCCAATCGCAAGTGGGGTTTGCCGCTCTATTTCCTCGCGCAGTTGGTATTGGCCGCATCGGTGGCCAGCCCGATGCTACAAAAATAGCGGGTAGTCGTTGCCGCTGAGGGTGCGACAAGTGGCGCCTGTAACAAATTGGCTGGCGAGCGATCAGAAAAATTGTAGCGTTTACCGGGCCCCGTCCCGGTTAGCTTGCAAGACTGTCGGGCGTGGGGCTTAATACTCGCTGATATCACCGTCATGCGAGGTCCAGTTTGCGCGCTCCTATAGTTTTAGCGGGGCTTTTCAGCGTCGTTTTTGCGATATTCGTTTCCCCTGCCATTGCTGAGTCCAAACCCATTGCCAGCGGTGATGGCGCTAGTCGTTACGTCCCCATCTTTGATATGAGCGAGGCCTTTCACCCACTGCCTTCTCGCGGCGGCATGGTGGTGTCCCAGGAGCAATTGGCCAGTGAGGTCGGCAGCGAGATATTGCTGCGCGGCGGAAACGCGATTGATGCTGCCGTAGCCACAGGCTTTGCGCTGGCGGTGACCCTGCCGCAGGCCGGCAACCTGGGCGGTGGCGGCTTTATGCTGATCTATCTGGCCGCCGAGAATCGCACCATCGCCCTCGACTATCGGGAGATGGCGCCACAGCGCGCCTACCGTGAGCTGTTCGAAGATGCCAATGGCAACGTAGATACCAACCGCGCGCGCTTCGGTCTGCAATCCTCAGGTGTTCCCGGCACTGTCGCCGGCCTTGCCTATGCCCTGGAAAAATACGGCAGTATGAGCCTTGGCGAAGTACTGAAGCCGGCGATTGCGCTGGCGAAAAACGGCATTGTGGTGAGTGATACACTGGCCCAGTCACTCGCCTGGCGGGGTGAGCAGTTGCGCAAAAACCCGGCCTCCGCCGCCTATTTCTTTAATCCGGATGGCTCGCCATTGCGGGTGGGTCAAAACTGGCGCCAGCCAGACCTCGCCTGGAGTTTGCAGCAAATCGCCAGCCAGGGCCCGCAGGCGTTTTATAGTGGCGCCATTGCCGACAAGATTGTCGCCACCATGGAAGCTGGCGGCGGGCTGGTGAGTATGGCTGACCTTGCGGCCTATCGGGTGGTGGAGCGAGAGCCAGTATACGGTGACTATCGAGGTTATCGGGTGGCTTCGATGCCGCCACCTTCCTCGGGTGGTGTGCATTTGATCCAGATGCTCAACATGCTGGAAAACTGGCCCATGGGGGATCTCGATCACAACAGTGCAGCCTACATTCATCGGCTGACCGAAGTCATGCGACTTGCCTATGCCGATCGCAGCGAATATCTGGGCGACCCGGATTTTGTCAGCGTGCCGGTTGCCGAATTGCTCGACAAAGCTTACGCCAAACGCCTGGTTGAGACCATCGATCTGCAACAGGCCGGTGTTTCCAGCAAGGTGCGCCCCGGCCTGCAGCTGGGAAATGAGAGCTCTGAGACCACTCACTACAGCGTTTGGGATCGGGAAGGCAACGTCGTTTCCAATACCTATACCTTGAATTTCTCCTTTGGCAACGGCGTGTCGGTCGCTGGTGCCGGGTTTCTCCTCAATAATGAAATGGATGATTTTTCGGCCAAACCCGGGGTGCCTAACGCCTACGGTCTGGTGGGAGCCGAAGCCAATGCGATTGAGCCAGGCAAGCGGCCATTGTCGTCAATGACTCCGACTATTGTGTTTTATCAGGGCAAGCCGGTGCTGGCGACGGGCAGTCCCGGTGGCAGTGCCATCATTACCGTGGTGCTGCAATTGATTGTCAACTCGGTCGACTTCGGGATGAATATCGCAGAAGCTACTGCCGTTCCCCGGATTCATCATCAGTGGCAACCCGACGAGTTGATGCTCGAACCCCTCATCGGTGTCGATACCCGGCGCTTGTTGGAAAAGATGGGGCACCATGTTAATTCCCGGTCGCGGCTGATCGGAAAACTACAATCAATCCAGGCTCACGACGGAATTCTTTTCGGTAGCAGCGACAACCGTTGGCCTGGCAGCAGCGTTTCTGTTGCCCAGTAGCGCCAGCCGTTATTGCACAAGCGCTCGAGCATTGACCTGCGTCACCGGGCCTGGCTTGCTGCAGTTGGGACTCGGGGAAATACTGCCGGTTTGGAATACTTGAAAATGAAAACGGCTCCTCAACATATTGTCGCCGCCGGTGCTCTTGTCAGTGATGCTGCGGGCCGGGTGCTGTTGATCGATAGTCCATGGCGTGGCTGGGAATTTCCCGGAGGACAGATTGAACGCGGTGAAGATCTTATTGCCGGCTTGAAACGCGAGGTATTTGAAGAAACCGGAGTTCGCGTCAGGGTGGGGGCCCTTACGGGTATCTATTCGAATTTGAGCAACGGTATTGTGATTACGACTTTTCTGGCAGACTACCTGGCCGGCGAACTCACTACCAGCGCAGAAAGTCTGCAGGTGCAGTGGTTTTCCCGCCAGCAATCTGAAGCCGAGGTGGTGCACCCCGCCGTGCGGGCGCGACTGCTGGATATGCTGGCATATGATGGTCGGGTAGTTTATCGCGCTTATATGATGGATCCCTACCGGGTGGTGACAGAGCATCGTGTTTGAACAAGCGCTGATCTCTCGGTTACAGTAGAGGGGCTCGCGGCAAGCGGTTGGCGTCAAGGTCAAAGTCAAGTTAAAGTCAAAGTTAAGGTCAAAGGCACACGGTAATTCACGCAGGGTGATGGCTGGCGGGGTGGGACAAGGCCCCGGAGGGCATCGCGGTGGTCAGATGCGCCTATGCAAGTGGAATCTGGAATGAAAAAGTATGCTGTGTCTATGCCGCAGCCATTACTGTTGTCAGTATTGCTTTCGATGTTTTTGCTTGCCTGTGGTAAGCAAGTCACGGTTGTTACCACCCCGCTGGGAAGTATCCGCGGCTATGTTGAAAATAACAGTCACAGCTATCTTGGAATTCCCTATGCCAGGCCGCCGCTGGCAGACTTGCGCTGGCGCCCCCCCGAGCCGATAGCACCTTGGTCCGGAACCCTGGACGCAACTGAGCTGGCGGAATCCTGTCCCCAATTTGCGCCACCTTTTAATGTCCTGATGGGCAGCGAAGACTGCCTCTACCTGAATGTCTGGACCCCGCAGCGACCAAGCGCCAAACCGCTACCGGTGATGGTGTGGCTGCACGGCGGCGGGTTTACTGCGGGCAAGGCCGCCTACCGGGAATCTGATGGCCAGAGGCTGGCCTCACAATCCGGCAGCGTGATCGTGGCGCCCGGCTATCGACTGGGAGTTTTCGGGTTTCTGGCTCACGCGGGCCTTGGCGGCAGAAGACTCTATGGGCAGTGCCGGTAACTATGGCATTCAAGACCAGGCTCAGGCCTTGCGCTGGGTGCGCGATAACATCGAAGCCTTTGGCGGAGACCCGGGTAATGTCACCCTGTTCGGGCAATCTGCAGGTGGTATCAGTGTCTGTGCGCAGCTTGTGTCGCCTGCCAGCGCAGGACTGTTTCATCGCGCGATTATCCAAAGTGGGTCTTGTGATAGTCCACTCTCGAACCTTGAGCAAGCCAACCGGCTTGGCGCGCAACTGGCTGCGGGTCTGGCCTGTGACCTCGCCGCAGACCCGCTGCAATGTTTACGCAATAAGCCGACCAAGATCGTGGCGGAGATATTGCTGCCGGATCCCTCCTTTGCATTTGGCGAAGGTTATACCCATTGGCGGCCAGTAGTCGACGGCATCCTGATTCCCGAGCAGTTTCTGGCGGCGTTCGAAGCCGGTAGCTTTAATCAAGTTCCCGTAATCAACGGCGCAAACCGTGATGAGGGCACTTTACTGGTGTGGCTCTCGCATAACTTTTTGTTCAGGCCCTTGCAGGCGGACCAGTATCTCGATCGGCTGGAATATCTGGTAGGGTCACGGCAGCTGGCGCAGGAGGTTGCCACCCAGTATCCGCTGGAAAACTATGCGACACCGTTCGATGCCCTTAGCGAAGCCTTTGGTGATGGCTTTTTTAACTGTATGACGCGCACGACTTCCCTTGCGCTGGCCAGGCGTGTGCCGCTCTGGGCATACCAGTTTGATTATCAGGAAGCGCCTTTCCTGGTCCCGGGCGCCCGCTTAAAAGCGTTTCACGCGGCGGAAATTCAGTTTGTATTCGGCAACCCCATGAGCCTTACCCAGTCCCGGTTTGCCGGCGAGCAAATCGAGCTGTCCCGGATTATGATGGGCTATTGGACCCAGTTCGCCGCTAGCGGCGATCCTAACCGCAATGACTTGCCGGCCTGGCCGCGCTTCTATCCGGATGATCAAACCCTGTTGCTGGATCGAAACGTTAAACCTGCCAGCGAGGTGCACCGGGCCGATTGCGAATTCTGGAATCGCATTGACTATAAACGACCCACGTTTCAGTAGATGGGAATTATAAGGGAGATAACATGGCGACAGACGGTGGGCCCTTGCAGGGTATTCGTGTTCTGGAGTTGGGTCAGTTATTGGCAGGTCCTTTTGCCTGCTCGATACTCGCCTATTTTGGCGCAGAGGTTATCAAGGTTGAAGCGCCGGGTGGCGGTGACCCCATTCGCGGCTGGCGCGAGGTGGTGGGTGATACGTCGCTGTGGTGGTACAGCCTGGGCAGAAATAAAAAGAGCGTGACAATAGACCTGAAAACCGCTGCAGGGAGGGATCTGGCGCGGCAGCTGGCGGCACAATGCGATGTCTTGGTAGAAAATTTTCGCCCCGGGGTCATGGAAAAATGGGGCCTGGGGCCGGAGGACATCAAAGCCGTAAACCCCGAATTGGTGTTTGCGCGTATTTCCGGCTATGGCCAGACCGGGCCCTATTCCAGCAAGCCGGGCTTTGCTTCGGTCTGCGAAGCTATCAGCGGCTTTCGCTATGTTAACGGTTTTCCCGGCGAGGCACCGGTGCGCGCCAACCTGAGTATTGGCGATACCATAGCAGGGATACATGCGGCGCTGGGCATCACCATGGCGTTATTGGCTCGCTTCAAGAATGGCCAGGCAGGGCAGGTGGTGGATGTCGCATTGTACGAATCGATGTTCAACTTGCTGGAGGCGGTGGTTCCTGAATACTCGGGTGCCGGGGTAGTACGCGAGGCATCCGGAACCACAGTGACCGGCATTGTGCCCACCAATACCTATCGCTGCGTCGATGGCAAGTTTATTGTTATCGGCGGCAATGGTGATTCGATATTCCAGCGGTTAATGCAGGCGGTGGGTCATGGGGAACTGGCCGTTGATCCGCGGCTGGCAAGCAACGCAGGCAGGGTGATCCACGAGCGAGAAATCGACAAGGTGCTGGCCAGCTGGTGTGCAGAGCAGCCGTGCAACGAGGCGATGGCGATACTGGAGCAGGCCAGGGTGCCGGTTGGTCCAATCTACAATGTTGCCGATATGCTGGCAGACCCCCATTTCAACAGCCGCGGTCTGTTCGAGGAGGTCAGCATTGATGGTGTACCCCTGAAGATTCCGGCTATCATGCCAAAACTATCGGCCACCCCGGGCGGCACTCGCTGGCCGGGGCCTGCGCTGGGGAGTCACAATGCCGAGATTCTGGGCGATATGCTGGGCTTGAGTGAACAGCAGATTAGCCATTTGGGAGAGCAGAAAGTAATCTAAGGGACCCTTGGTTAATTAGGTGTCACCGCAGGTCTGACAATAACACGTAGATGGAGCCATAAATGATTGCGAAGGAAATCTTGCTCACCGGTAAGGAAATTGCGGCGGTACTTCCGGCGGCGAAATACCTCATACCCCGCTCTGCTGATGCCGTTGACTCCATCGGTCTGCGCATTGAGCAGAACGCCAATGATTATGCGGGGCATGTCGCGTTGCTGTTTGAAGGCCGCACGGTGAGCTGGGATGAGCTTAACAATCTCGCCAATCAGTACGCTCATTGTCTCAAGCAACGGGGTGTCAAGCATGGCGACTGCGTTAGCCTGATGCTGGAAAACCGGGTCGAGTTTTTGGCTGCACTGGCTGCCATCAACAAGCTCGGTGCGATTGCCGGGCTTATCAACACCAAATTGCAGGGTCGCCAATTGGCGCATTGCATTGCGGTTACCCAGTCGGTGGCTTGCATCGTAGGCGAAGAGGTCGCTGCGGCATTGGCGCCGGTCACCGCTGAGCTGGACCTCAAGGTGGGTTCAGATTATCTCTATGTGCCTGACAAGGGTGACAGTGAAGTCCCGCCATGGGCAATCGATTTCAATGCTGCCAGCGCCGCCGCCAGCCTCGCTAATCCGGTAGATACCCAGCGGGTAAAACTCGGTGATCGGGCGATGTATATTTTTACTTCTGGCACCACTGGCATGCCCAAGGCTGCTGTGCTGAGTCACCAACGCTTTCTAAACTCTGCCATTGGCAGCGCCAAGGTGACTTTACAGCTTGATGTCGATGATCGCATATACCTCTGCCTACCGCTTTTTCATGGCACCGCGATACTTATCGGCTTCGGTGGTGCGCTATGTTCCGGCTGCTCAATTTTTTTGCGACGCAGCTTTTCGGCCAGTCAATTTCTCAATGAAGTGCGCCAGTATCAAACCAACTGCCTGATTTATATTGGTGAGCTTTGCCGTTACCTGCTGAACCAGCCGGTGCGCTCCGATGACGCCGACAATCCGTTGCTGCGGATGTGCGGCAACGGCCTGCGCCCGGATGTCTGGAAGCAGTTTAAGGAACGTTTCGGTATAGAGCGAATCGCCGAGTTCTATGGCTCCAGCGAAGGCAATGTTGCATTTGCCAATACCCTGAATAAGGATTGCACTATCGGTTGGACGGCGCAGAAGATTGCGCTGGTGCGCTACGATGTTGACGCTGACGAAATAGTGCGCAACTGGAGGGGCCGCTGCCGTCGCGTGGCCAAGGGTGAACCCGGGTTATTGCTCGCTCGTATCGATAAGCTGTCGCCATTTGAAGGCTACACTAATCAGGCCGAAACCGAGAAAAAGATTGTCCGCGATGTGTTTTCCAAGGGAGATGCCTGGTTTAATTCCGGTGATCTGATTCGTCGTGTCGATGTCGGCTTTACTTTTGGTATTCCCCACTACCAGTTTGTTGACCGGGTGGGCGATACTTTTCGTTGGAAGTCTGAAAACGTCTCGACTAACGAGGTGGGCGAGATACTCAACGAGTACCCGCAGCTCAAGTTTTGCAATGTCTATGGGGTCGAGGTGCCGGGGGCCGATGGCCGGGCAGGAATGGCGGCCATCACCCTCGCCGATGGCGTCTACAAACTCGACCTGAAAAAGTTCTCGGAGCATGTAACCCGGCAACTGCCGGCCTTTGCGCGGCCGGTCTTTATCCGGGTGCAGCCAGATATCGAGGTGACCGGTACTTTTAAAATGCTCAAGGGCGAGCTCAGAAAGCAGGCTTACGACCCGTCACAGGTGAGCGACACAATGTACGTGATGAAGCCCGGAGCCACACTTTACGAAGAGTTGACGCCAGACTTTCTCAAGCTGATAGAGGCGGGTTCTGCCGGCTACTGAGGCCGTGCTATTGCGCCTCTGGTGCAGTCTGCTCACGCGCAGCGCGCAACATATCAATCAGCTCGGGCCTGTGTGCCTCTGCCAGGTCAGTGCCAATCTGGCTGCTTTCGCGTACCAGGGTAGGCATCAATAAAACCGACTTGAGTCCGGTTGGCGAGCGATAGAATTCCAGTAAATCTTCCAGCTCAGCAGCCGTGAAATTGTCGCGATACATCTCAGCCAAACGGTCGCGAACCTCGTTCCAGTCAAGGTATTGTCGGGCCCATGCCTGGACGGTGGGTTGATAATCCTGGAGCTCGGGGCTGGTGCTAACCAGGGTGTCGACCAGCTGCGATTGAATGTCCAGCATCTGGTCCCTGCCAGCCAGCAGATCGACCAGTGCATACGCTGGGGCGTCCGCCTCCGGCGCCTCGGTAGCGACGGGCTCCGGGGTATTTTCCGCAGGCACTTGCATGGCGTGTTTTTCAGCTTGCTGGGCGGCGGTCGCCAGGGGTAGCAGTAGTAGCAGTGATACTAATATTCGCATGGTTTGCTTTACTCGCTGGATTGGATGTCGATTCTATCACTCAGTCATTGCCATTTGGCAGCGTGGCGTCGGTCGAGTTCCACGTCGATGGGTCGACCCGATAGTAACCCAGCAACTGTTGGAACAGCTCAGGGTGCAACTGCATCAATTCGTTCGGGCGCTCAAAAAATACCTCGGTGGCAACTGCAAAAAACTCAGCCGGGTTACTGGCGCCGTAGTGATCGAGAAGTGAGGCCTGCCCCGCATCGGCATCGCGTTGCAGTTGCAGGAATTCATCCGCCAATACCCTTGCCCAGCTCTTGTAACTTGTGCCGGTGCTCAGCAGTGGGGCGCCATTGGCACTGCCGGATTCCTGGTCGAGTTGGTGAGCAAACTCATGCAGTACAACATTGTGGCCGTCCTGAAAATCACTGGCACCCCGCACCACATCATCCCAGGACAGTATAAGGCGTCCGTTACTCCAGCTTTCGCCGAGCATCGTGCTGTTGCTCTCGTGCACCACGCCGCTGTTGTCATGTTCCCGCCGCGGTGCAAGATAGGCGGAAGGGTAAACCAATATCGCCTGCAAGCTGGCGTAGCCGCGAGTGGGACGGTTGAGCAGCAGCAGGCAAGCCTGGGCCGCAATGGTGACCCGAATATTGTCGTCGATAACCAGGCCGCCACAGCCGTAGAATTTTTTCTCCTCCAGGAACAGTACGATTTGATGATGCAATTCACTAACGGTGTCTGTAGGCAGTGCATTGTAGACGGGCAGGTTGTGTTGCAGTATCTGCTGCCACTGCGGCGGGAACGGTCGTGCCAGCAGTCGCCTTCTTCGGATGCGGGGCAGCATTACAATCAAGCCAAGAATTACTGCAACGACCAGCAGGAAAATGAGAGCGGAGTCCATCAGTGGCCTTCTACCATGGCACGGGCTGGCTCAACATAGGCAAGCCTTATTCTGCGCGACGGGGCCACAGGGTCAGCCGCGACGATCGGTTTTTTGTTGAGCATTGACCAGGAGTTGGCCGAGAGTACCCAGTTGTTGTTTCGCAGGCTTGGGTGTGGCCTGGCGAGTCGTGTGTTTGGGGGGCTGGTGCTGGTGAGCCGCTTTAACATTGTTGGCAGCAGTTTCAGCGGCGCTGCTATTCAGCCGCATGGTCATACTGATGCGTTTTCGCTCAAGGTCAACTTCCAGTACTTTAACCTTGACGATATCGCCTGCCTTCACGACTTCACGGGGGTCTTTGACAAAGCGATCAGCAACCTGGGAGATATGCACCAGGCCGTCCTGGTGTACGCCAACATCGACAAAAGCGCCAAAGTTGGTGACGTTGGTTACCGTACCCTCCAGCACCATATCCGCTTGCAGATCCGATAGCTTTTCAACGCCCTCTCGAAATACTGCGGCGCGGAATTCCGGCCGCGGGTCCCTCCCGGGTTTGTCCAGCTCGGCCAGGATATCGGTGACGGTGGGAATGCCGAACTGTTCATCGGTATAGTCAACCGGGGACAGGGTTTTGAGAAACGCACTGTCGCCAATCACACTGGCGAGTGGCCGCCGTCCCCTGGCTGCGATTTTTTTAACAATACCGTAGGTTTCCGGGTGTACGGCGGATGCATCCAGCGGGTTGGCACCACCGTTGATGCGCAGAAAACCGGCTGCCTGCTCGAAGCTCTTGTCGCCAAAGCGCGGCACCTCTTTCAATTGCGAGCGCTCGACAAACGGACCGTTCTGGTCGCGGTGTGCGACAATGTTTTCGGCCAGTAGTCGCGATAAACCGGAAACCCGGTTGAGCAGCGGGACGGAGGCGGTATTGACGTCTACACCAACGCCGTTGACGCAATCCTCGACCACGGTGTCCAGCTGTCGCGCCATTGCAACCTGGCTGACGTCGTGTTGGTACTGACCCACGCCAATCGATTTCGGATCGATTTTAACCAGCTCTGCCAGCGGATCCTGCAAGCGCCGGGCGATCGAAACTGCACCGCGAATCGTAACATCGAGGTCCGGGAACTCGCGGGCGGCGTATTCCGATGCCGAATAAATAGACGCGCCGGATTCGTTTACCATCACTTTGGTCAGCTTGAGCTGCGGATGGCGCGCGATCAGGTCGCCGACAAAACGATCGGTTTCCCGGCTAGCGGTACCGTTGCCGATGGCGATCAATTCGACCTGGTGTTTGCTGCACAGCTTGACCAGGATTTGCTCGGATTCTGCAATACGATTTTGTGGTGGAGTAGGATAAATTGCGCAATGGTCCACAACCTTGCCGGTGCTGTCGACAACCGCGACTTTAACCCCTGTGCGCAGGCCGGGATCAAGGCCAATGGTAGGGCGTGCCCCGGCGGGAGCTGCCATCAGCAGATCTTTCAGGTTATCGGCAAATACCTTGATTGCTTGTTGTTCCGCGGCTTCGCGCATTTCTGCCAACAAGTCGGTCTCAAGGTGTGGCAGCAGTTTTACCCGCCACGTCCAGCGCACGACTTCTGCCAGCCATTTGTCGGCGGCGCGGTCCTGGTGTTGTATCTTCCAGTGAGTGGCAATGCGGGACTCTCCGGGGTGGAGCGGCAGCTGATCGGCGTTCGGCAGGGTCAATGACAGCGAGAGAAAGCCCTCATTGCGACCGCGCATCATAGCCAGCGCACGGTGTGAGGGAACCGCCCGAGCGGGCTCGTCGTGTTCAAAATAATCGCGGAATTTGGCCGCTTCGCGTTCCTTACCTTCGATGACCCTGGCGCTGAGTTGGCCGTCCTGCTTCAACATGGCGCGCAATTGCCCGAGCAGGTCTGCATCTTCGGCGAAGCGCTCCATCAGGATGTAGCGTGCTCCATCGAGGGCGGCCTTGGGCTGGTCAATACCATTATCGGCATTGACGTAGGCTTCCGCTTCTTGGGCTGGATCCAAATCGGGGTTTTGCAATAACGCATCGGCGAGGGGCTCCAAACCGGCTTCACGTGCCTGTTGCGCCCGGGTTCGACGTTTCTTTTTGTACGGTAAGTAAAGATCTTCCAGCCGGGTCTTGGTGTCGGCCTCGCGTATTTCCTGTTCGAGCTGATCGTTCAGTTTGCCTTGCTCGGCAATGCTTTGGAGAATCGCCTGGCGGCGTTGATCAAGCTCGCGCAGATAGCCCAGCCGCTGTTCCAAATCACGCAGCTGGGTATCATCGAGCCCCTGGGTAAGCTCTTTACGGTAGCGCGAAATGAATGGCACGGTAGCGCCTTCGTCGAGTAAGGCAATTGCGGCTGTCGCCTGGCTTGCTGTAATTCTGAGCTCGTCGGCGATGCGTTTTGCGATCGACATTTTTTGATGTTCCCTGCGGCTTTTTAAAGGCGCGTATTATGCTAGGAACTGCCTGAAATGGCTATTGCCCCAGTTCGGCAATTGCAGTCTGGTACAGCGCTTTGCATTCTCGATAGATGTGGCTGTACTCTTCGCTCAGGTAGGGTGCCACCAGATGCACGATCTGGAATACCCCCTGGTGAATCGCCGCCGGAGGGCTGAGCTGCTGCCCCTTCAGATCGCAATAGGTGAGCCAGTAGGTTAACAGCAGGGTGATGCTCTCGCACAGCTGGGTGAGTTCCTCGTCTTCTATGCTGAGTATGCCGTGCTCCGCAACTTCATTCAGCAGCGCGTGGGCGGTGCGCGTTTTCAATTCCATCAAGCGCTTGTACCTGCGATTGATCGCGTCGTAGCGATGTAGCAGGTTAGAAAGATTTTGGTAAAGAAAGCGGAAGTTATAGATTTCTTCGAAGACCACATAAAGATAGAACCAACTATCTTCAACGCTCAATTCCTTTTCCAGTGGCGCCCTGAGAATATCACTCAGGGTAATGTCGAAGCGATCGAACAATGACTCGATAATCGCCTCCTTACCTTTGAAATGGTAATAAAGGTTGCCGGGGCTTATTTCCATTTCATTGGAAATATCCACGGTAGTGACGTTCGGCTCTCCCTCTTCATTGAATAACAACAGGCTGGTATGAAGAATCCGTTCTCTTGTTTTCATTGAGATGTCTTCCGCCGCTATTTTCTGATTATTTCCGGAGAATAGCACTGCCGCGTTGTTTAAATCCAGATACACCACCAAAGTGTTACCAGACATTGATGTCAATTCAGCGGGTAACGGACTGAGAGGGGTTTAAAAGATAAGCTCAGGCACTTTTGGTGCGGGACAAAAAAAGGGGCGTGTCACACGGACACACCCCTTAAGCAAGACTTTACGAGACCTGGATGGAGCTTAGGCTGTTACTTCTGCAGCGGCTTGCTTCGCTGAGTTTGCTACCTTGCTTGCTGTCGCCTTGGCTTTAGCTTTGGCTTTGGTCGGAGCCTTGGCTTTGGCTTTGGCTTTGGTCGAAACTTTCTTTTTGATGCTGCCGGGAACCAGCTTCGCTTTTACCGAGCTGAAGTTGCTGCGCAACTCCTTGATGCGATCTTCAAGTTTCATGTCCTTGGTAAGATCGAATTCCTTGATAAATTTCTCGGCGTCTTTCTGGGCACCCTTGATTCGCATTTCAGCGTCTTTCTGTACGCCTTTAATACGCTTTTCGGCAGTCTTGTGAACTTGCTCGCCACGCTTTACCAGTTCTTTAAACAAATCGCCACGCTTGTCGCTGATCTCTTCAACCTTCTCTTCGAGAGTTTCATAGATCTTGTCGTACATACCGAGGTTGGCCAGGTAGAGATCTTTGGCGACATCGCTTAACTTCTCGGTGTTGGTTTCTTTCTTTACAGTTTTTTTGGTCGCCATCAGACTTCTCCAGATAATCAATGTTGGCGCTAATTTATGGGAAAATTCTAGAATGGTCATACTAAATTAGAGGCTTTGATACTGTTTACTCGCACAAGCTGCAGAGCAATCGCTGTAATAGTCATAAGCGTTGCCCGGGATTGATCACGCCCGCCGTATCGCGGCAAACTTTTTTCACCGTCCGATGCAACACCCCGATGCCGTTGCTATTTAGTTTCTCAAGAGACCGTATGGGCATGGCATAATCCGTGGCCGGGTGATAGTCGTATGGCTACCGAAGCTCCAAAGAAAATATTGGTTGCGCAGCGGTACTGGATTTTTCTGGGCATGAAAAAGGCATTGAGATGAGTCAAAAAAATCGTGGCTGGCTCGCCACCGCGCTGGTATTGATAGTGGGTTTAGCTGTTGCAGCTTTCCTGTTTCAAGGAAAACCCCAGCCCGAGCTGCAGCCAGTGCGTTCCGCCCCGGCGCCGGTGGCGGAATTTATCAGCCGCAGTCCAGCTCGGATGGCGCTTGTCGTGACAACCCAGGGTACTGTGCAGCCGCGCCGGCAAATTGACCTGGTCGCTCAAGTGGGCGGTGAGGTTGAAGGCACGGCAGAGGGCTTCGCGGAGGGCGATTTTTTTGCGGCGGGGGAAGTACTGGTGCAACTGGAACAACAGGACTATCGCTTTGCAATAGAGCGAGCCAGGGCCCGGGTAGCCGATGCCCGACAACTGCTGGCAATAGAAAAAGGTCGGACGCGCCAGGCGAAACGGGAATGGCGGGATCTTGGCGACCGTGATGCCAACGATTTGTTTTTACGCGTGCCACAGTTGGCCAGTGCCGAAGCGGCACTGAGAGCGGCCCAAGCTGACCTCGGGCAGGCTGAACTGGAGTTAAAGCGAACCGCGGTGACAGCGCCTTTTGACGGGCGCATTCGGCAGACGATGGTCGATGTGGGACAGTTTGTGGTTCCCGGCGCAGCGGTGGCTCGCATCTACAGCACCGAGGCGGTTGAGGTCAGGCTGCCGCTGACAGATCGTCAGGTCGGGCTGCTCGACCTGAGCCTGCATCAGGACCAGGAGGCGACGGCGCAGCCGATACCAGTGCTTATAAGCGGCCGGCTTGGGGGTAGGGAGTGGCAGTGGCAAGGCGGCATTTCGCGTACCGACGCAACGATTGATACCCGCAGCAGGACGATGTACGCCGTTGCCGAGATCCAGGATCCCTTCGTCGCAGACGCAGAAAGTGGCAGGCCGCCATTACTGATAGGCCAGTTTGTGGAGGCTCGCATTGCCGGTCGCGAGCAAGATAAGGTCATTGCGATTCCGCGAGGGGCGTTGCGGCCCCAGGACAAGCTGTGGTTGCTGGATGCTGACGATCGCCTGCAGGTGAAAGATGTCGTTGTGCTGCAGGCTGACGACGAGGAGATGCTGGTGCAGGGCGACTTTGACGGCCCGCTCCGGGTCGTGGTTTCTCCCTTGACCATGGCGCTGCCCGGTATGCCCTTGAATCCGGTGCCAGCTCCCACCCAGAGTGGAGAATAGCCCTTGGGCCATATCGTAAAGTGGTTTGTCCACAATCCTATTGCAGCCAACCTGTTGATGGTGATCACCATCGTCATGGGGCTGTACACGTTTCCGCTGGTGCCTAAACAGTTTTTTCCCGAGCGTGAGCTGGATACGATCCTGGTGAGCGTGGTGTACCCCGGCGCAGGCCCCTCAGAGATTGAGCAGCAAGTCTGCATTCGTATTGAAGAGGCGATACAGGATCTCGATGGTATTGAGCGGGTTACCGCAACTGCCAGGGAGAGCCTGGGAGAGGTGCGGATAGAAGTTGAGGGCGACTATGACTCACTGCGTTTGCTCAATGAGGTCAAAAGTCGCGTCGATGCCATTACCAGTTTCCCGGTGGATGCCGAGCGGCCCCAGGTTAACGAGATCCTGTGGAAATCGCTGCTGATCAGTGTTGCTATTGCCGGCGATATTGGCGAAGCAAACCTGAAGGAGCTCGGCGAGCAATTGCGCGATGATCTTGCCACGCTCCCCGAGGTGCAATTGGTGGAGCTGCGGGAGCCCAGGAAATACGAAATCAGCATTGAGGTGTCGGAGCTCGACCTGCGTCGCTATGGGCTGCGTTTCGACGATGTTGTCAATGCGGTGAGGGGCTCATCCCTCAACCTGCCGGCGGGCAAATTGCGCACTGCCGGCGGCGATATCCAGTTGCAGACCCGCGGCCAGGGTTACGTGGCGGCCGACTTCGAGGCGATCGTAATCCTGGGCAATGAAGATGGAACCCGGGTGTTGCTGGGTGATGTGGCGACGGTAATCGATGGTTTTGAAGAGAGCGATATTGTTGCCCGCTTCGACGACAAGCCGTTTCTGAGGCTCGATGTCTACAGTACTTCGAAGCCGGATATACTCAAAACCAGCGAAGCGGTTTACGGCTGGGTCGAGCAGCAGCAACAGCGCTTGCCTGCGGGTGTCGAGGCGGCGATTTGGCGCGATCAGTCACTGTCTTTCAAGGCCCGCCTCAGCACCCTGGTTTACAATGGCCTCGGTGGCCTGGCGCTGGTATTTATTGTGTTATTGCTGTTCCTGCGGCCACTGCTGGCATTCTGGGTTTGCCTCGGTATTGTGGTGGCCTTTCTCGGCGCCATCTGGTTGCTGCCTGCTACCGGTGCCTCGCTCAACACCATTGCCTTGTTCGCCTTTATCCTGATCCTGGGGATTGTCGTCGACGACGCCATTATCGTGGGCGAAGCGGTTTACGCGGCGCAGTCCCGGGGGCTGCATGGTCCTGCGGGGGCGGTCGAGGGCGCGATCAGTGTGATGAAGCCGGTATGGTTTGCGGTGATCACTACCATGCTGTTTTTTGGCGCCTTCTTTCTGTTGCCAGACGATACCCCCGAGGCGCGCCAAATTGCCTGGGTGGTGGTGTTGGCACTGACTTTTTCTCTGATTGAATGCATGTTCATACTGCCGGCTCACCTGGCGCATATGCGCCCGGAGCAGCCCGGAAAATGGCGCTGGCTCGCCGGCCTGGAGCGCACCCGCGAGCGCTTCGCCCGGGGCATGGAGCAGTTTGCCGGCGAGGTCTACCAGCCCTTCCTGCGGCGTTGTATGCAACGTCGAAACCTGACGCTGGTCAGTTTCCTGATGGCGTTGCTGATCACGATCGCTATCTATGTCGGTGGCTGGTTGGGTGCGAGCTTTTTCCCCCGGGTGTCGGTCGATTACCTGGTGGGCACCGTGACCATGCACGAAGGCAGCCCCTTTAGTCAAACTGAACAGACTATGGAGCACCTGGAGGCAGCCGCGCTGCAGCTCAAGCAGGCGGTCAACACCAGCAGCGATGAACCGATTGTCGTTCACGTGGAATCCCTGGCGGCGAAGGATTGGGTCGGGGTAACGGTTGGCCTGGGTAAAAGTGAGCACCGCGATATATCGGCCGGCGAGTTAAAGCAGCGCTGGCAGGAGCTTATCGGTGAGCTGCCAGATGTTAAGGACTTCGATATTCGCTATACCATTGGGCACGGCGGTAAAGATATCGAGTTTGAGTTGGCCGCACCGGAATTGACCACACTGCGAGAGGCGGCCAGTGAGGTCAAGGCTCAATTGGCACGCTTTCCCGGTGTATTCAATGTGCGTGACAGCCTGGATAACCCGAGCCCCGAAATCGAACTTCGCTTGAAACCGTTGGCGGAAAACTTCGGGGTCAGCCTGGCTGATCTGGCGCGCCAGGTGCGCCGTGGCTTTTATGGTGAAGAGGTGCAGCGGATACCGCGCTTGCGTGAAGACGTGAAGGTGATGGTTCGCTACCCCTACGCCGAGCGGGATGCGGTCAATTTTCTGAAGGATATGCGAATCCGTGCCCCGGATGGACGCGAGATACCCTTCGAGGCACTGGCAGAAATCCGTTATGTGCCCGGCTACAGCAAGATCGACCGGGTCGACGGGCGCCGGATATCAGCCGTCACTGCCGAGATTGAGCCGGGGTATGACCCCGGTGTGGTGGTTGCAACCCTGCTGCGTGAACAGCGCTCGGTGCTGCAGAGCCGTTACCCTGGTTTCGACATAAAGGTGGAGGGCAGGCAGCAGCAACGGCGGGAATTCCTGACCCAGATGAAGCGCCTGATGATTGGCACCACAATGGTGGTGTTTGGCATGATGGCGATTGTATTTCGCTCGTACTGGCAGCCGATCCTGATCCTGGTGGCGATTCCCTTTGGCTATATGGGCGCGGTGGTTGGCCACCTGCTGTTTGGCCGCGATATGAGTATGTTTTCTCTGCTCGGCATTATCGCCTGCGCCGGGGTGGTGGTGAACGATAACCTGGTGCTTATCGACCGGGTTAATAGTCTTAGAGCCCAGGGCTGTGCCTTGTGGGATGCGTTATTACAGGGCGGACGAGATCGCTTCCGGCCGATTGTACTGACTTCGGTAACAACCTTTGTAGGCTTGTTACCCATTACCCTGGAGCGCAGTGTGCAGGCGCAATTTTTGATACCGATGGTGCTTTCACTGACCTTTGGTGTCCTCTTGGCGACTGCGGTTACGCTGATTTTTGTGCCCTGTTTGTATCTTTTCTGTGATGGGGTCGGGCGTCGGCTGCAAACCTGGTTTGGCCGTGACGGCGCGTCCAGGGATCAGGCGGCAGAGACCGGTAATCACTGAGGTAAAGCCGAGGGTAGGTGTTGCGAGGGTTCGGGCAGCGACGGGCGCGGAACACTAAAGCGCCTGATTGGGATGTAGCAATGCAAGTATTGCTACATCCCAGCTTATGCAGCAACCGCTCTAGTCAGCCTTGGGCCCTGAGGCGATAATTTCCTTTGCGATGTCGAACGAGGCAATGTTCTGCTGGAACAGCTTCGCCAGTTTGCTCGCTTGCTCGTCATAGGCAGCGGGGTCGTTCCAGGCAGTGCGCGGGTTGATAAATTCTTGCGCCACGCCGGGAATAGACTTGGGTATATCCAGGTTGAGGATATCCAGATGCTCAGTTTCGGCAGACTCCAAAAGACCATTTTGCGCAGCTGCCACCACCGCCCGGGTTACCGGAATGGGGAAACGCTTGCCTTTACCGCCCTGGCCACCTGAGCCACCGGTCCAGCCGGTGTTAATCAGGTAGACTTTGCTGTCAAAGTCGGCGATTCGCTTCATCAGCAAGTCGGCATAAACCCCGGCCGGACGCGGCATAAAGGGCGCACCGAAACAGGTGGAGAAGGTTGGGTGAATGCCTGCCTCAGCGCCAACTTCAGTGGAGCCAACCCGGGCGGTGTAACCCGAAAGAAAATGGAAAGCCGCTGCTTCTTTCGACAGAATCGCAACGGGTGGCAGGACGCCGGTGACATCGCAGGTCAGGAAAATCACGGTTTTAGGCTCGCCGGCGGAGTTTTCCGGAACCCGCTTTTCGACGTGCTCCAGCGGATAGCTGCAGCGACCATTTTCTGACAATTCGGTATTGTCGTAGTCGGCAACCCGCGACCCGGAATCAATCGCTACGTTTTCGACAATCGCACCAAAACGAATAGCATCCCAGATGACCGGCTCATTTTCGTGGCTCAGGTTAATCGTTTTTGCATAGCAGCCACCTTCGATATTGAACACCGAGCCTTTGGCCCAGCCATGTTCGTCATCACCGATGAGAAACCTCTCTGGATCTGCAGAGAGCGTGGTTTTTCCGGTGCCAGAAAGACCAAAGAAAAGCGCAGTATCACCTTGTGAGCCAACATTGGCAGAGCAGTGCATGGGCATTACGCCTTTTTCCGGCAGCAGGAAATTTTGCACGGAGAACATGGCCTTTTTCATTTCGCCGGCATAGCGCATACCTGCCAGCAGCACTTTGCGCTGTGCGAAATTGATTAACACAACACCGTCGGAGTTGGTGCCATCGCGGTCGGGGTCACAGGTAAATCCCGCGGCATTGACGATGTTCCATTCTTCCTTTTGCTTGGGATTGTAGTGCTCGGGGCGCACGAACATATTGCGGCCAAACAGGTTTTGCCAGGCAGTTTCGGTCGCCACGTTGACGGGAATGTAGTGCTCGTCGCTGGCGCCAACATGCAATTGCTGCTGATAGTGATCTTTACCGTTCAGGTAACTTTCGACCCGGTCCCACAGTGCATCGAATTTTTCTGGATCAAACGGCCGGTTGACCGAGCCCCAGTCGATAGCGTCTTCGGTACTGGGTTCGCGAACAATAAAACGATCTGCCGGTGAGCGGCCGGTACGCTTGCCGGTAGTTACCGCCAACGCACCATTGTCTGCCAGAAAGCCTTCGCCATTGGACAGCGCTTGCTCAACCAGTTGGGCCGAGCTCAGGTTTTTGAGTACGGTGGGGTTGTTATCGATCGCTTTGTTCATGCAATTGTTCCTGTTGTGCGCAGTTGCCGTGATAATGCCACCGGCGGGCCGCACGCATCACGGGATGCCAGCGGGTGTGCCGGGGTGCTCAAATTAGTGGGGCGCTATTATGTCAAAAAAAGGGGACGGAAGTAAGGCGGGCCAGCTTAATTCGGTATTACCTCATGGTTCACCCCTGGCGCGCGGCCGCTGGTAAGCAGTCAGCTACTTAAAAGTAGTGGTTTTGCAGCTGGTATTTATTCATCCCGGTAGCGATTCTTGAAACGATGTATCAGTCGTCGGTCGCGTTTGTGGGGCCGGCCCCCGGGATGATCGATGCCTGCATTGGCGGCTCGTCGAGCAGCTGCTTCCTGCTCTCGCCGGGCCTCGCTATCTGCGGTTTCACGGTACAGGCCGGCAGCGACACTGGCAGGACCGCGCTGGTCTGAAAGCGCAACCACCTCAACGGTCATTTCCTGCTGGCTGCGGCGAATACGTAGCATTGCACCCCTGGTGACGTCTTTGCTGACCTTGCAGCGAGCACCGTCATAATGCACTTTGCCACCCTCTATCGCTTGTTTTGCAAGAGTCCGGGTCTTAAAAAAGCGGGCTGCCCACAACCATTTGTCCAGCCTTACTTTTGGCGAGGGGGCCGGTGACTGGGGTGATTTGCTATTGTTCATGTCGGTCGCTGGCCACAGCGTTCTGCTGGGGTGCTTGGCGGCATAATTTCGTCGAAGTGATGAATGGCAGGAAATTCCAGCTGTTCACGGTGGGGCCCCCGGCTGTCGGGCTGCAACAAGGTGAGCAGCTGCCGAATACCAAATGCCTGTGCCGCCCGCAGCACCGCTTCGGTGTCATCGATAAACAATGTGCGCTGGGGGTCAAACCCAAGCTTGCGGTGCAGCCTGCGCCAGAATACCGGATCTTCCTTGGGAGCGTCAAAGTCGTGGGATATGATGATTTCGTCCAGCCAGGGGCGCAGGTCAATGTGCTCCATTTTGATGGCAACGCTGTCGCGATGGGCGTTGGTCACTAATAGACAGTGGCGATGACTATGCTTCAAGGCCTGCAAAAAACGTGCAACGTGGGGCCGAATGGCAATCAGGTGGGTAATCTCGCGTTTCAAGGTGGCAATATCTATGTCTAATTGCTCAGACCAGTAATCGAGGCAGTACCAATTGAGACTTCCGCGTTCGCTGGCGAAACGCTTGCCCAGTTGCTCTCTTACCGCTGCTTCGGGTTGCTGGCGGTGTTCTGCATAGCGCCGTGGTAAGTGATCCAGCCAGAAAAAATTGTCGAAATGCAGGTCCAGCAGGGTACCGTCCATGTCCAGCAGCACCGTATCAACGTCGTTCCAGTTAACCATCGGCCTGGAATTATGGCTTAAACTAGCGGGCATAACGTATATCTTCGCAACAGTGGATGACCGCAAATGATAGTGTTTTCAAGAGTCGCAGTACATCGGTGTGGCGTCAATGGTTCGGCCCTTGCCTTCGCTGCGAAGCTGGAGTTGTCATGCATCCGTTGACCCTTGCGCTCTATCAGCTGTGTGACGCTGCCGGGGAACAGTTACGAGCGCTCTACGTGCAAAATCTTCGGCAGCCGCTGCCGGTAGGTCTCAAGGAAGACAGTACACCGGTCACCGAGGCTGACCGCGTGAGTAACGAAATTCTGCAGGAGGGCCTTATTCGGATTTATCCGGGCGGGCCCATTCTGTCTGAAGAGACCAATATCCCCGATTTTGAAAAGCGCAGTCAGTGGAGTCAATACTGGTTGGTTGATCCGCTCGACGGCACCCGCGAATTTCTTCAGGGGTCCGGTCATTTTTGTATCAGCATAGCCCGGGTTGAATCCGGTCGGGCGGTATTGGGGGTTATCTATCTGCCGCTCACCGGCGAGATGTATATAGGTGGCGTAGACCAGCCGCCAATGCTCTACACCCCGAAGGTGCAACGCATACTGGTGCCTGGGTCGGCGAAGTTCGATTTGCCGGTTAAGGTGTTGACCAGTAGCCGCGGGGCAGCGGACCCACGGATAGACAGGTTTAAGCGGCAATTGCAGCGCCACTTTCCCTGGATGTTGGCTGAGCAGCGCGGCAGTGCCTGGAAATTCTGTCGTATTGTCGAGGGCGCGGGCCATATTTATCCGCGCTTTGGTGCGACCTCGGAGTGGGACACCGCCGCAGGTCAGGCGCTACTTGAGGCGGTGGGGGGTACCATCATCGACATGACGGGCCGTCGTCTGGTCTATAACCGTCGTCCGCAGCTCCTAAATCCCCCATTCTTCGCGCTGGGGCCGGCTCACTTCGACTGGCTGGACGTTTTACCCAAGAATAACGAATTAAAAGCTGATTCTTAATAGCAAAAGGGTATAAAGCCCCTGAGCTTGCTGGCATACCATGGTGAGCAGCGTTGGCGGTAGGATAATGGCGTCTCGTTCCAGGCTTTGACGCGTCTATCGACAGCCACAGATCGTAGATGGGGATAATAATGAAGGATCATTTTGCACGGCCGGCAGCGGCATATCGCGGCCACAACTTGCGCCAGGTATTATTGCAGCCGCATCTGGGTGATAACCGCGTGCTGCTCCACCGGCTGGTGGATGAAATAACTGACCTCGAATATCGATTAAACGTCCTTGAGCGCGCCGCGACGACAGCCGACTACCAGTTGATCAACACCTGTCGGGAGATGCTGGACGCCCGGGTTGAACTGGCCAAAACTATCGGTTGATTGCTCCAGCTTGGCCCGGTTACTGGTGACGCCGCCGCTCCTTAATCACCAGGCCCACTAAAAGCAATGCCAGCGTAGCTGGAACTGCGACAAGTGCGATGTTGTAGGTCTCGAGCAGTGCCATAGATCCCCCTTGCAGATGATCGCCCGGTATCGGGGCAGTAGTCAGGACAGCGAGTTCAGCTCCAGGTCCTGAAGCCTGCCGCGGAGCTTGAGCGAGCTACTGATCAATTAAAGATTGCGTATATTGTTAAGTTAAAGAAACCGAGATTGCTTCATTTCTCGCGTCAGGCAGTTGCGGCGGTGATCCTAATCTTATAGACATCCATCTTACGCTGTTGCCATCAAAGCGGTTTTCAGGATTATGGATTTTCGTCAGCTTTCCAGCCTGGGTCTGAGCCTTGCCGTTGCCTTGTAGGTGTTGCTCGAGGAGCGCAGCGTTTCACGCCGCGCGACGCCAGTGCCGAGTGACCAGGGGGTATCCGGGTCTACTGCAAGGTAGGCAGGGCTGTGTCAATTTGCTGCTGTAAGGCAAGTCTCGCGGGTGTCTTGCGCAGGTGTTGCAATTGCTGGTTAGCCAGCAGGTACCATTCGCGGGATTCGACTGATTGCCCCAGCTTTGCCAGTAAGTCAGCGATATCAACTTGCCATTGCGGGCTGTCGCCAAGGCCAGCTTGCAGGCTTTTCAGTCGCACCAGCGCCGCGGAGTAGTTGCCGCGAGCGGCCTCCAGCTGGATAGCATAATGTTGAAGCTGGGGGATCACACCCAATTGCGCCATACCCTGGTCGAGTATGTCCAACGCGGCACCGGTGCCCAGTGCTGGATTTTCGCTCAACATCTGCGCCACCGAAACATAGTGACCCGGGTTGGAGTTGTCCTGCAGCTCAAAGATACGCTTGAAATCGGCGACAGCATCGTTGTAATCGCCGGCATCACGAGACAGCCGCGCGCGGTATTCAAGGCAGCCGATATCGTCGGGAAAGTGTTGCAGAAAAGTATCGAAATAGTGACGAGACCTGTCCAGATCGCCCATCCGGTAGTAAAGCACGCCAAGATCGAAGCCTACTATCCGCGGGTCGCCCAGCTGCTCGGCGGTGCTAAAGTCCAACAGCGCCAGCGAGTAATCTCCGGCGTTGGAGTAGGCGATGCCACGATGGATGTACAAGGCCTGTTGTTGCGGATCTTGCTGTATCTGTTGGCTGAAATGCTCCGCCGTTTCGTGGGCGCCGGGATGCGCTGGCGCCACCTGCGGCAATAACGCGCCGAGCAGGAAGGCAATGGTGAGTAGGCGCGACAAAAAAATGGGCCGTGCCTGACCCATTTCTGTTACGGCGGTTGGCCTAACGGGTGATGATAAATTGGTCCAGCACATCGCCATTGATATCGACAAACCGGGCGGTTAACTCGCTCTCAGTGGCATCCAGGATCACTGAGCCACGCAGGCCGAGACCACGACGACATCCCTCTGCGCTGCCGCACTCGGTATCAAAGGGTTGGGGCACGTGGGCGGCGTGACGCAGCCATTCCTCGTCGGTAGTGGTGGCGCCGCCGCCACTATCAGCCTTGCCGGCACTGCCAGCGACGGTATACACCACACGATCATCAATGCCGCCACTGGTGGGGCTTAGCTGCGAATAGGTATCGTCGCCAAAGCCAAGCGCCGGATCGCCGCCTGCATTGAGCTCGGCATGCACTGCCGGATCGAAAGTGTCCGAGGTGCCGGTGTGGCCGCGCAGGTAGAAAGAGCGCTCGTAAGAATGGGAATGACCGCTATAGACGACATCGACCCCATACTCTTCGAATACCGGGGTAAACTCGTTGCGAATGTCCCATTCGGGACGATCGAACTCGTTGACTTCAGTGTCATCCGAGTCGTGGTTCCTGCCTTTGGTATAGGGCGGATGGTGGAAGATGACCACAGTCCAATCCAGGGTGTTGGCTGACAGGTCTGAGATCAACCACTGGCGCATGGTTTCACGAGTTGTGTTGTCGCGTGCGCTGAGCTGGCTGTCGAGGCTGACGACATGCACGTTGCCATAGTCAACCGAGTAGTATTGCTCGGTGCCGCTGGCCACGCCGCCACTTTCGGCCGAGGTGGGGATCGTGAATATGTCAAAGTAGGGCATGCCAGTGCCGTCGGGCACCAGGTTACCGTCGGCGTCTGTGGTGCCATCACCGTTGTAGGAGTCGGAATCAGGAGAACTGCTCACTCCGGGAATATTCTGGAAAACACCACAGGGGACCTGCCCCGGAACCAGGAGGCATAGTTCAATGCTGCCAAATCCCATTTCGTGGTTGCCGATGGTGGTGATCGCCAGCGAGCTTTTCAGGATGTCCGGGTAGATATCGAAGAAAGCTCCCTGCCATTGCTCATCAGTACCGGTCTCGTATGCGGTGTCACCCAGAGCGACCAGTAGGTCGACCGCTTCGTTACCGGTTGCCGCGATATACGTCGCTGCACCTGCAAGCACTTCGGCGGCTTCACCGTCGTGGTCGCCTTCGGTTTGGGTACCCGAGTCGCCAAGTATCAGCAGACGGGTATTGCCGTCGGCGGGCAATTCGCCCGCTGCGGGAGCGGTGCTGAATTGCTGTCCGTCGGCGGCAGTCGCCGCTCCGCCAAGCGAATAATGGTAGACCGTCGCCGGGCTTAGGTTGGCCAACACAGCTTCTTTATGATCGCCCTCGGTAGTGGAGGCCGATACCAGTTGATCGAGACTGTCAGCGTTGGTGCCATAGCACAGTGTGTCGGCGTCGCCGCGCCATTTAATCATTGCCCGGGTATCTGATAGCTGTTGCAGGAACAGGCGCTCGGCGGTGGACTCGGTGCCGGTGCAGGCAGAGCTGATGGGGTCAGTGCTGTCGATGCTGCCACCGCAGGCGGTGACCAGTCCAAACAGGCTCAGCAATAGGGGACGACTTACATTCATGGTTTTCTCCTGGGGCGTCGCGGAGCTTGCCGGGTCGCCAAACGTAATATTTTTGTTATCAGATGGGCTAGGGCACAGGCGGTCGATTATGCAGTAGCATGGCAACAAAGCCAAGTTAAGGCATGGGATTATCCTGAGCAGGGTCCGAATCGGGGCTTTGCCGGCTCAGGATAATTTATTGGCTGCTGGCGGGCGGGACTGCATCTGCTTCGCGGGTAGCCGAGCACAGCGAGGGCCGTGCAAGCTGAAAACCGCTGAAGTGCAGGAAATTGGCTATTATTGTCAGCGTAGTTCTGTTTTTCCCCACGCTGTTAGACCTTACACTTTTCGCCTTCGGGCTTGTGCATTACAATCGGTGCCATGATGAAATCGCTTATTTACGCTGCTCTATTACTGCTGGGTTCCGCGGCTTTGGCTTCGCCCAAGGCCGATTTTGTGGTGGTAAATAAATCTGAGCGCAAACTGTACCTGCTGCAAAAAGGTATGCCGTTTAAGGAGTATCATGTTTCACTGGGACCGCAGCCCAGAGGACATAAGTTTCGCGAAGGTGATGAACGTACGCCCGAAGGCAGGTATATTCTTGACTTCAAAAAGGAAAATAGTGATTTTTACAAGGCCATCCACATTTCTTACCCGAATCAATACGATTTGGAGCAAGCCCGGTTTGCGGGGGTGAGTGCTGGCGGGTCCATAATGATCCACGGATTCCCGGGTCGTCCCATGGCGTTCCCGGCGTCGGTAATCCAGAAGATCAATTGGACCGACGGTTGTATTGCTGTAACCAATGAAGAGATGGACGAAATCTGGAATGCGGTGGATATTGGTACGCCCATTGAGATACTACCCTGACTATGCAACGATTTAAGAGCCAGTACAGTGTTATAAAGCCAGTCTTCAGCGTGTTTTTGCTGGCAATGTTGCTGGTGGGTCCGGTCCGCAGCCTGGAGCGTCTCAACAGTTTTATTCTTGACCCCAGCGTGGGCGACGTTGTCGGACAATTACAGCAGGTGACGGTCTCCGACCAGGAAACCCTGATCGATATCGGCCGGGAGCATATGTTTGGCTATGATGCAGTTCGTGCAGCCAACCCCGATATTGACGCCTGGGCTCCTGAGGAGGGCGCGGTAGTGACCCTTCCAGCGCAGCATGTGCTGCCAGCGGCGCCGCGGAAGGGGATTGTGATCAACGTGTCAGAAAAGCGTTTGTACTATTACCCACCGCCAGCCCGTGGCCAACCCCAGACCGTTGAGGTGTACGCTATCAGTGTCGGGCGTGGTGACTGGAGTACGCCGCTTGAAGTGACCAAGGTAACCGGTCGAGTTAAGGACCCCGCCTGGTATCCCCCCGCTTCGGTGCGGGCGGAGCATGCCGCCCGGGGTGATATCCTGCCCACCAAGGTTCCCCCGGGGCCCGATAACCCTTTGGGTCAGTACATTCTGCAGCTCGGGATTCCCAGCTACTTTATTCATGGCACCAACCGCGAGAATGGCATTGGGATGCAAGTGACCCACGGTTGTATCCGTATGTACCCGGCTGACATCGAGAACCTGGCGCTGCGGGTAAAAAACAATACCCCGGTATATATCGTTAACCAGCGTTACAAGGCTGGCTGGAAGGAGGGAATATTGTACCTTGAGGTGCATCCGCCCCTGGATGGATCTTCCGGTACGGTCGACCAGAGTAGCCGCTCAATCACCACTACCCTCGGCGAAGCGAAAAAGGAATTTGCTGGTGCGGTTATAGATTGGGATGAGGTTTGGCGAGTGCAAGCCCTGCAAGAGGGCCTGCCGACCCCCGTCGGACGCACGCTTTAGGCCGTTTGTTAAACCTTCTTTTTACTTATTGGTCGGTCCCTCACATCCGAGGCGTTGCCGTCCCCTGCAGTTATCAATAACTTGAAGCAGGGTTTGTAAAATCCAGGCACAAAAAAACCCGACAGCCGTCAGGCGATCGGGTCCGATACTACAACGCTGGATTACTTCTCCATTGAACGGCGGAAAGCGCGGTCAATTTTGTCGTTGGCTTCTTCAGCAGTCATGTTGGCTGCGTTAGCGGTGGCCAGGGCCTGGTCAGCGGTAGACTGGGCACGCTCAGCAGCAGTGCGAGCAGCAGCAGCATTCTGGTTGGCTTCGTTAGCAGTTTGCTCTGCGGCAGCGGCCATTGAGCGAACTTCGTCAAGACTGGAGTTGCTGGCACAGCCAGAAGCAATTGCGATAACCGCTGCAACTGTCAGTACTTTCATTGGGTTGTGCTTCATTGTCTATCCCCTTAAGGTAGTGGGAAAAATTAAATTTAGGTTTTCCTTTGAGAATGCTCGAGAAGCGTAATCAGAGGATGAGCTTAAGTTACCACTATATGCAGGTGTATTTCCAGTCTACCGGCCAAAGTTTTACGTTGACCAGATCTGCATCAAATTGCGGGCGCTCTAACAGGGTATTCACGGGTCCAGCTGCGATAGCCGTTAGCAGAGCGGTGCATTTTTCAGTACGCGGAGCAATATCCGACCTTAGCAGGTTACTGTTGGCAGCTTCTCAAGTGAGGTAAACAAGGGCGACTGCTGTTGCAACAGCCCGGATCTGTTTTACAAGGAATCCAGCAGTTGTGAAAGGGCAGAGGGGTTGAGCTAATCGGCAATCAGTTTGCCGGCAAAGGCCTGCAGGTCTTCCAGGCTGTGCAGGTCGCGCTCGAAATGAGGTACTTTCTGGATGGCAATCTGTTGCTGCCCCACCGGCGTGTGATCAATGGTGTACTGGTCTGCCAGGGCCAGATCATGTTGCTCTTTATACGTTTCCAGAAGCCGTTGCGCCAGTCCTGGTTGGCCATCCACGCAGGCCTCAAGGTCGGTAATCTCCTGCTGGCAGTTGGCGCTAAGCTGGTCGGGCCCGCGTGCGATGTGAACCCGATTCACGATCATGCCACCCACCGGCAGGTCTTCGCCCCGCAATCGCTGGAAAAAACGCTGGGCCTGGTCGAGGCTGGCGGGTTCGGGTGCACAAACCAGTAAAAAGCTGCTGTCGTTTTGCCCCAGCAATTCGCGGACACGCTCTGAGCGTTCCTTAAAGCCTTCAAACATGTCGGTGAAAACCAGGAAAAATTCCGACAATTCGTTGATAAATTGATAGCCGGTCAGCTTCTCCAGAAACTTCAGTGATTTTTCTGAGCCGCGCCGGAATAATGACAAGCCGCGTTTACCTACCACCTGGTAGGGTTTCAGCAACAGCTTCAGGAAGCGGCCCTCGAACAGGTCGAACATGCGCTTGGGGGCGTCTATAAAATCCAGGGCGTGCTGCGACGGCGGCGTATCGACAACCACCAGGTCGTAGCGGCCTTCACTGGCAATTTCATAAACCCGCTCCATGGCCATAAATTCGCGCGAGCCGGCCAGTGAGCTGCTGATATGCTGGTAATAGCGATTGTCAAAAATCGCCTGGCGGGCCTCATCACTGGGGGCGTAGCGCTCCACCAGGTGGTCGAAGGTGCGCTTGGTGTCGAGCATCATGCCATACAGGGTGCCCGCATTATCGATGGCTTCCAGCTTCGAAATGTCGATAGCCTGGGGTTCGTGGCTGAGCTTATCCAGACCCATGGCCTGGGCCAGGCGTTTGGCCGGGTCAATGGTGAGCACCAGCACCGAGCGTCCCCGGCTGGCGGCGAGCAAGCCCAGCGAGGCGGCAGTGGTGGTTTTTCCGACACCGCCGCTGCCGCAACATAAGAGAATGCGTTTGCTGTCAAGCAGGCCCAGTAGATCGAGGTTTGCAGCGCTCATTGCTTGTTGCTCTCCAATGCCGGTGCCAGGGCCGCGGTGATGCCGTCGATAACGCCGTGCGCGTCGAAACGCTGTTGGATAATCTGCTCCACCTCGATCACCCCCTCATCACGATTCTGTTGCACTGTTTCAATATACCCCGCTTGCAGTGTGGCCTGTTTGTGGTGCGCTACCGCACTTTCAACCACGGCCCGGGTTTGCTGGCTAATGGTGTTGCTTTGCTCCAGCAACTGCTCGATTTCACGATCATGGAAGCGCCGCGGACGGGTGCGGTTGATAATCATGGGCCCGGTATTCAGTGCCAGTTCACCGCTGACGTAGTCGAGCAACTCACCTCCTTCCTGAATTGCCATGTCTTCAGCCAGAGCGACTACCAGTACGCTGCAACGTTGTTTGTCTGCAAGCAGTCCCTGAACTTTTAATGCACTGTTGTGCACTGGACCGCTGTTAATGGTGTTGGCCAGTACCGACGGCGTGCGCAGCATAAGCGCGCAATGCCCGGTGGCGGGTGCATCAAACACGATGGTATCGAATTGAGCCTTGCCGTCGGAGCCCTCGGCGAGGTCGTAGAGTTTTCCCAGGCACATGATTTCGTCGAAGCCGGGGGCAGCATCGGTGAATTGGCTCATCATCTTGCCATTGAGGACCCAGTCGTAGAGCAGGTGCATGGGAACATTTCGATGCAGGTATTCCTTCATCGATAAGCGGCTATCCAGACGGCTCAGCCACAGGTTTGCTTCTGCTTGCACGGGCTCATACGCCACCCGTAAGTTGAGCAGCGGGTGTTTTATATCATCCCTTTCGTAGATCGTAAGCAGGGTGCGCTTGCCCTGGCGGGCACTGGCGGTTGCCAGGGCGGTGGCGATGGCGGTTTTTCCGACGCCGCCCTTACCCGTCACGATCAGCAATTGCGTGTTGGGAATTTTCGCAGCCATGGTGGCCGCTTCTGATACTTGTTGGCTTGGGTTCATAGACTGGGATTCGCCCGGGGCGCCGCTACAGAAAGTCAGGGCGAATTTAATCATATTTCACACCCCACTGCGCAATAAGGATTTCTACGGTGGGTATTGCCCCTATGGCAGATAGCTTTTCAGCAACTTGCTGGACCTCCGGGCTGGCTAAACAGGATGTAATAGAGCAGTGGGGCATAACACGCGATAATCCGGGCTGAAGGCTAAGCCACCGACTGATTCAGGTGCCAATAAATATAATGGACAAGTCAATGGATCACTATGATGCATGTGTTATTGGTGCCGGTTATGGTGGCGCTAGCGTCGCGGCGTTACTGGCCAGTGCCGGTTACCGGGTCGCCTTGCTCGAAAAGACCGCCCGTGCCGGAGGCAAAACCCAAACCGCTGAGCGCAAAGGCTACCGCTTTGAGATGTTCGGTGCTGTGGGCATTCCCGCTTACAGTTCGCGCTTTCACGAGCTGGTCGACACCCTGGGTATTGCCGAGCGTGCGCCCTTTATCGTGCCCCAGGGCAATGCGGCGTCGGTGCGTTACAAGTCGGCTGGCGGCGAATGGCGCAAACTATACAGCCCCTTGCTGGCAACTGGATCCGCGGACGAGTTGCAGCAAATGAAGCGAGTATACGGGGTCGATGATGCCGGCTTGGGTGCCTTGGGGAAGCTATACGAAGCCGTTTTGGGTATCGATGAACAAGACTTGCAAGCGCTTGATGATGTGGGAATGTTGGAGTGGATGCAGGCATTCGAGCTCCCCGTGCCGTTGCAGAGCCA
The DNA here is from genome assembly GCA_963722805.1 of uncultured Gammaproteobacteria bacterium. Classification (GTDB taxonomy): domain Bacteria; phylum Pseudomonadota; class Gammaproteobacteria; order Pseudomonadales; family JAHEGP01; genus JAHEGP01. Next base: position 412,245 of record CAVROQ010000033.1, read on the forward strand.
GGTCTGCATGAACCTGAATACCCTGTTTGTGGTGTCGGTCAGTCGACTGGCGGCATCTGAGGCAATTCTTGCGTTGCGTGATCAGGTGATCGGTGGTGCTGGCCGCTACCATATAGGTGGTTATGGCCGGGTTGCTGAAGTGTGTGCCGAGTATGTAACAGAGCAGGGCGGCACCTATCTGACCAAGCAGCGGGTGCAGCGAATTATTGTTGAAGGCGGCAGGGCCGTCGGGGTTGCAACCGACGCCGGTGAGATTCGTGCCCGTACCATTATTTCCAACGCCGGTATCCAGCCCACGGTATTGAAGTTGACCGGGCGCGAGCATTTTTCAGCGGACTACGTGGGGTACATTGAGGGTCTGGAGCCCAGTTGGTCAATTGCCGGGTTTCGTTATGTGCTGGATAAACGCATTTTTGATGCTGCTCTTATTCCGGTGTTTTCCGACCAGAGTTGGCTCGATGACGAACGCTACGCGGCCATGGAACGCGGGGAATGGCCCGATGTACCGTTAATTGCCATTGATGTGCCATCCGAGTTTGATCCACAACTGTCGGATATTCCCGGCCACCAGCTCGCCAATTGCCAGGTGTTTTGTTCCGCTGAGCCGGGCTCCGCAATGGAAGCAGAGGCGATAGCCCGGGCAGAGCGGGTGATAGACGAGCTGTGGCCGGACCTGAAGCACCATATCCTTCGCAAGGAGCCTTATGGCGCACGGCAAATATCCAGTATGAGCCGCGACGCAGTGCTGCCGGGCTGCGGTGGTGAGGCAGTTGGCCTGGCCCAGGTCGTGGGGCAGGTGGGGCGATCCAAGCCTGATGCGCGTACCCCATTACCTGGTTTGTATATTGTTGGCTGTGATGCTGGTGGTCGAGGTGCGGGCACTCACCAGGCAGTGGATTCCGGATTTAATGTTGCGCAGATGGTGCAGCAGGATCTCAGCGCCGCCGCCGTGGTGTCGCACAAAGCTGCAATTATGCCGGGCGCCCATAACAGGGCTCGTTGATTCACCAGGGGGCATGGTCATGCATATTGGTTTCAGCTCCATGAATACAAGCGATGACCTGGCGCCGATGGAACTTGCGAGAATACTCGAGCAAGCCGGGTTTGAGTCGCTGTGGTACGGCGAACACAGTCATATTCCGATGTCGCGCAAAACCCCTTATCCTGCCGGCGGCGAGCTGCCGGAGCCGTACAAAAAAATAATGGATCCCTATGTGGCGCTGATGGCGGCGGCGTCGGTAACCCGGTCGCTAAAACTGGGTACCGGTATTGCGCTGCTGATGGAGCGTGAATTGCTGTCCCAGGCCAAAACCATCGCCACCCTGGACCGCCTATCCGGTGGCAGGTTGCTGATCGGTGCCGGAGTTGGTTGGAACCAGGAGGAGTTTGAGAATTGCAGCACTTTGCCCTGGGCGCGTCGCTATCTCGGCTTGAAGGAAACCGTAGCAGCACAGCGGGCTTTGTTCAGCTCCAGTGCGCCTGAGTTTCATGGTGAGCTGCTTAATTTCGATCCACTGTGGTTTGAGCCAAAACCGCTGCAAGCGGGTGGCCCTCCCGTATTGTTGGGCGTGATGGGGCCTCTCGGCATGCGCCATGCGGCGCAGTGGGCCGACGGTTGGATGCCGGTGGATATTGCGATGCCTGATCTAGCCGGGTCAATTGCGGCTTTCCGCAAGATGGTCGCGGGTTTTGGGCGCAACCCGGACGCGCTTGAGATTACCCTGGTAACGATGCAGACACCGACCGAGGACACATTAAAACGTTATCGCGACCTTGGGATACATCGGGTGACGCTGGGTGTAGGAGTCGATAACTGGGATAAACCAGAGCTGGTGTTGCCGATGATCGAGCGCTTTGCCCGGCTGATACCGGAGCTTGCTCATTAAACGGGGTCGAATCCTGGTGCCGTGCGAATACCCCAAGGGGCTGTTATGGTGGCATTTAAACCTGCATAAATGGAGATGTTCTGGTGCTGAAATACTTGTCTGGAATATTGCTGATCGGAGTCCTGGCACTTTTGGTTTACAGCTATGCCGGCGGCAAAGGTTATCTTGGCCAGGTGCAGCAGGATGGCCAGCTCCACCCCCAGGCGCTGGCGCCCGCAGTGGTCACTAACACCGCTGAGACGCGCCGGGCGGCTGGTCGGGCACTGGATGTAGCGAGCAATAAGCAAATCCTGTTTGGCGACCTGCATGTGCACACCACCTGGTCTAATGATGCCTACTTTGCCAGTCTGCCACTGGCGGGAGGGGAAGGGTCTCATCCGCCCGCCGATGCCTGCGATTATGCACGCTACTGTTCGGCACTGGATTTCTGGTCCATCAACGATCATGCCGTGTCCTTGAACCAGCGTCGCTGGGATGAAATCAAGCAAAGCATTCGCCAGTGTAATGCCGTTAGTGAATCCGGCGCACCCGATGTGATGGCGTTTCTGGGTTACGAGTGGACCCAGTCCGATCGAGCAAATGCGGCGAGCCATTACGGACATAAAAATGTAATTTTCCGCTATCGTGACGAGGAGCGAGTTGCCAAACGACCCATCTATGCCCGCACCGAACTGGGGCCAGCCGCATTTAACCCGCCATTGCTCAGCCGTATGCTGTTGCCTCTGCAGGAGTGGGGCGATCGCCAGGCCTACTACAACTGGAACCGCTACATGGCTGACATGGAAGCCGAGCCCGAGTGCGCGGACAACATCAGCAGCGCCGACTTGCCCGCCGGATGTCGCGAGGGAGCTTCGACGCCTGCCGAGCTGTTTCGTAAACTCAATGAAGCCGGTCACGATGCCATGGTGATTCCCCACGGCAATAGCTGGGGGCTCTACACGCCCCCCGGCATCAGTTGGGACAAGCAGTTGCGCGGCGCGATGCAGAACGAGAAATACCAGAACCTGGTAGAGGTGTTCTCCGGGCATGGCAATTCCGAGGAATACCGCAGCTGGCGCGATATAGCATACGATGCGACTGGCAAGCCCTTGTGCCCGGCTGCCACGGCAGACTTTTTACCGACCTGTGTCCAGGCGGGGCGGCTGGTTTATAAGCGCTGCATCGATGCCGGCGAAAGTATTGCAGAATGTGATGCCCGGGCGGTGGTTGCGCGCCAGAACGCGGTGCAGTCACAGTTTCCGCTGGCGACGGTGCCGCGCTCAGAGCCCAACGAATGGCTCGATGCCGGGCAATGTCGCGACTGCTTTTTGCCGGCTTTTACCTACCGCCCGGGTGGCTCTACGCAGTATGCCCTGGCCATTGGCAATTTCGATGATCCGTCACAGGTGCGGCGTTTTCGCTTCGGCTTTCTCGCCTCGAGTGACAATCACACGGCGCGCCCGGGCACCGGCTTTAAAGAACGCGACCGGATGCATAATGTTGAAGGGTTTGCCCTCGCCAAACCCAAATTGCGCGATTATGTGCTGATGCGAACCCCCGAAAAATCGGCATTTTCGCAAGTCATTGAGCCGGGTAACCAGGGCGATAACCAGGCGTATAATTTGTCCCACGCCGAGCGCGCCTCATCATTTTTCCTGACCGGCGGGCTGGTTGCAGTGCATGCCGGGCAGCGCAGTCACGAAGGCGTCTGGCAGGCCCTGCAGCGCAAGGAAACCTATGGCACCAGTGGCGACCGCATCTTGTTGTGGTTCGACCTGCTCAACCCCGATCCCACCTCAGACGCGATTGCGCCGATGGGCAGTGAGCTGCGCTTGGCACATGTTCCCCGGTTTCGGGTGAGGGCCGTCGGCGCCTTTAAACAATTGCCGGGCTGTCCTGAATACGCTACGGCAGCTTTGAGCCAGGAGCGTCTGCAGCGACTGTGCTACGGCGAATGCTACAATCCCGGCGATGAGCGTAAGTTGATCACCCGAATTGAAGTGGTGAGGATTCGGCCTCAAGTGTCACCTGATGAAGATGTCGCCAGCCTGATCGAGGATGTATGGAAAGTCCATCACTGCGCGCCGCAGCAAAGCGGTTGCAGTTTTGAGTTCGACGATCCCGAGTTTATGTCTGCCGGCCGCGAAACCGTATATTATGTACGCGCCATTGAAGAGATCAGCGATGCGGTTAATGCCGCTCTCATGCGTTGCGACTACGACCAAAACGGTGGTTGCATTCGCGCCAATATTTGTGCGGCATCGCCATTGTTTACATCGGCAGAAGACGATTGCCTGGCGCCCAATGAAGAGCGGGCCTGGTCGTCGCCAATTTTTCTCGATTTTATAGGCAGCACCGGTGAGCCGACATAAGCTGGCGATAACGCAGTGATGTAGCCCGGTTTGCCAACTTGCTTGCAGGGTGTCCACAGGGGTAAAACCGATATGATCCGCCATATTCCAAGATCCATTGCAGTATTGCTTTTAAGTACACTGTTTGTCGCGTGTTCAACAGCGCCACCGGTGGTCACTGATCCCGCCGACACCATCTATTTTGGTGGCCCTATTATCACTGTGAACGACGCCCAGCCCGGGGCTGAAGCCGTTGCTGTTCGCAACGGAAAGATTGTTGCCGTAGGCTCAAAGGACAGTATCGAAGCGCAATACCAGGGCAGTGAGACGGCACTGAAAGATCTGGCGGGTCACACCCTGGTGCCCGGTTTTGTCGATGCACACAGCCATTTTTCCTTTGTCGCGCTGCAGGCGATGGCCGCCAATCTGCTGCCGCCCCCGGATGGCCCGGCAACCTCTATCGCCCAGATTCAGCAGATTATGCGGGATTATATCGCCAGCTCGGAGGCCGTGAGTGAATACGGCATTGCGATTGGTTTTAACTACGACGATTCGCAGCTGGCGGAACAGCGCCACCCCAACCGGCATGACCTGGACGCTATTTCCCAGGATATTCCGATTGTCGTGATGCATCAATCCGGCCACCTTAGTGTTTATAACAGCGTCGCACTGGAGATGGCCGGAGTAGAGGCGGCGACTCCAGACCCGGCGGGAGGCAAGATCTATCGCGAAGCCGATGGCAAAACCCCCAGCGGCCTGATGGACGAGAATGCCCATATCGCCACCCTGATGCAGTTGTTGCCGAAATTTTCAGCGGAGCAAATGCTGGGCCTGTTGCAGGCTTCTCAGCAGATCTATATGGCCAACGGATTCACCACCATGCAGGATGGAAGAACCGATCCCGCATCGCTGTCCTTGTTCCCCCTCGCGGCAAAAAACGGTGTGCTCAAGCTGGATCTGGTGGCTTACCCGGATCTTGAAATGAACGAAAATAACCCCATTTTATCCGGCCCGTTTATGGCCCGCAGTTACACCGATCACTTTCGCCTGGGCGGCGTTAAATTGACCTTCGATGGTTCGCCCCAGGGTAAGACGGCCTGGTTTACCCAACCTTATTTTGTAGCCCCCGAAGGCGCCAGTGCGGACTATGCGGGAACCCCGATATTCGCCGATGATGCCGTGCCTTTGAAATTGATGGAGTTGGCCTATAGCAACAACTGGCAGTTACTGGTGCACACCAATGGCGATGCCGCCATCGACCAGTTGATTCGCCTCGATAAACTAGCCTCGGCGGCAGAACCGGGCAGCGATCGCCGCACGGTGATGGTTCACGGCCAGTATTTGCGTGCCGACCAGATTCCGCAATTAAAACAACAGGGGATTATCCCGGCGCTGTACCCGATGCATACTTTCTATTGGGGCGACTGGCATCGCACATCGGTAGCGGGCCCCGAGCGCGCCGAGTTTATTTCGCCGACCGGTGCGGTACTCGATGCCGGCATGAAGTTTACTATTCATTCCGATGCGCCGGTTACTTTCCCCAACTCGATGCGACTGTTAGACAGTGCGGTGAATCGCACCACTCGCTCGGGCTATGTGCTGGGGCCAGCGCAACGCCTCGATCCCCTGGTTGCCCTCAAGGCGATGACTCTGTGGCCGGCATACCAACACTTTGAGGAATCGAGCAAGGGCTCGATTGAGGTCGGAAAAAATGCCGACCTGGTCATTTTGTCAGAGAATCCGCTGGTGATTGAGCCGGCCAGGCTTATCGACATCGAAGTTGAAGAAACCATCAAAGATGGTGTTTCTGTTTATCGCAAAGAGGGATAAGGTCAGTTTTTTATCCGTCAATTGCCATGCCGGGAACAGGCTGGTTCGTTGATGCTTTTAGAATCTGATATCACTTATTTAATGAGGAAGCAGAGTGCCCAAGGCCAGCGAATTAAGGCGCGGCAGCGTCGTCGAGATTAACGGCAGTGCCTATATTGTTCACCAGATCGAGGTAAAGGCACCGTCGAGCCGTGGAGCTAACACACTCTATAAGGTTCGTTTTTACGATGTTCGCAGCAAGCAAAAACTGGATCAAACATTAAAGGCTGATGATGTCCTCGGTGAGATAAGCCTGGAACGACGCCAGGTTCAGTATTCGTATATCGACGACACGTTTTACGTGTTTATGGATACCGAGGATTACACCCAGTACCATCTGGCGCCCGATGTGCTGGAGGAGCAATTACCCTTTATTACCGAGGAGTTGGAAGGCATTGTGGGCTTGTTAGTGGATGGCGATTTTGTTGCTGTCGAGCTGCCCCAGTCGGTGGTCATGGAAATTACGGAATGTTCGCCGGGCATCAAAGGTGCATCCGCGTCGGCGCGGACCAAGCCCGCCACCTTCGCCACGGGCCTGGTCATCCAGGTGCCGGAATACCTCGAAGTGGGAGAGCGGGTTAAAATCAATACCCAGGAAGCGCGTTATATGTCGCGGGCGTAGACTGGCGCATCGACAAACGATGATGGCTAAGCGCCGCTAGCTGCGGTGATGGAGAAAGACAGTGTCTACAACCCGGTCAATGCAAGCAAGCTGCCTGTGTGGTGCCGTTACCGTGGTGGCTGCTGCCGCAAGCCAGGCAGTGGAAGCCTGCCACTGCACGATGTGTCGGCAGTGGGGCGGGGGTCCGTTCTTGGTGGTCGATTGCGGCTCTGAGGTCGATTTTGAAGGTGCGGAGTCCCTGGCGGTGTACCCGTCTTCTGAATGGGCCGAAAGAGGCTTTTGCTCTAGCTGCGGCACCCATCTTTTTTATCGTTTCACGCAGGAAAACCACTATATGCTGCCGGCCGGCCTGTTGGGCGACAGCAGCGAATTTGAGTTTGTGCGGCAGGTGTTTGTTGACCAAAAGCCCGCCTGGTATTGCTTTGCCAATTCAACCGCCATGTTGACCGAAGAACAAGCGGTCGCCGAATACATGGCAAATAAATAGCCTATTCGAAAAACCTATGCGTTTAATTCTGGCCCCCATGGAAGGTGTGATCGACCACACCATGCGCGACCTGCTCACCGGGCTTGGTGGTCTCGACCGCTGTGTTACCGAGTTTGTGCGGGTGAGCGATCTGCTGCTGCCGCCCCGGGTATTTTATCGCTATTGTCCCGAGTTGACGCGCGGTGGCGTGACGGCCTCGGGAGTGCCGGTATACCTGCAAATTCTTGGCAGCATCCCCACTGCCATGGCGGACAATGCCGCCAGGGCGGCGGAACTGGGTGCGCCCGGTATCGACCTGAATTTCGGTTGTCCCTCCAAAACCGTCAACCGCACGGAGGGCGGTGCAATATTACTGCGTCAACCCGAGCGTATTCACGCCATTGTCGATGCGGTTCGCCGGGCGGTGCCCACAGCCATTCCCGTGACGGTTAAAATTCGCCTCGGCTTCGACGATACCTCACTGCTTGAAGACAATGTGAAAGCCATTGCCGCCGCTGGCCCCAGTGAATTGGCGGTGCATGCGCGCACCCGGCGCGACGGCTATCGCGCACCTGCCTATTGGGAGCAACTGGCGAGGGTAAAGGAATGGATTCGAGTGCCGGTGATCGCCAACGGAGAAATATGGAGTCTCGACGACGCCTATCGTTGCCGCCAGGCCAGTGGTTGTGACGACTTGATGTTGGGTCGTGGCATTTTGAGTCGTCCGGATCTTGCCTGCCTGATTCGCGCCAATGACCAACAGCGTGACTTGGTGCCGCTGTCCTGGCCGAAGGTTCAGGGACTGGTGCTGCAGCTGTTTGAAACCGGCCTCGAGATTTATCACCCACGGCATGTTGGCAATCCCATCAAACAATGGTTGGGCTACCAGCGCTTTTATTTTCCCCAGGCGGCGCAGCTGTTCGAACAGATTAAACGCATGCGTGATCCGGCCGATATTCACAGCGCCCTGCGCAACGGGGTAAGCGCAGCAAGCGTCTGATGCAATACGCTGCGGTGTATCAGGATAGGGTTGGCGGCATACCCGCAGCGCGGCCTGGTGTTAGCGTTGCGCAATCCGCAGCATCACCTTACCTGTGCGTCCCGGCCGGGTTGCGTGGCTTACCGCTTCAGCCACTTGTTGCAGTGGAAAGGTGGCTTCGATCTCGGTGTCAAAGACGCCCTTTATGGTCAGTTGCTTGACCTTGTGCAGTACCTTAAGCAGCTTTAGCGGAGATTGTTGCAGCATCCAGTTGGGCAATATAAAGCCTGATATATGTGCCACGGGCATCATCAGGTCGCGGATCGGCAGTTGCATAGGGCTATTGTCGAGGGTGCCATAAAGTACCAGCTTGCCGTCCAGGCCGAGGCAGCGAACCACTTCGGCTGAAAGCTCGCCGCCAACACAATCGATGGCATAGCCAACGCCCTTGCCCCGGGTGACGCGGAATACCTCGGCAACCAGATCCTGCCCCGCCGTCTCGATAACAGCATCTGCTCCCAGGCGTCTCAGCTCGTCACTATTGCTGCTGGAGCGCACCACGCAGAGGGTTTTGAAGCCATAGATTTTCGCCAGCCGCACCACGCTTTTACCCAGTGCCGAGCCTGCGGCGGTGAGCAGTAACCAGCCACCACGGCGAACTTTCAACACTTCGCGGGTGATCACATAGGCGGTCACCGGGTTGACGAAAAACATCGCACCCTGTTCGTCGGAAATCGTGTCTGGCAGGGCCACCGCCCGCTTTGCATCCGCCACGGTGTATTCCTGCCAGCAACCGTTGGGTGGTCCCCCGGCAATCGCGACCCGCTTTCCATCCAGCCGCCGGGCCAGTAAGCCGGAGCCAACGGCATCGACGATACCGACCCCTTCACCGCCCAATGCATAGGGTGGTTGCGGACAGGGATTCTTCAGTTGTGGATCGTAAAACACCCTGCCGTCTTTGGCCTTTCCCTGATTCCAGATGATGCGCTGTAAGGCATCGTAGTAAGTGCCATGGACAAAATTGAGGTCCGATGGGTTTACCGGGCTCAACAGCATGCGCACCCGCACCTGCCCGGCGCCAGGCTGCATTGGCGGCGTGTCGACTATCTGAATGTCGTTGGGGCTTTGAGTGAAAGCAGTAAGCTGTGCAGATTTCATGGTCGCCCTTTTATGGTTGAATGCAGGTGTTAGCATCTGGCGTTCAAAATACGCCATTCATATCGGGCGCGCAAACACGGCGGCGTTTTACCGATTACGCCAGGCACAGGAGGTACGGTTTGAAAAAAATACTGGTTTTTGGCAATTCCGGGTCCGGAAAATCAAGCCTCGCAAAACAGTTGTGCGATGCCGATGGCCTTTCGCATCTGGATCTCGATACGCTCGCCTGGCTGCCGGGCACCCCGCCCCAAAGAAGACCCATGGCGTCGTCGGGCGCAGATATCTCTGCATTTATCGCGGCAAATACGGGCTGGGTTATCGAGGGCTGCTATGCAGATCTACTGGAGCTGGCTTTGCCTTGTGCGACAGAAATTGTGTACCTGGATTTAGCGGTAAGCCGGTGTATCGACAACGCCAGAAACCGACCCTGGGAGCCCCACAAGTATCAATCCAAACAAGCCCAGGACGCGAACCTGGATATGTTGCTGGAATGGATATCACAATATCCGACGCGGGATGATACGTTTTCTGCGAGCGCTCACCAGAAGCTGTTTAACGGCTACCCCGGCAAAAAAACGCGCTTGACTGACAATCCGTCCTGCCTTGTGTCGTAGCAACACTGTCGCGTCGATGCGCTAACGAAAAGCCTCAGCTGTTGCTGCGAATATCGGCAACAGACGCTGCTGCCAGATCGACCAAATCTTGCGGGTTCAGCTCAATCTCCAGGCCGCGACGACCGGCGCTGACAAATATTGTGGCGTACGCCAGCGCCGAGCTGTCGACAACGGTTGTCAGTGGTCGTTTCTGCCCCAGTGGGCTGACACCTCCCAGCACATAGCCGGTCGAGCGCAGCACCTCATCGGTGTCGGCCATAGAAGCCTTCTTGGCGCCCAGTGCATGCGCCATCTGCTTCATGTTGAGCATGGACGAAACCGGAATTACCGCCACGGCCAGTTGCTTGCCGTCCAGCACTACCACCAGGGTTTTGAATACCTGCCGCAGGGGCAGCCCGAGTTTCTCGGCGGCTTCGAGCCCGTAGGATGAGTGCGAGCTGTCGTGGGTATATTGATGCAGGGTGTAGGGCAGCTTGCGGCGCTTTACCAGGTTGACGGCAGGAGTCATGTGTTTTGTAAGGCCTTATAGTATTTCCAGCGACGGCATATAGCCGTTGATTATATGCCTTGCCAAAAGGCCTGCCCAGCGCCAACGATTTTGGGCCCGGTCAGCTATTAGTTGACAACACAGTTGTCATAAACGACAATCGAATTGTCATATATAGGTTGTAAGTTATGGCTGATTTCAAAAGCTCAGATCGTTATCAAATCACCTGGTTAGTCAGGCGCCTGTTCCGCTCTATGGGGCAAGTGGCCGACAACTATCTGAAAGCACTAGGTATTTCAGCTGCCGAGAGAGCAGTGCTGGAGTTTCTCTATCCCGACAATACGCTGTCGGTTCCCCAGGTTGCCGAGCGATATCGAGTCTCGCGGCAACATGTTCAGGTAACCGTAAACGCTCTGTTGGAGCGGGGCTTATTGTTGGCAGAGCAGAACCCGAGGCACAAGCGCTCGCCGCTTATCAGCTTAAGTGACGAAGGTCGTAGCCTGTTCTTCGAAGTGACAAAGAGAGACCGCAAAGCCATCGCTCAACTGTTTGGCAATGTCTCTGATGCAGAAGCGAAAAGAGTTCGGGCTATATTGGAAAAACTTTTGGACAATATTTCTTGAGGACTTTGTTATGGAAAATCGAGTGTTCAGTAAAGCCGGAGGTGTCGCACTTTACGTGTGCCTGTTTATACTACTGTCGGTATTTGGCCTGTGGGCCTGGAATACCATTGCAGAGCTTTTTACCTGGCCGCAGGCACAATATAAACACCTCATTGCGGCAATGTGTTTGCTGCTTGTTGTGCGAGTTGTGGTGTTTCAGCATGTGGGACGGCATCAAGCCCGTATCCCGGATGTTGTCTCCGCGGGCTGAAGGCTTGCATGCCGCTACCGAGCCTGCAGCCGAGCATAGGCTTCAGGGCAAACGTAACTCAGGCAATGTTGGGTGTACTGGTAAAGGCATGGGGGACTGACCAACGTCTCACCTGATGATGGCTGAAAGGCAAAGTAGCCGCGACATCTATAGCCGATGCCGCGGCTACTTTAGCCAACGCCGAGGCGCTGGCAGAAACTCCACACCCGAGTACGATCGCCTAGGGCAACTCTGATTAATTCGGTGACGCTTCAGGCTTTGCGCCGGGTTTGGCCACAAGGCGCAGTCGTGCAGGAAGGCTGGCTGCCTTTCAAACGGCTGTAACGCAGTAGACAAACGCGACGCAAAGCCCCGCAGGGCGGGCCTCTGGCGCACATTGGACAAGGGGGCGGCCATCCGCTTGCACCACTCGTCAAGGACAACCAGCCTTGACCTTCGCGGCGCGCCTTGCCAATGTACGCCAGAGGCTCCGCTGAAGCATTACCGAATTGATCAGAGGTGCCCTAGATACCGGGATCTACGCCCGTCATCTCAATCGACAGATCCCACAATTTCGCGGCGACCTTTTTGTTGTGACTGCTGCGGTTCGATTTTACCTTGACCGCCGGCCCGGCAGTCTCGCCGCGTTTGCTGGGGCCATAGTACCCACCGCCCACGACATCTTTGCCCGTCGCCGCATACAGCGTTGGCCAGGCTCCCTGGGCGGCAGTATTGAAAAGCGGCCGAAACAGCGGCGCGGCCAGCATCAAGGCTCCCGGCAGGTATCGAGTGAGTTCTGTATCTGCTATGCCGGGGTGTGCAGCGACCGAAATGGTATTTTCTCCAGCTGCTGCCAGACGGCGCTGCAGTTCATAGGCAAAATACAAATTGGCTATTTTACTCATGGCATAGCGTTGCACGGCGCTATAGCGCTTCTCGGCATTGATGTCGTCAAAATTAATTTTGCCTCTCTTGTGGGCAATACTCGATGTGCTGACAACCCTGGCGCCAGGGTTTTGCTGTAGCTTTTTCAGCAGCAAACCGGTGAGAGCAAACGGCCCCAGATGATTGACCCCAAACTGAGATTCAAAGCCATCCTCGGTCAATTCATAGGGTGGCATCATAATGCCGGCGTTATTAATAAGAGCGTCGAGTTGCGGTTCTTTCGCCACTTTCGCTGCGGCCTGTTTCACCGACTTCAGGTTGCCCAGGTCCAGTTGCACAATCGCCACATCGGCGTCGGGGTTTTCCTTGAGTATCTCCTCCCTGGCTTGTTCGGCCTTTTCAGTTGAGCGACAGCCGATGAGCACCCTGGCATTCTTCGCCGCCAGCACTTTTGCCGCCTCGTAGCCCAGCCCGGTATTGGCACCGGTAATAAATATGGTTTTGCCCGTCTGGTCCGGAACATTTTTTGCAGTAAAGCCTTTCATGTTGATTCGGTTTCCTGATTTGAGAATGGGATGAGTGCGCTGTTGGGCGAAATAAGGAGATTCAGGTTAACACACTTCCACCAGTGAACTGACGCTGGCTTTGTGTTTCGGGGTTCGCGTGTTCCCCTGGTGGCTGTCGCAAACCGTGATAAGGGTATCGACCGGGCTTCGTACTCCCTTGCCCCCTCGATTGATCACGTGGGTGTAGATTTCCGTTGTTGAGACATCAGAATGCCCCAGTAGTTCTTGGATAGTGCGCAGATCGTAACCATCTTCAAGCAGGTGAGTGGCAAAACTGTGGCGAAAACTATGCGACCTTGCCGGCTTGTGCAGGCCAGCAGCTTTAACGGCCAGGCGAATATGTTTCGCCAGACTGGAGGCATGCATATGGTGCCGCCGCAACACCTTTGACCGTGGATCAAGACCAATATTGCTGGCTGGAAACAAGTATTGCCAGCCCGTTTCTCGCGCTGCCCCGGGGTACTTGCGACACAGTGCGTCGGGCAGGTAAACCTCGCCGTAGCCGTCATGGATATCCTGCGCATGTATGTATCGCACATGCTCAATTTGTCGTCTCAGCAGGTTGTTGAAAAAGGCATCCTGCCTTTCTCAAAACACGAAAAGCAAAAAGCGTGGTTTTTACTTTTCTCCCAAAACCAATGGCTTGGGAGCCTTTGGTTTTGCCGAAACGTCCATGTTTCGATACAGGCTGTCGAAATCCGGTGAATTTCAACAGCCTGTTAGGGATGGAACCAGGCGCTCTGGCAGCATGGTGGTCCGGTCTTTATTCCCTTTGCCGCTGCGCACCACAATATTGAAGCTGTCGAAATCCAGATCCTTTATTCTAAGGGAAAGAAGTTCGGCCTGGCGTAGGCCCGTGCCGTACATTAGCTCAGACTGCAGCAAGTGTACGCCACGCATATGTGAAAAAATCAGCGCGATTTCCTTTCGACTGTACACCACGGGCAATCTTTTTGGCGCCCTGGCTGGAGCAAAATTCAGCTGGCCGATATCCACACCCAGGAATTTTCTGTACAGATACACCAGAGCATTCAGTGCTGTGCGCTGGGTGTTGATTGAGCAGTGGCGTGAATTGGCCAGGTAATTAAGAAAGTTTTCGACTTCTTTCGCGCCTGTATCTTTGGGGTGTCGTTTGTTGTTGAAATAGATAAAGCGCTCAACCCGAATGCTGCACCAGCACACTCCTAAAAACTGGTTGTACAATTTTAAACAAGCCTATTGTCTTATTCAGTTTGAGTAGCAATATCTCGCTATGCCAGTTTGCCTGGATCTCGCTTGATCTCGTACTGACATGACGCACATGCTCACTCCGACGTAGCTATGGCTACGTTTACGCTCGCGAGCACGCCATCTCAGCACGATCCCGGCGCGAGTTCTCACGCAGCTGATGCAACATCCGGGTTTACCCAATGTAAATACGTTTGCTCGGTTTTATAGGCCAATCCGGCCTGTTGGATATTGAGCCGTAGTTGATCAAGAAACCGGGTAGATTCAGGATTGATGGCAGCGCGGATATCGGCCATGATATTTTCTCGTGTACTGTATATATAACCAGCATAATATTTAGAGCTGCATGCTGTCAATTGTCGAAATCAGTAGCAAGCATCACACTATTTTTGAGAGCGTCCGTAAGTTTTTGAATAATAAAGAATTGATATCACTGATAAGAAGCCACCATAAAAATTTTCACTTTAATGACGCTGACTATTTGGCAGAAATGAAACCCACGGAATATGCTAAGTGCATGAATTGCAAATTAAATGGGCGGAACTCCTTGAACCGACATGTAGAAATAGTCGGACGCTTGATAAATAGCCGCGTTCTTTTGAATTAACTGTTAGCTGCCTGCATCGCACCACAATTGCCTGATGACATAAAGCACACATTTGTGTTAGCCTTATCTGCATGAAAGTCTTTAACTGGAATGCCGAGAAAAACCAGCAGCTGATTGAAGAGCGGGGCAGATCCTTTGAGGAAGCAATCTTTCATATAGAGAATGGAGGGCTACTGGATGATATTTGTCATCCCAATGCAGTGGGCTATCCTCACCAGCGGATCTTTATTGTGGCGATTGATTATTACGCATACTTGATACCTTACGTCGAAACTGAAGACGAAGTGTTCTTGAAGACTGTGATACCTAGTCGAAAATTTACGAAGTTGTATTTGAGAGGTGATTCATGAGTAAAGTAAAACTCTCCAAAGAAGAGAAGGAGCTTCTCGATTCTGTGGAGTCGGGAGAATTTGAATCGACGCTTACCGAGGCCCGGAGGAAAGAACTGGAGGCTGTCGCTTCGAATACATTTAAAAAGGATAAACGAATTAATATTCGCATATCTAATCGCGATCTGGTTGCTGTACAGTCACGAGCTTCTGAGGAAGGTATTCCGTATCAAACTCTGATTTCCAGCATCATTCACAAGTACATATCAGGATCTTTGCGTGACATCGCAGCTAACAAGAAAAGGCAAGGCGACGCGTAAACGCGCGCTTGCTTTTGGCGTTAATTGCCACTTGATCATCGTAGCGCTATAACGTTATAATGTTTTAGCGCTACTGGAGGTCATCGTGAGCAACCTTTCAAAACGTTCTACCGTTTATTTTGAACCCAGCATTCATCAGGCCCTTAAGCTTAAAGCCGCTTCTACGCAGCTGTCTGTTTCTGAACTTGTCGATGAGGCCGTTCGCCTCCTCATGAGTGAAGATCAGGAAGATTTAGCTGCCTTCTCAGAAAGAGAAAACGAGAAAGAGATCAGCTATGAAGCCCTGCTAAATGACCTGAAGAAGCATGGCAAAATATAAGATAACTTTCAAAAAGTCTGTAAGCAAAGATTTGCGTAGCATCCCTAAAGCTGATGTTAAGCGCATCCTAAAGAAAATTGACTCACTGGCTGACGACCCCAGGTCTGAAGGCTGTATAAAGCTTTCAGCTCATGAGCGTTACCGAGTTCGTCAGGGTTTATATCGTATCGTTTATGAAATCCGTGACGACGTCTTGGTTGTGCTCGTGGTCAAAGTAGCGCACAGATCAAATGTGTACAAAAGCAATTAACAAGGCAACGCACAGGATAGCATTCCGCGGCTTCAATTTGCGCGAGGTTTCGCCACTCGGCGCGCAAATCAAAACCACTCCATTTGCCCTGTGGTTGCAGCGTTAATGCTCTCCGTCAATGATCGAGGTAGTGGCCACCAATAGCAAAAACATAGACATAGTTTTCGTCGAATTTATAGATGAGGCGATCCTTTTGGGAGATTCTTCGTGACCAAAGACCCGCGAGATTGTGTTTTAATTTTTCGGGCTTACCTGTCCCCTTGCTAGGGTCTCCCCGGAGTATTTCCTTGAGTAGCTTGCACAGAGCTTTGTGCATTTGACTGTCCTTTCTGCGAAGCTCTTCGTATGTGGCCCAGGTGTTGCCCTCAAATACCAGTGATCTCATCCATCTCGTCCTGAGTCGGTGTATACCCGCTTCCGTGCTTGTGGGTTTGCAGGGAATTAGCAATCTGCTTCATCAAGCTTTTGTTCTGAAGCACAAAGAGGGTTTCCTGCTCTCTCTCCCAGTCATCTGCACTTACAACCACAAAGTCTTCCCCCGAGCGCCGAGTAACCTTGAGAGGTGTGTGCTCTGTAACTATTTGTTCTACATAGGTTTTTAGGTTTTCTCGAAATTTATTTACGCTTACGCTGTCCATCATAATCTCGTTGTTGAGTGGTACGGAAATGCCGTACATTATAGCGGAAATCATTAACAAGGCAAGCAAGAAGTACGCGCTTGCAGCGCGTTTCTTCTTGCGGCGTTATGGGTTCCTCAAGTTTGTCTCAACGTCCATGCGTTTGTGCAGGATACGGACAATCTCTATTTGAGTATCGCTGGGGCTTCGATAAAAAATGATATGGCTGACATTGGGAAATTTCCGATATCCCAATTTAATAGAATCACATTTGGCGCCAACTTCGGGAGTATTGGCCAGCAAGTGGAATACATCATCAAATTGTTTCAAATAAATTCGGCGCTGTTCTTTTCCCCACTTTCGCTGGGTGTAGGCTGCAATGGATTTCAAATCCGCCCTGGCTTTATTGGTTAGAGTAAATGTCCACACTAGCCAAGTTCATCATCGAGTTCATTCATCAATGCTTCATAGCTATATTCGGCAGTGCCGCTATCTTCGCCTTCTTCCAAAAGTCGGCGCAGTGTTGCAATTTTCTGTTCGTTATCCTCCAGCAACCTCAAAGCAGCACGCACCACCTCGCTAGTAGAGGCATACCTGCCGTCTGCTATCTGCTGGGCTATAAAGCCGTCAAAGTGCTCACCAAGGGAAATACTTGTGTTCTTAGGCATGGGTCCACCTCGTTTATACCAATATATACCAAATTCTGGTATAAAAGCCATAACAAGTCAATCAATGTCGCCCCTTCGGAACTGGACCTCCGCACTGCATGCTCCGGCCCATTATTTAGGCGTTGAGGCTGTAGAAAAACCCCTGAAAACAGTCTAACAATGTTACTATGGTGCATCGAATAATGAACGGTGCTCATGCCAAAGTTCAAGCCTTATGATTACAACCGGACCGGCCGTAAGGAATCCAAACGCGCAAACAGCAGGGCCTACAGGGCAAATCGCGGGGCTATTAGCAAGAACCAGTCAGTCTATAGGAACCTGTTCTGGACTCCCTGCCACCGCGGCTTTAAAAGACGATTGGCATGGCCGACGCTCAGTCCAGTGTCTTGCGGAAACGCTTGGTGGCGATGGTCAGCATGATCGCCGTGAAACCCAGCAACCAGAAAATATCCGGTAGCAGTTGCGAGGCTTCTGCCCCGCGCAGGAACACACCGCGCACCAGGCGCATGAAGTGCGTGGCGGGCAATATTTCCGCGATATACTGGGCGGCCCGGGGCATGGCATCGAAAGGGAACATAAAGCCGCTCAGCAAGATCGAGGGGATGAGGATAAACACGGTCATTTGCATGGCCTGCATCTGGGTGGTGGCCAGGGTCGAGAACAGCAGGCCCAGGGTCAGGCTGGCGGCGATGAATGGCACGGTAATAATGACCAGGTTGATGAATTCGCCCTGGAAGGTGACGTCAAACACCAGCCGGCCCAGTCCCAACACAATGCTGACCTGCACCAGCCCGGCACAGATATAGGGCAGCAATTTCCCCACCATCAGTTCCAGGGGCCGAATGGGCGTCGTGATCAGCAGCTCCATGTTGCCCCGCTCCTGTTCCCGCACTAGCGCAATCGCAGTGAACAGCACCAGGGTCATGGTCAGGATAATGGCGGTGAGCGCCGGCACTATGTTCACCTCGGAGCGTCTTTCCGGATTGAAGAAAATGGCCGCCTCGAAGCTGGGGCTGGCTGCCTGGTAGGCACCGGGGGGCGCGCCGGTCTCCATTTGCAGTGGCATGGTGCGTAATTGCAGCAGGGCGGAACTCACCATGGTGTCGGAGCCATCTACCAGCCACTGTCCCACCGGCTCGCCGAGGGCTGCCCGCTGGGTCAGGTTCTCGGGGAAGACCAGCGCCGCCTTGATAGTACCGGCAACGATGGCTTCCTCCGCTTCAGCGGGGGTGCTGTAGTTACCCACGATGTTCACTACCTGGGTCACGCGCACCTGCTCGATGATGGCGCGTGCGGTAAAGCTGCCGCTGTTGTCGACCACGGCGATGGGGATATTACGCACCATGGTGTTGATAGCGAAGCCGAACAGCATCAGCTGGATCAGCGGTATCATCACGATCATGCCGAAGGTCACCCGGTCTCGGGACAGTTGCTTGAACTCCTTGGCGGTTATCGCCCCGATGCGTTGCAGGGAACTCATTGTCTCCCACTCTCGCTGGTAGAGGCGACGAATACGTCCTCCAGGCTGGGCCTGGCCGGTGCAAGGCTCAGCTGGTCGGCGTCAAGGTGCTCGCGCAGGTATTGCTCGGCGTCCGCTATGCCTGGTTGCATCAGCACGCGCAGGCTCATGCCCTGCTGCGCGGCGGATTGGACTGAAGCTAGTTGCAATACCTTTTCTTTTACCTGGCGTAGGTCGTCGCCGGTGATTTCCACCACGCGGCGCTCGAGGGCCCGCAGCAGGTCTGACGGCGTTCCCTGGTTTTTCAAGCGTCCGGTTTGCAGTATGGCCAGCTGGTGGCAGCGCTCTGCCTCATCCATGTAATGGGTGGACACCAGGATCGTGGTTCCGGCATCGCTCAAGTCAAACAGCTTTTCCCAGAAATCCCGGCGGTTCTCCGGGTCCACCGCCGAAGTGGGCTCATCCAGGAACAGCAGGGTCGGCTCGTGCAGGGTTGCCGCCGCCAGCGCCAGCCGTTGGCGCTGGCCGCCGCTCATGGCTCCCGCCAGGCGGTCGCGCATCGGCTGCAGTGCATAGCGCTCCAGCAGGTGCTGGATGCGCCCGGCGGCGTCGCGGTGCCCCATGCCGTAGATCCTGCCCAGGAAGCGCAAGTTTTCCGTTACGGTCAGGTCGTCGTACAGGGAGAACTTCTGCGTCATGTAGCCGATCCTGCGTCGCAGCGCTTCGGTCTCGGCGGGTATTTTCAGGCCCAGTACATCGACCTCGCCGGCGCTGGGTGTCAGCAGTCCGCATAGCATGCGAATGATCGTGGTTTTGCCTGAACCGTTGGGCCCCAGGAAACCGTAGATTTGGCCCTCCGGAATATCCAGGTCGACCCCGTCGGCAGCCGTAACTGCGCCGAATTGTCGCGACAGCCCCCGCGCCCGGATAGCGAGCTTAGTCATTGCCCAGCAGCACCTGGGCGGGCACCCCGGTGGGAAGTTGTTCGGCCCCCTCAAGATCGAATTCCGCCAGATAAACCAGCCGTGACCGGTCGTTGGCATTGAGGGCAAAGTACGGGGTAAAAGCGGGATCGGTGGCGATCCAGCGCAGGCGCCCGCTGAGCGTTTGTTCCACGCCGTCCACCCGCACTTTGCGGGTGTCCCCCACGTGCAGCCGCGCGCGCCGGGGTTCCGGTACGTAGACTCTGGCATAGGGTCTACCGTTCGCCAGCAGTACGGCGAGGGTCGAGCCGCGGGCCACCCGTTCTCCCACATGCCTGGGCAGGCTGTCCAGGTAGGCGTCGCGAGTGGCCACTACAGTGAGCTCCGAGAGCAGGTGTTGCTCGAGTAGCAGCTGCGCTTCCGCGGCCTGAAGCGTCGCCGCGCCCTGGTCCAGCTGTTCCTGTCGAGTGCCATTGGTCAGGCGCAGCAGGTCCTCGCTGGCGGAATCCAGGGACGCCTTCGCTGCGTCGCGCTGGGCGCGGGCGTGATCGAGGCTGGATTGCGAGGCCAGGTTCTGCTGCCGCAATACCTTCGAGCGCTGGTAGCTGGCCTGGGCCTCAGTCAACTCGGCGCCAGCGCCCTTGACCCTGGCGCTGGCGGCGGCGACCTCCTCGGGCCGTGCGCCGTTACGCAACTCTTCGAGGCGCGCCCTGGCGCGGCTCACCTCCGCCCGGGCGACCGCCACCCGGGCCTGCTGGCGCTTGTCGTCCAGTTGCACCAGCACCGTGCCGGCACTGACCATGGTGCCCTCGGGTACGGGTTCGTCCAGGATGATTTCGTCGGCGGTGGCCGTGAGCACGATACGATCGCGCTCCAATGTCCCCAGCGCCTCGTCGACGCTGTTGTCCGAACACGCGGCAAGCAGGGCAGCCGCCAGTAAGATCGCAAGTCTCGCCATGTTTGTGCCTGTTGCTAGCGTGAACCCTGTCGCAGTGGATTTACTGATTCAACGCCTGTTGTCCGGGGTTGATGGGGGAATAGGATGGATTAAATACATCTTCGCCGCAACCAACATCAACTGAAGCTCCGTCGCTGGCAACCTTACCCGCCACATCCAGCCCATTCCGCCGTTCTATTACTTCGCGACGCCGAGCTTGTCTTGCCCGATAACGATCTAATCCTGCTGTTGATCAGCTTACCCGGTAATTCGATGTCCTTCCTAAATGGGTCGGACAGCTTGGCTTGCACCACCCCATGCTGTAAGAAATTCGTGCTTTGGCAAAACCGATATTTACAAGTTAGGCCAACTCTGACTAATTCCAAAGTTCATTTATAATGGCTTCAGTCCCAGTACCCGAGTAGAAGTTCATGCGCCAAGACTCATTTTCTGATGCCGGTTTTGAGAAGTTTCGCAAGAAGACTGGCAAGGAACAGTTTCTTGAGGAAATGGAAATGATCATTCCCTGGAAAGAACTGACGGAAGCCATCGAGCCTTTCTACCCGAAGCCCCGAAGCCCCGAAGCCCCGAAGCCCCGAAGCCCCGAAGCCCCGAAGCCCCGAAGCCCCGAAGCCCCGAAGCGCTGGGCGCCGGCCTATTGGAATCGAACGCATGCTGCTAATTTATTTCATCCAGCAGTGGTTTAATCTGTCCGATCGTGCTGTCGAAGAGGCTCTGTATGATTCCCGCGCGTTGCGCCAGTTCGTCGGGGTTGACCTGGGTAGAGAGCCGGTTCCCGACGAAACCACGAGCTGCAAGTTCCGCCATTTGATGGAGAAGCACAACCTGGGTGATCAGCTATTCCACCCGGTCATTCAGCACCTGAAGGAAAACGGCTTGAAGGTATCCCGGTGCACCATCGTTGCTGCGCCTATCATCAATGCTCCGAGTTGCACCAAGAACAAGAAGAAGGAGCGCGACCCGGATACGCGTCAAACGCGCAAGGGCAATCAATGGTACTTTGGGATGAAGGCTCATATTGGCGCCGACAACCGCACGAAGCTCATTCATTCGGTGGTTGCGACCTCGGCTAACGTGCACGATTCCAAGGTTCTTCCTGACCTCCTCCATGGGGAGGAGACGCAAGTGTGGGGCGACTCCGCCTACACCGGCCAGAAGACGGTCCTGGCAGACTGCGCACCACACGCACAGGATTTCACCCAGGCCAAAGGTAGCCGCAACCGGAAATATTCCGCGTCCGAGCTAAGGTGGAACCACAGGTTCTTATTCTCTGCGTTATGCGAATCGAACGTGAGCTTCGAAATTTCGTGCTTGAGGACCGCAATGATCGGGGCAATTAGCAAGTCAAGGCTGGCGGATGCTGCACAGCGCCAATTGAAGCGTTAGCAGAAGTTGAAAAATGTATTCGAGGCAGCAGATGCAAGGCAAAAAAATGGCCGAAATAGCAGAGTTTACAGGCAGTAAATGAATATTTTGAGGTCATTTTTAACGCGGCAGATGCCACGCAGATAGTTTTTCAGCACCCTGTTAGGCGTTCGCAACGATCAAGGAATGTACTTTGCGAGTAAAGATATCATCAAGTTTACAGGCGCCCGCAGACCAAGTTTGGGCGCTGGTCAAGAAAAGTAGTACTTTGGTGTTCGTTACGAAGGGGCTTTTGGGGTTTTGCGACGCTGATCAATTTCCTATTGAGTGGCAGCAAGGTACGACACAGACTACACGGCTTCTGTTTTTTGGGCTTCTTCCTGCATGGCGGCATTCTTTAACCTTTAAGGCGGTTAATGATTCTGAAAGAGTGCTGTGTACCAACGAAGGAGGCGGTCTTATTACCCTATGGAACCACACGATTAAAGTGGTTCCGGTAGGAGATAGGTCCTGTATCTATTTAGATGATGTAGAAGTTAAGGCGGGTGTTTTAACGATTTTTGTTTGGGCTTATGCCCAGCTTTTTTACCGGTATCGGCAACTTCGTTGGCGTACTCTGCTTCGGAGAGTCCGGTGAAAACGCGTAGCATACGCCGGCACCATCGCGCACCGGGTGCGCTGGATTCGCAATATGTTGCTCGCCGGTGAAGCTGACGTTGAGGTTGTAGAAGAATCTCTGAAAATTATCTAACAGCAGTAATATGGTGCATCGAATGGAGGATGGTGCTTATGCCAAAGTTCAAGCCTGATGATTACCATCAGGCCGTTATGGTGGCCATCAACTATCAGGATCGGTTGCAGCCCAGTGCGTTAGGATACTCACAGCGAGACCTGACTGTCAGCATACTCGACCTGTCGATATCTCTTTCGGGCTACCGTAATGATTATGCCGGCAGGCCGGCCTACTATCCTGCCGTATTGCTAAAAATTATTCTTTTCGCCTATTCCATGGGCATCACTTCCGCCCGTGGGATTCAGTGGTGTTGTGTACATAATACTATTTTCAAAGCCCAGTCCTGTGACAGCGCGCCCCGTTGGAGTGGTTGCTACGGTCGATGAAAATCATCAGATTGATTTTGATGCTCAGGCTTCTGGCGAAAGCTTGACGCACCACACGTTGCCAAGAAAAATCATAATCGCATTGGTCTGAGAGGCCAGGAGAAGGTCCAAAGTCAGGAGCGTTTGTATTACCGGGTCAATCTGTCTTCCGTGAATTTGATTGTGTCGCGGGTTTTGCAACGATATATTTCACCGATACCTCATCAATTACTGCAAAGGTGGCGGTGCTCAATAACCTGTATACCTCGCCAGATTATCGTGGGAAGGGAATCGGCAGGCAGCTTATTGAGCATTGCCGCAGTTATGCTGCAAAGAATGGCGCCTCGAGGCTACAATGGCTAACTGCCCCTGATATCAAACCTGCCCAAAGGCTTTATGATGCAATGAGTACAGGCAAGAGTACGTGGCACTTCTATACCTACAATACCTAAGCACGGTGCAAGCTCAGCGCTTCGCACAACGCGATATAGACATTCAAGCAGGGAAAAAATGTTAATAGAAAAACTCAAGGCAAAAATTCATCGAGCGACGGTCACTGATGCCAACCTCAATTATGTTGGCAGCATCACAATAGATAGTGATCTATTGGACGAAAGTGGCATTCAAGAATATGAAAAGGTTCAGGTCGTCAACATCAACAACGGTCAACGCTTTGAAACTTATGTCATTACTGGAAAAAGCGGGTCTGGAGAAGTATGCCTAAACGGGGCTTGTGCAAGGCTCGCAGAGGTTGAGGATAAGGTTATCATCATGGCCTATTGCCACCTTGATGCTGAAGAGAGCCTGACATTTACACCCAGCCTGGTTTTCGTGGATAACGAAAATAAAAGCGTAGACAAGGGCGACGTCGTTTAATGCGCATAACAGGGCAGGGCTATCGGGCGCTCCACGCCATGGTTTGGGTCGTCAAAAATCAATCAATACAGTGCCTTCGAAAAGGTACCCGTACGATGAAAAAAATTGTGAGCATTCTTTTGCCATTGGTATTTTCAAGCGCTCTACTGGCAGCTGAAAGTGTTATTTCCGTTGCAAGTAAATATTCATTGAAAGAACGCCATGACCTTCGGGGCTGTGATCAAGTTGTGACCAAGATTTCCAAGGTACTGGGCGAGCTAAGTGCAGCAGCAACATCCCGTTAGAAAGCCCGGGCATTGCATGCTATGACACTTTCGGCTAACCCACGGCCTGATCTTACTTTCGCTCAGGCTGTGCTTTTCTGCAGCACCTTTAGCCATCAATACAGAGAGCCAGAAAGCTCATGAGTGTGAAGTTGCTTGTAAGAAAGGAAACTGATGCTGATGTGACGGCGATAAATGAGGTCACTATCGCTGCATTTAAATCTGTTGAGATTAGCGGCCATACTGAGCAATTCATTATCAAGGCACTACGTGCGGCCAAGGCCCTCACTCTGTCACTGGTCGCGGAAGTGGATGGGCAACTGGTAGGCCATATCGCCTTTTCGCCCGTGAAGATCTCGGATGGTACCCAAGCCTGGTATGGGCTTGGGCCGATTTCTGTATTGCCAGAATTCCAGCGCCAGGGGATAGGTAAAGCGCTGATGCAGCAGGGCTTGTCCCAGCTTAGAGGCCTGCACGCGGCGGGATGCTGTCTGGTCGGCCACCCGGCCTACTACAGGAAATTCGGCTTCAACAACGCCCCACATCTTGAGTGTGAGGGAGTGCCCGAGCAGTTTTTCTTTGCTTTATCTTTTGACGGCCACATGCCGCAGGGCCTGGTTACTTTTCACCAGGCATTTGAGGCCAATAGCTAAAAAGGCATATCAGTTGCAGCACAACTTCTCGGGCGCGCCAAACGCCTGCAGCCGTCTGCGGCGCTAGTTCCAGTGAGGCCCGTTGGACCTTGCGAAGGGCATATGTATAGTTATGCGCTGGAGCTGTTCTCTGGCCCGCCGATTTCAGTCCCTCTGGTCAGTTCGGGTTATGTCTCCACGAAATAAAACTGCAAGGTTTTCATCGCCACGCCGAGGATGCAGTTGATCTTTGCAAGGCTTACAATACCGGGCCGTGGCCAGAAAGTGAAATCGACGCTGGTCAGATAGATCCAAAGGGCAGATGTGCTGAAGTCATTGCAGTAGAAGACGGCTGAGAGGCGTGGAAGTAAGCGCCATTAGCCAGGCGCTCGTTATACGCTTGCCTACGGGCGGGGTGTGGTGAGAATTTTTCTGTGGTCAGTGGACACTTATCCTGTGACTGAAAAGCGGTTTGAAAATTTTGAGCTAAAAGGTGATGTCTTTGGCGGTGTCACTACGGCCATTATCTCTTTACCACTTGCGCTTGCTTTTGGGGTTGCCTCGGGTGCCGGGGCTGAAGCGGGGCTTTGGGGTGCCATACTGGTGGGCTTTTTTGCCGCACTTTTTGGTGGCTCAAACACCCTGATTTCAGAACCAACCGGCCCCATGACCGTCATCATGACTGCGGTCCTAACCAGCATGATGGCCAAGTATCCCGAAAACGGTCTGGCGATGTCATTTACTGTGGTAATGATGGCTGGCGCCTTTCAAGTGTTGCTGGGCACACTCAAGCTCGGGAAGTATGTCACCTTAATGCCGTACTACGTGGTTTCAGGCTTTATGTCCGGGATTGGCGTGATCCTGATCATCTTGCAATTAGCCCCGCTGATGGGACATACCGCTCCGGCCGGCGGTGTTCTCGGTGCCCTGTCGGCATTGCCCGACATGTTGGAAAACATTAAATTGAGCGAGCTGCTTTTAGGCACGCTAACCCTGGCTGTATTATTTTTCTTTCCCAAGCAATATCGAAAATATGTCCCCGCGCAGTTGGCCGCTTTAGTCGCGGTCACGCTGTTGTCGATCGTCCTGTTTGATACCGACAGCATACGCCGGATAGGAGAAATTCCCACCGGCTTGCCTTCACTGGTATTACCTCAATTCAATGCCGAAATATTTACCACGATGGTGATTGACGCTCTAGTGCTGGGAACCCTGGGTTGTATCGACACTCTGCTAACCGCTGTGATTGGCGACTCGTTGACGCGCAAAGAACATGATTCAGATAAAGAGCTGCGCGGCCAGGGCCTGGCAAATATGATCGCGGGTCTGTTTGGTGCTCTGCCCGGCGCAGGGGCCACCATGGGCACAGTCACTAACATACAAGTGGGGGCTCGCTCACCGGTTTCGGGCCTGGTGCGTGCCCTTGTGCTGGCGCTAGTCGTCCTGGTTGCGGGTAACCTGACCGAGCCAATCCCCATGGCGGTGCTGGCCGGCATCGCCGTTTACGTGGGTCTGAATATTCTGGACTGGAGCTTTATTCAGCGCGCGCACAAAGTCAGTATCAGGGGCATGGTGGTGATGTATGGCGTCATGTTGCTCACCGTTTTTGTGGATTTGATAGCTGCCGTCGGTTTGGGCGTATTTATTTCCAATATCCTGATCATTGAAAAGCTGAGTCGAGAGCAGGCGCGCAAAGTTAGAGCCATTAGTGATGCCGACGAGGATGATGTACCGCTAACAGACAATGAACGGGCAATTTTGGATAAGGCCAATGGCAAAGTGCTGTTTTTCTACCTGTCTGGCCCCATGATTTTTAGTGTGTCAAAAGCAATATCACGCCAGCATTCGAGCATTGCGGATTATCAGGTGATGATTCTGGATTTGACCGATGTGCCAATGCTCGATGTGACGGTGGGCCTGGCTTTGGAAAATGCAATAAAGGATGCACAGGATGTGAATTGTGAAGTGTTCCTATTATGCCCGAATATGCAAACTCGCCAGCAACTGGAGAAATTCCATATTCTGGATTTAATCTCAAGTGACAATAATTTTGCAACCCGTGAGCAGGCCCTGCAAACAGCGCTTGCTCATATTACAACACAGTAAAAATCGAGGTAGGGCTGATCGCAGAATTTGGGTGGTCTATCGGAGGAAGGCCCTCGTCAGGTACCTCCCATTACCGCTCAAGCTGAAAGGCTATTGACATGTCTTCACTCACTGACTTACCCCATGACTTACCCGTGCCCACTGATGATGGTGCATGTGATCATCTGCCAGGTATGCGGCTGCCAGATTTAGCACTGCCAACCACACAGGGTAACCGGGTCAATTTTTCTTCGCTGCCAGGTGCTGTCGTGATCTATGCCTACCCGATGACAGGGCGTCCCGGTATTGACCTGCCCGCTGGCTGGAACCAAATCCCCGGGGCGAGGGGCTGCACCCCGCAGTCATGTTCCTTCCGCGACCACTTTGGCGACCTCCAAAAATTGCATGCGTCTGTCTATGGCTTAAGTACTCAAGCAAGTGACTATCAAGCAGAAGCTGCCAGCCGTTTGCACCTGCCGTTCCCCCTTGTCAGTGATGCAAAACTGCAATTTATCAACGCCTTGTCCTTACCAACCCTGCGCGTTGACGATAGGGTTTTGTCTAAACGCATCACCATAATTGCAAATGCCGGAATTATCGAAAAGGTTTTCTATCCTGTTTTTCCAGCGGATAAAAATGCGAATGAGGTTATCGCCTACTTGAGTGGGCAATCAAATTGATCGGGGCCGCAGTGGTACAATATGGCTCGCTTTGGGAGCGACGACATTGTTCGTCATGGGAGTGATACGATGGTAAAAACAATTGAATTCTTCTTTGATCTTGCGTCCCCCTGGACCTGCCTGGCTTTCCATAATATTCAGCCAATCGTTGCCGCAACAGGCACTGTGATTGTCTGGAGACCTTTTTTGGTGGGCGGTGTTCACAATAATGTGAACGAAAAATATGTTGAATCACGTGCCAATGACATGGCCAGTCCGAAGTGGCGGCAGCTGGGCCAGTCGCTAATGGATTGGGCGTCATTGTCCGGTGTAGCGATGAACTTTCCTTCACAGTATCATCCACTGCGATCTGTCCATGCGATGCGCTTTTGTTGTGCTCTTGAGGATGACCAGCCGGCACTGTTGCGCTTTGCTGACGCAGGGTTTGACGCCTACTACCGCGATCAACGCAATCTGGACGACCCCGATGTATTGGTGGAGATTGCGAATCAAGTAGGTCTTGATGGCGAGGCGTTGCGGTCTTTATCTCAAGATCAGAGAATTAAGAATCGTCTTCGCGCCAATACTGATGAAGCCATTTCGCGCGGCGCGTTTGGTTCACCAAGTATTTTTGTGCCCTTTGACAATGGTGAGCGGCTGTATTTTGGCAATGATCAGTTACCGCTGGTTGAGTGGGCTCTGCAAAGAAATTAGAACAATAAACGAGCGCTATTTCTGGCGGCAAGATTTTAGGTAGCACCTCTGGCCGCTGGAGCTATCTGTGGTCTTCATTCACGATAGCAATGGCTATTGCCGCAGAATAGGAAGATGCTGGGCAATCCAGCGGGCACGGTGCTCAAAGTGTCGTTGCCTTGAAGTTTTTTTTGGTGCCTGGATGAAGCCGTAAAATACAATGTTCACGACGTTCTGGCCGTATGATGAAATGTTCTGTGTATATAGCAGCAAGTGTTGATGGCTATATCGCAAGCCCCGATGGCGGTGTTGACTGGCTTCATACCGCAGGTAAAGCTGAAGCCGACATGGGCAATGACGATATGGGCTTTCAGTCCTTTATCAATTCCGTCGACTGTATGATCATGGGGCGCAAGTGTATGGAGACGATTTCCAGCATGGATTTGACTCCTGAGCAATGGGTTTACGGTGACAGGCATATTGTTGTGTTGAGCAAAACAATGAGTGAGCCGCCGGAAAACCTGCGTGGAAAAGTTGCAATGTACTCAGGCGGCATTCGGGAATTGGTAACAGAACTGCAGAGCAGGGGCTATAAACATGCATACATTGATGGCGGCGCAACCATCACATCGTTTATTAACTGCAAACTGATTGATGAAATAACAATCACCCGGATCCCGGTGCTTCTGGGTAAAGGTATTCCTATTTTCGGAAAAATCAAACAGCGCGTGAAACTTGAAAATTCCAGCGCGTTGGTGTTTCCAAACGAATTTGTCCAGCTTAAATACAGTGTCAGCTATAGCTAAGAAGGGCGGGCTCGCAACCCACCTATGGTTTCAACGCTCAAGCATTTTGACGATGAAATTTGCAATTCTGAGATGTTGTGGTCCCGGCTGAAGCAGATGCTATGATGGCGGTGTTTGAAGCTTATGCCCCACTGTGGGAAGAAAGTCTTGAAGGGACGTTACCAAAGGCTTTTTGATGGCGCGAGCCGCTGATTGCGTCGCTGGAAGCATGCCAGGCCCAATTCCAGTGATAAATCATGGGCTTAAGCATTAGGATATACGTAAAATTGCATTCTCTATTGGGCTGGACAGGCGTTGTCAGCCGGTTCGGTCTCTGGAGCAGGGATGCAATTCTTAATCCGCTAAAGAGTGGTTTTTATTCGGGAGAAAATACGATGATTAAGCGAAGCAGGCAGGATGGCAATGTGAGTGCGGCAACACGGCTTTGGTCCGCGGGCTTGATGGTAATGTTAAGCCTGGTAGTTAGCGGTGCCCACGCATTGGCTAAAGGTGAGATCCAGACAGCACTGGATGCAACCTACGAAAAGTACAAAAACCTCGACGAGGGCAACAATGCAGATTACATACCTGCCCTGGCCAAGGTAGATTCGAAAATATACGGGATCGCCCTGGTGACGGCGGATGGCAAGCTTTATACCGCGGGTGATATAGAATCTGAAGTTTCAATCCAGTCGATTTCCAAAGTTTTTACCATGGCCAAGGTGATCCAGGAAAGTGGTCCGGCCAAAATTGCTGATACCATCGGCGTCGATGCGACCGGTTTTCGTTTTAATTCAATTGTCTCGATTGAGATGTCGAAGCAGATGTTCGGCGGCCCGGAAATGAATGCCCTGGTTAACCCCGGTGCCATCGCAGCCACCAGTATGGTGAAAGGCGATAGCCGCGACGAAATCTGGAACAGCATTCTGACCTACTATTCCGATTTTGCCGGGCGGCCGCTGTCGGTAAACGAGGAGGTCTTCAAATCGGAAGCCGAGACCAACCAGCGCAACCAGGCTATTGGTTACCTGATGTACGCCTATGGCTACATCGACGCTGATCCTATGCGGGCAACAGATATTTACACCGAACAGTGTTCAGTGAATGTGAATGCCAAAGATTTGGCAACCATGGCCGCAACCCTGGCCAATGGCGGCAAGAATCCACTCACTGGCAAGCAGTTGTTGCGACCAGAATACGTGCCTGGCGTGCTGGCAGTCATGGCGACGGCGGGGCTCTATGATGATTCTGGACAGTGGTTCTTTCGCACCGGCCTGCCAGGAAAAAGCGGTGTAGGAGGCGGCATCATTGCGGTATCGCCCGGTAAGTTTGGTATCGCGGTAATATCGCCACGCTTGGACGACGCCGGCAATAGCATTCGGGCGCAACGCGCGATTGCTGATATATCCAATGCTCTCGGTGGCAACCCTCTGAGTGTGGCGCCTCAATAGGGCCAGGCCCGGGTGACCTCTGATATTTAGGGGTTATCTCGCTGGCTATTACCTATTGCGCAGAGAGACCATTGCCTCTCTGCGCAATGGTGATTATTGGAGTGCAGAAAGGTCGGCTCCGTGGTTGATATGCAATGCGACCCCGTTGTAGACCAGGGCAGGCACAGACTTTACCCCCGCATCGCTAGCCTCTTGTACCCGAGGGTGAGCCACATCGCTGTGGTTTATTAAAAGTGCCCCTCAGCGAAGCAGATAGCGGGCTGATTTGCCGTTAGCATCAGGCGGTCGCGCAGATATAGGTTCAGCCTACCAGGGAGGATCTTTTCTGCCTGGCGATTCTCGGAGCTGCTTGCGGCAAGCGGCAGGCTGTGCCGCAGCTTATAACAGT
This sequence comes from uncultured Gammaproteobacteria bacterium, assembly GCA_963722805.1. GTDB lineage: Bacteria > Pseudomonadota > Gammaproteobacteria > Pseudomonadales > JAHEGP01 > JAHEGP01. Next base: position 442,931 of record CAVROQ010000033.1, read on the forward strand.
CAGAGTGAGTCACCATGCATACGCAAATCCTGAAAAGAATGTTCTGCTTGATATTGCCACTATTCCTGGTTGTTGCAATTGCCATCAGTGCTATTGATTTGGGGCTCAGGAACAGCACCACGCCCCAGGGTATTGTTTCATTCGAATTGTGTGCTTTCACCTCGTCCTGCGATCTTGCACTAAACCATTGGGGCGCCAAAGGCCAGGCTCTCGCGATGCTAAGTCTGGGCATCGATTATCTGTTTTTGATATTGTATCCTGGGCTTTTGTGCATTGGCTTTTTGTTGCTGCTGGCGCGACTTCCGCCAGGTATGGCGAGGGTTACATTATGGATGGCGTGGTTTTGCCCGGTGATAAGCGTGGCCGACGCCATTGAAAACTATGCACTCATAAAAATTATATTGAATGAGTCCGGCAATGGTTATGGCTTGCTAGCCGGTATTTTCGCCGTCATCAAATTTGCCTTTCTCGGTGTCACACTAGCGTGGCTGTTGTTCGTTTCTGTCAGGTATGTTTTTTGGGTTCGATCCAAAGCCTAGTGGAAATGGCTCTTACGCAGCTGATGCAACATCCGGTTCGGCAGGCACAGGCCGCCGGAAAACTATGAGGAAAGGAATGTGATCATTGATGCTTGGGCCCAATACCCGATTGCAGACGACCTGGTGCTGTGCAATTCCTGACAGGAAGGGTGGTAAAGCGCCATTATCGTTTTCGCCTTACCCGCTGCAGCGGGTAAGGCCACTGCGCTGTCTGTGCCGCCACCGCTGACGTTAACGGATGGCTAGCTGTCGAGTAGCGCCTTGAGTTGCGCAACTTCGGCCTCGAGTCGGCTTACGCGTTCAGCCAGTTCTGCAGTATCGACCCGGGCAGCAGACTTCACCTCTGCCTGTGCCCGGGCCTCAGATGCCAGCACTTCAACATCGATCTCACCGGAAAACAGGTGCATATACTCCGAGTCTTTGCGCCCCGGCTGTCTTGGCAGTTTGACCACCAGCGGCTCGCCCTCGCGCTCGATCAAGCCCTCGATTGCTTTGACTACCGCATTATTATCAGCAAAGGTATGCAGCCGGCCGCTGCGAGCGCGCAGCTCGCCGGGAGTCTGCGGTCCCCGCAACAATAGCAGGCAAACGATGGCAAACTCGGCAGCATCAAACTGATAGTCGTTGAACGTAGTATTGCAAAAACGCTGCTTGAATTTTTCGACGCCGTTTTTGAAGTTCTGGTCTACGTGGACAAAATGCTTGGCTTCGAGATCGCGAACCGTGCGCTGGACTGTTGCAGCGTCCAGCGACATCACCGGATTGCGCGCCGACTTCTGGTTACAAGCATTGGTCAGGGCATTGGTCGTCAGCGGATACTGGTCTGGCGTAACCACCGACTTCTCCATTAAACAGCCAATAACACGGGCCTCGTTGGCGTTTAGGATGTGATGCATAGATAACCTCTTATGGCAGCGTGTAACGGTTTTACCGGCTGTCCCCAGTGATACAAAGGCTTGTCACTCTCGCGACATAGTCGGTGCTTTGGCGGCATGAATGCCAACACGCTCGCCAGGCCAAAGTAGTTCGGGGACCTTAATAATACGCCAGCCGGTGTTACGATCATAACGACGCGATAACAGCACCGACCTTAGGCCAATATACAGTAATGCATGCTGCGTCCTATACTCGTAATAGGGTAACTGTTAGAGTTATCTTAACGCAGGTATTGGCAGTAAATTGGTCGATTACCCGTTTTCGAAGGACCGCTATTGAGGGGGAGTGATGGAGTACCTGACGTCGCTCTATGATAGTTTTGCATTCGATGCCATCAACTGGGAGCTGACGCTCCGCATAATCATACAGGTGATGTTACTCGTCGCATCCGCCGTTTTTTCCGGTTCTGAAACCGCGCTCTTTTCTTTAAGCCGCATCGATCTTCAAAAAATGCGACAGTCCGGAAATAGGTATTCGGACACTATCCACGCGATGCTGGACGAGCCGCGCCGTTTGATCATTTCGATTCTCTGCGGCAATGAGCTGGTCAATATCGCCTCTGCGGTCAATATGACCGGTATTCTGCTCCTGCTGTTCGGGGAGAGGGATATAACCTGGATCAATATTGCCGTTATGGTTCCCCTGCTGCTGCTGATAGGGGAGGTGACGCCCAAGACCATCGCAGTTAATTTTCCGGTTAAATTCGCCACCGGGCTCAGTGCCCGTATCCTTCCGCGCTGGGTTGTGCTTATCACCCCGCTGCGCGAAGCGGTGCGGGTGGTGGCCGACTTTATTACCACGTTCATAGTCGGCGATGCAGTGAGCAGGCAGAACATACTTCATCCAGACGAGTTGAAGACGCTGCTCGAGGAGAGCGAGGAGACGGGGGTTATCGATGCGACGGAACGGGTGCTCATTGATAATGTGCTGGAGGCGTCAGAGACAGATATTTCCCGAATCATGACACCCAGTCCGAGGATTAATTTTCTCGATGCAAGCCTGCCGGTTCCCGAGTTGTTGAATCTCTTTCGTCAATATCAGCACCCTCGAATTCCGGTTTTCCAGGGTCACTGGGATAACGTTATCGGGTTTTTGCACTCTGAGGATATGCTGAGGCTAACCCGGGGCGGCAGGGATCTTGAGACTGCGACCCTGGATTCCATCATCAAACCTGCACATTTTGTCCCGCCCACCAAAAAAGTCGACGAGATGTTCGACTATTTCCAGCGCTACAACACAAGGGTATCGATTATCCTCGGCGAATTTGGGGAAGTACTCGGGATCGTGACCATGAAGGATGTGGTCAAGTTTATCTTTGGTGAAATATCCGGGCGAATGGTGGAGCAGGAGTACTTCAAGTCACAGGATGACAACAGCTACATCGTTCCCGGGGAAATGCGACTTACCGACTTCTACAATCTGACCAATTTCGATATCGACGACCCGGTTATGACAACCATTGGTGGTGTCGCCTTCCGACTGTTCGACAGCCTGCCCAAGGTTGGTGACAAGGTAACTTACGCGGGATACGAGTTTATTGCCCAGGAAGTGAGGGGCCTGCGGATCAGTCAGGTTCAGGTTAGCAAAATAACGGCAGGGGATCATTCCAAGCAGGAAAACCCGGATATACCCAGCCCGGAATCAGATTCAGAACGAGATATTTTGCAGGAAGCGGAAACAGCAGCGAGGGGGCAGGCGGATGGTTCGGCGGAGCAGCCAGCTGCGACAGCGGATGACACAGAGCCTGCGCCGCAGGATACCAGCGCGCCGACGGTAGATAATAATGCCCAAACGCGGCCTCAAGATCGGGGGATTGAGTAATGGATATGACATTGGGGCTTGAGCTTTTGGTGATGCTGGTTTTTCTCCTGCTGAAAGCGTTTTTCTCCGGCTCGGAAATCGCGATGGTGAACTCTGATAAGCTCAAGTTGAGGCATCAGGCGAAGAAAGGCAACCGGGGGGCTGCCCTGATACTGAAAATGTTTAAAAAGCCTGACGTCATCCTCGGAACTACATTGGTGGGAACCAATATCGCGACAGTTACCATATCCACCCTGGGAGCCCTCCTGTTTATCGATCTATTTGGCAAAAGCGGCGATTTCATTTCGGTGCTGGTATTAACGCCGGTCCTGCTAATTCTGGGAGAAGTCGTCCCGAAGAGTATTTTTCAGCAGAACGCCGATACACTGGTGACCCGTCTTATCTATGGCCTCAGATTTTTCTCCTATCTGTTCTATCCCATTATCTTCATATTCAGTCGGATAGCGCGCTTTTTTGCGCGTATAGTCGGGGGCGGCTCGATTCCCCAGAATATGTTCATCACCCGGGAAGAGTTGCGAGTACTGCTGGATATCTCGGAGTCCACAACGATTACTTCGAGAATCGATAAAAAGAGAATTCGAAGGATTATCCGGTTTGGGGATACAACCGTAGGTGAGGCGATGATTCCCCTGGCTGATGTAATCGGATTTAATCAGACGCGCGATATGAAAGAGGCGATCCGCATTGTCATGGGTTACGGTTACAATCGATTGCCAATTTACCAGGGAAATATCACCAATGTGAAAGGTGTTCTAACCCTCAGTACCTGGGATCTGATGATTCCGGATCTGGAAGACCAGCCGCTGGAAAATTACATTAAACCCGCTCTTTACCTGTCGCCGAAGCAGACCATAGATCGTGCGCTGCCCCAGCTGCAGGCGAGGGAAGACCACTTGGCTGTGGTTGTCGATGAGTTTGGCTCTGCCATCGGTATATTAACGATGGAAGACGTTTTCGAGGAGGTCGTTGGAGAGATTGATGTCGGTTACGACTTCGATGAATACCAGCCCAAGCGCCGTCTTTATATCGAACATGAAAACAAAAACTCACACCTCATGAGTGGACGCATGCCGATTTCGGAGGTTAACGATAACCTGCATATAGAATTTCCGGTAACCGAGGCCCACACTATTGGCGGGTTTGTCGTCAGCAGGCTGCGTCGCATTGCAATGGAGGGGGACTCGGTCGAGGAGCAGGGCTATCGAGTAACTGTACTCGAGTCGGATGAGCGATCGGTCGTTAAGGTTCGGGTTGAACGCGTTGGCGGCTAGTGAAAACTGGTATCACCTCTCGGCATCAGGCCTGTTGCTCAGCTTAGCCTCCAGCATATAGCCCCCAAAGCTCTCTCTAGTCTGCCGCTTTCCCCCTGGCATTGTCACGCTGCAATATCTCCGGTGCAGAGGCCATTTCGAGTATGGCCTGCATCGACCGCGCCGAGTAGCGGATGCGGTTGAGTTCATCTTGTGCTGTGCCCTGGCCGTAGTCCTGAAGCAGCTGTTTGGCGCTGTCAACAATCTGGTCGCTGAGTTGGTACAATTTGTCAAATTGTCTCCAAAGCAATTGCTTTCTTGCTTTCACCGCCTGGCGCAATTCATCCTCCGCCTCGTGGCGAAATTCGATGGCATGGGGTTCGCTGATCAACTTCTCGATGCTGGCATAGGCATCGGCTTCACGCATGCTGGCTTTCCACCAGGCGATAAAGCGGGTTTTATGATCGGCAATGGCATTTACCGAGCCCGCCATGGCGTTGACTTCATCTCTTCCGCCGGGATAGAAAGGCATGCGTTCGGCTGGTTCTTCGGCTGCCACCTGGTCCAGTAAACCGGACATTTTGCGCAGTGGATGAGCGATGGTGTAGGTGATGGCGATGGTCAGCAAAATGCCCAGCAAGGTTGCAAGTGCGACAATCCAGAACATAACCTTTTCACTGTGCGTTGTGGATTGCGTCGATACTCAGTCGCATATCAGCCATAGCCAATTCTGCACTGCCGACATTGGTTTCAATCAGGCTGGATATCTCAGCGACCACCGCCATCATGTCGTCGTGCAATTCACTTATGCTGTCGTTCTGCTCCACCAGGGCCAGGAAGTCGCGGCGGTAGAATCTTAATAGCTCTTCGAATTGCGTCTTGTACGTTTCGGTTACGTTGGAGGAGGCCACCTGAACTTCGATTTCGTCCAATTGCGCCATCGCCATATCAACATAGGTGTTGTCGTGCCTGAGTAAATAATCCTTCTCTCTTCGCCTGAGCTGGAGAACCTTTTCACCCAGGTCAGGGAGATAGCGGGCATCGAGTAACGCTTCTATCCTGTGGGCTGCATCGCGAAACGGTCCCTTGCCGTTAACCGGCTGCGGATCGCTGAGTACTGTGATGGCATATTGATTAAAAGTTTCACGGTACGCTGCAACTTCTTGCAGCAGCCCGGCCTTGAAATTCTCGTCCAACCCGGAGGCGGTGAGTTCCTCGGAAAACAACTGGATGAGCTGCATCACTTTTTGTTGGTATTGCTGCTCCCGCCGCAATCCGAGGTCTTTTTCACCCCGGCGGATTTGTAGTAATAAAAGATAGAGGCGATCTACATTAAGCTGGGTTGCCATATCTTCCATGGTATGGGCGCTGTCGCGGAAAGCTCCCTGCAGGCCGGTGTTGTGATCCAGGCCCATGCTGCGCCAGGCTGCGACCACGCTGCGAAAGCGTTGCTCGTAGTTTTTGATAAGGTCTTCAATTTGGATTGCGGTACCCGGGTCGACCGTGCGCAGGGTTTCATCGGCTTCCAGAGCTCGCTGCAAATTGGCCAGCACGGCTTCAGCCGCATTTTCATCCCGACTGAGAAGGAAGTTTTTCTGCTCCCGCTGAGCACGCAAGAAATTATTTTCAACAGCCATGGCCTGCGTCTTGCGCACGCCGTAAACGTCCTCCAACTGACGGTAGTCTTCGAGTGCGTTTTGCAGGGTATTGTGATATTGCCAGATGACTCCCAGAAACAGCAGGCCTACAGCGCCAAAGCCAAAACCAATCTTTTCCCCAATACGCAGCTTTCTCAGCCAATTACTCATGTAAATCCCTCGCGCGAGCAAATAGAAGCAAGATTTTGAACGATTTTTGTAAGCGGCGTCCTCATTGCGGCGTATAGCTTTGGGTGGCAAGTCCAGGATAAGCAATGTGCAGCTCGGTGGGTAACACAAGAAGACGTGCGCTTATATGATTAGAATCAAAGCGCATTCGTATGACAGTGGTATGACGGCCGGGAATGCCATCAGAAGAATTCAGGCCCTATCTGTCAGCTTATTAACGCAGGGTGTAGTAAGGTGTGGAACATCGGCGCGTCAATGTGGCGCCTATTCGCCCCGGGGAGCCGAGGCCTGGGCACGCGCAATGCGTTGGCTTACCAGCGCAATCAATTCCTCCTGGCGCTCATAGCCCACCAGCCGCACAATGCGCTTATTCTTCAGTCGCATCATCAAGGATGGCCCCTCACGCATTCGAGACTGCTGCTCAGCCAGGGCCACCTCGCTGAGCGGTAAAACGCTTTCATCAGCTCCGGTGACGAAGGTAAGGCTATCGTCGCCAACCTCCAGGTGGTGCTTTCGACTTTTGCGGACATAGCGAACATGGCCCACTAGATTGAACAGGCAAAAAAGGATCACAAACGCCAGGACGGACACCAATAAAGTGTCGTTGTATTTATCACTGTTGACAGCGTGTCCGCGCAGAGTAATCAGACACAGCGCAACGCCGAATACAATACCCCAGGCGATATTGAGATGGCGCCTGCGTATCACCTCCTCGCTGATGCGAAAAGTGAGTTCTCCAGTGGGATCAACGGGATCCACATTACTACTCATCGGCGACGCTCCATAGTTTCGGGGTTAACTGCTGCGCCTCATTGATGTCTCCGGCAATATTGTTTCAGGGCAAGCTGTGGCTCTCGGCCTTTGCTCAGCCTGGCCAATGCCCTCGGATCAGCCTGTTAGCCTTGCTGGACACCTTACTGGACACGGATACCTTACTACTATCGGATAGCTGTTTGCGGGAGTTGATCAGCGACATAATCGGTTCTACCGGGTAGCGGAAAGGATAGAGTTTGTCGCCGACCTGTGCCATCAAACCCACCCAATGGGTATCACTGGAGTAGACGATATAATGTTCTTTGATATCGCCTACATGCTCCCATAGCGTGTTATCGGAATCCTGAGGAGTGTGACCGACTATCACCGGAGCATCTTTCGCAAGCCCCAGGCATTTGCGAAAACGTTTTACATCACGCTTACCATATCCCCCCGGCCGACTGGCACTTTTCATCCGACTATTAATCAGCTCGTTGTAGAGGTTGGGATTGCTTCTGATGTTGACCATCTTTTTCAAGCTGGTGTCCGATACCGGGGGCGCAGCATGACAGGTAGCAAAGTGCCGTGAATACGCGACATAGGGCAGCAGCTCGTAGAAGCGCTTCATTTCACGCAGATAGGCCTTGCCGCGCTGTTTTTTCAGGGATTTTCCCCAAATAAGACCCTGGGGTACACCATTTTTGGCAATTTCTTCGGAGAAGCTATCGTGATTGCCTCGCAGGTAGAATACCTGGCTGGGAAAGTGCAGCTTCAGGGCGAGGATCAAATCCATCATTAACATGGAGCTCTCCATCTCATCCAACTCTGCATCGCCTTCAGGGTGCACGGCGTCACCGATAATTACCAGAGAAGCACTGCCGTTTTCCAGTGCGTCCAGGAAGTTATTCTGGGTTAACACTACCAGCAGGTTGTCTGGCTTGGCGTGAAGGTCCCCAACCGTGATAACGCTAGAATTGTCTGGCAGCGCGATGACACCACCAGGGTTGCCAGCGTCGTCTGTTGCGCGGTAGGGTTCTTTCTCTAGAACGGCATTGACCTTTTGCAATTGTTCGAGTGCCTGCTCCGCTGGCAGCAATTCAATGGTTTCGCCAAATATCGTCGCCAGCTTTAGCAGTTTAGCTTGCCGCCAATTGACCAGGCGTTTGGCGCTTTTATCCTCTAACAACGGCGCGATGCTGGAATTCGGACTGCTGACGTGACTCTTGAACCTCAGCCAGCCCTCTTCATTACTAATACTGAGTTTACGGTCGGGTAAATCCTCGGATAACCCCAGAATGGCTCGTTGTCCGGCGTCACTACCGCCAAGGGTTATGGTGTCGCCGTCCTTGAGTCGATAGAAGCCACTGAGGGTTGAGTAAAACGTATCGGGGTCAAATAGCAGGTAGTTTTGCGTCGATACCTCGTTATCGCTGCCGTCGATTAATTGCTCGGGGTATAAATGTAATATCTTGTTGTCGGGTGCCAGGCAGATTTCGAAGGGATAATCCTTGATATGGGCTTTGATCGTCTTTTCGCCCAGCCGATAGGTCTCCTTAAGGTCCACTTCATCACAGGGGTCGAGCCCCGGGAAAGCGTTTCTCAGACGTTTAAGTATTTTGTGACGTGTCAGTAACTGTGCGAGCATAACCACTCTCGGATAATATAATCTCGCGCGGGTCGCTTTCGGTTCCCTCTCGGATATAAGTGCTCAAACCACTGCAACAGAGGTAATAAGCCGCCATTTGGTAAATCAACAGCTGGCGCTTTACGCGTTCTAGCGTTAGGTCCTTGTCAACATGGTGCGTGCCGTATTCTTCCTGGCGCCTGCTCCGCTGGGCGAACAGTACCTCTGGCTCAGGTATCAGGAATTCAAATACATAGCGGTTGTACCAATCGACGGAAAAAAACCAGCGTTTCACTGGCGGTATACGTACTCTAGCCAAATCCAGCTCTGGAGGCTTTAAAGATCTTATCCACTGTTCGTCAAACACCGCAAGCGCATCTCGATAGCTCCGGCAGGGAAAGCCCAGATGAATCTCGCGGGGACGAAGGCTCAGCGCCCGCGCCTTCCACCAATTGTCGAGGGAGAGGTCGATATATCCCTCGTCCGGCCAGCCTTTCAGCTTGCGAATCATGGTGCTTTTGCCGGCGCCAGGGGGGCCGGTGATCAGCAGCTGGCGAAAACTTACGCCCTCTGGAATCGCAACCCCCTTTTCATAATGTAATTCAGTCAGGGCCCGTGTTCGCAGCACAAAATTGCGGGAATCACCTGATCGCACGGGACCTGACTCCATAAGCCTGCGCTAGCTAAAAATGCCTTTAAACAGGAAGAACAACAGCGCAGCCAGTATGCCACCTGCTGGCAAAGTGATAAACCAGGACAGCACGATTCCACCAATAACCCGCAGGTCGATGGCTCCGACCCCGCGTGCCAGGCCTACTCCCATTACCGCGCCCACCGCAATCTGGGTGGTAGATACCGGGAGGCCGGTTTTGGACGCCAGTACTACCGTTGTCGCCGCTGCCAGTGTTGCGCAGTAACCCCGGGTTGGTGTCAGTTCGGTAATCTTGGTGCCGATGGTCTCCATGACCCGGTAACCCATGGTTGCCAGGCCGACCACGATACCACCGCCGCCGAGGAACAGGATCCACAGGGGCAGTGCGGCTTTTTGTCCGACTTCACCACCACTTTGTACGGTGGATACCACTGCCGCTAGTGGGCCAATCGCGTTGGCGACATCGTTGGAGCCGTGGGCAAATGCCATGGCTGCGGCGGTAAAAACCATCAGCGGCACGAACACCTTCTCGACGCTGGCAAAGTGGTATTCCCGGTCTGCGTTGGCGTCGACTTTGACTCTGCCGATCATGTAGCGTCCGATGAGTGCCAGGGCAATACCGATAACGGTCGCCGCTATCACGCTCTGGGGGCCACTAAGCTCAAGCTTGAGATGCTTCAGGCCCTTGAACAAGGTCACCAATCCAACGATAAAGCCAACCAGGAAGACATACACCGGCCCCCAACGTTTAGCGGCATCAAAGGGATTATCGGTATCCAGGATTAGCTTTCGAATACTGATCATCAGTAGCAACGAGATACCGCCACCGATAAGCGGTGATACCAGCCAACTGGCGACGATGGAGCCAATCTTTTCCCAGTGGACCGCATCGACGCCAATACCCGCGACGCCAAAGCCGACGATGGCCCCGACGATAGTATGGGTGGTAGACACCGGCCAGCCCCGGGTGGTGGCAATCATCAGCCAGATGGCTGCCGCCAGCAGAGCCGCCAGCATGCCGTAGACGATCAGCTCCGGGGTGCCAGCAAGGGCCGGTATGTCGATAATGCCCTTGCGAATGGTTTCGGTTACCTGCCCGCCGGCGATAAAGGCCCCGGCAAATTCAAAGATTGCGGCGATTATGATCGCCTGCTTAACAGTGATGGCACCGGAACCAACCGGCATACCCATGGCGTTGGCAACATCGTTGGCGCCAATTCCCCAGGCCATATAAAAGCCGAAGATAACGGCCAGCACCATAAAAACAGTGCCGTATTGAGCGATAATTTCCATAAAAAAACTCCTTATTATTGACGTGGCGAATCAGGGTGTTTACCCATAAGCCCGGCAAAAATACATGCGTGGATCCAGGTCTTTGCGATTCGCCCTAACGGGCAATAAGCAGACGCATACGATCACCAACTTTCTCGGCGTAATCCGCCAAGTCCCCAACCCACTGAATCATCTGGTACCAGAACATTACCGATACCGGGCTCAGCTTTTCTTCCTGGGCGAACAAGGCTCGCGCTAATTCCATGCCCAAAACATCGGTCTCGTCCTCGATGGCGCTGAGTTCACTGACCATATCGTCGACCTTGGTGGCCTCACGACCGCGAAAGCCCATTTCCAGCAGTTCGTCCAATTGTTCGATGATGCCGGTGGCGATGTTGCAGGTATCGACGCAGCGTCTTACCAGGACTCGCAACGGCTCTCCCATACCCTCTGGTACAGTCATGTCGCGCTCTACCATCAGCCCCGCTATATCCTGGGCAGTGTCGGCAATGTAATCCTGCATATCGAGCAGTTCGAGCAGGTCGCGTCGATCGACCGGCATAAACAAGCTCTTGGGCAACTTGGAGCGAAGCTCATTCTCAAGGTCATCAGCTTCCTGCTCCTTGGCGAAGATCAGGTCTTTGACCTTTACGACTTCTTCCTGGTTGCCATCAATAAGCGCATCGAACAGTGCTGGCACATAGGCAACACACTCGGTGACAATTCGCATATGCGCTTGCATAGGTTTAAAGGGTGAGCTTCCCAAAAGAGAAGCAATCGGATTGGTTGATCGCATGCGGTTCTCCAGTCTAAAAATCAAATTACGAACGGGGCGATAGGTACTTCTACGGCTAGTATACGGCTTAATGTTGTGCAAGAAGTCGAACTGAATCAATAAAAGGTAAGTTACAGCTGGCAACCCCAGCGGTTCCAAAAAAGCTTGTGGGCCTTTTTGGGCCGCCCTTATCCCGGGGGGCAGTTTAGACAACCAATTTATTGTTATGCTATTTCGCCGCAAGTAGACCACCTGACGATAAAGCCCGAATGTGACACTACTGTGACACCTCGCCTTGCATGGGAATTGATCAAAGTGGTGAAGCGCCCTACCTTATGGAACGCCTGGTTCAGATAAGCTTTTTCCGCGAAGCAGGCCATGCTCGTTGCAGTGAGCCAATAGTGCATTTTTCCGTCCTCTTGCTCCCTGGCTGATGAAATCTGTCTCTGGCAGCAGGGCCAGGGAATTTCATATCTATAGCCTTTGCAAAAACGAATATTTTCAGTCATGTGCCTCCATAGGTCTTCTCGCTCGCAACAGTGGCCGGCCGAAAGACCGACACGGCAGGAATTCCGGGCTGACATTGACCATAGTCGGCTTCACCAGCGGCAAGCGCCTGGTAAGGTATTTTTACAGTTGGCGTGAAGCGGGTAGCAGTTCGGATACCGGATTGAGAAAAGCAGGTTTTAGCAGGGGAGGGTATTGCGCTAACTTATTGATTTGGATGGTGC
>CAVROQ010000034.1:0-15701 GCA_963722805.1 uncultured Gammaproteobacteria bacterium
TCTCCGGTCTGGCGTTATCAGCGGTTGCCTTTTCTGCCCAGGCGGCTATAGATTTCGAGGGCTTGCCTGTAGGCACCGGGGTTGCCATTACCAGCCAGATTCCGGGTGTTACCATCAGTGCGACGGGCGGCCAGAACAAGGCTTTTGTCTATGATACAACGCAGAATGGTGCCGACCCGGATCTGACGGGGCCGTTCATTAATGTTGACGACCCAACCGGGGCAAAGCTGAGCGCTGGCTTGGTCCTGATTATTCAGGAAAACAATAGCAACACTCCGGATGACAATGCCCGTGGTGGCACGTTGACTCTCGACTTCGACAACCCCACCACCGCGCTAAGCATCGATGTTTTCGATGTTGACCCAAGGTCAACCGTAAAATTATTCGACGCTGCTGGCTCAGTGCTCGGCAATTATGACCTGCAGGATACCGACACCAATAGTTCGCCCAACTTTTTTGAGCGGGTGTTCTTCAATGGCAATATCGGCATATCTAACGTGAGTTCCATAGAGATTAATTTCTCGAAATCCGGTGCTATCGACAATGTCGCTACCGTACCAATGCCGGCCGCGGCATGGTTATTCGGCAGCGGGCTGATTGGTCTGGCGACCCTGAAGCGCCGCAAGAACCAGGAGCGGACGTAGCTAATTGGCATGAGCGAAACTGTAGGGTTGGTCGCGTTTCTCCTGTGATCCGAAAAACCCGCCGGTTTGACGAGTGCAGACCGTTGTCGGGTTTAGCTGAACAGCGCGGCTCACTTGCCCCCAGTCTTTAACGATCAAACCGTATGGCCCCTTTATCGGGGCTTTTTTGTGCTTGTGGGGTTTGTCTTCGGCGAGCCAGATTGCAACAGTCGTCGTGTCCGCCCGCATATCTAGCTATCGGCTGGCTGAAAAAAATCGCCACTGGCGGCATGCCTTGCGAATCGTGAATGTCTGTGTAACATGAGCGCCTCGGTTTTGGGCCTCATCGAGCGCATGGCAGGCTGACACTTGCTCCTTCCACTGACTTTTAATGTGTTCTGGATACGATGGAAATACCTCTGCGAATTAAAGGACTGCGAAAGCAATATGACAACGGCTTTGAGGCTTTGAAGGGTATCGACCTGGAGGTTGCCGCGGGTGATTTCTTTGCTTTGCTGGGACCCAATGGTGCCGGTAAATCGACCACCATCGGCATTATCTGTTCGCTGGTCCGCAAAACCGGTGGCTCGGTGTCTATTTTTGGTCATGATATCGACAGGGACTTCTCCGCGGCCAAGCGCCTCATAGGTGTTGTGCCCCAGGAGTTTAATTTTAACCTGTTTGAGAAAGTGCAGGATATCGTAAGTACCCAGGCCGGTTATTACGGCATTCCCCGCGATGTGGCATTGCGGCGCACCGAGAAGTACCTGCGTCAACTGGGGCTGTGGGACAAGCGTGAAGACAGTGCCCGCACCCTGTCCGGCGGTATGAAACGTCGCTTGATGATTGCCCGGGCGCTGGTACATGAACCGAAGTTACTGATCCTCGACGAGCCCACCGCTGGCGTTGATATCGAAATTCGTCGCTCAATGTGGCAGTTTCTGCAACAAATCAACCAGCAGGGAACCACCATTATTCTGACCACCCATTATCTGGAAGAAGCCGAAAACCTGTGCCGCCATGTGGCAATTATCGACCGTGGAATTATTGTCGAAAACACCAGTATCAACGCCCTGCTCAAAAAGCTGCAGCGCCAGACCTTCGTGTTGGATGTAGCCAATATGCCGACTCAGCTTCCAGTGCTCGTTGGTTTTACTGTTGTGCAAAACGACGACCAAAGCCTGGAAGTATCGGTGGAGCAGGGGCAATCTCTCAACGACTTGTTCCTGCAGTTGGGCAATGCGGGACTGGATGTCGTCGGCTTGCGCAACAAGTCGAATCGCCTTGAAGAGCTGTTTGTATCATTGGTCGGGCAGGGCGCCCAGGCTGAGGACGCCTAGATGCCAAGTCATGAAAATATGATTGCCCTTTATACTTTGGTGCGCAGGGAAATTCGCCGCTTCACCCGGATCTGGATCCAGACCCTGGTGCCGCCAGCGATAACCGTGATGTTGTATTTTATTATTTTCGGCAACCTGATCGGTTCACGGATCGGGTCGATGGAAGGCTTCAGTTACATGCAGTTTGTGGCGCCAGGCCTGATTATGATGGGCGTCATTACCAACTCCTATTCCAACGTGGTGTCGTCCTTTTTTAGCGCGCGATTCCAGAAGCATGTCGAGGAGTTACTGGTATCGCCCGTGCCCAATTACATTATTCTGCTGGGTTATGTCGCTGGCGGCGTAACCCGGGGCTTGATGGTTGGCCTGATCGTTACGGTTTTGGCGTTGTTCTTTACCTCACTGTCGATTCACAACCTGTTTGTGACCGTCAGCGTTGTGGTATTAACGTCTTTGCTGTTTTCACTGTGCGGTTTTATCAATGCGGTTTTTGCCGAAAATTTTGATGATATTTCGATTATCCCCACCTTTGTGTTAACGCCGCTGATATATCTTGGCGGGGTGTTTTACTCGGTCAGTCTACTGCCCGATTTTTGGGCGGCATTGTCGCGCCTGAACCCGATACTGTATATGGTCAATGCCTTTCGCTACGGCATTCTCGGTATCTCTGATATCAATATCAGTTTTGCGTTTTTGATGATCATCGGTTTCAATATCGCGGCTTTTGTATTCTGCTTGCACTTGCTGAAAACCGGCAAGAAACTGCGAGTTTGAGATCATGATTACGCGGCGCGAGGCGAATTAGGCGGTGTCAGACATGTCAGACAGCGACTACACCCAACATACCCCGCTGGGCAAAAACAGTCCCGGAGTCGAGACCTATACCCCCGCACTGTTGTGCCCTCTGTCGCGGCAGTTAAGCCGGGAAGATCTGGGTTTGCATGGCCCGGCACTGCCGTTTAGCGGCGTCGATATCTGGAATCTTTACGAGTTGTCATGGCTGAATGACAGCGGCGTGCCCCAGGTGGCGACAGGCCGCCTCGATGTGCCCTGCGATTCAGTCAACCTGGTTGAATCCAAGTCCCTCAAGCTTTACCTCAACTCGTTTAACCAAAGCCGATTCGACTCGATCGAAGCGGTGGCGGCAAGCATTCAGGCCGATCTCAGTGCCTGCGTCCAGTCCCGCATCGGCGTCAGCTTGTATCCGCTGGCGATTGAGCCGGTTGAGTTAGCCACCACCGGTGATACGGGCGAGTGTCTGGATGGCATCGATATCAGGGTTGAGCACTTCACTCCAAGTCCTCATCTTCTTGTGGCTAATGGCGAACAGGTGGCGGAACGACTCTACAGTAACCTGTTCCGCTCCTGCTGCCCGGTCACCGGACAGCCCGATTGGGCAAGCATTGTCGTCGACTACCGCGGGCCCGCCATCGATCGCGAAAGCCTGTTGCAATACCTGGTGTCGTTTCGCAAGCACAATGGCTTTCACGAACAGTGCGTAGAGCGTATCTTCATCGATATCAATGAGCGTTGTCAGCCGATTGTTCTCAGCGTCTACGCCGCCTTTCTGCGCCGCGGCGGCATCGATATTAACCCACTGAGAACTAACAACCCCGTGCCGCCACAATTCGGCCGATTTCAGCGCCAATAGATAGCCACTTGCGTGCTACAGCGTCTTCCGTTAAAGTGCCGCGTCTCCGAGTGCCGTCAACGAGAAATGGCCGAGGCATTTAGCAAGTAGGCCGCAAATAGGTACGAGGTAACGATCAAATTGGTGAGGTGTCCGAGTGGCTGAGCCGGAGCTTGCGAAGCAAGCGGAGACCACGCCCGTAGGGCGGCCCCGAAGGGGTGAGGAGCAGGGCGACGAATAACGAGCACGCCTGGAAAGTGTGTAACGGTCTTGGTCCTTGCAAATAAGGGCAAGGCGAACGATTTACGGTGAGGTGTCCGAGTGGCTGAAGGAGCACGCCTGGAAAGTGTGTAACGGGTAACACCGTTCGAGGGTTCGAATCCCTCTCTCACCGCCATAATCAGAAAGCCCGGCCTTGTGCCGGGTTTTTTGATTATGGGTTATGGGCAGGGTGAGAAGCCTCGCGGTTCGACAAAATGCGCGAGCATTTTGCAACGAGCGCGCTAGCGCGAAGCCCGCAGGGTCGCAACGGCCCCCAGGCTGTTGCGATTCATCCCTCTCTCACCGCCATAATCAGAAAGCCCGGCCTTGTGCCGGGTTTTTTGATTATGGGTTATGGGCAGGGTGAGAAGCCTCGCGGTTCGACAAAATGCGCGAGCATTTTGCAACGAGCGCGCTAGCGCGAAGCCCGCAGGGTCGCAACGGCCCCCAGGCTGTTGCGATTCATCCCTCTCTCACCGCCATAATCAGAAAGCCCGGCCTTGTGCCGGGTTTTTGGTTATGGGAGTTAGGTTTGGGAGAGAGCCCTCCCGGGCTGCCTTTCAAACGGCTGTAACGCAGTAGACAAACCCGACGCAAAGCCCCGCAGGGCGGGCCTCTGGCGCACATTGGACAAGGGGGCGGCCATCCGCTTGCACCACTCGTCAAGGACAACCAGCCTTGACCTTCGCGGCGCGCCTTGCCAATGTACGCCAGAGGCTCCGCTGAAGCATTACCGAATTGATCAGAGGTGCCCTAGGGTTGTCGTTCACTTCAATGACATAGCCCACGCCATCCTTTTCTTTGACATCAACACCATATAGCCCGTTGCCAATACACCGTGTCGCTTTAAGTGCGGCATCCAGCACTACCTTGGGCGCTTCGAAAGTGGGCATGGTGTCAAAGTTACCAGATGCGGTCTTGTTTTCTCCATGCTGGTAGATCTGCCAATGGTCACGCACCATATAGTAGCGGCACGCAAAGATTGGTTTATGATTGATTACGCCAATGCGCCAGTCATAATCCGTGTAAAGAAACTCCTGGCCCAGTAAAAGGGTTGATTTACGAAACAATATATTTAGTACCCTCTGAAGTTCCTTGCGATCGCCGGCTTTTTCCACGCCAACAGAAAAGGCTCCATCAGGAATTTTTAATACCATTGGATAACCCAATTGACGCTCCAGGTCCTCAATTTGCCGCGGTTTTCCCTTGTGGAGTATTACAGTAGTGGGGCTTGGTACTTTGTTAATGCGAAACAGGTCCGCAAGGTATACCTTGTTAGTGCAGCGAAGAATGGAATTGGGATCATCGATTACTACCATCCCCTCCGCTTCGGCTCGCTTTGCAAAGCGATAGCTGTAGTGGTTTATCGCCGTGGTGGTGCGGATAAACAGACCATCGTATTCCGGTAGCCGCAAGTAGTCTTTCTGGGTGATCAGTTCGCTGTCTATGCCCAGGGATTTCCCAGCGGCAATGAATCGCTTTAGCGCTTTTTTATCCGACGGCGGTAACTTTTCCTGAGGATCGACCAGAATGGCCAGGTCATACCTGAACTGTTTTCTGGAAGGCTTTTTGCGCCATACTTGGCGGCTATATTCATCCAGTGCCTGTGCGAACGAAGTTTCCTCCTCTTCATCCAGGCTATGGTGGCTGCGACTTTTAACGCTCTCGATTTTCCAGTTTTTGTCAGGCCGCAAGGTGATTTCCAATATCGGGCAAGGAAATTGTTCGAATATCCTGCGCGCCAGGTCACTGTAGAGAGGGTCGCTGCTGCTGCCAAAAAAGCTTAGTATCCTTGTTTCTTCGCGGTTGCTGCCTAACTGTGGCTTTTTGTGTGGCATGGGTGGCATATAATTCAGTTGTAGTCGGTACAGTACCCGCTGACTCAAGTCGTTGAGTGTCCGTACCGAGGGGATAACGCCATGCCCCCTTGCTTCAGCCAGCAGCGAGCAGTAATAGCCGGTCGACAGATAGCGGTTATTGCGGCACAAATTAATTATCCGAACACGGGCGGCTCTTTTGCCCTGCGTAACCGGCTCGCTGGGATAGCCATGTTCGAGATACTCTTCAAAAGTAATGACCTTCTCGCTGGGATAATAGGGTTCCCAGTCGGCGCGGTTATCAATAACGATCAAGGTTTCGGACATTCAGGCACAACTCTCAGGCTAAGCGAAACAGTGCGCGTAATTTACTTTCAGAAGGTACTGCGATGCAATGTATTCTAGAGTACTTTATGCGCGAATCTGGACAACGCACCGACATAGACCAGGCAGGCAACTTGCACAATGACTACCAATGACTTCCGGGTTTCCGCGGCCACTCATAGGCACCTGGATGCCCTTCTGGATATAGAGCAACAAAGTTTCGATAGCGACCGGTTGAGCAGGCGCAGCATGCGCCGCTTCCTGGCCAATGAGCAGGCCATTTTCCTGGTTGCAGAGCAGGGCCAGCAATGTGTCGGCTACCTGCTGGTGATCTTTCGCCGAGGCACCCGCTTGGCACGCCTTTACTCTATTGCAGTAGGTAAGCAGTGGCGCGGCCAAGGCGTGTCTCGACATCTCATGAACGAGGGACAAGAAGCAGCGCGGCAATGTGGTGCGTTCTATTTTCGTCTCGAAGTGAATCAAGGCAACGTTGCCGCCATTCAACTATATGAGTCACTGGGCTTCAGGAAGTTTGGCCTGCTCCAGGATTACTACGAGGACCATGGCGATGCATTGCGCATGCAAAAACGCATTCGCTATCCCGACAATACCGCCGTGCATACTGCCTTGCCCTGGTTCCCCCAAAGTACCCCGTTTACCTGCGGACCGGCATCGCTATTGATGGCCATGGCAGGACTATCGCCAAAGCACCGTCCCAGCCTTAGCGAGGAATTGCAGTTGTGGCGTGAAGCAACCACCATTTTTATGACATCCGGCCACGGCGGCTGCCATCCGCTGGGCTTGGCTCTGGCGGCCAACAAGCGCGGTTTTAATGTGCAGGTCTGGATTAATCATCGGCAACCGCTATTCGTGGATGGGGTTCGCAGTGAGCAGAAAAAATTGGTAGTCCAACTTGTGCACGAGGAATTTGTTGCACAGAGCGAAGCTGCCGGTATTGTTATTCACTACAGGAATATTGACCAGCCGACGCTGGTTGCTGCCTGCGCAGCTGGCGCGGTGCCCATTGTTCTGATCAGTACCTACCGAATGGATGGCAAGAAGGCGCCGCACTGGGTCGCTGTGAGTGGCTATGACGAGAGTTGCTTTTATGTGCACGATCCCTTCGCCGACACCAACCAAAACACTCAGGAACTGCTCGACTGCCAGTATCTGCCAATCGCGCACAAGGATTTTGATCCAATGTCTTCCTTTGGTGGCGATAGACTGCGCACGGCCGTCGTTGTTTCTCTACCATAAATTCAGGTCGCCAATCTGTGACTATATCGTGGCGATCGTTAGCTTGAGTCGCACTTGGTCTCGCGAGCTTCCCTTGGGCCTGTACAGCTCAGCATCCTATGCTGCCACCACACCCCCCGCCGCCATGCGCGGCACTGCCCTTACTGGCAATGCAGCTTGAAGACACACAACACTTGCCCTCAGGGCCTTGTACAGGCAGCATATAGAAACTACGGCATCGCCCCCGAGTTCCTGCTTCTGGTACCTTTCGAGTGAATCAGGAGTGCGACCGAGTTGCGATGCTGGTCAATGAGAATCACCATTGTTCTTCTCCATACATCACTAAAGGCGCTGCTGTGGTAGTACCGTTTGCTCAGAGACGCCTACGCGGGGACAACTATAAAATCCGGCTTCACGAGTCGATGATAACAACGTTGAACTTTTAGGGGTAAAACTATGCCTTGGCCCATGGAACCTGGAGCAACCAGCGTACGATCTTTGTTTGCAGTAATGATAATCTGGCTTTGCAGTCTCTACCTTACGACGACAATTGTCCATGCCGACGAAAAGCAAGAGGCCGAAGACAAATACGAAGCCGCCACCATCGCCGACCCCCTGATACCCTTAGATGAACTATCCCTTCTGGTGAAACCCCTGACCGCCCCTGAACTGGAAACGGAAGCGGATGCGTGGATGCAGTTGTTGCGCGCGAAGACCTTTGAAACCAGCCAGGCAGAACTGGCTGTCAAGCATAAAAACAAGGCTATTGATAAAGCCGAGCATGTGCAGGAAGCGCTGGCGGCGACCCAGGAGATTCTGGAGGAGGTTGCTGACGCATCGGAGCAGGCTCGCGATACCGGCAGCGCAGAGGCCGCCGACGATGCCAGGGAACTGGCGAGCGAAGCGAAAGAAGCTGCCGCCGCCACTGCCGACGTGATTGAAGAGGCGCTGGTTAGCGCCGTTGAGGGCTCCGAGGGTGAAAATATACCGCAGGGGCTGTCAAATTCAGTGGTCGAAGCAGCAGCCCAATTAACGGCCAAAGCGGAGGCAACGCGAACCACCACCGAGCAGGTATCGCTGGCGGCGGGAAAAACCGCGGATGCGGCTGATAGTGGCCACACCGGAGAAGCTGTGCGCCTCGCGAACGAAACTCTGACAGCCGTGGATGATGCCAAGAGCTCCCTGGTGGAAACGTCAGAAGTCGTAACTACGGTGGCGCAGGAGCAGACTGAAGCGATTGAATTGGCGGAAGAAAAGCGAATAGAAGAAACTGCCGAATTGGTCACTCAACTGGCTGAAAAAGAGGCGGAAAACAAGATAGTCATTCTTGAAAACGTCAACGAACTCAAGGTGCAGCGAACCGGCCTGATCGACCGCCTCAACGTGGTACTGGATGAGCTCAGCAACAAGCTGGGAACCTCTCCTGAGGGGAATGAGCATGAACTCGTTGCGCCCTACCGTCTCTATGCTGCCGCGGTCAGCGAGCTGGAGCTGGATGTTTCGGACACTCAGGCGCTAAAGAGCACCGTATGGGGCTGGGTAACCTCGGATGTCGGAGGTCTGCGCTTGTTGAGTAATATGGCGAAATTCCTGGCGACTGTGGTCGCATTCTGGATTCTCGGTATGCTGCTTGGCAAGATCACTGACAAAGCTCTGGGCATGACGCGGGTAACCGCTGAGCTCACGCGTTCCGTGATCGTACGCAGTGTGCGACGTGCCACTTACCTGATCGGTGCCGTGGCAGGACTGTCTGCCGCAGGGTTCAATGTCGGCCCAATACTGGCCGTGGTCGGTGCAGCGGGTTTCGTGGTCGCCTTTGCCCTGCAGAACACCCTCAGCAACTTTGCCAGCGGCATCATGCTAATGATCTACCGGCCGTTTGACGTCGGCGATATCATCGAGGTCAGCGGTATCAAGGGAGTTGCGCGATCAATGAACCTGGTGAGCACAACCATCTCCACCCTGGATAACCAGTTACTGGTGGTGCCCAATAATTCAATTTGGGGCAATATCATTACCAACATTACGGGCAGTGATACGCGCCGGGTCGATATGCTATTTGGAATCGATTATGACGATGATCTCGATGAGGCATTGCGTATTTTGCGTGAGATCGTGACGGAGCATCCCCTGGTACTTGATGATCCCGAACCCGTGGTTGAAGTGCGGGAACTCGGCGAGTACACCGTCAATATTATCTGCTGGCCCTGGGCAAAAACCGAGGACTACTGGTCGGTCAATCGGGATGTGACCCGCAGCTGCAAAGATCGGTTTGACGCAGCTGGATTCATCAACCCCTATCCGCGACGTATCATTCAAGTGATGGGAGACGCAGCGCCTACCGCTGCCTCTGCAACTTGATCCGGGGTATCCTGGCAGCCACAGTTTAACCGATCCATGGCGTTGCGACACCTGGGGAATATCCGACCGCCGGTATGACACGCGGCAAATCCTGCGCTGGTTGCGCGCCTCCAGCACCGCGCCGCGATAAAAGATCGGGTAATAGCGATCGGCGAGCGTGAGAAACTCGCCGATGGTAGGAGCATTGAACAGCAGATAGGCAAAGATCCCCAGGGCTGAGGTGGGAACTTTTTCGGTCAGGTGCAGGCCGAAATGGAACGCCGCCTCCCCAGCGCTCAGTCGCATGCGCGGGTTCGGTGGGGGGTGGTTAACGGCCCCGTGGCCGCTTACATTGGGCGAGCTCAGGTTCGCGTCGCCATTGCTGGTGCAATCGCACTGCTGTCCTTGCAGTTGGCAGGCTGTAGTTCGCAGACATCCAGGTCTTTACCCGCGTCAAATGGTGCGGCCGCTGTAATCTGGCCTTCCACGTGCTATCGCCCTGGCTTTTTTTTCTCTCACAGACTTCGCCACGGTAAACAGGATTGATGACTATACGTTCTGGCACCGCACGCTATTTCTTTGCGAGATGAGCGTGGAAAGCCGTTTAGCGTCACTGAACCGAAAGGTCGATATGGAAACCGGATGTCTTTCCGGCGTCTGCGTCGTTGCCCATCTGGTAGACCCGGATGGCGTAGGCACCGTCGGAGGGAAGCGACACAGTGGTGCTGTTGCCGTTGATCGAGCTGTTATAAATCGCCTCCCCTGACGAACCCGGCGGCAGGATATTGAAGTAGACGGTGCCGGTGCCCTTGGTTGAGTCCACGGTGAGTTCCACAGCCATCTTCTGCCCGGCTTTGGCACTTAGAATGTAATCGACATACTCGTCGCTGACGATGCTACCTTTGACCATCGTGCCAAAGCTGCCCGCTGCGAATTGCACGGTAGATTTCGATTGCGCAACCGCTGGCCCGGCAAGCGGCGCGGTGAGGGCGAGGGCGAGAGCAAGGCTGGAAATGGAGCGTTTCATCCTTTGGTCCTTTCAGATTGGGTCAAGGTTTGGGTTGCTGTCTTCGAAAATGCACTGGTCACAGACGCCAACTTCACGAGTTCGTATTGGGATGCCGCCGGAAGCGTTACGCTCAATATCGAATTGCAGCGCGGCAAGCGGGAGTTCACCGGCTACTGGAACGACCCCGGCGCGGCTGAGTGCGTGCAGGCGCCGTAGAGTCTCCCCCAGGGCACCTTGGTAATACCTGAGGTTATACCGATAGCTGGTCGAATAAATTCGACCCTACAGCGACGGCTACCGCTTGCGGGTCAGGGGCACAAACCTGACTGGCAGTACCGAGCGTTTCTCAATGTCTCCGTGCTCATCCACTTCCACCAACAGCAATTCCTGGTAACCCCTATCCGCACCCACCGGTATCACCAGTTTTCCACCTGGCTTCAGCTGTTGTAGCAGGGGCGGTGGTATTTTCTCTGCCGCGGCGGTGACGATAATGCCGTCGAAGGGGGCGTGCTCTGGCCAGCCGGCGTAGCCATCGCCAGCACGTACGGTCACGTTGTTGTAAGCCAGTTTGGCGAGCACCTTGGTGGCGCTGGCTGCCAGTTCTTCAACGATCTCAATTGTGTACAGGTGATCTACCAGTTCGGACAGCACCGCCGCCTGGTAACCCGAGCCGGTACCTACCTCCAGCATGATGTCGCCCGGTTGCGGATCGAGCAGGTCGGTCATGAGAGCGACAATGAGGGGCTGGGAAATAGTCTGGCCGGCGTCGATTGGCAGTGGGGAGTTGTCATAAGCGAGATGGCGATAGGCGGGAGGTACGAATTCCTCGCGTGGCACGCTCGCCATGGCGGCGATAACGCCGGCGCTTAATTCGTTGCGCCCGGTATACGATGCAGAACTGCGCACCGACTCGCGTATCGCCTCCAGCATTTCTTTCCGCTGCGCGGAAGCAGCAGCGCTTTGTGAATTCATTGTCATCATCAGAACAGTCGCAAGAACGCAGGCTAAGCCGCACTGTATGGTGAATGCATGTGGCATCGGTTAAGTTTACCCATGAATCTCTGAATAGCAATGGCGAGATATTGGGGAAGCAGGGCGGCGCGGGGCCACAGCGATTCAGGGATGTAACGATTCAGGGGCACCCATGTATTGGCCTTTACTAGCACATGCTCACAGGCCAGCCCTGACTGTCGGTTTTCTTTACATGTCTGGTTGTCGCCCGCAGCGGCATTACACACAAGCCATTGAAAATTGACACTATGTTATTTCTGGCACGACATATGCTGCTATTTTGGTGGGCGGATAGCGTTGCTACGGGTCTGGGCAATACCAGCCAGTGAAAGGGCTTTAGGATATAACAATGAACGGGTGCAGAGGTTCGAAGGCTTTTGGGAACGTGTTAGCGATGCTGGTGGTCATGGCGATAACTGCCTGTACCACCACCAAACCGGTTGAGGTGAAGCCAGAGCATTTGCAGCAGAAAATTATTGATGGCTATATTATCGATCCTGGTGACAACGTAACAATTACGACGCGGGATGGCACTCGCCACTGTTGCTGGGTGCGCTCGATTACCGGTGATAGCGTGGTCATAGCGAAGGGTGGCGACCCGGAAAGTAGCTTTGCAACGGACACGGTAGAGGTCGACCGGGCACCAGCAGCCTCAAGCCCGGTGGTGATACCCATTAGCGATATCGTCGCGCTCGACAAGACGGAGCTGACTGATGGCGGCAAAGCCGCGACTGCGGCAGCAGGTGTCGCCGCTGTTGGTGGGCTTTATTACCTTATTTGGATTATTTTGCCCGCGGTGGTCGTCGCCGCGGCACTTTAGCAGGGCAACGCCCGTTGTGCGCTCCCACGCGGCAGCAGCAGTCACCGGCACGGGGGAAATTCTCGGGTTGTCGCGGTCTGCTCGCAGCCAGGGTAAGCGCAGGTGCTTGCCCAGGATGAACCAAAAATTTTTTGTTCGGAGGCAAAGAAATCGCTTTACCGCAGATTGTTGGCGCCTGACAATCGAGGCTGTTTCCGGCCTTTGTTGCGATAATCGCCACTGAGGGAAGGCAATCATGAACACACGTTTGTACTGGCTTCGCAGCGTCATTTCCGGCGCGATAGCGCTGTTGCTCACTGGCTGCAATTCGCAGGACTCCATCCCGGCGCTCACCACAGATACTCCGGCAGCGGTGATCTGGCCCCACACTCAATATCGCCCCGGCTTTTTTTACCTGACGGACTATGCCACGGTAACCCGCATTGATGACAATAAAATTGTCAACTGGGAGCCGCAGAAGGTCGAACAGGGCCATCATCGCTTGGAAATCAGCTATACCCGGCAAACACTGTTGTGCGGTTACCTCGGCTGTATCGATACTGAGCGTCACAGGGATACCTTTGATCTACTGGCCGAGGCGGGGCACAGTTATATGCCGTTTGCACTGCAGCGCTGTGACGACCAATGGGTCGGTATCCTCGACACCGGGAACAGTGCCCGGGAGGACCAGGCGCTTAAAATCAGTCTCGGCTGGGAATTCTGGGAGCTCAAAAGGCTGGTAACTCCATGGCAAATCGTCGCTGGCGCCGATCCGCCGGCCAACTGCAGTGAGCCCGTCCCATAGAGAAATACGGGAAGAGAAATACGGGACACCCACTGTCTACCAAGGTCCAGGGAAGACCAGATGCCGGACACCCACCATTTTTTCAACGGCTGAACAGCAAGAAATTACCGGGAGCCCTCCGACGCCTGGACAACTTGAAAAAGCAAAGATCAGTGGGTGTCCAGATTCGTAGTCTGCCCGGATTCGTAGTGGCTGCAGATTCATGGCAAAGCAGAATCGGACTAAATCAATTGAGATCGTTGAAGAACTGGCAGCCAGCGCCACCAAGTGCGGCGGCGACCGACGAGGATCGCCAGTTCTCGGGAAAATTCGACAAGCTGCTGATAACACCGCCGGCCGACTGCGCCGCAGATATCCTCCGCGGCCTGCTCAAGGGCAAGAAGCGGATTATCATGGGCAACAAGTCCAGCACCATTTTCTGGATGGCACGGCTGTTCCCCAGTTCCTGTCCACGGCTGTTAAAAATGCTCGGCTGAGGTAATGTGTTCGCCGCTTGAAAGCGCCCGGCAGGCGCACAATAAGCGGCTGCAAAATTCCTGAAGCGCCATCACTGTCCCATCCGTCAGGCAGCTCCTTATGTTGAGCTATGAGGTCACTAATACAAAATTGACATTGTCATCAATGGTAAAACCGACAAACCACCGGTACATGAGGTTGTAGTTGATTTGCTCAACCAACTGTCGTTCACTGCGAATGCAATAAAGCACCTGAAGCAACTTGGATTAAAGGGTCAAAAGCTCATCTGCCTGGCGCCTGCCCACCAGATACATTATCTGCAGCTCAGTAAGATCGGGTTTGATTCGATAGGCATCCTTGAGGGCTGCTTTATTGATGGCGTCACAGTTGGCGTTTTTAACGCGCGAGCTTGTGATGTTATTCAAACACGGGGCACGGTTAAAGGACCCCGGTTCGGGTGTTTCTCCATCGTGGCCTGCAACATATCAAGCCGGAACGTAATCACCGATGGTGCCGCCGGCCCCTGCGGTCCGGGTTTTCGAATCGGTTTTGGTCAGAGCCGTGATCTGAGGCCGTGACAGCAGCCCCTTATCGAAAGCCATGGCACCCACCAAGACACAAGCCGGAGCAAACAAGCAGGTTATCGGGGTCACTAAAGATCCCCGGGTCGAACCCACCCTCTGCCAACACCTCTCCCGAGTCCAAGCCGAGGCTTTCCAGCGCCTGCGGTATGCCCATCACCGTACCCACTCGAATCATTGTATTAGCGGGCTTGAAAGCAGCTTTATGCGCTATTTGGTCGGGCATGCCTCTTGGTCACCTGTTGTTTGATCCAGGTTAAGGAGGTTATACGATGCTGTCAAAAAATGTGTAAAAGATGTCTGGAAATGAAACCTCAGCGCGGGGGGCATTCCTTACAATTTGATGGTGGGCCCAGGCTTGAGCAACGCCAGCGAGTTCACATCGGAAACGATACTCGTTACTCGTTATGTGTCGCTCTGGTGGCCGCAGTGCAGCCGCTGTCAACCTGCTGGCCGGGGCAGGGTTTACCAATGTCTATAACATCACGGACGGCATGGAGGGTGATAAAGGTGGAAGACCCGGAAAGTCTCTATGAGCGCCAACGGCTCAAAAGCAGCTATGTTTTGCCTGCTTTGCCCGTTGCAGTTTACCGGGCAACGGCTCTGAGCCGGTCAATAATCACCACACTGGGAAAACAACATTGAGGTGGACATGAGCAGCGCATACCGACTGGATGAGATAATAGAAGTAGACGAGAGTCTGTGCATCGGTTGCGATGCCTGTATTCGCTGCTGTCCCGGCGGGCTGATTACCAAGGATAAAATTCCGGTTCCCACTGCAGACTCCTGGGAATTCTGCATAGATTGTGGTCATTGTGTTGCTATCTGTCCCACTGAAGCCCTGCAGCAGCGCGCAATGGGGCCTGAAGATTGCGAAGCGCTCGACCATTCACTGCTACCCAAGTGGGATGAGGTCAGGCAATTATTAATCTCAAGACGTTCAATTCGCGGCTATATCAACAAACCGGTGGAAAAAGAAAAGATCCTGCAACTCCTGGATGTTTCCCGCCATGCAGCTAACGGTGGCAACCGCCAGGTCCTGCATTGGATGGTGATCAACGATCCGGCAAAGGTTCACCAGGTTGCCGCGCTGACCATTGACTGGATGAAGAGCGTCAAGGACACCAACCCGGGGCTCTACCATGAAGCCAAACTGGAGATTTTTATCAATCACTGGGAAGCCGGTAGGGATCATATCTCCAGGGGAGCACCCTGCATTATCCAGGCGTGGTCAGGAAAAGATGAGCGGACGGCGCCTCCGGCGGCCATCAATGCCATTGGCTATATGCAGCTTGCGGCAACCACTCTCGGTTTAGGAACCAGTTGGACGGAAGGCATAGGTTACGCCAGTCGGGCGTATCAGCCCTTGCTTGATATGCTCGGGATGCCGGAGGGGCAAATTCCGTACGCGACCTTCCTGATCGGATACCCGACCGAGTTTTACCACCGCATCCCGGTAAGAAAACCCG
>CAVROQ010000035.1:0-40525 GCA_963722805.1 uncultured Gammaproteobacteria bacterium
TACTGGGCGCGATTGCCATCACTGTGATTGCCTTCAAACATGCGGCATTGATGACCATCATCGAAGCCAGCTATCGCGGTCAGCACATCAGCTATGTCGATGCTCTGCTTTTCATCTCGCGGCGCAGCCTGCAGATATTACTGTTGGGCATGATGATGGTCGCGAAAGTGCTGCTTTATGTGCTGCCACTACTCGGTATCAGCTGGCTGGCATTCGGGGTTTTCATGGCCGAGCATGACATTAATTACTATCTCACCGATAAGCCACCCGAGTATTGGTATACCGTTGTCATTGTCGGCGGCATGGCGCTGGGAACCGCAGTATTGTTGTTAAAAATGTTGGCGGGCTGGGTCTACAGCTTACCCCTGATTCTGTTTAACGGGCGCGGTGCAAAATCGGCACTGGAGTTGAGTCAGCAAACCGCGGTCGGTTACAAGCGGCCGATTGTCGGCTGGATGCTTGCCTGGATCCTGCTCGATACCCTGCTATTTGCCGCCGCCGTGGCGATGATGGTCTGGCTGGGCACGCAACTGTTGCCGGCGTTGGTCGAATCCATGCAATTGATGGCACTGGGTCTGGGAACGGTGCTATTAACGGGTGCCGCGCTGGCGCTGTTGGCCACCTTTGCCAGTGCCGTGTTGTTCAGTGCGATTGTGCTGCTACTTTACCGGGATGCGGGCCTGCAAGGGGGACGCGCTGAGCGGGCAACAGCCATCGATCACTCCGACAAGCCACCACTGGCCCGGCGCTGGTTAGTGCTGGGCGCGGCGGCAGCGTTGCTGGTGGCTATTGTGTCCAGCAGCCTGTTGCTTGATCGCCTGGTAAGGGACGACCAGAGCGAGGTGATTGCCCATCGCGGGGCCTCCAGTGCTGCCCCCGAGAACACCATGGCGGCCATCGAGGAAGCATTGGCGCAGGGCACCGACTGGGTAGAGATTGACGTGCAGGAAAGTGCCGACGGTGTCATTGTTGTCATCCACGACCGCGACCTGAAAAAGGTTGGCGGTGCCGACATGAACGTTCACAACTCCACCCTGGAACAATTGCAGTCGGTAGATATCGGCTCCTGGTTTGCGGCCGAGTTCAGCGATCAGCGGATACCTACCCTGGAGCAAATATTACTGGCCTGCAAAGGCAAGGCCAAGGTGGTAATCGAGCTGAAATACTACGGCCATGAACAGCAGCTGGAACAGCGGGTCGCCGAGGTGGTGGAGGCCACCGGCATGAGTCAGGATGTGGTGGCAATGTCATTGAGTTACGAGGGTATCAGCCGCATGCGGGCGCTGCGACCGGACTGGCGTGTCGGCCTGCTGACATCGGTCAGTGCCGGCAACCTGGATGGCCTGGACCTGGATTTTTATGCGATTAACGCCGGCTTCGCCAATGGGCGCTTCGTGCGATCAGCCCACCGCGCCAAGCGCAAGGTCATGGTGTGGACCATCAACGACGTGGTCGGCACCTCAAAAATGATGAGCCGCCGGGTGGACGGCATAATCACCGATAATCCCGGCCTGGTCCGGTCGGTGCTCGAGCAACGCGCCAGCCTCAGCGGCGGTGAAAGATTGCTACTGGAACTGGCGACCTTGTTTGGCTACCAGACACGGTACTTACAGCAGTGATTGACCCCGGGAATGACCGCACCAGAAAGCAAAAAGGCGGGACCAGCCCGCCTTTAACCTTGATGCTGCATTCGGTCTAGTTGAGCCGTTCCACTACCGTGGTGATGCCCTGACCCAGACCAATACACATGGTAGACACACCCAGGGTCATATCGTGCTCCTGCATCACGGTCAGCAGTGACCCGGTGATACGGGTACCCGAGCAGCCGAAGGGATGGCCCAGGGCAATCGCGCCGCCGTGCAGGTTTACCTTCTGATCCATGTCATCCAGCAGATTGAGATCCTTCAATACCGGCAAGGCCTGCGCGGCAAAGGCTTCGTTGAGCTCGACACACTCGATATCTTTGATGCCCAGCCCAAGCTGCTTGAGCGCGCGGTTGGTCGAAGGTACCGGTCCGTAACCCATAATCGATGGATCGACGCCCGCCACCGTCATGGCGCGAATTTTAGCCAGGGGCTTGAGGCCCAACTGCTCGGCTTTTTCCGCAGACATGACCAGCATGACAGACGCGCCGTCAGACAGCTGTGAAGATCCACCGGCGGTGACTGTGCCACCCTTGGGATTAAACACCGGCTTCAACTGAGCCAGGCCCTCGACGGTGGTCTCGGGACGGATAGTCTCGTCGCGATCGACCGCCCAAAGTGCGCCAGCCTCATCGTGACCTTCAACCGGAATGATCTCGCGGTCAAACTGGCCACTGACAGCCGCCGCATGTGCCAGGCGATGGGAGCGAGCCGACAACTCATCCATCTGCTCGCGCTGGATACCGTGCATCATTGCCAGGTATTCGGCAGTCATACCCATCATCCCGGCAGCCTTGGCCACATTCAGACCCAGCTTGGGGTTGGGGTCGACTGACTCCATCATCGGCAGGTGACCCAGGTGCTCCACCCCACCGACAACATACACATCGCCGAGACCGGCCATGATATTGGCACTGGCGGTGTGCAGGGCCGACATCGACGAGCCACACAAACGGTTAACCGTCTGCGCCGGAATGGTAAAGGGCAATTGCGCCCGCAACAGGATGTTGCGCGCAATGTTAAAACCCTGTTCTTCGCGCTGCAATACACAGCCCCAGATCAGGTCATCAATGGCGGCAGGGTCCAGCGCCTCATTGCGCGCCAGCATGGCATTGATGATAACCGCCGACATTTCGTCGGCGCGCGTGTGGCGGAAACAACCGTTTTTGGAACGCCCCATGGCGGTACGGCCGTAATCTACAATTACTGCGTCTCTTGGATTCAAACTCACAGAGTAACTCCTTTAATTTTGCCGACAGCCTTAGCCGTAATAGGTTTCGTTGTTAGCCAGTTTTGCTCGCATACCTTCGGTCGGCTCATAGCTTTTGCCCAGATTTTTATAGCTATCAGCCATTGCCACAAACTGCTTGAGGCCGATGGTGTCGAGCCAGCGCATGATCCCACCGCGGAAGGGAGGGAAACCAAGCCCATACAAGAGGGCAAGATCAGCCTCGGCAGGGCTCCCGACAATGCCCTCTTCCAGGCAGCGGGTCATTTCAATTGCCATCGGCACCATAATCCGCGCGACGATTTCTTCCTCGCTGAATTCCTTGCGTTCGGCAACATGGGGCGCCAGCAATTCATATACTTCATCGCTGGCCACCTTGACCGGCTTGCCCCGTTTGTCGGTCGAATAATCGTACAGGCCCTTGCCGTTCTTCTGGCCCAGGCGGCCGGCCTCAAGCATGATTTCCGGCGCGGTGGTGAAACCTGGCACCATCCGATCGGGAAAACCTTCGGCCATCACACCCGCAGCATGGACTGCGGTGTCGATACCGACCACGTCGAGCAGGTGAGCCGGTCCCATGGGCCAGCCCCACTTCTGCATCACCTTGTCGAGAGCCTGGAAGTCGGCGCCGTCACGCAGCAATCGTGAAAACCCGTCCCAGAACGGAAACAGTACCCGGTTGACCAGGAAGCCGGGGCAATCGTTCACCACGACGGCCTTCTTCCCCATGGCGTTGGCGTAGGCCACGGTCAGGGCAACCGCGGCGTCGGAGGATTTTTCACCACGGATGACTTCCACCAGCGGCATCGCGTGTACCGGGTTAAAAAAGTGCATGCCACAGAAGTTTTCCGGTCGCTGCAGTGCCTCGGCCAGGTAGGTAATAGAGATGGTTGAGGTATTCGACGTCAGAATAGTGTCTTCGCGCACGTGTTTTTCGACCTCGGCCAGCACCGCGTGCTTAACCTTGGGGTTTTCCACCACGGCCTCTACCACAATGTCGACGTCGTCAAAGTTGTCGTAACTCAGGGTTGCATCGATGTTGTTCAGCACCTCCCCCATCTTGGCAGGTGTCATGCGACCGCGATTAACCCGCTTCGAAAGCAGCTTGGTGGCTTCGCTGAGGCCGAGGTCTATGCCCTCCTGGGCGATATCTTTCATTCGAATCGGCGTGCCGGTAACCGCGGATTGGTAGGCGATACCACCACCCATAATGCCCGCTCCCAACACGGCCGCCTTTTTCACTTTGTGGCCGGCTTTCTTTTCCCAGCTCTTGGCTTTCTTGCTCAGTAATTGGTCCGCCAGAAAAACTCCTACCAGTGCCTGGGCGACGGGGCCCTGGGCCAGTTTGCTGAAAGTGTCTGCCTCGACATCAAGCGCTTCCTCCAGGCCCATTTTACGAGCGGTTTCGACAGCGGTTGCGGCGGCAACCGGGGCCGGGTAGTTTTTGCCGGCCTGCTGGGCAATCATCGACTTACCGGTAAAAAACGCCATCGTCGCTTCGACATCGTTGATCACCATCGGGCTGCGCTTGGCGTCACGCCGGCTCTGGTAGTCGAGCTTGCCGTCAATCGCACGCTGCAGGGTCGTCAATGCCGCATCGCGCAGCTCGTCGGGCGCAACCACTGCATCGACTGCGCCGGCTTTCAGGGCCACATCCGGGCGCTGGTCCTTGCCAGCGGCAATCCACATCAGTGCCTCATCGACCCCTAAAATACGCGGCAGCCGCACAGTGCCACCCCAGCTCGGGATAATACCCAGCTTGGTCTCGGGCAGGCCAACCTTGGCGGCGGAGCTCATTACCCTGAAGTCGCAGGCCAGGCACACTTCGAAGCCGCCGCCCAGAGCGAAGCCATTAATGGCAACCACGGTGGGGAAAGGCAGGTTCTCGAGGCGGTTGAAGTTGTTGTTGTTAAACTTGGTGAACTGCTTGATGGTGTCTTCACCGGCACCAAACAGGCCGGTGAACTCGGTAATATCCGCACCCACAATAAACACGGGCTTGGCACTGGAAACCAGCAAGCCCACAATGCCAGACTCGGCCTCAAGGGCATCCAGCGCCGCAGTCAGGTCGTTGACTGTCGCCTGGTTAAACTTGTTAACCGATTCTCCCTGCAAATCGAATACCAGCTCGGCGATACCGTTTTCAAGCCAGTCCACCTTGAGCGAATTGCTTTGATAGATCATGAAGATTTCCTGTGTAGTTACTTGTTTTCCCGATACCGATAAATGCCAGTATGGTCCGGAGCCAGTCGCGCATTAAAGCCCGACCCACCGCACGGGTCAATTATCTTTGAAGTAAAATAACCCCGTAAAATCGCCGGTTTAACGTCGAACCGCAGTGCGTCGGGGCCCTTTACGCCGCTTAGCTGCAGTGGCCGGGCGGTGGCGTCCCGCGGAGCGCAGCCCGCTGCCCTTGCGCCCCGAATTCTCCGCCGGCACCAGGCAATTGTCGCCACCACCGATCAGTTCCTGCCGCCCCATCGCCACTAGCGCCTCGCGAATCTGCGGCCAGTTAGCGCTGTCATGGTAGCGCAGCAAGGCCTTTTGCAGGCGCCGCTGCTCTGGTTTGCGGGGAATGTAAACCGACTTGCTCTTGTAACCCAGCTTGTGCAGCGGGTCGCGCTCGGAGTGGTACATGGCAGTTGCCAGCGACATCGGCGAGGGGTAAAAGGTCTGCACCTGATCGAGCCGGTACTGGTTGCGCTTGAGCCACAGTGCAAGATTGATCATGTCCTCATCCTCACAACCCGGATGAGCGGCAATAAAATAGGGAATCAGGTACTGCTTTTTTCCCGCCTGTTTGGAATACAGCTCGAACATGTCCTTGAATTCCCGGTAGCTGTCCATGCCCGGCTTCATCATCTTGTTGAGCGGACCCGACTCGGTATGCTCCGGCGCGATCTTCAGGTAACCGCCGACGTGGTGGGTAACCAATTCCTTGACGTATTCGGGGTCGCGCACCGCCAGGTCGTAGCGCAGGCCCGAGGCAATGGCGACCCGTTTGACGCCGGGCACCGCGCGCGCCTTGCGATACAGTTCGGTGGTTTGCTTGTGGCTGGTATTGAGGTTTTTGCAGATCGTCGGAAACACGCAGGACAAGCGGCGACAATTGGCCTCGATGGTTTTGTCCTTGCAGCCGAGGTGATACATATTGGCCGTGGGCCCGCCGAGGTCAGAAATGGTGCCGGTAAATCCGGGCACTTGATCGCGAATGGCTTCGATCTCACGCAGCACCGACGCCTGGGAGCGACTCTGGATAATTCGCCCCTCATGCTCGGTGATAGAACAAAACGTACAACCACCAAAACAACCGCGCATGATATTGACTGAGGTACTAATCATGTCGTAGGCGGGAATTTTCTCGTCGCCATAGACAGGGTGCGGCCGCCGTTGATAGGGTAAGTCGAACACCCCATCCATTTCTTCGGTGGTGAGGGGGATCGGCGGCGGGTTGATCCAGACATCACGCGCCCCGTGCTTTTGCACCAGCGCCCGGGCATTGTAAGGATTGGACTCCTGGTGCAGCACCCGGGAAGCATGGGCGTAAAGGGCTGAGTCGTTGTGCACCTTTTCGTAAGATGGCAAGCGCACATAGCTGGTGGCCGGATCGAGGGCCTGTTTGCTCTGTAACGGCATGGGCACAATGCGTAAGGCCTGCACGGTATCGCCCGACTCGGCCTGCTCCGCTTTCGAGGTGGCACAACTGGCGGCATCGGCAACTTGGTTGTAGTCGTAAGGGTTGGCTATCTTGTCGATATTGCCGGGCCAGTCGATGCGCGTGGAGTCGACCTCGGTCCAGCCGCTGGGCGCGGTTTTGCCCAGCACCGCCGTGCCCCGGATGCTATCCAGTTCAGCAATCGCTCTGCCATTGGCCAGCTGGTGGGCCAGCTCGGCAATCGCCCGTTCGGCATTGCCGAACAGCAGGATATCGGCATTGGCATCAACCAGCACCGAGCGGCGCACCTCGTCACTCCAGTAGTCGTACTGGGCAATCCGGCGCAGGCTGGCCTCGATGCCGCCAATCACTATGGGCGTATCGCGATAGGCCTCGCGGCAACGCTGGCTGTAGACAATCACCGCGCGCTCAGGGCGCTTGCCGGCCACGCCGCCCGGTGTGTAGGCGTCATCGCTGCGCAAGCGCAGGTCGGCGGTATAGCGGTTGATCAGCGAATCCATATTGCCCGCGGTAACACCAAAGAACAGGTTTGGCTGACCCAGCTCGGTAAACGCCTCGCAACTGCGCCAGTCGGGCTGGGCGATAATTCCCACCCGAAACCCCTGGGACTCCAGCAGCCGCCCCATGACCGCCATACCAAAACTGGGGTGGTCGATATAGGCATCGCCGGTGACAATGATAATGTCACAACTGTCCCAACCGAGCTGATCCATTTCAGCGCGGGACATCGGCAGGTAGGGCGCCGGACCAAAACATTCGGCCCAGTATTTGGGCAGGGAGAACAAATCGCGTGCTGCAGGAATCATGGCTTGACCGCCGGAGGGAATCACATTGGGATTGGGCTGCATTGTGCCAGAATCAGCTTTTTTTTGACAGTGGGCACGACTTGACAGCCCGCAGGAGCAACGCCGGCCGAGAAACCTGTTTGGTCAAAAAGCGCCCTGATCGCCGATGCCAGCCTTTGTTTTGATGTCTGGGGTTTTATATACCCATTCTGGAGGCCATCAACGACGATTGGGTGCCCGGCGGAGTAAAGAAGCTCAACCCGCGTTGAACTTCTCGATAGCCGCCGCCAGTTCTACCTGGCGCGCGGCTTCCTCATAGTGCAGGTTCTCTACTAATTTACCGTCCACCACTACCACACCTTTGCCTTCTTTTTCGGCCTGCTTCCAGCCCTCGATAATCTTGTGGGCTGCCGCCAGGTCCTGTTCCGATATGCCGAATACGGCATTGGCCGCTGCCACTTGTTTGGGGTGAATCAAGCTCTTGCCATCAAACCCCAAATCGCGCCCTTGCTCGCAGGCACTGGCATAACCGTCCTCGTCATCGAGGTCCAGGTAGACACCGTCAATAATCTCCAGGCCGTTAGCCCGGGCTGCCAGTACGCAAAGGTTAAGCGCGGTGATAAAGCCCAACCGATCCTGGGTATGGCGTACCCGGGTTTCCTTGGCCAGGTCTGAGGTACCCATCACGATACCTCGCAAGCGCGGGTGTGCTGCAGCAATCTCGCGGATGTTGAGAATACACAGGGGCGTTTCCGCCATGATCCAGAATTCCACCGAGTCGGGGCAGCCGGCGTCTTCGAAGGCATCTATAGCACCTACCACATCGGCCACGGTGGACACCTTGGGAATCAGCACCGCATCGGGTGGCGTGGCGCCGGCGCTGACCGCAGCAACATCATCTGCACCCCAGGGCGTATCCAGGCCGTTGATGCGCACCATCAGTTCGCGACCGCCGTAGCCGCCGCCGTCAACCGCCGCCACAATCTGCTCGCGCGCCAGGGCCTTGGCATCCGGAGAGACAGCGTCTTCCATATCGAGAATCAAACCGTCAGCAGGTAGCGACTTTGCCTTTTCGAGGGCGCGGGCGTTAGAGCCGGGCATGTAAAGCACAGAGCGACGGGGCCGAATGGTCATAGTGTCAATCCTGATGGCTGGGGGGAAAAGCGCCATATTATACAGGAGTCGTCGCGGGACGTTAAAGTGCGGCGCCAGGAAATACAAAAACACCCCAGCTGCCAGCAAAAAAGATCGATTTGGCGCTGCTCTGCGTAGGGAGAAAGCGGATAGTTTTACTTGAAAGCAAGCGGTGTAACGGCGGATACTAGCCCAAAATCCTGTGGCAATAGGCTTTGGTCGATGGTAGCCTGCCACGCCTCGTGGCGTCCCGCCCCATTTTAGCCAAGCAACCAGGAGTGAACATGACTGGAACTGTGATCGACAATGATCAACTACTCAACCAGGCCACGACTGCATTAGCACAAGCCCAACAGCTGCTTCAGGCGTCTCTCGCTGACCTGCGCTCGCGCAGCCTCGACGGTGATCGGGTATCGCCGGTGAAGCTCGATGAACATCAGCTAGTTTCCTACGAGTTGGCGCTATGCTCCTCCGAGTCTGCCGCCGCAACCTTTATGCTCGACTACGCCAAAGAGCTGCACAGCACCGCAGGCGATACTGCCGGCTCAGTGCGCTTTGAAGATCGCCTTGCGGCCCTGTTCTGCGCCGAAGCGGTAAATTCGATTGGTGCACGACTGCGGGCACGACCCGCCGATTTCGGTCTCGACGACGCGACAATCAACGCTGCCCTGGGCCAGGACGCGGTTGTGAGCTTCCTCACGCAGCAACTGACTGCCACCAATATTGCCACCGTTGGCCAACAGGCCTGCGAGCGTGGCGGCGACCTCGGTGCCGACCTGCTCGACGACGACCATACCATGATGCGCGACAGCTTCCGCCGGTTTGCCGATGAAGTGGTCATGCCCCTGGCGGAGGAAGTCCACCGTCAAGACTTGATTATTCCGGAGGAGATTCTTGGAGCGCTGCGAGACATGGGCTGTTTTGGCCTGTCGATCCCGGCGTCATACGGCGGCATCCAGGATGACGAACACGAAGACAATATGGGTATGATTATTGTCACCGAAGAGCTGTCGCGGGGCTCCCTGGGCGCTGCCGGTAGTCTGATCACCCGCCCGGAAATTCTCTCAAGAGCCCTGAAAAAGGGCGGTACTGAAGAACAGAAGCAGTACTGGCTTCCCAAACTGGCAGCCGGTGATCCGCTGTGTGCCGTTGCCGTTACCGAGCCCAACTACGGCTCCGACGTGGCCAGTGTGCGCCTCAAGGCTACCCGTACTGAGGGTGGCTGGCTGCTCAACGGTGCCAAAGCCTGGTGCACCTTCGGCGGGAAAGCGGGGGTTCTGCTGGTGTTGGCGCGCACCAATCCCGACCTGGCGGCCAAGCACAAGGGTCTGTCCACCTTCCTGCTGGAAAAGCCGGTCTATGAAGGCCACGATTTCGAGTTTGACCAGGAGGGAGGCGGCAAGCTGACAGGCCGGGCAATCGCCACCATTGGCTACCGCGGAATGCATTCCTTCGACCTGTTCTTTGACAATGTATTCGTTCCTGAAGAAAACATGCTCGGCGGGCCAGAGGGTGAAGGCAAAGGCTTTTATTACACCATGGCCGGATTCGCCGGTGGCCGTATCCAGACTGCGGCCCGCGCCGTGGGCGTGATGCAGGCCGCGTTCGAACGGTCGATCAGCTACGCCCAGGATCGGGTGGTGTTCCAGCACCCGATCGCCGACTACCAGCTGACCCAGGTCAAGCTCGCTCGCATGGCAGCCTACCTCGCCGCCTGTCGCCAGTTTACCTTTGGTGTTGCCAAGCTGATGGACCGCGGTGAAGGCGATATGGAAGCCAGCATGGTCAAACTGTTAGCCAGCAAAACTGCAGAGTGGGTCACCCGCGAAGCGCTGCAAATCCACGGTGGCATGGGCTATGCGGAAGAAACACCCACCAGTCGCTATTTCGTCGACGCCCGGGTGCTGTCCATCTTTGAAGGTGCCGAGGAAACCCTGGCGCTGAAGGTCATTATTAAAACACTGCTGGACAGCCTGCCCAGCCAGGCTTGAGGGGACACCACGATGAGAGTATTGATGCCCCTGGCACCGCAGCCGGAACTTGCGGCCGACGTGCCGGTAGATCTGGATCGGGTACGCCAGCCCCAGTACGGCCGCTACCTCGATGAATGCAGCCCCGGCCAGGTGTTTGTTCACCCCCGCGGCTACAGTTTTGAACGCGCCAATATGACGGCCTTTGCCCGCACTTATATGCAGGCCAACCCGCTGTATCTCAACACCGACTTTGCCGTCGCCCACGGCTTTATCGACCTCCCGGCAAGCCCCCAGATGGTATTCAATGTCACGCTCTCTCTGGGGGTGCAGAACGACTCGGAAAAGGCTATCGCCAACCTCGGTTACTACGACGTGCAGTTCCTGCAGCCGGTGTATCCCGGCGACACTCTGCACGCCTACACCAAAGTGCTGGAACGCAAGGAGCGCGGTGCTGACAAGCCCGGAATCGTCAGGATACGAACCGTAGGGGTCAATCAGCGACACGAGATTGTGCTGCAATACGAGCGCAAAATTATGGTCGGCCCGCGCGGCGACCGGCTGCCCACTACCCCGGCCCCGGAGCAGCCGACGGCTTTTCCTTGGGAGCAGCAACCCGCCCTCGACCTGCCACTCAGCGATGCCCCGTTTCCCGCGGAGCTCACCGGCCCCAATACTTACTGGGAGGACTACAGTCCCGGGGATGTGATTGTGCATGCCAACGGCCGCACTATCACCGAAGAGCACATGGCCCTCACCTACGCCGTGGGAAACAGCCACCCGCTGCATTTTGACCGGGTTTTCAGCAGTGGCCTCGCCGGCAAGATGAGCGGCGAGCCGATTGTTTATGGCGGCCTGGTATTTGCCTGGCTGGACGGGCTGGCGAGCCGCGATGTCAGTGAAAATGCCGTGTGGGAACTCGGCTTTACCGAGGGTTACCACACCCAGCCCGCCGTTGCCGGCGATACCGTAGCTGCGCTGTCACGGGTGTTAGCCAGTGAGCCACTGGCCGGCTCCGACACCCTGGGCATTGTCACCTTCCAGCTGATCGGGGTAAAAAATATCTCTGCCGCTGCAGCGCTGGAGGCCCACGGCGCCGACTTGTTTGTGAAGGAAGATAGTAAACGGCAGTTGGGCAAAGAAAAAATTAGCGATAAAATATTCGAAATTGAGCGCCGCCTGCTGATCAAGCGTCGCCCCGCATAAGGAATCCTGACATGGCGACCAAGCCTGCCACCGCCGATCGACCATGGCTGATGCGCACCTATTCCGGCCACAGTTCGGCCCGCGCATCCAACGAACTCTACCGCATGAACCTCTCCAAGGGCCAGACCGGCCTGTCGGTGGCGTTCGACCTGCCCACCCAGACCGGCTATGACTCCGACCACCCGCTGGCTCGGGGTGAAGTGGGCAAGGTAGGTGTGCCGATCTGCCACATTGGCGATATGGAAGCACTGTTCGACCAGATTCCACTGGATCGGATGAACACCTCGATGACCATCAACGCCACCGCGCCATGGTTGCTGGCACTTTACGTGGCAGCCGCTGAGCGCCAGGGTGTGGACCCGGCGCAATTGCAGGGCACCACCCAGAACGACATCCTCAAGGAATACCTGTCCCGCGGCACCTATATCTTTCCGCCGCGCCCCTCGGTGCGGCTGGTGACTGACGTGATCTCTTATACCGTGCAGAATATTCCCAAGTGGAACCCTACCAATGTCTGCAGCTACCATCTGCAGGAGGCAGGTGCGACACCAATGCAGGAGTTGGCCTACGCCCTGTGCACCGCCACCACCATCCTCGACGCGGTGCGCGACTCCGGGCAAATCGATGCCGACAGTTTCAAGGACGTGGTGGGGCGAATTTCTTTTTTCGTCAACGCCGGCATCCGCTTTGTCGAAGAAACCTGCAAGATGCGCGCCTTCTGTACCATGTGGGAAAAACTGGTCACTGAGCGCTATGGCGTTACCGACCCCAAACTGAAGCGCTTTCGCTACGGGGTGCAAGTCAACTCGCTGGGCCTGACCGAATCCCAACCCGAAAACAACGTGCAGCGCATTGTGCTGGAAATGCTGGCGGTCACCTTGTCCAAGGGCGCCCGGGCCCGCGCTATTCAATTGCCGGCCTGGAACGAAGCCCTTGGCCTGCCGCGCCCCTGGGACCAACAGTGGGCCCTGCGGATGCAGCAGGTATTGGCGTTTGAAACCGACCTGTTGGAATACGGCGATATCCTCGACGGCTCACCGGTGATCGACGCCAAGGTTGCCGAGCTTATTGCCGGCGCCGAAGCCGAAATGGAGCAGGTCGCCACCCAGGGCGGCATGGTGACGGCGATTGAAACCGGCCACGTCAAACGCGAGCTGGTGAAGAGCCATACCGAGCGGATGCGGGCGATAGAAAACGGTGATCTCAAGATCATCGGCGTCAACTGCTTCCAGCAAACTGCCGAGTCGCCCCTGACGACCGGCACCGACAGTGGCATTATGAAGGTCGACAGCCAGGCCGAGCAGGATCAAATCCAGGCACTCCAGGCATTTCGCGCCAGTCGCAACCAGGCCGATGTCGAACGCACCCTGGCGGCACTGCGCGAGGCGGCCACCGGCAACACCAATATTATGCCGGCATCTATCGACTGCGCCCGCGCCGGGGTCACGACCGGTGAGTGGAGCCAGGTATTGCGCGACGTATTCGGCGAGTACCGCGCGCCCACTGGCATCGATATTTCAGGCAGCAACCAGGGGCAATCCGCTGCCGCCATAGCCATTCGCGAGCGGGTGCAGGAAACCGGCACCCAGATGGGTCGCCCCCTGCGACTGCTGATCGGCAAACCGGGCCTCGATGGCCACAGTAACGGCGCCGAGCAAATTGCGGTCAAAGGCCGTGATGTTGGCTTCGAAATCGTTTACGAAGGCATCCGCCTGACCCCGAAGCAGATTGCGCGAGCGGCCCAGGAAGAAGGCGTACACCTGATTGGGCTGTCGGTACTCAGCGGCAGTCACCTGGAACTGGCCGCCGACATCGCCACTGAATTAGCCGAACTGGGGCTTGCGGACATTCCGGTCATTGTTGGCGGGATTATCCCTGAAGACGATGCCGCACAGCTCAAACAACGAGGCATTGCGGCCATTTACACGCCGAAGAATGTCGACATGAATGCCATCATGGCGGATATGCTCAATATTATCCGCCAGAAAAACGGCCTGGAAGCTTACGCCGAGGCCGGTTGAAAGCGTGACTGCCATGCTACCCGAGCCCGACCAACTTGCCGCACTGGTAGCCGCCGGCAACCGCCCGGCGCTGGCGACGGCGCTCAACCTGCTGGATGACCAGCGCCCCGAAGCACGTCGTGTAGCCGCCCGTTTGCTGGGACTCCTGCCCCGCCAGGGCAGCGTGCGGGACTCACAGTTGATCGGTATTACCGGCCCCCCGGGCGCCGGCAAGTCGTCACTGACCTCGGCACTGATCGCCGTCTGGCGGCAGCGCGGCCAACGTGTCGGGGTATTGGCAGTCGACCCGTCGAGCCCGATCAGTGGCGGCGCCCTGTTAGGCGATCGACTGCGCATGAAAACCGGAATCGACGACGACGGTGTCTTTATCCGCTCGCTAGCCTGCCGTGGCGAGCACGGCGGACTCAGCGCCGAAGTCTGGCCTATGTGCCTGGCCATGCTCGCCAGCTTTGACATTACCGTGATTGAAACGGTCGGCGTTGGCCAGAGCGAAATCGATATCGCCAAAATGAGTGACACCACCTGCTTTGTCGCTCAGCCCGGGTCTGGCGACAGCATTCAGTATCTCAAGGCCGGGATCATGGAAATTCCCCATGTACTGGTGGTCAACAAGGAAGACATGGGCGCTGCGGCGCGCAAGACCGTAGCCGACCTGCGCGCCGCCTCCAGCCGCGAGCACAGCGACGATGAGTGGGCGGCGCCGATCCTCTCGGTAAGCGCCACCCACGGCACCGGTATCGACAAGCTGGTAGAGGTGCTCGATGCCCACCACGCATGGCTGGCCCAGCGCCAATTAATAGCAGTGCGGCGCCACCAGTTCCAGCTGGAATGGGTGATCAAGCGCCTGCAGCAGGAATTTGGCAGCACCGGCGTGGCGCTATTGCGCAACGGCAAGCCAAACCACGATCACCTGATACAAGCTGACGACTCGGCCTTTGAGCAATACGAGCACCTGCGGGAGCAATTGGCAGCCCGCTGGAATACCGCCTAACGCCAATTTTTAACGAGATTCCCGGCGCTCTGCCGGATGGAACCAACACTGTTGAACGGGAGATAGACATGCGCAGCCCACGTGATTTTTTTCAACCCCTGGCTATCGGGGCACCCGCTCCGCTGCGGGAGATACCGGTGCGGCCGTCCCGCATGATCCACTTTTTTGACCCGAGCAATGCGCGCATGGCAGACAAAGTGCCGAGTATCGCGGCCAAGGTCGACATTCTGCTGGGCAATCTTGAAGACGCAGTGCCGATTGATCGCAAAGAAGCTGCTCGCGAAGGCCTGGTGCAAATTGCCCGCGACAACGACTTTGGCGACACCCAACTCTGGACCCGGGTCAACAGCCTCGACAGCCCCTGGTTTCTCGACGATGTGACCCGGCTGGTGATCGAGGTTGGCGCCAAGCTCGACGTGATTATGCTGCCCAAGGTGCAAGGCCCCTGGGATATCTACTATGTCGATCAATTGCTGGCCCAGCTCGAAGCCAAGGCCGGCCTGCAACGTCCGATACTGCTGCACTGCATTCTTGAAACGGCGCTGGGCGTGGCCAACGTCGAGGAAATCGCCAATGCCAGCCCTCGCATCCAGGGCATGAGCCTGGGACCGGCGGACCTGGCGGCGTCGCGGCGCATGAAAACTACCCGGGTCGGCGGCGGACACCCCGGCTACCTGGTGCGCAACGATCCCGACCCGGACAACCCCGATGCCAAGCGCGCCACTTACCAGCAGGACCTGTGGCACTACACCATCGGTCGCATGGTCGATGCCTGTGCCGGCGTCGGTGCCCTCGCCTTCTATGGTCCGTTTGGCGCCATTGACGATCCCGTTGCCTGTGAAGACCAGTTCCGTAATGCCTTCCTGATGGGCTGTGTCGGGACCTGGTCGCTGCACCCCAGCCAGATAGAGATTGCCAAGCGCGTCTTCAGCCCGCCGCCCGACGAAGTGGCCTGGGCCAAACGGGTACTCGAAGCCATGCCCGACGGCAGCGGCGCGGTGATGCTCGACGGCAAGATGCAGGACGATGCAACCTGGAAGCAATGCAAGGTGATGGTTGACCTGGCGCGGCTGATCGCCGAAAAAGACCCCGATTTACGTGAACTCTACGGTTTCTGAAAGCTGAGGGGCAAACTGATGCGCTACATTGACCTACCGGAGTTTGGTGATGCCGATGTTATGCGGCTGGCCGAATGCGAGCGCCCGACACCCGCGGCGAACGAAGTGCTGATTCGTGTCATCGCGGCCGGTGTCAACCGGCCGGATGTGATCCAGCGCCAGGGCTTTTATCCTGCGCCGCCAGATGCCTCACCCATCCTCGGCCTTGAGGTTGCGGGTGAAATTGCCGCGCTCGGAGATGACGTGAGCCAGTGGCAGGTCGGCGACAGGGTTTGCGCCCTGGTCAATGGCGGGGGTTATGCAGAGTATGCCGTGGCGCCGGCATCCCAATGCCTGCCTGTACCGAAGGGCCTCGACATGGAGCGTGCCGCGGCTCTCCCGGAAACCTTTTTTACCGTCTGGAGTAACGTCTTCCAGCGCTGCGGCTTGCGCAGCGGTGAGATCCTGCTGGTACACGGTGGCGCCAGCGGCATCGGCACCACCGCAATCCAGCTCGCCACGGCACTGGGCGCGCGGGTGTTTACTACCGTGGGCAACGACGACAAGGTGCGCGCCTGTGAACAACTCGGTGCCGAGCACGCCATCAACTACCGCAAGGCGGATTTCTACAGCGTGCTGAAAGAACGGCTGGGCAAACGCGGTGTTGATGTCATCCTCGATATAGTGGGTGGCGATTACATTGAAAAGAACATCAAGCTGGCGGCAATCGAAGGCCGCATCGTCAATATCGCGTTCTTGCAGGGATCGGTGGCCGAGGTGAACTTTATGCCGGTGATGCTGAAGCGCCTGACCCTCACCGGTTCAACCCTGCGCCCTCAGTCTGAAGCACAGAAAGCTGAACTTGCCCGGCAGCTGCGCGAACGCGCCTGGCCACTACTGGAATCTGGCGCGGTTGCGCCGGTTATCGCCGCAACTTTTGCGCTGGATAAGGCGGTAGACGCCCACCATTTGATGGAAAGCAACGAGTCGATTGGCAAGATTGTGCTGCGAGTCGGTGAGGACGCGTAACCAGCACAGATGGAAAGTTCCCGCGAGTCGACCCCGTCCTGGCAATGGAACATTCCAGCGCACTTCAATATTGGCGAGGCTTTACCCGCCACGGCCGGGATAGCGAATACGCCAACACCCTTGCCCTGATTGTCGACTACGGCGACGGGCGGGTAGATCAACTCAGCTACGGTCAACTGGCCGCAGACAGCGAACGTTTTGCCAGCGCCCTATGTGGGCTGGGACTCGACCCGGGCCAGAGACTGTTGATTCGCCTGCCCAACTCCATCCACTACCCGATCGCATTTTTCGGCAGTCTGCGTGCCGGGGC
The DNA here is from genome assembly GCA_963722805.1 of uncultured Gammaproteobacteria bacterium. GTDB lineage: Bacteria > Pseudomonadota > Gammaproteobacteria > Pseudomonadales > JAHEGP01 > JAHEGP01. Next base: position 17,091 of record CAVROQ010000035.1, read on the forward strand.
CATTGCCGTTCCCGCTTCAACCCAGTTGACCCCGGAGGAGATGGCCTATATTGGAACCGATGCCGGAGCAAGCATACTACTCACGACCGCCGACGACCTGCCGGGCCTGCGGCCCATGATCGCCGCCCTGCCACTGCTGCACCATATCATTGTGACCGACTGTCCCGCCGCTGCCATGCTGGCGACAGACTTGAAAAACCAGCGCGGCGCCAGCATTGCGGTTCACCGCTGGGAGCCATTGCTGGAGCAGGCGCAAGCACTGACGCAGCCTTACCGCAGCCGCGCCAACGATCCTGCTTACCTGGTGTATACCTCGGGAACTACCGGTCGCCCCAAGGGCGTCTTACACGCCCATCGCGCCCTGCTGGGGCGCCAGCCGTCCAGCGAATACTGGTTCAATTTTGCCGCTGACGACCGCATCCTCCACTCCGGCAAGCTCAATTGGACCTATGCCCTTGGCACCGCCATGATGGACCCGTTTTACCGTGGCAAAACCGTGGTATTGAACGAGGGCAGGGTCAGCGCGGAACGTTGGCCACAACTGCTAGCCCAACACCGCTGCACCATTTTTATCGGGGTACCAACGGTGTACCGGCAGATTCTGCAAAAGACCGCTGTGACCGCCAGCGATGTGCCAAGCCTGCGCTACTGCATGAGCGCCGGCGAGCATTTATCCGACGAAATCCTGCTGCAGTGGCGACAACGCTTCGGCCAGAACATCTATGAGGCGGTGGGGATGTCAGAATTCAGCTATTACCTCTCCCACCACCCTTCGCGCCCGCTGCGCGCCGGCTCGGCCGGTAAGCCGCAACCCGGCCATAATGTTGCATTGCTCGACCATGCCATGCAGGCGGTTGCTGACACAGCGGAAGGCATGCTCTGCATTCCCGAGGATGACCCGGGGTTATTTCTCAAGTACTGGGGCCTTCCCGAGGAGACAGCAGCCCTGCGTCGCGATGGCTTTTTCCTGACCGGCGACTATGCAGTGCGGGACAGCGATGGTTATATCTGGTTCCGTGGTCGCAAAGACGACATCATTAACAGCATGGGCTATCGCATCTCACCGTTTGAGATTGAGCGAGTGCTCAAAGCGATGCCCGGTGTGGCAGACTGTGTCGCTATCGACGAAGCCGTTGCCAGCGGCGCCGTCATAGTCACCGCTTGCATCATCGCCGAACCGTCTACCCGGCTGCAGGCCGAGGCGGTTATCGCCTTCGCTGGCGAACACCTGGCAGCCTACAAGGTGCCGAAAAAGGTGCGCTTTATGGCCAGCTTCCCTCGCACCGCCAACGGCAAGGTGTTGCGCAAGGGCCTGCGCGCCCAGCTGGCAGAGAGTCCCTGATTTGTTGCCACGGCGACGGCAGGGCTCTACCATGTACCCTTCAAAAAACTGACGGACACAATCGCAATGCCCCAACATACCCTGCTGGCTGACTTGATCGGCAATACCCCGCTGGTCTACCTGCGCCAGGCATCGGAGCTGACCGGCTGCAATATTTATGGCAAAGCCGAGTTTATGAACCCCGGAGGCTCGGTCAAGGATCGCACAGCGCTGGGTATTATCCGCGACGCTGAGCAACGTGGCGTGCTCCAACCCGGCGGCATTATTGTTGAGGGCACGGCGGGAAATACCGGCATCGGCCTCACCCTGCTGGCCAATGCCCTGGGCTACCGTTGTGTGGTGGTCATCCCGGAGACCCAGAGCAAGGAGAAGCAGGATTTGCTGGACCTCTACGGCGCCGACTTGCGAGTGGTGCCTGCCACCAGCTACGACGACCCCAAGCACTACATCCATGCCGCCAAGGCGCTCGCCGCAAAGCTCAACAAAAGTGATCCCCACGGCGCGATCTGGGCCCAGCAGTTCGACAATATTGCCAATTGCAACATCCACCGCACCACCACCGGCGAGGAAATCTGGCGCCAGACCGAGGGCGTGATCGACGGCTTCATCTGTTCCGCCGGCACCGGCGGCACCCTGGCCGGCGTCAGCCAGGCCCTGAAAGCCCACAATGCCGACATCAACATCGGCCTCGCCGACCCCATGGGTTCAGGATTGTACAGTTATATCAAGACCGGCGAGCTGCATGCCGACAGCAACTCTATCGCCGAGGGCATCGGGGTTAACTTCCTCACCAATAACATGAAGGGCGCTATCGTCGACAACGCGTATAAAATCAGTGACGAAGAAGCATTGCCTTATATTTTCGATCTGCTGAAGCACGAAGGCATCTGCCTGGGGGCGTCGGCCGCCATCAATATCGCCGGAGCCGTGCGCATGGCTCAAGACATGGGGCCGGGAAACACCATAGTCACGATACTGTGTGACTATGGCGATCGCTACCTCAGCAAGGTCTACAACCCCACCTTCCTGCGGCGCCAGGGCTTGCCAACGCCGGACTGGATTATTTAGGGCATCCCTGATCAATTTGGGTTGCCTGGAGGGTGCTGCCAAATCCAGCTCTCATCAAACCGTTCTCCCCTGTTGCCTGAAACGGCCTGGGGTCATACCGGTCCAGCTCTTGAAGGCGCGATTAAATGCGCTCTGATCCGAGTAACCGAGTAAAAGTGGGAGCTCAGAAAGTAGCAGCGAAGTTCGGGATAAATAGCGCCGGGCGAGTTGCTCTCGTACGCCATCGAGCAAGGTCTGATAGGAGAGATTATATTCGGACAGCCTACGCTGTAGTGTTCTGGGGGAACGACCCATTCCAGCCGCCACTTTCGGCAGGGTGGCTCCCCCGTCCGGAATCGACTTCAAAACCACCGACTGAAGACGTTCCAGAAAGGGATCGTCGACACCGGCCACACTGGAAAACGCAGTCTCCTGTTGCTGACGCATCGCATAGAAATTTTTCGGGAGCACCCACAGACTCGATCGATGAATCGTAACAGCGTCGAAAATTATTCCGGGATAAACTGAGTTGAAGGTCACAGGACACCCAAAAAAGAGCTCATAGGGCGCGATGTCATCCGGCTTGTCACCCGTCAACGAGACTGACAACAGGTCGCAGCCCCCGGGGAATCGCTGACGAAAAAAAGTGACCAACGCTGTTAGCCCGACCTGCACAAATAGCGCGTTGTCATTACCAAGCTGATCAGGCCAGGCAAGAACCCAACCCGACTCCCGGCGCGTAAGCTGTGCGAAATTTACGTCATAAAAGTGACGTTCACAGAGGAGATACGTCTCCAATGCGTCTGCAACGTTTTCACTATTGAGCAAGAGATAACCCAAAACGCCTGCATGTTTGACCTGAACCTCAGCCCCAACCTGCAACCCCACCGGCTGTCCCGGACGAAGTTCTGTCGCTCGCTTTAACAGAGCGCGCCACTCCTCCACGCTCACGGTCTCTTGCTGGAAAACTAATGCCAGCCTTGTTTCCAGGTCTTCGCAAGCAACTCCCTTGCGTTCCATCCATAGGCGGAGAATCTGGGTAAAACTGCCGGATACTCGAATCACTGCCTGCCCACCACTTTTGGCGCTATATGTATAAAGATTGGCGTAGTATGTCAATAACCATATGCGCGGTCTACCTATCATCGGATTTTAGCCAAATAATAAAGGATCGAACTAATGAACATGACAGTAACGCCCAGCGGCCAGGCTTGTGGCGCCCAAGTGTCTGGTGTCGATTTGGCCAGGGAGCTTGATGAGGAGCTTATCGCCGATATTCGCGATGCATGGATCGAACATGGTGTTATCGCTTTCCCCAATCAGTTCATTGATGATGATGAGCTTGAGCGCTTCACTACTTACTTTGGCAACTTTGGTGAGGACCCGTTCGTACAACCCATACCCGGCCGCAAACACATCATCGAGATTCAACGCAAGGCGGATGAGACTTCCTCCATATTTGCTGAAGCCTGGCATTCCGACTGGAGCTTTCAAAGCACCCCCCCAACTGGCACCTGCCTCTACCGGATCATAATTCCTGAATCTGGGGCGACACGCTGTTCGCGAATCAGTACAAGGCGCTGGAGGAAATGCCATCCACCTTGCGGAAAAAGATTGAGGGTCGATATGCAATACATTCGGCTGCTGGAGGTTATGCGCCCGAGGGCTTGTACGGCACTGCGGATGAGGGATCAGGTCGCAGTATGCGATGAAATCGTCTGAAGTAGCAAGGGAGACTGTTTTACATCCTCTGATACAAGTTCACCCGGAAACTGGCCAAGAGAGCCTGTTCGGCTGTATGGGCTATATCGTCGGCATAGAAGGCATGGAGCCAGGGGCGGCACTGACCCTGCTACATGAACTTCACCAGTGGCAAACCGGGCCACAGTTCCAATACCGGCACAAGTGGTCCAGCGATATGCTGGTTATGTGGGACAACCGCTGCGTACTGCACCGGGCAACAGGAGGTTACGAAGGGCATGATCGTCTACTGCACCGGACGACCATCGGCAGTCTTGCATGATTACTCCGGATTTCGCCGGCGCTATCGAAGCCATTCTGGATCTGGCGGCAATTCTACCAGCCAGCCAATTGCTGACCTTGTCGGCACTACCCATCATCCTCCTGCTAGCAGCAATCGAATGGTTTCATTTTCGTGGCACTGATACGTTTGAAGCGCGAGATTCAGCCGCCAGTATCGTCATGGGGGCCGTTTATGTTCTGCTAGCAGAGGGGATTATGGTAGTTGTCATGGTCTTGCCGGCCTACCAATGGCTTTATCAATTTCGATTTTTCACAGCCACAATGACACCATTCAGCCTGTGGTCCTCTTCTGCTGGTGGATTTTTGTTTCTATCTATTCCACCTGGCTGCACATCGCATTCGCTTTTTATGGGGAGTGCATGAAGTCCATCATGCGTCGGAACATTTTAACTATACCGTCGCCTTTCGCCAGAGTGTGTTGTACGCATTTGTCGGTGTTTACCTATTTTTTTTCCAGCGGTGATACTGGGGTTCACACCAGAGTCGGTCTTGCTGATGCTAGCTGCAAATCTGGTATTCCAGATTTTTCCGCATACACAATGGTTTGATCGATTTCCAAAAGCCATCGAATGGGTATTCAATACGCCGTCTAATCACCGCGTTCATCACGGTAGAAACCCCCGTTACGTGGATCGTAATATGGGTGGAGTGCTTATGATCTGGGATCATATATTTCCGACCTATGCTGCAGAGTCACCCGATGAGCCGGTTGAATACGGCGTGGCCAGCCTCGCAGGCTCAATGCCCGGATTCAATCCGCTTAAGCTGACATTTCGAGAGTACACGCGCATACTCCAGGATGCTTCCAAGCCCGGACCATTAAGCTTCGACTCAAGCATTTCTGGGGCCCTCCCGAGTGGCAAAGATCTGCCAATCCCGCGGCAACTGAGCTGGAAATCGAAAACCGTCTTTAAGCCATTGGTTTATCCGGAAATCAAGAATGCTGTTGGCGTATCCGGTGCCTTATTTTTTATCTTTACTTCCCGCCGCATACACCGGGGCGCGCTGCCAACGCACTGGCAGCATTACCGTCACGTCGTCAAGCGGACACGACGGGGGGGACTGGCCCATAAATGCGCGATAACTGGCAGCGATCATTGCCGCCAGTTGCTGCGGCTCAACCAACTGCAAAGCCAGACCGGCATCAAGAAAGCCTTCCAGCCGGAATCGTGGCCCGGGAGCCACCTCCCCGGTGTGCGCCAACAGGCGATAAAAATCATCCAGCCTCTGCTGTGCCAAGGCTACAAACTGCGCTTCACCAACCATCATCGCATACCCTTGCAGGTGCCTCTGCAGCCTATTGTTGATACACAGCGCTTGCCGCCACCAGGGCGACATCGCGTTTGATGGCGGCACCCTGGGCCGCCAGACTCTGTTCCAGCGCGGTGAGACACAGCAACACATTCTGGCGATTAGACGCTGAACCCATCAAGCCAATACGCCATACTTTACCCGCCAGGGCACCAGGCCAGCGCCAATCTCCAGGTTAAAATCGCGCAACAGCGCGGTGCAGCGCAGCTCGTCGACCCCTGTCGGCACCGTGACACTGTTCAGTTGTGGCAAGCGCCATTTCTGCTCCACCACCAGGCCAAGCCCCATCGCCTCCAGCCCGGCAGCCAGCGCCTGGTGACGCAGCCGTGCCGCTGCCAGGCATTTTCCAGTCCTTCTTCGCGCAACATCAGCAATGACTCGTGCAATGCATAGAGGTTGTTGACTGGTGCGGTGGTGATAGGCGCGCTTGGTATTCTGCCCCCAGTATCCCATGACCAACTGCATATCCAGGAACCAGCTCTGAACTTTGGTTTTGCGGCTGCGAATACGCTCGACTGCCTTGTCACTAAAGGTTACCGGCGAGATGCCCGGCACACAGGACAGGCACTTCTGGGTGCCCGAATAGACAGCGTCGGCGCCCCATTCACCGACCTTGAGTTCAATACCGCCCAGCGAGGTCACGGTATCGACAATCGAAAGCATGCCATGACTGGATGCTAACTTGCAGATAGAGGCCGCGTCAGAGAAAGCGCCGGTAGAGGTTTCAGCGTGCACAAAAGCGACAACCCGGGCGTCACTGTTTTCGGCAATCGCCTGCTCCACCTTTTCCAGTGAAACGGTTTGACCCCATTCGTCCTCAACCATCACCGGGATGGCACCGCAACGCTCAACGTTTCTTTCATGCGACCGCCAAAAACACCGTTCTGGCAAACGATAACCTTGTCGCCGGGCTCGATTAAGTTGACAAAGCACGCTTCCATGCCGGCAGAGCCAGGCGCCGAAACCGGTAAAGTCAGGGCGTTGTCGGTTTGGAACGCATATTGCAGCAGGTTCTTGATGTCGTCCATCAAGGTCACAAACTGCGGGTCCAGGTGACCAATGGTGGGCCTGGCAAGAGCGCCCAGCACCCGCGGACTCACGTCCGAGGGACCCGGCCCCATCAAAATTCGCCGCGGCGGATAAAAACTGTGGCTCATATTTTTCTCCTGATTTTGCGAGGGCGCAACATACCATCGACCGCAGTCCACGCCAATTATCTGTGGCGAATAACGCGGATAATTATGGTTTATGCGGAAAACACCGATAATATCCCCGGGTTTTACTCACCAAGCTGAATCTTGCAGCTGTAGGCTTTTAGGTCGTAAACCCCTATAGTTAGCCAACCTGTCCTTAGTCTGTGCAACTTGTATTCGAGGGTTTATCCATGACAACCGAAAAAAAATCGGCGCCAGTTAAGAAACGTCCGGCAAAAGCCAAGCCTCAAGCCAAGACTAAGGCCAAAGCCCCGGCCAAAGCCAAAGCCAAAGCCAAAGCCGCGCCAAAAGCTAAACCGAAAGCCACACCAAAAGCTCAAGCAGAGCCTGCGCCCGAACAAGCCAGCGAAGAATCCAAACCCAGGAGTAAAAAAGAAGGCACCTCGCTGGTCAACCAGTTGCTTGGCTTCACCAGCCAGGTTGCCAGTAATGCTGTGGATATCGCCCGTACCAGCAAAGCGATTCCGCTGATGTTTACCGACAACTGGGTGAAAGACGCCTACATGAAAACCGTAGATGTCGATCGCCTGCAGGCAATGGTAGATGCGGGCAGTTTTTTGAAAGATGCCCGCGAGGTCGCCGGCCTCAATATCCAGGAACTGGCTGAAGCGGTGGGGCTGGCAGACAGTGAATTACTGGAGGAAGTAGAGAGCGGTCGCGCCATCCTGCCGATGGACACCATTCTGCGCATTGCCTCGCTGACTGCGCGCCATGACCCGATACCTTTTATCCTCAAATTTTTGCGCACCTATAACCCCAGTCTCGAGCACACCCTTGAGCAGTGGGGTATCCTGCGCCTGCCCAAGCAATATGAACGGGAAAGACGTTTTATTAACGTATATCGGCGCCATGACGATTTGCGAGACCTCAGCGATGACGAATTTGAACGCTTCATTGGTTACATGAATTCAGCCACCGAATTCACCCTGAATATCATGCTTGCGGAAAAAAGCCAGGGCGCTGAGGCGCGCAAGGCCAAGCGCAACAAAAAAGACGAATAGCCCAAAGCTGCAGCCATAAGGACATCGCTGCAGCCTCAACACTTGCCAAAGGAGCAACACAATGCAACTCGCATGGCAAACACAGCGGCTGGTCAACAACTCAAGCCCGGTACAGCAACTATTTAGAACCATATCGCTACCCAAATCCCTGGATTCTGTCGTCAGTATCGATGAGGACAGCGAGGTAGCGCCGATGCCACCGGCTTGAGAGGCAAGGCGCGCGACCAAATATGGAAAGCGCTGCGCGGACTGTACGCCACCGGCTACTACCCTGCGCTAACCCTGTGCCTGCGACATCGCGGCGAAATTCTGATGAACCGCGCGATTGGTCACACCGCCGGGAACCATTTTGGCGCCACCGGGGACCAGCAAAAGGTGCTCGCCCACCCGCAAACGCCAATCTGCTTATACAGTGCCAGCAAAGCTGTTACTGCGACGGTGATCCACAAGCTGGCGGAGCAGGGTAAGCTCAACCTGCTTGACCCCATCAGTCACTATATCCCCGAGTTCGGCCAAAACGGTAAAGAGCGCACCACGATTTATCAACTGCTAAGCCACCGGGCCGGGATACCGGGCATTCCCCCCGACCAGCCTTTCGACACCGTCTACGATCATCGCGCCAGCCTGAAATTACTGTGTGCTGCCAAGCCTATTGATGAATATGGGCGAACACAGGCATATCACGCGGTTACCGGTGGCGTAATCCTGCAAGAGCTGGTGGCGAAAGTCACCGGCGGCGACATCAAGCAGTACTGGCACCAGCATTTCAAGCAGCCGATGGGCTTTAAGATTTTCGACTACGGTGCCGATGCCAAAACTATAGACAAGATGGCGGAAGACAGCGTCACCGGCATGAAGCCCCTGTGGCCCTTGAATCGGGTGGTGGAAGGCGTGCTGGGCACCGACCTCGATGAGGCGATGCAGGTGATCAACGACCGGCGCTTTTTTGCCCAGCCGATTGCCGCGGCCAATATGGTAGCAACAGCGGAAGAAGTATCGCGCTTCTACCAGATGTTACTGAATGACGGCAACTATCGCGGCAAACAACTGCTCGACCCACTGACGGTCCATCGCCTGACCTGGGAAACCGGCCCCCACCGGTTTGACGGCCTTCTTAAATTGCCGCTGCGCTATACTCCGGGGATGATGCTCGGCGGCACGCCCTTTGGTCTGTTTGGCAGCAATACGGGGAATGCCTTCGGCCATCCCGGCCTGGTCAACACGCTGACCTGGGCCGACCCCGACCGCGATATTGCGGTTGCCTTGCTCACCACAGGCAAGCCGGTCATGGCCGGTAATCTTCCCGCTCTAATAAAACTGTTACTAACCATTTCCAACAATATTCCGAGCCACAAACATTGAGTCCAGCCAATTCCGGGCCAGGAGCGCCATCTGCCATGAAGTTATTACTTAACGGGACTTGTGTTCTGGCACTGTTAATCGCTACCGCGAATGCCGAACCGCCCGCCAGCACCGCAGCCCAGCAACAACAGGGCACAGTGCTGGCCATTGAGTGCGAAGATCTCGATTTTGTTGTCGAAATTATGGAACAGCGAGCCTGGCTGTTTCTGCCAGAATTCTCTGGCAGCATTCCTCAAGTGGCCAGCGCCTCGGGAAACAAATACGAGGGCAACAATATTACCTTTTGGATGAAGGGCCAGGATGCCATCCTCAATTATGGTAAGCAAAGTTACGAGGGTTGCCGCAACAACCCGCAACGCGCCGTTTGGGAAGCAGCCAAACTACGCGGGGTAGACTTTATGGCAAAGGGCAACGAGCCAGGCTGGTCGCTGGAAATCACAGATAACACTCTGGTGCTTGTGAGCGACTACGGCAACAAGCAGTACCGGATTGACAATGCCCAGCGAAAAACCGATGAGCAGGCTCGCACTACGGTTTACCAAGGCAGCGACGGGGAAACAGACATCAGCGTAACGCTTGAGCTTAAGCCCTGCAGCGACACCATGGTCGATAGCAGTTACGAAACCACAGTCACCGCGCAGGTCGGCGAGCAAACCCTGCGGGGTTGCGGCAGCGCTCTACATTAAACCCGCCTGCCGCAGCGCTGGGGCCAGCTTGTCGAGACCCTTATAACGGCGCTGCTGAGGGGATAAATCCTGCAGTGCGCTGGCAAGCCCGGTGAAAACTTCTGGCCGCTGCAACACCGGGGCCAGCGGATGAACATAAACCCGAATGGTAAACACCAGGGCCCGGCTCCGGGGAAGACGTCTCAGTGTCTGGCGTTCGACCCGCAGATAAAGCGCCGCGTCGGCATCTATTTCGACTTCTAACTCGCTGCGTTGATTGAGACCCGGGGACGCCACCAGCGACCAGTTGCTGCGCCACACCGGGCGTTCGACCTGGAGTCGTCTGAAAAAACGACTTAGCTGTGGCGCTAACTGCTGTTGGTAACCAGGCACCGGTGCATGAATGTTATCTACTCCATGGCCGAGCTTGTCTTCCAGGCGCCAGAAACTGGCGGCACACAGACTGGCAGCGGTTAAACGATAGCCTGCGGCAGAATCCTGTAACAGGCAAATATCGTCCTGCACCCACAGACTGGCCTGCCAGAGTGACGGTTCACCGCTGAGGTCCCACTGCAGCTGGCATTGGGGCAGATGCAAATGCGCTTCCCGGCGCTGATAGTTGTCGGCGTGGTTCTGTAGCAAGTGCGCGAGCACGGCAGCGTGCAATTCGCGTTGCGCGGGCTGCGATTCGGGAAGGGCCCGGTAGACAGCATCTCCCAGCTCGGCGCGCTGCTGTAATTTATTGTGGTAGTAGGCGGGCAGGTCCTGATCGGGCTCGATCCAGTGTGCCGGATCCAGCCGCGCCAGTCCCATCGCCAGAAACCGGGTGTTTTGCTGAAATGGAATATAACGGGGGCGCGTATTTGGTGCCAACATGATACCTTACCTACCCTCTCGGGCCCAATCTGCCGGAAGCATACCACAGGCTCAGTACGCCACGAGAGTCGTTGTTTATAGACCGAATCCAGAATACTGCGGTATACCCCATCATGAGAATCAAATCCGTTAAAAGCCTGTTTATTCCGCTGCTAATCCTGCTAGCGGGGGCCTTCGCCATGAATATGCTCAGCGATATGCGCAAGGATGTTCCTGCCCGCCCGGTCACCGCCAAAACCCGGGTCGTCAACGTTACAGCCGTGGACCGAGAGATCATTAGCGCCCGGATCACCGGCTGGGGCCGCCTCAATTCTGCCCGCCCGCTGGTCTTGCTGAGCGAGGCTGAAGGCACACTTCTAGCTGGTAATGTCCCCTTTCAGCAGGGCCAGGACTTTGCTGAAGGCGAACTTATCCTGCGGGTCGATGACCGCCAGCAAAGTCTGGATTTAAGCCGCAGCAAAGTTGATTTCATTAATGCCATGGCAACCATGATGCCGGACATCCAGCAGCAACATCCCAGGGAATGGACGAGCTGGAATGCTTATTTCGAGCAGCTGCGGGTCGATCGACCGGTGCCGACAATGCCTGCGGCCAAGGTAGACCGGATCAAGCGCCTGCTGGCAAGGTATAACGTCTACCAACTCTACTACACCATGCGCAGCGAAGAGATTGCGTTAGAGAAATACCGCATCAGCGCACCCTTCAAAGGTACGATTCTCAGCGCCGATATGCGGGTGGGGGCAAATGTTAGGAGCGGTACCCGGCTGGGTGAAATATTGAGCCTGGAACAGCTGGATCTTGAAGTTCAACTGCCGGCTTCCGACCTGCCCTGGCTCAACCGAGAAGGACCGGTGATGATCCGCTCCAGCCAGTTTCCCGGTCAGTGGCAGGGCCGCATTGATCGCATCGGTAGTACTGTCGACCAGGACACCCAAACCGTAACAGTCTATGTCCGCCTCGATGAGGGCGAGGCGCCGTTCCCGCTTCTGGCCGGGCTTTTGTTCGAGGCCGACCTCGCAGGTATCCCGATTGCAGATGCCAGCAGCGTTGCCACCCAAAACCTCTACCGTGATGACACAGTGTTCCTGTTAGTGGATGGCACACTTGAACAACGCAAAGTTGGTGTGGCACGCCGCGAGATAGACCGGGTTATCGTTACCGAGGGCCTGGAACAAGGCGAGCTGTTGGTTACTGACTTACTGGAGGGCGTCGCTACCGGGATGAAAGCGATTTCACGCGACCAGTTCGCGCAGCAGGCGGAACAACCCTGATGCGCGGAGTCATTGCCTATTTCGTCCACAACCCGATCCTCACCAATGTCCTGATACTGGTTCTACTCGGAGCCGGAGGCCTTAGCCTCAGTGGTATGCGCGCCTCGTTTTTCCCCGAGTTGGACTCCGATACGGTCAATGTCGAGGTCAGCTACCCCGGCGCCTCACCGGAAGAAATTGAAGAGGGGGTGGTACTCAAGATCGAGGAAGAGCTGGAAGGTATCGATGCCATCGAGCGTGTCACCTCGGAGTCGCTGGAGAATTTTGCCAGCATTCGGGTAGAGGCCCTCAAAGGCAGCGACATGGCTGAGCTGACACAAGATGTCAAAAACGCCGTCGATCGTATCAACTCTCTGCCCCAGGATGCCGAGCAGCCGATAGTCTACTACCGCAAATCACGCGGCAATGTTTTTGACATCGCGCTGTTCGGAAGCGCCGATTTGTACAATCTGAAGCGCATGGCCGAAACCATGCGCGACGAGCTGCTGGTATCGCCCTCCATCAGCCAGGTCAGTATTGAAGGCAAACCAGAGCTGGAGCTGTCAATTGACGTTGAGGAAGAAGCGTTAAGACGCCATGGCTTGCGCTTTGAGGATATCAGTCGTGCGGTCGCAGCCGCTAATATCAACCTGACCGGCGGCAAGTTAGAGACACGGGAAGAAGAAATGCTGATTCGCGCCTGGGGGCGGCGCTACCAGGCCAGCGAACTGGAAGATATTGTGGTAGGTGCGAATACGGATGGGTCGATGGTTCGCCTGGGCGACATTGCCAGCGTCGTCGAACGCTGGGCCGATTCTCCCGAGCGCAGTTACTACAACGGCCAACCGACATTAATCCTGCGCCTGCAAAAGACCATCAGTGAAGATATCCTCGAAGTCGCAGAAATCGGCAGCGCGATTGTCGAGCAATTCAATCGCGAAAACGAACAGGTTCAAGCTGTTATTCTCGGCGACTTTACCATCCCGCTAAAACAACGCCTGGGCATACTTTACAAGAACGGACTGATCGGACTCGGCCTGGTAGTACTGCTACTGGGACTGTTTATGAACTTTCGGCTGGCGGCCTGGGTGTCACTGGGAATCCCGCTATCTTTAGCGGGCATGTTTATTGTTATCGCCAGCGCCGGTATTACCATCAACGTTATCTCGCTTTTTGGCATGATCGTGGTGATCGGCATTCTGGTGGATGACGCGATCGTGGTCGGCGAAAATATTTACGCCCGCTACGAAGCCGGCGACAGCCCCGCCGACGCCGCGGTAAACGGCACCATGGAAGTCATCAAGCCGGTAACCACGTCGGTGCTGACAACCATCGTGGCATTCACGCCCTTCTTTTTCCTCGACGGATTCATCGGTAAATTTATCTGGCACATGGCGCTGGTAGTGGTTGCAGCCCTGCTTTTCTCTTTGATTGAAGCGTATTTTATTTTACCTGCCCACCTCGCCCACTCCCGCGGCCTGCATCCCCACAGCCAGGATGCACGGTTCAGGCGCCGACTCGACGCGGGGGTGCAGTTTCTGATCCACCGCATCTATGCGCCTCTGCTGCGTGCTGCGATACGTCACAAAGCTGTCACGCTGTGCATACCGATAGCCCTGCTGTTCGTCACTATTGGCCTGATCCGGGGCGGCCTGATTGGGGTCACCCCCTTCCCGTTCATCGATGGCGACGAGATACCGGTTAACCTCACTCTGGTTGCCGGCACCCAGGAGCAGGAAACCGACGCGATAATGCAGCAAATTGAGCGTGCAGCGCTGGATCTCAACCAGCAACTGCGCGCCGAGCGCAGTGACCAGCGGGATGTCATCATTGGCATCAAGCGCGACATTGGCAGCAACGACTTTGGTGACAGCGGCAGTCATGCAGGCAAGCTGACGCTGTTCCTGCTGGACGGTGAAACCCGTGATATGGGCAGTTTCCTGATTGGCAATCGCCTGCGCGAACTGGTCGGCCCGATACACAATGCGCGCAACCTGACCTATGGCAGAAGCAGCTTTTTTGGCAAACCGGTAGCTGTGAGCTTACTGGGCGACGATATGCAGCAACTGGAGCGCGCCCGCACCCTGCTCATTGACGAACTCGAAGCCTTCAGCTCATTGCGCGATGTGACCGACTCAAACCAGCAGGGCCGACGCGAGATCAGTTTACAACTGAGCCCCCTGGCCCATGCCCTTGGACTGAGCCTGCAGGACGTGGCCGGCCAGGTTCGCCAGGGATTCTTTGGACTGGAAATACAACGGATCCAACGCGGGCGCGACGAACTTCGGGTATGGGTGCGCTACCGGCCAGAAGACCGCCAGGCACTTGGGCAACTTGAGCGGATGCGCATCCGGACGCCGGATGGCGCCTCGTACCCGCTGCGGGAATTGGCCAGCTACCAGATTGAGCGCGGCCTGACCAAGATCAATCATCTCGACAAAAAGCGGGAAATCCGGGTCGAGGCCGACCTGGTGGATGTTACCGAAGACCTCCCACCCATCCTCGACAAAATACAGCAGGAGGTGATGCCCCGCGTTCTCGCCCAGGTTGATGGTGTCAGGGTTTCCTATGAGGGGCAGTCACGGGACCAGCAAAAAACCACGAGTTCGATGCAAAGAACGTTTCCACTGGCGCTGCTAGCCATGTTTATTTTGCTGGTGTTGGTGTTTCGTTCCTGGGGGCAGGCGCTACAGATTTTCAGCCTGATTCCACTCGCAATTGTCGGCGCGGTTTTCGGCCATGGCGTTCACGGGTTGCAGCTCAACACACTGTCTATATACGGCATTATCGCTCTTTCGGGCATAATCATTAACGACAGCGTGGTATTGATTGACAAAATTAACAGCAATCTGCGCAAGGGAATGCAGCTCCAAGAATCCGTCTATCAAGCTGCCCTGGCGAGGTTCAGGCCGATTATTCTCACTACCCTGACGACGGTGGTTGGACTTGCTCCGTTGATTCTTGAAACCAGCCGCCAGGCACAGTTTCTGATCCCTATGGCGGTATCGGTTGCCTATGGCCTGCTGTTTGGCACGTTCCTGTTACTATTGGTGCTGCCGGCACAATACTTACTGGTCAATCGATTGCGGGTGTTGATGAACAGCGCGCCCTGGCGCCAGGAGTATCCCGAGCCGGAGTCGGTCGAGCCCGCGGTAAAACAATTGCGAGCAGAGGCCGCGCGACGCTAGCAAACCACCGGCATTCGTTTTCAAACCAGCCGCAAGCCGTAACATTGGGTGCCGCCGAACATGGTTATGGTGATAAGTAACTGCTCTGACGCGAAATGGCACTTACTTAAGCGGATGTACCCCAGTGTGTTCGATCCGCGGTACGCCGTGAATCCCTCCCTGGAGGCTCGACTGCGGCATCCCTGCCGCAGACGCCCGCGGATCGAACACACCGGGGCTCCGCAAATCACTGTAGTGGCGTTAAGTAAGTGCCATTGTGCTCTGACCCGAATGGCACTGACTTAAGCCGATTCGGGTGTCCATCGGCAGGACCTTCGCCGACAGGGATGTCGGCGCAGAGCTCCCAGGGACGGGTTTACGGCGCGTCCTGACGGTGGACACTCGGAGCGGCGCTCTGAAAATCCTATGCTTTTTCTCCTTAAGTAAGTGCCATTCTGCTCTGACCCCATTTTTCGCGCCATATTTGCAGCGCTGCTGGAATTTCAATACCCTGCCAGGACAGCCACGAGCTAGCAACTTTATGACCCTGATATTCAGCTTTGCCTTTCGCCCCTTATTTTTCCTCGCCATCAGCTACGGCCTGCTTGCGGTCGGCTGGTGGGGGTTGGCCTGGAGCGGCCATGCGCCCATGCCCGGGGCCGACTCCAACCCGATTTATTGGCATGCTCATGAAATGATTTTTGGGTTCAGCGCCGCCGCCATTGCCGGTTTTGCCCTGACCGCGGTGGCCAATTGGACCCGGCGACCGCCGGTATCCGGTTTGCCGCTGCTAGTGCTGTGTGTTTTCTGGTTGTCGGCGCGGATACTAGCAACGAGCAGCAGCCCCGCCCTGCTGGTGCCCATGGCCAGCGCAGACCTCGCTTTCAACATCCTGCTTTTGGCTCTCATGGCCCGCGAGGTGATTGGCGGCAACAGCCGTCGCAACTACAAGCTGTTGGTGCTATTGGGCCTGCTCGGTCTCAGTAATGCGGCCTTTTACGCAGCACATTGGCTGGATACTGAGTGGATCCGAACCACATTGTGGGCAGGCCTCTGGGTTGTGGTGCTAACCGTAAACCTGATTGCCGGACGGATTATCCCGGCATTCACCGGCAATTGGCTGCTGCAACAGGGCAAACTGCCCGCAGGCAGCAAGCCACCACCACCGTTCGGCACCATTGACCTCTACGCGACTGTTGCCACCGGACTATTTGCGCTACTGTTTTTGTGGCAACCGCTCGCAATCGTGACAGCTGTGGCCGGCTTTGTTGCCGCCGCCCTGCAATTTATTCGCTGGACGCGCTGGCATTTCTTTCGCACTCTTAGCAGCCCGATTGTCTGGGTTTTACACCTGGCGTTTCTGTGGCTGCCGATCGGCCTGGCGCTACTGGCTTGCAGCGCCACTGGACTACTACCTGCCAGTACCGGAATGCACGCTCTATTGATTGGCGCGGTCACCAGCATGATCCTGGCGGTCGCCAGTCGCGCGGCGCTGGGGCATACCAATCGCCCGCTGCTGAATAATACCGTCACCACTGCCAGCTATGTAGGAATTAGCGTGACCGCCCTGCTGCGTATTGTTGCCAGCATCAGCGATCAACCCGCCACCTGGCTGCTACTGGCAACGCTTGCCTGGCTGGTATCGCTGGGCTTGTTTGCCTGGCGCTATACCTCTATCCTGCTCGGACCGCCAGCCCCTGGTTCAAGCTGAAAACCACAGGGGACGCGGTAACCGGGATATTAAGACAGGTCCCTGGCGCCCCAACACACGGTCCTGTTGAGCATTAGAGCGCTCGCAGTGATGATTAGATTCAATCAATACAATAAGGAATGACCATGAAACCAGAAACCATTGCATTGCATGCCGGCTACGACGGCGACCCCGCCACTCACGCGGCGACCACGCCAATTTACCAGACCACCTCTTACACCTTTGACAATACCCAGCACGGCGCCGATCTGTTCGACCTTAAAGTGCCCGGCAATATCTATTCCCGTATTATGAACCCGACCAATGCGGTGCTCGAAGCGCGGCTGACCGCGCTTGAAGGCGGGGTAGGTGCATTGGCTATGGCTTCGGGAATGGCGGCAATCACTGCCGCCGTCCTAACCATCTGTCGCAGCGGCGACAACATGGTTAGCACCAGCCAACTTTATGGCGGCACTTACAATCTATTCGCCCACACCCTGCCGACACTTGGCATTGATGTGCGGTTTGCCTCATTCGACGACTATACCGGCCTGGAAGCCCATATCGACGACAACACCAAGGCGCTGTTTTGCGAATCCATCGGCAACCCGGCGGGTAATGTCGTCGATCTCGAAAAGCTGGCAGATATTGCTCACCGGCATGGCATTCCCTTGATTGTGGACAATACCGTAGCGACCCCCTACCTGTGCCGGGCATTTGATTTCGGTGCCGATATCGTCATCCACTCACTTACCAAATATATCAGCGGCCACGGCACGACTATCGGCGGCATTGTAGTCGATTCAGGCAAGTTTGACTGGGCCGCACAGGCCGAGCGCTTCCCCATGTTCAGCCAGCCCGACCCCTCCTATCACGGCGTGGTCTTCAACGAGGCCATGGGCCCCGCCGCGTTTATCGGGCGCTGTCGTGTAGTGCCACTGCGCAACTGTGGCGGCGCGCTGTCGCCGATGAATGCCTTCCAGATTATGCAGGGACTGGAGACCCTCGCATTACGTATGGACCGGCACTGTGAAAATGCCGTTAAGGTCGCTGAATACCTGCAACAGCACCCCCAGGTCAGCTGGGTAAACTATGCCGGCCTGGCCGACAGCGAATATCAACCCTTGTGCCAAAAAATGCTCGGTGGCAGGGCTTCGGGGATCCTCAGTTTTGGCATTGTTGGAGGGCCAGAGGCGGGAGCCAAATTTATCGACGCACTGCAGTTGATTCTGCGCCTGGTCAACATTGGTGATGCCAAGTCACTGGCATGCCACCCCGCGTCGACCACCCATCGTCAGCTCAACCCCACGGAACTGGCCTCGGCCGGAGTATCAGAGGACCTGGTCCGGATATCGGTAGGGATCGAGCACATCGACGATATCATCGCCGACATTGACCAGGCATTGACCGCAGCTGCAGGGTAGTTTTCCGGGGAGCGTCGCGACCTGGCCGCCATATCTCCCTGATATTTGGAATTCTCGTTGAGAGATTGTGCACTGTGCGGGATTTTACGACCAAGGGCATAGCCGTAGCTGTGGCAGCGGAAGAAAAATTCGCACAGGGCATGCACGCCAAAGGCGTCGTATCCGCCACGCTCCTTCCAGCCTTCGCCAATTCGCCGGGCGGTACAGCCAGACACCGAAAGAAAGTGATGCTGCAGATTTATTTTTCCCTGCCATTCTACCTGCAGCTCGTCAATCCTGAGCTGCGACAGATAGGCCCAGACACACAGGACATCGGTAAAACAGGATATCTCGACCGGCTTACTCGCACCCGGCTCCTCCATAATTCAACACCGCACGCCCCAACTCGTTACGACTGGATTGTATCAATACCAGCTTCTGGGTTCGCGTTAAACGCTTGATCTGGGCTTCACGCTGGCTGGCACTGCTGCGATCTGCACTGGGCTCAAGATAGGCTATTCGCTGTGGACTGCGACCACGAAAGTAGCGGGCACCGCGACGACCGGCGCAATGTTCGCACCAGCGCCGGGTCATGTCGGTCGTAATCCCGGTATATAAACTGCCGTCGCTGGCAGCAATCATATAAACCATCCAGCTCACCAGCACTCACTCTCCAAGGTGTCAATCACCGCTAGATTATAACCCCTGTCGGCGACCACAGCAGCCAAGACTGCCAATGGGGGACAAAACAGGGTATAATGCGCGCCCCCAAAATGCCGCTACTGCCTGTCCTCGCCTAGTCCGCTGTCTAGCCCGCCGTGTCAGATCGTAGCGCCCCCACGAGGCGCGCAGCATGCCCACTACGACTGAAAATGGACCTTTTGCCGAGCTTGGTGTTTCCGACACCCTGAGCAAAACCCTGGCCAAACTCGGCTACGAAACCCCTTCACCGATCCAGGCACAGAGCATTCCACTGCTATTGCAGGGACGTGACCTGATCGGCCAGGCCCAAACCGGGACGGGCAAAACCGCAGCATTCGCCCTACCTATCCTGAGCCGCATGAAAGCGGGTTCGCGGGCGCCCCAGGCGTTAGTCATCTGCCCCACCCGGGAGCTGGCAATCCAGGTAGCCGAGGCATTCCAGAGTTACGCACGCAACATGAAAGGCTTCCATGTGCTGCCAGTCTATGGCGGCCAGGAAATGTCGACCCAGCTGAGGCAGTTAAAACGCGGGGTCGATGTTGTCGTCGGCACACCGGGGCGGCTGCTGGATCATTTAAAGCGCCGCACCCTGGATCTGTCGACCATAAAAACGGTGGTGCTGGATGAAGCCGACGAAATGCTGCGCATGGGCTTTATCGATGATGTTGAAGCGATCCTGTCTTATGCGGGCGGCGACCAGCAGACGGTTTTGTTTTCAGCGACATTGCCAGAACCGATCCGCCGGGTTGCCCAGCGATTTCTGCGGGATCCTGCCCACGTAAAAATCGAGGCGAAAGCAGCCACCGTTGACACCATTGACCAACACTATTGGCTGGTGAGCAATAACAACCAGAAGCTGGATGCCCTGACCCAGCTTCTGGAGGCCGAGGAGTTTGATGGCGTTATTATTTTCACCCGCACCCGCGGTACGACCGTTGAGCTGGCGGAAAAGATCAGCGCTCGCGGCTATGCCTGCAGTGCCATCAATGGCGATATGAGCCAGTCGGCTCGCGAACAAACCATCAGTCGTTTGAAAAAAGGCAAAATTGATATCCTGGTTGCCACCGATGTCGCCGCCCGCGGCCTGGACGTGGAGCGCGTCAGCCTGGTGGTCAACTTCGATATTCCCCACGACCCCGAATCCTATATTCACCGCATAGGCCGCACCGGTCGCGCCGGCCGCGAGGGCCGTGCGGTGCTGTTTGTCACCGCCCGTGAGCAGCGCTTGTTGCGCACCATCGAGAAAACCACCAACCGCAAAATTCCGCTACTGAAGGTGCCCACCGCAGAGGAAGTTATCGACCAGCGCCGCCAGCGCTTCAAAGCGTCGATTATCGAGGCATTGGCGACCCGCCCCGCTCCAATATTTGCACAACTGGTCAAAGAGTTGTGCGAGGAAAGTGGCGAATCCCCCAGTGCCGTAGCCGCTGCAATGGTGGAGCTGCTGCAAAAGGATCGACCACTGGACGCACCTCCAGCCGCCGCCAAAAAGCGACGCGATCCCACTCCCGAAGCCAGGCCCGCCAGCCGCGACAGGAAGCGCGATAACGAAGCGCCTCGCGAGGGCAAAGCAAAGCGTTCCGCAGGGGATGAAAATGTCCCAATGCAAACCTATCGGATTGAAGTTGGCCATGACCATGAAGTCACTCCCGGAAATATAGTCGGGGCAATTGCCAACGAAATTGATATCGACAGCCAATATATCGGCGCTATCAACATCTTTGATGACCACAGCACGGTCGAGCTACCCAGTGGCATGCCAGCAGAAATTTTCCAGCACCTGCGCAAGGTACGAGTACGCAGCCGGCAACTCAACCTGACCCTGGTCGATGGCAAAGCCCAGGCCCCGCGAGGGGCCAACAAACCCGCAGGCAAGGGCGCCAAGCCTGGCCCCAAAGGCGGTACTGGCAAAGGCAAACCCAAGGGCTACAAAGCAAAACCCGGTAAGGCTCAGCCCTGAGCATGCAAATGTGGGTCGATGCCGATGCCTGCCCGAAAGTGATAAAGGACATTCTGTACCGGGCTGCGCAAAGGGTGCAAATGCCACTTACGCTGGTAGCCAATCACCCACTTCAGGTGCCGCGCTCGCCCCTTATCCAGGCATTGCAAGTGGCAGCCGGGTTCGATGTCGCAGACAATTACCTGGTGCAGCAGTCGTGCCCTGGCGACCTGGTCATCACAGCTGACATTCCCCTTGCAGCAGAGTTGGTTGCCAAGGGTGTTATCGCAATAAACCCGAGGGGCGAACAGTACACACCAGAAAATATCCGCCAACGGCTGGCGATGCGCGATTTCATGCAACAAATGCGCGATAGTGGCCAGGTGAGCGGTGGGCCGCCACCTCTGGACAATAGCGACAAACAAGCTTTTGCCAACACCCTGGATCGCTTGCTGGCGAAAGGCTCCCAGTGAATTTTCCACCCTCACCTTCGAAACGGTTGAAATACCCTCGGATCCCTTGGACAATACAGCGACCTGATCAAATATTCGCCAGTATGGCGACGGAGAACCTGATATGCCCCGCATCATCCTAGCTCTTGTAATCCTTACACCCGGCCTCGCAATGGCCTATATCGGCCCAGGCACAGGTCTTGGCGCGATCGCAGCCTTCTTCGCCCTGATTGCCGGTGTGGTGCTGGCGATCGTCGGTTTCTTATGGTATCCCCTCAAGCGCTTGCTGAAAAAAGGCGACAAGGAAGTGACCACCGAAAGCCAGCCGATAGAGGCCAGCCAGAATGTCGAAGACAAGATGGTGAGCCAGGCAGCACCGGTCGAAAAGCAAACCTCGTGACCGCGTATATCATCGGCCTGGCAAGTGTTGCGCTGTTTGCGCTGCTACTCAAATTGGGCGGCCTGGTTGGCGTTTCACGGCGCATAATCTCTGAAACCACCGCCTCAGCAGCGGTTATGCGTGATACATCCCTCGCCGATGACATCAAGGAGAAGCAATTGCAGCGCGGCTCTATCGCCGTATTCAAGGGTTTCTTTCAGCTGTTGCTGGTGGTAGGGGTTGCCCTGCTGATTCCCACGCTTTGTGTGCTTGGCCTGGAATGGCTGGGGCTGGTTGATCCCCAGCAGGTCTCAGATTCCATGTTGTCCTGGCATTTTTTGCTGCTGGCCTGCGTGCTATCGTGCCTGTTTTTCATTCGCCCCGGCAAGCGCAAACAGCGCAATGTTTAAGAGCAATTACTCAACCGCCAATAAAATTCTTCACCGCTTTGCTTTTTCCTCACAGCGAGCGCAAATCATTTTATCTGACATGGAAGACGATCTCTACAAATCAAAAATCCAGGGCATAGAAATCATCGAGCCAGTCTTTATTACCGGGCTTCCTCGGGCTGGCACAACAACCTTACTCGACCTTTTTGCCCGCTCCGGGGCCTTCGCCGCCCATAGTTACCGACAGCTTCCCTTTGTTCACACCCCCATGCTGTGGAATGCGTTCTCAAAGCGCCTTGCTGGTGACGAAGCACCCCAGGAGCGCTCCCACGGCGATGGCATCCTGATCGATGCGGACAGCAACGAAGCGCTGGAGGAGATGCTGTGGCTGGCATTTTGGAAAAAGCGCTACCGCGGCAAGGCGATAGACGTCTGGCCTGAACAGGCAAAGCCGGACTTCGATGCCTATTTCAAGCAGCATTTAAGAAAGATCATTGCGCTGTCCGCACCCGAACATCGTTACGTCTCAAAGAACAATCTCAACATCTGCCGGCTGCCGTATTTGCGCCGACTGTTTCCCGACGCACACCTCGTGGTGCCTTTTAGGCAACCCCTGCAACAGGCGACCTCGCTACTTAATCAACACCTGAACTTTCTCGAAAGGCACCGAGACGATAAGTTCGCACGGGATTATATGGCGGCATTGGGGCATTTCGATTTTGGAGAAAACCTCAAACCCGTCAACTTTGACGGCTGGTTCGAGCAAACCGCATACCGGCCTGATACGATCAATTTCTGGCTCAGTTACTGGTACCATGCCTACCGTTACATCGCGAACAATGCACCTGCTACCCGCGTCTTGCTGCTCGCCTACGAGCGACTCTGCGCAGACCCAGCACCGGCGTTGGAACGCCTTTCCAGGGCCACCAACATCAGCCCCAATCACGGGCTGCACCAACTGCACGCTGACATCAGGCAACCAAAAGACAAGCAGGAACAGCGCGAGAGTTGCGACCGCCCATTGCTGGAAGAGTGTGAGGCTCTTTACCAGCAGTTGCTCTAAACGGCGCCTCTTTAGTTCCTGCCATCAAGCCCGGAAACCACCGCAACCCAGCGTGCAGGCGAATCGCGGTGGATGCTAACGGGTAACGCTCATCCGGGCTCGCTGCAAGCCCAGCCTGCAACGTCGGCTGTGCTGTAGGG
>CAVROQ010000036.1:0-17762 GCA_963722805.1 uncultured Gammaproteobacteria bacterium
AGCTGGCTTCCCGATGGCCCGGATTGGTACACTGGCAGCAAGACAGGTATTGGCAGGAGCGCAGACCATGACCCAACAGTCTTATACCCCGGCAGACATCAGCATTGAACCGCGCAACCGCGAACATGCCATCGCCGACTGCCTTGGTCGCAACTGGTTCGGTGGCAGCGTGTTTAAAACCGCGTGGTTCAACGCGATGTCGATCACCTTTCCGCTCGGCGAAAAATTTTTTATCGATAGTGTGCGTCACTACATCGATCGCATTAGTGACCCTAAGCTGCAACAGGAAATTCGCGGCTTTTGCGGCCAGGAGGGCTTCCATCGCCGTGAGCACCAGCGTTATAACCAGTTGCTTTGCAGCCAGCGCGGTTACGACCTTGACTACCTCGAAGGTCGGATCGAGAAAAGCATCGTCATGACCAACAAAGTGCTCTCGGCCCGCCAGCGATTGGCGGCGACCGCTGCGTTGGAGCACATTACCGCGATTCTCGCGCAGTGGAGCCTGAGCGACAATAACCCGATGCGCAACGAGGCAGAGCCTGCGATGCAAGCACTATGGGATTGGCATGCCGCTGAAGAAATGGAACACAAGGCCGTGGCATTTGACGTCTACCGGGCCATCGGCGGTAACGAGAAAATGCGCAAAACGGCCCTGCGTCGGGCCAGCTTCTTTCTGACCCTGGATATCGTGGTGGGCGCGGTGCACATGATGCGCCGGGATGGCCAGTTATGGCGACTGCAGAACTGGCGCGAGGGGTTTCGCTTTCTTCTCGGCGAGCAGGGAGTACTGCGCCAGATATGGCCATCCTATAAAGAATACTTCCGCGACGACTTTCATCCCTGGCAACAAGATACCCGAACCGCACTGCAGCATTGGAAGTCTATTGAATCCGGGGCCGTCGCCTGATAGGCCTGTGCCTTGCTTTACAGATCCTGCGCTACGGTGCTGGCCATCACAGCCACCCAAACGCACTCTGACCCCAATGGCACTTGACCCCAATGGCACTTACTTAACGCCACTACAGTGATTTGCGGAGCCCCGGTGTGTTCGATCCGCGGGCGTCTGCGGCAGGGATGCCGCAGTCGAGCCTCCAGGGAGGGATTCACGGCGTACCGCGGATCGAACACACTGGGGTACAATCGCTTAAGTAAGTGCCATTCCACAGATCCTGCGCTACGGTGCTGGCCATCACAGCCACCCAAACGCACTCTGACCCCAATGGCACTTACTTAACGCCACTACAGTGATTTGCGGAGCCCCGGTGTGTTCGATCCGCGGGCGTCTGCGGCAGGGATGCCGCAGTCGAGCCTCCAGGGAGGGATTCACGGCGTACCGCGGATCGAACACACTGGGGTACAATCGCTTAAGTAAGTGCCATTCCACAGATCCTGCGCTACGGTGCTGGCCATCACAGCCACCCAAACGCACTCTGACCACAATGGCACTTACTTAACGCCACTACAGTGATTTGCGGAGCCCCGGTGTGTTCGATCCGCGGGCGTCTGCGGCAGGGATGCCGCAGTCGAGCCTCCAGGGAGGGATTCACGGCGTACCGCGGATCGAACACACTGGGGTACAATCGCTTAAGTAAGTGCCATTCCACTCTGACCCCGTTTATCTTCAGGAAATTTGACCATGCGCGCCCTCTCCCTGCTGCTCGTTATCCTGTCGCTGCTAGCCTGCGCTGACAAGACCCCGGTGGCGAGCAAACCGGCCAACACCCCGACTGAACTCAAAGCCTTGAATGCCAGCTTCACCCAAGGTGTCGAGAAAGTCACCGACGGTGTCTATGTGGCGATAGGCTTCGGACTCGCTAATTCGATAATGATCGAGGGGGATGAGGGGCTTATCATTGTCGATACCATGGAATCGGTGCAGCAGGGCGAAGCGGTGCTGGCGGCGTTTCGTGAGATCAGCAACAAACCGGTTGTGGCTATCATCTACACCCATAACCACACCGACCATGTATTCGGATCAGTTGCCTTCGGTCGTCCGGGTGAGGTAGCTGTATATGCCCACGACACCACCCAGTATTATATCGATCGTGTGATCAATGTGGTTCGTCCCGGTCATCAACCTGCGCTCAATGCGGATGTTCGGCAATTACTTGCCGGAAGACGAGATGGTGAATGACGGCATCGGGGCTTTCCTGGGCATCGACAGTGACAGCCGCTTGTTTGCCATGCCGCCTACCCATACTTTCAGCGACCAACTCAAACTGAAGATTGCCGGCGTCGATATCGAACTGGTGCATGCCCCCGGGGAAACCAACGACCAGATTTTCGTGTGGCTGCCACAACAACGGGTGCTGTTACCCGGCGACAATATCTACAAGGCTTTCCCCAACCTGTATACCATTCGCGGCACGCCCTACCGGGACGTAAGCCAATGGGTGGACAGCCTCGACAAAATGCGCCAGCGTCAGCCGCAATTCCTGGTGCCCAGCCACACCCGGCCCATAGTCGGCGCAGAGCAAGTCGACGCCACCCTGCAGGTCTATCGCGATGCGATTCAGTTTGTACATGACCAGACGGTTCGATATATGAACAAAGGCCTGACCCCGGACCAGATCGTCGAGCGAGTCAGGCTCCCTGAACACCTCGCCTCGCATCCCTACCTGCAGGAATTCTACGGTAAGGTTGACTGGTCGGTGCGTTCAATATTTGGTGGTTATATGGGCTGGTTCGATGGTAATTCCAGCACCTTACTGCCACTTGGGTGAACACCAGCAGGCGACGCGCATGGCGCAGTTGGCCGGCGGCAAAGAACAGCTCCTGTCCCAGGCCCGCGCGGCACTCGCCGATCAGGACTACCAATGGGTGCTGAGCCTGACCGACCATCTAATGGTACTGGAGGAGCTAGCAGGCGACACCGCTCAGGGCTCGGGCGCTGAGAGCCCTGGGGGAACAACAGAGCAATCCCAACGCTCGCCATTACTACTTCACCCAGGCGCGGGAACTGGCCGACCAACTGACCATCAACGATTCGCCCCGGGTTGATCCCGAATTTCTCGCAACGCTCCCCATCGCCAATTTTATTTATGCCATGCCACCCTTGCTCAAGGCAGAAGAGACACTGGATGTTGACGCTGTAATGGGCTTTCACTTTAGAGACAGCGACCGCCATTTCAGGGTTCATATCCGTCGCGGGGTGGCCGAAGTCAGCGAAGGGCAATCGCCACCAGCGAACTCAGTCATTGTCACCGATGAGCAAACCTGGAAGGAGGTCGCCGCCGGACTGCGCTCGCCCGCAACAGCAGTCGTTAGTGGGGACCTCAGCATTGAAGGCGGAAAGATTGCCCTGCTCCGGTTTCTTGGCTATTTCGAGAAATCGGTGCGTAATTAGGCCAGCCACGGTCGCGATGTAGCAGCGTCCCTGAGCCTGAGCGGAGTGTTTTGGAGTTTAGCTCCAAGCAGTGCTTGTCACTGCCTTGCCTGTCACTTATGCTGGTCGCGCGAGACGGGGGCTGTCCTTGTTCCCATACCGGATGCTGCATTCACAGCCCTGCCACAAAAATCTGATTCGAGGCGCACAGCGTATGTCAACTATCGACGGCAAACTCACCCTGGTGACAGGTTCCACCAAGGGCATAGGGAAAGCCATCGCTGAAGCGTTTGTCGAGAGCGGCGCAAGGGTAGTAGTGCACGGGCGAAATGGCAGCGAAGCCGAGCAAATTCAACACTCAATCGGCGCTGCTTCAAGCGTCCATGGCGACCTGGGTACGGCGGCGGGTTGCGAAGCGGTTATCGAACAACTGCAGCAACTCGACGGGGTTGAAATTTTGATTAACAACGCTGGCATTTTTGGAGTGCAAGACTTTTTTGACATTGATGACGACGAGTGGCTGCGATACTTTCAAGTCAACATTATGAGCGCTGTCAGGCTGTGCCGCGCATTGATGCCGGCAATGCTGAAGAACAACTGGGGCAGAGTCATCAATGTAGCCAGTGAGTCGGCAATTAAACCGCTGCCACAGATGATCCACTACTCCATGACGAAAACCTCGGTGGTGTCGCTGGCACGGGGCATGGCCGAATTGACCAAAGGTTCGCAGGTCACCGTTAACTCTGTTCTGCCGGGGCCAACCTGGACGGCGGGGGTAGAAAGTTATTTCGAAGGCCTGGCCGCGGACGAAGGCAAGCCGGCGCAGGACTTGATCGAGAATTATTTTGCTGAACACGAGCCCACCTCCTTGATACAGCGCTTTGTCGATGTCGCGGAGGTAGCACAGGCGGTGTTATATGTGGCGAGCAATGGCGCGGTTAACGGCAGTGCCCAGCGTGTTGAAGGCGGTATTATTCGGTCTATATAGGCCGCTGGGCGAGCAACATAGAAGGGCAAGTGAGCCCGTGACCACCGGCGTTAAACAAGGCGGACTGGTTGCAACGTTCTCACTACCTACCAAAACAAGCATTACATTCGGGGGTTCAGATGATTTCAGACGCGATGCAACAAAGTCTTTTCCAACAGCTTAACGACGAGTTCTCCTCAGCCTATCTGTACCTGGCCATGTCGGCTTATTGCAACCATATTGACTTCAACGGCGCAGCCAACTGGCTGAAGCAACAGTATGAAGAAGAGCAACTGCATGCCACCAAGATCTACAACTACCTGATTGAGCAAGGCGCCAATGTGGCGCTGCGGCAGATTCCCCAACCAGCCAACGAATTCGGCACCATTCTGGAGGTTTTCAAGGCCTCACTGAAGCACGAGCAAACCATGACGACCAGACTCAACAATATCAGTGACCAGGCATTGAAAGAGAAGGATCACGCCACCTATAACCTGTTGCAATGGTTTGTGAATGAACAGGTGGAAGAAGAAGCCACAGTGAGCGAGATTATTTCAAAACTGAAATTGGTTAAGAATGATGGCTACGGCCTGCTGATGATTGATAACGAACTGGGCTCGCGCACCCCGCCCCAGGCTATTGCCTGACAGGCTCCATTGCCGCACCAGCGCACAGGGTTGCTGTGCGCAACATATTGATCGTGACCATGGTGCCGGGGTCAATGTCAGGCGCAACTATCCAATGCTTTGCCGCCTGCCAGGAAAGCCTCGATATTAGCAGCTGCACGCAGCGCCATTTCAATACGACACTCTCCGGTGGCGCTGCCGATATGCGGCAGCAAAGCCACGTTGTTCAAGCCCAGCAAGGCCGGCGTCACCCTGGGCTCAAACTCGAAAACATCCAGGCCTGCCGCGGCCAACTGGCCGTTTGATAACGCCACAGCCAGCGCGTTTTCATCTACCAGGGCACCGCGCCCGGTATTAACCAGGACCGCACCGGGCTTCATCTGCTGCAACGTTTCGGCGTTGATCAAATGGCGAGTGGCGGGTTTCAGGGGGCAATGCAGTGATACGATATCGGATTCTGCCAGCAGCGCCGCAACACTCTCCCGATATTCGGCGCCAATGAACTTGTTCACTATCTGTTTTGCGATTGGGACCATGGTAGAGAATGCTCATGTCGAACCCCGCGGCCCGGCGAGCAAGCGCCTGGCCAATGGCGCCGAAGCCGATAATACCGAGGGTTTTACCGTGCACACGCTGCCCCAACAGCGACTGGGCAAGCGCCCAGTTGTGGTCGCGAAGCAGGCGCTCCGCCGCGCTGGTGCGACGGCACGCAGCCAGCAACAACGCCATAGCGAGGTCGGCGGTATCTTCGGCCACCCCCGGAGTATTGCTCACAGCGATCCCACGGGCCCGCGCGGCGGCGAGGTCAATGTGGTCGATGCCGACCCCGACATTGGCGATAAGTCCCACGCTTGACGGCAAGCCGGCTATGGTCGCAGCATCGACCGCATCGACCGAAGTAGAGACATAAATATGAGCATCCTTGAACACGCCTGCTGACGGCGACCCTGCCTCTGCCACCCTGACTTCACCGTATTGGCCGAGCAGCTCGACGAAGGCACCGGGTAGCTCCCGTGCCAGTACGATCACAGCTTTGGACATCACTACACTACCCCATTCCCGGGCTTCAAGTGCCGCTATTTATTCAATAAGACTGACTGCCATTTGTGCCAGAGGCTCGGTCATCTTGCCCACCTCAACGGCAGTCGTGCTCGAGGCATTGCCATCGAGGGCACGCTTGACAATTCCCTGGCAGATGGAGGCCAGCCGGAAAAAGCTGAACGCCAGGTAGAAGTTCCAATTGTCGATCTTGTCGATGCCTCGCAACGCGCAATACTGCCTGACGATCTCTTCCTCGCCGGGAATTCCCAGGGCTGCGCGGTCAAGGTCACCCAACCCCCTGACATCACTGTGTGGCGGCAGCCGCAGCCGCATGCAGCAATAGGCCAGGTCGGCAAACGGATGACCCAGGGTCGACAATTCCCAGTCGAGCACCGCCTGGATAGTGTTCTGCTGCGGGTGATACATCACATTGGCAAGACAGTAATCACCGTGAATCAGGCTCACCTGCCCGTCGTCTGCCGGGATATTAGCCGGCAGCCATGCCATCAGTTTTTCCATCGCCGGGATGTCGCTGGTTTGGGATGCGCGATATTGTTTCGCCCAGCGCCCGATCTGGCGTTCATAATAATTGCCCGGCTTGCCGTAATCACCCAACCCAACCGCATTCACGTCAACATCGTGCATGGCCGCCAGCACTTTAACCAGGTCCTGGTAGCAGGCCGCTCGCTGAGTGTTGTCGAGTTCCGGCAGTGCCGAATCCCAAAAAACTCGACCCTCGACAAAATCCATAACATAAAACATGCTGCCGATAACGCTGTCGTCAACACACAGGTGCAAGGCCTTGGCAACCGGTACGTCAGTCGCTGCCAGGGCTTTAAGAACGGTGAACTCGCGGTCTACTGCGTGGGCGGATGCCAGCAACTCGCCCGGGGGTTTGCGCCGCAACACATACTTGCCACTCTCGGCTGTCAACAGGAAGGTGGGATTCGATTGTCCACCGGCAAATTTCTCGGCGCTACGAAGGGCTCTGAAACCGTCTATTTGGCCCTCAAGGTAGTTGCCAAGGGCATCGACGTCGATATAGTCTACGCTGCTGGTCATATTACTCCCGCTGTATTGTGCTGCCTCGTTAGATTTCAGGACAGCCATCTGCCCTGTGTTGTGTCTTTATCGCGCCCACCTTTCCATACTTCAAGGTCTGTGCGCTATCGACACCACTGGCAGTCGCCAAGAGTAACTGGAATTATCCGCCATGCAAAGTTAGATTGGCTCCGTTGCCGAGCTGGCTTTGCACGGCGATCCGGCGGTCCGGCGGTCCGGCGACCCGGGGTTTGCATCCACTCAGTGCCCGTATCCGTAAAACCGTCTCTGACACGAATGGCACTTACTTAAGCGGATGTACCCCAGTGTGTTCGATCCGCGGTACGCCGTGAATCCCTCCCTGGAGGCTCGACTGCGGCATCCCTGCCGCAGACGCCCGCGGATCGAACACAGCGGGGCTCCGCAAATCACTATAGTGGCGTTAAGGCAACTCTGATTAATTCGGTGACACTTCAGGCTTGGCGTCGGGTTTGGCCACAAGGCGCAGTCGTGCAGGAAGGCTGGTTGCCTTTCAAACGGCTGTAACGCAGTAGACAAACGCGACGCCAAGCCCCGCAGGGCGGGCCTCTGGCGCACATTGGACAAGGGGGCGGCCATCCGCTTGCACCACTCGTCAAGGACAACCAGCCTTGACCTTCGCGGCGCGCCTTGCCAATGTACGCCAGAGGCTCCGCTGAAGCATTACCGAATTGATCAGAGGTGCCTTAAGTAAGTGCCATTGGTCTCTGACACCACAACCAGGCGCACCACGATATGACCTACAAGCTCGACGCATCCATTGCCCTGCAAGACGTTGCCGAGGATTTATACCGGCTGCCCAACGATCCTGCATTCTGGAACTTCAATTCCTCCTTTGGCGGCTGGTTAGCCGCAGTCGCGCTCAACGCCGTGTGCCGCCACATTGATTTCAGGGGCGACATCCTGACCCAACAAATGCAATTTATTGCCGCGCCAAAAGCAGAGCAGCTTTACCTGAGAATTCACCGCCATCAGCAAGGGCGCCAGATCGACTTCTACCAGGTCACCTTCCTCAGTGCGCCCACCAACGGCAGAACACTGGCGATGGCGGAAATCGTTGCCGGCGAGCGTGGCGCTTCCGACCTCGAGTTTTCAACGCCCATGCCGTCCATTAAGCCGATCGAGCACAGCGTGAAACTTGAGGCCTCAGACATGACACCACGCTGGTTCGCCCACTACGAGCAATATCTGGCCCATGGCCGCCCCTTCAGTAAAAACCCAACGCCAATGACACTCGCCTATGCACGTGAAGCCGACCTGCGGCCTCTCGATTCACTGGCGATTGCCGCGTTGGTTGACACCCCGATGCCACGCACCTTTTTTGTGAGTGAACAACTGCGCTTCGGTTCCACGCTTTCGCTGTCGACGCATATTTATGCCTCCGCCACTGAGATCGCCGCAGTGGCTAGCGATTTTGTTGTTATCGCCACCGACAGCGCCACCATTCGCCATTCGCTACTCAACCAGGAAGTGCGGCTTTTCAGGCGCGATGGACTGCTGCTTGCCAGCAGTTACCAAACTGCTGTGTTTGGATAATCCAGGTCTATTCTGCTGACTCGTCCGCTGCTGCCGCTGTTGCAGTGGCAGCTCCGCGTTTGGTATTTTCGTCGATCTGCCGCAGCAGCTGGTTCATTTCCATAAATTCGTCGGTGTAGTTGGTGTGCTCCTGATACTCCAGCATGTATTGCTTCGCATCACTGGCGTATTGTCCTATCAGTGGCAGGTTCACCATCATCGTCAGAACCCATGCGGCCAGTCCGAGAACCACCGACATGCCGAGAGTGAGCCCCAGTCCCTTGGCCACGCCGGCCTTGAAATTGGTCAGCATAATCCGCTTACCCGATTGCAGGTATTCCATATATTCAATCAGGCCGGATGCTTCAAATGCCTTGAGTATTTCCTTATCGGGGTATGACTTCGGTCGGGATGGCATGGCTTACCTCAACTGATGCTGTAATGGACTTTCTACCCTGCTTAGCGGCGCCGAACAGTCGACGACTGCCGGGGGGCATTGAAGCTGTGTATTATGCCTTACTGTATGCTCATCACATCATCAACAATCTACAACCGACAAGCCAGGCTAGAAAATAATTATCGGCTATGGGCCAGGAATGAGTCTACTGAACAGCTGGAAAAGCGACCCGAACCCCGCGCCAGAAACAGTTGATACAAATCAAATGTTCATACCTTTTTACAGCAAGGGATGCAGACAAAATAAAATTGCTTATTTTGTCGTACTACTATCCGCGATATCCTGACCGCCTTTACCGTTGCCGTTGAGAAGAACTACCCATGAAAACCTTCACCCAAGCAGCATACCGCTTACTCAGTGCTGTGGCACTGGTCACCCTGTTGCACCCCTATGCCAATGCTGAGCCGAGTGCAGAAGAACTGGCAAAGCTGGCGCAGAATCCCGTTGGCAACCTGATCAGCGTACCGATCCAGAACAACACCAACCTCAACTTCGGGCCGGAGGAAGGCACCCAGAACATCACCAATATCCAGCCGGTGATTCCAATTTCGGTGAATGCCGACTGGAACATCATCACCCGCACGATCTTACCGGTTGTCTCCAATCCTTCACTCGCCCCGGGCGACGACCGCACCAATGGCATCGGCGACCTCCAGTTCACCGCCTTCCTGTCGCCGGCCGTGCCCGGCAAGTTTATTTGGGGAGCCGGCGCGGCAGTCCAGGCACCTACCCACAGCAATGCGGAACTGGGCAACGACAACTGGGGAGCGGGGCCGTCGTTTGTGGCACTACGGGTGGAAAAAGGCAACCCCTGGGTCTATGGAGCACTGATCAGCAATGTCTGGTCGCTGTCTACCAGCAGTGACGATCCCGCGTACAACAATGGCTTGCTCCAGCCCCTCCTCAATTACAATTTTAAGAGCGGTTTATACCTTACCAGTTCACCGATCATGACAGTCAACTGGAAGGCCAAGGGCAGCGATATGTGGACCGTGCCGGTGGGCGGCGGGGTTGGCAAAATATTTCGTCTTGGCAAGCTACCTTTGAAATCTGTAGGGGTTGGGGGCATACTAACAACGTGGTGCGCCCGGACAACGGCGCCAACTGGCAGATTCGCACCCAAATCCAGGCCATGTTCCCAAAATGATACATCCTGTTACAGGTGCACGTGAGTAGCAACTGAGAATTACATGCTGAAGTAGATTCCGGCCGTAAATTGAAGGGCCGCTACATGGCAGCAAGAGGTCTGCCATGTACGCCCGTATCCTAAAGGCTCTGGCTAAGGGTGGTTTACCATCGGGCCTGTTACCCGGTATTGCGCATGCCGGCAGCGATGCCACCCACGGTTATCATCAAGGCGTGCTTGACCTGCTGGCCACCACCGGCGCGATCACGGGTCAATAGCTCGGTCTGTAGAATATTCAGCGGGTCGGTGTAGACATTGCGCAGCTTCACTGCCTGCTTGGCCCAGGGCAGGTCCTCCATCAGGTGATCTTCGTTGGCGATATCCAGCACCGCGGCGATATCCTCACGCAGTTCATTGCGCAATTGCTCGCCCAGTGGCCACAGGCCTGGCTCAACCAACTGTCGGTCGTAATGCTCGGCCAGGTAGAGATCCGCCTTGCTGTAGACCATTTCGAGCATACCGATTCGAGTCGAGAAAAAAGGCCAGGCCTCGCACATGGTTTCGAGTTCCTGTTTGGCGCCGGCATCGATCGCCTTGCGCAGGGCCAGCCCGGCGCCCAGCCAGGCCGGCAACATCAGCCGGTTCTGCATCCACGCGAATTGCCAGGGGATCGCCCGCAGGCTCTCGATACCACCCTTGGGGTTGCGCTTGGCCGGTCGTGAACCCAGCGGTAACTTGCCCAGCTCACTTTCCGGTGTCGCCTGGCGAAAATAGTCGATGAACTCCGGCGTCTCGCGCACAATCCGGCGATACTCGGCGGCCGATTCCGCAGACAACTGCTCCATTCGCTCACGCCATGCCGAGTCGGGCCGAGGCGGCGGATTGAGGTTGGCATCAAGTACCGCGCTGATGTACAGTTTTAAGGTATTCAATGCCACACCGGGCAAGCCCAGTTTGAC
The DNA here is from genome assembly GCA_963722805.1 of uncultured Gammaproteobacteria bacterium. Lineage (GTDB taxonomy): Bacteria > Pseudomonadota > Gammaproteobacteria > Pseudomonadales > JAHEGP01 > JAHEGP01. Next base: position 11,097 of record CAVROQ010000036.1, read on the forward strand.
CCGGATCATTTCGCCCTGCTCAGTTACCCTCAGCCCACTCTGCAGTGAACCCGGTGGCTGTGACAACAGCGCCGCATGGGCCGGAGCGCCACCACGACCAATGGTGCCGCCACGACCATGGAATAAGGTCAGGTCGACACCCTGAGCGGCGCAAATATCGATGAGTTGCTCCTGGGCCTTATATAAGACCAGGAGGCAGCCATCACCCCGGCATCCTTGGATGAGTCGGAGTAGCCAATCATGATCATCTGGCGGCCTTCCGCCAGCTGCCGATAAACCGGCATGCCCAACAAGCGCTGCACCGTGGTGCCCGCATTGTTGAGGTCATCAAGGGTCTCAAACAACGGCGCCACTGGCATATTGAAGCGGCAGCCACACTCGCGCAGCAGCAGCTTGACCACCAGCACATCGGACGGTTGGCGCGCCATCGAGATAACATAGGCACCCAGTGCTTCCCGGGGTTGTCGGGCGATCACCTCGCAGGTATCAAGCACTTCCTGCACCGCGGCCGACGGACTCCAGTAGCGCGGCAGCAGCGGACGCTTGCCCGCCAGCTCGGACAGCAAAAAGGCCTGACGCTGCAGCTCGTCCAGTTCGGCATAGTCGCCCAGCTCCAGGTAGCGGGTGAGCTCGGATAGTACCTCGGTATGACGCGCACTCTCCTGGCGAATATCCAGGCGCACCAGATGGCTACCGAAACATCGCACCCGCCGCAACATGTTCAGCAGGTTACCATCGGCAATCAGACCCATGCCCTGCGCGTGCAGGGATTGATAGCGGGCATATACGGGATCCCAGATATCGTGCATCGACTCGATAATGTCGTCGTAGGTGTTCGGCCTGCCGTTGAGCCGATCAACCAGGGTGACCAGGGTATGCTGTAGCCGCAGCTCCAGTTGGTGCAACACCGCCCGGTAGGGCTCATTGGCGCCATTCGCCAGGGCCATGAGTTCAGGCGTCGCCGACGTCATCGACAACTCTTCAAGCAGAGTCCGCACATCGTTAAGATACAAGTCTGCCGCTTTCCAGCGCGCCAGCAGGAACACCTCGGCACTGACCTTGGCCGTCACATTGGGGTTACCGTCGCGGTCACCCCCCATGCCACGACACAAAGCGCACCGGGCTGGCAGTAATCGGTAGCTCGCGCCCCAGATGGCGCTGCTGCGCGTCATCCAACGTCCGTAACAACTCCGGCACCGCATGCCACAGAGAGTTTTCGATGACCGCAAAACCCCACTTCGCCTCGTCCACCGGCGACGGTCGCTCGTTACGGATTTCCGGGGTGTGCCATATCTGTGAGATCAAACGACGCAGGCGCTGCTGCAGGCCCAGTCGCTCAGCAGCCGACAAATGCGAATGGTCCAGCTCCCGCAGGCATCGGCTTATCTGCAGCTGCTTGGAAATAATGGTGCGGCGGGCAACCTCGGTGGGGTGGGCGGTTAACACCAACTCAATTTTCAAGGCGGCAATTGCCGCCGCTATTTCCTCATCGTCCAGCTGTTGGGACTTGAGCCGCATATACCCCATGTCAACATCGAGACTTGGGTCACTGCCGCTGTAGGTGGTCTCAAGCTGCTCGGCGGTATTGGCGAGATGCAAAAAATGGCTAAAAGCCCGCGCCACCGGCACCAGCTCGTCATCGGTAAGACTGTGTAGTACCTGGCTCAAGCGTTGCCGGTCAGCTTCGTTGCCATAGCGGGAGGACTTCGATAGCTGGCGAATCAACTCGACTTTTTCAAACAGCGGCTCGCCATGGGCCACCTTGATTCCGTCCCCCAGAAAGCGCCCGAGCAATTGCACTTTTTGCTTGAGCGCGGCGAAATTATCCATCAAGACTGCAACTGCCGTTTTTGTGGGGGCGCAGATTATAGAGACCCCGCAAGGTTTTTGACAATGGGAATAGCGATTTTTATGGCACGACACCGCTCTGTGGGGCCTCAAGCCCCGGCCGGGATACAAACCTGACAGCAGGATACCATTTTGAAGAGCCGGTGACCGGCATTCAATGGCGAATTTCAGCAGTCAACCGGGCACTGAGTATCCAGCAGCGGGCCTATCGTTCCCCGATCTGTCTACAGCGTAAACACGCTGCGGCTTTTAGATATCAGGCAAACGCCTGCTTCAGCAACTCGAACGAGCGTTTGCGGTCTTCGAAGTAATACATATTCGTCACGGCCATCATCTCGTCGACACCGTACATCGCGGCCAATTCGCTAACCCGCTGGAATACCTGGTCCTGGGTTCCTACAGCCAGACTGCTTTCCCTGCTGCCGATAAAGGCCTGCTCCTGTGGTCCCAGGGGATAAGCCAGGGCCTGCTGGGGAGACAGGAATTGACCGTTGGACTGCCCGCTAAAAAATCGAAACAGATTGAGGTCGAAGATCTGAGAACTGGGAAGCCCGTGCCTGCTCTTCTGAATCGGCACAGAACACACTGATGGCGAGCATCGCATAGGGCTCATGGAGTTGACCGGCTGGCTCAAAACTCTGTTTGTAATGCGCAATCAAACCCGGGTCTGCCTGGGGGTTGATAAAGAGGCCCAGGGTATAGGGCAACCCGCGTTGGGCCGCGAGCACTGCACTGTCGGCGCTCGACCCCAGCATCCAGATGGGAAGCCTGGCCGGTGGACGAGGACTGACCAGCGGTGAGGTAATGTCGTTCCAAAGATACTCGGTTAACGCTGCGACCAATTTCGGGAAACGCTCAAACTTTGGTCGGCCGTCGGTGGCCATTGCCACCGCAGTCGACATGTCGGCGCCGGGTGCGCGCCCTACTCCCAGATCTATCCGATCGGGATATAGATTGGCCAGCAGCGAAAACACCTCGGCCACTTTATAGGGGCTGTAGTGAGGCAACATAACTCCACCGAAGAATCATCCGAATCCGCGAGGTGGCAGCGCCAATGGCAGCCAACAGCACTTCGGGAGCACTACCCGCAATTGCCGCGAAGGCATGGTGTTCCGACACCCAGAACCGCTCGTAGCCCAGCTGTTCGCACCACTGGGCCATTTGCAGGGTTTCCTGCAAGGCGACCGACGCTTGGTCCGGACTGCGGGCCAGTGATTGATCGAGCACTGAAAGTTTCAGGGTCATAGTTTTCTCCATGGGAGTCAGGAGAGCGGCAAGCAACTCAGTATGCGCTGGCCGTGCCTGGTTTATTATTCAATCCTTGGTATTAGCGCCGTGCATGCCGAGCGCAACAAACCACCGACAAGCTTGTTTGCATCAATCCCGGACAGGGAGAAAATTCCACTGGCATCTGATCTTTGGGATAACGCTTCCGCCGCCGCTTCAATTAGCGTATTGCCGCGCAAAACTGCCGAACGGCGCTCCCGGGCGTCCTTGCCCCCGCGCCATACCGTACTTCCTGTACATCGGCGCTCCCCGGGCGTCCTTGCCCCCGCGCCATACCGTACTTCCTGTACATCGGCGCTCCCGGGCATTATTGCCCCCGCGCCATACCGTACTTCCTGTACATAAAAAAGCCGGGACTGTGCCCGGCCTTCTAGAGCGGGGACCGCTGCGGCTTTTACCGCGCCACGGGCCTTGGCGTCTTCAATCATCTCCTCATTGGCGGCCACGGCCACTTCAACCCGGCGATTCCTGGCGCGGCCCTCAGCGGTTGAATTGTCGGCGATGGGCTTGGTTTCGCCGAAGGCCTCGACAGTAATACGACTGGCCCCAACTCCTTTCACCCGCAAAATAATCTGCCACCGACTGGGCTCGCTTTTGTGACAGCGTCATATTGTAGCCCTGCATCCCCAGTGCTGTCGGTATGCCCCTCGACCAACAGGTCAGTATCGGGGAACTCGATAAATACATCAGCCACACTGGTCGAGATTAGCCTTGGCTTGTGCGGTTAAGCTGGAGCTATTGGTGGCGAAGTTCACCCCGCTATTTTCATCGAATATGATCTGGATACCCTCACCGACCCGCTTGACCTCGGCACCGGGAACCGCTAACAAGATGGGGACGGCCTGCTTGTCCATGTTGTTGCCGATGAGCCCGCCGGCAACCCCACCGATAGCTGCTCCGATCATGGTGGCTTTGGTATTGCCGCCAATCAACTGTCTCCAGCAATGCGCCGGCTGCGGCGCCGCCACCGGCACCACGTTGGGTTTTATTGGTATTCTGCATGGCGGTACAACCGGCGGTTAAGGCCAGGGTGCCAGCCAGGGAAACTGCAACTAATGTTCGTGTTATGGTTTTCATAGGATTATCTGCGTTAAAAAGTGAATAGTTGATGGCGTTTGCCCATTACATCGTAATGTCATCGGAGACTTTGTTTAAGGTCATCAAGACATCAAAGGCATTACGCCAGGCGTGGGCTGGCGACCCGCATAACCATGGTGCTGGCATTCAGCTGATCTATGTTGGCACGGTAGCCGCGACCGGAGGCATCCAGTGGGTTGCCTTTCGCATCCGCATGTTTGAACTGGAACTGCGGACTACCATCGCCCGGCTCATAAAGCGACCAGTGTATGTATTGAGTCGACGGTGAACAGAGGGAAGAAGACACTTCGAGGGACACCTTACCTTTACCGTTATTGGGGATAAACACCCAGTCGCTACCCTTAAAGCAGCTGGAATCGGCGATCTCGAACAGGTTCGCCTTGTACAGCCCGGCATCACCAACAAAACGAATATCGGACACCTCCCAACTACCCTTGAACATTTTCTTACTGGGTTTGGCAGGACCATCGCTGCCACCACCAGAGCCCGCACAGCCGACGAGAAAAAGTGCTAATACAGGTACGTTATTTTTTTCATATTTTATGCCCGCCCTATGGCGGTTCCCTCCACGTTGGAACAATGATCCGACAAAAGAATAAAACCACCCATGAGCAAAGTCCATAGCTATTTTCTAAAAAAGAGGCGGCGACAAAACGCAATGGATCAATATGCTGGCCTGCTGGCTTTATTGCCGTTATGATCGGAACGTAATGCTAATTATAACGATGTGCCGGTCCACACAAGATCCGGATCTTCATACCGCACAGGAGGCCCGCTGGCCTGGCACTACAAGCAAACCTGCCTGAGCAGGGAAGCATGGGTCCGCTTGCCTTGAACCTTCGGATGAGCACCAACAAACCACAATAAGAGGATCTGCCACGATGAGCTCAATTGCTATCTTGCTACTTGGCCTGGCCGGACTGTGCTTTGGCTGGTTTATCTATTCGCGTTATGTCGCGGTGCATATTTACAAGCTGGACCCGGATTTTGTCACCCCGGCCCATGAGTTGGAAGATGGGGTCGACTATATACCCACCAACAAGTATGTGCTGTGGGGACATCATTTCACTTCGGTGGCAGGCGCCGGGCCGATTGTGGGGCCGGCCATTGCGGTTTACTGGGGCTGGGTCCCGGCCATTCTCTGGGTCATCATCGGCAGTGTGTTTTTTGCCGGCGTGCACGACATGGGCGCACTGTGGGCCAGCAACCGGAACAAGGGAAAATCGATAGGCGCGTTGTCGGAAAAGGTCATCGGTCCTCGCACCCGCTCGCTGTATATGGTGGTGGTATTCCTGGTGCTGCTGATGGTGAATTCCGTGTTCGGAGTCGTTATCGCCAATGCCTTCGTCAATACGCCAGGCTCGGTATTCCCGGCCTGGGCAGCGATTGCCGTGGCCCTGGTGATTGGGCAGCTATTGCATCGCAATATGATGGGGCTTGGCATACTGACTGCTATCGGTGTTGCTATTCTCTACGGGTCCATTTATGTCGGCAGTGAGATGCCTTTGAGCTTGCCATCCGGATTGCCCGGGCTTGGCATTGCCTGCCACCTGGATTATTATTCTGTTTGCCTACGCCGCGATCGCCTCGATGTTGCCGGTATGGGCCCTGTTGCAACCGCGGGACTTTATCAATGGCATGCAACTGGCGGTTGGCCTGTTGCTGCTGTACGGCGCGGTGTTAATAGCCGGACCGGAAATGACTGCACCTGCGTTCAATAACCAGACGGCAGAGGGAACACCGTCAATGGTGCCGCTGCTATTTGTCACCATCGCCTGCGGCGCGGTATCGGGTTTTCACGGTATTGTGGCGTCGGGCACGACTTCGAAGCAGCTGAACAAGGAGACCGACGCCCGCTTTGTCGGCTATCTCGCCGCCCTCGGTGAAGGTTCACTGGCGTTGATCACCCTGATTGCAGTGAGCGGCGTGGCTCTGGCCGCGACCCCCGAAGCCTGGCACGAAACCTATGCCCACTTTGGCGATGGTGCCGTGGCTGCATTTATTGAAGGTGGCGCCAATCTTATTGAGAGTGGCTGGGGCCTTTCAGCCGGTATTGCCTCCACGTTGCTGGCGACCATGGTAGTGCTGTTTGCCGGCACCACCATGGATTCAGGCGTGAGACTGCAACGTTATATCATCCAGGAATGGGGCGAAATCTATAACATCAAATGGATGACCAACGGTATTGTCGCAACCGGTATTGCGGTGGGAGCCTGTCTTGCACTGGCATTTGGCGCCGGCGGCAAAGACGGTACCGGAGGCATGATTATCTGGCCTCTGTTTGGCTCTACCAACCAAATCCTGGCGGGCATGACGCTATTGGTTATCTCCGTGATATTGATCAAGAAAAAACGCCCCGCATCGGTAACCCTGATCCCGATGGTTTTTGTGTTGGTCATGGCGGTGCTGGCAGCGGGCATTATCTTTCTCAAG
>CAVROQ010000037.1:0-17896 GCA_963722805.1 uncultured Gammaproteobacteria bacterium
ACAAATATCAGCTGGCTTCCCGATGGCCCGGATTGGTACACTGGCAGCAAGACAGGTATTGGCAGGAGCGCAGACCATGACCCAACAGTCTTATACCCCGGCAGACATCAGCATTGAACCGCGCAACCGCGAACATGCCATCGCCGACTGCCTTGGTCGCAACTGGTTCGGTGGCAGCATGCTTTAAAACCGCGTGGTTCAACGCGATGTCGATCACCTTTCCGCTCGGCGAAAAATTTTTTATCGATCATGTGCGTCACTACATCGATCGCATTAGTGACCCTAAGCTGCAACAGGAAATTCCGCCAGCTTTTGCGGCCAGGAGGGCTTCCATCGCCGTGAGCGCCAGCGTTATAACCAGTTGCTTTGCAGCGAGCGCGGTTACGACCTTGACTACCTCGAAGGTCGGATCGAGAAAAGCATCGTCATGACCAACAAAGTGCTCTCGGCCCGCCAGCGATTGGCGGCGACCGCTGCGTTGGAGCACATTACCGCGATTCTCGCGCAGTGGAGCCTGAGCGACAATAACCCGATGCGCAACGAGGCAGAGCCTGCGATGCAAGCACTATGGGATTGGCATGCCGCTGAAGAAATGGAACACAAGGCCGTGGCATTTGACGTCTACCGGGCCATCGGCGGTAACGAGAAAATGCGCAAAACGGCCCTGCGTCGGGCCAGCTTCTTTCTGACCCTGGATATCGTGGTGGGCGCGGTGCACATGATGCGCCGGGATGGCCAGTTATGGCGACTGCAGAACTGGCGCGAGGGGTTTCGCTTTCTTCTCGGCGAGCAGGGAGTACTGCGCCAGATATGGCCATCCTATAAAGAATACTTCCGCGACGACTTTCATCCCTGGCAACAAGATACCCGAACCGCACTGCAGCATTGGAAGTCTATTGAATCCGGGGCCGTCGCCTGATAGGCCTGTGCCTTGCTTTACAGATCCTGCGCTACGGTGCTGGCCATCACAGCCACCCAAACGCACTCTGACCCCAATGGCACTTGACCCCAATGGCACTTACTTAACGCCACTACAGTGATTTGCGGAGCCCCGGTGTGTTGGATCCGCGGGCGTCTGCGGCAGGGATGCCGCAGTCGAGCCTCCAGGGAGGGATTCACGGCGTACCGCGGATCGAACACACTGGGGTACAATCGCTTAAGTAAGTGCCATTTCCACAGATCCTGCGCTACGGTGCTGGCCATCACAAGCCACCCAAACGCACTCTGACCCCAATGGCACTTACTTAACGCCACTACAGTGATTTGCGGAGCCCCGGTGTGTTCGATCCGCGGGCATCTGCGGCAGGGATGCCGCAGTCGAGCCTCCAGGGAGGGATTCACGGCGCACCGCGGATCGAACACACTGGGGTACAATCGCTTAAGTAAGTGCCATTACCACAGATCCTGCGCTACGGTGCTGGCCATCACAGCCACCCAAACAGCACTCTGACCACAATGGCACTTACTTAACGCCACTACAGTGATTTGCGGAGCCCCGGTGTGTTCGATCCGCGGGCGTCTGCGGCAGGGATGCCGCAGTCGAGCCTCCAGGGAGGGGATTCACGGCGTACCGCGGATCGAACACACTGGGGTACAATCGCTTAAGTAAGTGCCATTCCACTCTGACCCCGTTTATCTTCAGGAAATTTGACCATGCGCGCCCTCTCCCTGCTGCTCGTTATCCTGTCGCTGCTAGCCTGCGCTGACAAGACCCCGGTGGCGAGCAAACCGGCCAACACCCCGACTGAACTAGGAAAGCCTTGAATGCCAGCTTCACCCAAGGTGTCGAGAAAGTCACCGACGGTGTCTATGTGGCGATAGGCTTCGGACTCGCTAATTCGATAATGATCCAGGGGGATGAGGGGCTTATCATTGTCGATACCATGGAATCGGTGCAGCAGGGCGAAGCGGTGCTGGCGGCGTTTCGTGAGATCAGCAACAAACCGGTTGTGGCTATCATCTACACCCATAACCACACCGACCATGTATTCGGATCAGTTGCCTTCGGTCGTCCGGGTGAGGTAGCTGTATATGCCCACGACACCACCCAGTACTATATCGATCGTGTGATCAATGTGGTTCGCCCGGTCATCAACCTGCGCTCAATGCGGATGTTCGGGCACTACTTGCCGGAAGACGAGATGGTGAATGACGGCATCGGGGCTTTCCTGGGCATCGACAGTGACAGCCGCTTGTACCATGCCTCCTACCCATACTTTCAGCGACCAACTCAAACTGAAGATTGCCGGCGTCGATATCGAACTGGTGCATGCCCCCGGGGAAACCAACGACCAGATTTTTGTGTGGCTGCCACAACAACGGGTGTGTGCCCGGCGACAACATCTACAAGGCTTTCCCCAACCTGTATACCATTCGCGGCACCCCCTACCGGGACGTAAGCCAATGGGTGGACAGCCTCGACAAAATGCGCCAGCGTCAGCCGCAATTCCTGGTGCCCAGCCACACCCGCCCCATAGTCGGCGCAGAGCAAGTCGACGCCACCCTGCAGGTCTATCGCGATGCGATTCAGTTTGTACATGACCAGACGGTTCGTTATATGAACAAAGGCCTGACCCCGGACCAGATCGTCGAGCGAGTCAGGCTTCCTGAACACCTCGCCTCGCATCCCTACCTGCAGGAATTCTACGGCAAGGTTGACTGGTCGGTGCGCTCAATATTTGCTGGCTATATGGGCTGGTTCGATGGCAATTCCAGCACCTTGCAGCCCTTGGGTGAACACCAGCAGGCGACGCGCATGGCGCAGTTGGCCGGCGGTAAAGATCAGCTCCTGTCCCGGGCCCGCGCAGCGCTCGCCGACCAGGACTACCAATGGGTGCTAAGCCTGACCGACCATCTACTGGTGCTGGATGAGCAAGAGGCGACACCACTCAGGGCTCAGGCGCTGAGAGCCCTGGGCGAACAACAGAGCAACCCCAACGCTCGCCATTACTACTTCACCCAGGCGCGGGAACTGGCCGACCAATTGACCATCAACGATTCGCCCCGGGTTGATCCCGAATTTCTCGCAACGCTACCCATCGCCAATTTTATTTATGCCATGCCACCCTTGCTCAAGGCAGAAGAGACACTGGATGTTGACGCGGTAATGGGCTTTCACTTTAGCGACAGCGACCGGCATTTCAGGGTTCATATCCGTCGCGGGGTGGCCGAAGTCAGCGAAGGGCAATCGCCACCAGCGAACTCAGTCATTGTCACCGATGAGCAAACCTGGAAGGAGGTCGCCGCCGGGCTGCGCTCGCCCGCAACAGCAGCCGTTAGTGGGGACCTCAGCATTGAAGGCGGCAAGATTGCCCTGCTCCGGTTTCTTGGCTATTTCGAGAAATCGGTGCGTGATTAAGCTAGCCCCGGTCGCGATGTAACAGCATCCCAAGATCAGCTGAATGTTTTGGTGTTCAGCTCCACGCAGTGCTTGTCACTGCCCTGCCTGTCACCTATGCTGGTCGCGCGAGTTGGGGGCTGCCCTTGTTCCCATACCGGCTGCTGCATCCACAGCCCTGGCACAAAAATCTGATTCGAGGCGCACAGCGTATGTCAACTATCGAAGGCAAGCTCACCCTGGTGACAGGTTCCACCAAGGGCATAGGGAAAGCCATTGCTGAAGCGTTTGTCGAGGGCGGCGCGAGGGTGGTAGTGCACGGGCGAGATGGCAAGGAAGCCGAGCAAATTCAACACTCGATCGGTGCCGAGGCCAGTGCCCATGGCGACCTGGGTACGGCAGCCGGTTGCGACGCTGTTATCGAACAATTGCAGCCTCTCGGCGAGCTTGAGATATTGATCAATAACGCCGGTATTTTCGGAGTACAGGATTTTTTTGATATTGATGACGCCGAGTGGCTGCGATACTTTCAAGTGAATATTATGAGTGCTGTCAGGCTGTGTCGCGCACTGATGCCGGCTATGCTGGAGAACAACTGGGGGAGAGTCATCAATGTCGCCAGCGAGTCAGCGATCAAGCCGCTGCCACAGATGATTCACTACTCAATGACAAAAACCTCGATGGTATCGCTGGCACGGGGCATGGCTGAATTGACCAAGGGGTCGCAGGTCACTGTCAATTCTGTTCTGCCGGGGCCAACCTGGACAGCGGGGGTAGAAAGCTATTTCGAAGGCCTGGCTGCGGACGAAGGCAAGCCGGCGCAGGAATTGATCGACAATTATTTTGCTCAACATGAGCCTACCTCCCTGATACAGCGCTTTGTCGATGTCGCGGAGGTAGCCCAGGCGGTGTTATTTGTAGCGAGCAATGGCGCGGTCAACGGTAGTGCCCAGCGTGTTGAAGGCGGTATTATTCGGTCTATATAGGGCGCTGGGCGAGCAACATTCAATGGTAAGGGGTAAGGGGTCCGTGACTACCGGCTTTGAAGAAGCCGGCGTTGCTGCAACATTCCCACTACCTACAATAGCGAACATTACATTCGGTGATTCAGATGATTTCAGACGCGATGCAACAAAGTCTTTTCCAACAGCTTAACGACGAGTTCTCCTCAGCCTACCTGTATCTGGCGATGTCGGCTTATTGCAACCATATTGACTTCAACGGCGCAGCCAACTGGCTGAAGCAACAGTATGAAGAAGAGCAGCTGCATGCCACCAAGATCTACAACTACCTGATCGAACAAGGCGCCAATGTTGCGCTGCGGGAGATTCCCCAACCAGCCAATGAATTCGGCACCATTCTGGAGGTGTTCAAGGCCTCACTGAAACATGAACAAACCATGACGACCCGGCTCAACAATATCAGTGACCAGGCATTGAAAGAGAAGGATCACGCCACCTATAACCTGTTGCAATGGTTTGTGAACGAGCAGGTAGAAGAAGAAGCCACGGTGAGCGAGATTATTTCGAAACTGAAATTGGTCAAAAATGATGGCTACGGCCTGCTGATGATTGATAACGAACTGGGCTCGCGCACCCCGCCCCAGGCTATTGCCTGACACCTTTTCCAGCATCAGCTATGGACAGCGGGAATGGGTAGTGCAATGCATCAGCAGCACTGAGGGCACCAACAAGGTCGCGCTAATCAGGCTGGTGGCGGCTAAATCTTGATAGTGGATATCGTGCCAGATCAAGCTTAGGCGCAACTATCCAATGGCTTACCGCCGGCCAGGAAGGCCTCGATATTAGCAGCTGCACGCAGCGCCATTTCAATACGACACTCTCCCGTAGCGCTGCCGATATGCGGCAGCACGGTGACGTTGTCCAAGCCCAGCAAGGCTGGCGCCACCCTGGGCTCAAACTCGAAAACATCCAGGCCTGCGGCGCCCAAATGGCCGCTTGATAATGCCGCAGCCAGCGCGTTTTCATCTACCAGGGCACCGCGCCCGGTATTAACCAGGACCGCACCGGGCTTCATCTGCTGCAAGGTATCGGCGTTGATCAAATGGCGAGTGGCTGGTGTCAGGGGACAGTGCAGTGACACAATATCGGATTCTGCCAGCAGCGCTGCAACACTATCCCGATATTCGGCACCAATGAGCTGTTCACTATCTGTTTTACGATTGGGACCATGGTAGAGAATGCTCATGTCGAACCCCGCGGCCCGGCGAGCAAGCGCCTGACCAATGGCGCCGAAGCCGATAATACCGAGGGTTTTACCGTGCACACGCTGCCCCAACAGCGACTGGGCAAGCGCCCAGTTGTGGTCGCGAAGCAGGCGCTCCGCCGCGCTGGTGCGACGGCACGCAGCCAGCAACAACGCCATAGCGAGGTCGGCGGTATCTTCGGCCACCCCCGGAGTATTGCTCACAGCGATCCCCGGGCCCGCGCGGCGGCGAGGTCAATGTGGTCGATGCCGACCCCGACATTGGCGATAAGTCCCACGCTTGACGGCAAGCCGGCTATGGTCGCAGCATCGACCGTATCGACCGAAGTAGAGACATAAATATGAGCATCCTTGAACACGCCTGCTGACGGCGACCCTGCCTCTGCCACCCTGACTTCACCGTATTGGCCGAGCAGCTCGACGAAGGCACCGGGTAGCTCCCGTGCCAGTACGATCACAGCTTTGGACATCACTACACTACCCCATTCCCGGGCTTCAAGTGCCGCTATTTATTCAATAAGACTGACTGCCATTTGTGCCAGAGGCTCGGTCATCTTGCCCACCTCAACGGCAGTCGTGCTCGAGGCATTGCCATCGAGGGCACGCTTGACAATTCCCTGGCAGATGGAGGCCAGCCGGAAAAAGCTGAACGCCAGGTAGAAGTTCCAATTGTCGATCTTGTCGATGCCTCGCAACGCGCAATACTGCCTGACGATCTCTTCCTCGCCGGGAATTCCCAGGGCTGCGCGGTCAAGGTCACCCAACCCCCTGACATCACTGTGTGGCGGCAGCCGCAGCCGCATGCAGCAATAGGCCAGGTCGGCAAACGGATGACCCAGGGTCGACAATTCCCAGTCGAGCACCGCCTGGATAGTGTTCTGCTGCGGGTGATACATCACATTGGCAAGACAGTAATCACCGTGAATCAGGCTCACCTGCCCGTCGTCTGCCGGGATATTAGCCGGCAGCCATGCCATCAGTTTTTCCATCGCCGGGATGTCGCTGGTTTGGGATGCAAGATATTGTTTCGCCCAGCGCCCGATCTGGCGTTCATAATAATTGCCCGGCTTGCCGTAATCACCCAACCCAACCGCATTCACGTCAACATCGTGCATGGCCGCCAGCACTTTAACCAGGTCCTGGTAGCAGGCCGCTCGCTGAGTGTTGTCGAGTTCCGGCAGTGCCGAATCCCAAAAAACTCGACCCTCGACAAAATCCATAACATAAAACATGCTGCCGATAACGCTGTCGTCAACACACAGGTGCAAGGCCTTGGCAACCGGTACGTCAGTCGCTGCCAGGGCTTTAAGAACGGTGAACTCGCGGTCTACTGCGTGGGCGGATGCCAGCAACTCGCCCGGGGGTTTGCGCCGCAACACATACTTGCCACTCTCGGCTGTCAACAGGAAGGTGGGATTCGATTGTCCACCGGCAAATTTCTCGGCGCTACGAAGGGCTCTGAAACCGTCTATTTGGCCCTCAAGGTAGTTGCCAAGGGCATCGACGTCGATATAGTCTACGCTGCTGGTCATATTACTCCCGCTGTATTGTGCTGCCTCGTTAGATTTCAGGACAGCCATCTGCCCTGTGTTGTGTCTTTATCGCGCCCACCTTTCCATACTTCAAGGTCTGTGCGCTATCGACACCACTGGCAGTCGCCAAGAGTAACTGGAATTATCCGCCATGCAAAGTTAGATTGGCTCCGTTGCCGAGCTGGCTTTGCACGGCGATCCGGCGGTCCGGCGGTCCGGCGACCCGGGGTTTGCATCCACTCAGTGCCCGTATCCGTAAAACCGTCTCTGACACGAATGGCACTTACTTAAGCGGATGTACCCCAGTGTGTTCGATCCGCGGTACGCCGTGAATCCCTCCCTGGAGGCTCGACTGCGGCATCCCTGCCGCAGACGCCCGCGGATCGAACACAGCGGGGCTCCGCAAATCACTATAGTGGCGTTAAGGCAACTCTGATTAATTCGGTGACACTTCAGGCTTGGCGTCGGGTTTGGCCACAAGGCGCAGTCGTGCAGGAAGGCTGGTTGCCTTTCAAACGGCTGTAACGCAGTAGACAACGCGACGCCGAGCCCGCAGGGCGGGCCTCTGGCGCACATTGGACAAGGGGGCGGCCATCCGCTTGCACCACTCGTCAAGGACAACCAGCCTTGACCTTCGCGGCGCGCCTTGCCAATGTACGCCAGAGGCTCCGCTGAAGCATTACCGAATTGATCAGAGGTGCCTTAAGTAAGTGCCATTGGTCTCTGACACCACAACCAGGCGCACCACGATATGACCTACAAGCTCGACGCATCCATTGCCCTGCAAGACGTTGCCGAGGATTTATACCGGCTGCCCAACGATCCTGCATTCTGGAACTTCAATTCCTCCTTTGGCGGCTGGTTAGCCGCAGTCGCGCTCAACGCCGTGTGCCGCCACATTGATTTCAGGGGCGACATCCTGACCCAACAAATGCAATTTATTGCCGCGCCAAAAGCAGAGCAGCTTTACCTGAGAATTCACCGCCATCAGCAAGGGCGCCAGATCGACTTCTACCAGGTCACCTTCCTCAGTGCGCCCACCAACGGCAGAACACTGGCGATGGCGGAAATCGTTGCCGGCGAGCGTGGCGCTTCCGACCTCGAGTTTTCAACGCCCATGCCGTCCATTAAGCCGATCGAGCACAGCGTGAAACTTGAGGCCTCAGACATGACACCACGCTGGTTCGCCCACTACGAGCAATATCTGGCCCATGGCCGCCCCTTCAGTAAAAACCCAACGCCAATGACACTCGCCTATGCACGTGAAGCCGACCTGCGGCCTCTCGATTCACTGGCGATTGCCGCGTTGGTTGACACCCCGATGCCACGCACCTTTTTTGTGAGTGAACAACTGCGCTTCGGTTCCACGCTTTCGCTGTCGACGCATATTTATGCCTCCGCCACTGAGATCGCCGCAGTGGCTAGCGATTTTGTTGTTATCGCCACCGACAGCGCCACCATTCGCCATTCGCTACTCAACCAGGAAGTGCGGCTTTTCAGGCGCGATGGACTGCTGCTTGCCAGCAGTTACCAAACTGCTGTGTTTGGATAATCCAGGTCTATTCTGCTGACTCGTCCGCTGCTGCCGCTGTTGCAGTGGCAGCTCCGCGTTTGGTATTTTCGTCGATCTGCCGCAGCAGCTGGTTCATTTCCATAAATTCGTCGGTGTAGTTGGTGTGCTCCTGATACTCCAGCATGTATTGCTTCGCATCACTGGCGTATTGTCCTATCAGTGGCAGGTTCACCATCATCGTCAGAACCCATGCGGCCAGTCCGAGAACCACCGACATGCCGAGAGTGAGCCCCAGTCCCTTGGCCACGCCGGCCTTGAAATTGGTCAGCATAATCCGCTTACCCGATTGCAGGTATTCCATATATTCAATCAGGCCGGATGCTTCAAATGCCTTGAGTATTTCCTTATCGGGGTATGACTTCGGTCGGGATGGCATGGCTTACCTCAACTGATGCTGTAATGGACTTTCTACCCTGCTTAGCGGCGCCGAACAGTCGACGACTGCCGGGGGGCATTGAAGCTGTGTATTATGCCTTACTGTATGCTCATCACATCATCAACAATCTACAACCGACAAGCCAGGCTAGAAAATAATTATCGGCTATGGGCCAGGAATGAGTCTACTGAACAGCTGGAAAAGCGACCCGAACCCCGCGCCAGAAACAGTTGATACAAGTCAAATGTTCATACATTTTTGCAGGAGAGGGGCACAGCATAAAATATTTTTCCGTCGCGCTACTACCTGGGATATGCTGGCAGTTGTTGCCAATATCGCCGAGAGACCTACCCATGAAACCCATCACCCAAGTAGCCTACCGTTTACTCAGTGCTGCGGCACTGGTCACCCTGTTGCACCCCCATGCCAATGCTGCGCAGAGTGCAGAAGAACTGGCAAAACTCGCGCAGAATCCCGTTGGCAACCTGATCAGTATACCGATCCAGAACAACACCAACCTCAACTTCGGGCCGGAGGAAGGCACCCAGAACATCACCAATATCCAGCCGGTGATTCCAATTTCGGTGAATGCCGACTGGAACATCATCACCCGCACGATCTTACCGGTTGTCTCCAATCCTTCACTCGCCTCGGGCGACGACCGCACCAATGGCATCGGCGACCTCCAGTTCACCGCCTTCCTGTCGCCGGCCGTACCCGGCAAGTTTATTTGGGGAGCCGGCGCGGCAGTCCAGGCACCTACCCACAGCAATGCGGAGCTGGGCAACGACAACTGGGGAGCGGGGCCGTCGTTTGTGGCACTACGGGTGGAAAAAGGCAACCCCTGGGTCTTTGGAGCACTGATCAGCAATGTCTGGTCGCTGTCTACCAGCAGTGACGATCCCGCGTACAACAATGGCTTGCTCCAGCCCTTCCTCAATTACAATTTTAAGAGCGGTTTATACCTTACCAGTTCACCGATCATGACAGTCAACTGGAAGGCCAAGGGCAGCGATATGTGGACCGTGCCGGTGGGCGGCGGGGTTGGCAAGATATTTCGTCTTGGCAAGCTACCCTTGAATGCTCAGGTGGGGGCATACTACAACGTGGTGCGCCCGGACAACGGCGCCAACTGGCAGATTCGCACCCAGATCCAGGCCATGTTTCCGAAATAACGAGTTGCGGCAGGCGCAGGTGAAAGTAGCCTGGAACTTGAGAACTGAAGCAGACGCTAGCCAGCCGCGACCCAAGCCCGAGTTTCGCTAGACCGAACTCAGGCTGTCAGTCACCAACCTGGCCGCTACGCAGAGGAACCAATCGGGCTCTATAGTTGCCCGTGATAACGCTTAAACAACGCGCTAATAGCCATTGCCCTTATCTTACAGGCGCTGGCTATCGTGTCGTCAACCGTCGGGCCTGTTACCCGGTGTTGCGCATGCCGGCAGCGATGCCGCCCACAGTTATCATCAAGGCGTGCTTGACTTGCTGGCCACCGCCGGCGCGATCACGGGTCAACAGCTCGGTCTGCAGAATATTCAGCGGGTCGGTGTAAACATTGCGCAGCTTCACTGCCTGCTTGGCCCAGGGCAGGTCCTCCATCAGGTGATCTTCGTTGGCGATATCCAGCACCGCGGCGATATCTTCACGCAGCTCATTACGCAATTGCTGGCCCAGTGGCCACAGGCCTGGCTCAACCAACTGTCGTTCGTAATGCTCGGCCAGATAGAGATCCGCCTTGCTGTAAACCATTTCGAGCATACCGATTCGAGTGGAGAAAAAAGGCCAGGCCTCGCACATGGTTTCGAGTTCCTGTTTGGCGCCGGCATCGATCGCCTTGCGCAGGGCCAGCCCGGCGCCAAGCCAGGCCGGCAACATCAGCCGGTTCTGCATCCACGCGAATTGCCAGGGGATCGCCCGCAGGCTCTCGATACCGCCCTTGGGGTTGCGCTTGGCCGGCCGTGAACCCAGCGGTAACTTGCCCAGCTCACTTTCCGGTGTCGCCTGGCGAAAATAGTCGATGAACTCCGGCGTCTCGCGCACAATCCGACGATACTCGGCGGCCGATTCCGCAGACAACTGCTCCATTCGCTCACGCCAGGCCGAGTCGGGCCGAGGCGGCGGACTAAGGTTGGCGTCGAGTACCGCGCTGATGTACAACTTCAGGGTATTCAACGCCACACCGGGCAAGCCCAGCTTGACCCGGATCATTTCGCCCTGCTCAGTGACCCGCAGCCCACTCTGCAGTGAACCCGGCGGCTGTGACAACAGCGCCGCATGGGCCGGAGCGCCACCGCGACCAATGGTGCCGCCACGACCATGGAATAGGGTCAGGTCAATACCCTGGGCGGCGCAGATATCGATGAGTTGCTCCTGGGCCTTATATTCGGCCCAGGAAGCGGCCATCACCCCGGCATCCTTGGATGAGTCGGAGTAACCAATCATGATCATCTGCCGGCCTTCCGCCAGCTGCCGATAAATCGGCATGCCCAACAGACGCTGCACCGTGGTACCCGCATTGTTGAGGTCATCAAGGGTCTCAAACAACGGCGCCACCGGCATATTGAAGCGGCAGCCACACTCGCGCAGCAGCAGCTTTACCACCAGTACATCGACGGTTGGCGCGCCATCGAGATCACATAGGCACCCAGTGCTTCACGGGGTTGCCGGGCTATCACCTCGCAGGTATCAAGCACTTCCTGCACCGCGGCCGACGGACTCCAGTAGCGCGGCAGCAGCGGACGCTTGCCCGCCAGCTCGGACAGCAAAAATGCCTGACGCTGCAGCTCGCCCATTCGGCATAGTCGCCAAGCTCCAGGTAGCGGGTGAGCTCGGATAGTACCTCGGTATGACGCGCACTCTCCTGGCGAATATCCAGGCGCACCAGATGGCTACCGAAACATCGCACCCGCCGCAACATGTTCAGCAGATTACCATCGGCAATCAGGCCCATGCCCTGCGCGTGCAGGGATTGATAGCAGGCAAATACGGGATCCCAGATATCGTGCATCGACTCGATAATGTCGTCGTAGGTGTTCGGCCTGCCATTGAGCCGATCAACCAGAGTGACCAGGGTATGCTGTAGCCGCAGCTCCAGTTGGTGCAAAACCGCCCGGTAGGGCTCATTGGCACCATTCGCCAGGGCCATAAGTTCAGGCGTCGCTGACGTCATAGACAACTCTTCAAGCAGAGTCCGCACATCGTTAAGATACAAGTCTGCCGCTTTCCAACGCGCCAGCAGGAATACCTCGGCACTGACCTCGGCCGTGACATTGGGGTTACCGTCGCGGTCACCCCCCATCCACGACACAAAACGCACCGGGCTGGCAGTAATCGGTAGCTCACGCCCCAGATGGCGCCGTTGCGCGTCATCCAGCGTCCGTAACAACTCCGGCACCGCATGCCACAGCGAGTTTTCGATGACCGCAAAACCCCACTTCGCCTCGTCCACCGGCGACGGTCGCTCGTTACGGATTTCCGGAGTATGCCATATCTGTGAGATCAAACGACGCAGGCGCTGCTGCAGGCCCAGTCGCTCAGCAGCCGACAAATGCGAATGGTCCAGCTCCCGCAGGCACCGGCTTATCTGCAGCTGCTTGTAGATAATGGTGCGGCGGGCAACCTCGGTTGGGTGGGCGGTTAACACCAACTCAATTTTCAAGGCGGCAATTGCCGCCGCTATTTCCTCATCGTCCAGCTGTTGGGACTTGAGCCGCATATACCCCATGTCAACATCGAGACTTGGGTCACTGGCACTGTAGGTGGTCTCAAGTTGCTCGGCGGTATTGGCGAGATGCAAAAACTGGCTAAAAGCCCGCGCCACCGGCACCAGCTCGTCATCGGTGAGACCGTGAAGTACCTGGCTCAAGCGTTGCCGGTCAGCTTCGTTGCCATAGCGGGAGGACTTCGATAGCTGGCGAATCAACTCGACTTTTTCAAACAGCGGCTCGCCATGGGCCACCTTGATTCCGTCCCCCAGAAAGCGCCCGAGCAATTGCACTTTTTGCTTGAGGGCGGCGAAATTATCCATAGAGACTCCGAACTGCCGTTTTTGTGGGGGCGCAGATTATAGAGACCCCGCAAGGTTTTTGACAATGGGAATAGCGATTTTTATGGCACGACACCGCTCTGTGCGGCCTCAAGCCCCGCCCGGGATACAATCCTGACAGCAGGATACCATTTTGAAGAGCCAGTGACCGGCATTCAATGGCGAATTTCAGCAGTCTACCTGGCGCTGAGTATCCAGCAGCGGGCCTATCATTCCCCGATCTGTCTACAGCGCAAACAGGCTGCGGCTTTTAGATATCAGGCAAACGCCTGCTTCAGCAACTCGAACGAGCGTTTGCGGTCTTCCAAGTAATACATATTCGTCACGGCCATCATCTCGTCGACACCGTACATCGCGGCCAATTCGCTAACCCGCTGGAATACCTGGTCCTGGGTTCCTACAGCACGACTGCTTTCCCTGCTGCCGATAAAGGCCTGCTCCTGTGGTCCCAGGGGATAAGCCAGGGCCTGCTGGGGAGACAGGAATTGACCGTTGGACTGCCCGCTAAAAAATCGAAACAGATTGAGGTCGAAGGTCAACTGGGAAGCCCGTGCCTGCTCTTCTGAATCGGCACAGAACACACTGATGGCGAGCATCGCATAGGGCTCATGGAGTTGACCGGCTGGCTCAAAACTCTGTTTGTAATGCGCAATCAAACCCGGGTCTGCCTGGGGGTTGATAAAGAGGCCCAGGGTATAGGGCAACCCGCGTTGGGCCGCGAGCACTGCACTGTCGGCGCTAGACCCCAGCATCCAGATGGGAAGCCTGGCCGGTGGACGAGGACTGACCAGCGGTGAGGTAATGTCGTTCCAAAGATACTCGGTTAACGCTGCGACCAATTTCGGGAAACGCTCAAACTTTGGTCGGCCGTCGGTGGCCATTGCCACCGCAGTCGACATGTCGGCGCCGGGTGCGCGCCCTACTCCCAGATCTATCCGATCGGGATATAGATTGGCCAGCAGCGAAAACACCTCGGCCACTTTATAGGGGCTGTAGTGAGGCAACATAACTCCACCGGAGCCGATTCGAATCCGCGAGGTGGCAGCGCCAATGGCAGCCAACAGCACTTCGGGAGCACTACCCGCAATTGCCGCGAAAGCATGGTGTTCCGACACCCAGAACCGCTCGTAGCCCAGCTGTTCGCACCACTGGGCCATTTGCAGGGTTTCCTGCAAGGCGACCGACGCCTGGTCCGGACTGCGGGCCAGTGATTGATCGAGCACTGAAAGTTTCAGGGTCATAGTTTTCTCCATGGGAGTCAGGAGAGCGGCAGACGACTCAGTATGCGCTGGCCGTGCCTGGTTTGCTATTCAATCCTTGGTATTAGCGCCGTGCATGCCGAGCGCGACAAACCACCGACAAGCTTGCTTGCATCAATCCCGGACAGGGAGAAAATTCCACTGGCATCTGATGCTTGGGATAACGCTTCCGCCATCTTGCGCTCAGCCTAACTGCCGAGCGGCGCTCCCGGGCGTCCCTGCCCCCGCGCCATACCGTACTTCCTGTACATAGGCGCTCCCGGGCGTCCCTGCCCCCGCGCCATACCGTACTTCCTGTACATAGGCGCTCCCGGGCGTCCCTGCCCCCGCGCCATACCGTACTTCCTGTACATAAAAAGGCCGGGACTGTGCCCGGCCTTGTATAACTCATACCGCTGAGACTTTTACCGCGCCTGGGCCTTCGCGTCTTCAATCATGTCTTCATTGGCGGCCACGGCCACTTCAACCCGGCGATTCCTGGCGCGGCCCTCAGCGGTTGAATTGTCGGCGATGGGCTTGGTTTCGCCGAAGGCCTCGACAGTAATACGACTGGCCCCAACTCCTTTCGCCCGCAAATAATCTGCCACCGACTGGGCTCGCTTTTGTGACAGCGTCATATTGTAGCCTGCATCCCCAGTGCTGTCGGTATGCCCCTCGACCAACAGGTCAGTATCGGGGAACTCGATAAATACATCAGCCACCTGGTCGAGATTAGCCTTGGCTTGTGCGGTTAAGCTGGAGCTATTGGTGGCGAAGTTCACCCCGCTATTTTCATCGAATATGATCTGGATACCCTCACCGACCCGCTTGACCTCGGCACCGGGAACCGCTTCCTGGATAGCGTCGGCCTGCTTGTCCATGTTGTTGCCGATGAGCCCGCCGGCAACCCCACCGATGGCTGCTCCGATCATGGTGGCTTTGGTATTGCCGCCAATCAACTGCCCCAGCAATGCGCCGGCTGCAGCGCCGCCACCGGCACCACGTTGGGTTTTGTTGGTATTCTGCATGGCGGTACAACCGGCGGTTATGGCCAGGGTGCCCGCCAGGGAAACTGCGACTAATGTTCGTGTTATGGTTTTCATAGGATTATCTGCGTTAGTAAGGTGAATAGTTGATGGCATTTGCCCATTACATCGTAATGTCATCGGAGACTTTGTTTAAGGTCATCAAGACATCAAAGGCATTACCCTGGTAGGAACTGGCGACCCGCATAACCATGGTGCTGGCATTCAGCTGATCTATATTGGCACGGTAACCGCGACCGGAGGCATCCAGCGGGTTGCCTTTGGCATCGGCATGTTTGAACTGGAACTGCGTGCTACCGTCGCCCGGCTCATAAAGCGACCAGTGTATGTACTGAGTCGAAGGTGAACAGAGGGAAGAAGATACATCGAGAGATACTTTACCTTTCCCGTTATTGGGGATAAACACCCAGTCGCTACCCTTAAAACAGCTGGAATCGGCAATCTCGAACAGATTCGCCTTGTACAGCCCGGCATCACCAACAAAACGAATATCGGACACCTCCCAACTACCCTTGAACATTTTCTTACTGGGTTTGGCAGGACCATCGCTGCCACCACCAGAGCCCGCACAGCCGACGAGAAACAGTGCTAATACCAGGTACGTTATTTTTTTCATATTTTACGCCCGCCCTATGGCGGTTCCCTCCACGTTGGAACAATGATCCGACAAAAGAATAAAACCACCCATGAGCAAAGTCCATAGCAACACCCTAAAAAAGAGCCGGCGACAAAACCCAATGAATCAATACGCTGGCCTGCTGGCCTTATTGCCGTTATGATCGGCACATACGCTAATTATAATTTTTTCTGGCCAGACAAAAACCGGATCCTCATACTCCACAGGAGACCGACTGGCCCGGCACTATCAGCATTCCTGCCTGAGCAGGTAAGCATGCATCCGCTTGCTTTGAACCTTCGGATGACAACCACCGAACAACAATAAGAGGATCTGCCACGATGAGTTCAATTGCTATCTTGCTACTTGGCCTGGCCGGACTGTGCTTTGGCTGGTTTATCTATTCGCGCTATGTCGCGGTGCATATTTATAAGCTGGACCCGGATTTTGTCACCCCGGCCCATGAGTTGAACGATGGGGTCGACTATATTCCCACCAACAAGTATGTACTCTGGGGACATCATTTCACTTCGGTGGCAGGCGCCGCCCCCATTGTGGGGCCGGCCATTGCGGTTTACTGGGGCTGGGTCCCGGCCATTCTCTGGGTCATCTTCGGCAGTGTGTTTTTTGCCGGCGTCCACGATATGGGCGCGCTGTGGGCCAGCAACCGCAACAAGGGCAAGTCAATAGGCGCGCTGTCGGAGAATGTCATCGGTCCCCGCACCCGCTCGCTGTATATGGTGGTGGTATTCCTGGTGCTGCTGATGGTGAACTCCGTATTCGGGGTCGTTATCGCCAACGCCTTCGTCAACACGCCAGGTTCGGTATTCCCGGCCTGGGCAGCGATTGCCGTGGCCCTGGTGATTGGGCAGCTGTTGCATCGCAATATGATGGGGCTCGGCATACTCACTGCTGTCGGCGTTGCTATTCTCTACGCGTCCATTTATGTCGGCAGTGAGATGCCTTTGAGTTTGCCTTCCGGATTGCCCGGCCTTGGCATTCCCGCCACCTGGATCATTATTCTGTTTGCCTACGCCGCGATCGCCTCGATGTTGCCGGTATGGCCCTGTCGCGGTACCCGCGGGACTTTATCAATGGCATGCAACTGGCGGTTGGCCTGTTGCTGCTGTACGGCGCGGTGTTAATAGCGGAGTGGAAATGACTGCACCTGCGTTCAATAACCAGACGGCTGAGGGGATATCGTCAATGGTGCCGCTGCGATTTGTCACCATCGCCTGCGGTAAGGAATCGGGTTTTCACGGTATTGTGGCGTTGGGCACGACTTCGAAGCAGCTGAACAAGGAGACCGACGCCCGCTTTGTCGGCTTACTGGCCGCCCTCGGTGAAGGTTCACTGGCGTTGATCACCCTGATTGCAGTGAGCGGCGTGGCTCTCGTCCGCCACCCCGCCAAGCTTGGCACGAAACCTATGCCCACTTTGGCGATGGTGCCGTGGCTGCATTTATTGAAGGTGGCGCCAATCTTATTGAGAGTGGCTGGGGCCTTTCAGCCGGTATTGCCTCCACGCTACGGGCGACCATGGTAGTGCTGTTTGCCGGCACCACCATGGATTCAGGCGTGAAAACTGCAACGTTATTATCAGGAACTGGGGGCGAAATCTATAACATCAAATGGATGACCAACGGTATTATCGCAACCGGTATTGCGGTGGGAGCCTGTCTTGCACTGGCATTTGGCGCTGGCGGCAAAGAGATGTAACTGGAGGCATGATTATCTGGCCTCTGTTTGGCTCTACCAACCAAATCCTGGCGGGCATGACGCTATTGGTTATCTCCGTGATATTGATGAAGAAAAAACGCCCCTGAATCGCATAAAGAAACAATCTTATCCCGATGGTTTTTGTGTTGATCATGGCGGGGGCCGCAGCGGGCATTATCTTTCTCAAGT
>CAVROQ010000038.1:0-26771 GCA_963722805.1 uncultured Gammaproteobacteria bacterium
GGTGCGAGGTCCGGTGGTGGGCTTAGCTTAACTGGGCTATCCGTTGGCGCTTGGCTTGTCCCTTTTTGGTTTCCCTGATCGGTTGCAACTGTCGCCGTCGAAGGAGTGGGCTTGGGCTCAGGTTTAGGCTCAGGAGCGGGCTCAGGTTTGGGTTCAGGCTCAGGTTTGGACTCAGGCTCAGGTTTGGGTTCAGGCTCAGGTTTGGACTCAGGCTCAGGTTTGGGTTCAGGCTCAGGTTTGGACTCAGGCTCAGGTTTGGGTTCAGGCTCAGGTTTGGGCTCAGGCTCAGGTTTGGGTTCAGGCTCAGGTTTGGACTCAGGCTCAGGTTTGGGTTCAGGCTCAGGTTTGGACTCAGGCTCAGGTTTGGACTCGGGCTCAGGTTTGGGTTCAGGCTCAGGTTTGGGCTCAGGCTCAGGTTTGGGCTCAGGCTCAGGTTTGGGCTCAGTTGTTTGGGTGTTGGGTTTGGGCTCAGGTTTGGGTTTGGGCTCAGGTTTGGGTTTGGGCTCAGGGTCAGGTTTAGATTCAGGAGCGGGTTCAGGTTTGGACTCAGGCTCAGACTTGGGCTGGGGTAGTAAATCCTCCATATCGCTGTCATAAACGTTGGGTGCAACGTCGCTGGCGTCGAGCAAAGCTGGCTCCGGCTCTGGCTCCGACCCTGGCTCTGGCTCTGGCTCCGGCTCTGGCTCCGGCCCTGGCTCTGGCCCTGGCTCTGGCTCCGGCCCTGGCTCCGGCTCTTGGCTCCGGCTCCGGCTCTACCGCAGTTGCACCTTCAACTGGCGTCGCAAGAGTCTTTTCATCGACTGCGTCCGGGGTGGCTTCCGGTGCTTCGGGAGAGGGTTCGGCCTTGCTGCCGGGTGTGTCTGTACTTGCCTTGGCAGCTTCTGGCTTGGGTAGTAAATCGCCCCTATTGCTGTCACGGTCATCGGGTGCCCCGTCGCTGGCGTCTCCCGCAAGGACTTCGGGAGCAAGCTCTGGCGATGTCTGGCTTGGCACATTGTCTTGCGCTACTGCGTTGCTTACTACTGTGCCGGCGGCGGCAGCGTCAGGTGCAGCTGCCGCCTGAAATTGCACAGCAGCGGCAGCGTCGATATCACTGGCCTCAAGACCGGATTTATTTTGCTCGTCGGGCGTCTGGGCAATAGCGGTTGCGGCAACTAGCAGTAACAGCAGCCGCGTTAGACGCAGCAGTGAGCCTTCTGTTGTGCCAGGTTGGTGCATGATAAGCCTGCTATACCCGGAATCTCGCGCGCGTTCCTGCTGTCGTATGGCACTGTGCAATCAAGCGCCCACGCTAACTCCTTATTATGTGGCCAATGCTGATGAGCCCGGCGTTACCCCGGAAGCGTCCGAGCGCATTGGCGGTTGTTAGCCGAAACTATTATTCGTATTTCACTGGATTGTACTTCATGCAGCGGCACGCTGTGGAGATCTATTTTCCTGGCGAAGATTCCGATGCAGAAAAACCAGGGGCTGGCGGATTCAGACTACCAGGCCACCAGATCAAGCCGATTATGAATCAATACCACACACTGGGAGGCAAATAGCATTTTCGGGCCCAGACTGATTTTGCTGGCACCCAGTCGCTGCAAGCTATTGAATATTTTTTTAGGCATTGGGATGTGGTCAGTCAGGATGAAGCACGGATGAGCCGAAAATTGCTGCTGTTCGATCGGCGTCCCTTTTTTGTCCATTATGAAGAGTTCGCAGCTGGTCGCCAGTTCTTGCACCAGCTTTTCAAAGCTGATGGTTCGGACCGCAATCCCGGGTGCCACCTGACGCTGGTCAGACTTGCGCATCCCGAGTGACACGTCCAACGCTGTCGCAATCTGCCGTATTAACGCGGCCTCATGGAAGCCACCAAGAGACCCTAGCTCGCCAGCATTGAAGGTAACAGTGCGGCTGTAATCCTGCGTGCTTTCCAATACCAGATGAACAATAACGTCATCACGATGGGCCTGCGCTACAAAAAAAGCGTTCATCAATGCGTGGGCAAGAATTTCCGCATGTGCATCTCCTCCGACGGCTGACAGGAATTTTTGGCTGTCAACGGGCGCGGCACGAGCGCGCACCACAAAACTCCGCATTGTTGTTCCCCCGGAAAACCTCTTTTGAAATTCTAGAAAAGCAGTCGACGCTGCCAAGCCGTGTGACCTGGGCATTGTATCGTAATGCTGATCTACCGCCAGCGACCGCTGCAAGAATCAATGCCGGAGGGGAGGATGACCAGGCTATTTGCCTGCTGCAGTAGAATAGGCCTGCGTTTATCAGGCTTTGGTATCCAGCGCCTGAATTTGTGAGTACAGCTTTTCCGCCTCTGCAGTCAGCTCGCCGTGGAGCCGAATATCGCCCTTGCGCTGGGCCTGCATGGCGGCCTCAAGCTTGGCGTGATACTGCTCGTTGAGCTTCTTGCTGGGGTCTGATTTGAATAGGCCGAACATGATGACGTCTCCGCTTGCAAATGATTTGGGCTAGGTTTGCCGTGATTTACGCATGAAACGGTGAAACGGCCCAGTGGCTATGCTTGCCGGGGGATGCATGGTTGATGTCCCAGGTCTCAGGCGACATCTATCTGAGGTGCGATGGCGGGTAGTGCGAATTAACCCATCTACAGGCTGTTATCTGCCTCTAGCCCGCAGTAACATACTGCTGGGTATGTTCGCTCAAGCGCTATTAACGCTTTTTCTTTAAGCTGCAATAGTTTTATTTTGACCCTAATACCGGGTACTTGATGACTCACACTGGATCTTTTTTTCTCGCTGTAGCCACTCTGTTGCTTATGGCTTGTAGTCATCCGCTGGAACCGCGGGGGAACGGTGACATTCTTTCCGCATCCGGAAATCGTGATTGTTTTCTCGAGGATTTTCAGAAGAGAGTTGATAGTTGCGCTAAAAACCTGGTGGTCGGCGCGTACCAGGAAACCTATTACGCCAAGCCCCGGAAAGGCTGGAAATTTGAGCGGTGGGAAAATTATTGCACAGAAAGTCATTGGGGAGACCAGTGCACATTTAATATTTCTGGCGACCTGGTGAATAACAATTGGGGCGAAACCGCGGCGCCGTTGGTGGCCGTTTTTAGCCAACAATCGTCGCCACCCGTTTTTGATGATGTTGACCGAGACGGCAACAACTCGTTCGCTTCGGCCCTGCAGATTGCCGATCAAGGTGTCAGCAATGGTGCAGTGGGCTCCACTCGCGATGCTGATTATTTTGCTTTTACCGCTACCGCTACCGCCAATTATTCAGTCTCATTGGCGTTCTCAAGGCCGGATATTTACCTTTATTGGTATAACGACGATGCCAACAAAACCCTGCTGGGCGAATCTCGCGAGGCGACTACCACCCGCCAGCAAATCGCAACCAGGCGACTGGAAAAGGGTAAAACCTACTTTCTTGGCGTGCAGGCTGTCGCCCAAAGCGGTGCCCAGGATTACCGCTTGACACTCAGCCAGGATCCGGCGCCGCCCTTTGCCGATGGTACTGCGCTGTACAGTTACAGTATCAATGCCGCCGGTGAACTGCTCAACCCCCAACCGTTGCAGGGGGCAGAACTGCAACGTCGAACGGCCTATTTCAGCTATTATGGCGACTACCAGCGAGTCAGTGTGTGGTGCTGCAAAGTGGCGGGGGGAAGCGAAAGCCACGCCCCCAGGGTCGACGATACAAACCCGCCCTTTGTGTTCGAGGTAGATCTCACCCTGTTACCCAATGACGGCGGTTTGCAGCGAGAGCTGTACGCTGACCTGTTTTTGCCCGCCGGAGGTTACCTAAGTGATAATTTTGCTTACTGGACGCTCGAAGCAAAGCCCGAATCGCTAAAATTCTCGATCAGTGGCGAGGTCCAGGTTGGCGGCAATATTGTCACCGACCAGGATGTCAACAACCCGGACGCTCCCTTTTCCAGTAACAACACCACCTTTACTGCCCAGGCCTTGCCTAATCCGGCTATAGCCAATGGCTTTGTCAGCACCACCGGCACCGGCCAGCCTGGCGATCGCTTTGCCGATTTCCCGGACGGCGTCGATATCTACCAGGCCAATTTGCTTGCTGGGCAAACTTTGACGCTGCAGGTGGCGGACTTCAGGTCTGAGCAGCCCTCTCTCAACGACATAGATCTTTATGTATTTGATGCTCAGCAACACCTCGTTGCTGTATCGGACCGCCTTGAAGAGTTTGAATCTATCGTGCTGGACACGTCGGGCCTGTATTACATTATGGTCGAGGCGAGCAGCGGCATCAGCAAGTACGTGCTCAGTATTGGCGATGACTTTACATCCGGCCGCGCCGCCAATAGCACCAGTTCCACCGATTTTGTCGCTAACGAGCTGTTGGTGCGTTACCAAGACAGCGCATTGCTGACACGCTCAGGTGGGATCCCAACCCGGGATTTAGTAATGACACAGTTGTCGGCCGGCGCTGCAAATCCAAGCCAGGGTTTACAGCTTCTGACTCTCGATGGTGGTGCCCATAGCCAGGCACTTATTGCCAGCCTGGCAGCAGATTCCAGCCAGCAGCGCTTCCTTGCTCCGGCAGCGACAGTTGCGCCGGGGCCGAAACCTGCGGATAACAGCTTATTGCAGGACGATAAATATCGACTGCTGAAATTGGCAAAGCAGCTGCGCGGCCGCAATGATGTGCGCTACGCCGAGCCCAATTACCGGTTGCAAGCCACCGCTGTTGCCAACGACACTTATTTCAACTTGCAGTGGCATTATCCGTTTATAGAATTGCCGGCAGCGTGGGATATCAGCACCGGTAATTCGGCTTCAGCGGCACCCCTGGTGGCGGTGGTTGATACCGGGGTGCTGCTGAGACATCCCGACCTGATCGGGCAATTAGTAGCGGGTTACGATTTTATTCGCGACCCGAAAACAGCGGCTGACGGGGATGGCATAGATCCGAATCCCGATGATGTCGGAGACAGGGAAGGGCCATCGCAGCGCAGCGGCTTTCATGGTACGCATGTGGCCGGGACGATCGCTGCGCGCAGTGATAATGCTATGGGTGTCAGTGGGGTCGCATGGGGTGCGCGAATTATGCCGATTCGAGTGCTGGGTGTGGGCGGCGGTTCCGGCTACGATCTCACCCAGGGCATTCTGTTTGCGGCAGGTCTGGCTAACGATAGTGGGCGAGTTCCTGAACGCAGGGCGGATATTATCAATCTCAGCCTTGGCTGTTCCGCCTGTTACAGTTTTAGTCTGGACGAAGCCATTGCTGCTGCTCGCCGAGCCGGGGTTATCGTCATTGCGGCTGCGGGTAACAACAGTAATTCCACACCGTTTTACCCGGCCGCTTACAATGGCGTCGTTGCTGTCAGCGCGGTCAATTCCGGGTCGGACCTTGCATCCTATTCCAATTTTGGCAGCTATATCGACGTGGCTGCTCCCGGTGGCGACACCACTGACCGGGATGCGGACGGTTATTCGGATCGGATTTTCAGCACCCTTGGAGATGACTCGTCTGGCAACATTGTCTTTCGTTATGGCTGGTCTATCGGTACCTCCATGGCCACCCCCCATGTCGCAGGTGTTGCGGCGCTGATGAAAGCGG
The DNA here is from genome assembly GCA_963722805.1 of uncultured Gammaproteobacteria bacterium. Taxonomy (GTDB): domain Bacteria; phylum Pseudomonadota; class Gammaproteobacteria; order Pseudomonadales; family JAHEGP01; genus JAHEGP01. Next base: position 5,547 of record CAVROQ010000038.1, read on the forward strand.
TTCATCCGGCTTTGACGCCGGAGGAGTTTGATCTTGCACTGAGCAGTGGTGCCGCGGTGAGCGATCTCGGGGTTCCGGGGCGTGATGATCAATTTGGTTATGGCACTATCAATGCGCTGAAGGCGGTGCAGGTAGCACAAACCCTGGGCGGCGGTGGCCAGCCCGGCTTTGTGACAACGAATCCTACAGTGCTGGACTTTCCCCACGGCCTCGATAGCAAGTTGTTGAGCGTGTTGGCGCAAGGTATCCGGGCACCCGCTGTTGTCGGCGTTGCCACGGATCAAAGTTGGATATCAGTGTCGCGTTCGCAGAATGTCGATAGCGATGGCGTGGGCGACTATCTTGTGGTGGTCGATCGTGCTTCCCTGGGGGCAGCTGTTTACCGCGGAGAGATACGGTTTAATCTTTCCGACGGCAATACCTTGCTGGTGCCCGTTTACCTGCAGGTTCTAAATCAGCAAACAGGAACGGGGGATGCTGGATTGCTGGAGGTACAATTGCAGGATGCCAGCACCCTGGCTGTAGTGAATAAGGTGAATATTGTAGCGGACAACGATGGACGCTACCGCTACCGCTTCGCCAGCTCCGTACCAGCCGGCGAATACCGGATTCATGCCGGCTCCGATATCGATAATGACAGCTTTTTATGTGGCACGGGTGAAACCTGCGGGGCCTGGCCAATACAGGATTCCCCGGAAAATCTACGAATAGATCGCGACCTGAATGGCGTCAACTTTAAACTGTCGACGGGCACTGATTTTGGCGTCGCGCAGTAGCGCGCTGCACAAGGTGCCTACAGCATTTTGCTGTGAAAGCCTGCAACTACCTGTGATCGCTTACCCGCAAGCGGCACGTTTCGCTCCTGTCGCTGCATAGACCACATCTTGTCACCGTTATTTGACCACCACCGAAGCTGAGGGTTTGCTGCTCAGCCCCTGGCTATCTACCGCGATGATTCGAAATTCATAAGTCCCCTGTTCCAACCCCTGGATGGTGTAGCTGGTAGCTTTGGCGTCACCAACTAAAAATACTAAGGATTTGCCACCACCGACAGGGCTGGCAATGATTTCATAACGATTGAGGTCATTGGTGGAAAACGCAACACCGTTTTCACGGCTGGAAGGCGCTGTCCAACGCAGTTTTACAGTTCTCGATATATTGGCGGCCTGTATTTTGTCGGGCGCCGGGCTTGGGTTGACGGCAGGCTTTGGTGCAGGGGCCGGTGTAGCAACCGGTTTCGGTGCAGGAGCTGACGCGGGTTTGGGAGCGACAACCGGTTTCGGTGCGGGTGCGGGCGCCGGCTTGGGTGCGACAACCGGTTTCGGTGTGGGTGCAGGTGTTGGTTTGGGAGCGACAAGCGGTTTCGGTGCAGGCGCAGGTGTTGGTTTGGGAGCGACAAGCGGTTTCGGCGCGGGTGCGGGCGCCGGTTTGGGAGCGACAAGCGGTTTCGGTGCAGGCGCGGGTGTTGGTTTGGGAGCGACAACCGGTTTCGGCGCGGGTGCGGGCGCCGGTTTGGGAGCGACAAGCGGTTTCGGTGCAGGCGCAGGTGTTGGTTTGGGAGTGGCTGCTGGTTTCGGTGCAGGAGCAGGCTGGGCAGCAGGATCGGGCGCTGGTTTCGGTGGAGGTGGCACCTGGGCTTGGGGTGCAGCGCTATTCGCTGCAGGCGGCTCAAATCCTGAGGACCTTTTAAAAACCGCCACCAGCGGCGGCACCTGCGCTCCGGAAACCTGCTCAACCATGTTTGCGGGGATAGTGAAAGTACATTCCCCCAGCGTGTCATCAAGGCAGTAATTCAACCACTTATCAAACATCCACCCGCTGTGTGGTACGGCAAAGTAGGTCTCGAAATATTCTCCATACACATAATTGACGGCGCATTTTTCATGGCCGGCATTATATTCCTGCAGGGAACAGTCGTGGGCGCCTGTGGCCGAGACAACGTCTCCCTTGCCTACGATTTCTATGGGGTGGCTGCAAGCAAAGAGACATAGCACCAAGGCTGTCGCTGCAGTCCACCGCAGGTATCGGGTCTCCACGCCAAATGGTCTCTTATGATTAACGATTTGCCTTGCTGAAGAGCTTACCACCGCTGTCAACGTCATAACCATTGCTGGATATAACGTGTTGATATATCCGGCGTATTTTTCATAACCAATTCAGCTTATGACGTTGGAAAATTCCAGTCTGGACGTCACGGGCAGGAAGCGTTTTAGCTCTGCTCATTCCGGTATCATCAGACTTGCCACTGCAGAGGCTAGAGGCGTCACCCCGGTGCGGCCCGACATTTCGCCGCTGTTCAAGATTTGTTGCAAATTCTCGACACGCCTGCCGCCATGTAAACCGCGCCAGGCTGTTGCTAGCGGTCTGCAGTTTAGAGTAAATTGAGCGGATTTAGCAGTAATCATGGGCGCGCACCCGTCGATCAGAATTGTTGGCAGCGGCGAGCAGAACAGCGGTATAGTGCGCCGGTTGCTTTGCGCCAGCTTGACGCGTCGTCAACGCTTGGGCAATGTGGTTCGCGGCGATTTCCAGATAGGTGGGCCTTACCCAAAATGAAACAATTTCTTCGTTTGCTAGTGATCCTGGTTGCCGTGCTATTTGTCGTGACGGGGTTGCGTTGGGCGACCGATCCTGCCACGGCTGCTTCAGCACTGGGTATGAGCTTGATGGATGGGGTAGGGCGCAGTGCCCAAATTGGCGATGTCGGGGCGCTGTTTTTGTCGATGGGCATGATGATTTTGATTGGCCTGATAACGGCAAGACGCAGCTGGTTTTACGCGCCGGCACTGATGCTTTGCCTGGTGGCCTTGCTGCGCGTCTTGGCCTGGTTGCTGCATGACGCCGCCCTGGTTATGGATATGATTTTGCTGGAGATCGTGGTGGCAACCATACTAGTGGTAGCAGCGCCCAGCTTGGCGCAGGATGACTGAACGGTGACGCTATCGGGAGGCAGATTGGGCAGCTGGATTGTGGTCCTGCTGCTATCATTGGGGCTTTGTTTCCAGGGTGCTGTGGCGCAGCCCACCAGACCAAATGTTGTGCTCATTCTCGCCGATGACCTTGGCTTTAGCGATATCGCCCCTTATGGCAGTGAAATCAGCACCCCCAGCCTGAGCGCATTGGCCGAGCGCGGGATTCGTTTTTCCAACTACCATACCGCTGCCAGCTGTGCGCCCACCCGTGGGATGCTGCTGACCAGTGTTGACAGCCATCGCAACGGCGTGGCGAATATTCCGGAGACCATTCCGCCGGAACAGGCAGAACATGCCAACTATCGTGGCACCCTCGGGCATAATGTAGTGACGGTGGCAAGCCTGTTGCATGATGCCGGTTATCACACCTACATGGCTGGCAAATGGCATCTGGGCAAAACCCCCGATCTGTTGCCTTACAGGCGTGGCTTTGAACGCACCGTGACCATGGCGGATACAGGCGCCGACAACTGGGAACAAAAGCCCTACATACCCATCTATAAAAAGGCCAACTGGTTTGCCGATGGCGAGGAGTTTGAACTGCCGGAGGATTTCTATTCGTCACGCTTTCTCATCGACAAAACCATTGAATTTATTGAGTCTAATGCTGACGATGGGCAGCCATTCTTCGCCTATATACCGTTCCAGGCTGTGCATATACCCGTACAGGCTCCCCAGGAATTTACCGACAAGTACGTGGGTGTATACTCAGCCGGCTGGGAGGAGCTGCGCAAACAGAGACTGGTTCGCGCGCAACAACTGGGTGTGGTACCCCCCGGCATCGCTATGGTGACCATGCCCACAACCAACGACTGGAACTCCTACAACCCCAGTGAGCAACGCTACCATGCCAAGCGCATGGCCGTGTACGCTGGCATGGTGGATGCGATGGATCATCATCTCGGCCGCCTTATCGAATACCTCAAGCGTAGCGGACAGTATGACAATACGGTGTTCATCTTTACCTCCGACAACGGCAGCGAGGCGTCGGGCGTTGACAATCCTCGTTCCCTGCCGATTCGCTTGGGCTTATGGCTGCAGGGGTACAACGACGATTACGAAACGCTGGGACTCAAGGGCAGTTTCAATGCTATCGGACCGAGCTTTGCCAGTGCTGCAGCTTCGCCCCTGGATTTTTACAAGTTTTACGCCGGGGAGGGCGGCATGCGCGTGCCCCTGATCATCGCGGGAGAGTCTATCCCAGCGCGACAACAGCCGACCAATGCCTTTGCTTACGTCACCGATATCACTCCCACCATTCTGGATCTGGCGGGGGTAAGTCCGCCGTCTGGCCGTTACGGGGGGCGTCCGGTAGAGTCTATGATCGGGCGCAGCCTGCTGCCGCTGGTGCGGGGTGAGGTGGAGCGCGTGTATTCCCCGACGGATATTATTGCTTATGAATTGGGTGGCAATGCCGCGCTGTTCCAGGGCGACTACAAGATTGTCCTGAATATTCCACCGGTGGGTGACAACGAATGGCATCTTTACAATATTGTGAGCGACCCCGGCGAGACCGAAGACCTCAGGGCGCTTATGCCAGAGCGGTTCCAGGCTATGCTTGGGCACTATCAGGACTATACGGTGGCCAATAGTGTGTTGCCACTACCCGCCAATTACAATGCTATGTTGCAGGGCTTATACAACGGTGTGAAGGAGCGCTTCGGCCTGCAGATTGCGCTGGTATTGCTCTCTCTGGTCACACTGCTGCCGTTTTATTTTGCTTATCGCACTCGCCGCTCGCGACGTCACTGAGCCGGTAAAGGTTCATTGCCAGCGGCTGTAAGGCGGTCAACCGTAAATCTCAGGGTGCCGGTGTTGCCGCGTCTGCTGCCCTGCAGTTTACCCGCGCATCCTCTGGCGCTGCCGCATTCTTCAACTGGCACTCGACCACCGAGCCAAACAGCTGCATCTCAGTCTGTAGCTCCTTCCAGCCTTGGGGGGTTTTGTGGCTGCTGAAATCATCGACAAACTCCCCCAGTAATTCGGCCGATTGGCTGTCGCTAATCTGGCCTTCAATTTTCAGGCTTACCAGCGATGTATGTCGAACCGCATTGTCATAGGCCGGTGCTGCTGCCGCACGGATACCCTGGGCCGCGAGCCCAACGGGCGTATATCCCAGAACATGTAAGCGGTCCTTGGTGACGTTGAGATCAACCAGCGCCAGGCGCAGGTACAAAACGCCTGCGCCGGGTTGCTCAACAATCTCGTAGTCGTCCTGCAATGCGTCGCTGACGCTTTGTCGCAACGCCTGGGCGACAATGCTCAAATTGGCGGGTTTGATACCTTTGTAGGGCGAGCTGGACAGTATAAAAACTTCAGGGTGATCAATCATAATGCTAGTGTACGACTTCAGTTTTTCGCCGGCACCCGGGGCCAGGTAGTATTGGGTGAGGCTGCTCTGCGGTGATGGCTGCAGTAGCGAATAATCCTGTAAAAAGCCGCTGCCTGCGGCTGTGTCGGTAGACCGCGCCCAGAGCTGAGTGCCGGATGCAGCAAGGGCGACCACCAGGGTGCCTTTGAGTAATCTTAAGCTGTTCATTGCTATTCTTCCGGGTGGTTGAAAATGAGCCCTGAAATGGATATGACCGGATTACTTTAACATCCCCTAAGCGCAGAATGGTAATCGCGAGGCGCGCAAAAATTCGCATACTGTCATTACGATTGTCATCCCTTCGCGATGGGCTATTGCCCGTGGTCTGCCGTTTCGAGTAAATTGGCGAGGGGTCGATAGACAAAGCAGCCGCCGGGGTAGTGTTTGTGGCTGCCCAACAGCCGTAACCTTGGGGTAACAATGCTAAAAGAACTTAAACACCGTTTTCGGGAAAAAGTATCGTACTTAAAGCGAGACGAGCCGGCCCTTTTGACCTTCCTGTTTCACTCGATATTCAGAAGTGCCGACGAAATCGCCTTGAACCATATCGACCCGCAGCAGCACATTACCCTGGATGTTTATCGCCAGTTTCTCGAGTACTTTCTGGAGGCGGGTTACCGTTTCATATCTCCGCTAGACCTGCAGCAGGGTCTGGACCCCGGGCAGCGCTATGTACTTGCGACCTTTGATGACGGTTACTATAACAATCAACATGTGGTGCCGCTGTTACACGAATATGAAACCCCGGCGCTGTTCTTTATCACATCCCACAACGTTCGAAATAACGAGTGTTTTTGGTGGGATGTTGTCTATCGTGAGCTGAGTAAGCAGGGTATGACCCGAAAGCAGATTTCTGTGGCGCAGAAGGAATACAAGCACCTGGATCATCAGCAGATACTTGCTCGTATTAAAGAAAAGTTTGGCGCAGAGGCACTAGCACCTTGCTCCGATATTGATCGTCCGTTCACGCCTGCAGAGCTGCGATCCTTTGCATCGCAGCCCGGTGTTCACATTGGCAATCACACCAGTCAGCATTATATTCTGGATCGCTACAGTGCAGACATTCAACGCCAGCAGATCCAGAGTTGCCAGAGTGACCTGGCCGAGATGTTAAACATGCAACCCGGGATTCTTGCCTATCCCAACGGCAACTATAACCGGGATTCGTTGCAGGTGGCAGCTGAGCTGGGTTTCGAGTTTGCGATTACCGTCGATAAACGGAAAAACTATCTGCCACTACAAGAACTGGATAAGCTGGCACTTGGCCGGTTCGTGCTCTGGGGTACAGAGCCGCTCAAGCGCCAGTGCGATGTTTTCCGTTCCGATGTGGCTTTTCTGTCGGGCAGGGCAAAACCTGCATGGAGCGATCGTTGAAGAAAATTATTGCGCTGATTAAGCCAGGCGCACCGCTGATCTATTTTGTTAATCAGGTACATCGCCGGCATCCGATTCACAGGGTCATTATCGAAGACAAGTATCTGGGGGAAATTCCGGCGTTGCGCCGGCTTAAAACCCGACTGGCACTGGGCTCGGACGCATCTGCACCTCGCAGGGTGGAGGTACAGGCTAAGAACCGAAAAATTGCCAGCCTCTACACCCGCCTGCTGGGTAGGGACTGGCTGGATCTGGCTGAATCCATTCCCTTTACCTTGTGCAAGAATATTAACGATCCATCGGTACAAGCGCTGCTGGAAGAGGAAAAGCCAGACCTGCTGCTGGACCATGGTACCTCGATCGTTAAAGATCATATCATTGCAACGGCGCCATTGGCCTTGAATCTGCATTGGGGGCTGTCTCCCTATTACCGCGGCACGCATTGTACCGAGTGGGCATTGATCAACTGGGACCCGCGCAACGTCGGGGTGACGGTCCACCGCCTGACCAAGGCAATCGATGGCGGTGACGTGCTTGGCCAAAGGCGCATTGAAGTTGAGCCGGATGATTCAGTCGACGCGCTGAATCTGAAACTGACACGCGCGGGTACAGAAATTGTTATTGATGCGCTGACGGATTGGCAGCAGGGGATCCCGTTGACATTCCATACACAGGATCATGCACTGGGCTACTTGACCTTGAATCGACAATGGAGCCGCACGCTGAGGTCAGAGATCGAACGCTTACAGAAGCATGATGGATTGCGGCAGATGCTGAAGACGCCGGCCAGACGAAGTGAGATGCCGATCATCAGCTATACCCGTAAACAGCAGTGAATAATCACCGGGGATGGATTTGGCAGACTGGTAATTAACGGTCGGAGTGATGGCCTCGCCAGTTGCCGTATTCAAGCCTGACCCTCTGGTTGCCGATCGAGGCTGTGGGTCGATAGCGCTTTTACCCGGTATCCCCAACACCCCTTTTATCGGTACACTACGCGCTGGAAACTAAAAATAACGATAGAAACCCTGGTCCAGCAAATCAATGGCGGGGTTATCTGGCTATCAGCAGCGGGCCTAAACCCATGAGTACGGCACTCTCCGACAACCCTGACCATATTCACCAGCTCACCGAAGTGTTTGACCTGGGGAGTCCTGGCGGCGGTTTATGCCAGGTGCCGGGTGGGTTTCACCATCGCATGTGGCGACTCGATACCAGTAACGGCAGCTTTGCGATCAAGCAATTGGCGAACGATCTCGACATGAAAGATGCAGCCACTGTCGAGCGAATCAATGCCACTGAGATCACCGCGCGCGAATTTTCTGAGCACGGCGTGCCCGCGCTGTATTCACTGGCGAATGGTCGGCAACATGTGCAATTACTCGATGGCGTGGGGTACCTGGTGTATCCATGGACCGAAGCGACTGCCTGCAGCAAGACCGGAATAAAGGATAAACACACCCTCACTGTGGCGGCCATTCTCGCGCGCATGCATCGCAGTGATATCTGTGTGCCCGAGTTGCGCGATACCCCGGGACTGCCCTTGACCGCTGAACGGGTGACCGACCTGGTGCACTTGGCGCGCCAGCGCAATGTGCCGGAGAGTAAGCTGCTCGAAGCCAGGTTGGCTGACCTGCTTGAGATCGTAGCACTGCAGGCACCGGCCTTGTCAGTGTTGCAGCAGGACCAGGTGGTTAGTCACGGCGATCTCGACCATAAAAATGTATTATGGACTAATGCGGGCGAACCATTACTGATTGACTGGGAATCTGCCCGGCGTTTGAATCCTACCTATGAGCTGCTGCTTGAAGCCCTGGACTGGGGCGGAATTACCGCTACCTTCAATACCCGTCCGTTCGTGAATTTCCTCGAGGCCTATCTGGATGCCGGCGGAAAAATTGTCGCTGCTGAGATTCCTGCTGTGAGGGACGCGATCCAGGCTACCTGGGTGGAATGGCTTTTGTTTAACGTCGGCAGGGCAGTGGGTTTGTATGACTCCCACCAGCGAGCGGTGGGCTTACTGCAAGTTGACCTCTCGGTGAGCACCTTGTTGCGCATGGAAAGGTACGCCACCCGATTAACCGAGATTTCCCTGCGCTACGCTTCCTAAAAAACGCGTGTTTGGGGTCAGAGTAAAAATAGCGTGAGTTTTTACTCTGACCCTAAATAGCCTGTCCTGTCCCTTATCTTACTCATCCAATTCCGGATAATGTCGAAATACGCCCATGGTGTTGAAGTCGATGCGACGGTCAGAGACGAGGTAGGCGGCAGTGTTGGGCCGTGCTGCGACAGCCTTATGCAGCGCCAGCATTTTGGGATAACGGCCTTGCACCCTGGCAAAAGCTCTGGGAAAAGCGTAGCGCAGGCCTTCGATAATTTGGAACATCGACAGGTCGGGGTAGGTAAGACTGTCACCGATCAGCCAGCCCGAAGCGCTCGGGTTGTTGGCGATAATACTTTCGTAATAGGCCATGTGTTTTGGCATACGTAGCTCGATGAAATGGGTGGCGCTTTTTTTGGACTCCTCGATCTGATCTTCATAATAAAGTGCACTGGCAATCGGGTGATGTGTGTCGTGCGCCTCGGTCAATAAATCGCTGACGGTGAGCTGAATTTGCTGGGCGAAGACCTGATCGGCAGCATTGTCTTTGATAAGGCCAAGCCGCGGAGCGAGATAGCTTAAGATGTTGGCAGCCTGGGCAATCATGAGATCACTTTTGCCGGTGTCGACAAGAAAGGGCGGTGCAAAGGGAGGGCGCTCCAAACCTCCGTTCTGCAGTATTTTGAGAATAGCCGCCCGGTTGTCTTCCTGGTCGCCATCACACTGGCGAGCGACATCGACATAGTTCGCACCGGCTTCTTCGAGTGCTAGCCGCACCACCTCTCCGCGTCCCTGGATCATCGGCCAATAATAGAATTCATAAGCCATTTAAGGTGCCTCCTGAAAATAGTTTTGTATGCATCAAAGGATCATAAAGCGCATCATCCCTGGAGGCATCAATTTCAATCCGATTCCAGCCCGCTATGGCAATAGAAAGCCAGCCGCTTTCCCCGGGGGCGCTGCAATGTAGATGATGAAGGGTGGTTCCATGATTTCATGGTGTCAGCCGAACAGGCGGGGGCGCCTTGTTGAAGCCCAGGTCGTGCAGTCCTCTTGATATCACTACAGGCTGGGAGCCATTTGGCTGAGCTTGATGCCGAGCCTTTTGTGATTCTGAATCGACTGGTCGTATTTGGTCAGGTCGTCTCGAGCCTGCTCAGAGTCGTAGGCTTGCTCGCCGATTTGGGCGCGATGCCGGTGCCTGCAGATCTCCGATAGCCGAGTGATAGAGGTCTCCAGCTCTGTGATGTATTGCTGCAGGATGGCTGCAAAATTGCGGCTGTATGAGGTGTTGGGCTCTAGTTCGGAGCTACCCTTAATGATGGCGCTAATGTCTGACAGTGTCTGACCAAGCTCGAGCAGTTCAGCTTCGAAACCGCTATAAACAGCATCGGCATTGCCCCCGTGCGTGGCTTTTATTTTAAAAGGCGAAAAGGAAAACAGGGCACTGTGGATTTTTGAGTACCGAGCATGAATACCGGAAACCCGATGAGCCAGAGTGACGAGCTGGGCCATGAGACGCTTTTTCCTGTGGCGGGGCCAAAAACCCGCAACGGATTGCTTGCGGGTAACGGCTCTCATCATACTCCTCCCTGCGCGCAATACAAAATGCATCGGCTATATAGGCAGCACTGTGATCAGCCCTCTTGGCGTGGTTCTGGGGCCGGGATGAGTTGGAGGCTCCCGCGAACTCAGTGGGCTGCCAGACTTTGCGGTAGCGGGTTTCATGTCTCGGAAGCGGGCAAAAAATACATGCGCGCCATGCTGTCATGGACATCATTCAGGCCGCGTCGCAAGCGATCGACCAATCGACCGAAAGCGTCATTGTCAAGAGATTCCAGTATGGGTTTGTCAACCACCTTCACAATATTGCGCGCTGCCAGCAGACAAGGTTGCGAATTGCTCAGTAAGCCCAGACTCTCCTCGATGGCGTTGACACAGTGAATCAATGAGCGAGGAAATTCTGCACCTTGGTGAGTGCCGTTGGGTCCAGTCCTTTCAGCACCACAGGGAACGTTTATACCCGCCGACAGAAACGTTATCGATGTTCCTCGCGCAAGCGATGAGTGCAGATCGCTCCTGTCGGAATATTGTGGATCAAGCGGCCATCCAACGATTGGCCGGCGGTCTATCCCCCTGTAGCACTCATACGGGCGGATACTGTCGCGCCCGCCAGCGCCTTGGTGTAGCCGGACACCCTCACCATTCGAGAATTAAAGGCCGGAGGTAAAGTGCTGGTGACCACACTGATTGAACCGAAATCAGCCCATAAAAACGACTTGAAAAATCTCTACAAAAGTCGATGGAGCGTAGAATTGGATATCCGCGACATCAAAGATACGATCGGCATGAATATCCTCAGCTGTAAGACGCCAGCGATGGCAGTAAAAGAAATCCGGGTTTGTTTGTTAGCCTATAATCCTATTCGCCTCATCATGGCGCAAGCGGCACTGTTGACGGGCATTACACCAAGAGACATCAGCTTTAAGCACAGCCTGCAGCTCTGGCTATTATGGATGCAACAAACGGTCGTGTTAGACGATCAGCAACTGCACGCCCTATGTCTGCTGATAGCGCAACAACGGGTCGGTAATCGGCCGGGGAGAATCGAGCCCAGGGCTGTTAAGCGAAGGCCAAAAGGGGGGCTGATGACTCGCGTTGGGTTATAGTGCGGCATACCGAAGAATTTGGAGCGCTGCATGTGCACTTTCCAGTGTCGGGCTACCAGATCAGGATAAATGGCAAGTAACGGTCTCAGGTGATACACAATATTCCGGTTTTACCGCATTTGAAAAGACAGCGGAGACGGCGACAAATGGCATTCATCTTTGAGCGGCAAGATGTCGACTTTCGGGGCCGTGTGACCGCACACGGTGTTGCGGTATGAGACAGCCGCGTCTTGGTGACGTGTCTTTCTGGTTTGACGATATCGGAGGCTTGCCGGATCGCAGGCCTTCGCTGGGCGGCGATACAACGGTGGATATCTGTATCATCGGGGCAGGCTACACCGGACTATGGGCCGCCTATTACCTCAAGCAATCCGACCCTTCGCTGAATATCCTGATCGTGGAGCAAGAATTCGCCGGATTCGGGGCCTCCGGGCGCAATGGTGGATGGCTGACGGGCGGCTTTGCCTGGTCACATGAAAAATACCTGGCCACCGGCAGCGCCGAAGGTGTGCGGGGCATGGTAGGGGCACTGGGCGGTGCGGTGGATGAGGTGATTCGCGTTGCCGGGTCTGAGGGGATCGACGCTGACATTCTGCGCACCGACGAGTTGATGGTAGCCACCAACCCCGCCCAGTGGACCCGAGCAAGGGAGGAGGTGGCGCACCGTCGGTATTGGGGAGAGGCGCCGCAACGGATATACACCATCGATGCTGATCAGGCCGCCGCGCGGGTCGCGATCCCCGGAGTACTGGGCGCGATGGTGGTGGGCAATGTGGCACGCCTGCAGCCCGCGAAACTGGTGCGAGGACTGGCCGACACGGTCGAGCGCTGCGGTGTTCAGATCGCCGAGGGAACGACTGTGGTGGAGATTGCAAAAGGGCGGGTGACCACCGACCGCGGTGTTGTGCGCGCGCCGACCATTCTTCGCGCAACCGAGGGCTTCACGGCACGTCTGCCGGGGCTGCGCCGCGACTGGTTGCCACTCAATTCGGCCCAGATCGTGACAGAGCCTTTGCCGGAGTGGATTTGGGAGAAGATTGGCTGGCAGGGTCATGAGATCCTGGGGGACTTCAATAACGTTTACTGTTATTGCCAACGCACGCGGGAGGGGCGGATTGTTGTCGGCGCCCGGGGTGTGCCTTATAAATTTGCCTCGGCCATTGACCCGGGCGGCACGCCGGATGCAGAAAGCGTTCGACGATTGAGAGCCATTCTGCTCCAGCATTTTCCAGCGGCTGCTGAGGCGCGCATTGACCACGCCTGGTGCGGTGTTCTGGGCGTTCCCCGGGACTGGTGTGCCACCGTGGGTTTGGACCGAGTCACCGGCATCGGTTGGGCAGGAGGCTATGTAGGCGTCGGCGTGTCAACCGCTAATCTGGCTGGGCGTACACTGGCTGACCTTTACGTTGGACGCGATACTGAGCTGACGCGCCTGCCCTGGGTCAACCGCCGTGTGCGGCGCTGGGAACCGGAGCCCTTACGTTGGCTTGGTGTGCGCGGGATGTTCGGGCTTTACAGGGCAGCCGATGCGCGGGAGTCGCGGCTCAAGGGTCCGCCGTCACGATTGGCAGCTATTGGAAACTGGTTAGCGGGGCATGGCTAGCCTTGCGGCAACAAGCATAAAAAAACCCGCCGAGAGAACTCTGCGGGTTTCGGCTTTTGTTGCCCCTATTTTTGCGGGCAGCAAATCCTGTACAGATTAGCTAATGCCAATCCTAGAAGCTCCAGCGAGCGAACAGGTTGACGGTATCGCCAGTGTCTTCCAGCCGTGCATCAGCGCCGAGCGAGAAGTGATCGGTAAAGTACCACTGACCGCCAACCTGCAGAGTCACACCGCGGAAATTATCAGAGAACTGGGTGATGTTGTCGAAACCGTCATCCACCGAAAAGTCGGTATTGCCCCAGGTAGACATCAGGTAGGCGCTGAGTTCAAAGTGCTCGCCGATCATGGCACGCGGACCTACGCGCAGAAACACGCCATCGGTCTTGTCGTCACGATCATTCTCAGACTCGGTGTAACCGATGTCAACCACCAGGTCGATATTATCGGTGATGCCGGGGTGCACACCCACATACAAGTCCCACGAATCGATGTCGCCGGCATCAGCAACGCCCACAATATCATTACCACCACCGTCGACCTGGTACCACTCCCCGCCGAAATGAAACAGATTCAGGCCAAACGAGCCGCGGATTTTGTAACCGTCACCGCCCTCGTCGGCAAGGGTGCCAGCGCCGGATTGCAGGACATAACCGGCGTCGATGTAGGTCCACGGCAATTCGGCCGGTCCGGCCACAGCAGTACCCGTGAGTGCCAGAGACGCAGCTGCAATAATTACTTTGTTCATTATAACTCCCCTGTTCCACCAACGTGGAACGTTTTGGTTTAAGCAAAAAAACGATAAAAATTCCCTCGGGCTTGGTGTCCGCATGAAAAATGCATTGGCCCCAGCCTTCGGCGAGGGAGTTTTTACCATCTGTGTGGTTTCAGGACAACCTTTTCACACAAATTTATTTTTACAATACCCGGATTATCTGCGCTAGCGGCCAAAATAGACCTGCCCCAGCGCTACCTACAAACTGTTTCAAAATGGTCGGCCTTGCCGATGACGAAGCCTGTGCCTGACTATTATTATGTGAGTGCAGGTGCAAACCCAATCGACTTCAGCATCAATGAGAACGTCTGGCAAGCCTAATTAAGCTGACATTTCTATAAAGCAATAACTGTGTAACTAATCGGCTGGAAGCTGTCTCTGACCCGAATGGCACTTACTTAAGGAGAAAAGCATAGGATTTTCAGAGCGCCGCTCCGGGTGTCCACCGTCAGGACGCGCCGTAAACCCGTCCCTGGGGGCTCTGCGCCCGACATCCCTGTCGGCGAAGGTCCTGCCGATGGACACCCGAATCGCTTTCTTAAGGAGAAAAGCATAGGATTTTCAGAGCGCCGCTCCGGGTGTCCACCGTCAGGACGCGCCGTAAACCCGTCCCTGAGGGCTCTGCGCCCGACATCCCTGTCGGCGAAGGTCCTGCCGATGGACACCCGAATCGGCTTAAGTCAGTGCCGTTCGTCTCTGACCCGGTTTGCGTGAACCAAAAAGCACTAGCAGAAGGACCAGGGAATGACCCAGGTCTTCAACCACTTCACCAGCCAGCTTGCCAATTTTGTTGAAATAATCGCCATCCGTCCACCACTGCTGGTCAAACGTCACAGCAACGAAATAGGTAAAGAGAATTAGGGCCAGCAGCGTGACCGTCTTGCGATCGCTCAGCGCAGGCTCCAGCCGCTCGTATTTGAAAAATGCAAAAGCCAGCCAAATCAGAAAACCCACATAAACACCGGACGAAGTCCAATCCCAGTGAATCTCGCGAAACCAGATAATCATCGCAAAAGCGCTAATCCACAGCGAAAAGATTGAGCCCTTTGTCAGCACGCAACGAATCACCGACAAGGCGAACGCCCCACCGATCAAAATTAGCGCCAGATCTTCGAGCACCGCTTTCCTCGCATTCCACCAATCCGCGAAATCCAGCGGCATATTCGCCTTCACAATAAGGAATGCGATCCCCGCGACAATCACAGGTAGCAAAAAGCTGGGGTAATAAATGCTGCGTAAGGTCTTCAAAATGATCATCGACCCGCGAGCTTTCCAGCCCATTGACAACTCATTCATTGCGCTTTTCCATTTATCTGGCGGATATAAAACCGTTCACACTAATCTGCTGCAGAGCTTGCCGTCAAGAACAACAAACTCTCGGTGTAATGTTCCCAGTGCAATTTTAATTAACGTAGATGTAGCCAGGAGCATAAATTTGCATCAGCGGCGCCTGCGCTGGTGAACCGGGTAGCGCAAGCTGCGTTGCATTTCAGAACTTTGATGATTCCGCTTAACTGGCCTTGGCCGGCCCAAGGTGGCACCTTGTCGACTTTCGATATCGCTCCCACCGAAACGCAATTCGCCCACCAGGTGCGGCATTTCGCCCTTGCCATCGCGCATCTCAAACCGACTGCCCGTCGCGTCACTGTGACTTAACAGCGTGACCGTTGCCGGCAGGAATATGGGCAGCTTAAACGCCACCTCAATGCTGACAGGCCAATGGCAGTCCGCCGGTAGCAGGTGAGCAACGGCGCGACTTTTACTCCACATACCGTGCATGATCTGCCGCTTAAAACCCATCGCTCGTGCCGTTAGAGAGTACAGGTGGATAGGATTGTAGTCACCGGATGCGAGGGCATATTCGCGCCCTTTGTTCGCGGCCACTGGCCATGTTACGACATCGGTATACTGCGCCTCGGTCGCTGTTCGTTTTTCCTGTTTGACACCCGTATCACCGCTACGCACAAGCATTACGCTGAGGCCATCCCAGACCCGCTCACCTTCAATGCTTGCCTGTGTTGTAAAGGTGATCTCATGGCCCTTTGCAACACGGTTAGTCTCTCCCAGACGAACACTCACATCCATGGCTTCATCAATGCCAATATCTCGCTGTTGGCGGATACGGTTTTTTATGTGCACCGCGCCTATCGGTGAAAAAGGAAACTCGGGCTGCAGCATCATTTGCAGATGAAGCGGAAAGGCCATGATGTGGGGGTAGGTCAATGGCAAATACGGGGTCTCGGAAAAGCCACAGACGGACCGAAATTTCGCCAGCTTGCTGGCATCGGCGCGTACCCCATTGACAAAAATTGCCAGCGGCGATGATGCCGGCTCGAGCTGCTTTCTTTTGCGTGTGGTAGCAGCCTTTGCCAGCGTCAAACCCATGCCGGGAATTGAATCCAGTGTTATCTGACGCTCTTCTAATTTCATTAGTGCAGGTTTCTCAAGGTAAGCTGGATCTATCGAAATATATCGGCCTTATGTCCTGGATGCCACGCAGGGCGGCCTTCCGCTGGTGCAAACCATGATGCTTGAAAGCAGAGGAATTACGGTTTTCTCATCCCGCGTAGGTCACTAAGAGCTGGGCAGATGGTGTGACCTTTACGAGAAGTTATAATCATTGGCTAGAACACTTTTTGAAATCACAGTTGTGGTGACCGTTGCTGGTTCTTCACCCTTAAAAAACCTGTCAATATCGCTAACCATGACACCATCGTTTTCGATGCCGCCAAGGTAGGCGAACAAGAGCTTGTTCTCGACCAGACTTGCGCCCGAAACGTCGATGCCCAGACTGTCAGCAATCTCCTGCTTACGCTTGGCCAAAGTAGCATAAGAAATCTTGCCATTGGTACTGTTGCGATTGAGATAGTTGATTGTTTCGCTGAGCTGTTCTTTTTCGTACATGCCGTTACCGGGTTTAAACGCAAATCCATCGTCGTGAGCAACGCCTTTTGCAAGGTGCAGTTTGTTGAGGTTTACCTTGCCGAAGTTGTTAATACCAACGCCGACGAGCTGGCCGGTACTCACCAGGCTGGCGACTGCCAAAGCCTCTACTCGACCGAGTCCAAACTGTTTGGCCTTATTCACTAAGGTCAAAACGGGAACCACAATCTCGTTGCTATCGTTTAGGTAGGGGTTGAGGTCGCCAGATGCGACAATGCGCTTCCAAAATGGGCACGCGACACTGTCGATTACGTCTTGGGTGGCTGCGCGAGTTTCCGGCACTGAAGCTTCGCCTCCAAAAAATTCCGAGACTTTAGCTGTGATTGAGTGGATGGTTGGAAGCATAGGGATTCTCATACATTAAAAAATGAATGGATGTAATGACTCTAAATCTCGATTAAACCTACAGTAAACGGGTAGTTGTTGACTACATAAAATTGAATTACTTTTGATCTTCTCAATCTGTGCTTGACCAACCTGAAGCATCCCAGCCTGGAAACTATTCAGCCGTCATCATCGAAAGCTTGCCTCTTTGTTGAGCCTTATCATTGTTGCTGTGCGATAAAAACATTAGGGCATCTCTGATTAATTCGGTGACGCTGAAGCATTACCGAATTGATCAGAGGTGCCTTAGCCTTTGTGCGTGCATGTTTTTGCTATGCAGGTCATTTTCATGTTTGGATTGATTTCGGATTATTGGCGCGGTTTAACCGTGGTATTTGGGTCTGTACTAATGCTTGCATGTAGTCACCCACTCGAGATCAAGGGGGAAGGGGATATCCTCTCCGCCAGCGGTATGCGCGATTGTTATCTGGAAGACTTCCGGGCAGGCCTGGATGCCTGCTCCAAAAATCTGGTTGTGGGCGAATACCAGGAAACCTATTACGCGGTACCTCGCGAGGGTTGGCAATTTGTTGCCTGGGAGAATTGCTTCAATGACGGTGCAGTGGCTGACCAGTGCATCTTTAACATTCCCGCCAATCTGGTCAGGAATAGTTATGGCCAAACCGTAGCTGCCCTGGTGGCTGTTTTCGAGGAGACCAATTCCGGGCCAGTGGCTATGTATAGTTATGCCGTTGATGATGATGGATTGTTAACCGATCCGTTGCCGCTCGAAGGCGCCCAGCTGGCGCGAAAACTTGCCTATTTTACCTATACCGGCGACTTCGAAAGCGCCAGCTTCTGGTGCTGCAAAGTATCGGACGGTGACGAAGCCCATGGCGAAAAAGTGGAGGATCGGATACCTCCACTGGTACTTGCTGTTGATCTCGGCACGTTGCCTGATGACGGCGGGCTGCAGCGTGAATTGTATGCAGACCTGTTTGCCAGTGCGACAGACTACAGTAGCCATGCGGCATACTGGACACTTGTCAGCCCGGAAATCACTGTCGTGCGTTCGTCAGTCATACCGATGGGAATTCCTGCGATAAACAACAAAGACGAAATTGTATGGTCCCAAGTAACCGATGGCGTAAACACTACTTGGTCGAGCAAGCGTGGCCAGATCAGTGACGGTATTGAAAATAGCACCAACCCGAAAATCAATGATAGGGGGGAAGTCATTTGGAAGACTGGTGATGGCAGCGAGCATACTCGCAATGCCATTGTGTCGAATATCCGCGGTGTAGTGTATTTGGGGCAGTGTAGTCCCTTTGACCCGTATTACACATCGCTGGACATCAACAATCATGGCGAAATAATCTGGGGTGGCCATGACTGTGCCTCGACGGTATACAAAGAAGAGATTTGGTCAAATGTGCGCGGCCGTCTCACCTTTAGCCCCGACAACACCATCAACCGGGAGATTTCGATTAACGATGCCGGGGAGGTGGTCTACATATCAAGCTCGGCATTCGGAAAAAACCTGATCTCGACCGAGAGGGGGGTTATTACCGATGACAGCGACCGGTGGCCAAGCTCGCCTGATATTAACAATAACGGCGAAATAGTTTGGTTGCAGCGACGCGATCCGCTGTGGCTTGCGACCACCGAAATCTGGTCCAACATGCGCGGGCGCATTACCGATAATATCGCGGTCATCGAGTATTACCCCGATGTCAACGACAGTGGCGAAATCGTATGGGCGGCTTCTGATGGCCATGATTTAGAGATATTCTCATCGCTGCGCGGCCAGATAACCGACAATGAGGCCGAAGATCGCTATCCAATGATTAACAACCGCGGAACGATTGCCTGGGTGTCGGTGGAAAATGCATTTTTGAACGATCTTAGCGAGCAAAAATACTCTTTACTCGCTATTTATGGCCAGCAATAAGCTGTAGTAGCTCAGTCCTGATCTATCTAAGTTGTCATGTCATGACTTATATTTGTGGTGTGACAGCTTGTTATGCGTGGTTGCCACTGGCTAACGTTGGATTCAGCTCTATGACCGCAATGAGCAAAACGGACCGCACTCCTGTGCGGAATGTCTCTATGCCGGTCTCGTTCCGAGTTTGCGGCAATAAAAAGCCCGGCACATGGCCGGGCTATGATTTCTATTGAGGCAGATCCCATCAGGGGGTTATATCCTGAACCTTTTTCTGGATGTCTTTTTGGGCCTTTTCGAGGTCTTTCTTCAACTGCTTCTGGGCTTTTTCGATTTTCTTTTTCAAATCCTTCTGCGCTTTCTCCAGATGCTTCTGCACCTTTTCACCACGCTTTTCCAGCTTGCGCCATTTTTTCGGCGTTTCTGAGCGGATTTTTTCCAGACGCAAGTTCAGCTCATCGGAAACCGTCCCGTAGATCCCAAGCTGAACGTTGATGATCTCCTTCATTGTGTCGGTCAATTCCCCGGCGGTCTTTTCTGCGGCAGACTTTTCCTTTTCGACCGGTTGCTTAACGGGGCTGCGCTTAAGCAGCAGCTTTCTTAGCCGCGGCAGGCCTT
Organism: uncultured Gammaproteobacteria bacterium; assembly: GCA_963722805.1. Lineage (GTDB taxonomy): Bacteria > Pseudomonadota > Gammaproteobacteria > Pseudomonadales > JAHEGP01 > JAHEGP01. The sequence goes on from CAVROQ010000038.1 coordinate 25,236, forward strand.
TTAACTGCTGGCTTCTCCGCTGCAGGTTTCTTAACTGTTGGCTTCTCCGATTCGTTAGCTTCAGGATTTTCTGCTTCTGACGCGCTAGTGCTCATTGTGTACTCTCCTTCATTAATATTGATTAGAGCTGTCGAACCCCATGTGACGCAACGTCAGTATTAGGGTAGGTTTTACAACTTGTTGTGTTCAATTCTGTCCAGCCCTATCAATAGACAGCACACTGCACCTGATTAAGCCGACGGTCAGTTCCATAGTACAAAAAATGATCTCTCATTGATACCCTGGCGATCAGAAAAGTCGCCATCTCGAATGGCGCTGATTCATTCCGTAATCCGGGTACTACAACTACAGTGCTTTAAAAGAGTCCTGACATGTTACCTCAGAAGCAGCATCGAAGTTGCATCCCTTGCCGGTGTCACTTTGGCCGTAATCCCAACCGAGAAATCGGAAATCTCCACTGAGTTTGCCGTCAACTGCTTTTGAAACCCTTCGATGAAGATCTGAGAGCACTCTTCGATCCAGAAGCAATTCATGCCATCATCACTGCGCACATCACCCTCACCGAAGTGCTTTGGGAAGCACCTCAGCATCTCTAAGTTAGATCTTACTGAATTTTGGTTTGTAAAGGTCAATTAAGCTACGCGGGCTTGCGGTAGATCAAACAATTGGAGCCCTCACTCACCTCGGATGATATCGAGCGCAATGCTAGATGGGTTGAGATTGGAGTCCATTGGGAAATTTCTCGAAAATCGGTGGCGTCGATGTTCGCTCATTGTAGACAACATTGCCTGTTGAAATACCGATCCAGGATGCGCAGATATCCAGATCAAGCCCATTCCCCGAATATTTGCAACCATTGCGCCAGCCCAACCACCCGCAACCCCGATACAATTCCTATAGGCAGCATGGCCGCTCTTAGTGAGCGTAAATACTCGTTGCTCCCAATGTATGGCAAGCAATGAACAAGCCGTTCTCTGTACCTCCCGCAAATGCCAATGAAAAAACCTGAGAAGCCGGGTGGTGGCCAGGGGAATCCAGCTCTCACCCGGTGATGACATTCGCCTGGAAAGCACCATAACCCAATATGAATTTGGACCCGTCGAAAAAATTGACTGTACGTGGAGTTTGCCACCTTGGGCACCTCTGATCAATTCGGTAATGCTTCAGCGGAGCCTCTGGCGTACATTGGCAAGGCGCGCCGCGAAGGTCAAGGCTGGTTGTCCTTGACGAGTGGTGCAACGCAGTCCAATGTGCGCCAGAGGCCCGCCCTGCGGGGCTTTGCGTCGGGTTTGTCTACTGCGTTACAGCCGTTTGAAAGGCAGCCAGCCTTCCTGCACGACTGCGCCTTGTGGCCAAACCCGACGCAAAGCCTGAAGCGTCACCGAATTAATCAGAGTTGCCCTTGAGATGCTTTTGGGTGCTAATGCTAAGCATCAGCTGACTAAAGTATATTGGATGTCGTTTCATGGGCGACACCAGCGACTAGCCTCCCAAAGCAGTTGCTCAAGGTCTGTCCCGAGGAGGCGCTTTGCTGAG
>CAVROQ010000039.1:0-9242 GCA_963722805.1 uncultured Gammaproteobacteria bacterium
TTGCCTTCAGCCTGCGCCCGCTCGATCAGTTCGACTCCGCTAACCTCGGCCAACGGTAACAGACGTTCTGGCCGCATAAACCAGGCGGCAGAGGTTTCCATGAGTCCCATGCCCTGGGATTCAAAAGTTCGGCGCAGTAGATGGTTATGCTGATCGGCACTCAGCTCAGGAAAGCACAATCGCAGATTGACCTCGGCAATATGGCGGCGTCTGCGTCCTACCAATAGAAACAGCCGGCCGATGAGTCGCCCGAGGTAGAGTTGCCACGAGAATGGCAGTAAGGTGAGTAGCTTTAAAAAGCCTACCGCCAACCAACTGGGCCAGTAGCGTGGATGGTAGAGATTTTCGGAAGTTGACGACACAATGATCCCTTTTCGGTTGGCGGCCCGAGGTTATTTTAGGGTAACTCACGACGATGTGATAGCGTCGCAAAACGCTGTGTCATCTATAATGGGGTCTAGCAAAGCGGGCGATATATGCGATTTCGATACACACTCATAGCGGCACTGATACTGCCGGCGATGGTATGGGCCACAGACACCATTGAGGTGCGTGGTCTGTTCAAAAATGGGGCCGTTCTAGTCATCGATGGAAAGCAACGACTGCTCAAGGCCGGTCAAACCAGCCCGGAAGGCGTCAAACTGGTGGCGGCAGATACTCGAAAGGCGGTGATCGAGGTGAATGCTCAGCGACGCACAATGACTCTGAGTAAGCAGATCGCATCGAGTTTCGCGCCGGTTGCAAAGAAAACCACGACGGTTCCAAGGACCGGCAATAACCAGTATCTGGTTACCGGCACTATCAATGGAGTGAATACCGAGATGCTGGTGGATACCGGCGCCACGGCAGTGGCGATGAGCAGCGCAACTGCGCAAAGCCTCGGCATCAACTACCGCAATGAAAAAAACAAGGGCGTGGCCCGGACCGCATCGGGTCTGGTGACCAGCTACCGCGTGCAGCTCGATGCGGTGAGCGTCGGTGAGATTACCCAGCGCAATGTAGCAGCCTATGTTAATGAGGGTGCTTACCCTCAGGTGGTCCTGTTGGGTATGAGCTTTTTGCGCTATGTCGAGATTCGGGATAGCGGTGGGGTCCTCGTCCTGGAACAATGAGATTGTCAACACCATCCCGGGCGACCCAGAACACCAGCATGCCACCAAGGCAAACGATGAATTTACGGGCCCAAGTGACCGGCAAACCTGCTATTAACTACATCAGCGATGATGACAGCTTGCTGTACGTGCTGTACGCCAGCTGCAGCTGCGGTTATCGGGCCGGCGCCTGCAATGCCCGGGCCTTCCTGGATCCCGCAGAACTCCACAACGTCGTTCCGGAGGAACTGGACAGCTACGAAGTGGGTATCATGCACGAACTTTTCGACAACAGAAATGCGCGTGGCTGCCCGCACAAAGCTATGCTGATTCGCGAGTATTGACATTTTCAGACACCAAGCTGACAATTGCAGCCAGCGTGGTGGGTGAAATCAGGGCTATGGCAGGCACAGAAAGTCAGTTGGATTGGGGGCTGCAGGTAGATTGGTTACTGAACTATCTGTTCGCAAAAGGCCTCTCCGATGGGGAGATCTCAGCGGTGTTATCCCGCGAGATTGACCGCTCGCGCGGCAGTGTGTTCTTGCCCATCGATGATTATCTGTTGCTGCTTGCCTGGGGTAAGGAGCGGCTCTGCGCTCCACACCTCGGCTTGGATATGGCGCAGGGGCTGCAGGCTCACGACCTGGGGATCTACGGCTACCTGATCAAGAACTCACCCTCGGTGCAGTCCCTGTGTGAAACGACCGAGTACTACCAGCCCATCTTCATGCGCGGTATGGGTTTCACGTTCCACACCGTGGGTGAAGAACTCGCAGTACACTGGCAAATCTTCCGCCCCGATAGCGAAGCGGCGAGACAGGATGTGGAGTTCTCGCTGGCGGCCTTCCTCAGGGTGCTGCGGCTGAATCTGGGTCGCAACGTGAGCCCCCTGCGGGTCAACTTCAGACACAGCGGGCAGGCCCCGCTGGAGCGCTACCGCCAGATCTTTGGTTCGGATGTGTATTTCGAACAGTCGCAGAATTACCTGTCATTCCACGCTGACCTGTTACGATGCCCCCTCAGTGACAGCGATCCCACGTTGCTGGCTATCCTCAAGGAACAGGCCGATGCCCTGCTGGAACAATGGGGCTCGCAACGCAGCCTGGTGGGGCAGGCCAAGTTCCTGATTGCGACTTCCCTGGAGGACGGGAACGAGCGCGCGGAGGGGGGTATGGAAATGCTGGCCAATCGCCTGCACACCAGCAGTCGCACCCTCAATCGGCGTTTTAGCAAAGAGGGCACCAGCTATCAGAGGTTGCGCGAGGAAGTGATTGTACAAACGGCCAAGCGGGCGCTGGCCGGGTCAGATGCCAGTATCACTACCATAGCAGGCAAACTGGGTTACTCCGAATCCAGTGCTTTTGTAAGAGCTTTCAAGCGCCTGACCGGCACAACACCTAACGCCTATCGCAGCGAGGCGCGGCAGAAGTTCTCCTAGCCCCCCGACCAGGGGCATACCGATGCAAAAAAACCTGTCAGCGAGAGTCAACAGTGTGTCTGTTTATGTCAAGACTCGCTGGTAAGCCGTTGTATAATCTGTCTTGTGGTCGCTTCCACCTGGCTCACTGATAACTCTAATACATTACAACGGTGACCTGCATGACGAAACGCCTGTGTTCATTGCTGCTCATTTTCGGCTTTCTGTCGACGGCACTGGCTGATTTCACTCCGGAGACTATCAAGGAAAACGTGTTGCCGGATCACCGCGGTAAACAGTGGTTTTGGGTTTCAGGTCCCGGAGTCCCTTTTGCCAGCGAGAGTCGGGCATATATCTTTGACGCCGATGGTTCGAATTTGGGCCAACTGAATACGGGTACCTGGCTGAACAGTTTATTGATCGATGAATCCCGCAATGGAATCCTCACGGTAGAAACCTACTTCAGCCGCGGTACCCGAGGTGAGCGCAGTGACCAGGTCGTTATTTACGACCCCGCTACTCTGAATGTCAAACAGGAAATCCCGATCCCAGCCAAGAGAATGACGGCTGTGAAATCAACGGGCGTAGCCGTTTTTTCTGATGACTATCGTTTTCTGCTGGTGGTCAATTTCACCCCCGCTCAATCGGTAACGGTGGTAGACCTGGAGAAGCGCAAGTTCGTCACCGAGATCGATACTCCCGGGTGCTCGGTACTCTATCCGGCCGGTAACCGGGATTTTTACTCGATCTGTGGCAACGGTGGCTTTATGCAAATCCGCCTGGACGGCGAGGGCCAGCCGGTATTCCGGAAGCGGCACCCACCGCTGTTTGATCCGGTAGGCGACTTCCTGACTACCGCCGCTTCCCGCATTGGCGATACCTGGTACTTTGTTTCCTTTGAAAACAATGTCCGCGCCATCACCATGACGGCGGATAAGATCGAAATATTAAAGCAGTGGTCACTGGTAACTGACTCGGAACGAGAGGATAACTGGCGTATCAGCGGGCAGCACCAAACGGCCGCGCATAAAGACACTGATCGCTTGTTCGTACTGATGCACCAGGGAGAAGAGCATACCTTCGAGGAGCCCGGCGATGAAGTCTGGGTTTTCGATACCCTGTCTGGTCAATGCACTAAAACCATTGCCCTGGATGATGTCGCACTCAGTCTTGCCGTCAGCCAGGGCGCGGATGCCACCTTGTACTCCCTCGCTTTCAACATCCCTTTGCCGACGCTCTTCACCTTGTGGATCTACCTGGTTGAGGGTGAAGCCGAATTGGTCAAGCACGCTGTGCAGGCGGTGGATCTGTACGATGCTGAGACTGGAGAACACCTGAAGAAGGTGGGTGACATCCCCCCAATAGCTACCAAACCGTGGTGACTCCCTGGTGACGCTGATGACCATCCTGCAGGATCCGCTGGTTTCGCTGACAATCAGCCTGGCTTTCGCGCTTTTGTTTGCGCTATCAGCCATGCATAAGTTGCGCTCTGTTTCGAGATTTGAGGCGGTGTTGGACAGCTATCGACTGGTGCCGCAGTCAATTTTGGCGGTTGTTGCCATGGTTGTTCCCATAATGGAGCTGGCGCTGGCGATCGGCTTGCTGATTCCGCAGCTGCGAATTGCGGCGGCATTGGCCGCGAGTAGCCTTTTACTGGCTTACGCAATAGCCATGGCCGTCAATATCTTGCGCGGCAATGTATTGCTGGATTGTGGTTGCAGTTTTGGCTCTGCACGCCAGGGCGTTAGCTGGGGCCTGGTATGGCGAAATCTGCTGCTATCCGTCTTGCCGCTGCAGCTGCTGATCATTCCTGTCGATCGTTTGATCAATGGCTATGATCTGGTTGCGACAGTATTTGCCGTCGCGGTGGCGGGTCTTTTTTATGCCACGGCGAACACCCTGATTCATCAGCAGCAATTTACCCGGAGACTGAAGCCCTGATGGAAGCTTTGATAATTTCTAACATCATTAGCTGGATTGCCATCCTGGTGCTGTCCGTACTTGTTTTTGCGCTCGCCAGACAACTTGGTGTCATTCATGAGCGGATTAAGCCCGTCGGAGCGCTATCGTTGGGAAAAGTGATCAAGGCTGGAGTGGACGCGCCTAAGTTCAATCTCCCAAGTTTGACGGGCGGCACCGTGAATGTTGGTGAAGTCAGCCCAAACGGCCAGTCGACCCTGTTGTTTTTCCTGTCATCCAGTTGTCCCGTCTGTAAAACATTGCTGCCGATACTGACAGGCATTCAACAGCAGGAGCCCTGGCTCAAACTGGTTTTTTGCAGTGACGGCAGTGAAGCCGAACACCGACAGTTTATCGAAAAACACGGGCTGTCGAGGTTCCCTTACCTGCTGTCAACGGAACTGGGCATGGCATTTCAGATCAGCAAGCTGCCCTACGGCGTATTGATCGACGCGGATGGTATTGTCAGCGCGCATGGATTGATCAATAACCGGGAGCACCTTGAAAGCTTGTTTGAAGCGAAGGAAATCGGGATGACATCGCTTCAGGCTTACGATGCAACAGTCAGCCGATTCCCACTCAGAAATACTTTGAGGTAATACCATGGCCGATAACTGGTTGGACAGGTTTGTCGAAAAAGCGGCCCGTGGCAGCGCCCGCAGGGGCTCCCGCAGAAGCTTTCTAACCGGTGTGGGTGTATTACTGGTTGGTGCCGGTTCAAGCCCTTTGCTGCCGGTTTTTCGCAGCAGGGCTTTTGCTCGCGATAACGGCACCGATATTCCTGAAAGCGGCGACCCCAACGATTGTAACTACTGGCGACACTGTGACATTGATGGGTATTTGTGCGGCTGTTGTGGTGGCAGCACTACCAGCTGCCCTCCCGGAACCGTGGCATCAGATATTACCTGGATTGGCTCCTGTCTCAACCCTGTTGATGGCAAGCATTACGTCATCTCTTATAACGACTGTTGTGGCAGAAGCGGTTGTGGCCGTTGTATGTGTCAGCGAGATGAAGGGGATGCGCCGGTTTATCGGCCACAAAATACCAACAATGTAAACTGGTGCACCGGGAGTCAGGCGGATATTCCCTATCACTGCTCGTCAAGCCCTACAACCTCGAAACACGCAGAACGGTAGACGGCGAGATCGCCGAACGCGCGATCACATTCATGAACGAGAGCGTTGAGCAAAAGAAACCGTTCTTTGCCTATATTCCTTTCACCCAGGCGCATCTTCCGTCGTTGGCGCACCCGGACTTCGAAGGCAAAACGGGTAATGGTCCATGGGCCGACATGCTTTCGGAAATGGACTACCGCGCCGGGCAGATCCTGGATGCGATCGATGACCTGGGGGTCCGTGACAATACCCTGGTGATCTGGATGAGTGAGAACGGACCGGAAGAAGCGCCGTCGTTTTATGGTACGGCCGGGTACTGGCGGGGCCATTACTTCACGACTCTGGAAGGGTCGCTGCGGACGCCGTTCCTTGTCCGCTGGCCGAACAATGTCAAGCCCGGATCGATCTCGGACGAGATTGTGCATATCACCGACATCATGCCGACGCTCGCCGGCGTGGCCGGCTACACCATGCCGACGGACCGCATAATCGACGGTGTGGATCAGATGGCGCTCTTCAGGGGGCAGACCGAGCAGTCTGCCAGGGAAGGATTTCCGGCATACAACGGCGATGAAATGCAGGCCTACAAGTGGCGTAACTACAAGGTGCGCTTCATCCGGCAGGACAGCATGATGGATCCGGTCGTTCGCCTCAATTTCCCCCAGGTCACCGATCTGCGGCGTGATCCCAAGGAGCTTCACGGGATATACGGTGGGTTGCGGGAAACGGGTACGGAGAACCTGACCTGGGTGCTGCCGGCCGTGACGAAGCAGATCCTGGCCCACAAGAAGACTCTGGTTGATGAGCCGCCCATCCAACTCGGAACGCCGGAACCGTATACACCGCCGCAGCGCTGAGGTGTCCGCAAGTTAAACGTACGCTATCAGGCCAGGGGCAGCTGGAAAAGCATTGCCTTGAAAACGGAGGTCTTCCTTGAGGAGAATTTCAAAAATCCTGTGGGCAGACTGTATCCGTGATGTGGCCACCAGGGGGTGGATGGAGGGGCAACTTTGCGCTGGCAGTTGTCGTCGAATGCTGCCTGTCAGTCTTTCTGCGACTGCCTTCTGGCTGGATTGGTCTGGCAAGTAGCGTGAGAAGCTGGAAAAGCAGGGAAATGACGGCTCTCATGCGGCCTCAGAGGAATGGCGGTTGTCTACGGCAGTTTGATCGGAATAGGGCTAATAAGTCCGCTGCAATGCAGACAGGTGCTGGCAGCGGATGAAGGAATAACTTGATAAGGGGAAAAGTGAAATGCGCAGATATTTCGATACTTCGACGCGGTCCCGACACGGCACTCGGTGGCTGCTTGCAACTCATCTTACGGTTTTTGCTGTGGCACTTTCATTGCCGCCGGACGGTCGAGCGGCCGAGGGAGCGTCGTCCAATTACTTCCCCGGGGCATATGGCGTGCTGCTGCCAGGCCTCGCCCCTGATCCCGGTTTTATCGTCGCCAATCTCAGCTTGTTCTACAGTGGAGAGGCTGACCGGGCCGTGCGGAAAGGCGCTGTCAATATCGAAATCGAAGCCGATGCGTTCTATTCCTAAGTGCAACTTTTCCATACATGGGATGCTCCGGACCTCGGTGGGCGATTCACCATCGGCGCGATGGTCCCGCTGGCCTATTCTGATCTGAACGCGAGGCTATTGACCGCCGCGCAAACGTTTTCTCTGGAGGGCGACAATTCCGGGATGGGCGATGTCATTTTCATGCCGGCGTCGTTCTACTGGAACTCGGGTAACTGGCATTTCAACACGTATGAATCGATCTACGCGCCGACTGGGAAATATGACAAGGATGAAACCGTCAGCCTGGGCCGCAATCAGTGGACCTTCGACACTGTGCTTGCAATCACGTGGTTTAACCCCGACACCGGAACCGAAGTGTCGATCATCCCCGGCTTCATGGTCAACACCGAGAACCAGGATACAGACTACAAGACGGGTAATGAATTCCACGTTGATGTCTTGTTCAACCAGTTCATTTCAGAGAGCGTGGCACTCGGCCTGCATGGATACGGCTATAAGCAGGTGACGGGCGACAGCGGCGAGGGTGCGAGGCTTGGCGATTTCAAGGGCGAATCCTGGGGCCTGGGTCTGGCGATATCCTACATTCCGCCGTCACTCGAAGAGCATTTCGTGTTGAGCGCCAAATACATCACCGACATAGCTGCAACTAACAGGCTAGAGGGTGATTACGGGATCTTGAGCCTCAGTTGGTCATTCTGAAAATGGTCTACATTCTTCGGGCTTAATCTCGCATTGTGTTCGGTTTTTTCGTGAGGAACGACCAGGCAGTAGGCGCCCGGCTTTAACACGATGCGGCTCAGACCGAGTGACTAAGGCCGGGGGTTTTTCATTCGGCACTTCCCTGTGCCTCACCCTTCCCGCCTCTGCCCATTGACGCTGGTTTACTGCCATTTCCGTGACTTGTTATAGTGCGTTGTCATCCTCTCGCACGCCAAGTTAGAGCCAGCCAATGCCAAAGCCAGAATTAAATCCGCTGCGAGGTCACCTGCCCGAGTACGGCACCCAGATTGTGATACTGATCATCGCGTGTGGCCTGTTGGTATTCGGCCTGCTCACAGGGGAAGTACTGGATGGTGAGACGGGCGCTTTTGACCGGCGGGTCCTGATGTGGTTTCGCAACCCGGCTGACCTTTCGGACCCTATCGGCCCCGAATCCTTGGAGGTCGTGATGCGCGACATCACGGCACTGGGTGGTGTCCTTGTGCTGGGCATCCTGTGTACGTCAGTGGTGGGTTATTTTTTCCTGATCGGAAAGCGGCGTCCAGCGATATTCATCGGCCTGAGCGTGCTCTCGGGGACGCTGTTGAATACTCTGCTCAAGGAGCTCATAAGCCGCCCCCGGCCAGATATCGTGCCCCACGGCACGGATGCCGCACTGAGCAGTTTTCCCAGTGGGCACACCATGATGTCGACGGTGGTCTACCTGACACTGGGAGCGTTGCTGGCCTATTCAACCGATAGCGGGCGGCTCAAGCTCTACGTTCTGTTTTGGTCTGTCGCGCTGGCGGGCATCGTGGGCATCAGTCGATTGTACCTCGGCGTTCACTGGCCAACGGACATTCTTGCTGGCTGGATTTGCGGCGCGACATGGGCGCTGTTCTGCTTGCTGTGCCGTCGTGTCCTGGTTCGAGAATTGTAGTAAGGGGTTGGTTGAAGTCGACCCCACCGCGACTGCTAGTCGCCTGGAATTCGAGGTATGGCCGAATGCATTCGACCCTGGATGGTCTATTCTTCGAACCGCGTGGCGATCGAAGTTTTCATGTCCTCTCGGGGCTGGTCCAGTCGACCGAGTTCGACCGAAGGGTGGAACCAGGTCGTGCGCCCGAGTTCCCGGGTCCGGCCGCGGTACCACCACTCAGTCCGCCGTCGTCGTCCCGCCGGGCTGGATGAAACGGTCTGAGCAACCCTCGGCGATGATTTCGTGTGGGATGTGCCCGATTTGCCGGAATAGGAGCATTTCGTGAGGGTTGGGGGTTTCGAGCCAGCCGAAGCCAAATTTTCCGCCGAGACCACGCGATCATACAGGCTCTCGGGCAGCGCCTCGTAGAACAGGCGATACTCAGTGTGCGAGATACCGTCAGCGAGGGCGAAGCTTTCCGAGAGCTTTGAGCCCGATGCGTTCAAGACTACAG
>CAVROQ010000040.1:0-29578 GCA_963722805.1 uncultured Gammaproteobacteria bacterium
GGCGATTTCTAAGCTGGCTGGAACAGTTCGACCCGGATGTCATTATCGGTTGGAACGTGGTCAGCTTTGACCTCTGGTACCTGCAGCGGGTGTGTGATCGTCACGGGATTCCATTTAGCATTGGCCGGGGCGCTCAAACGCCGTTCTGGCGGCGCCAGAGTGAAGCCGGGGGGCGTCAGCAATGCGAGTTGCCCGGACGGGTGGTGCTTGATGGCATCGAGGTGGTGAAGGCGGCGCAGTACCGCTTTGACAGTTACTCCCTGCAGGCGGTGTCGGAGCAGTTACTGGGCCGTGGCAAGCTGTTGCAGGGCGCCGGCCGCGGTCAGCAGATAGAACAACTATTCCATAGCGACAAGCCCGCGCTCGCCGCCTATAACCTGGAAGATTGTCGCCTGGTATGGGATATATTTGCCGAGCGCGGGCTGGTTGCCTTTTCTCTTGCTCGCAGTCAGTTGACCGGTCTGACATTGGGGCGTAGCGGGGGTTCGGTAGCGGCATTCGACTTCCGCTATCTACCCCTGCTGCATCGCCGGGGTTATGTGGCGCCGCCCCAGCGCAATGACCCAACGCAGGCGCAGCAATCGCCGGGTGGATACGTGCTCGACTCCGAGCCGGGCATCTATGACAACGTGCTGGTCTTCGACTTCAAGAGTCTGTATCCCAGTATTATTCGCAGCTTTTTTATCGACCCTCTGGGTATGGCAATGGCCACCGGGGAGATGGCCGCCATGGAGATGGCCCCCATGGAGATGGCCCCCATGGAGATGGCCCCCATGGAGATGGCCCCCGGCAATCCTGTATCAGATGAGAACGTTGCGGGGTTTAATGGTGCGTGCTTCTCCCGCCATGAGCATTTGCTGCCAGGCCTGCTGACCCAATTGTGGCATGCCCGGGACCTCGCTCGCAGTGAGCACAACAATGCGCTGGGCCAGGCGATCAAGATCCTGATGAATTCCTTTTATGGAGTGCTGGGCTCTCCGGGATGTCGGTTCTTTGATCCACGGCTGGCGTCCTCAATTACCCTGCGGGGGCACCAGATTATTCGCCAGAGCAAGGAATACATCGAGCAGCGTGGCTACCGGGTGATTTACGGCGACACCGATTCACTGTTTGTATGGCTGCAGCAGCCCATCGATGAGACCCGTGTCCGCAGCCTCGGAAAGCAGCTGGCAGCGGATATCAATAGCTGGTGGAGGCAGCGCCTGGAGCGCGAGATGGGGCTCGATAGCTTGCTTGAGGTGCAGTTTGAAACCCACTTTCTGCGCTTTTTGATGCCGACCATTCGTGGTACTCAAAAAGGCAGCAAGAAGCGCTACGCTGGAACCGTTCGAGTGGCGCCGGGTGACGGTGACGAGGCCTTCGAGTTGGTATTCAAGGGGCTGGAATCGGTTCGCAGCGATTGGACTCCGCTAGCCAGGCGTTTCCAGCAGCAGCTGTATCGCAAGGTATTTGCCGGTGAGCCGGTAGAAGGTTTTATTCGTGACACGGTTGCAGCGCTGACGGCTGGAACCCTCGACCGTGAGCTGACCTATCGCAAACGCTTGCGCCAACCCCTGGATGCTTATAGCAAGATAGTGCCTCCTCAGGTACAGGCTGCGCGCAAGGCCATCGCAGCGGGCGCGCGCAAGGAGTTATTCCAGCGTGGCAGGGCGGTGGAGTATGTGGTAACAAGCGTTGGTCCGGCGGTGCTGGGGTATACCGCAGGCCCACTGGATTACGAGCATTATAAGGAGCGACAGTTAGCACCGGTAGCAGACGGTATCCTGTATTTTCTGGGCACCAGCTTCAGTGCTATTGTCGACGGCCAGATAGCTTTATTCTAAGGCTCCGCCGAGGCATTACCGAATTGATCAGTGGTGCCCTGGCCTTGCAGGATTTCAGCGAGCATTTGGGCGTGACTGGCTGCCGGGAGTCGTGGTCCATATTGGCAGACCAGCTCGGCGGCACTGCGACAGGCGAGCCTGCCGGCATTGGCGAAATCGTGGCCATGGGTGACGGCATACAAAAAGGCGCCGGCAAACATATCCCCGGCACCATTGGTGTCGATGGCAGTCACCGGGTAAGGCTCTATGCGCAGTAACTGCTGCCCATCGTAGACCAGTGCGCCATCACCGCCCAGGGTAATGGCGAAGTTTTTCGCATCCTGTTTGAGCTTTTCCGCGGCCTGTTCGACAGTGTCGGTTTTGGTCCACTGCAGTGCCTCATCCTTATTGCAGAATAATATGTCGACCTGGTCGCCAATCATTTCCCTCAAGCCGGGGGCGAAAAATTCGACCATGCCGGGATCAGACAGGCTGATGGCGGTTTTTACGCCGTGCTTCTGCGCCAGCTTGCGGGCCCGAATGGCAGCCTCGCGAGCGGGGTCGGAGGTCACCAGGTAGCCTTCAATATAGAGGTATTCCGAGTCGAGCAGGGCGGCCTCGTCGATCTCCTGCTGTGACAGGCTCTCGCTGATACCCAGAAACGTGTTCATGGTGCGCTCGGCATCGGGGGTAATCATCACCAGGCACTTGCCGGTAATACCCTGATCTTTGCTGCCATGGGGGTTGGAGGCAACGCCCGCGTCGGCGAGATCGCGCAGGTAGAAGTGGCCATTGTCATCATCGGCTACTTTGCAGGAGTAATAGGCGCGGGCGCCGAAATAGCTTGCGGCAATGATACTGTTGGCCGCTGATCCACCGCTGGCACGTTTACTGCCCACCAAGTGTCCCTCCAGCAGTTCCAGCAATTGGTGCTGGCGGGCTTCGTCCACCAATGTCATGTGACCCTTGTCGATGCCCGCCTGCTGCAGGAACTGGTCGGTGACTTCGATTTCGGTGTCAACCAGGGCGGCGCCAAGGCCATAGATATGATATTGCTTGCTCATAGTGGTGTGCTTCTTTGTCAAAGTGTGCCGACATTATCCGTATTGGCGCGCGGATTTAAAGCGTGGCTGAGGAAAATGGCAAAAGTTGGTTATACTGCGCGGCTCAATTCGTTAGCGGCAGTTGCATGGCAGTCAGGAAATCAAAAAAAGCGCCGCGGCGCGCGTCGCCCAGGAAATCCGGAATCAAGTGGCGCAGCCTGCTGCTTAAACTGGTGGTGGTGTCGGGTCTGTTGCTACTGTGCGGGGCCTTGTACCTGGATGCGCGGGTTCGCTATACCTTTGCTGAACGCAAGTGGGCAGTGCCAGCCCGGGTCTATGCTCGACCTTTGGAGCTCTACCAGGGTAAGCCGCTTAGCGCCGCGGAGTTGACCGCAGAGCTGGAGCAACTGGGCTATCGTTCGGTATCCAGGGCCAGCCAGGTCGGTGAGTATTCAGGCGCTGGTGGCAGTTTTCGTATTTATACCCGTGGTTTTCATTTTTGGGACGGTGAAGAAGAGCCTGATGCCGCACGCTTGAGGTTCAAGAGTGGACAGTTGGCGGGTTTCGAGTCGCGTTCGGGCAGTGCCCTGCTACGACTGGAGCCGATGCAGATTGGCAGTATCTACCCGGCCCACAACGAAGACCGTATCCTGGTTAAGCGAGAGGATGTACCACAATCGCTGGTGGATATGCTGGTGGCGATGGAAGACCGGAACTTTTACCAGCACTTCGGTATCGCTCCACTGGCCATTGCCCGTGCGGCATGGGTCAACCTGCGTGCCGGGGAGTACCAACAGGGCGGCAGCACCCTTACCCAGCAGTTGGTCAAGAATTACTATTTGACGCCGAAACGCAGTCTTGGACGCAAGCTGGTGGAAGCGGTGATGGCTATATCCCTTGATTTTCACTACAGCAAAGATGAGATACTTGAGGGATATATCAACGAGATATTCCTGGGTCAGGATGGTCCTCGCGCCATTCATGGCTTTGGCCTCGCCAGCCAGTACTACTTCAACCAGCCGCTGAAAAACCTGCAGCTACCGCAGCTGGCGACTCTGGTGGCGCTGGTGCGAGGGCCGAGTTATTACGATCCCTGGCGGCATCCACAGCGGGCGGTCGATCGTCGCAACCTGGTGCTGGCGAGTTTGCAGGAACAAGGATTTATCGACCCTGAGGCGGCGCGCCTGGCCCAATTGCAACCGCTGGGTGTTGGCAAGCGTTACGCTGGCAGTCGCCGCCGCTATCCCGCATATCTCGATTTGGTGCGCCGGCAGTTGCAGGCGGATTACCGCGCCGAGGATTTGAGCTCCGAAGGCCTGATGATCTTTACCAATCTGGACCCCATTGTCCAGCAAGGTGCTGAGCAATCCCTGGCGCGGGTGATCAAAGAGTTGCAGGCCAGCCGCCAGGGTCTCGAGGACTTGCAGGGAGCGGTGGTGCTGGGACAGCCAGAAACCGGGGCTGTGCTGGCGGTAGTGGGCGGTCGTGACGGCCGTTACGCCGGGTTCAATCGTGCCCTGGATGCCCAGCGTCCGATTGGATCGCTGGTGAAACCGGCCGTTTATCTCACCGCTCTGGCTACGGGCCGATACACCCTGGCGACCTTGCTGGAGGACCAGCCCATTACTGTGAAATTGCCGAATGGCAGCAGCTGGTCGCCGCAGAATTTCGATAAGAAAAGCCATGGTGAAGTGCCGCTATTTGTCTCTCTCGCCAAGTCCTATAACCAGGCCACGACCAGCCTGGGTATGGATGTTGGGGTTAGCGCGGTGATCGATACTCTTGGCAAACTGGGCGTTGAGCGTGAGTTACCCGAGGTGCCTTCACTGTTGCTGGGCGCGGGAGGTCTCAGCGTGCTTGAGGTGGCGCAGTATTACCAGACCATTGCCAGCGATGGCTTTTATACCCCGTTGCAAGCGATTCGAGCGGTAACCAGCGGCGCCGGAGAGCGTTTGAGCCGGTATGATATTGCGGTTGAGCAAAGGGTGGATGCCAAGTCATTATTCCTGCTGCAAGCGGCTATGGAGCAAACGGCTGAGTGGGGAACCGGCAAAGGTTTACGGCGTTATCTGCCGCAGGGGTTTACCGTGGCGGTCAAAACCGGCACCTCTGATGGTCAGCGTGATAGTTGGTTTGCGGGCTACAGCGGAGATTTGCTGGGTGTAAGCTGGCTCGGTAACGATGATAATAGCCGCACGCCGATTACCGGTGGTAGCGGAGCGTTACGGGTTTGGGGCGACATATTCAGGCAATACTCCCACCAACCGCTGCAGCGCCAGTCGCCTGCCGGCGTCGAATATTTATGGATCGATGGGCCCACGGGGCAGCTCAGTGGTGAAAGCTGTCCCGAGGCTCATTTGCTGCCCTTTGTTGCCGGGTCGGGCCCCACGCTTGCTACCGCGTGCGGTCTGGAGGTGCAGCCGAAAACGCCGGCACCGGCGTCAGAGGTTGACAAACCCAGCTGGCTGCGCAGGTTGTTCGGAAATTAGCGACTGCGCCGAAGAAACAATTTAAGCTACTAGGGTCCGGCGTCTCGCCGGGCAAACCACTGATTGAGGACTGACTTATGATCTACCGGCATATCCTGATTATTGGCGGAGCACTGGTTTTAACGGCTTGTACCGGCTTGCCGGTGGGCTGGGACGGCGGCACGCAAGCGACCAAGCCCGCCACGACGCCCCCTGCTGCCAAGCAGCCAGCGCCCGCCGCGACAGTGACTCCGGCGCCAGACGCCGTTGCGCCCGCTCCTGTGGTGATGGCGCCAACAGGGACTGCGCCATCACCGACTGCCAGTGCGGTAGAGCAGCTTTTGGGTGAAGCGATGGAGCACCGCGACCAGGGTGATATCGAAGGTGCAATCAGCCTGGCAGAGCGGGCACTGCGCATCGATCCGCGCAGCCCCAGGGTTTACTATGTGCTAGGTGTCTTGCAGTTTGACAAGGGTGAAGTGGCTAGCGCCAGCCAGCTAGCGCGCAAGGCCAGTGCCTTGGATGTCGGGAACCAATACCAAGAGCCAATCGATCGTTTGATCGCCGAGTGTGAATTGGCCACCAGCGATGACACGGATTGGTAGCAGGTGGACGCCTCACAGGCTCAATCTTGCACTGGGCTCGGTTTCGAGGTGGGGATTGATCGCGGTTAAATCTCGAGCAGGCGATAAAGCCCGTCGCCATGAGGGCGAAACTCCAGCTCGCGGTTGATGCACTTTGGCACTTCATCGGCGAGGTGGCTGACATACAAAATATGGGTCGAGCTGTTGGCGGCGATAAAATCTACCAGTTGCAACAGGCAGTCGCGATTGTAGTCATCCAGGCCAGTGCAAGGCTCGTCGAGAACCAGGATTGGCGGATAGGTGACCATTGCCCGGGCCAGCAGCACCAGCCGCTGTTGGCCATAAGACAAGGTGCTGAAGCTCTGCCTGGCAAGGTGGCCCAGGCCGAGTGTTTGTAGCCAGGCCAGCGCGGTTTTTTGTTCGCTCGCGCCGGCATCGCGGTAGAGGCCGACGGAATGGTAAAAGCCGCTGATCACCACCTCCTGCGCATTCCAGCCGCGCACGTATTTTGCCTGTACCTGGTTTGACACGACGCCAAAAAGGGCTTTGATCTGCCACAGGGTTTCTCCGCTGCCACGCTGGCGACCAAACAGTTGCAGCTGCTGGCCATAGGCTTTGTGATTTTCTCCGCAGACCATGTTCAGCAGGGTCGATTTACCACAGCCATTGGGCCCGCGAATGGCGATATGCTCGCCGTAATTCAGGGTCAGGTCGATCCCTCGTAACACCGTGATCCCCTGGTAGGTGGCCGTCAATTGGTGGCCGGCGATCAGGGCAACCGCAGGATCTGGTTGATAAACCGGATGAGCTGGATTGGGCGGCGGCAGTTCGCTCGGCAGCTTTGGCAATGGTGGGAACAGGCTAAACCAGGCTTTACTTGTCGTTACTTGCTCGCGACTGCCGCTGGCCACAATTTGCATGTCCTGCAACACCAGAATATGGCTAATGGCGTCCGGCAAGTCCTGTTTGCGCCGGGTGAGCAGCAATACTTGTTGTCCATTTTCCATCGCGTGTTGCAACATCCGGTCGACACTCGGCCGCGCATTGCGATCGAGACCTTCCAGGGGGTCGTCCAGAATCAGCAGTTGCGGCTGTTGCATTAAACCGCGCAGCAGCATCACCTTGCGCATTTCGCCAGACGACAGGTAGCGGATGCCGGATGCCAGCAATGCGCCAAGGCCATATCTTTGACACTGCTGGTCGAAATCCTCCGGGGCCGGCCGGCCTCGCAGAATGGCCTCGCGGGCGGTGGTGCCCGGGTCGAAAGCAGACTCGCTGAGTTCGCTCATATCAAGCCGCTGGTCTCGATCACACAACTGCCGCTGTAATTCAAGACTGACGTAGGCAATATCCCGGTGCGGGTCAAAGCCAGGTGAGTAGTCGCGTCTTCCCGAGGCGATGGCAAGCTGGCCTCCAAGCAAGCTGGAGAGCGCGGTTTTACCCGCCCCATTGCGACCGACGATTGCCCATTGTTGGCCCTGTGGCAGCTGCCAGCTGAAATGCTGGAAGTGATGTTCACGATCGAGGTTGCAACGAATGTCTTGCAGGCTGATCAGTGGTCTGGGCATGCGTTTTCTGTCATGGATTTTCACGCCAGTATAACCTCGAGCGGGTCGCTTGGGTTATAATCGCGGCCATGAAAAGTGTCCAATTGATTGCTGAGCAACTCTCCGGCTTTTGTCCCACGCGCACCCCCGACAGGCAGTCTCGACGCCGCTCTGCGGTGACCTTGTTATTGCGTGATCAGCCCGCGACGGGCGCCGAAGTGCTGATGATTGAGCGCTCCCATCGCGATGGCGATCCCTGGTCAGGTCACATGGGGTTTCCCGGTGGGCGTATGGATCCCGGCGACGCCCACAGTTACGCGGCTGCCACCCGCGAAACCCATGAAGAAATAGGCCTTGATGTCGAGACTCACGGTCAGCTCATCGGGCGGCTGTCGGATATGTCTACCCATATTCGATCGGGTAAAAGTGCGATGCTGGTGACGCCATACGTTTTCTCAATTGCCGGTGAACCCAGGCTCGAGGCCAACCACGAAGTGGCCGACATACTTTGGGTGCCGCTGGGTTTCCTTGCCGACAACGCCAATCGACAGAACATGGATTGGCGTTACGACGGCTTCGACCTGCAGCTGCCTTGCTACCATTTTCAGGGCCGCCGTATTTGGGGTTTGAGTCTGGCAATGCTCGACGAGTTTATGGCGGTAGCGGGAATGGCTCAATTCGAAACCCGGCGTATCGGTTCCTAGCCGGTTGATGATAAAGGCCTCCTGCCTGCTCTGAAGGACAAAAAGCAAAACCCGAAAAAGCGAAACCCGAAAAAGCGAAACCCTGCCAGACTTCAGGTGATAAGCCAGCACCAAAAGCCAGTCCCGATTTTTATGCAAGTGGGCACTAACCTTGCAGCCCCGAGATTCTATGGTGAGTATTGTTGTCAATAGTTTTTTGACTACATGTGGTATGTTTTTTTCATAAAAAGACCTTTTTGCCACTATATATTGTGCTACACTTTTTCGTGTTGGCAGCGAGTTATAAGTCTCGCCAAGCCGCCTTTTTAGTACCTTGAGTATCAGGTAAACACCATAACAAGAGCTGCAGTAAGGTAGACCAAGAGCCGGTTCCAGAGCAATTCATTCACACAGTGCCCCAACCGGGCGTGTCGCGGTATTTACCCCGCGACGAATAGAGAGTGCTTGGCGACAAGCGAAACACTAATTCGATCACAGGGCTGTGACTCTAAAGGACAGATTATTAATGGCACATCTAGATTTGGTTAAGGCACCGGGACGTACCAGTGAGATTCCCCTGCAGGAGGCTTCGCTGGATATTTGGGACAAAAAATATCGTCTAAAAGACAAGCAGGGTGTAGCGATCGACGCCGATATTGATGCCACCTACCAGCGGGTGGCGCGGGCACTGGCCGATGTCGAATCGACGCCGGAGCAGCGTGAGCAATGGTTTGGAAGATTTGTCTGGGCGTTGCGCCATGGCGCAATCCCTGCGGGGCGTATAACCTCCAACGCCGGTGCCCAGGAGCACAAGCCCGCTACCTCTACCATAAATTGTACTGTGTCGGGCACCATCCCCGACTCTATGGAAGGCATTCTCGGCAAGAACCTTGAAGCGGGCTTAACCCTTAAAGCGGGTTGCGGCATCGGTTACGAGTTCTCTACCCTGCGTCCGCGTGGTGCCTACGTTTCCGGCGCCGGCGCATACACTTCCGGCCCTCTATCCTTCATGGATATCTACGACAAGATGTGCTTCACCGTATCGTCTGCCGGGGGGCGTCGCGGGGCCCAGATGGCGACCTTCGATATTGGTCATCCGGATGTGATTGAATTTATCCGGGCCAAGCGTGAAGACGGCCGCCTGCGCCAATTTAACCTGTCGCTGCTGATTACCGATGAGTTTATGCAAGCGGTGAAAGACGATGTCGATTGGCAGCTGGCCTATCCCATGAGTCAGGATGAAGCGCAGGGGGTCGACCTGAACGACCCGGCGCAGGTTGTGTGGCGGTACTGCGCGCACATGGATAATGGCAACTACCTGAAAAATGAAGCTGGCTTGATCGCGTGTAAGGTTTCCCGGGTGATCCGTGCACGTAAGCTGTGGAATGTCATTATGGCGTCCACCTATGATTACGCCGAGCCGGGCTTTATTCTGATCGACAAGGTCAACGAGCTCAATAACAACTGGTTCTGCGAAAATATTCGTGCCACCAACCCCTGTGGCGAGCAACCTCTGCCGCCCTATGGCAGCTGTCTGCTGGGGTCTATCAATCTCACCCGGTTTGTGCGCGAGCCTTTTACCGCCAGTGCCTGGTTTGATTGGGAAGAGTTTCGCGAGGTGGTGGCAGTATTTACCCGCATGCTTGACAACGTGGTAGAAATTAATGGTTTGCCACTGGAGCAACAGCGCCAGGAAATTACTCGTAAGCGCCGCCATGGCATGGGCTTTTTGGGTCTTGGCACAACCATGACCTTGATGACCCTGAAGTATGGTAGCCCCGAATCACTGGAATTTACCGAACAGGTCAGCCGCGAAATGGCTATCACGGGTTGGCGTACCGGACTGGAACTGGCGCAGGAAAAAGGCGCGGCTCCGATTCTTGATGAAGAATTTGAAGTGACCGCCGAGATGTTGCACCAGCGTCCTGAGATGGTTCGTGACGGTATTCGTGCGGGTGACAGCTTGCCAGGTAAAGTCCTCCATGCCCGTTACAGCCGTTACATGCAGCGAGTGGCCGAGGTCGATCCCGAGCTGGTCGAAGAGCTGGCGCAACATGGTTGTCGCTTTACCCACCACAGCTCAATTGCCCCTACAGGCACTATTTCGCTGTCGTTGGCCAATAACGCAAGCAACGGTATTGAGCCGAGTTTTGCCCATCACTACTCGCGTAACGTGATTCGGGAAGGCAAGAAGAGCAAGGAGAAGGTCAGCGTTTTCTCCTACGAACTGCTGGCATACCGCGAACTGGTTAACGGCTCGGCGATTCCCGACGCCAGGGAAACCGGGCAGGCCTTGCCGGATTACTTTATCAGTGCTGACGATATCTCACCCACACAGCATGTGGATGTGCAGGCTGCGGCGCAGAAGTGGATTGATTCTTCCATTTCCAAGACTGCCAATGTGCCCACCAACTACGACTACGAGGATTTCAAGGATATCTATCTTTATGCTTTTGAGCAGGGACTGAAAGGCTGTACCACCTTCCGCTTTAACCCGGAAGCCTTCCAGGGTGTGCTGGTAAAAGAGAAAGATCTTGAAAATACCCTTTACCAGTTCAAGCTCAGTGATGGCACGACGCTTGAATTGAAAGGCAATGAAGAAGTTGAATATGACGGCGAGATGCATTCTGCGGCTAACCTGTTTGATGCCCTCAAGGAAGGTTACTACGGTCGGCTGTAAGCTGAGCGGATTGGCCCGATATTGATTTGAGTCGACGGTGCACGCGATCCACGGGCACCGTTGAGTAAAAATGCGAGAGTGAGAAGTTATGGCGATTAAAATTGAAAAGGAGATTGTTGGCTACAAAGTAGTCGACCAGCAAGAGCGTACAGCGTTGCAGCAAGCAGCGGCGGAAGAGCAGGCCAATAAGATTGTGCATATGCACGAGAAGGTGGACCGGCCGGAAATGCTGCATGGCTCAACCTACAAAATCAAGACCCCGGGGTCGGAGCACGCCCTCTATATCACGATCAACGATATGATCCTGAATCAGGGCACCGACCACGAATTGCGGCGGCCCTTTGAGGTTTTTATTAACTCCAAGAATATGGATCACTTCCAGTGGGTAGTGGCCTTGACCCGGGTTATCTCGGCGGTTTTTCGCAAGGGCGGAGATGTCACGTTCCTGGTTGAGGAAATGAAAGCCGTTTTCGATCCCCAGGGTGGCTACTTCAAGAAAGGCGGCCGCTTTATGCCGTCGCTGGTGGCTGAAATTGGTGATGCTATCGAAACCCACATGAAGATGATCGGCCTTATCAAGGAGGAGGCCCTGGACGATCATCGGCAAAAAATCCTCGACGAAAAACGCGCCGAATATGAAGCCAAGCAGAATGCCTCTAGCGCCAGTGCTGCCAACAGCAGCGTTGAATTTCCTGAGTCTGCCCAGCTGTGTAACAAATGTTATACCAAGGCGAGCATTATGATGGACGGCTGTATGACCTGTCTTAATTGCGGTGATTCCAAGTGCTCTTAAGGTCGTGCAGCATGTAAAATTGCTTGGCAGCAGATAAGGCCTTCTTTAAGACTCAAACCCCGGGTTGCTCTGCAATTTCGGGGTTTTTTTATGATCTGACCGAGTTCATTGGCTAGATCTATCCCTGCAAAGTTTATGTTGGCAATGCTTGCCGCGCTAAAGTCTCGGATGGGTATTCTTCGAAGCGGGCGCGGTAATCCGCTGCAAACCGGCCGAAGTTTTGGAAACCGTGAGAAAGAGCTACTTCCTTGACCGATCTCGGTCCACCGAGTGGGTCCAGCAGGTCCTCGCGCGCAGCGGTAAGGCGGCGGGAGCGAAGGTAGCTGTTGGGTGCAGTGCCGTAGATATCTATAAAGCACTTGTGTAACCAGGTCTGGCCGACCCCGCTTGCGGCACAGAGCTCGGCCAGGCTTGCCGTCTGCGCCGGCTGTTCTTGCAGTGCCTGTTTAGCGGCCTTCACAACGCGCAGCGCGTCCATCCTGCAAGCATCACGCTCGTTTTCGCAACCCATTTGGTCTAGTAACATGCTCCCCAGCAGGGAGAAGAGATCGCTCTCCACCGTCCGGGAGAGAGCGAAGCGTGTGGCTGCAATTGGCGACAGCATGGCGCCGCGAATCGCTGCGAGAAGCTTGCGCTGCACGTGAGGGCCATAAGTGGCTCCCAACGCCAGGCGCTGATCGACGAGCTGTAAGGGCTCGATTGAGTTTCCAGCAAGCCACATGATGGTCTGTTGCAGGCGAGATCGTCGAATGCCGACTGCGATGGTTTCGCGACCTTCCCCGACCGTAGCATAGCCGTTGGGGCCGGCCGAGAGGTAGATGTCGCAGGGGCGCGCGGTGATGCCGTTAAAGACATAATCGCCCCGCCACCGAAGCGGAACCATCAGGCAGAGCCATTGCGGGTCCGGAACCACATGACCCGCAAGCCGTGGTTCCAGCAGGAGGTGAGTCAATATCATGTCGCGACCACACGCTTGTACCGACATAAAGCGCGCCACGCCGCGGCCAAGTTGTGCCGACTCAGCTTGCAGAATTGGCAAATCGGTTATGAAGTCCGAAAAGCGCTGTCGGACAGGCAGAGCATCACTCACCGGTGGCGCCTCCTCGCTTTCACATTCAAAAAACCATTGGTCATGACGTTTTATTCCTCCGTGCCCAATGCAGTGAGTGTAAGAATCGGATGTCGAAAAGGCAACCGGCGCCGTTGCTTTCTGGTAGGGTCGGCTAGGCAGAACATTTTTGCCTAATAGGGAGCGCAACAATGATCAAGCATCATCTAATGGCTGGTACCCTTATTGTTGGAGTCATGGCGGCTTCGTCCGGCTATGCGCAGGACTATGACCTTGTCATCAACAACGGTCGGGTTATGGACCCTGAGACGCTGTTTGACCAAGTGGCAAACGTTGGAATCAAGGGCGGCCGTATTGTTGCCATCACCAACGAGACTATAACCGGAGATGCGTCCATCGATGCCAGCGGCCAGGTGGTAGCTCCCGGCTTCATCGACCTGCACGCTCATGGGCAGAACATTGGTGACTACCGTATGCAGGCGATGCAAGGGGTCACCACCATGCTGGAGCTGGAATCAGGCGTTCTGCCCATTGCCGACTGGTATAAGCAGCAGGCTGAGAAACGGCTGCCCATTAATTACGGCGCAGCTGCCGCCTGGACCTTTGCCCGAATCGCAACCTTCACCGGCACGCAACCGGAATCCTCTCCAGAATACTTCCAGGATGCGCAGGGCCGAAACGATTGGAAAATGGACATTGCGACATCCGAACAGCAGTCGCAGATCCTGGCGTTGGTCGAGCAGGGCCTGGATGAAGGCGCGCTGGGAATTGGCATTAACGCCGGCTATGCGCCGGGCTACGGCGCCAAGGAGTATACGGCACTTGCGCGTCTGGCGGCCGAGCGCGAGGTGGCGACGTTTACCCATGTTCGTTATGCCAGCAATCTGGAACCCCAAAGTTCATTCGAGGCCGTGCAGGAGCTGATCGCCAACGCGGCGATCACCGGGGCGCATATGCATATCTGCCACATTAACAGCACCTCGCTGAAGGATATAGATGCCACCCTCGGGCTGATCGATGAGGCCTTCGCAAGGGATATTAACATCACCGTGGGCGCCTATCCCTGGGGGGCTGCCAGCACCGTGGTCGGCGCGGCCATGTTCAGCGGAGACGGTTGGCGGGAACGTATGGGCTCTACGGCGGAAAACTTCCAGCTGGGTACGGATCGCATGACCGAGGAACAGCTTGCCGATTACCAGCAAAACAAACCCGGTACTTTCATTACCTGGCACTTCCTCGATGAAAGCAACCCCGACGACCTGGCCTTGCTGGACGCCTCCATTCTTCATCCCCGTGTTCTTATTGAGTCGGATGAGATGTTCTGGATGTTGATGGATGGCGGCAATATTGAGAATTACGGGGGCGATAGCTGGCCGCTTCCCGACAACGCCTTTTCGCATCCCCGTTCTAACGGCACTTTTGTAAAGATCCTGCGATCCTACGTGCGGGAACGAAAACTTATGAGCCTGAATGAGGCGCTGCGCAAGATGAGCCTGCTGCCGGCCCAGACGCTGGCAGATTTTGTGCCGCAAATGAAGACCAAGGGCCGCTTACAAGAGGGTATGGACGCCGATATCGTGGTGTTCGATCCAGACACGGTTAGTGACATGGGAACCTACCAAGAGCCCAACCAGCCAGCGGTCGGCGTGAACTGGGTGCTGGTCAACGGCGAGATCGTCGTCGACGATGGCAAGCTGATTACCGATGCCGACGCCGGCCGGCCAATTCGCAGATCTGCAAGGCAATGAACAGGAGAGAGAAATGCAAGGAACTTTTATAGTGAAACCCTTGATTCGCGGTTTGTTGCTGGGTGGATTCGTCTCCATAGCGTCGATGGCCCAGGCCACCGATTACGACCTGGTTATCCTCAACGGTCGGGTGATGGACCCGGAAACGCTTTATGACAGTGTGGCAAACGTTGGTATCAAGAATGGGAGGATCGCCGCAGTCACCAAGAGAGATATCCGCGGCGAGCAGACTCTTGATGCCAAAGGCCATGTTGTCGCTCCAGGCTTTATCGATACGCACTACCACTGGCAAGCCCCTCTCGGCTATAAGATCGGATTGCGCGACGGCCTGACCAGCAGCATGGACATTGAGGAAGGTTGCGCCGGAACCACACTTGGGGCGTGGTACGAGGAGCGCCAGGGCAAAACCGCGGTGAACTATGGCTGTGCTTCCAGCCACGAACTCGCCAGGGCCCAGGTACTGGACGGAGTCAAGGACGAAGGCGTGAGTAATGGGCCGCTGAGCGCACTGGAGACGCGGCAGAGTTCAGGCTGGAGCCTGACGGTACCCACGCTGGAACAAGGCAACGAAATACTTCGTATCATCGACAAAGGCTTGCAGGATGGTGGTCTTGGCATTGGCAGTACCCTGGGCTACATGCGCGACGGCGTGACATCTCGCGAGATGTACGAGGTGCAGAAGGTAGGCTCGCGCTACGGTCGCCATACCGCCGTGCACACCCGCTTCACGCCCGATAGCGCCACCTTCGAGAACCTTGGCGCCCAGGAGATCATTGCGAATGCACTGTCGCTGGACGCGCCTGCGACCATCAATCACTACAACAACCCCGGCTGGAGACTGGCACATCAGCTGATATCCGGTTTGCAGGAGCAGGGCTTCAATATCTGGGGTGAAATCTATCCCTATGCCGCCGGATCCACGACCCTGAACGCCGTCTTCCTCAAGCCGGAGAATTGGGTAGAAAAACTCGGACACCGGTACGAGGACACCATGCAGGATCCGTTAAACAACGCGTTCTATACCCTGGAAACCTACCAATCAGGTTTGGCAAGAGAACCTACCAAGGAAATCATCCTCTACAAGATGCCTGCAGAGGATGCCGTCAGCTGGCTGCGCCTGAAAGGCACCACTATGGCAAGTGACGCCATGGCCGCTGAGCCGGTTAACGGTGCGTGGGAAACACCGCTGGATGAACTTGGCAACATGCACCCACGGGGAGCTGGGGCGCGAGCCATCAGCGTGCGCCTCGCTCGTGAGAACGACATTCCTCTTATGCAGATTATGTCGATCCTGAGCTATAACGCAGCTAAACATCTGGGCGATACGGGGCTCAAGGCGATGCAGGAGCGGGGTCGAATCCAGGAGGGTATGGTGGCCGACATCGTGGTATTCCACCCGGACAAGTTCACCGACAATTCGACCTATGAGCAAGGATCGCTTCCTGCTACGGGCATGAAGGCGGTGTTGGTCAACGGTACGGTCGTGTTGCGCGATGACAAAGTTATGCTCGACCGATTCCCGGGCCAGCCGATCCGCTTTGAACCCGAGAGCAAGCCCCGTTTCGAGCTGGTCTCCGTGGCGGCATGGGATGGCATCTATATGGCCGGGACGCCGCACCTCGAAGGCGATGAATTTGCACCCCCTGCTGACCGTTGAGCAGGGAGCCTGTCTGCGCCAGAAGTGTGGCGATTCTGATAACGTTAAATAGGGAGATTTAAAAAAAATGAAGCCAAAATATGCCAGCACTTTTTTGAGGCTGATAGATCGAAAAGTAATGCGCATTGTCTATGCTGCTGTTGCTGCACTTTTATTGAGCAGCACATTCGCTGTTGCAAATGACCTTGTCATTCTGAATGGCCGCGTCATGGACCCGGAGTCGCAGTTTGACGCTATCGCCAACGTTGCCATCAAGGATGGTCGCATCGTTGCAATCACCAACAAGGCCATATCCGGTGATCAGGTGATTGACGCCACAGGACTTGTTGTGTCCCCCGGCTTTATTGACACGCACTATCATGCGGTCGATGTTTTTGCGACCAAGATGGCTCTCAGGGACGGTGTCACCACCGGGATGGATCTGGAGCTTGGGGCGTTCAACGTCAAGGGGTGGTACGACCAGAAAGCAGAGAGCGGTTGGCAGGTAAACTATGGCACCACGACCGGCCTGAACATGGCGCGCATAGCAGTCCACGATCCGGAAATTGGGATGACTGAGCCAAAGGATTTTTCGGTTGCTACCCCGGTCATCGCCAAAGCCGCGGAAGATGGTGTTGCCGGCTGGTCGGTGACTAAATCTTCAATCGATCAGATGAACCAGGTCATGCGGATTCTGGACGAGGACTTGCGCCAGGGTGCGTTGGGCGTTGGCGCGGGCGTAGCCTACATGGCCACCGGCAACACCAGCTACGAGTTGTTCGCAGCCCAAAAGGCGGCCGCAAACTACAATCGACTTACGTCGGTCCACACCCGGTATCACCTCAATCAGGATACCCCGACCGAAGCCCCTATTGCCTTTGACGAGATCTTTGCCAATGCCATGCTGCTTGGTGCGCCGCTGCTGATGGCACATAACAACGACTATGGTTGGTGGGAAATCGAGGAGAAGCTGCAGCTTGCCCGGGAGAAAGGGCTCAACATGTGGTCCGAGTATTATCCTTATGCAGCGGGTTCCACGCCTGTCAGCGCGGTTTTTCTGCGTCCGGAGACCTGGAAGGATAAATACGGTTACAAGTATGAGGACACGCTCTACGATCCGGTCGCAGATGCTTATCTGACCGACGAAACTTACGCCGACCTGGTAAAAAACAATGCCGGACGCGCTGTCGTTGTATTCTTCCCCTATCGTGATGAATGGATGCCCAACTGGTTGACCATTCCCCATATGACTTTAGCCAGCGACGCCATGGCTGGCGTGGGTGATGACGGTGAGTTGTTGCCCTGGGACGCTGACTGGACCGAATACCGTGGCCATCCGAGAACGTCGGGCACCCGCGGTCGCACTTTCCGCATGGCCCGCGAACAGGGTGTGCCCCTGATGTTTACCATTTCACAGGCCAGCTACTGGGTCGCCAAGCACCTGGGCGATACCGGGATCGAGGCGATGCAGGAGCGGGGCCGTTTGCAGGTAGGCAAGGTTGCTGACATCACCATTTTTGACCCCGAAACGATAACCGAAAATTCCGGTTTCAAGGTTGGCGAACACGGTGTGCCGACCACTGGCATTCCCTATGTTGTGGTTAACGGCACGATTGTGGTCAAAGACAGCGAAGTTCTTCCCGTTAAGCCGGGTCAGGAAATCCGCTTCCCAATCGAACCCGAAGGACGGTTCGAACCGATAGTGGTAGAAAAGTGGCTGAACGAGCACACGATCGGTCTGAACCCGGATCTGCTTGAGATTCAGGTTGATGATGAGACCGGTGCAGGAACGCTGCTGCACGGCGACGACTAGAAAAATGGAGCAATAGAAATGATTAACAAACCATCGATTTCAATCTTTGCAGTTCCGACGATGTTACTGATGGCTTGCGCCATGATTCTTGGCTGCGAGCCCGCGCCGGAAGCCGAAGTTATTGAGATGGATTCGGTATCGGCGGCGCCCGCCGCTGACACGGCCGAATCGTCATCAGACGGCGGCGGCAACCCCTTGGAGTCCTATCTGGCAGTTCCCGGAGCAACCACCACGCTGTCGGTCGACGCGGCGAAATCGCCCTGGCCGCTCGAATTTGCGAATGCTGCGCGTGAGTCTTTTGATAATTTTCATTACCAACTCGGCGGCGATCATGCGTTGTATTACAACGAGAACCTTGCCGAGATGTTGCCGACTGCCTATTCGTCGCCAAATCCTACTTACATGCCGCTCGAAGTGGCACTGGACGACTCTATAGGCAGCGCGGTCAGCTTCACCACGAAGGAGGGCGGTCTGACTCTGGATGAATATGTGGTCCACCCGAATCATCGTGTGCAGGGTGTACTGATGATTCACAAAGGCAAGGTTGTTTATCAGACGTACCCGGGCATGAATCCGATGGACCGGCATGTCTGGATGTCTCCGGGCAAAGCTACAGTCGGCCTGGTGTTGGCCATGCTGGAAGCGGAGGGTAAGGTCGATTTGTCAAGACCGGTTACGGACTATGTGACCCAGCTTGCCGGCACCAACTGGGATAATGTATCGCTTATTGATGCCGCGAATATGTCCACCGGGTTGGCGCTCGAAGAGACGCTCGATTCCATTGTCGACCCGAACTCCATCATCGTGCGCTTCTTTTCTGCAGAGTTCGGAGCGCCGAATCCTGCGACCGGCGAGATGGAAAACTGGTTGGATATTCTGCGCGAGGCTGAAGTTATCGAGGGGGAAAAGCCAGGCGAGGTATTTCGCTACTCCTCTGCTGTGACACAGATTAATGTGTTGCTCGCAGAACAGATCGACAACATGACCTGGGCTGATCTTTTCCAGCAGCGGATCTGGGGCAAGGTGGGTGCCCGCATGGATTTTCTGCATCATCTGATGCCCGATGGCACCGCTGTGTCGCATGGCCTTATTTCCACCACGCTTGAAGACTTTGCGCGCTTCGGCATGATCTTCACGCCCAGTTGGGACAAAACCGCAGTCGAGCCCATCGTTTCTGCTGAAGTTCTGCAGCGGCTGCAGACCGCTGGCAAGGTGGCAGCGTTTCAGGCAGGTGCCAAGTATGAAGGTCTTAAGGAAGACTTCGGTGAGGCACCGCTGATGAACTCGATGCAGTTCGACGCGGTGTTCGAAGATGGCGCGCTGTGGAAGCACGGCAATATTGGCCAGGGTATTTACATCGATCCGGCGCGTGACTTTGTTGGTGTTTACTACTCTTCCAATGGCTATGTCCCGCCTTACGGAGAGGACAAGATGCCGGGCTACCTCCGTCGGGCAGCGAAGTTTTTGGCGGGAGATTGAACGATGAAAGTCAATAAGGAACTGACGAAACAAGAAGCCGATGGGCAACCCGGGGGCGCCCCCGGTGGTGTAAGCCGACGATCCTTTCTCAACCAGAGTATGTTGCTTGGCGCTACTGCGAGCGTGACGGGAGCGCTACCGTTCAAAGCGGCTTACGCAGAGCAGAGTGGCGCTGCTCCAGCCAAACCGGTGATCACCCCGATTACCGAGATTACGACGCCGATCTCGAAGGCGAAAAAACCGTTCCCCATTGACTTCATCCGCGGTGCGCATGCGCGCTGGAGTACCCCGAACTGGCAAGCAGGTGGTGATGACTCGGTCTTTTACAACCTGAATATTTCGGCTTTCCTGAAGTGCGACGCCATTCCTCCCACGATGGCGGTCCGCTCCCTTGAACGCAATATTAAACCTGAGCTGAATGAGCTTACGTTCACTGCCCGGGACGGCTCGCGGGCTGCGCCACTCAAAGAGTATATCGTTGGGCCCAAACGGGTCCAGGCGATGATGATGGCGCATAAGGGTAAGGTCGTGCTCGAGGCCTACCCCGGCATGAATCCCGATGATTTCCACATCTGGATGTCAGCCTCCAAGACAGCCGTCGGTCTCATGATTACCCTCCTGGAGGCTGATGGATTGCTGGACCTGTCACAGCCTGCGTCGACCTACGTTACCCAATTGAAGGGTTCGGAATGGGACAGCGTGACAATGGAGAACGCCTGCAATATGGCGGTTGGTCTCGACCTGGAGGAGTCTTTTGAGAACCTCAGTGATTCGGGTACCTGGATTTCCCAGTTCTTCGCCACGGTGTTCGAGGGCAGCGGCGACGACTGGATCACGATGTTGCGCGAAGTCAAACCGCTGGAAGGCGAGCCGCAAGGAACGCACTTCCGCTATTCCTCCGCTATCACGCAGGTATTGACGCTCGCCATCGAGAACGTGACGGGGCTTCGTTATGCCGATGCTTTTAATCAGCGGGTTTGGTCCAGGATCGGAGTGACCAGTCCGTTCATGGTAGCGCTGGCGCCCGATGGCACCGCCATCGGTGGAGGAGGCAACAACACCACAGCCGAGGATCTGCTGCGCTATGCGATGATCTACACACCCAGCTGGAGCGCGGTCTCGGACGAGCGAATCGTGACGCCGAAACTGTACCAGCGGATTCACGAAATGGGGAGTCCGGCGGCCTACAAAGGCAGCACCGAGGAAGGCTATCACGCTGACTGGTTCGGCGCGCCGGGGGAGCGCAACAGCTGTCAGTGGGATGCAGTTTTTGCCGATGGCGCGATGTTCAAGCATGGCAACATGGGGCAGGGTATCTATGTCGACCCGGCACGTGATTTTTGTGGAATGACCTTCGCGCTGGCACCGAACATCGGCGAACCCGACCACTCGCCGGGGTACCTGCGGGCAGCGGCAAAGCTGCTGGGCGGCGACAGTTAGACCGTACTAGATGCACGGGCGATTAGTCGGCACGGTATCGGCGGTGCTTGTGCTATGGGCTTTACCGCATGAGGCCAGGTCACAGGACATGGACAGCGCTGCCTTTGCGACGCCAAATAGTGTTGAAGGCACCCTGGATGCCACCGCAGATCGCCAGAACGAAGGAGCACTGGAGGGCTTTCATGCCTGGAAGGAACAGCTTGAAAGCAGAACCGGTTTTTCCTTCGGTATTGATGACCAAGTGCAGTTCCTTGATACGAACTCAGAGCGGTCACCCGCGGATGCCTTGGGCAATGTGCTGCGTTTCTATGGAGCCTGGACGGCGATTGGGCAGGGCACGCCGACCAGCGGTGCCCTAATCTTTAAAGTCGAGAACCGCTCGGCTATCGGAGACCACATTTCGCCCCAGGCACTGGGGCCGTCTCTGGGTTATGCAGGCTTGCTTTCTACAACCTACAGTGATGCCGGCTGGGTTTTGACCAATCTCTATTGGCGCCAACGACTCCTCGAGGGGCGCATGAGTTTTGTCATCGGCCAGGTCGACGTCACCGACTATGTTGACGTCAACAGTCTCGCCAGCCCCTGGACTGCATTCGCCAATCTGGCTTTCGAAATACCCACTATTCCCGCTCCAGGCCAGGGTTTGGGGGCCGCGATCCAGTGGCGTTTAAACGAACAATGGGCGGTGCTCGGTGGTATCGCCAACGCGAATGGTAACCCGGCTGAACCTATTGACAGTGCACGGTCGCTTTTCGAAAGTGGAGAGACATTTAAACACCTCGCCCTTGGCTGGTCGCCGGATTGGGACAATCGTTACGATCGGGCTGTCCAACTTACGGTATGGCAGGTCGATGACCGTGTAGAAACCGGAGTCGAAGGTGGGCAAGGTGTCGCCCTCGTTACCAGCGCACGAGCCGGAAAATGGCGCCCGTTCTTTCGCGCCGGGTACAGCGATGGCGGCGGCCCGGCCCTGGATCGCTCGGTCAGTGTTGGCACAGGGTATGACGCACGTGAAGGAAAAGACCTGGCCGGACTGGCGCTGAATTGGGGGCGCGCCCCCGATAGCTCGCGTAATCAATACACTTTGGAAGCCTTCTATCGATATGATCCGCTCGACTTTTTGCAGGTCACGCCGAGCGTTCAGTATATCGTCAACCCGGCCGACGCTCTGGAAACGGATGACATCCTGGTTTTTGGCTTCCGCGCGCGTCTTGTTTTTTGAATCCGGGCTTTAGACCGGTCTATAAGCGAGAAAATGTCTTTTGCGCCGCATCCAATGTCTGTTCAATCAGCTCAGGGGTATGAGCGATGGACATAAAGCCGGCTTCGTAAGAGGCCGGTGCCAGGTAAATCCCCTGTTCGAGCATCCCGTGGAAGAAGCGATTAAAGCGGTCGTTGTCGCAGGCCATCACCTGTTGATAGTTAGTCACCACTTCTTCTTCGCTGAAGAAAAAGCCGAACATGGAACCCACATGGTTGGTAGTAAATGGAATGCCGGCCCGGTTTGCCAGTTGGCGCAATCCCGCCATGAGCTGCTCAGTACTTGCAAAAAGCTGCTCGTAGAAGCCCGGCGCACTGATGAGATCCAGGGTTTTTAGTCCGGCACTCATGGCCACCGGATTGCCGGACAGTGTTCCCGCCTGGTAAACCGGCCCGAGGGGCGCTATTTGCTCCATGATGCGGCGCTTGCCGCCAAAAGCTCCCACCGGCATGCCGCCGCCGATAACTTTACCGAGGGTGGTAAGATCCGCCTCAATGCCGTAGTGGCCCTGAGCACCCTGCAAGCCCATGCGAAATCCTGTCATTACCTCATCGATAATAAACACTGCACAGTAGCTGTCGCACTGTTCGCGGATAGCCTGCAAAAAACCGGCTACCGGGGGCACGCAATTCATATTGCCCACGACGGGTTCCACAATCACGCAGGCGATTTGCTCGCCCCACTGGCTAAACGCTTGCTGCAAGGCTGCGATGTCGTTGTACGGCAAGGTGATTGTGTGATCGGCCAGACAGGCGGGAACTCCGGGTGAACTTGGCACTCCAAGCGTCAGGGCGCCGGAGCCTGCTTTGATGAGCAATGAATCAGAGTGGCCGTGGTAGCAGCCTTCAAATTTGACGATCTTATCGCGACCGGTATAACCGCGAGCCAGTCGGATAGCACTCATAGTGGCTTCGGTGCCGGAGTTGACCATTCGCACCAGATCCATATTTGGCATGATTTCGCACAGCCTGCGGGCGAGACTGATTTCCGATTCTGTCGGAGCGCCAAAACTCAATCCATGGGCTGCAGCTTCGCACACGGCGGCCAGCACTTCGGGATGTGCATGACCCAGGATCATCGGTCCCCATGACAAAACGTAGTCGATGTAGCTTTTGCCATCGGCATCGAAGATGTGGGCACCGCTGGCGCGGTCGATGAATAGTGGTGTACCACCCACCGCTTTGAAAGCGCGAACCGGCGAATTGACGCCGCCGGGAATATAACGCTGTGCTTCATTGAAGAGCTCTTCGCTGCGACTCATTTAGTTTCCTCGTATTTAGAAAGGCTTTACGACAACCAGGATAATAATGCTGAATAAGAACAGTACCGGTATTTCATTGAACCAACGATAAAACACATGCGAACGCTTATTGCCGCCGCTGTCCAGTTGCTTAACCATCGCACCACAAACCAGGTGATAGATAACCAGCAGTAGCACCAGCGTTAGTTTGGCATGAAACCATGGCGCTTTCAGGTAGTATGCGCTGTTGCCCATCAACAGCACGAATCCGAGGATGATAGTCAGCACCGCAAAGATACTGACAAAGCGGTATAGCTTGCGTTCCATGATGGCCAGTTGCGTGTGCACGGCCGGCTCAGTACTCATGGCGTGATAGACAAACAACCGCGGCAGGTAGAACACACCGGCGAACCAGCAGACCATGAAAATAATATGAAATGCCTTGATCCAAAGCATCAGCTGTTGGCTCCATAGCGACGATAAATATGAGTTTCGAGTGCTTTGCGAGTAATGACACCGATATTCGAGTTGAGTATAAACTGGTGTTTTGAGCGAACACAAACTGCGTTGTTGCCGGTCATTAGCATTATCTGCCAGGCTTCATTGACGTTGGCCTGGGTATCAATAATGGCAATCTTTGTCGCCAGGCCGGTTTCTAACAAGTCAATTTTCTCAGGTGCGGTATCGTCCAGCGAATCCAGGTATTCCGTCAATCGACGAGTATCTGCGAGATAGTGAATATTGCTTTCGACCAAAACAATCCAGTCCGGCTTGCGCGTCAGCAGTTGTTGTAATTCGACTACCGGCATCGTTGCTCGCCCCATCACCACATTGGTATTCATCAAGCTTGATACGCCAACTCTCTGCAGTGCCTGGCTGACCGGGTCGAGATGCAGGTCTATCCCCTGGTGGTGCAGAACCGCGCCAATCGCCGACGGCTGGGAAAACAGCTCTCGGTGGCAAATATTGGCTACTGTGATTGCCAACAGACCCGGAAAAATAATGTGGGGGTTATAAGTCATCTCCATCAGCGTCATTAGCGCGGCCAGAGGTGCATTGAGGACGGCACTCATCATTGCCGCCATCCCCAGCAGGGCGTATAACGCGACGGAATCCACTACCCCCGGTAATAGCAATTGCATTGATTGGCCCAGCAGGGTGCCAATACAGGCGCCAATGAAAAGATTGGGGCCAATCATCCCGCCGGGCATGCCAAGTCCGATGCTGAATGCAGTGGCAAACAGTTTACAGACGATGATGGTGATCAGCATTAGAGGTGGCAATGGCGAAGCAATGAGGTTGACCAGAGTGTTGTGTCCCGCCCCCATGATTTGCGGCGCTGCCAAGGCTAGAACCCCGGTGACCGTGCCGGCAACGCCGAGGCGCAACCACAATGGGCGCTCCGAGAAGCGCAGACAGTAGCCCTGGATTCGAACGAATGAAGCGCTGGCAACTGACACCAGCACGGCCAGCAGTGTCACCAGTCCAAGATCACTTATATCCAGGCTAAAGCTTTGTTGCACCGAGAGCAGCGGGTCGCTGCCATAGGCCAGTCTTGCCACGACGGTACCGGTAACTGATGCCAGGATAACAGGTATAAAGCCGGTGATGGTGTACTCCGCAAGCACCACTTCCATCGCGAAAATAATGCCTGCAATCGGGGTATTGAAGGATGCCGCAATGGCCGCTGCAGTGCCGCAGCCCGCCAGCACCCTCAGGCTGTTGTGGGGAAGATGAAGAGCCTGGCCCAGCAGGCTGTTGCTGGCAACACCCAGATGCACGGCTGGGCCTTCGCGGCCGACGGATTGACCGGTGACGAGGCTGGCTATGCCGCCAAAAAATTGTACCAGCGCGTTCTGCCAGGGCAACTTGGCATCGCGGTTGTTGACGTAAAGCACTACATGCGCGACACCGACATGACAATACTGCTTACCGATACGCCACAATACCAGCCCAATCAGCAGCCCGCCCGCTGCAGGTAGGGCAAAGTGCAGCCAGTTGGGTAAGATTTCGAAGCCTAGCTGATCAGGCTTTGCAGAGCTATTCTGACTAATCGCCACGCTGATAATAGTTTCGTAGATTTTACGGAATAGCAGAATCACCAGGCCCGTAATCAGACCGGATACCAGGCCGAGAATTGCATGCTCGAAGGGGGCTTGGCCGGTGGCCAACTGCTGGCGCAAATGGCGCATGCCCCGCGCTGCAGTTCGGCTCAATATATTAGTTTGGCCCGATGGCGCGCTCATTGAGATGATTTATCCGTGGCTTTGGTTTAGCATGCGCGGCGTCGGTATTACACGGCGAGTGATAGCAAACGACGCACTCATTAAAAGCATTATGGTAAAGCAATTGGCTGGAGGTTGGCAGTGATCACAGTAGGTATTGTAGGAGGGACGGGTTACACCGGTGTCGAACTGCTGCGCGTGCTGCTGGTGCACCCTGAGGCAAGGGTGACTGTTATTACCTCGCGGGGCGACGCGGGGCAGCGGGTTGACGACTTATATCCTAACTTGCGCGGCTTCTGTGAACTTGAATTCAGCGAGCCCAATATCGATCAGTTGGCAGCTTGCGATGTCGTGTTTTTTGCAACGCCCCATGGCGTCGCTCAAGGCATGATGGCTGAATTGTGGCAAAGCAATGGACGTATTATCGACCTGTCGGCAGATTTTCGTATTCGCGACATTGCGCTTTGGCAAGACTGGTATGGCCAGCCGCATGCCTGTCCCGATCTGGTCGCAGAGGCAGTGTATGGTCTGCCTGAACGGAATCGTGAAAAAATCAAATCGGCTCGACTGATAGCCTGTGCCGGCTGCTATCCTACAGCTGTGCAACTGGGATTTATGCCGCTGCTCGAAGCAGGGCTGGTTGATACTGATAGTCTTATTGCCAATGCCGTATCCGGCGTTAGCGGTGCGGGGCGTCAGGCTAAATTACCAAATCTGTTCGCCGAAATGGGAGAGAGCTTCAAGGCCTATGGCGCGTCCGGCCATCGTCACGCACCGGAGATTGTGCAGGAGCTTCAGGGGATGGCAGGTGAGGAAATTGGCTTGACATTTATTCCCCATCTGGCGCCTATGGTTCGTGGCATTCATGCAACGCTTTACGCTCGACTGAAAGCCGATAATGACGACCTGCAGGTACTGTATGAGCAACGTTATAGTGGGGAAGCCTTTGTTGATGTCTTGCCGCCGGGTTCGCATCCTGAAACGCGTTCCGTTCGTGGCTCCAATCTGTGTCGCTTGGCTATCCACCAGCAACGGGACAGCGATATAGTAGTAGTGCTTTCAGTGATCGACAATTTAGCTAAAGGTGCCTCGACTCAGGCTGTGCAAGTTATGAATATTATGTGTGGTCTTGCGGAGTCGACCGCATTGGACATGCCGGCTTTGTTGCCTTGATGCTGGGGTTTTTGAATGGCGGATAATTCTACCGGGGTACCCCGACGTCGTGGTTTGCAGGAATACTGGCCACTGTGGCTGGTGTTTTTCCTTGCCCTGGTGTTGTTAGCCTGTGGTTTGAGCTACGACTATGGTTTTAAACGAGGCCATGGGATCCAGCAGGTGACCCTGATGGAACTGCAGCAGTTACGCGAGGACAGCGCTGTCCACGCCGAAATACTGGCCCAGTTGGAGCAGGAGCTGACGAACGCCCGACAAGGGGCGATAATCGATCGACAAGCGGCAGAGCAGGTGCGTGAGGCGGTCGTAGCCAGCGAGGCTAAAATAGCAGCACTGAAGGCCGACCTGGTTTTTTATCGAGGTTTGATGGCGCCAACTGCTACTGAGAAAGGCTTGAGTATTCGCAGCATATCTCTCAATCCCGCAAGAGAAGCTAACAGCTTTAACTACCAGATAGTGTTGCAGCAGCTGGCAATTAAGCATCGCTTGCTGCGCGGGACCTACGAACTTATATTGCGCGGTGACCTCAATGGCCAGCAGCAGGCATTGCTGCTTCGGGACCTCGTAGAGCCCGAGGTCGAGTCGGTTTTTCGTTTCCGCTATTTCGAAAAAATAGAGGGAACCCTGCAATTACCGGAGGGTTTTAAGCCGGAGCTTATTGAAGTGGTTGCAGAGACCAATGAAAAGCGACCAACCCGGGTTCAAAAGCAGTTTAGCTGGGCTGTTAATAATAAATAGAAATACCCATAAATTCAGTTTGGATTTGGGTCTAGCCAAGCGACCAGTATAGTAGTTGACTAAAATAGTCAGGATAACTGATAATTCTGGCTCTGTCGGTGCTAACATAGTCCGTCTCATTAGCGAAGCAAGTCATAGAGGTTACTCAGGATGTCCCAGGCAGAGGTATTCAGTCCTGCTCCGCTGGGGTTTTCAGACCGCGCGGCGGCAAAGGTAAAGGCGCTGATCGAAGAAGAAGGCAACCAGCAACTCAAGCTGCGGGTATTCGTCACCGGTGGCGGCTGTTCCGGGTTTCAGTATGGTTTCACTTTCGACGAATTGCAGGCCGAAGACGATACTGCGGTAGAAAATCAGGGTGTTGCACTGCTGATCGATCCATTGAGTTACCAGTATCTCGTAGGGGCTGCAGTCGACTATGTTGAGGGTCTGGAGGGATCTCGTTTTATCGTTTCAAATCCCAACGCAAACGCGACCTGCGGTTGCGGCTCGTCCTTTTCGCTGTAAATTGCCCCTAATGAATATGCGTTCGATGTGGCTGCGGTGCCTGGGATTGCTGCTGCTTGTGGTTTGCTACAAGCGCCGCGGAGCTCGAAGCTATTTTACGTCGAGCGGAAGAGGTTTATAGCGAGCGGCAATATTCCGCGGGGGATCCCGTGGTTTTGGTCTTGCATGGCGCCGAAGGCAGGGTGTTTTTAGGCCAGGGTTACTACTGCAAAAAAAGCTTGGTAGAGCTCGCAGCCAGGCTCACGGCGCTAAGGGTGGTTGATATCTCGGTTTGCGAGAGCTGGCTGGTTAGCCAAAATATTGACCCCGCTCAGCTCCTGCCTTTTGTCGACACGGTACCCCATGGGCCCGATGACGTTCGACGGCTGATGAGTCAAGAGAATTACAGCTATTTCTAGACGTGCGGGCTTCCGGTCAGGCGCTCCGACTCAACAGTGGAATATACCCCCAAGGATTCTGGGCCCTTTTGCGCCAGTGACTGCGATGTTACTGGAGGGTCGTCCTTCTAGAGTCTGTTTTGCAAACCAGGCAAAGGCGCTGGCCTCAACCCACCCAGGCGGAATCCCAAGTTCCGTGGTGGTGCTTACAGGCAGTGGTAGAAGTAGTTCCTGCAGCCTTGCCATCAGTTTGAGGTTGCTGGCCCCGCCGCCGCATATATAAATTTCAGTCAATGGCTCAGCGGTTTGAAAAAGGGCGTCGGAGATGCTTCGGGCGGTCATCTCTAGCAGGGTGGCCTGGATATTCGCCGGATGTTGCCCGGGAAATCTTTGAGTCAAGTGGAGTAGCCATTCCAGGTTAAAATCTTCCCGGCCGGTGCTTTTGGGGGCAAGCCGGGATAAAAAAGGGTGTGCCAGCATTGCCTCGAGCAGTCCAGCATCTATCAGACCAGATGCCGCCCAGTTGCCGTCTCGATCGTAATCGTGGCCCTTTTGCTGCCTGATCCAGCTATCGAGCAGGACATTGCCGGGGCCAGTGTCAAAGCCTGTCAGTTTTTGATCTGATGCCAACAGGCTGACATTGGACATGCCTCCGATATTGACAATCGCCCTGTTAATTCCGGTCTTCGCAAAAGCGGCCTGGTGAAATAGCGGCACCAACGGCGCGCCCTGGCCATCGGCTGCTATGTCCCTGCGCCGGAAGTCAGCTACGGTTGTAATCGAGCAATTTTCGGTGATGGTGTTCGGGTCGCCAATCTGCAAACTGAAGGCGTTGTCATTTTTACGCCCCGTGTCTGCAGGGCGATGGCGGACAGTTTGGCCGTGACTGCCGATGGCCTTGATAGCAGTTGGTTTGAGCCCGGTTTTTTGCAACAAAGCATTGGCAGCGTTTGAAAACACAAGCCCCAATTGCCGGTCAAGGACGCCCAGGCGATCAATTTCGTTGTTTCCCGGGCTGCAAAGGTCAATAAGCCGGGTTCTCACATCAGCTTCGATGGGCTCGCTGTGAGTCTCCAGTAAAATCATTTGATGGGAGCTAAAGTCAAGCATGGCAGCATCGATGCTGTCGATACTGGTGCCAGACATAAGCCCTATGTACAGCTCAGGCGCCATGCTGCGGCTTTAGTTACCCTGGTTTTGGTAAGCAACAACCAGGGGCTTGTTTTGGCCTGGCTTGCTATATGCAGCGAACTGTTGCTGGAGCGGCAGAAGCGC
>CAVROQ010000041.1:0-95337 GCA_963722805.1 uncultured Gammaproteobacteria bacterium
TCGCAGGGCGGAATATCTTTCAGGCTGGCGCCATAATCACCGATCGCAGTGCGCACGCCGCTGAGTACTACTACTTCACGTTTATCTGTCATCCTTACATTCCTCCAGAAATTCACATGCTGTTGAACCCGATGGCTCACCGGGTTCAACACACAACAACATTTTACTTATTCTGCCAAAACCAAAAAAACGGTGGCTCTGTGGTTTTGCCGGAACATCGCGATTTTGGTAACGGGGGTCGCAACCCACGGCGTTACCTAGTACATGTGGTGACCTCCATTAATGGAGAGGGTCGATCCGGTGATAAAATCAGCATTTTCAGAAACCAGAAATACGACGGCACGGGCAATATCCTCCGCCTTGCCAAGCCGGCCCACCGGTATTTGGGCAATGATCTTGTCCAGCACCTTTTGCGGTACCGCAGCCACCATATCTGTGGCGACATAGCCCGGCGCTATAGCATTCACGGTAATACCGTGTCGCGCGCCTTCCAGTGCCAACGCCTTGGTAAAACCATGGATGCCCGATTTTGCCGCAGCGTAGTTAACCTGGCCATACTGGCCGGCCTGACCATTGAGAGAGCCAATGTTTACAATCCGGCCATACTGCTGTTCACGCATATCGTTGTACAGCAGGTGCGCCGTGTTATAGCAGCCGCCCAGGTTGGTATCGAGGACCGCTTTCCAGGCATCCGGCTCCATTCTCTGAAGGGTGCCATCGCGAGTGATGCCGGCATTGTTAACCAAAATGTCGACCGGTCCACCCAGCACCTTGCGCACTTCCTCTATACCCGCAGCGGTGGCTTCGTAATCGGATACGTCAAATTTGATTGCGGGAATGCCCGTGCGTTCGGTGAACTCTTTTGCTCGTTTGTCGTTGCCGGCGTAGTTGGCGGCCACATTACACCCGGCTTCTTTCAAGGCAATAGAGATTGCCTCACCAATGCCACGCGTGCCTCCTGTCACTAATGCTCTATGAGCCATATCACATGTCCTCTCGATTTTATTTGCAGTTATCAGGGTGGTTCTTTTTCTATCGAATGTAACGTTCACCGAGCGGCACCAGGGCCTCTCAGGTGAACGGTGTTTCTCCAACATAAAAAACGACAATCGCCGGATTTTTCGGATCGAAACACTGCGCTCAAACATTGAAGAGCAAGAGTAATTATCAACTGATCGTGGCGACTACGGCCGAATGGAGGTCTAAAAACTGCCTGTTCGGCTTGACTGCCAGAAGCTGAATTACCCAAGTTCGAGG
Source organism: uncultured Gammaproteobacteria bacterium (assembly GCA_963722805.1). Taxonomy (GTDB): domain Bacteria; phylum Pseudomonadota; class Gammaproteobacteria; order Pseudomonadales; family JAHEGP01; genus JAHEGP01. The sequence continues at coordinate 1,258 of CAVROQ010000041.1, forward strand.
TTACGACTAGCATAAAGTCACTGGTTTGTGAAGTCCATGTCTACCAGCCATAAACTTGATCTGAGCCCACACTTCCCCAGCAGCAAAAAACGGCTCTAAAAATCACCGGAAATTTTTTTTGAGGTTTGCGAAATTTTCAAAAAATGCGTTTCTAGCCTATAAAAAAAGCGGTTTATTGCGTCGGGCCATGTCCTGAATAAAAATCCAATCCAAGCACGAGGGGTGCAAAACGCTGTTCTAGTGCTTGTCGGACTGCGACCAAAGTATAAGTACCCCGCGGGCGTTTTTCGCTGCAATAGAGCTTTGTTGTCGTTCCGTCGTCACCTTATAGCAATGCAACCCGAAGCACATCAATAAGCGGGGAGGGGCTGCTTTAGAGGTTGCTCAATCAGGCTCTCCTTGCCGACACCAGGTGGACAATTTATCCACCGCAGAAGCGGACGCGTCCGCTGCCCTGGATTGCAGCAGGAGACAGTTGCAGCCCTCAATCGACAGTGGTAGTTTGGATAGCAGCTGGACGGTCTCAGGCCGCCAGCGTGCGCTGTATAAATATAATTGCAAATCGCTAGCGAGGAATCTGCGTCATGACATTTCCCAATCCCGGCCAGTCCGGTTCACCGATAACCTTTAAGAGCCGTTACGACAACTATATTGGCGGGGAGTGGGTCGCACCCGTTAAAGGGCAATACTTCGAGAATGTCACGCCCGTCACCGGTGAGGTTTTTTGCCAAATCGCGCGGTCCAGTGCTGAAGACATTGAACTAGCCCTTGATGCGGCCCACGCTGCCAGGGAAGCCTGGGGCAGTACCCCGGCTGCCGAGCGTGCCAACCTGCTGCTTAAACTGGCAGATCGCATCGAAGCTAATCTCGAAATGCTCGCGGTGGCCGAAACCTGGGACAACGGCAAGGCCGTGCGTGAAACCCTGGCGGCGGACATCCCCTTGGCGGCCGATCATTTTCGCTACTTTGCAGGTTGTATCAGGGCTCAGGAGGGCAGCCTGGCCGAGATTGACCCCACCACCGTGGCCTATCATTTTCACGAGCCACTGGGCGTGGTGGGGCAGATCATTCCCTGGAATTTCCCGATTCTTATGGCCGCATGGAAGCTGGGGCCGGCACTGGCTGCGGGTAACTGTGTGGTGTTGAAACCGGCGGAACAGACGCCGGCATCGATAATGGTACTGATGGAGTTGGTGGGTGATTTGTTTCCCGCGGGCGTCATTAATATTGTCAACGGTTACGGTGAGGAGGCGGGCCAGGCGCTGGCTACCAGCAAGCGTATCGCCAAGATTGCATTTACCGGGTCGACCCCGGTGGGGTCGCACATCCTCAAGTGCGCCGCCGAGAATATCATCCCGTCGACGGTAGAGTTGGGTGGCAAATCGCCCAATATCTACTTCGAGGATATTGCCGATTACGAAGATGAGTTCCTGAGCAAATGCGTCGAGGGTCTGGTTCTGGGTTTTTTCAACCAGGGCGAGGTTTGCACCTGTCCTTCACGAGCTCTGGTGCACGAATCGATTTACGACAAATTTATGGCCATGGTGATTGAGCGCACCAATCAGATTGTGCGCGGCAATCCCCTCGACCCGGAAACCATGGTAGGAGCCCAGGTATCGTTGGAGCAGTTTGACAAGATCATGGGCTATATCGATATCGGCAAGCAAGAGGGTGCCGAAGTGTTAACAGGAGGAGCCGTCGACAAGATTGACGGTTTTGATCGCGGTTATTACATTCAGGCGACCCTGTTGGCAGGTACCAATGATATGCGGGTTTTCCAGGAAGAAATCTTTGGTCCGGTGGTAGCGGTCACCAAATTTAAGGACGAGGCTGAAGCCCTCGCGATAGCCAATGATACCGAATTTGGACTCGGTGCCGGGGTTTGGACCCGCGATACCAACCGGGCCTATCGCATGGGTAGGGGAATCCAGGCTGGCCGGGTTTGGGTGAATTGTTATCACGCCTATCCTGCCCACGCAGCCTTCGGTGGTTACAAAAAGTCGGGTGTTGGTCGTGAGACCCATAAGATGGCGTTGGAGCACTACCAGCAAACCAAAAACCTGCTGGTTAGCTACGATATCAATCCTCTGGGCTTTTTCTGAAGCCGGGCGCCAGGGCGTATCATCGCAGGCGATAGTCGTGGACTTTGCGCCAGTTAGGTTTTATGTTCGTATCCTGTTTCTCAGTATGAAGCGGTGAGCTAATCAGAAGCGACTCATGGTAGCGGCGCTGATTCGGTGAAGAGTTCTGAAATTATAAACTTACTAATAAGTAAATTGGAGGCAACACACTATGGCAGCTTCGCCAACTGTATACCCAACCCCTCTTGAGAAAGTCTACGAGTGGGTAAAAACTAAACCCGATTTCGTTTATCTACGCCAGCCGCGCAATGGCCAGTACGATGAGCTGACCTGGCGGGCCGTCGACGATCAGATGCGTCGAATGGCGTCAGCCCTTCTTGGCCTGGGTCTTGAAAAGGGCGATCGTGTCGCCATTCTCGCCAAGAACTGTGCGGAATGGTTTATCGCCGATTACGCCATACAGTTGGCCGGCCTGATCAGTGTGCCGCTCTACCCCGCGCAGAACGCCGATTCCATCGAGTATGTGCTCAAGCATAGCGACAGTAAGGCAGTCATCATCGGTAAACTGGACGACGCCGCCGGTATGGAGCCGGGCATTCCCGAGCACGTGATTCGTATTGCCATGCCTTACGATACCGGTATGAAGCGTATCGATCACCAATGGAAGGATCTGCTGGCTGCCAACCAGCCCTATGCAGAGTCGCCGGTATACGGCCCCGACGATTTGATGACGATCATCTATACCTCTGGAACCACCGGTAATCCCAAGGGGGTTATGCACACGTTCGGGAGCTTTGCCTTCGGCGCAGCCAACGCTATCAATGCGTTCAACATCACCTCTGCCGATCGAGGCCTGTCGTTTTTGCCGCTGTCGCATATTGCCGAGCGCCTGTTGATGTTCGGGACGGCAACCTATTCCAGCGCACAAATCACGTTTAACGAATCACTGAGTACGTTCCAGCAGAATCTCGCGGATACCCGCCCGACGCTGTTCTTTTCAGTGCCGCGACTGTGGAAGAAGTTCCAGCAGGGCATCTCCGCGAAAATGCCTGAGGAGAAAATGGATAAATTGTTGCGCATTCCCATCGTTAACCACTTCGTCCGCAAGAAGGTGCAAAAGGGGCTTGGCCTCGATCAGGCACGGCTGGTTATCTCCGGCGCGGCGCCAATCGCGATGGACCTGCTGGAGTGGTATGAGAAGATTGGCATCAGTATTAACGAAGGCTACGGCATGACCGAAAATCTGGCCTATGGCCCGGCCATCAATGCCCCCGGTGCGGTGCGGTTTGGAACCGTAGGCTCCATCAAGGTACTGCCGGGCAATGAGGTGAAGATCACCGATGCCGGGGAAATCATTATTCGCTCGCCAACCCTGATGAAGGGCTATTACCTCGATCCGGAGAAGACCGCCGAAACCATTGTCGACGGCTGGCTGCACACCGGTGACCGTGGCGAAATCAGTAGCGACGGGTACCTCAAGATAACCGGGCGGGTAAAAGACGTTTTCAAAACCGAAAAAGGAAAGTTCGTCCAGCCTAACAAGATTGAGGGCATGTTGGCCGGAAACCCGCTGATCGAGCAGGTCTGCGTGGTGGGGTCCGGTCATTCCCAGCCACTGGCGGTAATCGAATTATCGGAGTCCGCCAAGGCAATGCTGCCGGGTGGCAAAGAGGAACTCACGAAGCAGTTGCTTGATCTGGCCAAATCGGTGAACAAAAATCTCGAGCACCATGAGATTCTGGATCGCTTGTTTATTGCCTCCGAGCCCTGGTCCCCCGACAATGGCATGTTGACACCGACCCTGAAGATCAAGCGCAACTCCATTGAAACGGTGTATCAGAACCTGCTCGAAAAATACCGCGACTCCAAGGCTACCGTGGTGTGGGAGGAAGACGAGGCTTAATAGCAACAACAAGGCGATCATGCACTGTTTGCGTGATCGCCTTGAACCTCTCTAGCCCCAGCCGGCTCGCCAAACGGAGCCGTCGTTTAATTCCCGCCAGTCGATGTCGTATTCCCGCTTATTGATGATCGCTTCTATGATGCACAGTATGACGTTGCCATCTTCGTCGTATTCCACGTCATTAATGAAGAAGTGCTTCTCCCGGTTCAGTGGATGGACCCGGGTCCACTTGCTGTGGAGCAGTTTCTTTGGACTGACCCTTGCCATGGCATTTCTCCTGGCGCTATAGTTTTCCCATTGTCCGATATCGCTACGACTATCGATGGCTTACGTAGCTCTGTTGGCTGTAGGTCACCGCAAACTTTCCAGAATGCGTTGCCGGGTCACGATTGAGAGAACAGGGCTGTTGAACAGGAGCACAAATCCGCGATCCACCCGTTGCCACATCACAAGGCTTGTCGTCTTTGCAGCACTGCTATTGTTCGCGGCGATGGGGGTTCACCATACCCAAAAAGCATTGCCCGATGGTGTGTCGTTCGCTGGCCCTGTGCGGCCGCTCAGCGGTGTTCGTTTTTTGCGTGACCTGACTTATATCGAAGGTAATCAGCGTCGGGTCGAGCAGGAGATCTTCGACGCAATTTTCTCCATGATAGACCAGGCCGAGCGCCTGGTGTTGGTGGATATGTTCCTGTTTAACGAGTTTCAGGGGAGCAAACCGGAAACCACACGGATGCTTGCCCGCGAACTTACCGACCACCTTATTGCACGCCGTGTTGCCAGGCCCGACATTAACATTTATTTGCTGACCGACCCGATAAATACTGTTTATGGCGGTGTCTCCTCACCCCAATTGGAGCAGCTCAGGGCCGCTGGGGTTGATGTTACTGTCACCGACCTGTCGAGGCTGCGGGATAGCAATGCATTTTACTCTGCAGTTTGGCGATTGCTGGTGAAGCCATTGGGCAACAGTGAGGGCGGTCTGTTGCCAAATCCCTTTGGCGACGGCCAGGTAAGCCTGAGATCCTACTTTGCGCTGGCCAATTTCAAGGCGAATCACCGCAAGGTGGTTGTGACTGACGGTCCGAATGGCTTGATCGGACTGGTGACCTCTGCCAATCCCCACGACGGCAGCAGCGCACATGAAAACGTTGCGCTGCAATTCAGTGGAGCTGCGGCGTATGACCTATTGTTGGCAGAGCAGGCAGTGATGCGGTTTTCCGGAGGACCCTATCAAAAGCTTGATGCGTGGCTGGAGGGCGATACCGGCCTCCCTGGATTGGAAAGCCAGCCGGCTGGTTCACTGACGATGCAGATCGTCAGTGAGCACCAGATAGAGAAGGCAGCCCTGCAGCTGATCGGTCGGGCCAGTGAGATTGACCTGGCGATGTTTTACCTTTCGGATCGCGATATCGTGGAGGGTCTCAAAGTGGCCGCGTATAGTGGCGTTCCCGTAAGGCTTATCCTTGACCCTAACAAGGACGCCTTTGGTCACGCCAAGGGTGGTATTCCCAATCGTCAGGTAGCCACTGAGCTGATGCAAATCCCGGGGATACAATTGCGCTGGGCGGCCACCGATGGTGAACAATACCATTCGAAGATGCTACTGACCCGGGATGGCAGTGGCGGCGCAAACCTGCTGCTGGGATCTGCCAACTTTACCCGGCGCAACCTTGGCGATTTCAACCTGGAACTCAGTGCGGTGGTATCGGGGCCCGCCACAGCGCCGGTGTTGGAGCGTGCCTCCAATTATTTCGAGCGCGGCTGGAAAAATGACGCTGGACTGACCTTTACCACCGATTACAGCAGCTATCAGGAACAATCAGCCCTCAAAAATCTTGCCTACCGCTTTATGGAATGGAGTGGCATGAGCTCTTTCTAGGCCAGTTGCTATTGCTCGGGGTAATGCGCCAGGCGCTGTTTTAAATAACCGCAACATACCCGAATGGCACTTACTCAAGGAGAAAAGCATAGGATTTTCAGAGCGCCGCTCCGGGTGTCCACCGTCAGGACGCGCCGTAAACCCGTCCCTGGGGGCTCTGCGCCGACATCCCTGTCGGCGAAGGTCCTGCCGATGGACACCCGAATCGGCTTAAGTCAGTGCCATTCCAACATACCCCGTATTTGCGGGCTTTGCCGGCAATGGTAAGGTGGCGTGGCAGGGTGCGGAAAAAGCTGCGCGGCCGCATTTATTGATACCCGAGGAATCATGAGTATGTCGGTAGTGTTGTACGACAAGTGTGACCACATCGCCTGGATAACCATCAATCGTCCCGCTGCCGGCAATGTGATGAATGCCGAGGTTTTTGTGCGGCTGCAGGAGGCGTGGCAGGAGGTGCGCCACGACCCGGATGTCAGAGTTGCCGTATTGACCGGTGCCGGCAACAGGGATTTTTGTTGTGGCGGAGACCTGGCGGAGGTAATCCCCCTGTGGAGCGGAGCCCGCAGCCCGCAAAATCCGGTGGAAGAAAAGTTACTTGCCGACCCCATGATTGTCGACAAGGTAATGCTCAAAGAACCCCTTTACAAGCCGATCATCGGTGCGATCAATGGCCGTGCACTGGGTGGCGGCTGTGAAATACTGTTAGCTACCGACGTCCGTGTTGCGGCAGAAAATGCCATATTCGGCTTGCCGGAGCCTAAATCGGGACTGGTGCCGGGAGCCGGTACCATGGTGCGTTTGGCGCGACAGGTATCCTATGCCACCGCCATGAAGATGATGCTCACCGCGGAGCCGCTGAGCGCGGCCGAAGCGAGGGATACAGGCCTGATTTCCGAGCTTGTGGCTAGCGACAAATTGCAGTCCAGGGCACAGCAACTGGCCGAGATCATTGCTGCGAATGCGCCGCTGGCGCTGCGCGTGATTAAGCAAACTGTGCTCGACAGCCACACCCTCGACTGGAGCACTGCCTTTCAGCTTGAGCTGGAACAGGCGGCCACGGTGATGATGAGTAGGGATGCGCGTGAAGGCCCGCGAGCCTTCAAAGAGAAGCGACCTCCGCATTTTACTGGTGAATAAGCGGGATGACAGGACGCCCCAATGACTGATTCACTGTTCAACCGGGTTATGGCCCGTGCCCATGAGGGCATGGAAATAGCCGTTGTCGCTGAGGCTGATCCCGATCGTATCGCCCTGGTGTCAGATCAGGGAGTGCAGACCTTTGCCGAGCTCAATCGCCGGGCCAACCAGATTGCACGGCTGTTGCGCGAACACGGTATTGGCGCCGGGGACGCCGTGGCGCTGGTGTGCAGTAACCGGGCAGAGTTTGCCGCAGTGCGGTTTGCTACCCACCGTATTGGGGCACGACTGACCCCGGTGAACTGGCATTTGTCGGCGGCAGAGATCAGCTACATTGTTGGCAACTGTGAGGCGCTCGCCTTGTTTGCCGATAGTCGGGTGGCAGCGGCGGTTGAGCAGGTCATTGCCGAAAACCCCGGATTGCGGCTCAAGCTGGCCATTGGCGGTGCCATAGCCGGGTGCCAGCAATACCAGCAGGCCCTGGCAGCTGTGGCGGCCGATAATATTGACGATCCCTGCCTGGGGACGGCCATGCTCTATACCTCGGGCACTACCGGAAAACCCAAGGGGGTGCTGCGCAAGCAGCCTGATCCCGAGGCGGCGGCAGCGCTGTTGCAGCTTATGCTGGCGGTGTTCCAGTACGATCCGGAGGCCGATCGCGATATGGCGCTGGCGACCGGGCCGCTATATCACGCCGGGCCGTTTAATATCTGCCTGACCCAGCCACTGTCCGCGGGCATCGGCAGTGTGTTGATGGACAGCTGGGACCCTGAACAAACCCTGCGTTTGATCCAGCGCCATCGCATCTCACACTGCTTCCTGGTGCCCACCATGTTTACTCGCATGCTGCAATTACCCCCTGAGCTGCGCGGGCAATACGACCTGTCGTCACTCAAGTTTGTCATTCATGGCGCCGCACCCTGCGCCATCGCCACCAAACAGCAAATGCTGGATTGGTTTGGCCCCATCATCTGGGAGCTATTTGCCGGTACCGAGGGGGCCGGCACCGTGGTCAGTCCCGCTGAGTGGCTGGCTCACCCGGGCACCGTGGGTAAACCGGGGCAGGATCAAATGAAAATATACGACCCGGATGGCGCAGAGCTGGGACCCGGGCAAGTGGGCACCGTGTATATAAAAAACCCCAGCGGCAGTGCCTTTGAATATTTCCGCGATCGTGAAAAGACCCTCTCTGTGCACCGTGGCGATTACTTTACCGCCGGCGATATGGGCTACCTGGATGAAGCGGGCTATCTGTTTCTTACCGGACGCTCAGCGGAGCTGATTATTGCCGGTGGGGTCAACATCTATCCCCAGGAAATTGACGATGTGCTGGCACAGCATCCTGCGGTGCTGGACGTTGCCTGTGTCGGCGTTCCCAATGAGGAGTGGGGTGAGGAGGTTAAAGCGGTGATAGCGCTGGTATCGACTTACCCGGCGAGCCTTGAACTGGAGCGCGAATTACTGGCTTTTGCGCAACAGCGTTTGTCCCGCCAAAAATGGCCCCGCAGTATCGATTTTGTCAGCGCTTTGCCGCGTTCCGAGGCGGGCAAGGTACAGCGCAGCACATTGCGCCAGCGCTATTGGCAAGGCCACGGTCGCCAGCTGTAATTTTGCCGTTACAATAGCGCCTTTTTACAAACTTGAGCCCTGAAAAGTGGAGTGAGCAATATGTCCGAGCTGGACCCCGGAACACCGGTTTTAGTGGGTATTGGCATTGTTGAACAACGCCAGGATGACCCCGGCCTGGCGCTTGAAGCCATTGAGTTGATGATAGATGCGGTACGCCGGTCGGCAGCCGATGCCGGTATTGAGGCGCAACTCCCCACCATTGAGCGAGTGTTAGTGCCCCAGGGGCTTTGGTCATACGGTGACCCCGGGCGAATGATTGCCGATGCCATAGGTGCTACCGGGGCCAACACGGTATATGCCAAACTCGGGGTGATGCAGCAAACACTGATCGACGATGCCTGCCTCGGCATTGGCAGTGGCGAGTTTGACCTGGCGGTGGTAGTGGGTGGTGAGGCCAGGTACCGCGGTCTGCGGGCCCAGATTACCGGTATTGAAGCCTCAGAAACCGCCAATGCCGGCAGCGCCGACATTGTGATGGAGCCGGATGCCGAGCTGTATCACGATGTTGAGGTGGCGGCGTTGGGTCACATGCCGGTGGGTTACTATGCCATTATGGAAAGCGCTTTTCGGGCCGCCAATGGCTGGACCGTAGAGCAGCACCGGGATCGCCTGGCGGCCCTGTATAGCCGGTTTAGCGAAATCGCCGCTGCCAATCCCCATGCATGGAAACGCGAAGCGCTGGCGCCGGAGGCGATTCGCAATGCTTCCGCCAAAAATAAGATGCTGGCATTTCCCTATACCAAGCTTCATAACAGTTCCTGGAATGTCGACCAGGCGGCGGCCTTGCTGTTGTGCAGTGTCGAAAAGGCCGAAGCGTTGGGCATTCCCCGCAGCCAGTGGGTTTTTCCCCTGGCCAGCGCCGAATCCAACTACATGCTCAGCCTGGCGCAAAAGCGTGAGCTGCATCGCTTGCCGGGTGCCCGTATAGCGGGCCAGCAAGCGCTGAGCCTGGCAGGACTGACGGTGGCTGAGCTTGACTTTATCGAGCTCTATAGCTGCTTTCCCATCGCCGTCGAAATCTATGCGGCAGAACTTGGTTTGCCAGACACCATCGACTGGACGGTAACCGGTGGCATGCCATTCGCCGGTGGTCCCCTCAATAATTTTGTCTTCCAGTCTACCGCTCGCATGGTCGAAATGTTGCGCCAGTCTCCTGGCAGCAATGCACTGATCAGTTCGGTATCCGGGCTTATGACCAAGCAGTCTTTTGCGGTCTGGTCGAGTGCCGGTGCGGCTCGCGGCTTCCAGTTTGAAGATGTCACCGAGGCGGTGCGAGCGGAGTTCGCGGCCTGTGATATTGCTGAAAACTACCGCGGCGATGGCCTTATTCTCGGCTATACGGTGTTATATCAGGGTGAGCAAGCGCAGCGAGCTGTGGTGGTGGTGGAGGTGCCCGGTGGTGCCCATACGGTGGCATTCAATGAAGACCCCGCCATCATGGAGGCAATGCAACGGCAAGAGTACTGTGGTCGCAGTGTCACTATAGAGGATAATCGGTTTACCCTTGCTGCTGGCAGCGCGAGCTGAGTCAAGGTTGCCGCAGCCATGTCGCAAACAACGGATGTCGTTATTATTGGTGCCGGTGCTGCCGGCCTGATGTGCGCCCTGACGGCTGCCTATAGAGGTCGCAGGGTCAGGCTTATCGATCACGCTAACAAACCCGGGAAAAAAATCCTGATGTCCGGCGGCGGTCGTTGTAACTTCACCCACCTCGACACTGAACCTTCGCACTTTCTCTCGGCCAATCCCCACTTTTGCATCTCGGCTTTGAAGCGCTACACGCCGCAACATTTTGTTGAGCTGGTCGAGCGGCACGGCGTTGCTTACATTGAGAAAACACCGGGGCAGCTGTTCTGCCGGGATAGCAGCAAAGACATTCTCAACATGCTGCTGCAGGAGTGTGAATGGGCGGGCGTCACCATCGATTTGAACACGTCGATTGATGATGTGGCGCTGCGGGGTGACGCTGTGCGTCTGAAAACCAGCAGTGGCGTGGTAGATGCCGGGGCCCTGGTGGTAGCCACTGGCGGACTGTCGATTCCAACCATGGGCGCCACTGGTTTTGGCTACCAACTGGCGCGCCAGTTTGGCTTGCCAGTGCTGGATACCCGGGCTGGCCTGGTGCCCTTCACCGTGACACCCCAGTTGCGGGAACGCTGTATAGCACTGGCAGGCCTGAGCTGTGAGGTGGAAGTGAGCTGTAAGGGCCACAGTTTTCGCGAGCCGCTGCTGTTTACCCATCGGGGCCTCAGTGGTCCGGCCCTGTTGCAGATATCAAATTACTGGGTGCCGGGCGAATCGCTGCAGATCAACTGGCTACCGCATATGGATGCCACAAGCTATCTGCAGGACCTGCGCGGGAGTGATCCACGCCAGACGCTGTCTCAAGCGTTGGCGTGGCACTTGCCCAAGCGCCTGGCCGCGGCGCTGCCCGAATGGCACGCCTGGCAGGGTCCGCTGCAGGACTATTCGAATCATGCCTTGCAGCAAGCAGGTGACCGACTCAACCATTTTTCCCTGTTGCCAGCCGGCACCGAGGGTTATCGTACTGCGGAGGTCACCCTTGGCGGCGTAGACACCCATGCACTGTCGTCCAAAACCTTTGCGGTGCATGACATTCCCCAGTTGTTATTTATTGGTGAAGTACTCGATGTCACCGGCCAATTGGGTGGCTACAACTTCCAGTGGGCCTGGGCTTCAGGACAGGCCGCGGGCAGCGCACTGTAGAGCTTTGGCTGTTAGGATATCGCCTTGTACCTTGGTAAACTGGTGTAATTATTGGAGTAATTTGACGGCATAAGCAGAGGCTTTGAGCGCTATGAGCATCCAGGCAAGGCGAATTGTGCACCTCAATCTCAATGTCGGTTCATTGCCAGAGGCGCTGCCACTTTTTATTGATCACCTCGGTTTTGCATCCTTTTCGTATGGCGTGGCCAAACCTCAGTCCGGCGAGAATTTTGGTACCACCGGGATGGTGCAATGCAGTGGCCGGAGCATTCATCGAGCGGTTCAGGGTCGGTGCAGGCTTGAGCTACTCGAATGGCAGCGGCCGCCGGGTGTGGGGCCCGCCTATGCTGAGCCGTGGCACATCGGCATTTCCCGTTTGGCTATACGCGTACCCGATGTCGATGCTATGCGCGCACAACTGCACGCTGCGGGGATAGACTGCTTTGCGGGCCCGATGACCGGTGCGGTTAGCGGGGAGCGCTTCTTCTGTTGTGCCAATGGCGACGGCAGCGTGTTGCAGCTGGTGGAACATGCCGGCCCGGTGGCGCTGCACTATATCAACATCAATTGTACGGACCTTTCGGTGGCAAGCCGATGGTACCAACAGGTGCTCGGTTTTGAGGCGGAATCGGATATTTGGGATGAAACCTTCCCCGGTGAAGTTTTTGGCCGGCACGGCTCAGTGCGCACCCGCAGCCAGCGGCTCACCCTGTGTGACCGGGAGACCGATTGCATCGTCCAGCTGCAACAGTGGCTGGAGCCGAGCGGGGTGGGTCAACCGTATCCTGAGGTACATCACCTCGGTTACGGCCGGGTGGTGCTGGCGGTCGACGATATCGAGGACAGCTTTCAAGGGCTGCTGCAGCACGGCGTCGAATGTCAGCAGGCGGCGGCGCCTTTTGGTGCGGAAGCGGAGTCCACCGCAGAGGTGCCGGTCTTATTCTTAAAAGACCCGGACGGTAACGGCCTGGAGTTGATCCAGTCTATTTAAGCTGGATAAACTCCAGGCCCAGCATCACGCTATTGCGTAGTCTTGGCCACCGCGGGCAGGGCAGCAAGCTGTGCGGCGAGCTGCAGGTAAAACTCTTTGACGTTCACCCTGGTTTGGATCCCCACAATGTCCATATGGTCCCAGCGATCTTTAGTGCCCATAAAATACCAGGCTCCGGGCTGATATACCGGCGTCTTATCCAGCTCCTCGACGTTGACAACAATGGTGTCGGTGCCCAGCTGTGGCCCCGCCATTGAGCGGGTATTCACAACTCCATCATTAGGCCACCAGGATTGGTCAAACAACGGCAAGCCGGTGTTTGGCGTGACATCGAAGTATTTGCCCAGCGCCAGCGACGTCGCGATAAAGGCCATGTTCATACCGATACGAGGCAAGTAACCCTCTTTCAAGGGTCCAAGGTGGCTGTCATCCGTCGCCCAACTGAAATGCCACACCGAGTCGACGCTGGGGTAGGCGCGGTTCAGCTCAATGGCGCCGGCCGGCCCCAGATCCCAGATGCTGATGTCGGGTTGATCCCAGATATCACTCTGCAGCAGGCGTTCACGATACTCCTCATCGGTTTCACCGCTACGCTGGCTGATACCCCATTGTTCGAGTTTAAAATCGTAGGGCGGGCTTTCAGTTTCGTTATCATTGAGATACGTCGCCAGGGTTAGCAGCCAGTTGAGTAACAACTTGGCCTGTTCCTTAAGCACCAGAGCCAGGGTGGTGCCGTCGTGGGGCGTGGCGAGCGAGGTAAGGCTGTGGACCAGCGGCTGTCCGCCCCTGAACAGCGGACTCAGTTCACCGTCGCCATTGTCGGCGGCGAGCTGCTCGGCGATACTGCCCTGGTCCAGCAAGTAGCTGAGCACGCGGATAGTCTGCCCCCCCTGGCTGTGGCCAAGCAGATGAATTTTTTGATGCTCGGGCTTGGTTCCCCAGTCGGGTATCAGGCCGGGAAAGGTTCGGCCGTAGCGCTGGTGACCGTATTTTGCAGCGTGGGCAGCGCCGTAATCAACTCTGCCGCCTTTAATATAGGCATACAATTCGCAGGCGCGGTCCCAGTTACTCGCCACCGGCCCTACGACTGCAGTATACGTCGGGTGCCCCGCATCATTGAGCATGGTTTCGATACTGTGGCGGCCACCCCAATAGTTGTAGCCACCCATTTCATCGGGACCCCAGCCAGTAAAGCCGTGTACCAGTACAATGGGATAGGGATTGCCTTCGGCGGCACGCAGGCCGGATGCGAAAACCAGTCCCAGCAACAATAAAATGCAGGTCTTAGATGCTCTTGTCATGGCTGCTACCTCGACGAATAAAATTGATGATCCAATGCGCAACATCCAACTGGTCGATAGGTTGCGCCAGCGATGCCATCCCGGCCTGGTAAACCGCCTCACCCAACAGCTCGCTGCGCATCTGCATCAGGTCGCGGGAATAGTCGACGACAAATTCCGGGTGGCCCTGGAAGGTCAGAATATGGTCGCCAATCTGGCACACGGCATTGGGACAAAAGTCGCTGCCGGCCAGCACCACGCTGTCACGGGCGGGCTGGGTAACCTGGTCCTGGTGGCTTACCAGCAATTTGAATTGGTCGCCATTGTGTCCGGCCCAATGCGGTCTTTGGTACCAGTGTGCAGCATGCACCCCCACACCCCACCCCACCGCAGCCTTTTCGGTTTTGCCGCCCAGCGCCTGTGCCACCAGCTGGTGGCCAAAGCAAATACCGATAATGGTCCTGCGCTGCTGGTGGAGCTGGCAGACAAATGCCTGCAGCTGGTGGATCCAGGGCTGGTCATCATAGACGCTGGTCCGCGAGCCGGTTATCAGGAAGGCGTCGTAGTTGTCGAGGTCGTCCGGATATTGCATATGCTCGACATCGAAGCTGTCGCACTCAAGGCTCGGTTCCGCCTGGCGCAACAGCTGGGCAAACATATCCGGATATTGACCATAACGGACGGCAAACTCGGGACGAACAGTATCGGTTTGGAGAATGGCGATCCTCATGAATGGCGTTCTCAATTGGTGGTTTTCAGTATTATTGTTGTTGCTCGTCGCGCTAGAAGCGAGGATAGCCTGAATCGGGTATCGATCGCCAGCCCCGCATAGCCCCTGGCGAGATAACAGCGGCGAGGAACAATTCGCGCACGCCCGGCCCGGCTTGCTGTGGGGTGCTTATTGGTGCGGCAGAACCTGGTCGCCGGGGGCCAGCCCCGCGAGAATTTCAAGCTGGTCCCCCATGGGTTTGCCAACCCGTACAAAACGCCGATAGGCCTGGCCGTCCTGTAACACCCACACCAGATTGAGTTGCCCAACCTGTACCACTCTGTCGGCAGGAATCAGGAGCTGTTGCTCGGTACCCGCTGGCACCAACATGCGAGCATACATGCCAGGCAACATGTCTTTATCGTATTGCACTCTGGCCTTTACCAGGAAGCTTCGCGAGCCCGGGTCAGCAGCCGGTACTCGCTCTTCTATCACGGCATCGACGGTTTTATCCAGCGACGGGATCTCAACCAACAGGGACTGCCCAAGTTCCAGCGACAGGGCTAAGGTCTCTCGCACGTGAGCTTCAACTCGGAGAGTGAGGGGGTTATACAGCGATAGTAATTTTGTGCCGGGGGATGCTGTATCCCCCGGCTCTGCAAAGCGGTCGACAACGCGGCCATCGATAGGTGCCCGTATTTCGCTGAAGGCGAGGGCAGCCGCGGCTTCTTCACCGCTCTGTTTAGCGCCGGCAAGCTCGGCTTTAAGGCTGTCATAGTTGGCCCGAGCGCGATCCAGCTCGGCCCGCGCCACCAGCTTTTTCTGGTACAGCTCACTGATGCGATTAAGGCTTTGCCGGGCTTCTTTGAGCCGTGCAGATACTGCCCGCACCTGCTCGTTGCTTTGCTGGACTTTGGCCTCAAGGTCAGACTTCTCCAACTCGATCATTAGTTCGCCGGTACTTACCGAGTCGCCTGCCCGGACATTGATCTTGTTGATGCGCGCCAGGATACGCGACGAAATTACGGTGGCCTGCTTGGCTTCGACCGACGCGGGTACCGGTTCGATCACAATGATTTCAGAGGAATGCCGACAGAGATTGCCTGGTCAGCGCCGTGCACTGGCGCAGGATTGAGGCCGGGTTCTATCCGGCTGCTGAACAGGCCGGCCATCCATGCCACCATAAGCAGCAGGGCAACGACCGCAGCGATCGGCAGGAGGATTTTTTTCACAGGATTAGTCATGGCTTGAACTCATGTTGTCCGCCGGTTTGTCAAAGACCAGCATGTAAACCACCGGCACAACGACCAGGGTAAACAGGGTTGACGCGATAATGCCAAAGATAATTGCCAGGGCGAGCCCACTGAAAACCGGGTCAAGGGTGATAATCAGGTTGCCCAGCAGGGTGGTACCTGCGGTCAGCAGAACCGGTCGCATGCGGACCGCGCCGGCCTGAAGCAAGGCCTCGCGCAATGCCAGTCCGCTGGCTCTGGCCTGGGTAATAAATTCCACCAGGATCAAGGAATTACGCACCACGATACCCGCCAGTGCGATCATGCCAATCATGGCTGTTGCCGTAAATAACACCGGTTCCGGGGCGCCAGCGATGAGCCGTTCGCCAAATTGGTTCAGCAGCCAGAAGCCCGGCATGATGCCGATGATGGTCAGCGGAATCGCCGACATGATAATCAGCGACAGTGCGGTGGATGCCGTTTGCAAGCGCAGCACGCAGAAGATCGCCACCAGTGCAAAAGCAAAGGCCAGCCCCATATCCCGAAACACATCGATAGTGATATCCCATTCACCCTCACCGGTCCAACTGACGTCGATATTAGCGGGCAGTTGCCAACTATCACCGCCGCCGCTGTTGAGGAAGGTACGCGAGCGCCAGTCACGGCTTTGATCCGTCGCCGCCGCCACTATCGGCGCCCATATCTGCATTCACATCGGCGATCACCTCGGCCGGTGTGCGACCGGATAGTTCAGTCATCACGTAGACAACCGGGCGCAGGTCTTTGTGGTGGATCGCTTTGTCTACGCTGCCTTTCTCGAAGCGGCCGAGTTCACCCAATGGCACCAATGGCTGTGGAGCGCTGTCCAGACCCTGGGCTGAGCTCAGCTGGACAATACCCGGTCGACCCTTGACCTGCAGGCGCAGGAAATCGTTTTCGGAGACGCGGTCCTCTGGCGCCAGCCGCAACTCGATTGGCAGCGGCCTGGTTTCTGTGGGTAATTGCAGATATCCAACCTGGTAGCCGGCATTGGCCATGGCCAGGGTATTGTTAATATCCTCGGTGGCGATTCCCGACAGCGCGGCCTTTTGCTTGTCGGTAATAAAGCGCCAGCGCTGCTGGTCGGCTTCTACCGTCGAGTCAATTTCGACCACCATAGGTTCGCGTTCAAGCCGCTGCATCAGTATCACCGCTGCATCGCGTTGTTGTTGGTAGTCGGTGAGGCTGTCACCGTAGATTTCAGCAACCAGGGTGCTTAGCACTGGTGGTCCCGGAGGAACCTCCACCACTTTAATCTTCACCCCGTCGCGACTCAGTGGTGCGAGCAGTTGGCGCAGCCTTAACACCACCGCATGTGACTGGTGGGAGCGCTCTGTTTTGTCTACGGTGGTAAGCCGCAAGTCCGCCATATTAGGTCCGATGCGCTGGTAGTAGCGCCGTACCATGCCATTAAAATCCATTGGTGAGGGAGTGCCGACATAGGCCGCGACGGCACGTATTTCCGGCAGCTGGCTGACCTGGGCCGAGACCTGGCGAGCCATGGCAGCGGTGTGCTCCAGACTACTGCTCTCGGGCATGTCGATCATGATCTGGATTTCGTTCTTGTTGTCGAAGGGCAGTAATTTGAGCGGCACCAGGCGCAGCACGGGCAGCATTGCCGCCCCGATAAACAGGGCCAGCACCAGCCACAACAGCATTTTGGCCTTGCGCTTATCGTCCAGCAGGGGCCCGATCATACGCTGGTAGATGCCCGACATATCGCCGGCCTCGTCGCTCATCAGAGTGGTGCCGGGCTTGAGAATTTTACTGGTGAGCCAGGGCGTAACCAGGAAGGCGACAACAGTACTGGTGATAACGCTTACCGGCACGTTAAACGCCATCGGCGCCATGTAAGGCCCCATCATTCCCGTTATAAACGCCAGGGGGATAAACGCCAGCACGATGGTTATGGTCGACATCACCAGCGGCACCTTGAGCTCGGATATGGCCGCAACGATATTGTCCTTGAAGTCGCCCTTGCCGTCCTTGATAAAGCGCGA
The DNA here is from genome assembly GCA_963722805.1 of uncultured Gammaproteobacteria bacterium. Lineage (GTDB taxonomy): Bacteria > Pseudomonadota > Gammaproteobacteria > Pseudomonadales > JAHEGP01 > JAHEGP01. Next base: position 18,865 of record CAVROQ010000041.1, read on the forward strand.
GATATTATCGACCCCGGTAATCGGGTCATCGACCAGCAGGCCAAGGGACAAAATAAGTGCAAACAGGGTGACGCGGTTAATGGTGTAACCAAAAGCCATATCCAGTGCCAGGGTTATGCCGTAGCAAATGGGCACCGCCAGGCCAACCACCAGGGCCGGGCGCCAGCCGAGGAAAACGCCGATAAATATCACCACGGTCACCACCGCAAAGCCGAGGCTGGATGCGAGATTGTTGACCTTTTCATCGGCGGTTTGGCCGTAGTCTCGAATCACTTCAACATGAACTTCTGCCGGTAACACCTCGCGCTGCAATTGCTGCATTCGCGCATGGACATCTTCGGCCACAGCCACGGCATTGCTGCCCCGTTGCTTGGCAACGCTGATGGTGACCATGGGGAAAGCATCGTTGCCAGCCCGGTAGGACGGGTGAGCGGGAGCGAAATCGATCCAGGTATAGGAATTGGGTTCCTCCGGGCCATCGACAATGGTCGCGACATCGGCAAGATAGACCGGTACCCCGTCGAGGACATTGACCACAAAGGTATTGAGTTCACTGGTGTCGCGCAGGAAGTCGCCGCTCTCCAGCATTATGCTGTCATTGTTAAAGGCCCAGCTGGAGGCGCTCTGCAGGACATTGGATACCTGCAGCGCAGCCACGATATCGGCGGCGGTGGTTTTACGGGCGGCCATGCTCTGGGCATCGATCAGGATGCGCACGGTACGCGGCCGGCCGCCGCTGACACTGACTTCGCTGGTTTTCGGTATGCCCTGCAAATGGGTCGAAATGTCCTCGGCCATCCGTCGCAGCTCAAAATCGTCATAGCGCTGGGGAGCATCACTCCACAGTGCAAGTAACACGATAGGTACGTCATCAACCTCAATCGGCCGCACCAGCCAGTTGCTGACCACGCCGGGAATTTCATCCTGGTTGGAGTACAGCTTGTTGTAGGTGTTGAGGATGGATTCTTCTCTATCCTGGCCGACGTAAAAGCGCAGGGTGACCGCTGCCTGGCCGGTCATAGAGCTGGAATATACATGCTCGACGCCCGGAATCTGTGACAGCAGCTTTTCCAGTGGAGTGGTGACCTGGCGTTCCATCTGCCTGGCGCCAAGGCCCGGAGCCTGCACCAGGACATCCACCATGGGCACAACGATTTGGGGTTCTTCTTCCCGGGGAGTAAAGTTGAGGGCCACGGCCCCCACAAACAGGGATACGATAAAGATCAGGAGAGGGGCAGCGCCATTCAGGCTTGCCCTGACGGTATTGTCGACAAAATTACTCATGCATTAGTCTTCACAAAAAACCTTGTGCAACGATTGCAGGATAATTTCGGTGCGCCCGTCGCCCAGGCTATAGTAAATGGTCTGTGACTCCCTGCGGGTTTTCACCAGGCCTGCCTCGCGCAACACGGATAAGTGCTGGGAGAGCGCTGACTGTGACAGCGGTACTTGTTCGTTTAATTGACCGACCGAAAGCTCTCCTCCTTCTGCCAGCACACATAAGACCATCAAGCGGTTTTTGTTGGCCATGCGCTTGAGCAGGTCTTCTGCTTCCTGAGCCCGCTCTGCCATGCCTGAAAAATCGAGTTCCATTGCTGTAATCACCACTGAGAAATAAGGCGGAGATAGTACTACCGATCCCTTATGTCTTCAATATATCAGATATGACTAATATAAGTAAATGGCCGTTTCCCCCGGCGCTTAAATTGATCCACTTTCGGGCAATGATGCTGCTACAATGCCCGCAATGGATTCGGGGTGGAAAATAATATGACTTATGCTGCGATTACCGGGTGGGGGAAATGCCTGCCGCCGGCGATACTGACTAACGCCGACCTTGCAACCTTTCTTGATACCGATGATGAGTGGATAAAAAGCCGCACCGGGATGCAGCAGCGACGCATCTCCCATGTGCCGGTTTCCGAGCTTGGTTATGTTGCCGCACAGCGTGCCCTGGCCGCGGCGGGCAAGACGGTGGAAGATGTCGAGCTGATTGTGTTCGGCAGCTGCACACCGGACCAGGTGTGCCCCAATGTCGCCTCCCGGGTGCAGCAATTGCTCGGTGCCAGTGGCGCCGCCTGTATGGATGTCAATACCGCCTGTACCAGCTTTCTTTATGCCCTGACTACCGCCAGCTCGATGCTGCGCACAGGCGCCGTGAAAAACGCAATTGTCATTGGTGCAGAAGTGATATCGCCGATCATGGATTGGGACAATCGCAATGTCGCGGTGCTGTTCGGCGATGGCGCCGCAGCGGTATACCTTGAAGCCAGCGAACAGGAAGAGGGCTTAATCGACCAGCAGTTGGGATGCTACGGCGATGTGCGGGATATTTTAACGGTGCATGGCTGGGGTATGAAATATGCCAACCAGGAGATCCAGATGGGGAATTCCCACTGGCAGTTCGAGGGCCAGGAAATTTTCAAGCGAGCCGTCGTCGGCATGGTCTCAGCCAGTAACAGCGTGCTCGAGCGGCGCGGTCTCAGCAGTCACGATATCGATCTGGTAGTGCCGCATCAGGCCAATTTGCGAATCATCGATGCGGTTGCCAAGCGCGCCGATATTCCGTCGGAAAAAGTGTTCGTCAACGTCCATCGCTACGGCAATATGTCGGCGGCGACAGTTGCGGTAGCCCTGATCGAAGCGGTTGAGGAAGGCCGGGTTAACGCTGGCGATCATCTGCTGTTACCCGCCTTTGGTGGCGGCTTGAGCTGGTGTGCTCACCTGATCAAATGGGGTGAGCGTACCCAGCCGATCAACCAGTCTGATGTCGAATTGCCAGCCTGCGATAAGACGGCACTGGAGCTGGTTGAGGCACTTCGCGCTAACAAGGCCCCTCGCACCGCCTTTGAAGGCATGATGATTTAGGGCAGTTTTGACAATCCGGTGTCAGCTCAGTACACCCTGATGTAAAGCCGTGTGCCCAGAGCTGCCCTTGCGCTTTTTCTTTGCTCCGCAATAGCTCAATACATAAAGCCGACTTCGACGCGACCCGTCTGCGGTGCCGGCGAGCCGTCGCTGTCTACCCACTGCTGGATAAACGCCGCTCTTAAAAATACCTGCTCATTGATATCCCAGCGCAGCCCCACCCCGAGATTGTAAGAAAACGAGGTGTCGTCAAAGGTATTCGCGTAGGCGCTGCAGTAAGGGTAGTAATAAAAGCCGCCGCAGTAGTAGCTCAGGCTCTTGACAATATTTGAGTCCATGTAGGTCCAGCCGATGCCGGCCTGCACAAAGGGCGTGAAGTTGCCGGTCAGGAAGTTGTACTGGGCATTAAGCTGGCCGTCGAAACGACTGGCGCTGTGGTCGATGTTAACGGTATCGCCGGTTTCCGGATCGATGACATCAACATTGTAGTCGGGGCTGTTGAAGGCCATGTCAAAGCCCAGGTTCCAGTGGTTGTCGAAGTTGTAGTGAAACCCCAGTCCCCAGCCCATATTGCTGTCTATGTCGGAATCGGTCAGGTCATCGATATCGAGGTCCTCGCCGCCAACATAGTTCAGCATAAAGCTCGCTTCCCAATGGCCAGCGCGTTCACCGGCAACTTTTACCACGGCGGCCTGACTGCTTGTTGCCGCCAATAGAGCGATGAACAGCGCGGAAAAGCTGCCTGCCTTGGTTAAAGATACGTTCATGTTTTTTTGCTCCGAGGGAAAAAGATGGCGCATTGTATGTCCTGAGCTCGGGCACTGGCAACTATTCCAGGTGGCCTGCTGCGCCCTTAAGTCTGCCTTAAGTTTGGCGGGTTAGGATAGCGCCTCGATCCGGGTGGTAGCGAGTACAGACATGGCTTTATTGGGACTTCGTATCGCAGTGTGCTTGTTGTTGGCAGCGAGCGCTGCGGCCTATGGCGAGCACGCCGAAAACGCGCACGAGGGGCCGGCGCACCTGCTTAATATGGCGGCCGACCCCGACATGACGCTGGCTGATGCGCTGCTGGCTGCGACCCAGAGGCTGCGCTTGCGGGACTGGAGTGAACAGCGACAGTCGGTCGCTGATGCGCGGCTCGACATGGGTGATGCCTGGCTAGGTGATGCGCCCAGTATCGGTGGCAGCTGGCGTGATTACGACTGGAACAATAACAGCGATTTGTATGAGGCTGAGGTCTATTTATTGATGCCTCTGTGGCGGCTTGGGGAGCGCAAGGCTACCCGCGCGATGGCGGCAAACGATGCCAGGCTGGCACCGCTGCAAAGCCTGGCGCGTCAGCTGGAAAGCGCCGCTGAAGTCCGTTCCGCCTACTGGCGGGTTCTCGACAGCCAGACCCGCTATGAGCTGCTACAACAGGTGTTGCAAACCAGCGAGCGCTATGCCGAGCAGGTCCAGCTGCGCCTCGATGCTGGAGATGTGGCCCGTACTGAGTTTTTGCAATCACAGCAGCAGGTGCTGGACTTTCGCGGACAGCTACTCGACGCCAAGAGCCAGGTGATCGATAGTACCCGGCGCTGGCGATTCATCACCGGGCTCAACGCTATTCCCGCAAAGGGGCGCGAGCAGCTTGCGGCGATCGACGCAATAGACCAGCAGCATCCCATGCTGCAATTGGCGCTGGCGGAAGTTGAGTTGACCCGATCGGAGCTGGAGGTCAGTCGCAACAGTGGCAGCCTTCGCCCATCGGTTTCCCTGAATCTGAAGCGCGAGAATATCGATGACCTGGCGCCACCGTTGGACAGCGTTGGCATTGGTGTCAATATTCCCCTGGGCCGCGGCAAGGCGCACCTGGTGGATGTGTCGCAAACTGAGCAGCGCCTGCTGGAAGCGGAGGTCCAATTGCAGACCCTGCATCGCCAGTTGCAGGAAGATTTGCATGAAATTCGCCACCAGGCCCATGTCAACGAAGCCAACCTGGCCGACAGCACAGCCTTGCTGGAAATAGCGGAACAAGTCTACCAAAGCCAGGAACTGGCGAATCAACAGGGAGAAACCAGCGTGATCGAAGTACTGCGGGCGGCACAGGCCCTTGCCGAAGTGCACCAGCGTCACAGCTTGCTAACACTGACTCGTGATGCCCTGGTGTCACAGCAAAACCAGGTGCTGGGGGTATTGCCACAATGAGGCAGGCGATTTGCAACATCCTGATATGCCTATGGCTGCTGCCCGTGGCGGCGGCTGCGCAGCAGTTACTGCAACTGGCGCCGGAGCAGATTGCCGCGCTGGAGATAGAGCTCTACCGCGCCGGCAAAGTCGAACAGCAGCTGTCTGACCCACTTCCAGCAATGGTGATTTTGAGTGACCAGCATCAGCGCATTCTGTCGGTACCGGTGGCGGGCACGGTGCAGCAGTTGCGGGTGTTACCCGGAGCGACGGTCGAAGCGGGAGCCGAGCTTGGTACGATTCTAAGTCGCGAGGCGCTGGGACTGCAGCGAGAGTATCTCGCAGCCCACGACCAGCAGACGCAGCACCGGGCCTCGAAGCAGCGTGACCAGGCACTCTATAAGGGGGGTGCTATCTCGGCCAAGCGCTGGCAGCAAACTCTGGCCGAGTGGAGCCAGGGTGAGGCACTAATAAGGGAGCTGGAGAGTCAACTGTCGGCGCTGGGCTTCAACAGCGAAGATCTCCAGCAATTGCTCGTGCAGCGGCAATTGCGCACCGAGTTGCCGCTGCGCTCGCCTATCGGCGGCGTGGTGTTGCAATGCTCGATGTCGCCGGGAGAGGGTTTCAGTGCTGGTCAGGCGCTGTTTCACATCGGTGACGCGGGGCACTTGTGGCTGGAGTTAAAGGCACCCCAGGCGCTTGCCTACAACTCCAGTAGCGGTGACAAGGTCTATTGGAACGGTGAGCCCATTGCCAGGGTGTTGCAGGTGGGGGCAGCCATTGATCCCGCCAGCCAGTCGGTGCTGCTCACCGCCGAGCTGTCTGCTGGCGGCGACAGCCCACTGCTGCCGGGCCAGTCAGTGTTGGTGCAAGTGGGTCTTGAAGCGCATTCGGGCTTATGGCTGCCACGCGACAGCATCGTCAACATTGGCGGCGCTACCACGGTGTTTGTGGCCCACGAGAACGGCTATGAGCAGCGCCCGGTGAGGGTAGTGGCGGCGCTGAACGGCTGGGCGGCGCTGGACGGCTTGAGTGAGGGAGAAATGATCGTCAAAAGTGGCACCGCTGCACTGAAAGGTGTGGTGATGGGGCTGGGCGAGGCGGGCGACAATGCTGAATAGCCTTATCCAGTTTTCCCTCAGCCAGCGGCTGTTGGTTTTGCTCCTGGCGGGTTTGTTACTGGGGCTGGGTTATTACAGTATGCGCAGCCTGCCGATAGACGCGTTTCCGGACATCTCACCCACTCAGGTCAAGCTGATTATCAAGGCCCCCGGGATGACCCCGGAAGAGGTCGAATCGCAGATTACCTTCCCGGTTGAAGTCGAGTTGTTGGGAATCCCGCGGCAAAGTATCTTGCGCTCCATCGCCAAGTACGCGCTAACCGACATCACCATCGATTTTGAAGAGGGGACCGATGTCTATTGGGCCCGGCAGCAAGTGGCGGAGCGGCTCGCTACGGTCTGGGAAAAACTGCCGGCTGGCGTCAGTGGCGGGCTCGCCCCCCTGAGCACACCGCTTGGCGATATGTTTATGTTCACCGTCGAAGGTGACGCCTACAGCCTCACCGAGCGGCGCAAGTTGCTCGATTGGGTGATTCGGCCGGCATTGCGAACGGTTGCCGGGGTGGCCGATGTCAATGCCCTGGGAGGCTTCGTAGAAACCTGGCAAGTGGTGCCACAGGCCGCGGCGATGGCCGCCAGCGGCGTCGCTATTGAGCAGATTGCCACCGCCTTGCAGAACAATAATCGCAACGATGGTGCCGGTCGGTTTGAGGTGGGAACCGATGTGGTACTGGTGCGCCTGGATGGTCGCTTTCGTGGGCCAGAGGACATTTTGGCGACGCGTATCCCTAACGGCAGTGGCAGCAGTGTGCGCCTCGGTGATATCGCCGAGGTACGCAGCGACTCGCTGGAGCGCTATGGCTCGGTCACTCAGAATGGCGAGGGAGAGGCAGTGCAGGGCCTGGTCATCGGTTTGCGTGGTGCCAATGCCAGCGAAGTGGTGATGGGGGTGAAAGCCAAATTGCAGGATATCACTGCAGCGCTGCCACCGGGTATAGACATCGTCCCGTTTTACGATCGCAGCGAACTGGTGAACCGGTCCATCGGTATGGTTACGCGGGTGCTGATGGAAGCCATCATCTTTGTGCTAATTATCCTGATCCTGTTTCTTGGCGAAGCGCGTTCGGCCCTGGTCGTGGCCTGTATCCTGCCGTTGGCCGCGATGGCGACGTTTGCCGGTATGCAGCAGTTGCAGATGTCTGCCAACCTGATGAGCCTGGGCGGACTCGCCATTGCCATCGGCATACTGGTGGATGCGGCGGTGGTGGTGGTCGAGAACATTGTCGCGCAACTGGCACAGCAGGGTAGCAAACTGCCGCGCCTGCATCGCATCTATCGCGCTGTCAGCGATGTAGCGCTGCCGGTGGTCAGCGGCATTGTCATCATTATCATCGTGTTCCTGCCACTATTGGCACTACAGGGGCTGGAAGGCAAATTGTTTCGGCCGGTGGCGAGTACCATTGTGATTGCATTGTCTGCGTCCCTACTATTGTCGCTGACGGTGATCCCGGTGATTGCTTCGTTGCTGCTGCGGGATGTTACCCACTCGGAGCCCTGGCTGCCCAGACAGCTTGCTCGCTACTATTTGCCTCTGTTGCGCGGTGCCCTGGCTGATCCACGCAAGGTATACCTGCTGGCCGCGGTGCTGGCCGCCCTGGCAGTCCTGGGTTTCTGGCAGGTCGGCAAAACCTTTATGCCGACTATGGATGAAGGCGACCTGATTATTCAGCTTGAAAAGCATCCGTCGATATCCCTGGAAGAATCGACGCGGATCGACTTGCAGGTAGAAAAGCACCTGTTAGCAAACGTGCCTGAGATTGTGCGGGTGGTGGCCCGCACTGGTTCCGATGAGCTGGGTATGGACCCGATGGGCTTGAACGAAACCGATGTGTTCCTGGTTTTGGCGCCTCCTGAGCAGTGGAGCGTCGACAGCAAAGACGCATTGATCGGCAAAATCAGGGACCAGCTCAAAGTGTTCCATGGCATCAATTACGGTTTTACCCAACCGATCGATATGCGGGTATCGGAAATGTTGACCGGCAGCCGTGGCGACGTCGCGGTTAAGATATTCGGTCCCGATATTGGCGAAATCAACCGCCTGGCGGCGGCCGTGGCCGAAGTCCTCGGCGCGGTACCGGGTAACGAAGATGTCTTCGCTGCCTTGAATGAGGGTGTGCAATATGTGGTGGTCGAACCCAAACGTAGCCTGGCGAACGAGCTGGGCCTGTCGATGGATGATGCGGCGGCACTGCTGCGCTGGCAGCTGGAAGGTAGTGTCGTTACTGAGCTGATTGAAAACCCGGCGCGGATTCCGGTATTGCTGCGCGGCGAACGGCAATACGGCGATCCGGTGCAATCCCTGGCCAACCGCATGATATCGCTCGGTTCCGGGCGGGTGGTGCCGCTGTCGAGTGTTGCCGATGTCCATCTCAGTGAAGGCCCGGTATCGATACGGCGGGAGCAGGGCCAGCGTTTTGGGGTTGTGAGGACCAATGTCAGCGGCCGCGACCTCGTAGGTTTCGTCGCCGAGGCACAGCAACTGTTGCAGCAAAAGGTGAGCTTTGCACCGGGCTACCATGTTGAGTGGGGCGGGGAGTTTGAAAACCAGCAACGCGCCAGTGCCCGCCTGGCAGTTATGGTGCCGGTAGCGCTGGGACTGATTTTCCTGCTGCTGTTTGTGACCTTTGGCAGCGTGCGCCGGGCATTGATTGTATTTATCAATATTCCCTTTGCCATGAGTGGCGGTATCCTGTCGCTGTGGTTGGCCGGCGAATATTTGTCGGTGCCAGCCACCGTTGGCTTTATCGCCCTGCTCGGTATCGCGGTACTCAATGGCGTGGTGCTGGTGAGCTGTTTTCGCCAGCTCGAAGCCCGCGGCCTGCCCCTGGCTGAGGTGGTATTGCAGGGCACCATGCGCCGTTTGCGCCCGGTGCTGATGACAGCCTCCATTGCCGCGCTGGGCCTTGCGCCTTTTTTGCTGGCCAGTGGTCCTGGCGCTGAAATACAAAAGCCACTGGCGATTGTCGTGATCGGTGGATTGGTCAGCTCAACACTGTTAACCCTGTTGCTACTGCCAGTGGTTTACCGTCGCTTTGCCCAGGAGAATACCCATGCCTGAATCGTTGGTCTGCCTGAATATTGTCCCTGAGCTTGAGCTGGACTTGATTGACTGGTTGCTGGGACGAAGCGATGTGACCGGCTTCACCAGCATGGTCTGCTTCGGCCATGGCCAGCAGCATGCGCTGCAGAGCATCGCCGAGCATGTTTCGGGTAAAGCCCGCCGCGTCCAGTTTCAGGTGATGCTGGAGGATGCCGTCAAGGCAGCGTTGCTTCGCGACCTTGAGACCGAGTTCGGTGGCGCCGATGTTATGTATTGGGTACTGCCTGTAGACTCTTCAGGTAATCTCAATGGGTTTTGAACGATGCGAATTTTACTGGTTGAAGACAATAAGGTGCTGGCCCAGGGAATTAGCACCGCCCTCCTGCGCGAGGGGCATGCAGTAGATCACGCCACCACCAGCGCCAGCGCCCAGCATATCCTGGCCGCGGAAGCCATTGATGTCATGATCCTCGATCTTGGGCTGCCCGATGAAGACGGCCTGGTGTTGTTGCGGCGTCTGCGCCAGGACGGCAATACCGTAGCGGTACTGGTTTTAACTGCCCGGGATAGCCTCGACGACAAGGTTCGTGGTCTCGATTTCGGCGGCGACGATTATCTTACCAAACCCTTCGAGCAGCAGGAGCTGTTCGCCCGCTTACGGGTGCTGGAGCGGCGCAACACCATCGCTCGAAGTGCGCAGTTGACCCTGGGAGCCCTGCGCATGGACCTGGGTACTCACCAATTGTATTTCGACAACCAGCCGGTGGCATTGGCGCGCCGGGAGTTTGCGCTGTTGCGGGTGTTGGCTGAGCAGCCGGGGAGGGTGTACTCCAGGGAAGAGCTGGAGCAGAAGCTTTATAGCCTCGATGGAGCTCTCAGCAGCAACGCCATCGAAGTCCATATCCACAACCTGCGCAAAAAGCTACCGGAGCAACTTATTCGCAACGTCAGGGGCGTTGGATACTACCTGAGTGCTGAATCATGAAATCTATGCGGCGCTTCCTGCTGATCGCGCTGCTGGCGACGATTGCGCTGTTGGCATTGCTGGAAAGTGTCTGGAGTCATCGCCAGGGAGTCCATGAAATTGATGAGGTATTTGATGCCCAGCTGGCACAGTATGCCCGTATCCTGTTGGGTTTGATTGACCACACATCCGGGCAGTCGAGCCTGATCGATATGGAGCGCCGGCTAGCCGCCAGCGAGGGCTTTCACAGTGCGGTGCATCACCCCTACGAAGCCCAGCTGGGTTTTCAGGTTTGGAATGCAGGTGGTGAGCTGCTCGGCAAATCTGCCAGCTTGCCGGTGGACCGGGTGGTTCCGTTGACGCCAGGGTTCCACAGTGCCGCTATCGCCGATCAGCCGTGGCGGTTTTTTTCACTGCACGATGAGCGCCACGGGCGTTGGCTGGTGGCCGGCCAGAATAGTGCCGTGCGCAGCGAATTGGCGGCCCGATTTGCCCTTCACGACGTCTCTACCGCGCTGGCCCTGGTGCTGGCAATGGGCGCTGCGGTCATTATGATTATGCGCCTGGGACTGGGGCCATTAGACAAGCTGGCGCGGCAGGTCAGCCAACGCGACGCGGATGATCTGCGGCCACTCGACGGCACCGGCCTGCCGCTCGAATTGCAACCGCTGGCGAGCTCGATCAACGGCGCTTTTGGCTTGCTGGAGAGTGCCCTCGAGCGGGAGAGGCAATTTGCCAGCGACGCCGCCCATGAGTTGTGTACACCGGTCGCGATCATCCAGACCCAGCTGGAAAATGCCCTCGCTGAGGCCAGTATTGCCAGTGAGCCGGCGCTGCGTTCGGCGCTGGACGCGACCCGTTCACTGGGTCAGCTGATTCGACAATTGTTGGAACTGGCGCGCTTGTCGCCTGAAAGCCAGCGCGCAAGCTATGAATCGGTCGATCTAAAGCAGTTGGTCGCAGAGCAGATAGCAAGCCACGTCGCGGCGATTGATGACAAGCAGCTGGACGTGTCGCTGGCAGGCGAACCCGGAGCGCAGGTGTCGGGCAATCCGCGTTTACTCGCCATATTGGTACGCAACCTGCTGGACAATGCCATTAAATACACACCTCGCGCTGGCACCATCGATATCGCGGTCGAGACACGGGAGGCAATGGTGGAGCTGCGCATCGGCGACAGTGGCACCGGTATTCCAGCCGAGTTTCGCCAACCCGCGCTGCAGCGCTTTCACCGGCTGCCGCAACAGCAGGCCGATGCCGGAGTCGCGGGCTCGGGCCTCGGGCTGGCGCTGGTGGACATGATTGCGCGAATGCATGGCGCTAGCCTGACATTGGGCGCTGCTGATGCGGGAGGTTTGCAGGTGACGCTGCAATTTCCTGTTGGCTCCGCGCTGCCCCTGTTTAACGACAGCGGGCGCTTGTCCGCGGCGCGTTAGAAGAGCACACCCTTAATGCCTTCCTGCCATGGCGGGTATTTCTGCATAACCGCGGCGAACAAGGGTGTTGCCAGTAGCTGGTCGAGCCAGTGCCGGGTAGCCGTATAAGCGGAGCTGTCGAACCAGTCCCGGTCCACCAGGGCAAACTGGCGTACGAAGGGCAATACCGCCATATCGGCACATCCCGGCCGCGTCCCGAACAGGTAGCGCGATCGATCCAGACGTTGCTCCAGCATTTGCAAAAAAAACTCTGCCTGGGCGCGGTGCCAGGCGGCGGGGTGCTGTGCTTGGCGATCAGCATATTTGTAGCGATCGAGCGCCTGCTTGAAAGGTCCGTCGCAAGCTGAGATCAGATTCAGCATGGCGCTGTGTGCACTGGCTTCGCGCTCTAGCCAGCCAGCCGGGTCGTGTTGGCGCAATGCCCAGAGCATAATGTCGAGGCTCTCATCAATAATCTGCTTGTCGCCCGTTATTAACACCGGCACCGTTGCCTTGGCAGAGGCCCGCAGCAATGCCGGCGGCTTGTCACGCAGCACAACTTCGCGCAACTCAACCCTGATGTCACTGTATTTGATGGCCAGGCGAGCACGAATCGCATAGGGGCAGCGTCGAAACGAATACAGTACGGGCTTGGTCATCAGCTCCTCTTTGTCCCTCCAGTCAGGCCAATCAGGTGTTCGTCGCAGGCTATTTGTCACCACTTGGCACACAAATTGCTTTCCCTCCTGAGTAACAGTCCCTGGACAACGAGTTTTTCTATTGTACCAGCAGACTGTTTGAGCAAGCGGCAAAAAGCCGCTCTAGCGTCATTGCCCAAAACATGAAATCAGCCGGGTAGATTGAGATGTCCGGCCATTTCACACCGAGGAAGATCAGATGAGTCGTAACGAAGCCCGGGTCCAAGCTGTGAAAACTATTACCAATCGCGTGCCCCTGACGCTGGACAAAACAGAACCGCTGAGCAAGATCTGGGCCCAGGATGTATTCAGCCTGGCAAAAATGGAAGAAGCCTTGTCGAAAAAGGCGTTTAAGGCGATCAAGAATACCGTGCAGACGGGTGCGCCGCTGGATTCTGCGACGGCAGATATCGTGGCCGCGGCGATGAAAGAGTGGGCCATGTCCAAGGGCGTGAAATTCTTTTCCCATATTTTTTACCCGATGACCAATGCCACAGCCGAAAAGCATGACGGCTTTATCATTACCAATTCCGACGGTGGTGCGATTACCGAGTTTACCGGCAGTTTGCTGATAAAAGGCGAGCCCGATGGTTCTTCTTTCCCCAACGGCAGCCTGCGTATGACCAGTGCAGCTCGAGGTTATACCGCCTGGGACCCCACCAGCCCGGCGTACGTGATGCAAACCGAAAACGGCTCCACTCTGATGATTCCCAGCATTTTTATGTCGTGGACGGGGGAGGCTCTGGACAAAAAAATTCCCCTGCTGCGCTCCAACACCGCCATGAACGAAGCGGCACAACGTGTTCTGTCACTGGTCGGTGAAACCGAAATTGCACCGCTGAACTCTAGCTGTGGTGCGGAGCAGGAGTACTTTCTGGTCGATATCAACTTTGCCAATTTGCGACCCGATCTATTGCTTGCGGGACGGACCTTGTTCGGCGCTGCGCCCGCCAAGGGCCAGCAGTTTGACGACCATTACTTCGCCGCTATCCCGGAGCGGGTCCAGGTTTTTATGCAGGACTTTGAAGACAAGCTCTACAAGCTGGGTATTCCGGCCAAGACCCATCACAATGAAGTGGCTCCCGGGCAGTTTGAAATTGCGCCATATTTTGAGTCCGCCAACGTCGCATCAGATCATCAGCAGCTGTTGATGACACTGCTGCGAGCAACCGCCAGGCAGCACGGCTTCATGTGCCTGCTGCATGAAAAGCCGTTTGCCGGGGTCAACGGTTCTGGCAAACATGTCAACTGGTCGGTCGGTAACTCGACCCAGGGCAACTTGCTGGACCCGGGCAGCACTCCCCATGAAAATCTCAACTTTCTGCTCTTTTGTGGCGCGGTAATTCGTGGTGTGCATCATTTTGGCCCGCTGTTGCGTGCCGTTATTGCCTCAGCGGCCAATGATCATCGCTTGGGTGCCAACGAGGCGCCGCCGGCGATCCTGTCGGTGTACCTGGGCGACCAGCTGGAGAAAGTGTTCAACGATATTGAAGAGGGTAAGTTACTGGAGATCACCGAAAGCGGACTGATGGATTCCGGCCTGGCGCAGATTCTCAAATTTGAACGGGACCCGGGGGATCGCAATCGCACCTCGCCTTTTGCCTTTACCGGGAACCGCTTCGAATTTCGTGCGGTTGGTTCCTCGCAGTCGGTGTCGGGCCCGCTGGTGGCAATGAATACCATGCTGGCAGACTCGCTGGCCTGGATTGCTGACAAGCTTGAAATCGAGCTTCAAGGCGGTAAAGAAATTCCGGCGGCGGTGATGGCTGTCCTGAAGCTACTGATGGAGGAGCACGGCAAGGTAGTATTTGGTGGCGACGGCTATTCCAGCGACTGGCATGAGAAAGCTGTGTCTGAGCGTGGCCTGAAGAATATTCCGACGACTGCGGATGCCCTGCCTGAGTTGTGTGAAAAGCCGGTGGTAGATTTGTTTGCGCGTACCGGCGTGCTGAGCCCGGTTGAACTGCAGAGCCGCTACGAGGTGTATTCAGAGCAATATATCCTGGCTATCGAAGTGGAAGCGAAGCTGGTGGTGGATATGGCGACCACCATGATTTATCCAGCCGCCATTTCCTACCTGGGTGAGCTGGGCGGTACCGCTGACCTGATGGAAGAGATCGGTATCAAGCTGGATTCCGGCCTGGCGAAGGAACTTGCCAAAGAGACAAATGCAATGATGAAGGCTGTAGGCAAACTGACGAAGTCACTGGCAGAACATGATTTTGCTTCCCTCGCCAAACATATGAAACACTGTGCAGGGGATTTACTCGGGCTGATGGATGTCGTGCGGGAGCATGCTGACGCCCTGGAAAGTATGATTGCAGATGATCACTGGCCGCTACCGAAGTACCAGGAGATGCTGTTTATCAAGTGACAGCGCCGTAAGCTGCAGCTCAGGATATTAGCCTCCGCTCTCGGGGGCTTTTTTTTTGGTTTAGAGCTCTGGCGGCGCAAAGCACCAAAGACTCCGCTGAGCTGGTACCCTGTGATCAGAGATGCCCTCAGGCATCGCTTGTGTCATGATGGCCGGACTTTTACCTAAATAATTGGAGGTTAACCGTGGCTGCACAGAACTCGTATACCAAACTTGAGCGGGAAGTCGTACCCGGACTGCGGGAAAAGCTCAACCATGCCGAGTCGGTAGAGGACGCCAAAAAGTTTTTTGTCCAGGAGGTAATGGGTTTACTGCAGCAGGTGTTTGGTGACGAACTGAGCATTAACTACGACGATATTCGCCTCAAGCCAGACGCCGCGCCGTATTTTGAATTGCTGGGCGAGTTGGCCGATAACCCCGCCATTAAGCGTGAGTTCAAAAGTTCAGATCTGGATGAAATTCTGCAGCGAATTGGCCAGCAGGCAGCCCATCGCTACACCCACCTGGCTGGCAACCCGGCCAAAACTGAGGCCAAGATACGACGTTAGAGTATCTTAAGTGATGCCTGCAGCCTGGCGTTGTGCGGCTTATCAATTACAATTTTAACAACGTCTAACCATTCGATGCCGAGTACCATTTTATGAGTCCCAAGCAAGCGGCAGTGGCAAAGCTCCTGGCGTGCCTCGAGCAGCTCGATATCGAGGGTGCGCTGACCTTGTTTAACGAAAACGCGCTATACCAGGATGTTGCGGTGGAACCGGAAGCTGCCTGCGGGGTTGAACAGATTCGCTTCAAGCTGGAAATTGGCTTTGCCGAGCTCAGCGGCATTGCGATGCAGGTCGAGGCGCTGGATGAAGTGGCCGGCAAAGTCTATGTAGAGCGCCAGCAGACCTGGCAATTCAAGCTGGGTGAGCAAGTTGAGCTGCCGATGTTGTCGGTGTTTGAATTCGACCTTAAGGGCAAAATCCTGTTCTGGCGCGAGTACTGGGACTCCGCGACGCTGTACGAGCAATTGCCTCAGTACTACCTTGACTACCTGTCGTCGCTGGGGGCCTGACAGCCTGCCCGGGGCGCTGGATTTAGTCCTGCTTGGAAGCCCAGATCGCCAGTTTATGGCGCATGGCCTTTTGTGATACCTGGTCCTCGGGAATGGGTTGTATGACCTTGTCGTGCACCAGCAAGCGGTAGATATAGAGAATTTTGTCGCTTGCTGAGTCGGTGGGTTCGAATTCCACCACCCCCCGCGCCTCCCCATATTTTACGCCCAGATCGATCGCCTTTTTCACCAGCTCATTTTCATTCTTTAATTTTTTTGCGCTCAAGGTGTTCCTGCCTATTTGAACTGTCGCTGGGATATTGTGCCTTGTGCTCACAACCTTGCCCGCCCAAGCTTGCATTTGGCATTGCATAACATTAGTGTTAAAAACTTGGTTTATGCTTGTCAGCAGGGCGTAGTGCTTTTTTTACCGGGCTGTAATCCCGTCAGTTGAGTCCTCAAAGTTAGCACGTAATGCCACCAGGGATCTAATAAAAACAGGAGTACGACAATGAAAACTGCGCTTATTTACTCGACTTTGCTGGCAGCGTTTTGGCACCTGCCAGTGTTCGCCCAGCAGGGCGACCCTGGATAAGAGCTGGATGCCCAGCATCTTGTGAATTCCTGCTTCACCGGCTGGCGGTTGCAGATGCAGCCGCAACGCCCGGCAAATGCTCAATCGAGCCGCATTGCCATAATCAAAATGTGGTATCTTTTCACTGCATAAGGTTTCCGGCGAAGGATCAGGTATTCATGAGCTTTTACGACGACAAGGTGTTGCCCCACTTTATCAACTGTGCCTGTGGCAATAAGGCGATCGCCAGACAGCGGCGTAAAATTGTGCCCCGGGCCGAGGGCAGGGTGCTTGAGGTCGGCATGGGGCCGGGCCTGAACCTGCCGTACTACGACCCCGAGCGGGTGGAGATGGTGTGGGGGCTTGAACCGTGCCATGGCATGCGGGCACTGGCACAGCCCCATATTGATGCGGCACCCTTTAGCGTTGAGTGGCTGGATCTGCCGGGTGAACAGATCCCGCTGGAAGATGACAGCGTCGATACCGTGTTGCTAACGTACACGCTATGCACCATTCCCGACTGGCGCAAGGCCCTTGAAGGCATGCATCGGGTGTTGAAGCCCGGCGGCAGCTTATTGTTCTGCGAGCACGGTCGCGCCCTGGAACCGGGTGTGCGGCGCTGGCAGAACCGGATTAATCCGCTATGGAAAAAGCTCGCCGGTGGCTGCAATGTCAATCGACCCATTGCCCAATGCCTGCAGGCCAGTGGCTTCAGGATCGGTGAGCAGCACAATGAGTATGTACCTAAAACACCGCGTTTCCTTGGTTACCATTACATGGGTTATGCCACCCTGGCATAACCAGCTGCTGTGTCGTAAAAAGCCTCTCGGTCGGGCTTGTATCGCCCTCGCCCAGGCCCCATATATAAGGCGGGGTGGGAAGCCGGGCACGGGGTTGGCAACCGACTGTGTATAACGACGTCCTGTGGGAGAAGCTATGGAATTCAAGGATTATTACGACACCATGGGTGTGGCGCGGGATGCCACCCAGGATGAAATTAAGCGCGCCTACCGCAAGCTGG
Organism: uncultured Gammaproteobacteria bacterium; assembly: GCA_963722805.1. GTDB lineage: Bacteria > Pseudomonadota > Gammaproteobacteria > Pseudomonadales > JAHEGP01 > JAHEGP01. The sequence goes on from CAVROQ010000041.1 coordinate 36,142, forward strand.
CGCGTAAATATCATCCTGATGTCAGCAAAGAAGCCAATGCCGATATGCTTTTTAAAGAGTTGGGCGAGGCCTATGAAGTCTTGAAAGATCCGGAAAAGCGTGCCGCCTATGACCAACTGGGCGCCAATTGGCAGCAGGGTCAGGATTTTCGACCGCCACCGGACTGGGATGCGGGTTTTGAATACAGCGGCGGTCCTGGCGGTGCTGGTGCGGCCCACTTCAGTGATTTCTTTGAATCCATTTTTGGTCAGGCGGGTGGCCATGCCCGGTCTGGTCAGCACCGCGGCCAGGGCGCCTACCAGGCTCGTGGTGAAGATCATCACGCGCGTATCCTGGTTGACCTGGAAGATGCGTTTAAGGGTGCCGAGCGTGCCATCACCCTGCACGCCCCGGTGATTGATAACGAAGGGCGGGTGCAAACCCGGGAACGTACTCTGAACGTGCGAATTCCCGCCGGCATTAAAGCCGGGCAGCAGATTCGCCTGGCGGGGCAGGGCAGTCCGGGTTTTGGCGGCGGGCCGGCGGGGGATCTTTACCTTGAGGTGGAGTTCAAACCGCATTCACGCTACCGGGTAGAAGAGCGCGATCTCTACCTTGATTTACCCCTGGCACCCTGGGAGGCGGCGCTCGGTGCGCGGGTAAGAGTCCCGACGCCGGCGGGAGCTGTCGAACTCAATGTGCCGGCTGGCAGCGCCGCGGGCAATAAAATGCGGCTAAAAGGGCGAGGGCTACCGGGTAAAACCCCGGGAGATTTGTTTGCCGTGGTAAAAATTGTGCTGCCGCCAGCCAAAACCGACGCCGACAAAGAGCTCTACCGAAAGATGGCGCGGGATATGGAATTTAACCCGCGCTCGGCAATGGAGGTATAAGTATGCAGCAGAAATCGAAGGCTCTCGAAGGGCTGATCATTACCGAAACCACCCTCTTTACCCTCGATGAATTTTCCTGCGCCTGTACCGTCAAGTTGGAACACATTGAGGCGCTGGTCGAGGAGGGCATTGTTGAACCTGTGGTGCTCGATGATGACCAGCCGCGGTTGTCCGGTGCCAGTCTGACACGGGCCCGCATCGCGCTTCGCTTGCAGCGGGATATGGAGATTAACCTGGCCGGAGTCGCGCTGGCTCTCGACCTGATGGACGAGATTAGCGAGTTGCGGCGCCGCTTGGTCCGATTGGGTGAAACAGGCATCTAAGCCCGCTACCGTGGCGTATATTAGACAGTTTTTGGAAAAGGCCTCTTGCCTGTTCTAAAAAACAAAGAGCAAAAGACCCCGGGCAATACGCGAAAAGCAAAAATTGAGGTTTTTGCGACCCCTTCATTTTTTCGGAAAAATTTTTAGCGCCAAGCCCCAGGGTGGGTCGATAGGGATACCGATCATAAAATCGAAGGCGCAAAGGTCTTTGGTTCTCCGAAACGTGGAAGTTTCGGTGCAGCTTGTCGACATTCAGAGAATTCTACAGCCGCCTGTCAGGGGCTCCTCACTTACAGCGAATTTATTCATGGCAGATAAACCCCCTAAAAAGGCCGGATCACCAGACAGCCCCGGTTCCAAAAACAAAGCTAAGGCAAAGGCCGCCGGCGCGGCAGTGCCGGGCAATCGGGTTTCTCGGTTTTCGCGGATGTTTCGGCTGGCCTCCGGGGTTGCCGGGGGCATGTTGGCCGAGGGCGGTCGCCAGTTGGCCCAGGGTAACCGACCCAAAGCCAGCGAGTTGTTTTTAACGCCAGCCAATGCCCGCCGGGTAGCGGATCAATTGGCCAACCTGCGTGGCGCGGCGATGAAGGTGGGGCAGTTGCTGTCGATGGATGCAGGAGACGTGCTGCCGCCCCAGTTTACCGAGGTGCTGTCGCGGTTGCGTTCCGACGCCCAGGCCATGCCCGTGAAGCAGGTCGTGGCGGTGCTGGAAGAAAACTGGGGGCAAGATTGGGAGCAAAAGGTGTACCAGTTTTCCTTCGATCCGGTGGCATCGGCCTCGATCGGCCAGGTGCATGAAGCGATATCGCAAAAGGGTAAACGGCTGGCTATCAAGTTGCAGTATCCCGGCGTACGCAAAAGCATCAATAGTGATGTCGACAATGTGGCTACCCTGTTGCGAATCTCAAGATTGGTGCCGCCACAACTGGAAATTGCGCCATTACTCGCCGAGGCCAAGACCCAGTTGCACGAAGAAGCCGACTACCTGCGTGAAGCAAGCTACCTGACACGCTATCGAGAACTATTGGCCGACTCCCCGCAGTTTGTGCTGCCGGAAGTCGACCCGGACCTGACCACCGAAAATATACTCGCGATGAGCTTCGTTGAGGGGCATCCAATAGAATCCTTGCAGGGCGCTAATCGCGCGGCTCGTGATCGCGCAATGAGCCTGTTGATGGAGCTGCTGTTTCGCGAGCTGTTCGAATTCAAAATGGTGCAGACCGACCCCAATTTTGCCAATTACCAGTATTGCTACGAAAGCAAACAATTGATTTTGCTCGATTTTGGCGCCACCCGCTCATACTCCGACGATATCGTGACCGCTTACCGCAAACTGTTCAGGGCGGCTATTGCCGAAGATCGCGACGCCCTGTTTGTCAGCGCCCGGGCCATCGGCTATTTTCAAGAGGAGATGAACAAGGATCAGCGCGAAAGCCTGCTCGACTTGTTTTTAATGGCCACCGAGCCAGCGCGGCACCAGGGGCTGTATGATTTTGCCGAGTCCGATCTAACGTCGCGAATCAGTGAAGCGGGGATGACCTTGAGTATGGAAAAAGGCTATTGGCATACGCCACCCGCCGACGCACTGTTTTTGCATCGCAAGTTGGGAGGCATGTTCATGCTGGCATCACGGTTGCAGGCGAGGGTTGATGTGCGGCAGTTACTGCAGGAGTATCTATGAGTCCAGTCGCCGTTGCCAGCCTGCGCAGGCGCGGTCTCCGAGGATTTTTGCCGGTTTGCTTTTTGGCCCTGTTGTGGTCGGGCTGGGTGCAGGCGCAAGAGCCCGATGACCCTGCGCTGCCCGGTGCCTACGAGGTCGGCTATCGGCTGACCGAAACAACAGATAATAGTCGCGATCGAGACGTCGGCGGGCGGACCCTGCCGCTGCATATCTGGTACCCGGCCAGCGGCGGCGAAGACTTTCCCCCGGCAAGCTACCTGAGCAGCGGTTTTTTAGAGTTGCCAGCCCTGTTGGCCCGCAGTGAAGCGCCGCTGCTGGACGACCGGCGTTGGCCATTGCTTGTCTTCTCCCATGGCTTTGGCGGCACTCCCACCCAGTCGACGCCGTTGCTGGAAACCCTCGCCAGCCACGGTTTTGTGGTGGTAGCGGTGGACCATATCGGCAATAGCCAGTCGCCCAGTCCACTAGTTAAGGATCCCGCCCAGGCCGCAGCCGACCGGGTACCGGATGTTTCCTTCGTGATCGACACCTTGTTGGGCTGGTCGCAGGACCGCTTGAGTATCTGGTATCGCAGCGTCGATCCTTTTCGCATCGGCGTAACCGGGCACTCCTTCGGTGGCTCCACGGCCATGGGGATGGCAGTCGGTGAATTTGGTGGGGCATCGGCGGACCCGCGGGTGAAGGCGATCCTGCCGGTGTCCGGGGTGATGGACGTTTTCAGTGATAGCGCTCTCAGCCTGGTGCCTGTGCCCCTGTTGTTGCTGGGTGGCAGCCTTGATGCCAGCGTGCCGGTTGCTAACAATATCCGTGCTTATAATCTCAATCAGGCGCTGCAACCGGCCTGGAATGTGACGCTTGAGGGTGCGACCCATACCCATTTTGCCAATATCTGCGCCATCGCCGACGGCTTGTTTGCGCTGGGCCTGGAGCTTGAGGATTGGCCGGGTATCGGAGCCTCCGATTTGATAGATCCGTGGTTGCAAACCTGCGCGCCCAACTCTTTTCCCATTGCCGAGGCGCAGCGCTTGCAGAACCTCTACAGCGTGGCTTTTTTCAAGCTGCATCTTAATGACGATGGACGCTACATGCGCTTTTTAACGCCGCTCTACGAGCAGCTCAACGAACCTGCCGTCTCCCTGCAGCGCAAAGCGCTTCCAGCCTGGGTGGCCGAATACAAGGTGTGGTAGCGATGACACGACTGGCAATGCGAACATTCATTGCGGGGCTGCTGCTAGCGCTGCTGGCTTCCTGTAGTGGCAGCGGCGGCGATGATGATGACGGTGGACAGCAGTACAATGCTGATTCGCTGGGCGGCACCTGGTTATTATCGGCAGAGTATTCGTGGCAGCTGGATGATCCTGCGTTGGCCAGCCGCGGCGATGAAACCATGCGCAGTATCGTTATTATCGAGGTTGATGATCCCGACCGGGCGACCCTGCGCAGCTGTTATCCCGGGGTCGGCGAGCAGCAGCTTGTGGTCGACAACAACCAGTTTCAATTTCGCCTGTTTGACGCGCTCCTTACTTTTGCGATTATCGGTGAAGGGCCTAATGCGCCGAGCATCGACTTTGTCACCGGGGCGCCAATTATTCCGGGGCCATCCAGTACCCGTAAAGTCCGGGCCGAGGCCGACATCGATAGCCAGTCCGGAGCGGTTCAATTACTCGGCACTGCTCGCCTGATCAGAATCAGCGATGTTGAAACCTCCGTGACCGATGCCAACATTCGCTTTGCCGGTGCCGACACCATGACTTTGGCGCTGGCTTGCTTCACCGAGATTGTGCAGCGTAGCGAGGCCGGTACTGCTGACGCCACCAGGCTGCATCGGGTGATTGCCAGCGGTGAACAGCAGGACACCGTGGTAGACATCGATATTCGAGCGGCCGGCTCCCAGAGCAGCTCCGCTGCCAGCATGGCCTATGTCGATTTACAGGACAGTCGCCGGTTGCGCAATGCCGAGCCGGTCAGCGAGCAACTGTTTGTGGTCGACGGCGCCCAGCTCAGTATCTCTGTGCCGCTGCAAGATGATGACGGCAGTGCCGAACTGGAGCTGCTTTTTAACCCCGTTGTCGAATAAGTCGACACCTCCTCCCGGGTAGTTTTCAGGCCGCCAATTGGGCCTTTACTTGTGCTGGTTCCATCGGTTTAATGGCCTTCTAATAAGGCCGGTCACAACCGAGGTAGAAGTTATGCGAGCCAATAAATTAATAAAATTGTTACGATGCGAGGCGCTGCAACGGTTCGCACTGGTCGCAGGCCTGGCGCTGTGTTCGGTGACTCATGCCGCTGAAAAGCCCAATATTCTGGTGATCTGGGGCGATGACATTGGCATCAGCAACATCAGTGCCTATAGCGACGGTATCATGGGCTACAGAACACCCAATATCGATCGTATTGCCAACGAGGGCATGCGCTTTCTCGACTACTACGGAGACCAGAGCTGTACCGCCGGGCGCTCTACGTTTATTACCGGCCAGTCCGGCCTGCGCACCGGCTTGACCAAGGTGGGGATGCCCGGCGCCGACCTTGGCTTGCGTGATCGCGACGTTACCATTGCCGAATTGCTCAAGGATCGTGGCTATGTCACCGGACAATTCGGCAAGAATCACCTGGGCGACAAGGACGAATTTCTGCCGACCAATCATGGCTTCGACGAGTTTTTTGGCAACCTCTATCACCTCAATGCCGAGGAAGACCCGGAAGATCCGGACTACCCCAAAAACCCGGCGTTTCGCGAGAGGTTTGGCCCCCGGGGAGTCATACACTCCTATGCCGACGGCAAGATTGAAGACACCGGCGCGCTGACCAAAAAGCGCATGGAAACCGCAGATGCCGAATTTGTGGCGGCGGCAAAGGCATTCGTCGACAAAGCGCACGCAGCCGGGAAGCCGTTCTTTGTCTGGCTCAACACCACCGGGATGCACTTTCGTACCCACACCAAAGAGTCGTCATTGGGGCGCTCCGGGCAGGGCTTTTACAACGACACCATGATGGACCACGATGACCTGGTGGGCCAGATGCTCGACCAGCTCGACACCCTGGGGATCGCCGACAACACCATCGTGATGTATTCCACCGACAACGGTGTCCATTTCAACACCTGGCCCGATGCCGGGATTACGCCGTTTCGCAGTGAGAAAAACTCCAACTGGGAGGGCGCCTACCGGGTGCCCGCCATGGTGCGCTGGCCGGGCAAGATCAAGCCGGGTGGTGTGTCCACTGAAATGATGTCGTCCCTCGACTGGTTGCCGACCTTTATGGCGGCCGTCGGCGAGCCCGATATCGTCGCCAGGATGAAACAGGGTATGACAGTAGGCAAGAAGCAGGCGACGCTGCACCTCGATGGCTACAACTTTTTGCCCTTCCTGACCGGCCAGCAGGAGCAGGGCCCGCGCCAGGTGTTTCACTATCTCAACGACGAGGGTATGCCGGTAGCAGTGCGGGTTGGCGACTGGAAAGTGGTATACGCCGAGAACCGAGCCAAGACCATGGCACTGTGGGCCGAGCCCTATGTGGTGCTGCGCATGCCAAAGCTTTTTAATCTGCGTCGTGACCCCTACGAGCGTGCTGATCACAATTCCAATACCTACTGGGACTGGATGATCAGCAAGGCCCCGCATATGACAATGGGTCTTGCCCAGACGGCGATGTTCCTCCAGACCTTCCAGGCCTTCCCGCCCAGCCAGCGGCCGGATTCCTGGTCGGTCGACCAGTTGACCGAAGCTTTTCTGGCCAATGCCCCTGCCCAGTGAGAGGGGAGCCAGCTGCGCTGCGACCACTGATGGCGCAGCGTGATTTACGTGTTAGTACCCATTCATCAACCCTTTAGAGAGAGCAACTATGTTATCGATGAGTAAAAAATTAGCGACTGGACGTGGCGCCGCGCTGGCGTTAGTGAGTGCCCTGGCTTTTACCGGCGGATGCGTCAGCAAAAGCAGTTATGACGAGGTGGTTGATGAAAACATCAGCCTGATGCAGCAAAATGTCCGGCTTTATGAGCGGGTAGAGCTGCGCGAAGAGGAGATCAACATACTGCTGGAAGAGCAGGAAGAAATCGCCGAAGAGCTCGAGCTTCTTATCACCGCAGGCAGTATAAAAATGCAGCTGATGAAAGATGGCCTGCAGCTACAACTGGGTAACGAAGTTCTCTTTGGTACTGGCTCCACGACCTTAACCGCGTCGGGTAGGGACATGCTTGATCAATTGATTGATGAGTTGGATGACCTGCCCTACCAGATCCTGGTTATCGGCAATACCGACAACGTGCCCGTGGGGCCGGCGCTGGCAAAAACCTACCCCAATAACTGGTATCTAGCGGCGGCGCGTGCCGCCAGCGTGGTGACCTACATGGAGCAAAACGGCGTGCCCGCGGGACAACTGGTACCGGTATCCTGGGGGCAGGAACACCCCATCGCCAGCAACGACACCGCCGAGGGGCGAGCGGAAAACCGACGCATAGAACTGCGTTTGCGGCCGGTAATCAGGGATTAGTTTCAAACCCAGCCCCTGGCGAATCAGGGGCTATTGGCCTCAGGGTTTGGCGGGCTTCTTGACCATCAGGTCGAGGGCTCCCATGGCGAAAGCCGAGAGCACGAAGGTGAGGTGAATGATGACATACCACAGCAGTTTGTCGTTGTCGGTATTGGGGGCATTCATAAAGATCTTCAGCAAGTGAATGCTGGAGATTGCGACGATGCTGGCGGCAATTTTCATCTTCAGTGAAGAGGAATCCATCTTACCGAGCCAACTAAGCTTTTCCTCGTTTTCCGGTACATCGAGCTGGGACACGAAATTCTCGTAGCCGCTCATCATCACCATCACAATCAAGCCACCGACCATCGCCATATCGATCAGCGACAGTATCACCAGGATAATGTCCGCCTCAGTCATGGCAAAAACATTGGGTAGCAGGTGTATCACCTCCTGGAAGAATTTCATGCCCAGTGCAATCAACGCCAGCGAAAGTCCGAGATAGATCGGCGCCAGTAACCAGCGCGACCGGTACATGGTATTTTCGATGACAATTTCAACTTTCTTCATGGCTGTGCGGCTATTCGGTTGGCGACGGAGCAGCGATTTTGCGGCATTCGGCGTGCGCTCGCAAGTCCTCGCACAGCCATCCGCTTGCTGCATTGCGCTGCCCGCAGGGTTACAATCGGGCCGCGCCCACTTTCGCCTCCTCCAATAGAGCACCATGATGTTTGGTTTTTTTGAGCGGCTGGTAGATCCTTATTCTCTTGAGCATCCCGCCCAGCCCCCCCAGGGTTTATATCAATTCTGCCGCTATTACACCCGCGGTATTGAGCCGTGGCTGGCCGTGATGGCGGTACTGACGGCGAGCCTGGCCATCGGCGAGGCGATGCTCTACGGGATTCTGGGTAAGTTGGTCGATTGGCTGGTCGCCAATGAGCCGGCCACTTTCCTCCAGCAGCAATGGCCTACCTTGTTGGGCATGAGCCTGTTCGTACTGGTATTCATACCCCTGGTGGTGCTGTTGCATTCACTGGTAGTGCACCAGACCCTGATGGGTAATTTCCCGATGGCTGTGCGCTGGCTGTCACATCGTTACCTGCTCAACCAGAGCTATGCTTTTTTCCAGGACGAATTTAGCGGCCGGATCGCGACCAAAGTCATGCAAACCGCATTGGCAGTGCGCGAAGCGGTCATGAAAATGCTCGATGTGATGCTGTTCGTCAGCGTCTACATGGTCACCACCATGCTGCTGGTGGCGGGCTCCGACCTGCGGCTGGTGCTGCCTCTCATTACATGGCTGGTGCTGTATGTGGCGGTACTGCGCTATTTTGTGCCGCGCCTGCGCCGGGTATCGACTCTGCAAGCGGATGCACGGTCGTTGATGACCGGGCGGATTGTCGACAGTTACACCAATATCATCACCCTCAAGCTGTTTTCCCATTCCAGTCGTGAGTCCGACTATGTGAAGCAGGGGATGCAGGAGTTTATGGGCACCGTGCACCCCCAGATGCGGCTGGTGACACTGCTCAACCTGAGCGTCTGGGTGCTGAACATGCTGCTGGTGTTTGCCACGGCTGCGCTTGGCATCTACCTGTGGATGGGCGGGTCGATTACCGCCGGGGCTATTGCGGTTGCCATGAGTCTGGCTATTCGCCTGAGCGGTATGTCCCACTGGATTATGTGGGAGGTGAGCAACCTGTTCGAAAACATCGGCACGGTGCAGGACGGCATCAATACTTTTTCGCGGCCACAGGCAGTGCTGGACAAGCCCGGCGCCGCGCCGCTTAGCGTCACTGCCGGCCGCATCGACTACAACCAGGTCGGGTTTGCCTACAATGACAAGGCCGGGATCTTCGAGCAGTTTGAGTTGCATATCGGCGCCGGGGAGAAGGTGGGCATCGTCGGGCGATCGGGCGCCGGGAAATCGACGCTGGTCAATCTGTTGCTGCGCTTTTACGACGTGCAAGACGGTAGCATTTGCATCGACGGCCAGGATATTCGCGAGGTCGGCCAGGACAGCCTGCGCTCCAATATTGCGATGGTCACCCAGGATACTTCGCTGCTGCATCGTTCGGTGCGCGACAATATTATGTTTGGCCGCCCCGATGCCACTGAGCAACAATTACTGGACGCCGCCCGTCGCGCCGAGGCCCATGACTTTATTCAGGAGCTGCGCGACAGCAAGGGCCGCAATGCTTATGACGCCCACGTCGGCGAGCGCGGCGTTAGCTTGTCGGGTGGCCAGCGCCAACGTATCGCGATTGCCCGGGTATTACTTAAAGACGCTCCCATTCTGGTGCTGGACGAGGCGACCTCGGCGCTCGACTCTGAAGTAGAAGCCACTATCCAGCGGAGCCTTTACAAGCTAATGGTCGGTAAGACCGTAATTGCAATCGCCCATCGACTGTCAACGATTGCTGCAATGGATCGGCTGATTGTGTTGGACGAGGGGCGGATTGTAGAGCAGGGCACCCACGGCGAGCTCATCGCCCGCGGCGGGCTCTATGCCCAGCTCTGGGATCACCAGTCGGGTGGGTTTCTGGGGCTGGATTGAAACGGGTGCTTGCTGCCGGGAATAGCGCGATCTGCGTTATTCTGGTGCTCCTGCAATTTGCATTTGCACCACCTTGGTGCGCTAGTGCTATGCTGCGGGTGCCGGCGTGAAGGTTTTTGGCTGCTGCCGGCCTCGAGTTTGAAATGGCCCGTGTTTTGCATTGGTTTGCACTATTGCGGTGCGGGACAGCAGTGATGTTTGGCCCGTCACTGGTGACAGGAGGAATACCCTTGGCAAGTGGCCCCCAAGCACAGCCAACAGTAGCGCTGCAGGAGTTCCTGGCGCGGGAGCAGCTGCCAGACAGTTATGCGCTCGACGCCCTGCGTTGGTTTCAGCCTCTGGCTGATCAGATTTTTGTTCGCCAACAGCAGCAATCGGAACCGTTAATTGTGGGCGTGCAGGGAGCCCAGGGCACCGGCAAGTCGACCCTGGCTGCCCTGCTGGCGATGCTGTTACAGCAGCACCACGGTCTGGTGGTTGCCCAACTGTCCCTCGACGATTTTTATCTGGATCGTGGCCAACGCCGGCAGCTGGCGGAGGAAGTGCATCCTTTACTGGCAACTCGCGGGGTTCCGGGTACCCATGATACTGCGCTGGCCATGGCCACCCTGGACGCACTGTGCCAGGCTGGCATTGGGCAGCAGGTGCCGCTGCCGCGCTTTGATAAAGCCAACGATGACCGTCGTCCCGGACCGCAATGGCCCGCGCTTGAGGGCCCGGTTGATGTGATCATCTTTGAAGGTTGGTGTCTGGGCGCGGGGCCACAGGCTGAGTCGGTGCTGGCATCGCCCATCAACAGTCTTGAGCGGGAGCGGGATGCCAGTGGCGACTGGCGGCGCTATGTCAACCGTCAGTTGGCCGGTGCCTATCGCGCCCTGTTTGCGCGGCTTGATTTGTTAGTAGTGCTGCAAGCGCCCTCCTTCGACTGCGTTTACCGCTGGCGCGGCCTGCAGGAACAGAAGCTGGCAGCACAGGGGCACGGTAGCCGGGTGATGGACAGTGCGCAGTTGCAGGATTTTATCGCCCACTATGAGCGGCTCACCCGACACTGTCTCGACACCTTGCCGGCTTTAGCGCAGCATGTGTACCAGCTCGACGATGATCATCGCGTGTTGGCAGAGATCGACTCATTATGAATAAGATATCCTGTATTGTTGTGACCGACCTCGACGGCACACTGCTTGATCATCACAGTTACAGTTTTGCCGCTGCCGACGGCGCCCTGCAGCGTTTGCGCGAGTTGGGCATTCCGCTCATTCTCAACACCAGCAAGACCCGGGCTGAATTGAAGATGCTGCGCTACCAGCTGCGCAATCCGCATCCCTTTATTGTTGAGAATGGCTCAGCGGTCTGCGCGCCGATCGGCTATTTCGTGCCGCCACCGGCAGACACCGAAGTTCTCGGGCACTGCGATTGTCGGGTATTCGGCGTGCATTACCCGCAACTGCTGAGCAAGCTCGATATATTGCGACCGCGCTACCGCTTCACCAGCTTTAGCCAGATGTCTGCGGCCCGTTTGGCTGAGCTGTGCGGATTGAAAATGCGTCGCGCACGGGAGGCTCTCAACCGCGATTTCAGTGAGCCCCTGATTTGGCAGGACAGTGCGCGCGCGCTGGTATCTTTTAAGCGCGAATTACAGAGTTGGGGCCTGTCCACTCTGCAAGGGGGACGTTTCCTGCATGTGCTGGGACGGGCCGACAAGGGGCTCAGTCTTGACTGGTTAAGGCAGGTCTATTGCCAGCGCCAGGGCATGAGCAAGATACAGGTGATCGCCCTGGGTGACAGTGCTAACGACATTGCAATGCTGCAGGCGGCTGATGTGGCGGTTGTGATTCGCTCGCCGGTACATCCGCCGCCGGCATTTGAAGCGCCGGCGCGGGTACTGACGAGTGAACGCGAAGGCCCGCAGGGCTGGTCCGATTCGATTCACGCATTGCTCGACGAGCTCGAGAAATAACAATGGCTGTGCCGCTTTTATAGCGTCGGCTGGGTCATGCTACAAAGGGTTTACGAGGTTATCGATGGCTGATTTTTACCAGAACGGCATTATTACTACCCTGCACAATTTGTCGCAGCGCTCGCTGGCGGAACTTGAATACGAATTGCTGGCGTTCTCCAAGGTGCGTCCGATGGCCCTGGTTCTGCCGTCTTTGTACTCTGAGCTCAAAGGTGATGCGCTACCAAATATCATCAGTGAGTTGGCGCAGGTGGCTTATCTTGACCAAATTATTATCGGCCTGGATCGCGCCACCAAAGAGGAGTACCACGAGGCACTGGCGTTCTTCGACCAGCTGCCCCAGACACACCACGTACTGTGGAACGACGGGCCGCGCATGCAAGCGATTGACGCCAGGTTGCAGGCAGAAGGACTGGCTCCCAAAGAAATGGGTAAAGGGCGAAACGTCTGGTATTGTCTTGGCTTTGCCCTGGGCAATGGCCGCATAGAGTCGGTCGCGATGCACGATTGCGATATTGTGACCTACGATCGTAGTTTGTTGGCACGCCTGATCTATCCGGTGGCGAATCCAAACTTTAATTATGAATTCTGCAAAGGCTTCTACGCCCGGGTGGCGGACGGCAAACTCAATGGCCGGGTTAGCCGTTTGCTGGTGACACCGCTGATTCGCGCATTAAAAAAGGTGCTGGGTCCCATTGATTACCTGGATTACCTCGACAGCTATCGCTATCCCCTGGCCGGTGAGTTTTCGTTTCGACGTGATGTGATAAACGACTTGCGTATACCCAGTGACTGGGGGCTGGAGATTGGTGTGCTGTCTGAAGTTGAACGCAATTATTCAACCAACCGCCTGTGCCAGGTGGACATTGCCGACGCTTACGACCATAAGCACCAGGAGCTGTCTGAGACAGATGATGCCGGCGGCCTTTCGCGAATGTCTATCGATATTTCCAAGGCGATTTTTCGCAAACTCGCCACCAACGGTATCGTTTTCAATGTCGGTGCTTTTCGTACTATCAAGGCCACTTACTATCGCGTGGCGCTGGATTTTATCGAGTCCTATCGCAATGATGCCATCATCAACGGCCTGCAGCTGGATGTGCACCGTGAGGAACAGGCAGTCGAGCTGTTTGCTGCCAACATTATGAAGGCCGGCGAGCGATTTCTGGATAACCCGATGGAAACGCCATTTATACCCCATTGGTACCGGGTGCTGAGCGCGATGCCCGATACTCTGGCGCTGTTGCGCAATGCAGCCGCAGAGGACCGCGCCGATTACGACAAGCTTATGAACCCAGCATCGGCATAAAAGTATGAGTGTGACCCGCGAGGAATTGGTAACCAGGTTGGAGCAACATCTGGGCAGCATCTACGGTGACCGGGTGCCCCATCGGCCATTGGCGTTGGAGTTGTGCCAACTGATGGACTTTGACCGCCAACTGGAAGCCCCCGGTACTCACGCCAACCTGTGGGATCAGGGCGACGTCGCCCTGATTACCTATGGCGACAGTGTCAAACGCGAGGGTGAAGCGCCGCTAACAACCCTGTTGGCATTTATGCGCGATCAACTCGACGCCAGCTTTTCGATTGCCCATATCCTGCCATTTTTTCCCTGGAGTTCCGACGATGGCTTCGCCGTTATGGAGTATACCGAGGTGAACCCGGCCCTCGGTGACTGGGATGATATCGGGGCGATTGCCGCCGAATACCGCTTGATGGCAGACCTGGTGATTAACCATGGCTCAAGTCGCAGTCGCTGGTTCGACCAGTTTGTGCGAGACGAGGAACCCGGCCGGCAGATGTTCTACTGTGCTTCACCAGACGCTGACCTGTCGGCCGTGGTGCGACCCCGAACCAGTGCGTTGTTGCGCGAAGTGACTACCGCAAACGGCGTGCGTCACGTGTGGTGTACCTTCGGCCATGACCAGCTTGACTTCGATTTCAGTAATCCACTGGTGCTGTGCGAGTTCGTGAAGATTATCCGCCACTACCTGGATCGGGGGGTGGTGATCTTTCGTTTCGATGCGGTCGCGTTTTTGTGGAAAGAACCGGGCACCAGTTGTATCAACCTCGAGCAGACCCACGAAATTGTGCGCCTGCTGCGGACCTTGATTTCCCATGCTGATCCGGCAGCGATTATCATCACCGAAACCAATATTCCCAATCGCGAGAACCTGGCCTATTTCGGCAATGCCAACGAGGCGCACTGCGTCTACAATTTTTCTCTGCCGCCGCTGTTGCTGCATACGCTGGTCAGCGGCAGTTGCCAGCATCTGAAAAATTGGATGATGGGTATGCCACCGGCGCAGAACGGCACCTGTTTTTTTAATTTTATCGCGACCCATGATGGTATTGGTTTGCGTCCGGTCGAGGGCTTGCTGGAGGACGAGGAGCTCGACAAACTCATCGCCGCCATGGCGGATCGGGGTGGTCGAATTTCCTGGCGCTCCCTCGACAACGGAGTCAGTCGGCCCTACGAAATCAATATCAGTCTTTACGATGCCATGGGAGGTACCCTGGCGGGTCCAGACCAGTGGCAATTGCAACGCTTTATTTGTGCCCATGCGATCATGTTGGCATTGGAAGGCCTGCCGGGTATTTATATTCACAGTATGCTGGGTACTCGCAACGACCTGAGCAGGATGGAGCACAGTGGTCACAATCGCCACATAAACCGCCACCAGTGGGATGCAGATGCGCTGCTGGAGAGTCTTGGCGAGGCTGATAATCCGCATCGGCAAGTACTGGACAGAATGCAGCGCCTGATCGCTTTGCGCCGCGCCCAGAGCGCCTTTCATCCCAATGCGACCCAATTCACCCTGCATCTGGGCGACCAGATTTTTGGCTTCTGGCGCCAGAGTATCGACCGGCGCCAGAGTATTTTCTGCATCAATAATATCTCGGACCAGCCGCAGCAGGTTTTATTATCGGATATCAACCTGATTGGTACCGACCGCTGGCACGACATCATTGCTGGCGCCGATATCAGTCCGCAATGCGAAGCACTGGATTTGCAGCCCTACCAGTCGGTCTGGTTGAGCAATAGCTGATGGCAAGCTGAGCGTATTTTGAGCAGGTCGATCGAGGCTATCGTGAGCGGCAGCGGTCTGCCGGTCGTCGACATTATCGACAGCTTGCGCCAGCAGCTGATACTGCGGGATGAGGTGGTGCTTGAGGCGCCCCCGGGCGCAGGAAAAACCACCCTGGTGCCATTGGCCTTATTAGACCAGCCGTGGCTCACCGGCAAAAAAATTATCATGCTTGAACCGCGACGGCTGGCAGCCCGGGCAGCAGCCCAGCGCATGGCCTCAATGCTGGGTGAAAGTGTCGGTGAGACCGTTGGCTATCGCATGCGCCTCGATACCCGCGTCAGTGCTGCCACCCGTATTGAGGTGATTACCGAGGGCATACTCACCCGTATACTGCACCACGATCCCGCCCTGAGTGGCGTCGGCTTGCTGGTGTTTGATGAGTTCCACGAGCGCAATCTCGATTCCGACCTCGGTTTGGCATTGGCGCTGCAAGGTCGTGATATTTATGGCGATGCAGCGCAGCGGCTGAAGCTGCTGGTGATGTCTGCGACACTCGATGGTTGTGCCATATCTGCAATGCTGGAAAATGCGCCACTGATACAATCCTCGGGCAGGATGTACCCGGTCACCGTGCACTATCGCGATGCAGCGGTTCGGCCTGAAGCACTGCTGCCCGAGCTTGTCACTACCTTGATACGTTTGTTGAACAACGATGGCGGCAGCATACTGGTGTTTTTGCCCGGTCGCGCCGAAATTGTAACGGTTGCCAGGCTGCTTGGGGAAAGACTTGGGCCGAAGTCTGGCAAGCCCGCCAGCAAGGTCGATATTGCCCCGCTCTACGGCGGCCTCAGCCTGGAACAGCAACAGTTGGCCATCGAGCCCGCGGCCACCGGTCGGCGCAAGGTGGTACTTGCTACCAATATCGCAGAAACCAGCTTGACCATCGATGGTATAGGCATTGTGGTGGATGCCGGGCTGGTGCGAGAGCCGGTATTCGATCCCGGTACCGGCATGACCCGGCTTAAGACCCAGGCGGTCTCCCAGGCCTCGAGTGAGCAGCGCAGCGGGCGCGCCGGTCGCCTGGGCCCCGGCGACTGTTACCGTTTATGGAGCAAAAGTCGGCAGAGCCAGTTGCCGCCCCACGCCGCTGCAGAAATACTGCAGGCAGATCTCGCTCCGTTGGCATTGCAATTGCTGGCCTGGGGCGTCGATCAGCCCGACGAGCTGAGTTGGTTAGACCCGCCACCCAGTGCGCCCTTCGTCCAGGCCTTGCAATTATTAGCCAGCTTTGGCGCCTGCGAAACAAGCGGGGCAGAAATATGGCGCCTGACTGATCACGGTGAGCGCATG
Organism: uncultured Gammaproteobacteria bacterium; assembly: GCA_963722805.1. Taxonomy (GTDB): domain Bacteria; phylum Pseudomonadota; class Gammaproteobacteria; order Pseudomonadales; family JAHEGP01; genus JAHEGP01. Next base: position 52,381 of record CAVROQ010000041.1, read on the forward strand.
GCTGCCATGCCTTTGCATCCCCGGCTTGCCCATATGTTGTTAGTCGCATCCGACTACCAGCTCCAGCCCATGGCTTGTCAGGTCGCTGCCCTGTTGTCTGAGCGCGACCAGCCGGGCGGCCAGGGTGCCGATCTCTGGCGGCGGTGGTCGTGCCTGGCCGGGTATGCCGGCGCTAGCCCGGCGCTGGCCTCCTGGCGGCAGCGGATCCAGCGCCAGGCGCGGCAATACCAATCGTTTTGTCCAAAGGCTAGCCAGCCGCCAAACATTAGCGAACATAGTGCGCTGGGTATGTTGCTGGCCAGTGCCTATCCCGACCGCATCGCCCGTCGCCGGAGCGGGACACCAGGCGCCTACCAATTGAGTAACGGCCGCGGCGCGACACTCAATCAGGACGACCCGCTGGTCAATGCCCAGTGGCTGGCGGTGGGGGAGTTGGGTGGGCGGGTCGGTCATTCCCGGGATCGAATTTATCTTGCGGCCGAGCTCGACTGCGAGCTATTTGCAGGGCCGCTGGCCGCACAGCTCAGGTTCCACGAACAGGTTTACTGGGATGCAAGCGCCCAGAGAATAGTGGCCCGTCGTCAGCGTAAACTGGGCGCGCTGGTGCTGGACAGCGTGCCGCTGGAGCCTATTGATCCACTGGCGCACCAGCGTGCCTGGTGGGACATGCTCCAGCAGCGCGGCCTCGATGCTTTGCCCTGGAACAAGACCCTGCGCCAGTGGCAGGCACGGGTGCTGCTGTTGCGCGAGCATGCAATGCCGGCCGACGAGCCCGCCTGGCCAGATGTATCAGACGCAGCCTTGTTGGCTTCAGCCCAGCACTGGTTGTTGCCGATGCTGGGCAATATTGGCAGTCTGGCGCAACTGCAGAAGCTGGATCTGGCGGGGCTATTGCTGAATATGCTGCCCTGGCCGCTGCCGCGGCAGCTCGATGCATTGGCGCCGCAACGTTTTCTGGTGCCCTCTGGCTCGAGTGTAGAGATCGACTATTGCCAGCCGGTGCCGGTGTTGGCGGTCAAATTGCAGGAAATGTTTGGGTGCGATGTGAACCCGTCTATCGTCAACGGGCGGGTGTCGTTATTGCTTCACCTGCTATCGCCAGCGCGTCGGCCACTGCAAGTAACCCGGGATCTGGCGGGATTTTGGCGCGGGAGTTATGCGCAAGTCAAAAAGGATATGAAAGGGCGTTACCCCAAGCATCCCTGGCCAGACGACCCGTTGACAGCAGCGCCTACGCGTTATGCCAAACGGCGCCAGTCATGAATGGCGAGTCGTGGCAGAGGTATAATTGTGCCGCTTTTCACTGTATAATATCGCCGCTGCCGGTTTCGGCATTTTTTATTTACCCGACTAGTTTGAACAGCCTATGACCGAACAACCCTACAATCTTAAAGTGCGCGTAAATATGGCGCCGGATGATATCGTCAAGCCGAAAGAGCCTGAGCCCCAGTACCACTGGGGTCGAATCATTCTGGCACTGCTGGTTTTCCTGGTGCTTTTCTGGATGGCATTCAAACTGGTGTCGTGGTTGCTGGCACCCGCAGAGCCTGCTCCTGAGGTCGCTGTAGAGTCGGCCACCGCCGATCTTGTGGTGGCTCCCGAGCCGATGCCGAGGGCCATTGCTGTCGAGCCTGAAATCGAGTCTGTGGCGCCCCCGGTGGTGAGTGAGCCGATAGTCGTGGCGCAGCCTGCCGAGATCATTGAGCCACCGCCCGAAGTCGAGCAGGCACCGGTAGCGGCAGTGAAACCCGAGGCCGAGTTGGCTTCCACAAGCGAGCCCGCCCCCATCGTTGAGGCCCCCGCCGCACCTGGCCCCGACTCTGTGGATATCGTCGCTGAGCCGGCCGTTGCGGCACCGGCTGTTGCCGATTCGCTGCTCAGGCCGGGCAAAGGAAGCATTCTCTCGACCCAGGTAGAGCGCTTCATGTTGACCAACGGCATCGCAAAGCGTGAACCGCAAGCGGGGATTGAAGCCATCCGGCCCGATAGTGCCAACAATGATATGGTTACGGTCTATGCATTTTCTGAAGTTAGCGGGCTGCAGGGCCAAACCCTGCGCTACCGCTGGAGTCGCAATGATAAGGTAGTCGCTACCGTTAAGGTCGGGGTAGGCGGCAATAGCTGGCGCAGTTATTCCAGCAAATTTATCAGCTCTACCATGCAGGGCAACTGGCGGGTGGAATTGCTGGATGCCAGTGACGGGGTGCTGGCATTCAGGGAGTTTGATTACTAGCCAGTAGCCCGGGCACCGATATTTTGGTTGAAGCTTCTAGAAAATTTCACTAGAGTGGCGCGCCAGATGTCGGTGCCAGGTTATCGATAAAAGGCTACTGCTGCGAAAACAGCGGTAAGACATTAAGCATTGCCCAGGTACGCTCCGCCATCTGGTATGGCGGAATGTAGTAGCAGGACCTCTCCGATGACTGAATTGTGCTTCCAGCTGAAGGGAAGCGTTGCCACTATTTTGCTGCTGGAAATGCATCATTATACGGCGGACGCGTTTGCTGAGCAGCTGCGGCAGAAGATTGACAAGGCGCCGCAGTTATTACTGCAATCGCCCATTGTTATCAGCCTTGATAAGCTGCGAGACGGTGGCGACGAAGTCGATTTCCCGGCGCTGCTGCGCCAATGCAGGGAACTGGGTTTGCAGCCGATCGGGTTTCGTGATTGTGCGGGATTTGAAGAGCCTATCAGGGCCACCGGCATGGCGATATTGCCGCACACAAGCGGTCGCAGTGGGGCGGTATTACGAGAGTTACTGCCTTCCGGCGAAGATGATGGCCCGCCTGCCGCAGGTGATGGAGTAAACGGCGGTGCAGCGGCGCCCGTGGGGTCGCAGTTTACCCGCCTGCCGAGCAAAATCATCACCCAGCCGGTGCGCTCGGGCCAACAGTTTTACGCCAGGGATTGCGACCTTATTGTCATGTCTCACATCAGCGAGGGTGCTGAGATATTGGCGGATGGCAATATACATGTTTATGGTGGCCTGCGCGGCCGTGCCCTGGCTGGTGTGCAGGGCGATACCAGCGCGAGAATCTTCTGCCATAGCCTTGAAGCCGAACTTGTGGCGGTGGCGGGCAATTTTATGTTGAGTGAAGATTTTCGTGACAAAGTTTGGAAGAAGCCGGTGCAGGTCTGTCTCAACGGAGAAAGGCTCTGCATCGAACCGCTGTAGGCGCCCAGGGGCTTGCAGAGAGGCAGTGGAATGCAAAATTGTTGACGCGTAGCGTCGAGTCGTGACTGTGTAATTTTATTTTGGGAGAGCTGAGTTGGCTAAAATTATCGTTGTTACATCGGGCAAAGGCGGGGTAGGCAAAACCACTACCAGCGCGGCTATTGGGACCGGACTGGCGCTGCGTGGCCACAAAACTGCAATTCTCGACTTTGACGTCGGCCTGCGTAACCTCGACCTGATTATGGGTTGCGAACGGCGGGTAGTGTACGATTTTGTCAATGTGATCAATGGCGAAGCGTCGCTCAAGCAGGCGCTAATCAAAGACAAGCGCACCGAAAACCTGTTTATCTTGCCGGCCTCCCAGACCCGGGATAAAGAAGCCCTGACTGTGGAAGGGGTGGGGAAAATCCTTGAAGAATTGGCCAGCGATTTCGATTTTATCGTTTGCGACTCGCCCGCGGGTATTGAAAAAGGCGCGTTAATGGCGCTCTACTTCGCCGATGAAGCCGTGGTAGTGACCAACCCCGAGGTGTCCTCAGTGCGCGATTCTGATCGTATCCTCGGCATACTGCATAGCAAATCACGCCGTGCCGAGCAGGGTCGTGAGTCAGTGCGCGAGCACCTGTTACTCACTCGCTACGATCCGCAGCGGGTGGCTGCCGGAGAGATGCTGAGCGTTGCCGATGTTGAGGATATTCTCGCGATTCCACTGCTCGGTGTTATCCCCGAGTCTGAAGCGGTATTGAAAGCATCAAATCAGGGTCAGCCCGTAATTCTTGATGTCCAGGCCAAGGCAGGTCAGGCCTACATGGACGCGGTTGCGCGCCTGTTGGGTGAGAAGGTGGATCACCGCTTTCTTGAAGCAAAGAAAAAAGGCTTCTTCAGCCGGGTGATGGGGGTTAAGTAATGTTGAGAATATTAGACTTCTTTCGCAAGGACACCAGCCAGCATTCGGCATCGATGGCCAAGGAGCGACTGCAAATTGTGGTTGCACACCAACGCACCAGTCGCAATCAGCCGGACTTTTTGCCGGAAATGCAGCGCGAGATCATTAGGGTCATCCAGAAATACGTCAAGATCGACCAGGACCAGGTCTCCGTTCAGCTCGACAGCAATGACGCCTGCTCAGTGCTGGAATTGAACGTAACCCTGCCGCAGTCGTAAGCCCCCGCTTTGAACAGGTCATGGAGGACTTGAGAGCGTAATCGTAATTACAGGTCTATCTCGAAACCGTCTCGGGTCCATACGGTGCCGTTGTACGAAACTTCAGCCACCATGTTGTTGCCGTTATAAACCTGGCCGCCAGACCAGCGGTGGTTGTCCAGCTGATTGCGCTCGATATAGTCACGACAGATAATCGAGGCTGCTTTTAAGGACGTAACGCTAACCTCTTTCTGATGTTCGCAATCCGGTAGGGGATTCTCAGCGTTCGGACCATAGCCAGGGCCTGGGTCGCTGGAAAGTATCAGAATCATTGCCTTCTCCTGTGCAAGATATTACTGGCCGGGGTCGCCCCGTTGGCTATACCAATACTGCTGTTTTTTTATACAGTAGTTTGAGTTTTGTTGCAAGCAATGAACACACTGCCCAAACCACCCGAGCTATTCAACCTTCTCACGAGCCTTGCAACAATCAGGGCAAACGCTTACAGGCGTGATAAAATATGGGCTCTGAATACTTTGGTACCCGGAATCATTTATGAAGCAATTTGATATCCTTACGTCTACTTTAACCTCGTCAATACGCGCCTGGTCGGGAATTAATAGCCGGGCTGCAGGCATAAAACCCGAAAGCCCGTTGCAACTATTTGACATTGAAGCCTGCCCTTTCTGTCGTCTGGTGCGCGAGGCACTGACAGAATTGGACCTGGATGCAGAAATTTATCCATGCCCCCGGGATGGGCGGCGCTTTCGGCCTGAAGTGGAGCGGCGGGGAGGGAAGCTACAGTTTCCGTTCCTGGTCGACCCCAACACCGGGCTGGAGATGTATGAGTCTCTCGAGATCATCAAGTACCTCTACGAGACCTATGGCGAGCGCGGGCTGCCGCTGAAGTGGAGGTTTGGCAACTTACAAAAACTCAACTCCGCTGTGGCCAGTACCTTCCGGCCGGTGCATGGACTTAGCGCAGTATCCAGCGAACAGCCGCAGCAGTTACTGGAGCTCTACAGCTTTGAAGCCAGCCCTTTTGCAAGACCCGTGCGGGAGTTGTTGTGCGAACTCGAAATACCCTACATTCTGCGTAGCTGCGGCCGCAGTCGGCTGGATGAGTGGGTGCCGCCACCGATCCGCCAACGTTTTGGCCTTGTGCCAAAAAGTGAATTGCATAATCGGGTGGCACTGCAGCAGCGCGAGGGCCGGGTAGCTATTCCGTTTCTGCTGGATCCCAACACTGATACGGCCCTGTTCGAGTCAACTGCAATTCTCGACTATTTGCGCACCACTTACGCTACCTGACCCCCTGTCAGTTTTTAAAAACCAGTGGCTCACGACCGGCACACATCGCAATATAGTCCTCGGCACGGGAATGACGGGCTATTTCCTCAAGGGTGTGTACGGTCGGTGGCATCATTTTTTTCTCACCCTCCCGGTAGTGGGCAAGCGCCTCGGCAGCCGCCAACCATTGATGGTCGACGATTTCGCTACCGTCTACCATGACTTCCTCAAAGCGCTGATAAAGGGTCACAAAAAAGGCTGTGCTGTAACGTTTTGGGCTGGGCTTTGGCGTGGTCCAGTGGCTGACAGCGGTGAGGGTTTCAGGATCGATCCGCAGCTGGGCCTCTTCCAGGGTTTCCCGCACCGCCGCAACTCTTGCGGCGGCATGGGTGCAGGCTGCTGCTGTCCCTAGATAGTCCTGCTGGTCGAGGCGGCCACCGGGGAAGACCCAGTAGTCACCACCAAAAACCAAACTGCGGTTGCGGTGCAGCAATAGCACTTCAGGCTGACGCTGGTGTTGGCGCAACAGAATGACGGTGGCGGCGGGCCTGATGGGGACGTCGTGGTCTGACATAGGGGTACGATGGCTGGCAAGGCTGTGGGCTGTCTCTCAGCGCTTACTATAGCATTGTTTCGAGCCCTGGAAGCGCACTATGCCGCCATCCCTGGCAGGGAGCGTGGCAGGCATTGCCGCCACTCTCCGGCTTGTTTTTTGCTGTCTTTCTTGTCACAGTGAAGCTAACAGTTTCAGCCCGCTAAAGGAGAGAGTTCATGGTGCACGCGGTGATTCGAACAATAATAATACTGGCCTTGGCGTTGCAGTTATCAGCCTGTGGGATAAACAATATCCCCACCTACGATGAGCAGGTTAAGTCAGCCTGGGCCCAGGTTGAAAACCAGTATCAGCGGCGTGCCGACCTGATTCCAAACCTGGTCGAAACCGTGAAGGGCTTTGCCGCCCAGGAGCAGGAGACGCTCACCGCGGTGACAGAGGCGCGGTCCAGGGTTGGCGGCTTGCAGGCCACTCCTGACCTGATAAACAATCCCGAGGCTCTGCAGCAATACGAGCAGGCACAGGCCCAGTTGGGCAGCGCCTTGCAACGGCTAATGGTGGTGGTGGAACGCTACCCTGAGCTGAAGTCCAATCAGAATTTTCTGGCGCTGCAGTCGCAGCTCGAGGGGACTGAAAACCGGATATCGGTAGCGCGACGTGATTACATTGGCGCGGTGCAAACCTATAACACTGAAATACGTACCTATCCCGGGCGCATTTGGCACTCGATTATGTACAGTGACATGCCTATCAGGGACACTTACGAGGCGACTACCCCCGGCTCAGAACAGGCTCCCCAGGTCAACTTTTGATGCTGCGAACCACTGCAGTCGTTACCCTGTGTTGGCTGTTGCTGGCGGTTTCAGCGACCGCCGCCCCCAATTTTCCAAAGCTGACCGGGCGGGTGGTCGACCAGGCATCCATGCTGTCCCCACCTCAGCGCCAGCGCCTTGAAGCCCGGCTTGAGGCCCATGAAGCGGCCAGCGGTAACCAGTTGGTGGTGGTCACGGTGCCCAATCTCAGCGGCTACGATATCGAGAGCTATGGTTACCAGTTGGGCCGGCACTGGGGTATCGGGCAAAAGCAGGAAAACAACGGTGTACTGTTGATTGTGGCGCAACAGGAGCGCAAGGTAAGGATCGAAGTGGGCTATGGCCTTGAAGGCGCTTTGACCGACGCCACCAGCGCCAACATTATTCACACCGTTATTTTGCCTTATTTCAAACTCGGCCAGTTTGGCAACGGCATCGAGCAGGGCGCAGCGGCCATTATTGATGCACTTGGCGGCAAGTACCAGATGCGAGAACGCTCATCCGAACGGCTTCCCGAAGAGAGCGGCTGGCTGCTGTTGCTGTTTGTGTTGGTGATAATCGGCTTCAATGTCTTGCCAATGCTGATGCCCGGGGTCCGTAACCGCCGTGGCGGAGCACTGCGCCGTGGTGGCTACGGTGGCGGGATCGGAGGCTTTGGGGGCGGCTTCGGTGGCGGGGGTGGCTTCGGCGGCGGCGGCTTTGGTGGTGGTGGCGGCGGCTTTGGGGGCGGTGGCGCCTCCGGGGGTTGGTAATGAGCTTATTGAAGAATCCTGACCAGGATTGTGTTGCGGCTGCGATTGCGGAAGTTGAAAAACAGACCGATGCCGAGCTGGTCACTGTGCTGGCCCGCCGTGCCGACAGCTACTACTTTATTCCCTCCCTGTGGGCCGCAATGATCGCGCTGTTAACCCCGGTAGTACTGAGCTTGAGCCCCTTTTGGCTTAGCGCGATGGATCTTTTGATCGCCCAATGGCTGGTGTTTGTGGTACTGGCATTGTTGTTCAGAATTCCCTTTATCACCATTCGCATGATTCCACGCTGGGTTGCCCAGTGGCGTGCCGCCCTGTTGGCTCGGGACCAGTTTATCGCCAATAACCTGCATCACACCGACGGCCAGTCCGGCGTTATGATTTTTGTCTCGGAAGCCGAGCACTACGTTGAAATACTGGTGGATCGCGGTGTCGCTCGGCTGGTCGATGACAGCGAGTGGCAGGCGATAGTCGATACCTTTGTCTTGCGGATCAGGGCCGGGCAGGTTTGCGACGGCTTCCTGGAATGTATTAAGGACTGCGGCGAAGTGTTGCATCGCTGCCTCCCGGCAAGCTATGAAAAGGATGAGCTGCCCAACCACCTGGTGATTCTCAATTGACTATTCCATGTACCCCTATTGACGACTACCAGTGCTTCTCCTTTGAGGCGGCGGGAAGCCGGGGGAAAACCATTCGCCATGATGTGTATCGTCGGGGCACGGGTTCACCGGTGGTGCTGATACAGGAACTGCCTGGTATTGGTCGCGAAACCCTGCGGCTTGCGGACCGGTTGGTGGAGCAGGGGTTTGCGGTGGTGTTGCCGCACCTGTTTGGGCCCCTGGGCAAAACCAGCATTGCGGGCAATACCCTGCGGGTGTTTTGCATGCGGCGGGAGTTCGAGTTGTTTGCCCGCAACCACAGCAGCCCTATTGTGGACTGGCTCAAGGCACTTTGCCGGCAGCTTAAGAACGATTCCGGGACCCGAGGAGTCGGCGTGATCGGTATGTGCCTGACCGGTAACTTTGCCATCTCGTTGATGGCCGACGACGCCGTATTGGCGGCGGTGGCGTCGCAGCCCTCACTGCCGGTGGCGATCCCCTCCGCGCTCCATATGAGTGCGTCGGAGCTAAGCGCGGTGACAGCCGGTATTGATCGCAATGCGCCGATAATGGCGTTGCGCTTTGCAGACGATCGGCTCTGCAGCGCTGAAAAGTTTGCGGCTATCGACAGGGCACTGAATACGCTATCACAACAGCGGGTCGAATTGAAAACCCTGCCAGGCCCGGGGCATTCGGTACTCACTATCGATTTTGTCGACCGCGAGGGCGAACCCACCCATCAGGCCCTGCAAGATGTTCTTGCCTATTTCAAGCGCCAGCTACAATAGCTTCTGCGCTCAGCTGCGCGAGTCGGTCTTGCACCAGTTTCAGGTGTAACCTGAGGTTGTAAAGGGTGTCGGCATACGAGGTAGGCACCGATACTTCGTTGAGCTGGTTTTCAAGCTCTGCAAGCTGCTTGCCGCAATCAGCCAGTTCTGCCGCTGAGGGGTTGCTATGCAATACGGCCTCCACATCCAGCAGCTCGCGATAATAGCGATAAATACGGCTGCGCACCCGCCAGCGATAGGTGGGCGGCAAAATCTTGAACAACGGGAATAACAGGGTGACCAGAGGAATCAGCAAAACGGTCAAGCGGTCAATGGCAATGGCGAGCCAGAACGGCAGGTAGCGCTGCAGCAACGGCGGCCCCTTGGTGAGGTAGCGCTCTGCATCAGGATTCAGCGGTAGCACCACATGTTCGGTTGAGGGGAACTGCTTGGGCTGAGAAAACATGTCGCCCGGGCCGTGGATTTCCTTTGCGGCATTCAGCAACAGCGCCACCAGCGCAGGGTGCAAGGTTTCGCGGGCAGCAAGATTGGCTACCATGGCGATCAGCGGTATATCGGTGGCAGGCAGGTCCTCTTCGAGACTGACCAGGCCGCGCGGCAGCACCACTTTGGAGAGAAAGCGGTATTGGCGTTGGTAGGCGTCAGCCCGCAGAAACGGTAGCAGCGTGATCTGCTCTGCGAGCAGCAGGCGCTGGATCGCAGCGGCCTCATAGAGCGAGACATAGCCGGCGACGTTGACAGCGCCTTCCACCAAGGCCTGGGCAGCGTCATTGCCACCAATCTTGACACCGGTGAAGTTGTCGCTGCCAAGGCCGTTGGCCGCTAACAAAACCTCAATTGTCGCAAGGGTCCCACTGCCAGGTGCGCCCATGGCGATGCTTTTGCCCTTGAGTGCGGCCTCGGTTTTTGGCGGTTCGCCACGCCAGAATAGCCATAGCGGTTCATAAAACATGCTGCCCAGTGAAGAGACTCCCTCAGCTGTGCCGTCACGTCCGGCGCCACCCTGTAACAAGGCCAACTCGACCCGGCCCTCGGGCTGTTGCAGTAGCGCCAGGTTTTCTTCGGAGCCAGCGGTTTCCAGCACTTCCAGCTCAATGCCCTCGCGTGCCAGTATCTGCTGGTATTGCAATGCTATTCGATAATAAGCGCCGTCTTTCGCCCCGGCGGCCATGACAATCTGGCGTGGCGGTGCGGGTTCTACAAACTGGAACGCCAGTGCGAACCCGGCAATGGTAAGCAATAGCGCCGGGCCCAGGATTAACAGCATATCTTTGGCGGAGCGCCGTTTGACGATCGGCTTGCCGTCCCGGGTTAGAGAGGAGGCCATGCTCAGGCTCCTCCTTTGGCGGCGTAGGGCAAATCCAGATTGTGGTATTGGCTGATATGGGCAACGGCGCTGCGCTTGCTGTAAAAGAAGTGATCCTCACCCAGATTGTCGTAAAAGCCCGCGTGTTGCAGCATATCCAGTACCCGCCCGCGACCGTTGGTAACATACATTTCGATACCCAGCTCCCTGAACTCGTGCAAAATATCCTCCAGCGCGCTAATAGCCGAAGAATCTATTTCGTTAATCGAGCTGGCGTCGAATAAAAACGCCACGATGGGATCCTTGCGTTGGCTCAAGCTCTCAAACACCTGATCCTCGAGGTAGCTCGCGTTGGCGAAATAAAGCGAGGAGTCGATGCGAAACACCAGCAGCCCGGGAATGACCTGGGCGTTGGCCTCCCGTGCGATATTGCGCAGTTCGCCAGTATCCGGTGATTGCCCGAACACTGCGACCGGAGGGCGCGTAATCCGGCTGAATATCAGTACGATCGACGCCATGACGCTCAGCATAATGCCGTTCTGCACGCCCATTAGCAGGGTGGCTGCAAACGCCAGTACCAGGATGATTAGATCTTTCTTGTTTACCCGCCACAATCTTTTTGGCTCTTCGATATCGATCAGCGACATCAGGGCTGAGATAATGATGACCGCCAGGCAAACCTTGGGGGTGTAATAAAACAGCGGCGTCAGTGCGACCAGCACCAGCGCCAGCATGGCGGCGGTGAACAGCGATGACAGCTGGCTGCGGGCGCCGCTTGAGGAATTGACAGCGGTGCGCGACAAACTCCCGGCTACGGGATAGCCGCCGCAAATCCCGGAGGCAAGGTTGGCGGAGCCGAGACCGACCAGTTCGCGATTGCTATTAATCTTGTAGCGCTGGTCGGCGGCAACCCGCTTCGCCATAGAGATTGATTCCATAAAACCGATCAGGGCTATGGTAATGGCCAGCGGTAAGACCCGCGCTACCAGCTCGTGGTCGAACATCGGCAGACTCAATGTGGGCAGGCCCTCGGGCACCGTACCGATGATATTGATGCCGTGCTTATCGAGACCGGTGAACCACACCACAACCGTGGCCAGCACCAGCAGTACTAGTGCTGCCGGGATCTTTGGGGAAAGGCGCTTAATGGCCCACATCGCAGCGATGCCAAAAAGCCCCATTGTCAGCGCGACAGGATTGAACTGGTCGATATTGTGGGCGAGGGCAGACAGGGTTTGCACCAGGGTTTGGCTGGATGGAATTTCGATGCCGAGCAGGTGCTTCAATTGGCTCGCACCGATAATAATGGCTGAAGCTGAAGTAAACCCGCTGATCACCGGGTTGGCGAGAAAGTTAACCATAAAGCCCAGTCGCAGGAAGCCCATGCCCAGCTGAATGATCCCCACCAATGCTGCCAGCAGGATGGCGATGGCCAGGTATTCGTCACTGCCAGCAGTGGCAATCAGGCTGACACCTGATGCCAGCATGATAGAGTCCAGAGCGGCGGGCCCCACGGAGATATGGCGGGATGAGCCTGCCAGTGCATAGGCAACCAGTGCCCCGAGCGCCGCATACATACCGGTTATGGGTGGCAGCCCTGCCAATAGCGCATAGGCCATCGACTGCGGGATCAGCAGTACAGCAACGGTGATGCCCGCGATCAGGTCGGGCCGTAACCACGACAATTGGTAAGCGGCGATCCATGGCGCAATGGTCGGTGGTGTTTTCACAGCTTCATCCCGGGGGTGAAAAGCGAGAACTTATTGTAACGATTATATCGCCACTGAACAGCTTCGGTTGCACTGCACTTGGGTACCGCTGTCGAGCTAATCATCGCCACTGATTGTGTGGGGTGCTTCAAGCAGCTTGATCGGGGGTCGCTATATCAGGGGTGGCACAAAGCGTGGGTTGTGTCGTTGCTGAATATCGAGCCAGCGCGAGGTGGCGGTCGCGTGCCAGGCATTATCCGCAGGTGGTAACAGGTAAAACTGTTGTTGTTTAATGCCTGCGATGATCCGCTCGGCCAGTACCCGTGGATGCAGCGCATCGGCTGTCGCGTCCGTAATGGCGGCGTGGGACATAGCGCTCATCTGCGTCGGGTTTTCTGAGGCCAGGTTGGCTGGCCGGTTACGCCCCGAGCGTGCGATACCGGTATTGACCAGCTCCGGGCACAGGCACGACACCTTGATTTGGGGAGCGGTCAGTTCAAGCTCGTGATGCAGGCATTCGCTCAGGGCCAGCACCGCATGCTTGGTCATGTGGTAGATGCCGGCGAAGGGAAGACTGCACAGGGCGGCCATCGACGCGGTATTGACCACATGACACGGTTCCCCATGGCGAATCATATGGGGAATAAAATGGCGGATGCCATGGATGACGCCCCACTGGTTGACCCGCATCAGCCATTCGAAGTCGTCCTCGGTTTGCTCCCATAGCAGGCCGCCGGTAAACACCCCGGCGTTGTTGCAGAGAATATGGATATTGCCAAAGCACTGTTGTGCGTAAGTCAGTAGGGCTGCAACATCCTCATTATTGCCAACATCGGTCACCCGGCCCACCGCATCTGCCCCTATTGTCTCCAGCCTTGCCAGTGCGGCATCAAGGGCCGGTGCTTCGATATCAGCCAGCACCAGCCGGGTACCGTGCTCAGCGAATAGCCGGGCCAGCTCATAACCGATGCCGCTGCCGGCGCCGGTGATAACCGCAGTACTTTGGCTAAAGTCGAGCATCCGCCTGCCCTCCGATGTTTCGCTGCTAACGGCAGTTGGTTTTTATCTGCAGTTGTTTGAAGGTAATCGCATTGTGATCACTGAAATCGCGCAGCGGTTCCTCGGCGAGCTCGGCTCTGGGAAAACGCTTGAACAACTCGCTCATACTCAAGTAGAGCTGGCGTTTGGCAAGGGCCGCACCAATGCAATAACGCGGGCCGTAGCCAAATAAAATATCGGGGTCAAACCTTCGGCTGACATCAAATTTTTCCGGCTCGGGAAATCGCCCAGGATCCGACTTGTATAGATGCGGCATCAGCAACACCATCTGCCCGCGCCTTACCGCATGCCCCAGTATTTCCATATCCCTGGGCGCATAACGGGCAAAGCCCATTTTTGAGGAGCCTGCCCAGCGGGTGACCTCGTTAAAGGCGTTGGCGAACGACTCCGGCGTAGCGAGGGCCGTTGCTACCTGGTCAGGGTTTTTCAGCAGTGCGTAGGCGGTCCATTGCTGGGCCACCAGGGTCGTGTCGGCGCCGGCACCGATTAACGCCAGGATCAGGGTAAGAATATCCCACTCATCGAACTTATCGTTTTCCTGCTCGATCCGGAGCAAGGTGCTGAGAAAATCATCCTGTTGCAGTGAGTGACGTCGCTCGGCGACAATCTCCTTGAGGATATCGATGGCCTGGTTGCACTCCTGTCGGGCCTGTTCACGCTGCTCGTCGGAGATAGTCGGGTTCCAGGTTTTGGTGAAATTCATAATCACCGGTTTAATACTGGACCAGTATTTTTCCGGTATACCCACCATGCGGGTAATCGATATAAACGGAATTTTCTCGGCGATAGCGGCCTTGTAGTCGAACACATCGGGCTCTGCGAGACAGTCGAAAAGCTGTTTCACATCGGGCTCGATGCGACGCTGGATTTCGTCAACCACATTGCGGGAAAATGCCGGCGAGACAACCCGGCGCACCAGCCGGTGGTGATCGTGGTCGGCTACCAGGCTATGTCCGATCAGCGCCCGCTCAAAATTGCCCCAATCCTGTTCTGCGGGTCGCGGCGGTGCGAACTCCCAGTCGTAAAAATCAGACGACAGGTACTCCCGCTTCCAGCAGTCCAGAATGTCGGGCAGCTGGGTCATTATCCAGGCCTGCCAGGGCTCGTACCATACCAGCCGGCCACGGTTTGCAAGGGCCAGGCATTGGGGGCCGGAATCGTAGGCGTATTCGAGTGAATTGGGATTGAACAGCTGTTCCAGCGGAGGCGGAGTCTCTGTTACGCTCATCAAATTCTCCCGGCTCTGTGATTTTTTATTAATGCCTCAAGTACAAGCCTGATGCAGAGCTTTACTGGTCATTATGGGTAAAACTCGCGTAGAGATGTAGTGAAACTGTTGTAACTTGGAATCCCGCGACTCACAGGAAGGGCAATGGTAAAGCGAGAATTTGATGGCGAGACCCGGGTACTGTTGGTGCGCCCGGATCGATCGATGAGTTGGCAGCAGAACCGCTGGCTGGTCGCTGTGCTGGGTGGTTTTACCCTGGTTGTCGCCCTGTTCTGGGCCATGGTCGGCGCCTGGGTGATACTTCCCTTCGCCGGTATCGAGGTTCTGGCGCTGTATCTTGGCTTGCATTACGTCAGCTGGAAGTTGCACCTGCGCCAGGTGGTGCGCATTGATGCGGACAAGGTAACCGTTGATGAGGGGCATAACTTTCCGCGTCGGAGCTGGCAGTTGGAGCGTCCCGGGACTGCGATCGCGATTGCCACCCCCGCGCACCCGTGGGATGCTCCCGGCATCGTATTGTACGATCGCAAGCATCAGGTAGAACTCGGCAGCTTTCTCAGCAAGGCCGATGCCGGCTTGTTGATTGAGGAGTTGCGCGAGGCCGGCTTGCGGGTTCGGTCTGAGTCCTTGCCGCGGCGCCAGGACTTTTAGAAAGGCCGGTGGAGCAGGCTCCGGCTCAATCCATCATGTTGATAAATGGCCATATTGACAAGTAGGCAACAGTGCCCGCCAGTAACAGAATGGCTATTGTGCGTAGCGGAGCGTCGAGTGCCCGCTGCCAAAGGGTAAGGCGTTCGCCGCGCTCGCGCGCTTGCTGGTAATGACGGCGAACGTCAGACTGTCTCTGGCTGGCGTACTGGTCGAGCAAGTCCCTTGCCTCGTCGGCGCGAGACTCATCTTGCAGCCACAGCCCGGCTACTGAAATTCCCCAGCGACCGGCGGACGTTTCGTAAAAATCCAACTGGTTTTGCTCCAGCAGTTGGCGCACTTCATCGGCCTCTTCGAGGTCGGCCCCATTAAGCCTGAATATCAGGATTGACATGATCCACCTGATTCAGTTGCTCCAGCAGGACGTCTTTTTCCTGCCACAAGTCCGATACCCACTGCTGGAACTGGTAGCGAAATGCCTCGTCTTCTGAGTAGTTCTTGCCGAGGAATTCAGGCGGTACCTGGCGCTGCTGTACTCGCACCTTCACCGGCTCCAGTCGCCCGCATAAAAAGAACCACAGCGAAGGTTGTGGGTTACCGGGGTAGGCCAGGGTGACATCCAGCAGGGAGTTAATGCTATTGCCCATCGCGCCTACCACGAAGCCAATGCCGCCGGCCTTGGGTTTGAGTAAGTACCGATAGGGCGACTGCTGGCGTTGGTGCTTTTCCTGGGTGAATCGTGTGCCTTCGAGAAAATTGAACACCGTCACCGGGGTATATTGAAATTTCTCACAGGCGCGGCGGGTACTTTCAAAGTCTTCGCCGCGTTTTTCCGGATGCTTGTCCAGATATTCCTTGCTATAGCGTTTCATAAACGGGAAATCGAGGGCCCACCAGCAAAGCCCAATCACCGGTACCCAGATAAGCTGCCGCTTCAGGAAAAACTTGAGCATCGGGATTTTCCGGTTAAACAGGTGCTGCAGGATAAAAATGTCTGCCCAGGATTGGTGATTACAGGTCACCAGATACCAGTGTTGTTTGTCCAGGTGTTCCACACCTTCAACATCCCAGTTGGTATTCTGAGTGAGTCCCATCCAGAAAGAATTGATGCTGATCCAGAGCTCGGCCACCCAGATTGCCGCCGCGGTGCACCACCTGCGCCATGCATCAATAGGTATCAACAGTCGCAGCAGCGTTACCGCAAACAGCAATGGCGCCATCAACAAAGTGTTGACGGCCAATATCAACATAGCTATGACGCCTCGCACGGGTGGCGGGAGGAAAGTTAACATCAGCAGTTTCCGTCTTCGGATCTGTTTGCAACCGCAATACTAAGCTAGCAGCAAAGGCGTCGCGGCCAGCCTAGTTCTTCTTTTTGTTTTTCTTTTTGTTTTTCTTTTTGTTTTTCTTTTTGTTTTTCTTGTTCTTTTTGCTCTTTTTGCCTTTCTTGCCCTTTTTCTTTTTCTTTTTCTTTTTCTTTTTATCTTTTTCCTTATTCTGGCTGTCGTCTTCGATGACGGATTCAGTGTCTTGTTTTTCTGGCATTGCGGTAACGGACTCAGTGGTCTGTTCTGCTACTGCCGCTGCCGCTGCAAGCAACGCAGGCTTGGGTGCTTCAGGTTTTTCGCCAGCCACCGGCTCTGGCGCATTAGCAAGCGCTGCTGCTTCGGCTATCGTTCGCTGCGCCCGGGCCTGGGTAAACCCGGGCACCTCGCTCAACGCTTCAGCAGTGCTGGCTGCTAGCTGATCGATTGTTACAACGCCGTGTCTGGCAAGGGCTTCAGCGGCTGCTGGTCCAATTCCCTTAACGCTTTGAATCGATGATGCCATGGTCGGTGCCTTCCCCTTCTCGTCGGTCTCTGGATAGCGAAATTAATTACCGTTGGTGCGATCGTCACCTAACGGTAAATGGATGTTCCGGGCTACAGCATCTAACGATACACCATTTTTCCGTTCGTACCTACTACCTACCGGTCTGTGGGGCTCTGCGGGGGATTATTCAATACGCTAACAAGACGCTTATTCGATATTAACGGCGGGTATAAGTCGTGGGTCACGCACTTCGCGACGGCCAAGCACAATCAGTACTGTGCAGCCGGCAACCAGCAACGCGCCCATGCCTATCACCCAGGCGGCGCTGCTGCCAGGATGCACCTCAAAGCGTCCGACCTGGTAGCAGATGACCGCGACGGTGTAGGCAATCAGGGTATTCCAGCTGGCGGAGAAAAACGCCCAGAAAGGCCCGGCTTCTTTGTAGAGCACACCGAGTGTGGCCGCGCAGGGAACATATAACAGTACGAAAAGCAGGTAGGCAAAAGCGCCCAGTTGGCCATCGAACAAGGACGCCATCATATCCAGGGTAGTGACTTGTACATTCTGGGCTTCGGCTGCACTGGCTGATTCACTGAGGTCGCCAATGTCGATGCCCAGTGGGTCGCCGAATAGATCGGTCAATGCCGCCAGGTTTTCCGGAATCGTTGCGGCAGCTTCCTGCAATTGCAGCATTAGTGTTGGCGGTGGTCCGGTGTCGACATCACCGTTGGCATCGCGGGCCATAGCGCTGTACAGCGCGTCCAGGGTTCCCACCACCACTTCCTTGGCGAAAACACCACTGAATATGCCGACGGTAGCAGGCCAGTTTTCTTCCTTGACACCCATCGGGGTAAAGATCGGGGTGATGGTTTTTCCAATCACCGACAAGACCGAATTCTCCGTGTCGTTGTTGCCGAAGCTGCCGTCGGTGCCGAGGGAATTGACAAAGTTGAGCGCCACTACCACCAGCACAATCGCCTTGCCCGCACGCAGGATAAAACCTTTTAGGCGATGCCAGGTATGGATTAGCAAACCCCGCAAGGTGGGGATATGGTAGGTGGGAAGCTCCATAAGAAACGGCGTTACGGTGCTCGCCAGCAAGCGCCGGCGCACCAGCAAGCCCGACAAAATAGCCAGCGCAATGCCTATGATGTACAGCCCGAAAACCACGTTTTGGCCGTTAGTCGGGAAAAAGGCCGCGGCAAACAGCGTGTAGACGGTGAGGCGCGCGCCGCAGGACATGAACGGTGCCATGATCGATGTCATCAGGCGATCTTGTGGACTCTCCAGGGTACGGGTTGCCATGATGGCGGGCACGTTACAGCCAAAGCCAACAATCAATGGCACAAACGATTTGCCGGGCAGGCCGATGCTGCGCATCACCCGGTCGAGGATAAATGCCACTCTCGCCATATAACCGGAATCTTCAAGGAACGACTGGAACAGGAACAGGGTGCCAATCACCGGGATAAAGCTCGCGACCAATTGCAGCCCGCCACCTAGCCCATCGGTTAGCAAGGCGACCAGCCAGCCGGGTACGCCGACACTATTGAGCCACTGCCGCGGGGTTTCTACCAGCAGGGCGCCAGCGGTCTGGTCGAAAAAGTCGATGAATGCGCCACCCAGGTTGATGGTCAGCATAAACATCAGGTACATGACGCCGAGGAAAATCGGCAGCGCCAGAACGCGGTTTAACAGGATACTGTCAAGCAGGTCGGTAAAGCTGCGCCGTTCATGCTGGTCGCGCCGCACCGCTTGCTCGGTAATACGTGTGATCCATTGAAAGCGGGCATTGGTCAGCTCGTCGACGATAGGCGCACCCAGCGCCTGTTCGGTGTCGTCGACAATGGTTGCTAGCTCGTGCCTCAGCTTGGTGTCGTAACTCTGCATCACCGCGTCGTCGCCTTCGAGTATGGCGGTTGCATGCAAGGGGCTCGACTCGATCTGGTGCTGCGCCAGCAAGCCCTGAATATTCTGCAAAGCGCGGTTGAGGGTAATGCCAAGGTCGGCGCGCTTGGGTGCGGGGGTATTGTTGTGGGCGTGGGTTGAAATAACATCTACCAAGGTGCCGAGACCTTCACCCCGGCTCGCCACCAGCGGCACCACCGGGCAACCGAGTGCGGCAGAGAGGGAATAGGGGTCGACATGCAGGCCCTCCTTGTCAGCCACATCCATCATGTTCAATACCACGATCAGCGGGCGCCCAGCCTCCAGCAGCTGGGTCGTGAGGTACAGACCGCGCTCCAGGCTCGAGGCATCGATGATATTGATCAGCAGTTGGGCCGATCCCTCCAGTACAAAGCGCTGGGCAATTTGCTGGTCAATCGACTCCTCTTCGTGGGATACATGGAGGGAGTAGGTTCCCGGCAAGTCGACAACTTCAAAGCGCTGCTCTGCATGGGTAAAGAAGCCGCTTTTGCGTTCTACCGTTACTCCGGGCCAGTTACCCACTTTTTGGTGTGAGCCAGTGAGTCGGTTGAACAGGGTAGTCTTGCCGCTATTGGGGTTGCCCACCAGGGCGATACGGTATTGCTCCATTACAACTTCTCTACCATGAGTCCGGCGGCCTCTTCCCGTCGCAGGCTTAGCCGAAATCCACGCAATACAATCTCCACTGGATCTCCGAGCGGCGCGACCCGTTTCACGGTAAACTCTGTACCTGGAGTCAGTCCCAGGCTCAACAAACGGTTGCGATAGGCATTGTTTAGCCCCTGGAAGCAACTGACCCGGGCGCGGTCTCCAGCGATCAGGGTGGTAAAGCTTGTGCTCATGGCAGATCCGGCGCAAAGAAGCGAATGATAACTATTCTCACTAGTATACAGGAAATTATGTTTAGGTATAAAGCTTGGTGGCTGCTCCTGCTGCTGCTGTCGGGATGCGCCAGTGCCCCGTTTGACTATCCGAAAACCCCCAGCCATGTGGTGCCGGCCTCAAGTCATACGCGGATGGGAGAGTTTGCTGTGCAGTGGTCGCAGGAGCACGGCGACAATTCCGGGTTTGTCGCCCTGCGCAGCGGCAATGACGCCCTGGGCGCGCGACTGCGGTTGATAGAAGCGGCCCAGCAAACGATCGACGCACAGTACTTTCTGCTTAAGAATGATGAGGCGGGAGGGCTGTTTGTCGGCAAGCTGCTGGAGGCGGCGGACCGCGGGGTGAGGGTGCGCCTGCTGATTGACGATATCTTTACTCCTGGCCTGGATAGTGAGTTGTCGCTGTTCAACCACCACCCCAACGTCGAAGTGCGGATGTTCAACCCGCTGTCGCGCCAGGGTTTGAAGTACGTGAATATGATGTGGGATTTCGGTCGCGCCAATCGGCGAATGCACAACAAATCTTTCACCGTGGATGGCAGTGTCAGCATTATCGGTGGCCGCAATATTGCCGACGAATATTTTGAGATCAAGCCGGAAGTCGAATTTGACGACTTTGAACTGTTGGCGCTGGGGTCTGTGGTGGGCGAAATCGCCGCCGTCTTTGACTTGTTCTGGAACAACGATATGGCGGTGCCGATGGAGGCCTTTGACACCGACTATGACCCACAAGAGCTGGAGCAATGGCGTCGTGTTATGAATGCGGTGGTGGCTGGCGCGGTCGACACGGTTTATGCGCGCGCCCTCGAAAGCCCCTTGTTGCGGGACATCAGCGAGGGCAGGGTGGAGCCTATGGTCGCACCTGCCTACGTGGTAACCGACGACCCCGAAAAGCTGGTGCAAGCGGTCGGCGCCGAGGAGCATCAATCCCTGGCCCAGGAATTAGGCCGCTGGTTCGATCGCTCCCAGCGGGAAATAATCATTATCACGCCGTATTTTGTGCCCGGAAAGCAGGGTGTAGAGACGATCACCGAGTGGCTGAAGCGAGGCGTGCGGGTGGTGGTGGTCACGAATTCCCTTGCCTCCACTAATCATGTGCCCGTGCATTCCGGTTACGCTCGATATCGCAAGCAGTTGCTGCAGGCCGGGGCCGAGCTTTACGAGGTCAAGGCTGATGCCGTGCTCGACAAGGGCGAGCTGGGTACCAGTGCCGATAGCAGGACGCTGCACACCAAGGCGGTGGTGTTTGATCGCGCCGTGCTGTTTATTGGCTCGCTCAACTTCGACCCGCGCTCTATCGATATCAATACCGAGATGGGCGTGTTTATCGAGTCCGTTCCTGCAGCGGATGGCTTGGCCAAGAGCGTGATGGAGGATGTTGTGGATTCGACCTATTGGGTGGAGCTGGATGACAGGCAAAACCTGGTGTGGAATTACCGCGGCGTTGAGCCTGAGCAGCAGCTTGAGAAGGAGCCCAATACCAGCTGGTGGCGCCGATTTGTTGCCGGCTTTTACGGAATTTTACCCATTGAAGGACAGCTTTAGCGGCGCGTCTTGTCGGCCGACTGGCCACTCTGCAGTGCATGTTCTATCGCAAACACATGAGCGTCATCGGCCGTTAGCTGCCTGAGTGCCGCGGCGAGTTCCAGCAGGTAATCGACATTGCGGCCGCTGGGGCCGACCGCATTGCTGATGTGTCTGGCGATGTCCGCTTCGCTGGCCGGCCCCAGAAAGGCCGGATTATCCTCGGTTGCGATATACACCAGGCCCTCGGCCCGACTGGCGTCATCAAACTGCAGCTCGGTGACAAAGCGGTAATAGCCATTCTTCTCACGAAAA
Organism: uncultured Gammaproteobacteria bacterium; assembly: GCA_963722805.1. Taxonomy (GTDB): domain Bacteria; phylum Pseudomonadota; class Gammaproteobacteria; order Pseudomonadales; family JAHEGP01; genus JAHEGP01. Next base: position 73,901 of record CAVROQ010000041.1, read on the forward strand.
TCGAGCTGCGCGAATACCGCGGGGCTGATCAGGTAGGCCATGCCGACACAACGGGCATCCTGCTGCGGCACCAGGGTGACCACCCGGCCCGGTTTTTCAGGGGTGCCGCGATGGTCGTGGGAGCCCTGCCAGAAGCGCCGCTGCCAATGCATGATGCTGGCGGGGCGACGTTGCTGCCACGGAAAATCGGCCTTGAAAATCAGTGAGCCATAAGCAAACAGCCAGACCGCGTCGTGCTGGTCAAAATAGCCCATGCGGCGGTTGCTGGCACTGGTATCAATGATCATGGGTTGGGGGCTGCCTGCGGTCAGTCAAATAACATGCTGCGAAACAGCCCGAGTCGTTCATTGGGCCGACCGCGGGTGGTTTTATAGTCCACATGTTGCTTCAGACCCGCCTTTGGCGACAGCTCGATACCCCAGAGCGCGTCGACTTGATTCGGTATCATGGAGTAACGCACATCAATAATACGGTGTTGATGCGCCGGGTCCTGCGCGATATAGCCGTTTGAAAACCAGCGAAAGCGCTCGATATCCCGGGCCTGCTGTGATCCGGGGTCGAGCCAGGGCAGGTCTCTGGCAACATCCAGGGTGGCAACGCTTTCGCCGGGGTAGACTTTGCTGCCGCCCAATACCCGCACGGCGTCAACGTAATAGTGCTCCTCGGTTTGGTAGACGATCTTCCACAAGATAATGTTGGCGAAGCTCGGCTTGGCTTCAAGCCGCAATGGCTGGTGCTGGCGTTGGCGTGCAAGCTCCCAGCCGGCCGCTTCAGCGCGTTCGCGCTGCACCACGCCCAGACTCAAGTAGATGAGTGCCCAGGCCAGCCCGGCGCGGGCGAATTTTGGCTGCTTTCGATAAGCGGCCAGTAGCACCAGGGTCAATAATGGCAGGGTAAACAGCGGGTCGATAATCGAGATATTGTTCCAGGCAATGCGCGCGCTACTGAAGGGCCAGAGTAACTGGGTGCCATAGGTGGTACAGGTGTCCAGCAGGGCGTGGGTGCCGTAGCCGAGGGTGCAGAACAGCCAGCTGCGATGCCAGCTTAAACCGCGGCCCCGGCCCCAAAGGGCGTACAGCAGCAAGCCGCAGATAAGGCCACCCACGGGAATAAACACCAGCGAATGGGTGAACTGGCGGTGATACTCGAGGAACAGCAGCGGGTCGTCTGGTGAGCGAATCAGCACATCCAGGTCGGGGGCCATGCCCGCCAAAAAACCGAACAGGCCCGCGCAGCCAACGGTTTGGCGTTGGCTGGTGGCCTGGGGGAGCGAGGCGCCGAGTACGCCCTGGCTGAGTGGGTCCATATGCTTGGGAACGTGAGCGCTGAGTGGAGTGATATGATAACGCAGAAACCAAAAATCTGCTCCGTTGTCATCCGGCACTGGGGTAAACTTGTGGCTTTACTACTTGCGGGAGAGCGCATTATGTTGACCATTGGCCGATTACTGGGGCACGCCAGGTCACTCTTGCTGGGCACGGGACTTGTGCTGTTGGCGGGCTGCGATGATGCAGACGACATTTTCATTCCGCCGCCGCCGGGCGAACCCATGACGATACACCCCCAGGCGCTGCCCGAAGGCGCCCAGGGTGAGGTCACCACGATGCAAGTTCTGGTGTCCGTTACCGAACCGATTAACGAGCCGGTAACTATTCAGTACCAGACCGAGGCGCTTAGCGCAGTTGCCGGTGAAGATTATATTGAAACCTTCGGCGAGGTAACGCTGGCTGCCGGAACCCTGGAACAGCATATTCCGGTGTACTTGTTGGGCGATGACATTGAAGAGCCGGCAGAACAGTTCCGGCTGCGCTTGCGGGTCGGCGACAGGGTGTCACTGGCGAGTGACTCGGTTGTCGCCACCATTGCCAACGACGATACCGCCTGCGACAAGCCCTATGAGCAACAACCCAATCGCTGGCGGGTCAATGGTGGCGACCCGATGAATTATGCCCATCGCGGCGGGGTGATCGACTTTCCGGAAAACACCTTGTATGCCTACAAGCAGGTCGCCGCTGCCGGGGCTGATGTACTGGAAATGGATGTCTACCAGACGGCCGATAACCAGCTGGTAATTATTCACGATCTGGACGTCGATCGCACCACCAACGGCAGTGGCAATGTGGTTGACCTGACGCTGGCTGAATTGCAGTCACTGGATGCGGCCTATTGGTTCGTGGCGGGGGAGGGCACCCCAAACGATGCTCCCGAATCAGCCTATGAATTTCGCGGCATCGCTACCGGCGAGGTGCCTCCTCCAGCGGGTTACACCGCTGCCGATTTCAGGATCCCGACACTGGAGCAGGCCCTGATGGCGTTTCCCGATAAATTGATTAACGTGGAGTTAAAGCCGGATCTCGATGGGGTTGGCGATTACGAAAGTCAGATCGCCGGGCTGTTGCGGCGCTACGGGCGCTTTGACGATGTCATTGTGGCGTCATTTGTCGACCAGGCGGCAAACAATTTCAAGGCTATCGCTCCCTGCATTCACACCTCGGTACCGCTGGAACAGGCAACTGCACTGGTGCTGGGTAGCCAGGGCAGCGGCACCATTTTACCGGTACCGGAGCATGTTGCCTTTCAGGTGCCGCCGGACACCAGTCAGATCCAGCAAGTGGCCGACGGCTTCGTGGTGGTGACCGAGGATTTTGTCGGCGATGCTCATAACGCTGGCCTGGCGGTGCAAGTCTGGACCGTCAACAGCTGTGAGCAGATGCTGGAAATGATGGCGCTGGGTGTTGATGCCATCATGACCGATCGGCCACTGCTGCTGCAAAGTCTGCTCGACCAGGCGCCGGCGTCGCGATCATGCAACTGAGGCATGGCTTGGCTGAAAATGCGTCAGCGTATTCTAGAACATATAGTTGGTGCCGGCGTAGGCTTTGTATTCGCGGGTGTCGGGACTGTAGCCGATATCCAGCCGCAGTGAGGTGTTAACCAGCGCCCGGACCTTCCAGCGTACACCAACCCCGACGGTGTACTTCCAGGTCGTCAGGTCGATGTCGTCGCGGGGCCAGGCGTTGCCGATATCGGTAAAAATATTCCAGCGAAAAGCGGGATAGCGGGGCAGCGGTATCAGCCAGTTGATGTTGGCCAGGGCATAGGCGTCGCCGATAGCTTTGTTGTCGTCGAGAATGCCGCGCATGGTGCTGCCGCCACCGAGTTCAAAAGTGTCGCGCTGCCCATGGTTCAAGCCGGCCCGCAGCTGGAAATTAATATTACTCCACAGCGGTACGTGAATAGGCTGGTAAACGCGCCAGTAGGCGCTGATATTGCTGTAGTCTTCGGTGGAACCCAGGGCATCCCTGCCAAACCCTACGTCGCCGCCAAACTCCTGCCCGGAGCGATAGTATTCGTGATCGTTGACGGCGGTGAAGCCCAGGTTGGTGCCGAAGTTGACCACGCGCAACTCGTCTTCCAGCACCGGCGCGCCGCTGGCCTGGATCTGGTAGTTGCGACTCCAGGTGATACCAAAGCCGATAAACCAGCCCTGGCTGGGGGCAATCCGCTTGAGCCAGCGTGAGGTGCTGATGTTAAAGCGATCGATATAGTCATAGTACTCGCCAAGGGTATTACCGAATTCATCTTCGCTGGTAGTCAGGGTTCGGACCCGCTGAATGCCAGCAGCCAGGCCAAAAATCGTGCCTGGTATTTTCGGAATGGAATATTCCAGTGAACCGCTTTGTTCGGTTTCACCGTCGGCTTGGTCTTCCTGTTCGACTTCCAGTTTGGCGGTCTGGTTGAGACCAAAAATATTGTCCCAGGTCACATCAGCGCCGTAGGATACGTCGCCATCGGTGTTGCGGCTGAGGGTGGGGATTGGCAGGATATACCATTTCTCGGTCACGGTGAAGGTTACGATTACCCCGTTTTCACCGAGCTCGGCCCGCGCCCAGACAATTTTGAACAGCCCGAGGTTCTGGATCGACTGTCGTGAGCGCAGCATAGCCTCGGTGGTAAAAAAGTCGCCCTCCTGGAAGAACAGCTCTTCCCGGATGATAATGTTGCGGGTGGTTTCGTTGCCTTCAAAACGAATTTTCTCTATTGGCAGGCCTTCGAGCTCGGCCAGCATCTGGGCATCGAACCTCGCCTGGCAGGCGTAGGGGCTGCGGGGGTCGTTGCTGATGCCCCAGACGCCCATAACGTGCCACTTCTCCTTGAACTGGAAAGTGACCACCAGCCCCGCCGGAGTCTCGCTAACGAGTGCGTCAACACTGTCAAATTTGTCCAGCTCGAGCAAGGCTGCGATGCTCTGTTCGAGTTGACTCTCGTTGAACAGGTTGCCCTCGCCAAATGCCAGCTCATTGCACAACCGGTTGTCATCGACATCATCATTTCCGACGAAGACAATCTCTGCAATCGGACTGCCCTGGTAGGCGCTATAGGGGCTCTCGGCAGCGTGAAGGCACGCTGGCAGCAGCAACATCAACAGCAGCAGTAGATGAGACGGGCATCGCATGAGTTGTAGTGTCAATCTCCGTTTCTCAAACACTAGCCCATAGCCGTCAAGTGTTCTAGTAGAGGGGTGCTGCGGACTGGTCCCGCAGGGTATCTCAAGTCATGCGCAAGCACTGGCGCAGGAAGCATGCAATATCGACAACCTCCTCCATGCACACGCTGTGTTCGATCGGGTAGGTGGTGTAACTCGGCTGGTAACCCATGGTGCGCAAAATCTGGCAGGCATCGTGGCCGAGCTGCTCCGGTACCATGGGGTCGTTGACGCCATGAAAAACGTGGATAGGCAAGCTGCGATTGGCAGCGTGCAGTTCAATGCTGCCGGCGGTGGCGAAATAGGTTGACATGGTCATCAGGCCTGCCAGCGGCAGAGGGTAGGTCAGGGCTCCCTGGTAGGCCACCGCTCCGCCCTGTGAGAAGCCGGCGATGACGATGCGTGAGCTGTCGATACCGCGCTCTATTTCACGGTCGATAAGGCGGTGCAGGGCGTCGGCTGAGGCCATCAATTGCCCGGTGTCTACCTTTCGTCCCAGTGAAATATCGGTAATGTCATACCAGGCTGGCATCACCATGCCGCCGTTGATGGTTATCGGTATGGCGGGGGCGTGGGGAAATATGAAGCGCACCGCGCTGCTGGCGGGCAACTGCAGTTCCGGCACGATGGGTTCAAAATCGCTGCCGCTGGCGCCCAGGCCATGCAGCCATATGACGGCACTATCTGCAGGGTTTTGCGGAGCGATTTCGATACAGGGAAGCAGGCTCATAAGATAAAACGATTGGGAGTGAGGCGTTAGTTTACCTGTTTCGTACCAGTCTGGTCGAGTTTGTCGAGGGCTGATCGCGATTTATCCCGGGGCAGTTGCAATTGCCTCCTCACAGTGCTGAAATCGTGGCGCTAAATAACCGGGCGGAACCACCATGACGGCAACTTCGATGCAATGGGATACGCTGATCAAGAATGCGTTGGTATTTGATGGCACTGGGCTACCGCCGCAGCAGCGCGATATCGCGATAACAGCTGGCAAAATTGCCGCCAGTGCGCCGACCCTGGAGGGTCATGCGGCTGAGACTATCGATGCCAGTGGTCAATGGTTGATGCCGGGGCTACTCGATATCCATACTCACCTCGACCTTGAGGTTGAATTAGACCCCGGTCTTTGTGAGGTGGTTCGCCACGGCACCACTACCGTGTTAGTCGGAAATTGCAGCCTGGGTATGGCTTTTGGCAAACAGCAGCACGGTGAGCAGAATCCGATTGTCGACTGCTTCACACGGGTAGAGAATATCCCCAAGCCGGTGCTGAATAAGTGTGTCGAGGCTGCTACCTGGGAAACTACCGGTGACTACCTCGATCACTTCGAGCAACTGAATCTGGGGCCCAATATTGCCGTGTTCCTGCCTCACTCAATGCTGCGTGTAGAGGTAATGGGTTTACAGGATGCTATCAGCCGCGATCCTACAGAGGCCGAACTCTCGCGCATGGTGGTGATGCTGGAAGATGCGCTTGACCAGGGCTATATGGGCCTTTCCACCGACGGCCTGCCATTTCACTATCTCGCCAATGCTCCCAATACCGACCAGCGTATCCCGACCCAGTTTGCCACCCGCACAGAATTAAAGCGTTTGTTGCAAGTGCTGCGGGATCGCGATCGGGTATGGCAGACCACGCCGTTTCTCGATAGCAAGCTGACGACTTTGCGTAACTTCGCGTTTACCAGTGGGCGTTTGTTTGGCAAGCCCTTGAAGACCTCGGCGCTGGCAGCCGTGCAGTTCGTTGCCATGCCCGGAGCTGTCGATGGCCTGCTCAAGTATGCGCGCATGCTTAACAGCAAATTTATGCGGGGTCGCATCCACTTCCAGGCGTTGGCCACCAATTTTCGGATGTGGGGCGATGGTGTGGTGAATCCGATTTTTGAAGAGATGGACTCCACCTGCCGCTTGATTGCTAAGGAGTATGACGACCGCGAGGGACGCCTGGCCTTGCTCAACGATCCGGAATTTATTGCCAGCTTTCGTCGGGATTGGTTCCATGGGCGAGGTGGCATAAACCTGGCAAGCCTCAAGACCCGACTGGGTATACCCGATATCAATGTCATTCGCGATCTCAACTTGATGACTTTTGACGGCGCACCGGTTGCTCAGTGGAACGGGGAGACCATGGAGGCGGTGATGCAGCGCCTCAAGCGTTACCAGGGTGGCGACCGGCAGCAGGCTCGTAGCGACGACGAGGCCGAGGCTTTTGCCCAATTCCCGGCACCGATACTCGACGACGCGGAATTTATGCTGCATCTGTTGCGCCAGTACGACAAGGGTTTCCGCTGGTGGGTCGACGTCGCCAACCTCGACGCTGCTAAAACCTTTGAATTATTGATGGACGATAATACCTTGCCCGGCTTTAACGACAGCGGTGCGCACCTTACCAACCTGGCGTTTTTTGATGGCAATCTGGTGGGGCTGAAAATGGCCCAGCAGAGGGGTGTCGAGATGGTTGCAAAGCTCGTTAAGCGCCTGACCCAGGATCCGGCGGAGTTTTTTGGTCTCGATGTGGGCAGTATCGAACCGGGCAGCCAGGCTGATATTACCCTGGTCGATCCGGTCGCGTTGCAGGCCTACGACAGCAATGCCAATCGCATGCTGGAGTACCGCGATATCTTCCAGCACCAGCAAATGGTCAATCGCTCGGACGGCGTTGTCAGTCGGGTTTGGATAAAGGGCGAGACTGTTTGGCAGGACCGTGCAGCGACAGCTGTCCTGGGTAACAAGCCCGTCGGCCGCGCGCTGCGCGCCGGCCAGGCGTGAGGTCAGTATGAGTCCAGAAAAAATTGTCAGCACCAGCACCGCGCTCATTGTTGGCGGGTCGGGCGCGGTTGGGAAGGAGCTTTTGCGCCAGGCGCTGGCAGACCAGTCCTGGCAGAGGATACACCTGCTGCTGCGTCACAGCCTGGGTTATAACGATCACCCTGTGGTGCAGGAACATTTGCAGGATCCGTTGCGGCCCGGCGGCTTGCAACACGACCCGGTGCCTGATGCTGTATTTTGCGCGCTCGGCACGACTCGCAAGCAGGCGGGCAGCAAGGAGGCCTTCTATCGAATCGACCATGACCTGGTGCTGGAGCTTGGACAATGGGCTGCTGAGCGCGGTGTTGCTACGATGCATGTGGTGAGCAGTATGGGGGCCGATCCTCGCTCGCTGAGCCATTACCTGCGCACCAAAGGAGAAGTCGAGCGCGACCTGCAGCAATTGTCATTGGGCAGCCTGTACCTGTATCGCCCGGGACTGCTGGATGCCCCCCAGCGCACAGCATTTCGCGCCGGCGAGCGGGCTTCGGTGCACCTGTTGGCCGGTCTGAAAAAAGTGCCTTTCGGCTGGGCAAACCGTTGGCAGCCAATGCCGGTTGCACGCCTTGCATCAAGGATCCTGGCCTATGCCACGCACTACCGGCCTGGCTGCCATATTATCGAAAACGCGCAACTGCTGCAGGCGGACGCCAGCGGTGCGGGGTGACAAGTTCCGGAGTAGGCTTTCAGCGCCGTTAGGTGTATGATCGCTCCCTTATTTATACAACACAGAACATGGAGATGAGCATGAATTACAAAGCTATGGTGGGTGCAGCATCGGTTGCAGTATTGCTTTTGTCATTGGGCGGTTGCGGCAGCGACTCCAAGGAATCAACAGAAAAAGCCGCTGAAAGTGTCAAGCAGGCTGGCTCTGATGTGGTTGAAGCAACAAAAGACGTGGCCAGTGATGCCGCCGATGTGACAAAAAAGCTTATGACAAAACCGCCGATGCGACCAAAAACGTCTATGACAAAACCGTTGATGGCGCCAAGGAAATGAGCGCCGATGCCAGCGATGCCATGGGCGAAGCTTACGACAAGACGGTTGAGGGTGCTAAAGAAATGGCCGACGACGCCGATGATGCGATGGACGATGCCGCCGATGCAACTGAAAAGACCTACGAAGACGCCAAAAAGAAAGTGACTGACTAAGTCCCAGCCAGATCCGCTGCTGCCGCTTCGGGGGCAGCGGCCCCATCCACTTGCCTATCGCTATACTTCCTCCAATATTGCGCCCGAAAAACTGCCCCACGGTGGCTCGCTCAAGGGGTTTTTATACATGGCACGATACCAGCACTTTTGAAGCGTTCGCTGCTGCCCCAGATTTTGTGCTGTGATGCTTTGAAGATTACCCGATAAGCTGGCAAGGGACTAAGCTTCGGGCGTTCTGATACACGGTACTACCTCAGCGGAGCCTTTGGTGACACCGAATTAATCAGAGATGCCCAGGTTAATTACACGGGTGCCATTCGGGAATAGAGAACATGCAAACAACGTCTACCATTGTCATCACCGGAGCTTCGTCGGGTATTGGCTACGCTGCGGTGCAAGCCTGCCTCGGGGCGGGTTATCGGGTCATCGCGACAGCCAGACAGCACGCCGATCTGGACCGGTTGCAGGCGCTCGGGGTCGAAGCAGTGCAGATGGACCTGGCATCGGAACAGAGTGTCCTTGACGCGGCCGAAAGTATCCGCCTGCTATCCGGGGGCACTATTTATGGTCTGTTTAACAATGCCGGCTATGGCTTGCAGGTAGCCATGGAGGACGTCAGTTGGAGCGCTTTGAACCGGCAGCTGACCAGTAATGTAATCGGCCCTGTCATGCTCACCAATTTGTTGCTGGATTGCATGCATCCCGGCTCCAGGCTGGTGTTCAACAGTTCAGTGCTGGGGCTTATCGTGGTGCCATTTCGCGGCCCCTATTGCATGTCGAAATATGCGCTGGAGGCGGCCAGTGATGCTTATCGACTCGAGCTGGAATCCCGTGGTATCGGGGTGCATATTATTGAACCCGGGCCGATAGAAGCGCAATTTCGTGCCAATGCCTTCGACGCCATGCACGATTGCCTGCAGGGTAAAACCACCCGGCTCGACTACCAGAGACACACTCAAAGGCTGCAGGCCGCGACCCCGGGTAGTGGCGCACTGCCGGCCACAGCGGTGGCCGATGTGCTGCTCGATATCTTGCAAGGGCGCAAGACCGGTGCGCGCTATCGTGTTACCCGGGTGGCAAAAATAGCGGCTCTGGCCAAACGACTATTGGGCAGCGGCTTCGATCGACTGGCGCGTCGTGGTGAGCCCGTTAGTGAGAGTCCCCGCAGCGGCAAAACTTGACCGGAAAAGAACTCATCACCGGCATGCCCATGAGTGGATCGTAATGTTTTTCTACGCTCACCAGCTGGGCTGCACAACTTCCGTTTTTTTCGACTGCCGTGCTTTGCTGTGGGTCGCCCCCGAAACAGTGCGACATACTGACCACGCCGGGTCGCAGGGTTTTGTCTGCCCTTACAATCACTTCAATGGCGCCGTGTTCCGATACCAGCTGCACCTGTTCGCCCTCGCGATAACCGAGGGCGGCCAGGTCATCGGGGTTGACCCAGGCGGGATTGCCTGGGGGGGTTCCCGGGAAGTTGTGGCAGGACGAATTGTAAACCTGCTTCTGGCGTCGCACGATGAACAGGTGGCTGAAGCTGCCGTCGGCGCCATAGTGTCCATCCTCGGCTTCAGGGCGAGACAACAGGGTTTGCAGGTCTGCGGCTGCCTCCGGCGGCAATAACTGCAGCTTGTTATCGATGCCGGGGTAGGGTTCAGATACCGTGATGTCGGCAAACTCCTCGAACAGGTGTCCACCCTCCCAGCGGGCGATTTCGCGGATTGCCACCTTGCAGCTTGCGGGTGGATACATCAATTCAAAAACCTCGAGGCTGCTCAGGTCGGGATTGTTGACATCCAGCTTGCCGCCTGCCAATTCGATATCGGTGCCCAGGCGACGTGCCAGTCCGGCAAGGTAGCGCCACTCTTCGCGCACTTCACCCCGGCGTGGCAAGATTGCCTCGCTATACTGGCCGAACGGGCGCTCATACAGGCGATCGGTAAATTCCGCCAGACCGGCGCGCTCCAGCGCATGGGCTGCCGGCAGCACGTAGTCAGCACGGCGACTGGTGGCGGTCTCCACTATATCGATACAGACCAGTAACTCCAGTTGCTCCAGCGCGGCGAGGGTCTTTTGCTGGTCTGGCCAGGACATGACCGGGTTGCCGCCGATCACGATCAGTGCGCGTACCTGGCCATCACCCGGGGTCAGGATTTCCTCGGCAGCGACCGCTGTCGGCATTTCCTGGAAGACCTGGCGTACGCCGCGAATCCTGGAAACCTGGGTGTCGGCGGCGGGGTTGAGGCGTAGCGGCAGAAATTCAAAGGGCAAGGTCTGGGCCGGGGGCGCCACATTGGGTGTCAGCAGGCTGGTGGCGCTGACCTTGTCTCCGGCCCGGTTCCAGCGTCCGCATAGAGTATTGAGCGCCAGGATAAGGTGCTCGGTCAGGTGGGGCAGCGGCGCCATATCGGGCCCGGTGCCAGAGCTGGCTGTGCCGCGACGGCATTGCGCAAACAGTCGCGCAGCGGTGGCAATATCCGTGGCAGCGAGCCCGGTGCGGGCGGCGCAATAGTCGAGGTCGAAGGGCTCCACCGCTGCCCGCAGCGCCTCGAAACCCTCGGTATGCTGCTCGCAGAATGCTGCGTCGTATAGTTTCTCAGCAATAATCAGCCGGATCATCGCCGCCAGCAACACATGATCCTCGCCCGGCTTTATGGCCAGGTGAAGGTCGGCCTGGGCTGCGGTTTCGGTGCGCCGTGGGTCGATCACAATTAATTTCAGGCCGCGCGCTCTTTCCTGCTTCAGTGCCCCGGGGTACCAGCCCGGCGGCGCACCGGTCATGTTGAGTGCCGAAATTAGCGGGTTGTTGCCCAGCAACATGCACACATCGGCACCTTCAAAACCGTGTGCCCCCGCGCCCCAGACACCATGCCGGCCCACGGCGATAATCTTGGATGGCTGGTCGAGGGTCATGCTGCTAAAGTCCATTGGCGAGCCCAGGCCAGTAATCCAGGCATGAGCGACCTGATCTCCATTAGAGCTCACCGACAGTCCATTGCCACGGTAAATGGCAACGGCCCGTGGACCATGCTGGTCGATAATCGAGCGCAGTTTTGCAGCAATCTCATCCAGCGCCTGCTCGGTATCGATGGTGTTAAGCTGGTGCTGGCGGGATGTTCGCTTCTGGCTGTACAGTAAACGGCCGGGGTCGTGATACTGGTGGCCCCAGTTACGCCCTTTGCTGCAGGTATATCCCCGGCTCATCGGGTGGTCGCGGTCGCCGCGGATGGCAACAATTTTTTGTTGCGCATTGATATCGACTTCGATGCCGCAGTAGGCGCTACAGATGCGGCAAAAGGTTTTTCGGCTTTTCATCGTTAGCCCGTCCTGCTGTAGGTGGGTTCCAGGTTCAGGCAGTTAAGCATAAAACCCGGATAGCTTGAGTTACACAATGGAGAGATACAGCAGTTGATGTGGGATTTGCTGGCGGCGGGCATCGTGGTGCTGTTGGGGTCAATGGTGCAAACAGCCTTTGGCTTTGGCATCGCGGTGGTCGGTGCGCCGTTACTGGTGATGATTTATCCCGCAGCCCTGCCCGGTCCGCTGGTGGCCATGGCCCTGGTGCAGTGTGTATTGATGGCGTTACAGCATCGCCGGCATATCGAACTGGCGCCATTGGGCAGTGCCATGCTCGGGCGGATACCCGGCTCTCTGATCGGTGCGTGGTTATTGACGGTCGTCAGTACCGACGGACTTTCAATTTTTGTTGGGGTGGCGGTATTGTTGGCGGTGCTGGCAAGTGTGGTGAGGGTCAACATTCGACCCAATGTGTATTCAATGTTCTGGGCGGGCGCACTGTCGGGGATTTTTGGCACTTCAACGACGGTCGGTGGCCCGCCCATGGCGCTGTTGCTACAGCACCAGGAGGGACAACACCTGCGCGGCAATCTTGCCGCCTTCTTTATTTACGGTTGCCTGGTATCGCTACTGATGCTGGCTCTTATGGGACGCTTCGGGCGGGCGGAAGTGGGCCTTTCCCTGTATTTACTGCCCTGGACCGTGGCCGGGTATTACCTTTGCCAGGGTTTGCCCTTGCGCCGTTTCGAGACGTTCCTGCGCCCTGCTATCCTGGTGCTTTGCGCTTTGTCGGGCACCATCGCGATTATCTCGGCGCTACTGTAGCTCGAACTTGATCTCGGCATGTTGTTGCAGTCGGTCGATCAAGTTGTCGCCAAAAGTGCTTGCCGGTGTCAATATCCCGCCGGGCACATCCTTATGACTCACGTCCTGGGCCAGGCAGGCGGCCGCCTGGCCGATCATTTTGGCGGTCGAGGCATAGCCCGGGTCACCTTTGCCGGTCACCCGCAGCCGCAGTTTTTCGCCACCGCTACCATGGCCGAGAAAATTCAGCTTGAAAAAGCCTTCGCGCTGTTGCTTGGGGCTCGGGCCCTCGCCGGGCTTCGGCACCACGAACCGTTCCATCGTCGAGCGCAAGGGACCCAGCGCGGCACCCAGCACCATCGCTGCAACGCCAGATGCAATACCGCCGGCAATTACTGAGCCTTTGATTCCAGTGCCGGTCAGCATCGACTCGTCATAACGAAAGTCGACGCCATAGGCGTTGTTCAATAACGCATTGCTACGATGGACCACCCGGGTATTGATGGCGGCCATCACAAACGGTGCCGACCATTGTTTGAAGTCGCGATCATAGCGGGCGATTTTCTGCTCCGTCTGGCGCGCGCGAAAGCCGTGATCGGGGGGGCAGATAGAGTAGGGGTCTGCCAGGCTTTTGCGCAGCGCGGCATCTGCCGAGGCCTCTTTGGCCATGTTGAGCATGCTGGCAACGGTGCCGCCGGAGACGCCGCCCCTGGTTTTGCCGACCCGCATCTTGATGTGCTGGCAGGGCTTGCCCCAGGATTTTTGCGCCTGCTGTTGCAGGTACCATACGCCCATGTCCGAGGGTATTGAGTCAAAGCCGCAGCTGTGAACGATGCGCGCCCCGCTGGCCACGGCGCTGTCATGGTAGCGCTCGACCATTTTCGCGATCCACTGGGGCTCGCCGCAGAGGTCGCAATAGTCGGTGCCGGTCTCGGCGCAGGCCTTGACCAGTGCTTCGCCATAGAGAGCGTAGGGCCCCACGGTTGAGATAATAACCCGGGCCTGTTCGCACATGGCTCGCAGCGCCTCGTCATCGTCAGCATTGGCCACAATCAGTGGCAGATCGGCCGCGTCTTCGCCCAGGCCACCACGCAGCGCCTGCAATCGCTCCTCGGAGCGCCCGGCGATCCCCCAGCGCAGTTCACCTTCCAGCCCATACTGTTGCCACAGGTAATCGGTGATCAGCTTGCCGACGAAGCTGGTGGCTCCAAAGACGATTACATCACACTTTGGCTTTGCTATCATGGGGCGCTCTCCAGGAATGGTTTGTGATTTACGTTGCCGATGTCTGGGTGGATGCCCGCCAGGGAACAGAACGTGCAAAGCATCCGGTTGCTCATGCTACCGACTTCAGGTGGTAGCGCAAGCAGGGTCAAAACAGGTACCGCTTCAAACAGGTATAAGTCTATGTCTATCTTCGACAAGCACAAAAACAGCAAAAATATTTCACGGGCGACGGATGAGTCGTTTGAGCTGCCAGATATGCCTCCGCCTATCGTATCAGAATCTACGAACCCTCGGCTACGTGCCATGATCGGTCCCGGTATTCATATCCGTGGGGATATTGTGGGCGATGAAAACCTGACCATCGACGGCGTAGTGGAAGGCAGCATTATTGTTGAAAATTACGAGCTGTGTATTGGTTCCGCCGGGCGCATTACAGCCAACGTGACCGCCAAGCTGGTCAGGGTTGAAGGTGAAATAAAAGGCGATATCACGGGGCTCGAAAAAGTGGTAGTCGCTCGCACCGGCAATGTCCGCGGTAATATCAATGCCCCGCGGGTCTGTCTTGAGGATGGCGCCAGGTTTAAGGGCAGTATCGATATGGGCCCAAGCGATACCGCGGTGCCGTCGCTGGCTTCGCTCCCCGGAGCGGTCAGGGCGCAGCAAGACAAGGTGGATTCATCCTTCAAAAGCGCTTGAGCAGCAATATCCTGAGGACTATCGCGTTATGATGGCGTCATCATCGTCGGTGGCGTCGGCAACGACCCAGTCGAGTCAGTTATTTTCTTCGGTGTTCGCGGGTTTCGACCTCGAGCATCGGCTTACCGTGTTCGATGTCGGGCTCGCACTGTCCGAAAGCCTTGAATTTTTTTCTGCATTTCGCTGTCGCCTGCACTACCTCGATCTGTTCGACGAGGAGCTGGTGCGCAATCCGCCCACGGTTGAAGATTGCACAGACGGTGAGTTGCAGCAGCGGTTCTCGGAGCTGTTGCAGTTTCCCGCGGGCACCCGTCTCGATGTGTGCTTACTGTGGGATTTCCCCAGCTACCTCGACCGGCGAATGCTGCGGGCTTTTACGGCGGCCTTGAAACCGTGGCTGCATGCGGGTACCAAGGGGCATGTGCTGGGCCTGCTCAACGCGCAAGCGCCGCCTCCCTTCCGCGAATACTCGATTGTGCGCAGTGACCAGTTCAGTTTTCGCCCCCGCCGTGGCGAACAGGGCAACTGGTATGCGCATCCACAGGCCGATTTTGCCCGTTCGCTTCATGGCCTGGCGGTGCAACGCGCGGTGTTGTTGGCAGATGGCCGGCTGGAGATCCTGCTGGGCTCGACAGTCAGGCGATAGCCTGGTGGTCTGGACAACTGGCCGGTGTGAGGCATGACACTGCGGGTTTTTACCGCTATCGTACGGTTTTTGCCTGAGCCAAAAAAAACATGACCCACGCCGCGAGCGTCAAACCTGCAGCCCCCGCAGCTACAGTCACCGATGTCGTCATTATCGGCGCCGGCTTGTCGGGTATTGGTGCCGCCTGCCACCTGCGGCGGAACTGCCCGGGAAAATCCTTCAGCATACTGGAGAGCCGCAGCTCGATGGGGGGTACCTGGGATCTATTCCGCTACCCCGGGCTGCGCTCCGACAGCGACATGTATACTCTCGGTTACAACTTCAAGCCCTGGCTGGAAGCCAAGTCCATTGCCGAGGGCGCGACCATTCTCAAATACGTCAAAGAAACCGCCGCCGAGAACGGCATCGACCGCCATATTCGCTACGATCATCGCCTGCAACATGCAAGCTGGTCCAGTGCCGACGCCCTGTGGACCCTGGATATCCGGCACGCCGACGGTTCTAGCAGCCAGTTGCGCTGCAATTTTCTGCTGATGTGCGCGGGTTATTACAGCTACACCGGCGGCAATACCCCCAGGTTTAAAGGCCGCGAACGCTTTTCCGGCAAGATTGTCCACCCCCAGCAGTGGCCTGAAGATCTTGATTACCGGGGCAAGCGGGTGGTGGTGGTGGGCTCAGGCGCCACTGCGGTCACCCTGGTGCCGGTGTTGGCCCGGGAAGCCGCCCACGTGGTCATGCTGCAGCGCTCGCCGACTTATATGTTTGCTGCCCCCGACACCGATAAAATTGCCCGTGTGCTGCGCAAACTGCTGCCCCCAAAGCTCGCCTATGCGGCGACCCGCTGGAAGAATATCAACTTCCAGCGGGTGATGTATAAGCGCGCCCGCAAACAGCCGGAGCGAGTTAAAAAAATGCTGATCGACCGGGTGCGGGCCGAGTTGGGGCCCGATTTCGATGTCGAAAAGCATTTCAGCCCGGCCTATAAGCCCTGGGATCAGCGGCTTTGCCTGGTCAGTAATAGCGACCTGTTCCGGGCGGTCAAAAGCGGTCGCGTGTCAATGGTGACTGACGAGATCGAAGGCTTTACCGAGCAGGGTATTTTGCTCAAGTCCGGTGAAGAACTGGCGGCCGACATCATTGTTACCGCCACCGGCTTGAATCCGGCGCTGATGGGTGAGGCGACCGTCAGCGTTGACGGCGAGCTTGTCGACGTCGCCAGTCGCTTTAGTTACCGGGGTGTGATGCTCTCGGATGTGCCCAATCTGGCGTCAGTCTTTGGTTACATTAACGCCTCGTGGACGCTGCGTGCCGACCTGATTTCGAAATATGTGTGTCGCCTGTTGCAGCATATGGACCAGACCGGTGCGCGGCAGTGCACCCCGCGGCTGCGGCCGGAGGATCGCAATATGACGCCGCGGCCGATGATCGAGGATTTCAGTGCCGGCTATATGCAGCGAATGCTGCCGCTGTATCCACGTCAGGGTGATCATGCGCCGTGGATGAGCCCGCAGGACTATACCTTCGATAAAAAATCCTTCCGCCATGGGGCCATCGAGGACGGCGTGTTGCAGTTTACCAACCCGGCAGACGCCCGCCAGCGCTGGGCTAGCTGAATGTCGCAACAGAATCCTCAAGGCAAATTGTTACTGGTGCGCCACGGCCAGACCCAGGCCAATATCGACCAGGTCTGGCATGGCCATACCGACACCCCTTTGACCGAGCTGGGCCAGCATCAGGCGCGGCGATTGGGGGCCCATTTTCACCATTATCTACCCGCTATTGATGTGATTTATGCCAGCCCCCTGCAGCGGGCGCGGATCACCGCTGAGCAGATTGGCGCCGCGTCGGGTATCCCGGTGACACTTGACCCCCGCTTGATGGAGCAGGGTGTGGGCGACTGGGAGGGGCGCAGCTTTCAAGAGTTACGGGATGAATTGGGCTTTTTTAGCGGCTTGATGCGTGACCCGCACCACAGTGCGCCCGGCGGCGAATCGCGTCACCAGGTGACCACCCGCTTTGTCACCGCGGTCGAGGAGTTTCAGCGTAATCACCCGGGGCAGAATATTGTGGTAGTGGCCCATGGGGTCGCGATTGCCTTTGCCCTGGCACATTGGGTGGACGGCGATACCGCCCGCTGGGTTAACTATCGACTCGCGAACACGGCCGTTACAGCGCTGGACCGGCTTGCTGGCACGCTAGAATACATCGATCGGACCGACCATCTCTAAATTTTTACCCGACGATTGATCCTGTCGCGCCGGGTTGGCGTATACCATTTATCCGAAGTCCCATCCCGGTCTCCCTTCTCCCTGCTTATGCGGGGATTTTTTTTTGCCGTGAAGAAAGTTTTTCCGGTAGACTAGGGATCACAATAAAAGGGGATAAAAACCATGTTTGAAAATCAAGAAGTTTTGACCGGTCGTATTAGTAAGCAAGATTTTGATGAACAGGAACCGCAGCTCAGGGTTGATCTACTCAATGCTCAGTTCGATCTCAACGATGCAGACTTCTCTGTCGTTATCGTTATCGCCGGGGACAATCGCCTGAGCAGTAACCAACTGGGTGATCGGCTGAACGAGTGGATGGACGCTCGTTTCATCGATACCAATGTTTTTCTGCAGCGAACCCAGGAAGAAGAGCAGCGACCGCGTGCCTGGCGCTACTGGCGAGTGTTGCCCGCCGACGGGCGGATGGCTGTCTATGGTGGCGCCTGGCCGCTCAAAGTGATAGCGGACAACTTGGCCGGAAACCTGAACAAAAAGCAATTTCAGCATCGCCTCGACCAGATCAACACCTTTGAGAAGTTGTTGGCGGACGACGGCACCCTGGTTCTCAAATTCTGGTGTCATCTGCCAGAAAAGGAGCATAAAAAACGCCTCAAGAAGGAAAAAAAGAACCCCGACCGCAACTGGTGGGTGGACGAGCAGGATTGGGAGGTGTTGGACCGGTTTCGCAAGCAACCCAAGGCGGCGGAGGAAATGCTGCAGCAGACCAATACCCCGGAAGCGCCCTGGTTTGTGGTGGATTGCACCGACGCCCGGTTTCGCGATATGACGGTAGCCGGCATTATTCGTGATCGGGTGCAGGCAAGGCTGGCCAATCCGCCCAAGGCGACCACCAGTAAAAAAGTCGTACAGGAAGAATACGAGGACGCCCTCGGCAAGGCAGATCTCAGCGCGGCACTGGAAAAAGATGAATACAAGAAGCAACTTGCCAAGTACCAAAAGCGTTTTCACAATTTGATGCGCGAGGCGAATGCCAAGGGAGTATCTACGGTGCTGGCTTTCGAGGGCTGGGATGCCGGCGGTAAAGGTGGCAACATCAGGCGCCTCACCAGTGCCTTACCTGCCCGCAGCTACAAGGTGATACCGATCGCTGCGCCGACTGAAGAAGAGCGGGTGCGGCACTACTTGTGGCGCTTCTGGCGGCATATGCCACGGGCTGGCACCGCAGTCATTTTTGATCGCACCTGGTACGGACGGGTTACGGTGGAGCGCATCGAAGGATTCGCCAAACCGCATGAATGGCAACGAGCCTATGACGAAATTAACGACTTTGAGGAGCAGCTGGCGGAGCGCGGTATGGTGGTGCTGAAATTCTGGCTGCATATCTCGCAAGAAGAGCAGTTGGCTCGCTTCCAGGCCAGAGAGGTAACCTCCTTTAAGAAATACAAGATTACCGAAGAAGACTACCGTAACCGCGCCAGGTGGGACGATTACGCGGTGGCGGTGAATGAGATGATTGCCAAAACCAACACCAAGAACGCGCCCTGGCATGTGGTGCCCGCGAACAATAAATATTATGCCCGGATATACGTGTTGAAAACGGTGTGCAATGCGCTGGAAAAAGCACTCAAGAAAGCTGACTGAAAGTGAAAGCCAGTTCCCCGGCAAAGCTGGGGGCTGGCTTTAGTGAGCCTGTTCGCGGCTCGCTATCACACTACCTGCAGTTTCTCGGTTCCCTTATAAAGCCAACAACAGTAGCTTCGCCAGAGCTACGCGGCGTCTTTTGCTTCTTGACAACAAAATACTCCCCCACAGAAATTATTCGCGGCCTTATCAGGCACAGCAGTGGGGTGTTCGTCACTCCGTAATGTCGGGGGTACGTAAGCTAATCACCTGTCTCATGGTTGCTAACAGGCAACGGTGACCGACCGCGGCACCAAGCCAGGGAATTACTTTGAGATTGTGGATTGGTTAAACGAAGGCAGCCACCCAGCGGCGCTGGAGGGCTGCCTTTCTGCTAGCCAATGTCATAGTAAAGGAGCATGGTAATAACGCCAGCGGCCGCCATGACCGAAAATGACAGCAGGCATTTCTTGAACAGACCGCGATCACCCAGCGAGAACACCAGGAACAGTTTCATCATGGTATTGGCCAGTGCACCCAATACCAGGTTGAAGCTGGCCCAGTCGAGGGTAATGAGGCCGGATTTCTGTAGGTTGCTGACCGAAAATGCAATGGCGTCGGCGTCGGTAAGGCCACTGACCAGCGCAACCACCGGCAGCCAGGCGTCACCCAGATACGCCGTCGCCACCCGGGTGGCAACCAGTATAGTGGCAAATACGGCGCCGAAAGTGACTGCCGACTTCAGCGAAAACGGGTTGTCCAGCTTGATTTCCTGGTTTTCTACGGTATCGCCCCGGCTACGCCAGTAGAAGAATCCCGCCATGAAAAGGCCCGCCGCCCCGGTGACCATCATGGGCAGCGCAATGCTGGCCATCAGTGGCTGGTTAAAAACCCCGATTTGCAGCACGACCCGTGGAAACATAATGGCCGAGGCAAGGGTGACCGCAACGGCGAAGGAAGCATTGAGGCTGGGTAATTCCTTACTGCGGGCGGCGAAGCTCAGGGTGGTCACGGTGCTGGACGCCAGGCCACCGATAAGACCGGTGAGGGCGATACCCGCCCCGGCACCTATCACCTTGATCAGCACGTAGCCGATAAAGCCGATAAACGACACCAGTACCACAATCATCCACACCTGGAATGGTTTTAGCGCCGAGAGCATTATACTGAACAGCCGCGGCACGTAGGGGGAGCGCAGCTCAGTGCCTGCGCTAAGTGCCTGCAGCGATCCTTGACCCTCTACCAGTTGGGCAGTAACGCTGCCATCTGAACTGCCGGTGATATCAAAGTTACCCACTTCGCCATTGTCCAGGGTGTAAAAGTAAAGCTGTGACCCCGCCTTAAATTCCTTATCTTTACCCGGTTCAAACCTGACCTCTCCGCTGGCGCCATCAATCGCGGCTACTGTGCCTATTGGCGATGTCACGTAATTATCCAGCGACTGGTTGGGCAGCACCGGCAGTATGATAAAGCTGATAACCAGCAGTTTGAGCGCGGCCTGCAGCTCAAAGCGCTGAATCTGGGAGCTGAATCTTTCGATCATGACTTTTTCTGAAAGTACCAGCAGAACCACAATCGCTACCGCGACCGCCAGCTCTGAAGCGTCTTTGATAATCAGTACACCAAGGAAAAAGGTGATCAGTGCGGCGGCTTCGGTGGTCACTCCAGGGTCGGGGTTTGCACCACGGTGCTCGGACCAGTAGCCAGCTAGTTGTAGAGTCAACACCCCGGCAAAGCCGGCAACAATCAGCCATGCATTCGCGTATTCGATGGAAGCGAAGGCGCTGGTAGCGCCCACCAGGGCATAGATTATAAAGTCGCGCACCTGCCCCTTGAATTCGTCCCCACTGCCATGGGAGCGCTCCAGACCAATCAGCATACCGATAACGGCCGCGAGTCCAAACTTGAGAAAATAGTTGATCAGTTCTTGCTGTTCCATAGGACTTTTATCCTTTGCAATTTATTGTTATTGATTTGAATCCGGTGTTTTTTTATTCGCATAACAATGCACTTCTGGGCCACCATTAATGAACTGGTGTCGCTTCACCCATTTTATTTTTGTTTGCAATCCCGCAGTATTATTGTTGGTGTTCGGCCCTCTGTATGGTCGTCAATATTTGGGCGAGTGTAACCTGAAGCATAGCTCTTGTCATTCCCCTCCGACCTCCATGTTACCCGGCCAGGTGGCGCGCGATATGGCTTGCCAAATTATTTTTACAGTGATATTCCGGTGAAATGAATAGTACTGGATATTTCCATCCTGCAGCAGGTGAAAAAGACGTCTACAGAACCATCGTTGTCGTCGATAAGAAATGCCTGATTCGGGCGGGGAGCACCTTTCCCCGGGATAAACCAACCTCGGCCACGGAGCTCTGGACTCATTGTCGGCTTGCTGCGAAGATGACATTGAGCTGGTGTCTGTGGGTTACCTTAACAGCTTGCTCCAGGGCGATGACATGAAGAGATTCCGGATGCACT
>CAVROQ010000042.1:0-79353 GCA_963722805.1 uncultured Gammaproteobacteria bacterium
CATGTATTTGATTTGGATGTGGGTTGAGCGGGTTACTGTCAAACAATTTGGATGAATTGCTTAAAAAGCGTTGACAGTGAGTGTGAAGTGATTAGAATACGCGCCTCGTCATTGAGACAGAGTTCTTGAAGCGAACGAAGCCCGAGCGGTTTCGAGTTATTTAACAATTCGATCAGACAATTTGTGTGGGTGCTTGCTGGGGTAATTGGCAACGATTATCAGGAGCAAGTAACTCGCTAATTCATTTATGAAATATGCGTAAACGCTAGTTTCTGAGCCGGTTTAGAGTTCCGGGTAACTGGAACTCTGTACTATTTAAACTGAAGAGTTTGATCATGGCTCAGATTGAACGCTGGCGGCAGGCTTAACACATGCAAGTCGAGCGGTAACAGGGGTAGCTTGCTACCTGCTGACGAGCGGCGGACGGGTGAGTAACGCGTAGGAATCTACCCAGTAGCGGGGGATAGCCCGGGGAAACCCGGATTAATACCGCATACGCCCCACGGGGGAAAGCAGGGGATCTTTGGACCTTGCGCTATTGGATGAGCCTGCGTCGGATTAGCTAGTTGGTGGGGTAAAGGCCTACCAAGGCGACGATCCGTAGCTGGTCTGAGAGGATGATCAGCCACACCGGGACTGAGACACGGCCCGGACTCCTACGGGAGGCAGCAGTGGGGAATATTGGACAATGGGGGCAACCCTGATCCAGCCATGCCGCGTGTGTGAAGAAGGCTTTCGGGTTGTAAAGCACTTTCAGTGGGGAGGAAATGGTCATGGTTAATACCTGTGACAATTGACGTTACCCACAGAAGAAGCACCGGCTAACTCCGTGCCAGCAGCCGCGGTAATACGGAGGGTGCAAGCGTTAATCGGAATTACTGGGCGTAAAGCGCGCGTAGGCGGTCTGGTCAGTTGGGTGTGAAATCCCCGGGCTTAACCTGGGAACTGCATCCAATACTGCCAGGCTGGAGTATGGGAGAGGGTAGTGGAATTCCACGTGTAGCGGTGAAATGCGTAGATATGTGGAGGAACACCCGTGGCGAAGGCGACTGCCTGGCCCAATACTGACGCTGAGGTGCGAAAGCGTGGGTAGCGAACAGGATTAGATACCCTGGTAGTCCACGCCGTAAACGATGTCAACTAGCCGTTGGAGGACTTGATCTTTTAGTGGCGCAGCTAACGCGATAAGTTGACCGCCTGGGGAGTACGGCCGCAAGGTTAAAACTCAAATGAATTGACGGGGGCCCGCACAAGCGGTGGAGCATGTGGTTTAATTCGATGCAACGCGAAGAACCTTACCAGGTCTTGACATCCTGAGAATCCTGTAGAGATACGGGAGTGCCTTCGGGAATTCAGTGACAGGTGCTGCATGGCTGTCGTCAGCTCGTGTCGTGAGATGTTGGGTTAAGTCCCGTAACGAGCGCAACCCTTGTCCTTAGTTGCTAGCAGGTAATGCTGAGAACTCTAAGGAGACTGCCGGTGACAAACCGGAGGAAGGTGGGGACGACGTCAAGTCATCATGGCCCTTACGACCTGGGCTACACACGTGCTACAATGGCCGGTACAAAGGGCAGCAAAGCGGTGACGTGGAGCCAATCCCATAAAACCGGTCGTAGTCCGGATTGGAGTCTGCAACTCGACTCCATGAAGTCGGAATCGCTAGTAATCGTAGATCAGAATGCTACGGTGAATACGTTCCCGGGCCTTGTACACACCGCCCGTCACACCATGGGAGTGGGTTGCACCAGAAGTGGCTAGTCTAACCTTCGGGGGGACGGTCACCACGGTGTGGTTCATGACTGGGGTGAAGTCGTAACAAGGTAGCCCTAGGGGAACCTGGGGCTGGATCACCTCCTTAACCGAAAAGCCGTTACTTCAGTAAGTACTCACAACAAATTGTCTGATCGAGAGAAACCCGTGATAGGTCTTACAGGCCTGTAGCTCAGCTGGTTAGAGCGCACCCCGCGTTAAAGAAGAAGTAGGGTGAGGTCGATTGCCGACCGCAGATGTGCTGTTTGCCCGCACAATTTTCAGGCCTGTAGCTCAGCTGGTTAGAGCGCACCCCTGATAAGGGTGAGGTCGGCAGTTCAAGTCTGCCCAGGCCTACCAGTATTGCCCTGCTCTTCGTTGGCAGGGCGCTCGCATAGCAGGCTATGCGTCGCCCCCTGCCGCCTCGACCAGAACAATCCTGGTTGGGGGGTAAGAAAAGCGCAGCCCTGTGTCTGATAAGGAGTAGGGTGAGGTCAGGTGTTTTGCAGTTCAAGTCTGCCCAGGCCTACCAGTATTGCCCTGCTCTTTGTTGGCAGGGCGCTCGCATAGCAGGCTATGCGTCGCCCCCTGCCGCCTCGACCAGAACAATCCTGGTTGGGGGGTAAGAAAAGCGCAGCCCTGTGTCTGATAAGGAGTAGGGTGAGGTCAGGTGTTTTGCAGTTCAAGTCTGCCCAGGCCTACCAGTATTGCCCTGCTCTTTGTTGGCAGGGTACTCGCATAGCAGGCTATGCGTCGCCCCCTGCCGCCTCGACCAGAACAATCCTGGTTGGGAAAGTCAGCCCTGTGTCAGATAAAGAGTAGGGTGAGGTCAGGTGTTTTGCAGTTCAAGTCTGCCAAGAGGCCGAGTCAATGGGGCTATAGCTCAGCTGGGAGAGCGTCTGGTTTGCATCCAGAAGGTCCGCGGTTCGATCCCGCGTAGCTCCACCATTATCGCAGCGATGGTCAGGTAGAGGTTTGAGAGCGTCTGGTTTGCATCCAGAAGGTCGCGCCGGGGTTGCGCACGACTTTGATCCCGCCGGGGCGCGCAGCCGTAGCTCCACCATTATCGCAGCGATGGTCAGTTTGGCGTTACCTTTTTGAAGTGTGTATATCATGGGTTGGTATAGAGTGCAGAGATAAGCCGGCAGGTTTATCTCTGGGTTTTGTGCCCGGTCTTCAGCCTTTACGGTTGGGGAGTTGTTTAACAAGTAGAAGATCAAGCCAAGTTTGAAAAAGCATGGATACATGAAGATGTACAACATTGTGATTTCAAGCGCTGAAACCGGCGAGGACGCTGCATCGTGAGATGTGGAGGTTCTTGTCAAAGTAGTAACGCAAACAGTTGTGACGTCATAGATCGTTTCGATATATGGCCAAGTGACTAAGCGCACACGGTGGATGCCTTGGCAGCTGGAGGCGATGAAGGACGTTGGAGCCTGCGAAAAGCGTCGGTTAGGTGGCAACCAACCGTTATTACCCGACGATGTCCGAATGGGGAAACCCGATAGAGTATTCCTCTATCATTCTTTGACTGAATACATAGGTCATTGGAAGCGAACCCGGGGAACTGAAACATCTCAGTACCTGGAGGAAAAGAAATCAACCGAGATTCTGTGAGTAGCGGCGAGCGAAAGCGGATTAGCCCTTAAGCTATTTGTGTTGTAGTGGAAAATTCTGGAAAGTTTTGCGATACAGGGTGATAGCCCCGTACACGAAACGACACTTGTAGTGAAATCGAGTAGGTCGGGACACGTGTTATCTTGACTGAATATGGGGGGACCATCCTCCAAGGCTAAATACTCCCAGCTGACCGATAGTGAACCAGTACCGTGAGGGAAAGGCGAAAAGAACCCCGGAGAGGGGAGTGAAATAGATCCTGAAACCGTGTGCGTACAAGCAGTGGGAGCAGACTTGTTCTGTGACTGCGTACCTTTTGTATAATGGGTCAGCGACTTACTGTCAGTAGCAAGGTTAACCGTTTAGGGGAGCCGTAGGGAAACCGAGTCTTAATAGGGCGTTTAGTTGCTGGGAGTAGACCCGAAACCGGGCGATCTATCCATGGGCAGGTTGAAGGTTAGGTAACACTGACTGGAGGACCGAACTCACGTATGTTGAAAAATGCGGAGATGACCTGTGGATCGGAGTGAAAGGCTAATCAAGCCCGGAGATAGCTGGTTCTCCCCGAAAGCTATTTAGGTAGCGCGTCAGATGTTTACCCTCGGGGGTAGAGCACTGTTTCGGCTAGGGGGTCATCCCGACTTACCAACCCGATGCAAACTCCGAATACCGAGGAGTATAGTCTGGCAGACACACGGCGGGTGCTAACGTCCGTCGTGGAAAGGGAAACAACCCAGACCGCCAGCTAAGGTCCCTAATATCCATTAAGTGGGAAACGATGTGGGAAGGCTTAGACAGCTAGGAGGTTGGCTTAGAAGCAGCCATCCTTTAAAGAAAGCGTAATAGCTCACTAGTCGAGTCGGCCCGCGCGGAAGATATAACGGGGCTCAAATGGATAACCGAAGCTGCGGCTGCATACGCAAGTATGTGGGGTAGGGGAGCGTTCTGTAAGCGGTTGAAGGTGTGCTGAGAGGCATGCTGGACGTATCAGAAGTGCGAATGCTGACATGAGTAACGATAATGCGGGTGAAAAACCCGCACGCCGGAAGACCAAGGGTTCCTGCGCAACGCTAATCGGCGCAGGGTGAGTCGGCCCCTAAGGCGAGGGCGAAAGCCGTAGTCGATGGGAGACGGGTTAATATTCCCGTACCAGTACATAGTGCGATGGGAGGACGGAGAAGGCTAGGCCATCCGGGTGTTGGTTTACCCGGTTTAAGCCTGTAGGAAGGTTGCTTTGGAAAATCCGGGCGATCTATTCCGAGGGGTGATGACGAGGGTTTCTTAGGAAACCTGAAGTGGTTGATGCCATGCTTCCAGGAAAAGTCTCTAAGCTTCAGCTATGTAGTGACCGTACCCGAAACCGACACAGGTGGTCAGGTAGAGAATACCAAGGCGCTTGAGAGAACTCGGAGGAAGGAACTAGGCAAAATGGTGCCGTAACTTCGGGAGAAGGCACGCCGCTGGTGGTAATGGGACTTGCTCCCTGAGCTACTGGCGGTCGCAGATACCAGGTGGCTGCAACTGTTTATTAAAAACACAGCACTGTGCTAACACGTAAGTGGACGTATACGGTGTGACGCCTGCCCGGTGCCGGAAGGTTAATTGATGGGGTTAGCTTCGGCGAAGCTCTTGATCGAAGCCCCGGTAAACGGCGGCCGTAACTATAACGGTCCTAAGGTAGCGAAATTCCTTGTCGGGTAAGTTCCGACCTGCACGAATGGCGTAATGATGGCCACGCTGTCTCCCTCCGAGACTCAGTGAAATTGAAATTGCGGTTAAGATGCCGTATACCCGCGGCTAGACGGAAAGACCCCGTGCACCTTTACTACAGCTTGGCACTGAACTCTGAACCTATTTGTGTAGGATAGGTGGGAGGCTTTGAAACCGTGACGCTAGTTGCGGTGGAGCCAACCTTGAAATACCACCCTGGTATGTTTGGGGTTCTAACGCAGGTCCCTGATCGGGATCGCGGACAGTGTCTGGTGGGTAGTTTGACTGGGGCGGTCTCCTCCCAAAGTGTAACGGAGGAGCACGAAGGTACGCTAATCACGGTCGGAAATCGTGAGGTTAGTGCAAAGGCACAAGCGTGCTTGACTGCGAGACAGACATGTCGAGCAGGTACGAAAGTAGGTCTTAGTGATCCGGTGGTTCTGTATGGAAGGGCCATCGCTCAACGGATAAAAGGTACGCCGGGGATAACAGGCTGATACCGCCCAAGAGTTCACATCGACGGCGGTGTTTGGCACCTCGATGTCGGCTCATCACATCCTGGGGCTGAAGCCGGTCCCAAGGGTATGGCTGTTCGCCATTTAAAGTGGTACGCGAGCTGGGTTTAGAACGTCGTGAGACAGTTCGGTCCCTATCTGCCGTGGGCGTTAGAGATTTGAGGAAAGCTGCTCCTAGTACGAGAGGACCGGAGTGGACGAACCTCTGGTGTTCGGGTTGTCACGCCAGTGGCATTGCCCGGTAGCTATGTTCGGACGGGATAACCGCTGAAAGCATCTAAGCGGGAAGCCTCTTCCAAGATGAGATCTCTCCGGGGCTTTAAGCCCCCTGAAGAGCCGTTGAAGACTACGACGTTGATAGGCCGGGTGTGGAAGCGCTGTGAGGCGTTAAGCTAACCGGTACTAATTGCTCGTGAGGCTTGGCCATATAATCCAAGGGATTTAGGGTCATGGCTGTTTGCGGTTTGAGTGTTTGGAACACGTGTTGACATCAACAACACATGCAAGATAATAGCAGCTTGATCTTTTACGGTTAAACGTGATGTGCAAAAAGCGCACGTCACACCAGTTTGCCTGACGACCATAGAGAGCCGGTACCACCTGATCCCATTCCGAACTCAGACGTGAAACGGTTCATCGCCGATGGTAGTGTGGGGTTTCCCCATGTGAGAGTAGGTCATTGTCAGGCGCCTAATAAATACCCCGGATTCGTCAGAGTTCGGGGTTTTTTTATGAGGTGGTAAAAAAGCTCTACGCCTCACGCCATAATCGCGCACGGAAAACAATTCTTAAATGACACTTCTAATAGGCTTTCGACCAAAAACCGGCCTTTTTTGCCCTTCGCAAAGGGCGATCCAATTCCAAGTTTCGCTATCCTTGATTAACATACCCAATCCATTTTACGGTGTTGGCACATTTGGACAGTAGGCAGCAATTGATCGCAAGATTAGCTGATGGCCAGTATCACTCTGGTGAGGAGCTGGGCGAGGCTTTGGGCGTTTCCCGTTCAGCAGTGTGGAAGCAACTGCAAAAGCTGTCTGAGTGGGGGATAGAGTTAGACAGCTGCAGACGGAGAGGCTATCGAATTCCCGGGGGCTTGTCTTTGCTGGATAGGGTTGTAGTCGAAAGTAACATTTGCCCAACTACGGCGGCTTTAATACAGCTTGAGATCTTTCAACAAGTCGATTCAACCAATGAAGTCGCTATGCATCTTGCCAAGGGGTGTAGCGCGACTGGCTGTTTGGTACTGGCAGAAATGCAAACCGCGGGTAAGGGTCGCCGCGGTCGCACTTGGGTTAGTCCTTATGGTCGGAATATTTATCTCTCAGTGGTTCGTCGCTTCTCTGGCGGTGCTGCAGTAGTTCAAGGCCTGAGTCTTGCAGTGGGGGTGGTCGTAGTGAATGCTTTAAAGGCTTTCGGGGTTAGTGGTTTGAGCCTCAAGTGGCCCAACGATATTCTTTGGAGAGGGAAAAAATTGGGCGGTATTTTGCTCGAGATTAATGGTGACCCTGCCGGTAGTTTCGATGTAATTGTTGGCCTTGGTATCAATGTCAATATGGCCTCAGGGGAAGGCGAGGCGATAGGCCAGGAATGGACTACATTAGCTGAGATTACTGGAGCTGCAATAGACCGCAGCCGCTTGAGTGCGCATTTGGCTAGTAGTTTACTGGCGATGCTCGCTTCATTCGAGGTAAAAGGTTTTGCGAGCTACCGTTATTCTTGGCAGGAGCTGGATAGCTGTTGCGGGCAAACGGTCAAATTAACTGCTGGGGATCAGGATATTTCCGGAGTCGCTAAGGGTGTCACCGAAACTGGTGCGCTGTGTATCGAGACGGATGAGGGGCTACTTGAATTTAGCGGCGGCGAAATCAGTTTGCGAGCATCACAGTGATACTTGATGTTGATATCGGCAATAGCCGGATCAAGTGGCTAACTCGTAGTTCGGTCGGTGTCTTGAATCGCGGGTCCTGCAGTTCAATGGGAGCTCTTGTTGAGCTGCTGCGTGACCATTCGATGCTGCCACAGCGAACTCGCGTTTGTTGCGTCGGCGACTCTACGATTATGGGTCAGTTAGATGACTGGCTCCAGCAAAACCAATTGCCATCGTTGGAGCGAGCTGTGGCGACTCGCTTTGCTGCCAATGTGACAAATGGTTATGAGCAGCCGCAACGGCTCGGTGTAGACCGTTGGTTGGTGGTCTGTGCGGCCTGGGATAAAACTCGCGGGGCGACGGTGGTGGTGGACGCAGGTAGTGCGATGACTGTCGATTTTATTGATGTAATCGGTGGTCATTGCGGCGGTTATATCGTTCCAGGAATAGCGATGCAGCAGGGCAGCTTGTTGGCAAATACCCAGCAGGTGCGCTTCGATACTGAATTTTCGAGCGTGGACCTCGGTCCTGGACGCACTACCGTGCGCGCCGTAAACAATGGCATAGCTCGAATGCTTACGGCTATGATCGAGTCATCAACAATGAGTTTTTCATCATCGCCAAGTGAGCTTCCGGAGCTGTTGATAACCGGGGGTGATGCGCCAGTGCTTGGCCCTTTGCTGAGGGTGCCGTATTCATTTGAGCCAGAACTTGTGTTGGAGGGTATCAACCTGGTGATGCCCTAAGCCCCTGAGTCGGGGCGTCTTTTCAAGTATTCTATGTAACCTTCTATTTCTTTTGGCAGCAAGGACAAATAACCAATGCGTTGGGTTTTAGCTTTTCTAGTTGCCGCAAATATTGCTTACTGGGTTTGGCATCTTAGCCAAACTGATGTCGTAAACGACGCGCCGAGCGGTATTGATGCGGTCATTGATAGCAATTCGGATACATTGGAATTGCTATCTGAAATGGACCCTGCGGTTATTGCAAAGAAGGCGATCAAGGTGGTGCCACCGGAAGTAGGGCGGGATGAAGCGCAGGCGCTATGTTGGATTTTAGGGCCGTTTAAGGAAGAAGTAACGGCAAAACAGGTCTTGCTGCGATTCCAGGCTCTAGGCTTACCCGTCACCTTACGCAATATTGAGGGAATCACGAGTCTGGATTACCTGGTTTATATTGGTCCTTACGTTTCCCGCGCCGATGCGCTGGGGAAATTGCGCATGCTGCAGGAGTTGCAGATAGACAGTTTTCTGATAACCCGGGGTTCGCTTAACGACGCTATTTCACTCGGGCTTTTTCCCAAGCGGTCGCAGGCTGAGGCCTTGGCAGAAGAATTGGCCGAGATGGGATATGAAGTAAAAATCAGAGAAGATAAGCGCTCCGAAGTGCAGCAATGGCTGATAGTTCCCGTCGTCGCCGCAGCAGAATTATCAATAGGATTCTGGCAGGAGCTGGAATTAGACTTTGCTGGCATTGATCGACAACAAAAATGGTGTGATGCCATTGCTTCAGCGGACAGCATCGACTAGAATGCTGGCCGCTCTAAAGGCAGGTCTTGAGCTGGCGTAGCTCAGCAGGTAGAGCAGCTGACTTGTAATCAGCCGGTCGGGGGTTCGATTCCTCTCGCCAGCTCCATATTTTTACGATAGAACAGGGCGTAGCGGCACTTCACTATTGACATCGGTGAGGCGCATGCTCAAAATGCCCGGCTACTTTTTTGGTGGGGTTCCCGAGTGGCCAAAGGGATCAGACTGTAAATCTGACGCGCAAGCTTCGGTGGTTCGAATCCACCCCCCACCACCAAGTTTTAGTCAGGGTCGCAGAGCGCAGGAGCTGCCGGTAAAGGGCTTCGAGCGGTTCGACTGGATAAAATTGCGGGTATGGTTCAATGGTAGAACCTCAGCCTTCCAAGCTGATGGTGCGGGTTCGATTCCCGCTACCCGCTCCAGGTGGAGTTAAGTTGGGTCAGGGCTCATATAGCTCAGTCGGTAGAGCACTTCCTTGGTAAGGAAGAGGTCACCGGTTCAAATCCGGTTATGAGCTCCATTTTATTGCTAGTGTTGAGCACCGTAGGTGTTCGCTGTGGGTTTGTTAAAAATATCCGTTAGGAGAAGGTCGCAATGGGTAAAGCAAAATTTGAACGCACCAAGCCCCACGTGAATGTGGGCACGATTGGTCACGTAGACCATGGCAAGACCACGTTGACGGCGGCCCTGACCCGGGTATGTGCGGAGATCTGGGGTGGTGAGCTGCGTGATTTTGACCAGATAGATAATGCGCCGGAAGAGCGGGCGCGTGGTATCACGATAGCGACGTCCCATGTGGAGTACGAGTCTGAAAAGCGCCACTATGCGCACGTAGACTGTCCTGGTCACGCGGATTATGTGAAGAACATGATTACCGGTGCGGCGCAGATGGACGGTGCGATTCTGGTGTGTGGTGCGACGGATGGTCCGATGCCGCAAACCCGTGAGCACATTCTGTTGTCACGGCAGGTGGGTGTGCCGCGTATTGTTGTATTTCTGAACAAGGCGGATCTGCTGGCCGAGGACTGTGGCGGCGTTGATTCTGAAGAGTTCGAAGAGATGAAAGAGCTGGTTGAGATGGAGTTGCGTGATCTGCTGAACCAGTACGAGTTTCCTGGCGACGATACGCCAATCATCATGGGTTCGGCGCTGATGGCGTTGGAAGGCAAGGATGATAACGAGTTGGGTACCACGGCGGTGAAGGCCCTGGTTGAGGCGCTGGATACGTATATCCCGGAGCCGGAGCGCGCGGTTGACTTGCCGTTCTTGATGCCAATTGAAGACGTATTTTCGATTTCCGGTCGTGGCACGGTGGTGACGGGTCGTGTCGAGCGTGGCATCGTGAACACGGGTGACGAGGTTGAGATCGTTGGTATTACCGCCACGGTGAAGACCACGGTGACGGGTGTTGAGATGTTCCGCAAGCTGCTGGACGAAGGTCGTGCGGGAGAGAACATTGGCGCGCTGTTGCGCGGCACCAAGCGTGAAGACGTGGAGCGTGGCCAGGTACTGGCGGCGCCGGGCAGCATCAAGCCGCACACCAGGTTTGAGGCGGAAGTGTATATTCTGGGTAAGGATGAGGGTGGTCGTCACACGCCATTTTTCAAGGGATACCGTCCGCAGTTTTACTTCCGGACCACGGATGTAACGGGTGCTGTTGAGCTGCCGGAAGGCACCGAGATGGTGATGCCGGGCGACAATATTCAGATGGTAGTGACCTTGATTGCACCGATCGCGATGGAAGACGGATTGCGGTTTGCGATTCGCGAAGGCGGCCGCACAGTAGGTGCGGGAGTGGTTGCGAAGATCCTCGAGTAAGGGTTCAGCGGGACAGCACAGGCGCTGTTCCAGGTTGTTCCAAAGGGGTAAGGGTGAAAGCTCTTGCCCTCGCTTTGTTACAGGCCAGTAGTTCAATTGGTAGAGCACCGGTCTCCAAAACCGGCTGTTGTGGGTTCGAGTCCCTCCTGGCCTGCCAATTTCAGGTTTGCTTCGGCAAGCAGGACACTTTCGAGGTTTAATACAGCGCAATGAGTTCCAAGGTGGAAGCAAAATCCAGCCCGCTTAATATGTTGAAGTGGTTTCTGGTTGTTGTGCTGGTTGCAGTCGGGGTCGTTGGGAACCAGTATTTTTCCAATGAAAGCTTGTTGTATCGAGTATTGGGTCTGGTCGCTATTGGGATCGTCGCGATATTCGTTGCGCTGGCGACAACCCAGGGGTCGGCTTTTGCTTTGCTGGTCAAGCAAGCACGGATAGAGATTCGCAAGGTGGTGTGGCCAACACGTCCCGAGACGTTGCAAACGACGTTCATAGTTCTCGCGGTGGTATTGATTGCTGCATTGATTCTGTGGGGGCTGGACTCGTTACTGGGTTGGATAGCTTCCCTGATAATCGGTTAGAGGTAACGCATGTCCAAGCGCTGGTATGTGCTCCATGCCTATTCAGGCTACGAGAAAAAGGTCAAAACTGCGCTGGAAGAACGCATTGAACTGCGTAGCTTACAGGAAAAGTTTGGTCGTATTCTGGTGCCGGCGGAAGAAGTCGTTGAGATGCGTTCGGGTCAAAAGCGCAAGAGCGAGCGCAAGTTTTTCCCGGGTTACGTCCTGATAGAAATGGAACTTGATGATGAGACCTGGCACCTGGTAAAGGAGACCCCCAGGGTGATGGGCTTTATCGGTGGTAAAGCAGACAAACCGGCACCTATTAGTCAGGCAGAAGCTGACGCGATCTTACATCGAATTGAAGAAGGCACCGACAAGCCTCGACCCAAGACTCTGTTTGAGCCGGGTGAGATGGTGCGAGTAATCGATGGGCCGTTTAACGATTTCAACGGGGTTGTCGAAGACGTGAATTATGACAAAAGCAAGCTTCAGGTGGCAGTGCTGATTTTTGGTCGATCCACTCCTGTCGAACTGGATTTTGGGCAGGTCGAAAAGGCCTGAAATGATTGGGTCACCTCAAGGGTGATGTAATTCTGTTGTACTTATATGGCGCCGCTTCGCGGTTGCCGGGGAGCCAGCGACCAGGTCTGATACCTGCGAGGCGTTAACCACCCATCAGGAGAAGTTAAATGGCGAAGAAAATCCAGGCTTATATCAAGCTGCAAGTCGCAGCGGGTGCGGCAAACCCGAGTCCTCCAGTCGGTCCGGCCCTCGGCCAGCATGGCGTCAATATTATGGAGTTCTGCAAGGCCTTCAATGCCCAGACCCAGGGGTTGGAGCAAGGGATGCCGACTCCAACTGTAATTACGGTCTATTCAGATCGTAGCTTTACCTTCATCACTAAAACACCACCCGCAGCGGTCTTGCTGCTCAAGGCTGCCGGGCTCAAAAGTGGCAGTGGTCGTCCGAACACAAACAAAGTGGGCAAAGTGAATCGTGCTCAGTTGGAAGAAATAGCAACCATCAAGATGCCCGATTTGACCGCGGCTGATATGGACGCGGCGGTACGCACCATAGCGGGATCTGCCCGCAGTATCGGTCTAGACGTGGAGGGTGTGTAGATGGCCAAGTTAAGTAAGCGTAAGAAGGCATTTCAGGAAAAGCTGGAGTTGGGTAAGGTGTATCCTGTATCCGAGGCCGTAGAGTTATTGACCAGCCTTTCAAACGTCAAGTTCGCGGAGTCTTTTGACATAGCAGTCAATCTCGGCGTTGATGCACGTAAATCCGATCAGCAAGTACGTGGCGCCACTACTCTACCCCACGGCACCGGAAAGACGGTTCGGGTAGCGGTATTCTCCCAGGGCGACAATGCCGAGGCGGCCAAGGCTGCCGGGGCGGACCTCGTGGGGATGGATGATCTGGCAGAGCAAGTTAAGGCTGGCGTCATGGATTTTGATGTCGTGATCGCAAGTCCCGATGCCATGCGGGTTGTTGGTCAGTTAGGCCAAATTCTAGGGCCACGCGGCCTTATGCCGAACCCTAAAACGGGTACGGTTACCCCTGATGTTGCCACGGCAGTAAAAAATGCCAAGGCCGGGCAGGTCCGTTTCCGAACCGACAAAAACGGTATTATCCACGGTGGTATTGGTCGTATCGGTTTTGACGGCAGCGCGGTCAAGGAAAACCTTGAGGCCTTGTTGGCTGACTTGAAGAAGGCTAAGCCCTCTTCAAGCAAGGGTGTCTACCTCGGCAAGATTGTCCTGTCGACTACGATGGGGCCAGGCCTGGTTATCGATCAATCCAGCTTGGAAGTGTAAATTTTCGCCAGTGTCTTCGGAGACACTGGCAAGAACTTTGTGGTCTTTGGACAGAGAACCCGAAGACCATCAAAGACCGCAGGTGTCCGCCTTCCTTAAGCCAAGCTACGTGGCTGAATGGAGTTGGACTTAATCCTCGCCTGTCGGCGAGAGCCTGCGCAGATGGTGTCACCTGGCGTCAGTCAGGTAAACAGCACCAAAATCGATGCGGCAGCTATGCGTTGCTGTATCAGTATGGAACTATCCAGGAGTAAAACAAAGTGGCGTTAAGACTCGAAGACAAACAGGCGATCGTCGCCGATGTAAACGAGATCGCCCAGTCTGCTCTGTCGTTGGTTGTGGCTGATGCCCGCGGCGTTAACGTTACCAAGATTACCGCTCTGCGCAAGCAAGCGCGGGAAT
The DNA here is from genome assembly GCA_963722805.1 of uncultured Gammaproteobacteria bacterium. Lineage (GTDB taxonomy): Bacteria > Pseudomonadota > Gammaproteobacteria > Pseudomonadales > JAHEGP01 > JAHEGP01. The sequence goes on from CAVROQ010000042.1 coordinate 13,585, forward strand.
TTAACGTTGACCTGCGTGTTGTCAAAAATACTTTGGCCAAGCGAGCGTTTGTCGGCACTGAGTTTGAGTGCACAGCAGACGCCCTTGTCGGCCCGAGCCTGTTCGGTTTTTCGATGGAGGATCCCGGTGCAGCCGCAAGGTTGTTCAAGGACTTCGCCAAAGAAAACAGTGCTTTTGAAATCAAAGCACTGTCCGTGGCAGGACAACTGATGGGACCGGAGAAAATAGACGTGTTGGCCAAGCTGCCAACTCGCGATCAGGCGCTGACCTTACTCGTCGGTGTGATGATCGCTCCGGTTACAAAACTGGCGCGTACGCTCAATGAAGTCCCCTCCAAGATTACCCGGGTGGTGGCAGCAGTTGGCGAAAGCAAGAAAGATGCTGCTTAAGCAGCAAGATCCTAACTTAACCAAGGAGTGAGATTGTGTCTCTGTCCAAAGAAGATATCCTCAATGCAATATCCGAAATGTCCGTAATGGACGTCGTCGAGCTGGTCAGCGCGATGGAAGAGAAGTTCGGCGTTTCTGCCCAGGCGGCAGTTGCTGTGGCGGCAGCTCCAGCAGGCGGTGACGCAGCTGCGGCAGCCGAAGAGCAGACAGAGTTTGATGTGATGCTCAGCGCTGTTGGCGAAAAGAAAGTCAACGTTATCAAAGCGGTCCGTGCCATTACCGGTCTGGGTCTGAAAGAAGCTAAAGCATTGGTTGACGGTGCTCCTTCAGCTATCAAGGAAGGTGCTAACAAAGCGGATGCGGAAGCAGCCAAGAAGGAACTGGAAGAAGCCGGAGCCACGGTCGAGCTTAAGTAAGTTCGGTTTGGGCCGTTTTAGCCGGTACCAGCAGGCTATACCGGGCCGGCGGGTTTTCCCGCTGGCCTTTTGTCGTTCTTCGATGATTTTGAGCAATACCGGCGCCTGGTAAGATCGTAAAGGCCAAGTGTGTTTGTGCTAAAGGCCAAACAAGTGCCTGGCAGCGAAGATTATAAGCTGTATTCAAGATTAGCAGTGAACAAGCAATAGGGTTTTGTCAGTTAAGCAGTTAGCGGTTGGTCTGTCGATTATTGGCTGGCAGCTGCGTCAACAACAACGTCACCAACTATGTCAGCAGTGGCAATCGGGGATAAAGATGGCTTATTCGTACACTGAGAGAAAGCGCATCCGTAAGGATTTCGGCAAGTTGCCGCATGTAATGGATGTTCCCTTTCTACTATCCATTCAACTTGATTCCTATCGAAATTTTACCCAGGACAATATCGATCCGGCAGCTCGCCGCGATATCGGTTTACACGCGGCTTTTAAGTCGGTATTTCCTATCGTTAGTTATTCCGGCAACGCGGCTTTGGAATACGTGGATTACAAGCTGGGCCAGCCCCATTTCGACGTCAAGGAGTGCCAGCTCCGGGGTGTGACGTATGCAGCACCGCTGCGGGTCAGGGTGCGTTTGATCATCTATGATCGCGAATCTTCCAACAAGGCTATCAAGGACATCAAGGAACAGGAAGTTTACATGGGGGAAATCCCCTTGATGACCGAAAACGGGACCTTTGTGATCAACGGTACCGAAAGGGTTATCGTTTCCCAGCTGCACCGCTCTCCTGGTGTGTTCTTCGATCATGACAAGGGTAAAACTCATTCATCCGGAAAGCTGCTCTATTCGGCTCGGGTTATACCCTACCGCGGGTCGTGGCTCGATTTCGAATTTGACCCCAAAGACCTGGTTTTTGTTCGTATCGATCGCCGGCGCAAGCTGCCAGCGACCATACTACTTCGCGCTCTGGGTTACAGCTCCCAGGAAATGCTGGAGATGTTTTTTGAAACCAATGTTTTCAATGCCGGCAAGGACGGCATGTTTACACTGGACCTGATTCCTTCGCGTTTGCGTGGTGAAATTGCCGCCTTCAGTATTGAAGACAAAAGCGGAAACGTTATTGTAGAAGAGGGTCGCCGAATTACCGCCCGCCACATAAGGCAGATGGAGAAGGCTGGCCTGGAAAAACTTGATGTTCCCGCTGACTACCTGTTGGGCCTGGCGCTGGCACGTGATATTCCGGACCCAGATGGCGAAGAGCCGTTGTTTGAATGTAATACCGAACTGACCACGGAAGTGATGGACGGGCTGCTGGAAAAGGGTATCTCTCGGATTGAGACTCTTTATGTAAACGATCTGGATTGCGGGCCGTTTATTTCCGAAACCTTGCGCTCTGATATCACCCGCACCCGTCTTGAGGCGCTGGTGGAAATATATCGCATGATGCGCCCAGGTGAACCGCCGACTAAAGAAGCAGCGGAGAACCTGTTTGGTAATCTGTTCTTTACCCTTGAACGTTATGACTTGTCGGCTGTAGGACGAATGAAGTTTAACCGTCGTCTGGGTCGTGATGAGCTTGAAGGCGAAGGCACGCTCGATAAGGAAGACATTGTCGCGGTGCTTAAGGCACTGGTTGATATCCGCAACGGCAAGGGCGTAGTTGATGATATCGATCATCTGGGCAATCGCCGGGTGCGCTCCGTTGGTGAGATGGCAGAGAACCAGTTTCGGGTCGGTGTGGTGCGGGTTGAACGCGCAGTAAAAGAGCGCCTGTCAATGGCAGAGAGCGAAGGCTTGATGCCCCAGGACCTGATCAATGCCAAACCTGTGGCGGCGGCTGTTAAGGAGTTTTTTGGCTCAAGCCAGCTGTCACAGTTCATGGACCAGAATAACCCGCTGTCGGAGGTTACCCACAAACGCCGAGTATCTGCGCTCGGGCCGGGTGGACTGACCCGCGAACGCGCTGGCTTTGAAGTTCGCGATGTGCACCCGACACACTATGGTCGGGTATGCCCTATTGAGACGCCTGAAGGCCCGAACATCGGTCTGATCAACTCGTTGTCGATCTACGCACGAGCCAATGAGTACGGGTTCCTTGAAAGCCCCTATCGCAAAGTTGTCGATAGCCAATTGGGCGACGAGTTTGAATATCTGTCGGCTATCAACGAGGGAGAGCATGTTATCGCCCAGGCTTCTGCGGCGGTCGATGAGGACAATCGCCTCACCGATGATCTGGTCGCTGTTCGGCATATGAACGAATTTACCGTCAAGCCGCCTGAAGACGTCGACTTTATTGACGTTTCTGCCAAGCAGATTGTCTCCGTGGCGGCTGCGCTTATCCCTTTCCTCGAGCACGATGACGCAAACCGCGCATTGATGGGCTCGAACATGCAGCGCCAGGCAGTGCCCACGCTTACCGCTGAAAAGCCGTTGGTAGGAACCGGGATTGAGCGCATTGTTGCGCGTGATTCCGGTGTATGTGTGGTGGCGACTCGCGGTGGAGTTGTCGACAGTGTCGATGCGGCGCGCATCGTTATCCGGGTCAGCGAAAATGAGATTGGTGACGGTACCGGGGTCGATATCTACAACCTCGTCAAGTACACCCGCTCTAACCAAAACACCTGTATCAACCAGCGTTCCATCGTCAAGCAGGGAGATGTTATCGCTCGAGGTGATATCCTCGCCGATGGCCCCTCTGTGGATCGCGGTGAACTGGCGCTTGGTCAAAACATGCGCATCGCCTTTATGCCCTGGAATGGTTACAACTTCGAGGATTCGATCCTGGTGTCTGAGCGAGTGGTGAAGGAAGATCGTTTCACCACGATCCACATTCAGGAACTCACCTGTATCGCGCGGGATACCAAACTCGGTGCTGAAGAGATTACCGCTGACATCCCTAATGTCGGTGAGACTGCACTGAGCAAGCTGGACGAGTCGGGCATCGTGTATATCGGCGCCGAGGTCAATGCGGGTGATATCCTGGTGGGTAAAGTTACACCCAAAGGTGAAACCCAACTGACGCCGGAAGAGAAATTGCTACGGGCAATTTTTGGTGAGAAAGCGTCAGACGTCAAGGATACGTCTCAGCGTGTACCCTCCAGTACTAAAGGCACGGTCATCGACGTCCAGGTATTCACCCGTGATGGCCTCAAAAAGGACCAGCGTGCGCTGGAGATCGAGAAACAGCAGCTCGACCAGTTCCGCAAGGATCTCAATGAGGAGTATCGCATTGTTGAGACCGCAGCATTTGATCGCCTGGTGACTGTATTGGCTGGGCAGGGCATTGTTGCTGGTCCTGGCATCAAGAAAGGAAGCAAGCTGAGTTCGGCGGAACTTGCCGGGATAGAGCAAAGCAATTGGTTCAAAATGCGTTTTGCAGATGACAAGAATAACGAGCTGCTGGAGTCGACTGAGCGCAATCTTGAAGAGCTGCGCAAGGAGCTGGATGCGCGTTTCGAAGACAAAAAGCAGAAGCTGCAAAGCGGCGACGATCTGGCACCCGGTGTACTGAAAATCGTAAAGGTATACCTGGCGGTCAAGCGGCGTATTCAGCCTGGGGACAAAATGGCGGGTCGCCATGGTAACAAAGGTGTTATTTCGGTCATCATGCCGGAGGAAGACATGCCCTTTGACGCCAATGGCGAGCCGGTCGATATCGTCTTGAATCCGCTGGGTGTGCCGTCGCGAATGAACGTGGGCCAGATCCTCGAAACTCACCTCGGCCTGGCGGCCAAGGGCCTCGGTGTCCGGATTGATGGAATGCTGCGTGAACAACGTGCCACTGCGGAGGTGCGGAAATTTCTCGACGAGATCTACAGCTTTGGCGAAAGCGACGAGGTGCAGGAACTGAGCAGCTTGAGCGATGCTGAGGTACTTGAGCTGGCGCACAACCTGCGCGGCGGAGTGCCAATGGCAACCCCGGTATTTGACGGCGCTCGCGAGTCAGAGATCAAGGACTTGCTCGACTTGGCTGGTTACAAGCATGAGGATGGCAGCCCCAATACCACCGGCCAGCTGGTACTGTTTGACGGACGTAGCGGGGAGCGCTTCGAGCGCCCGGTTACCGTTGGCTACATGTACATGCTGAAGTTGAACCACCTTATCGATGACAAGATGCATGCACGTTCTACCGGCTCTTACAGCCTGGTAACACAGCAGCCGCTGGGTGGTAAAGCGCAGTTTGGTGGCCAGCGTTTCGGTGAAATGGAAGTGTGGGCACTGGAAGCCTACGGCGCCGCCTACACCCTGCAGGAGATGCTGACCGTGAAGTCGGACGACGTGAACGGGCGTACCAAGATGTATAAGAACATCGTTGACGACGATCATCGAATGGACCCAGGCATGCCTGAATCCTTCAACGTACTATTGAAGGAAATTCGTTCGCTGGGCATTGATATCGATTTGGAATCCGACTAGATCGTCGTCGCGACTGTTGGATAGTGCATGGGCGGGCCGGATGTAACGCATCCGGCCCTGGAAATACCAAGCGGAGGAAGTGCCTTGAAAGACTTACTTAACTTACTGAAGTCCCAGGGACAAACCGAAGAATTTGACGCCATCCGGATTGGATTGGCTTCTCCGGAGTTGATTCGATCCTGGTCCTACGGCGAGGTCAAAAAGCCGGAGACCATTAATTATCGTACTTTCAAACCTGAGCGCGATGGTTTGTTCTGTGCCAAGATTTTTGGCCCGGTTAAAGACTACGAGTGTTTGTGTGGCAAATACAAGCGCCTGAAGCACCGCGGTGTTATCTGCGAAAAGTGTGGTGTTGAAGTCGCCTTGTCTAAAGTGCGGCGGGAGCGAATGGGTCACATTGAGCTGGCCAGCCCGGTTGCCCATATCTGGTTTTTGAAATCCCTGCCTAGCCGCATAGGCTTGTTGCTGGATATGACATTGCGCGACATCGAACGTATCTTGTACTTCGAATCCTATGTCGTTACCGACCCGGGCATGACGACCCTGTCGCAGGGTGCGCTGTTGACCGATGACGAGTATTACACGGCAATGGAAGAGTTTGGTGACGAATTTGTCGCCAAAATGGGTGCCGAAGCAATTAAAGAATTGCTCAACAATATCCACCTCGACGAAGAAATTGTCCGGATCCGCGAGGAAATTCCGCAAACCAACTCCGAGACCAAAATCAAGAAGCTGTCCAAGCGGGTGAAGTTGATGGAGGCCTTTGTGTCTTCTGGCAACGATCCGGAATGGATGATCCTGACCGTGTTACCGGTATTGCCGCCGGATCTGAGGCCGCTGGTTGCACTCGATGGAGGCCGCTTTGCCACTTCAGATCTGAACGACCTGTATCGCCGGGTTATCAATCGCAACAACCGCTTGAAGCGACTTCTAGATCTCAACGCGCCCGATATTATCGTGCGCAACGAAAAGCGCATGCTGCAAGAGTCGGTCGATGCGCTGCTGGATAACGGTCGTCGGGGCCGAGCCATTACCGGCTCCAACAAGCGTCCACTGAAATCCCTGGCTGATATGATTAAGGGCAAACAGGGTCGTTTCCGCCAGAACCTGCTCGGGAAGCGAGTGGACTACTCCGGGCGTTCCGTTATCGTGGTTGGGCCGACCCTCAAGTTGCATCAGTGCGGCCTGCCTAAGAAAATGGCATTGGAGTTGTTCAAGCCGTTTATCTATAGCAAGCTCGAGCATCGTGGACTGGCTACTACTATCAAAGCCGCGAAGAAAATGGTCGAGCGTGAGCCGCCGGAAGTCTGGGATATCCTGGCCGGGGTAATCCGTGAACACCCGGTGATGTTAAACCGCGCCCCGACTCTGCACCGACTTGGCATACAGGCATTTGAGCCAGTATTGATTGAGGGCAAGGCCATCCAGCTGCACCCTCTGGTATGTGCCGCTTACAATGCTGATTTCGATGGAGATCAAATGGCGGTGCATGTGCCGCTGACGCTGGAAGCCCAGCTGGAAGCGCGCGCACTCATGATGTCGACCAACAACATCTTGTCGCCGGCCAACGGAGAGCCGATCATAGTGCCCTCGCAGGACGTGGTGCTGGGCCTATACTGGATGACCCGCGAGCGCGTGAATGCCCAAGGTGAAGGCATGCTGTTCTCCGACGTTCAAGAGGTCTCCAGGGCATACGGTGCTGGCAAGGCTCACCTGCAGGCGAGGATCAAGGTGCGCATCACCGAGGTTGAGTTTGACGCCGAGGGTAATCGTGTTGAAACGACCGCACTAAAGCCCACCACCGTAGGGCGTGCCTTGCTGTGGGAAATCGTTCCTGAAGGCCTGCCTTTCAGCCTGATTGACCAAAACATGGGCAAGAAGGCCATTTCTCGCGCGCTCAACGAGTGCTATCGCAACGTGGGTTTGAAAGCGACGGTCATTTTTGCCGACCAGCTGATGTATACCGGGTTCGAATACTCGACCCGTTCTGGCAGCTCCATTGGCGTTAACGATTTTGACATTCCCGAAGCCAAGGCGCAGATTATCGACGACGCCGAAGCCGAGGTGAAGGAAATCGAAGACCAGTTTGCCTCTGGTCTGGTAACCCAGGGTGAGAAGTACAACAAGGTTATCGATATCTGGTCGCGCGCCAACGACCTGGTCTCCAAGGCTATGATGGAAGGTATCTCGAAAGAGAGCGTGGTCAATCGCGAGGGTAAGGATGAAGAGCAACCTTCATTCAACTCGGTTTATATCTATGCTGACTCGGGCGCAAGGGGTTCCCCCGCGCAGATTCGTCAGTTGGCAGGTATGCGTGGTCTGATGGCGAAGCCGGACGGCTCTATCATCGAGACGCCTATTACCGCCAATTTTCGTGAAGGTCTCAACGTATTGCAGTACTTTATTTCCACCCACGGTGCTCGTAAGGGCTTGGCCGATACCGCACTCAAAACTGCGAACTCAGGGTACCTGACCCGACGTCTGGTGGATGTGGCCCAGGATCTTGTCGTAACTGAAGTGGATTGCGGAACGGATGAAGGCATTACCATGACCCCGGTTATCGAGGGCGGTGACATTATCGAGTCACTGGGTGATCGGGTTCTAGGGCGCATGGTTGCGCTTGACGTGTTTAAACCCGGTACCGACGATGTCGCGGTGGCTGCTGGTACATTGCTGGATGAGGCCTGGATTGAACGCCTGGAGCGGATGGGCATTGACGAGATTATTGTGCGCTCCGTGATTACCTGTGGGACCCGCTACGGCGTCTGTGCTGCCTGTTATGGCCGCGATCTCGCTCGAGGTCACCTGATCAACGAAGGTGAGGCGGTTGGTGTTATCGCGGCCCAGTCAATCGGTGAACCGGGCACCCAGTTGACCATGCGTACCTTCCACATCGGGGGTGCCGCATCGCGGTCAACTGCAGCAGATAATATTCAGGTGAAGCAGGATGGTCAGGTTCGTCTGCACAATGTGAAGGTGATTGCCAAGGCCGGTGGCCAGTTTATTGCCACTTCGCGTTCTGGTGAGATCGCAGTGGCGGATGCAAACGGTCGTGAGCGCGAGCGCTACAAGCTGCCCTACGGTGCAATTATCAAGGTTGAGGACCATGCTCAGGTGAGTGGCGGTGATGTTGTTGCAACCTGGGATCCGCACACGCACCCGATTATTACCGAAGTGGAAGGTGTCGCTCGCTTCAGCTCGATGGAAGATGGCATTACCGTTCGCCACAAGACCGATGAATTGACTGGCTTGCGCTCGGTTGAAATTATCGACCCGGCTGAGCGTCCCGCTGCTGGTAAGGACTTGCGGCCAGCGGTCACGCTGGTGGATAAGGAGGGTAATGAACTTACCATCCCGGGTACTAGCGTGCCAGCTCACTACTTCCTGCCCGCCGATGCGATTCTCTCGCTGGAAGATGGCAAGACGGTCGCTGCCGGCGACATTATCGCGCGTATTCCCCAGGAAGGCTCAAAGACCCGTGACATCACTGGTGGTCTACCCCGCGTTGCCGACCTGTTTGAGGCGCGCAAGCCAAAAGAGCCCGCGATCCTGGCGGAAATCACGGGCACTGTAAGCCTGGGTAAAGAAACCAAGGGCAAGCGGCGTCTAATAATCACGCCTCTCGACGGGAAACCGCTTGCTGATGGCAAGGATCACTTCGAGTTGTTGATACCCAAGTGGCGTAGCCTGACAGTATTTGAGGGTGAAACCGTGGAGAAGGGTGAGGTGGTGTCGGAAGGGCCGCTGAGCTCCCACGACATCCTGCGGCTTAAAGGCGTCGAGGAGTTGGCCAAGTACATTGTCAATGAAATCCAGGATGTATACCGCTTGCAGGGTGTCCGTATCAACGACAAGCACATTGAAGTCATTGTGCGCCAGATGCTGCGTAAGGTGGACATCACCGAAGCAGGTGATTCGTCCATGATTCGCGGCGAGCAGATGGAATATGTTTCGGTGCTTGAGGAGAATGAGAGGCTGGCTTCCCAGGACAAGTTCGCGGCTAAATATGAGCGGGTATTGCTCGGTATCACCAAGGCCTCGCTGGCAACCGAAAGCTTTATCTCGGCGGCATCCTTCCAGGAGACTACCCGAGTTCTGACCGAGGCCGCCGTAACCGGCAAGCGCGATGAACTGCGCGGTTTGAAAGAAAACGTGGTGGTCGGGCGGTTGATCCCAGCTGGTACCGGATTAACTTATCACAATGAGCGTCGCCGTCGTCGCAACGAAGACACAGTCCGTAAGGAAGGTGCTTCGGCCAGCGAAGTCGAGGCCGCATTGACCGAGGCATTGCGCCAGGACTAATCGAAGCTGGTCTGGGGAGAAGACCGGCTTAATCACCGGTCTTCTGCTTGACGATTGCGAGAGTGGTCTATAAAATGCGCCATCCTTTTTTAAGGCAATTTTTGGTTGCTCGTTGCTGCTTGCGGCCAACTGTAACCCGAGTGGATTTATCTGGAGTTTAAATACATGGCAACGATCAACCAATTGGTTCGTAAGCCGAGGAAACGCAAACTGGCTAAAAGTGGAGTGCCGGCCCTGCAGGCCTGTCCTCAGCGTCGCGGCGTTTGTACCCGGGTGTATACAACCACCCCCAAGAAGCCTAATTCGGCGTTGCGTAAGGTATGTCGTGTGCGCTTGACCAACGGTTTTGAAGTCTCTTCCTACATCGGTGGTGAAGGGCATAACCTGCAAGAGCACAGTGTGGTGCTTATTCGCGGTGGCCGGGTCAAGGATTTACCCGGTGTGCGCTACCATACGGTCCGCGGTACGCTCGACACCAGTGGTGTCAATGAACGTAAACAAGGCCGTTCCAAGTACGGTACCAAGCGACCCAAGGCTTAAGTTTTAGGTTTTATTCTTAAGTTCGGGAACGCTCTCAAATTATCCCATCAACCTTAAGTAAGGCCGGGCCACCGCCAGCAAAACTGCGCGGGAGCGTGTCCGGGTTACCTGAATAGAAGGAAGCAAGTCATGCCAAGAAGACGCGTTGTAGCAAAACGAGAAGTATTGCCTGATCCCAAGTTCGGCAGTGTAACGCTGGCGAAGTTTGTCAACCACGTTATGGTCAGCGGTAAGAAGTCTTTGTCAGAGCGCATTGTTTACGGTGCACTCGCCGTTGTTGCCGAGCGCAGCAAGAAAGATCCGGTAGAGGTTTTTAACGAAGCACTGGAAAACATCGCGCCGATGGTTGAGGTCAAGTCGCGTCGGGTCGGCGGTGCCACCTACCAGGTGCCGGTTGAAGTGCGTCCCTCGCGCCGTCAGGCATTGGCAATGCGTTGGCTGGTTGAGTATTCCCGTGGTCGTGGCGAAAAAAGCATGCCGATGCGCTTGGCGGGTGAAATACTCGATGCATCGCAGGGCAAAGGCGCCGGTGTGAAAAAGCGCGAAGATGTGCATCGCATGGCAGAAGCCAACAAAGCCTTCTCGCACTACCGTTTCTAGCAGTTTTGACGCAGTCTATCCGGAGATCACACCGTGGCACGTAAAACCCCCATTACCCGCTATCGCAATATCGGTATCGTCGCTCATGTCGACGCAGGCAAGACCACCACCACCGAGCGCGTGTTGTTCTACACCGGCTTGTCTCACAAGATTGGTGAGGTTCACGATGGTGCCGCTACCATGGACTGGATGGAGCAGGAGCAGGAGCGTGGTATTACTATTACGTCAGCTGCAACCACCTGTTTTTGGGCGGGCATGAACCAGCAGTTCGAGCAGCATCGTGTCAACATTATTGATACTCCCGGGCACGTCGATTTCACCATTGAGGTTGAGCGCTCCCTGCGAGTGCTCGACGGCGCGGTGGTTGTGCTTTGCGGCTCCTCCGGTGTGCAGCCGCAGACCGAGACCGTATGGCGCCAGGCCAACAAGTATGCCGTTCCACGCCTGGTGTTTGTGAACAAAATGGACCGTGCCGGAGCGGATTTCGGGAAAGTTGTGCGTCAACTCAGGGAGCGCCTGGGGGCTAATGCTGTGCCAATCCAGATGACTATTGGGGCCGAAGAGGGCTTTAAGGGCGTCGTCGATCTGGTCAAGAACAAGGCGATCTTGTGGAATGAAGCCGATCAGGGTATGTCCTTCGAGTACGCTGAAATTCCCGCAGAGATGGCGGACGAATGTGCCAAGATGCGCGAATTCGTGGTTGAGGCAGCTGCCGAATCCAGCGACGAGCTGACGGAGAAGTACCTTGACGGCAACGAGCTGAGCGAAGAAGAAATTAAGCAGGGGCTGCGCAAGCGCACCCTTGCCAACGAAATCATCCCGATACTGGGTGGCTCGGCCTTTAAAAACAAGGGCGTGCAGGCGGTACTGGATGCGGTTATCGAATATTTGCCGGCGCCCACCGAGGTCAAGGCGATCGAAGGTACGCTGGAGGATGGGGAAACCCTGGAGGCTCGTGCAGCTGACGACAACGCGCCGTTTGCGGCCCTGGCTTTCAAAATAGCCACTGACCCATTTGTCGGTACCTTGACGTTTTTCCGTGTATATTCCGGCATTCTGGAAAGTGGTACCGCAGTTTACAACTCGGTAAAGCAAAAGAAAGAGCGGGTCGGAAGGATGGTGCAAATGCACGCCAACGACCGCCAGGAAATTAAGGAAGTGCTAGCTGGCGATATAGCCGCGGCAATCGGCCTCAAGGATGTCACCACTGGTGACACCCTGTGCGCAATTGATAACGTCATCATATTGGAGCGGATGGAGTTTCCCGAGCCGGTTATTTCGGTTGCGGTTGAGCCCAAGTCCAAGCCTGACCAGGAGAAAATGGGAATCGCGCTGGGTAAGCTGGCGCAGGAAGATCCGTCATTCAGGGTTAAGACCGACGAGGAGACCGGGCAAACCATTATCTCGGGCATGGGTGAGCTGCACCTCGATATACTCGTTGATCGTATGCGTCGCGAATTCAGTGTTGAGGCCAATATAGGTAAGCCGCAGGTTGCATACCGCGAAGCGATTCGCAACACCAGCGAAATCGAAGGCAAGTTTGTTCGTCAGTCGGGTGGTCGCGGCCAGTACGGGCATGTTTGGATCAAGTTCGAGCCAGCAGAAGAGGCGGGCGCGGAAGGTTTGGAGTTCGTCAATGAAATTGTTGGCGGTGCGGTGCCCAGGGAATATATCCCTGCGGTTCAAAAAGGCATCGAAGAGCAGATGCACAACGGTGTTTTGGCCGGTTATCCGCTACTGGGTTTGAAGGCAACTTTGTATGATGGTTCGTTTCACGATGTGGACTCCAACGAAATGGCGTTCAAGATAGCCGCCAGCATGGCTACCAAGAAACTTTCCAGTCAAGGCGGTGCAGTGTTGCTGGAGCCGGTTATGAAGGTTGAAGTGGTAACCCCCGAAGAAAACATGGGCGATGTAGTGGGTGACCTGAATCGTCGTCGCGGTTTGATTCTTGGGATGGATGAAAATGCTGCTGGTAAGGTGATCGACGCGGAAGTCCCGCTGGCTGAAATGTTTGGCTATGCCACAGACTTGCGTTCAGCGACCCAGGGTCGTGCAACCTACACTATGGAGTTTGCTAAATATTCCGAGGCGCCCAACAATATCGCTGAAGAAATTATCGCTAAAACCAAGGTTAACTAATAGACCATCGCATCCAGTGGAGAGGTGAATAATGGGTAAAGCAAAATTTGAACGCACCAAGCCCCACGTGAATGTGGGCACGATTGGTCACGTAGACCATGGCAAGACCACGTTGACGGCGGCCCTGACCCGGGTATGTGCGGAGATCTGGGGTGGTGAGCTGCGTGATTTTGACCAGATAGATAATGCGCCGGAAGAGCGGGCGCGTGGTATCACGATAGCGACGTCCCATGTGGAGTACGAGTCTGAAAAGCGCCACTATGCGCACGTAGACTGTCCTGGTCACGCGGATTATGTGAAGAACATGATTACCGGTGCGGCGCAGATGGACGGTGCGATTCTGGTGTGTGGTGCGACGGATGGTCCGATGCCGCAAACCCGTGAGCACATTCTGTTGTCACGGCAGGTGGGTGTGCCGCGTATTGTTGTATTTCTGAACAAGGCGGATCTGCTGGCCGAGGACTGTGGCGGCGTTGATTCTGAAGAGTTCGAAGAGATGAAAGAGCTGGTTGAGATGGAGTTGCGTGATCTGCTGAACCAGTACGAGTTTCCTGGCGACGATACGCCAATCATCATGGGTTCGGCGCTGATGGCGTTGGAAGGCAAGGATGATAACGAGTTGGGTACCACGGCGGTGAAGGCCCTGGTTGAGGCGCTGGATACGTATATCCCGGAGCCGGAGCGCGCGGTTGACTTGCCGTTCTTGATGCCAATTGAAGACGTATTTTCGATTTCCGGTCGTGGCACGGTGGTGACGGGTCGTGTCGAGCGTGGCATCGTGAACACGGGTGACGAGGTTGAGATCGTTGGTATTACCGCCACGGTGAAGACCACGGTGACGGGTGTTGAGATGTTCCGCAAGCTGCTGGACGAAGGTCGTGCGGGAGAGAACATTGGCGCGCTGTTGCGCGGCACCAAGCGTGAAGACGTGGAGCGTGGCCAGGTACTGGCGGCGCCGGGCAGCATCAAGCCGCACACCAGGTTTGAGGCGGAAGTGTATATTCTGGGTAAGGATGAGGGTGGTCGTCACACGCCATTTTTCAAGGGATACCGTCCGCAGTTTTACTTCCGGACCACGGATGTAACGGGTGCTGTTGAGCTGCCGGAAGGCACCGAGATGGTGATGCCGGGCGACAATATTCAGATGGTAGTGACCTTGATTGCACCGATCGCGATGGAAGACGGATTGCGGTTTGCGATTCGCGAAGGCGGCCGCACAGTAGGTGCGGGAGTGGTTGCGAAGATCCTCGAGTAAGGGTTCAGCGGGACAGCACAGGCGCTGTTCCAGGTTGTTCCAAAGGGGTAAGAGTTTGATGGCTCTTGCCCCTTATTGTGTGTGGCGGCTTCGATTGTCGAGCTGGAGCGGGTTTGCTGCTGCAATTCCAGCTGACTGGGATGCTGCTAGTAGAAGTTTTGGATAGCGTCAAAACTATTTGAGTCCCATCGGGAAATACCGGTTGACAGTGGTATGCCCCAACCTTAGAATGCGCGCTCTGTTTTTCGTGGGCCAAGACCTGGTCTGACGGCATAAAATGTTTAACCTGGAGTTCTGGTCTAGTGCAAAATCAACGAATCCGTATAAGGCTCAAAGCGTTTGATCATCGGTTGATCGATCAATCCACCCAGGAAATCGTCGAGACAGCCAAGCGTACTGGTGCTCAGGTAAAAGGCCCAATCCCACTGCCGACGAAGAAAGAAAAATTTACTATCCTGGTGTCGCCGCACGTCAACAAAGATGCACGAGATCAGTACGAAATTCGCACCCACAAAAGATTGCTCGACATTATCGGGCCGACCGAAAAGACCGTCGACTCCCTGATGAAGCTTGATCTGGCAGCGGGTGTCGAAGTCCAAATAAGTCTCGGCTAGTCCGGGTGCAGGCCCGGCCAACAGGTCGGGTCGGGTGTGACGCACTGAAATGTGCGGCCATAGCGGGTTAAAGCCCCATACACAAGAGGTTTATAGAATGGCGATTGCTATTGTCGGCCGCAAGTGCGGCATGACACGAGTTTTTACGGACGCAGGTATTTCAATTCCGGTTACTGTGATTGAGGCTGAGCCCAATCGCATTACCCAGGTCAAAAATGCTGATACCGACGGCTACCATGCCGTGCAGGTCACTACTGGTTCACGCCGCGCTTCCAGAGTCAGCAAGCCCAGCGCCGGTCACTTTGCCAAGGCAGGTGTCGATGCGGGTCGGGGTCTGTGGGAATTTCGCCTCGGCGGTGCCGGTCAGGAAGAACTTGCTGTTGGTGGTGAGCTGACTGTTAGCGCTTTCGAGTCCGGGCAAAAAGTCGACGTGACCGGTATTTCTAAAGGAAAAGGTTTTCAGGGCGGCATTAAGCGCTGGAACTTCCAGTCCCAGGATGCCACTCACGGCAACTCGCTCTCCCATCGGTCTAACGGTTCTATTGGTCAGAACCAAACCCCGGGTCGGGTCTTCAAAGGAAAGAAGATGTCAGGCCACATGGGTGCTGAGCGCGTTACAGTGCAGAGCCTGGAAGTGGTGCGTGTCGATGTTGAGCGCAACCTTCTTCTGATTAAGGGCGCTGTACCAGGCGCCACAGGTGCGGACGTTATTGTACGTCCTGCTGTCAAAGCCAAGAACTCGTAGGGGATAGCTAATGCAGTTGAATGTTGCATCAGCCGCTAAGGGGTCTGGAGAAACCATCGAGGTTTCAGACGTAACCTTTGCCAAAGAATTTAATGAAGACCTGGTCCACCAGGTTGTCACCGCCTATTTGGCAGGTGGCCGCCAGGGTACCCGTGCTCAAAAAAGTCGCTCTGAAGTTAAGGGTGGGGGTCGGAAGCCGTGGCGCCAAAAAGGTACAGGGCGGGCTCGAGCGGGTACTATTCGTAGTCCTATCTGGCGCGGGGGCGGTGTCACTTTTGCTGCCAAGCCACAAGACCATTCCCAGAAAGTGAACCGCAAGATGTATCGCGCGGCATTGCGCTCCATCTTCTCGGAGTTGGCGCGGCAGGAAAGATTGGTTGCTATCGGGGAGTTCTCGGTTGAGCAGCCGAAAACCAAAGTGCTGCTACAGAAGCTCGGTGGTTTGGGTCTGGATAATGTGCTTGTTGTGACGGAGACGGTTGACCAGAATCTGTATCTTTCTGCGCGCAATCTTCACCAGGTGGATGTGCGCGATGTTGCAGCCCTTGATCCGGTCAGCCTGATTGCTTTCGACAAAGTACTGATTACCGTGCCTGCGTTGAAAAAGGTTGAGGAGATGTTGGCATGAATGCTGAGCACTTATATAAAGTCGTATTAGCTCCCCATGTGTCGGAAAAAGCGACCATGGCCTCCGAGCGGAACAACCAGCTGGTATTTCAGGTGTCGGTCAGCTCGACCAAGCCTGAGATCAAGAAGGCAATTGAGAAGTTGTTCGACGTGAAAGTTAAGTCAGTTCAGGTGCTCAATGTGAAAGGGAAGGTCAAGCGTAATCGCTATGGCTATGTCAACAAGCCATCCTGGAAGAAGGCGTACGTCACGCTGGAAGCAGGGCAGGATATTGATCTTGCGGTAGCAGGTTAACAGGGGAGTCGGTTAAAGATGCCAGTAGTAAAATGCAAACCCACTTCTCCGGGCCGCCGGTTTGTGATCAAGGTTGTAAACCCCGATCTTTACAAGGGTGCACCTTACCGGCCGTTGTTGGAAAAGCAGAGTCGGCACGGTGGTCGTAACAGTGCCGGTAGAATCACTACCCGTCATATCGGTGGTGGACACAAGCAGCATTACCGGATTATTGATTTCAAGCGTCGAAAAGATGGTGTTGCCGGGACCGTTGAGAGAATTGAATACGACCCCAATCGCAGCGCATTTATCGCCCTGGTTTGTTACGCGGACGGTGAGCGTCGATATATTATAGCTGCCAAGGGTATGCGAGCAGGCGATAGTATTATTTCCGGTGACCGTGCGCCTATTAAGGTCGGCAACAGCTTGCCATTGCGCAATATTCCGCTAGGTGCTGTGGTTCATTGCATTGAGCTGAAGCCTGGTAAAGGCGCCCAGGTGGCTCGCAGTGCCGGCGCTGGTGCGCAATTGGTGGCCCGCGAAGGGCAATACGCGACTTTGCGTTTGCGCTCGGGTGAAATGCGGAAAGTGGCGGCGGAGTGCAGGGCGACTATCGGCGAAGTGTCGAACAGTGAGCATAGCTTGCGTTCACTTGGTAAAGCTGGCGCGAGTCGCTGGCGTGGAGTTCGCCCGACGGTCCGTGGTGTCGCGATGAATCCTGTCGATCACCCGCATGGTGGTGGTGAGGGTCGTACATCGGGTGGTCGTCATCCAGTGAGCCCTTGGGGTACACCGACCAAGGGTTACAAAACTCGCTCTAACAAGCGTACTGATAAGTACATCGTACGGCGTCGAAACAAGTAGTTTCGACCACTGTAGATAAGAGGACAGATTTGTGCCGCGATCGTTAAAAAAAGGCCCGTTTATTGATCTTCATTTGATGAAGAAAGTTGAAACGGCTATTGAAAAGAATGACAAGCGCCCGATCAAGACCTGGTCCAGGCGATCGATGATAGCGCCAGGAATGGTTGGCCTGACTATTGCCGTGCACAACGGTCGGCAGCATGTGCCGGTGTTTGTCAGCGAAGATATGGTTGGCCATAAGCTGGGTGAGTTTGCCGCAACCCGCACTTACAAGGGTCATGCCGCAGATCGCAAAGTCAAGCGCTAGGCATCGGGGCTTAAGGGGTTTTTATCATGGAACAAGTAGCTGCAAAAATGAAGGGTGCTCGAATTTGTGCGCAAAAGGCCCGGTTAGTTGCGGACCAGATTCGAGGCAAGTCTGTTGAAGAAGCGCTTAACGTGCTGCAATTCAGCAACAAAAAAGCCGCTGACATTATCAAGAAGATTCTGGATTCGGCCATAGCAAATGCCGAGCACAACGAAGGCGCAGATATCGATGAGCTGCGAGTTGCAAGTATTTTTGTAGATGAGGCGACGACGCTCAAGCGGATCAGGCCGCGGGCGAAAGGGCGGGCTGATCGTATATTGAAGCGCTCGTGTCATATAACCGTCAAAGTGGCTGATAGCTAAAAGGCGACAGGAGAGCACCAGTTATGGGTCAGAAAGTAAACCCAACGGGAATTCGGCTTGGTATTGTCAGGGACCATAATTCAGTATGGTATGCCGACAAGAATGGCTATGCAGAGAAGTTGATCGCAGATATTCGCGTGCGCGAATATCTCGAGAAAAAACTGGCGCACGCGTCAGTTAGCAAGATTGTAATCGAGCGCCCTGCGCAAACTGCCAAAGTCACTATTCACACCGCTCGACCTGGTGTGGTGATAGGCAAGAAGGGCGAGGAAGTGGACAAGCTTCGCGGCGACATCACCAACATGATGGGTGTGCCGGTCCAGATCAATATTGAAGAGATTCGGAAGCCGGATCTCGACGCACGGCTAGTCGCCCAGAACGTCGCGCAACAGTTGGAGCGTCGGGTGATGTTCCGTCGGGCGATGAAGCGAGTAATGCAAAACGCGCTGCGCGGTGGTGCACAAGGAATTCGAATTCAGGTTTCCGGTCGTTTGGGTGGCGCTGAGATCGCAAGGACCGAGTGGTATCGAGAAGGGCGTGTTCCACTGCATACATTGCGGGCCGATATCGATTATTCCACGTGGGAGGCTCACACTACTTACGGCGTTATCGGCGTAAAAGTGTGGATCTTCAAGGGTGAAATCCTGGACGTTAACGCGCCGGTGGACACAGGTTCTGCTGCGTAGGTAGCTTCGCTGGTTTAAAGGGTATAGAAAATGTTACAGCCTAAGCGCACCAAGTTTCGCAAGCAAATGAAGGGCCGCAACCGCGGGCTTGCGAACCGTGGCGGAAAAGTATCTTTCGGCGAGTACGGTTTGAGAGCATCTGCTCGCGGTAGGCTCACAGCACGCCAGATCGAGGCGGCTCGTCGGGCCATGACGCGCCACATTAAGCGTGGCGGTAAAATATGGATTCGGGTTTTTCCTGACAAGCCGATAACAGGCAAGCCTCTTGAGGTTCGCCAGGGTAAAGGCAAGGGTAATGTCGAATATTGGGTAGCCCAGATTCGACCCGGAAAGGTGTTGTACGAACTGGAAGGCGTTACGGAGGAGTTGGCGCGTGAGGCTTTTGCCCTGGCAGCTGCCAAGCTACCGATTGCAACGACATTTGTGAAGCGGACGGTGATGTGATGAAGGCTAGTGAATTGCGCGAGAAATCGGTCGAGGAGCTGACTGCTGAATTGCTGAAGGCACGTGAAGACCAGTTCAAGCTCCGAATGAGCAAGGCCACAGGCCAGCTGGGGCAAACGCACCTGATTAAGCTGGCCCGGCGTGAGATTGCCCGCATCAAAACTGTGCTGACAGAAAAGGCAGGTAACTAGTATGTCGCAGGAAACAAGAGTGCGAACGGTCACTGGCAAGGTTGTCAGTGACAAGATGGACAAGACCATTACAGTGCTGGTTGAGCGTCGGGTGAAGCACCCGGTCTATGGCAAGTACATGACCCGCTCTACCAAGCTGCATGCGCACGATGAAAAAAACGAGTGCAAGGCAGGCGACGTGGTAACGGTCAAAGAGACCAAGCCCTACTCCCGGACAAAGACCTGGGCGTTGGTGACAGTGGACCAGCAAGCACCGCAGGTCTAGAAACACAGGTAATTGCTTGGTGGCCGCGGCTGCTAATGGTGGAGTTATACAACAATGATTCAGACACAAAGTTATTTAGAGGTCGCGGATAACAGCGGTGCACGCCGTGTCATGTGTATCAAGGTGCTCGGTGGTTCACATCGGCGCTACGCGCGCGTGGGTGACTTGATTAAGGTGACCGTGAAAGAAGCAATTCCCCGTGGCAAGGTTAAAAAAGGCCAGGTATTGACGGCGGTGGTTGTGCGGACCCGTAAAGGCGTTCGTCGCGGAGATGGTTCATTGATCAAGTTCGATGACAATGCAGCGGTACTTTTGAACGCGCAGCATGCGCCGATTGGTACACGGATTTTCGGGCCAGTCACCCGTGAGCTACGGTCAGAGAAGTTCATGAAGATTATATCTTTGGCTCCGGAAGTTTTGTAAGAAAAAGGCGATCGAGGTCAGACAATGCGCAAGATCAAGACAGATGATGACGTTATCGTCATCGCCGGCAAAGACAAGGGCAGTCGAGGGAAAGTAGTGCGGCTGCTAGACGACGACCGAGTGCTGGTGTCGGGAGTCAATATGATCAAAAAGCACCAAAAGCCGAATCCCCAGGCTAGTGTGCCCGGTGGGATTATTGAGAAGGAAGCTCCGTTACAGCTATCCAACGTGGCTATATATAACCCCGCTACCAACAAGGCTGACCGAGTCGGCTTTAAGGTAGAAGGCGGCAAGAAAATTCGCGTTTTTAAATCCAGTGGCGAAGCGGTAGACGCCTGAACGCAGGTAGGTAATTGGCAATGGCAAGGTTGAAAGACGTTTACAACAACGAATTAGTGCCGAAGCTCAAGCAGGAGCTTGGTCTGGATAATGTGATGGAAGTTCCGCGCATTACCAAGGTCACTCTGAATATGGGTTTGGGGGAGGCGGTGGGAGACAAGAAAGTGTTGGAGCACGCGTTGCGTGATTTGCAGCAGATTTCTGGTCAGAAAGCAGTAGCGACTGTCGCTCGAAGGTCTATAGCCGGATTCAAGATTCGTGACGGCTGGCCGATTGGTGCGAAGGTAACGCTGCGTAGCGATCGTATGTATGAGTTCCTGGATCGCTTGATTTCTATAGCTATCCCACGTATTCGCGACTTTAGGGGCATCAGTCCCAAGCAATTCGATGGGCGCGGCAATTTTGCGATGGGCGTAACCGAGCAGATTATCTTCCCTGAGATAGATTATGACCAGGTGGATAAGCTCCGTGGTCTGGATATTGTAGTCACAACAAGTGCGCGGAACGACGACGAAGGTCGCGCGTTGTTGCGGGCATTTAACTTTCCTTTGAAGAGCTAGGAGCCAGCCAACAATGGCCAAAACCTCCATGATAGAGCGCGAAAAACGGCGCGAGCGGACAGTAGCAAAGTACGCCAAAAAGCGTGCCGAGCTGAAAGCGATTATCGGTAATCCAGAGGCAGAAGACGAGGCGCGCTGGGATGCGCAGGAAGCGCTGCAAAAGCTGCCACGTGACGCGAGTCCAGTGCGTCAGCGTCGTCGGTGCCAAATCACCGGCCGGCCCCATGGTGTGTATCGGAAATTCGGGCTGTCGCGTAACAAACTTCGCGAAGCAGCAATGCGCGGTGATGTGCCGGGCCTGGTAAAATCGAGCTGGTAAACGCAAGCGCGTTACGGGAGCAACCAAACAATGACTATGCAAGATCCATTAGCTGATCTGTTAACGCGGGTTCGCAATGCACAAATGGCAGGGATGGCGTCAGTTAGCATGCCGTCCTCCAAAGTTAAAGTAGCGCTGGTTGAAGTGCTGAAAGGCGAAGGTTACGTTGGCGATTTCGACGTTCAAAACGTCGACGGGCACAATATTCTGACCATTGCACTGAAGTACTACCAGGGGCGGCCGGTTATCGAAGAGATAAAACGTGCCAGCAGGCCCGGGCTACGGTTTTATGTCGGCAAAGACGAATTGCCGAAAGTAAGGGGTGGGCTGGGAGTGGCAATAGTCTCTACCAGTAAGGGTGTTATGACCGACCGCGCTGCGCGAGCGGCGGGCGTCGGTGGTGAAGTCCTCTGTACCGTTTTCTGATAGCGCTGGATGTTTGACAGGTAAGCAGATATGTCACGAGTAGGAAAATCACCGGTCGAAGTTCCTGCTGGAGTTGAGGTCAAGCTCCAGGGCCAGCAGGTCTCTGTCAAAGGTGGCAAAGGCAAACTGGATTATGAAGTGCATAATACGGTGCAAGTAGAGCAAGACGGCAAAGTGCTGAATTTCTCACCGCGCAACGGCGGAAAAGTTGCCAGCGCGATGACAGGTACTATGCGCGTGCTGATCAACAATATGGTTACTGGCGTCAGCGAAGGTTTTGAGAAAAAGCTGGAATTGAATGGCGTTGGTTATAGAGCCAAGGTGTCGGGTAGCACAGTCAACTTAACGTTGGGGTTTTCCCATCCGGTTGACTATCAACTTCCCGACGGTGTAACAGCTGAGACCCCGACCCAGACAGAAATTGTGGTCAGGGGTATTGACAAGCAATTGGTTGGTCAGGTCGCTGCAGAAATTCGCGGTTTTCGTCCCCCCGAGCCCTACAAGGGCAAAGGTGTACGCTACTCCGGTGAATATGTGCGGCGCAAGGAAACCAAGAAAAAGTAACGAGGTAGCTCATGAGCGTAAAGAAAACTGCAAGACTGCGTCGGTCGCGTCGCAGCCGCGCCAAGATACGCGAGCTAGGCGCGACGCGTTTGTGCATCTATCGCACCCCGCGTCATATATACGCGCAGGTGATCGCTGGTTCAGGCGACCAGGTGTTAGCTTCGGCTTCAACCCTGGACAAGGACCTGCGTCAGGGCTCTACCGGGAACGCCGATGCGGCTACCAAGGTAGGGGCACTGATTGCAGAGAGAGCTAAAGCGGCCGGTATCGAAAAGGTAGCGTTCGATCGCAGTGGTTACAAGTACCACGGTCGGGTGAAGGCGCTGGCTGAAGCGGCCCGTGAAGGCGGACTTGAGTTTTAGAGTTTAGGGTAACGATATGGCGTATAAAGATCAGGGCGATAAGGGTCAGACAGAAGGCCTGCAGGAGAAGTTGGTTCAAGTGAACCGAGTGGCCAAAGTGGTAAAAGGTGGCCGCATCTTTGGTTTTACTGCACTGACAGTCGTCGGCGACGGTAAGGGCCGGGTTGGTTTTGGTCGCGGCAAGGCCAGGGAGGTTCCCGTTGCAATCCAAAAAGCGATGGAAGCAGCTCGTCGTAATATGATCGAAGTGCAGCTGAATGGTGACACCATCCAGTATCCGGTTAAGGCCGGGCACGGCGCCTCAAAAGTTTACATGCAGCCCGCTTCTGCCGGTACCGGTATTATCGCGGGCGGTGCCATGCGAGCAGTGCTTGAACTGGCCGGGGTGCACAATGTCCTGGCGAAATGCTATGGCTCGACTAACCCGGTTAATGTTGTACGGGCCACTTTTAACGGCCTGAAGCAAATGCGCTCGCCGGACGACGTGGCACAAAAGCGCGGCAAGACACTGGAAGAGATACTGGATTAAAGGCGGGTAGTGGAAATGGCCAACAAAAGCATCAAAGTGACCCAGGTTCGCAGTGCGATCGGTCGGCTTGAGTCGCACAAGGCCTGCTTGCAGGGTCTCGGACTACGGCGCATCGGTCAAACAGTCAGCGTTGAAGATACTCCAGCGGTGCGCGGCATGATAAACAAAGCGAATTACCTGTTGCAGGTAGAGGAAGCGTAGAAATGACTGAAGGGTTGCGTTTAAACAACCTGAGCCCAGCGCCGGGTCGGGTCAAAGAAGCTCGCCGAGCGGGCCGTGGTATTGGTAGCGGGCTTGGTAAAACGGGTGGTCGTGGTCACAAAGGGCAGAAGTCGCGCTCCGGGGGTTCTGTGCGTCCGGGTTTCGAAGGCGGACAAATGCCTTTGCAGAAAAGGCTGCCAAAGTATGGGTTTAGCTCGCGCATCGGGCGTTCCTCGGCAAGCATTCGGCTTTCGGAGTTGAACAAGCTGGACGGTGACACTGCAGATTTGGAGACGCTGCGTAAAGCGGGTCTGGTAACGGCCAATATCACACGGGCCAGAGTTTTCCTGTCAGGGGAATTGACACGTTCTGTCGCTGTAAAGGGCTTGGGCGTAACCAAGGGCGCACGCGCAGCCATTGAAGCAGCTGGCGGTTCGGTAGAGGAATAAATGGCAAATCCTAAGCTGGCACAGCAAGGAGCAAAAGGCAACTCCGGTATGGGAGAGCTTTGGGCTCGCTTGCGGTTTCTATTTTTGGCGATTGTTGTGTACCGGGTGGGCACGCATATTCCTGTCCCGGGAATAGACCCCGATCGGCTGGCGGCTATGTTCAACCAGAACCAGGGGACGATCCTGGGTTTGTTTAATATGTTTTCGGGTGGTGCGCTCGAGCGCATGAGTATTCTGGCGCTGGGAATCATGCCGTATATATCTGCGTCGATTATCATGCAGTTAATGTCAGCGGTTTCGCCTCACCTTGAACAGTTGAAGAAAGAAGGGGAGGCCGGGCGTCGCAAGATAAGCCAATATACCCGCTATGCGACTGTCGCGCTGGCGTTGATTCAGGCGTCGGGAATGGCTGTCAGTTTGGCCAGCCAAAATCTGGCATATGCACCTGGTTTCACCTTTTACTTTGTGGCCATCAGTTCCCTGGTTACCGGCGCCGTCTTTATGATGTGGCTCGGGGAACAGATGACCGAGCGTGGTATTGGCAACGGAATTTCAATGCTCATTTTTGCTGGAATCGTTGCCGGTTTGCCCGGAGCCATTGGGCAGTCACTTGAGCAGGCGCGACAGGGCGAGCTGAATATTCTGGTGCTCTTGTTTATGCTGGTTTTGGCTTTCGTTGTAATTTTTTGCATTGTCTTTATTGAGCGTGGTCAGCGTCGCATCGCGGTGCACTATGCACGTCGGCAGCAGGGCCGTAAGTCGTTTGCTGCCCAGAGTAGCTTTTTGCCACTGAAGGTGAATATGGCAGGGGTTATCCCGGCAATCTTTGCCAGCAGTATTCTGCTGTTCCCGGCATCGTTGGCACAGTGGTTCGGTCAGTCTTCGAACATGGAATGGTTACAGGAGTTGTCGCTGGCGATAGGGCCTGGGCAACCTTTGAATATTATATTGTTTACCATGTTGATTGTGTTTTTCTGCTTCTTCTATACCGCGTTGATGTTCAATCCGGAAGAAGTTGCCGACAATCTCAAGCGCTCAGGTGCGTTTATCCCTGGGATACGCCCAGGTAAACATACAGCCGATTACATCGACGGCGTGCTGACTCGATTGACTATGTTTGGTTCGGCTTATATCGCTGCAGTATGCCTGCTGCCCCAGTTTCTGGTGGTCGCGTGGAACGTGCCGTTTTACCTCGGGGGTACGTCTTTGCTGATTGTAGTAGTGGTGGTAATGGATTTTATGGCCCAGGTACAGTCGCACCTGATGTCACATCAATACGATCATTTGATGAAAAAGTCTAACTTGAAAAGTTATGGTGGCCGGAGCTAGACCCGGTCAGTAAAGAGCCTGTTGAATATTTGGAGTAAGCAATGAAAGTCAGGGCTTCAGTAAAAAAAGTATGCCGCAATTGCAAAATTATTAGACGTCGCGGGTCGGTGCGAGTGATTTGCAAAACTGAGCCGCGTCACAAGCAGCGTCAAGGGTAAGGCACTGGGTCCTGCTTTACAGGCAGGCTTGATTTTTGGTTGTATAGGCGCTATCCTTTGGCGCCTTTTTTGCAGGTCTAAACCGTTGTGGCGCGACCAAAGCAGAATCGTAGATTAAATGGAGTGGATTGAATGGCTCGTATAGCTGGAGTCAACGTACCGGATCATAAACACGCGGTGGTGTCCCTTACCTACATATATGGTATCGGTCGGACAACTGCCCAAAAGCTTTGCTCGGCAACCGGTGTGCTCGAGACGATGAAGATAGGTGAGCTCGATGAGCAGCAGATGGACAATCTGCGGACTGAAGTCGCCAAGCTTAACGTTGAGGGCGACCTGCGTCGGGACGTCAACATGAATATCAAGCGATTACTTGACCTTGGTTGTTACCGGGGCCTGCGTCATCGCCGCGGCTTGCCGGTAAGAGGGCAGCGAACCAAAACTAATGCCCGGACCCGCAAGGGGCCGCGTCGGCCGATCAAGCGCTAGAAATCATTGTTGTTTAGTGTAGCTGCACCACTTGTGCAGTGGTGATATTAAACGGGATACAGAAATGGCAAAAGGTACAACCAAACCAGCTCGCAAGAAGGTGAAAATATCGGTTGTTGACGGCATCGCTCACATCTACGCGTCGTTCAATAACACCATCGTGACCATTACAGATCGCCAGGGCAATACCTTGTCCTGGGCTACAGCTGGTGGTTCAGGTTTTCGCGGTTCTCGAAAGAGTACACCGTTCGCCGCCCAGGTGGCTGCGGAGCGTGCAGGTCTTGCTGCACAAGAGTATGGCTTGAAGAACCTGGATGTGGAAGTTAAGGGTCCGGGACCAGGACGTGAGTCTGCCATTCGCTCCCTGAATAATGCGGGTTATAAAATTACCAATATTACCGATGTAACCCCCATTCCCCACAATGGTTGTCGCCCGCCTAAAAAGCGTCGTGTTTAATCAGTTGAGTTAGAGCAGGATTTATTTACCATGGCAAGATATATAGGCCCTACCTGTAAATTATCCCGGCGTGAAGGCACTGACCTTTTCCTGAAAAGTGGCGTGCGACCGCTGGAATCAAAGTGCAAGCCGGAATCTACCCCTGGCCAACAGGGGATGCGCCGCGGTCGTTTGTCCGACTACGGTGTGCAGTTGCGTGAAAAGCAAAAAGTTCGTCGTATGTACGGATTGTTGGAGCGCCAGTTTCGCAACTATTACAAACATGCGGCTCGGCGCAAGGGCGCCACTGGTGAAAACTTGCTGCAGTTGCTTGAATGTCGTCTTGACAATGTGGTGTACCGCATGGGGTATGGGTCTACTCGTGCAGAGGCCCGACAGCTGGTAAGTCACAAGTCGATACTCGTCAACGGTCAAACCGTCAATATAGCGTCTTTTCAGGTTTCAGCGGGAGACGTGGTTGCTGTCAAAGAGAAAGCTCGTAACCAGCTGAGGGTCCAATCAGCCCTGGCTCTTTCTGATAACCGCGCGCCCTGCGAGTGGCTGGAAGTTGACAGCAAGAAAATGGAAGGGCTATTTAAAGCAGTGCCTGATCGGGCGGAGTTGTCCTCTGAAATTAATGAGAACCTGATCGTAGAACTTTACTCGAAGTAGTGAATTCATCCTCGACCCAGCGCCGCAGGTAAAAATATGCAGAGTGCAGTAAACGAACTACTTACCCCGAAATTTATTGGCGTAGACCAGATTTCTTCTACCCATGCCAAAGTTACATTGGAGCCGTTGGAGCGCGGGTTCGGTCATACGCTGGGCAATGCCTTGCGCCGGATTCTGCTGTCCTCCATGCCCGGCTGCGCCATCACGGAAGTTGAAATTGATGGGGTCTTGCATGAATACAGCACCATAGAGGGCGTTCGTGAAGATGTTATTGAGATACTGCTGAATCTCAAAAATGTTGCGATCGTTATGGAAGGGAAGGACGAGACAGTCGTGACACTCAGTGCTCAGGGGCCTGGAGTTGTTACCGCAGCTGATATTCAGCTTGGCAATGATATGGAAGTCAAAAACCCCGAGCATGTGATTGCGCACCTTAGCGATAATACCGAACTGCGTATTGCTCTAACTGTTGCTCGGGGTCGCGGTTATGAAGCTGCTGATGCCAGAGTTAACGAGGAAGACGAAACCGCAGCCATTGGTAAGTTGCAGTTGGATGCCACCTATAGCCCTTTGCGTCGGGTGTCTTACTCGGTTGAGAACGCCCGGGTTGAGCAGCGCACTGATCTTGACAAGCTGGTGCTGGACCTGGAAACCAATGGAACTATCGACCCGGAAGACGCTATCCGTCGGGCGGCAACCATTTTGCAGAAGCAGCTGGCTGTATTCGTCGACCTGGAAAGTGCTGCCGAAACTCCTAATGTAGAGCCGGAGGAAGAAATCGATCCTATCCTGCTGCGACCGGTAGATGACCTGGAGTTGACTGTGCGTTCGGCGAATTGCTTGAAGGCTGAGAGCATTTACTACATCGGCGACCTGGTGCAGCGCACTGAGGTTGAGCTGTTGAAGACGCCGAACCTTGGTAAGAAATCGTTGACTGAGATAAAGGACGTGCTGGCGTCGCGCGGACTTTCACTGGGGTTGCGCCTTGACAATTGGCCGCCCGCTAGTCTGCGTAACGACGAGCGCGTGCTTACTTCTTAAGCGGCGCTGGTCTTTGAATATAGAATCTATTGCTGCGCAAGCAGCAGTACTTTAAAGGAAAGAAAACTCATGCGTCATCGTAAAAGTGGACGTCAGTTAAATCGTAACAGTTCGCATCGCAAGGCGATGTTTCGCAATATGACCTGTTCGCTGCTGGAACATGAACTTATTAGAACAACCGTGCCGAAAGCCAAGGAGTTGCGTCGTCATGCCGAGCCGCTGATCACCCTGGGGAAGAGTGATTCGGTAGCGAATAGGCGCCAGGCCTTTGATCGGCTGCGCGATAAGAGTGCAGTAGGCAAGTTGTTCAATGAACTCGGCCCTCGCTATGGCGAGCGTCCTGGTGGCTATCTACGGATAATGAAAGCCGGTTTTCGGGCTGGCGATACTGCGCCGATGGCTTATGTTGAGTTGGTTGATCGCCCGGCGGTGATTAGCGAGACAGGCGCGGATTCAGACGACTGATGGTCAGCTAAGGATTGTCTGTAGTTGTTGACGAATGCCGGGTAAAGTCCCGGCATTTTGCTTTCTGTGTCGAATTATTTTACAGTTGAGTTGCTATTATCAGTGACTTAAATTTCCAACTCATTGATAATAAAATATATTTTATTATTGGTACAATTATTGCTTATCAACGCAGGGTAAAGTGGGCAATTGTTGCGGGATTGATGGAAGGTATGAAAAGGATTGCTTGGGTATTGGTGCTGGTGGCTTCGCTGTTTGCGATGGGCGCCGGTGCTTCTCTGGTCAACGAAGCTGTGAGCGATGGTCACGTTCCTGCGCGCAATGGTATTGCCGATGCTGTTGTCGTGACGTTTCCGATCGCCGCTGACGAAATGCAGGTGGTAGATTATTTCGCCAATGCGGCGCAAGTACCGGCAACATTGGATTCTATGACGAGGGTCTTGCAATTGCCAGGCGATAAGCGCCGGGCTTATAGTCAAGGCACGGTTTTCCTTGGGAACACCGATGAGTTAAAGGCCAAGCCGCGGGTTACCTCGCTGCCGGAGCCCAGCGTTTGGTTACTGCTGGTTACCGGTTTGGTGGCCCTCGTGCTGTCGCGCCGTCGCTCGAGATCTTAAGATAGGGCGGGGCAGTGCAACCCAAGGGAGAGTAGGTCTAACGCCTGCGCAGAGCCCTGCTATTGCGGCCGCTGCAGTAGCGGCCTAAGAAATTGGCCAGTGTGGCTACTTTCCATCCTGGCGATATCTTCCGGAGTACCTGCCCCCAGAATAGTGCCGCCCTGATCTCCCCCTTCCGGCCCCAGGTCGACGATCCAATCGGCAGTTTTGATAACATCCAGGTTGTGCTCAATCACTACCACAGTGTTGCCGTGATCGCGCAGACGGTGAAGCACCCCGAGTAGCTGTTTGATATCGTGGAAGTGCAGCCCGGTGGTAGGTTCGTCGAGAATATAAAGCGTTTTGCCAGTGTCGCGCCGCGACAACTCTTTGGATAATTTGACCCGCTGGGCTTCTCCACCAGAGAGGGTTGTGGCTGCTTGCCCCAGTTTGATGTATGAAAGTCCGACATCCATCAGGGTTTGCAACTTGTTGGCCACCGCCGGCACATTGGCGAAAAATTCCCGGCTATCTTCTACCGTCAAGTCCAGCACCTCACTGATGTTCTTGCCTTTGTAGCGAATATCGAGTGTTTCGCGGTTGTAGCGCTTTCCGTTACAGATATCGCAAGGTACATAGATGTCGGGTAAAAAGTGCATCTCAACCTTGCTGACGCCGTCACCATGACATGCCTCGCAACGACCGCCTTTAACGTTGAAGCTGAAACGTCCGGGCTTGTAGCCTCTGGATCGCGCCTCCTGAGTTTGGGCGAATAGCTCTCGAATCGGTGTAAAAATACCAGTGTAAGTGGCGGGGTTTGAGCGAGGCGTGCGTCCAATAGGACTCTGGTCAATGTCAATGCACTTGTCTACCAACTCCAGGCCACTGATGCTCTGGTGCGGTGCTGCATTAAGGGTCGTGGCATTGTTGAGCTGGGTAGCAGCGATCGGGTACAGAGTGTGATTGATCAGAGTAGATTTACCTGAGCCGGAAACGCCGGTTACACAGGTCATGAGCCCGAGGGGAATTTCCAATGTGACGTTTTTCAGGTTGTTGCCATTGGCACCTAGCAGGACGATGCGTTTTCCTGGCTGCGGTGGCAGCCGCCGGGCGGGCAGGGCGATGCACTGCTTGCCGCACAGGTATTGACCGGTGAGAGACCGCGGGTTCTTTATAATTCGCTTATAGTTACCCGATTCAATGACTTCGCCGCCGTGAACCCCGGCCCCGGGCCCGATATCGATGATAAAATCAGCGGCCCTGATAGCGTCTTCGTCATGCTCGACAACAATCACCGTGTTGCCGAGATCGCGTAGATGAACCAGGGTCTTCAACAAGCGTTCGTTGTCGCGCTGGTGCAAACCGATTGATGGCTCATCAAGGATGTACATAACACCAACCAGCCCAGCGCCTATCTGGCTTGCCAGTCGAATCCGCTGGGCTTCGCCACCTGAGAGCGTTTCCGAACTCCGGTCCAGAGTCAGGTAATTCAAACCGACATCGGCAAGAAATTGCAGTCGACTTCGTAATTCCTTGAGGATCTTATCCGCGATCTCCCCTTGTCTGCCCGTCAGCTGGAGCTTTAGCAGGTATTGCAGCGAGTCATTGACCGACAATGCAGTAAGCTGCGGCAAATTTCTGTCATCAACAAACACGTGGCGCGCGTCTCGGCACAAACGTGTTCCCTGGCAATCGGGACATGCCTGGGTGCTCAGGTATTTGGCCAGGTCTTCGCGCACCATCTGCGAGTCGGTATCCCGGTAGCGTCGCTCCAGATTGGGAATAACGCCCTCAAATGCATGTTTGCGCTGGTAGATATCGCCGCGGTCATTGACGTAGCTAAAGGTGATTTGCTCCTCGCCGCTGCCATTCAAGACTATATCCTGGTGCTTCTTTTTCAGCTTTTCAAACGGCTCGTCGATATCAAACTTAAAGTGTTTGGCAAGTGAGTTGAGCATATGTGCGTAGTAAACACTGCGCCGGTCCCAGCCTCGAATCGCGCCCTCCGACAAACTGGCCTCCGGATGCTGCACCACGCGCTGCAGGTCAAAAAATTGTTTTACTCCCAGTCCGTCGCAACTGGGGCAGGCGCCGGCCGGATTGTTAAATGAAAACAGGCGGGGTTCCAGTTCCCTGATCGAGTGGCCGCACTCGGGACAGGCGAAGCGGGCAGAGAACACGGTATCCGCGCCGCCACCATCCATCAGGCTTACGGTTGCCAGCCCATCGGCTAACTCCAGTGCATTCTCCAGTGACTCTGCGAGTCGGAGATTGGCTTCGGCGCGCACTTTCAGCCGATCGACGATAACTTCGATAGTATGCTTTTTGTTCTTCTCCAGGGCGGGCAGTTCATCCAGTTCGTACACGACGCCGTCAATTCGCGTGCGCACGTAACCTTGGGCTCGCAGCTGGTCAAATAATTGTAGGTGTTCGCCTTTGCGGTCCCTGATGACTGGCGCCAGAACCATGATACGCGTTTCATCCGGCAGCTCGAGAATACTGTCGACCATTTGTGAAATGGTCTGTGCCTCTAGTGGCAGCCCGTGGTCCGGACATCTGGGGGTGCCTGCCCGTGCATATAGTAGTCGCAGGTAGTCATAAATTTCAGTGATGGTGCCAACCGTGGAGCGGGGGTTGTGGGAGGTCGATTTTTGCTCGATGGATATGGCGGGTGACAGGCCCTCGATATGATCGACGTCCGGTTTCTCCATCATTGACAGGAACTGTCGTGCATAGGTGGACAGCGATTCTACATATCGCCGCTGGCCTTCAGCATACAATGTGTCAAAGGCCAGCGAAGACTTGCCAGAGCCGGAAAGGCCGGTAATCACAATGAGCTTGTCCCGGGGTATGTCCAGGTCTATGTTTTTCAGATTGTGGGTTCGTGCACCACGAACAATGATCTTATCCACGAGCTACTCTCAGGTTGGCAAATCCATCGATTATATCGTTAGCACCGGTAACGCGGCACCTCTTTTATGGCGCGATAAGTGACCAGCAAGGATAAACCACCGATGTTGCCTTTGTGTCAGCCATTCGGTTTTCCGGTCAGCGCATAACTGGTATGATTCCGGTCGATCAAAACAACCTACTTATCCGGACAAACCCGCCACTCAATGCAACGCTCAAACGCTAATCCCATGCTCGCTACAGAAAAGCGCGCAGTCCTTTCTCTTGGCCTGTTGTACGGTTTCCGTATGCTTGGCTTATTCATGCTCTTACCTGTGCTGGCTCTATATGCTGCCGATTTTGAGCACAGTTCTCCGGCGCTGATAGGACTGGCGCTCGGGGTTTACGGTCTGAGCCAGGCCCTGTTGCAGGTTCCTTTTGGCATGCTGTCGGATCGCATTGGGCGCAAACCCGTGATCTACGGTGGCCTGGTGCTGTTTGGTGTGGGCAGTGTGATCGCAGGCTTGGCCAGTTCGATCTGGGGGGTTATCCTGGGTCGGGCGCTGCAGGGTAGCGGCGCTATCGCTAGCACCGTGCTGGCGCTGCTCAGCGATTTAACCCGGGATGAGCATCGTACCAAGGCGATGGCGTTTATCGGTATGAGTATCGGCCTGACTTTTGCCGCCGCCTTGTTAATAGGGCCCTGGGTGAGTGTCAGTTTCGGTATTCGAGGGATCTTCTGGCTAACCGCCGGTCTTGCGGTTGGCGGTATAGCTATTATGGCGTGGTTGGTGCCGGCGGCGACCCATGCGACTGGATTTAACGGCAATACCAGTGCTGCACTGCGGTTTGTGGGGAGAGTGCTGGGAGACCGGGAATTACTGCGTCTCAACTTCGGTATTTTCGCGCTGCACTTTATCCTGACTGCGTCTTTTGTGGCGTTGCCACTGTTGCTGCGTGACACCCTGAATCTGCAGGTTCAACAGCATGCCTGGGTCTACCTGGCAACTCTGGGGGGATCGTTTGTCGCGATGGTTCCTCTGATTATTTACGCCGAGCGTAACCAAAAGGTGGTGCCCGTATTTTTGTCGGCAATCGCGATGGTTGCGTTAGCCGCTTTAACCATCGCGACTGCCGGGTCTCGGGGCATGCCGCTGGTTGGGGCCATGTTTATTTTCTTTATGGGTTTCAACTTGTTGGAGGCCAATTTGCCATCCTTAGTCAGCAAGAAGGCCTTTCCCGCAGGCAAGGGCACCGCCATGGGAGTGTACTCGACCTTCCAGTTTCTGGGGGCGTTCCTGGGTGGTGCGATTGGTGGAGTGATGATGGGTGCGGTGGGCTCTTCCGGAGTGTTCGGGGTCTGTGCCCTGATCGCGGTTAGCTGGTTATTACTGGCCTGGAATATGCGCGCCCCCAGGCGAGTTGTGGATGTAGTATTGACGTATGATACTGCACGCTTTGGCGGTGAAGAATTGTTGCGTGAGTTGGCGGGCTTAAAGGGCGTTGAAGACGTAACACTGATCGCCGGAGATGGCTTGGCCTACCTCAAGGTTGATGGCCAATCCTTTGACCATTCAACGTTGCTTCAATACCAGGCCGCAGCGGTGTCAGTTGGCTAAATGCCAGTGCGTGTTTTATAGTAGTCGGCCGAATTCAGCAGTTTAAACCCGAACAGGAGAATTTTGATGGCCCGCGGAGTCAATAAAGTTATATTAGTCGGTAATTGTGGGCAGGACCCTGAAACCAAATACCTGCCAAGTGGCGGTGCAGTCACCAATCTTTCTATTGCCACCAGTGAGTCCTGGAAGGACAAGCAGACTGGCCAGCCCCAGGAACGAACGGAGTGGCACCGGGTCGTATTTTTTAACAGGCTGGCTGAAATTGCCGGCGAATACCTGAAGAAAGGCTCCAAAGTGTATGTTGAGGGCTCGTTGCGCACGCGCAAGTGGCAGGACAAAAGCGGTGCCGATCGTTATACGACCGAAATTGTCGGTAGCGAAATGCAGATGTTGGACAGCCGCGGCCAGGAATCTGGCGGTGGCGATAGCGGGTGGAGTCAAGGGGGTGGTAGTGGCCAGTCGTCGCGTCCAGCGCCGGCTCCGAGGCAGGCTCCCCAGCCGGAACCGGATCTGGGAGATGACGACATACCTTTTTAGCGGTTCCTATCGCAGACCCAGGCGATTGCAGTAGAAGATTAAGCCAAGAGCCCGCGCCATGCGGGCTTTTTTCTGGGCCAGATCACAGAGGGTCTAAACTCGGGTAGGAGCAGATTGCACCGGATTGACCTGCTGCTTTGCGCCAGGCTTACACGGCGCGACCAATAATCTGTGGAGACTAGAATGACGACGAAAATACTCCCCTGCATTACCCACCATGGAGCCATTAATGGTGTGACGGGATCTTGTCATGAACTGCAGTACGCGGATTCCAGGTCCCTATTAGTCGACTGTGGGCTGTTTCAGGGGGCTGAAACCTCGGGTACCGGCGCTGGCAATGATTCGCTGGGGATTGATTTCGCGTTGGATCCTATTCAAGCCCTGGTTGTGACTCATGTGCATATCGACCACGTCGGCCGCATTCCCTACTTGCTAGCGGCAGGTTTTGAGGGGCCAATCTATTGCAGCGAGCCGTCGGCTTTGTTACTGCCGCTGGTGCTGGAAGACGCAATGAAAGTTGGTGCAATGGGGAATCACAGCCTTATCAGCCGCTATCTCAATCAGTTGCAGCAACAGTTGGTGGCGTTGCCATTTCGCAAATGGACCGATGTTGATCGCACACCCGCAGGCGGTTTGTCGATCAGGTTGCAGCCTGCCGGGCATATTCTCGGTTCTGCGTATATTGAGTGTCGAGTGGAGTTGCCCGGACGGTCGCATACGGTCGTGTTTTCGGGTGATCTCGGAGCCCCCCATGCGCCGCTGTTGGCGCCGCCGCAACCACCCGAGGTGGCCGATACCCTGGTGCTGGAGAGTACCTATGGTGACCGTAATCACGAAGACCGGGCACAGCGGGTCGCGTGCCTGCAAAATATTATAGAGCGGGCGCTGGCTGACAAGGGCGCCGTGCTTATTCCTGCGTTCAGCATAGGAAGAACCCAGGAGCTGCTCTATGAACTCGAGGATATTATCCATCGCCGGCAGGATGAGTTCGCCGCCAGGGGGCTGCCCTGGAGGGAGTTGGAAATTGTGATTGACTCACCACTCGCCAGCAGGTTTACTCGCCATTACCGCAAGCTTAAACCCTATTGGGACGCCGAGGCACGTGAGCGGCTGGAGCAAGGTCGACATCCACTGGCTTTCGAGCAACTGCGTACAGTGGACAGCCATAGTGACCATTTGGCAATAGTCGACTATATCAAAAAACGCGATTACCCCTGCATAATCCTTGCAGCCAGTGGGATGTGCGTTGCCGGCCGCATCGTCAACTACCTCAAGGCCCTGGTGGGGCAGCCGGCGACCGACGTTGTGTTTGTCGGCTACCAGGCACGGGGCACCCCTGGCCGTGCAATCCAGGCCTATGGTCCTGGCGGTGGCTATGTGACCTTTGATGGGCAACGCTATCCAATCAAGGCTGGTGTTCACACGCTGGGAGGATACTCCGCCCATGCAGACCTTGCCGGACTGCTGGGTTTTGCGTCCGGTATCAAGGAGTCACCTGGGGAGATTCGCTTGATACATGGTGACGTCGAGGCGAAGCAGAACCTGGCGCGGGAGCTGCGCGATTTACTTCCCCGCACTCAAGTGCTGGTGCCGGGTGAATCATAGTTGCCCCGGCTGGTATAAGCGGTTATTTTGCCAGTGCAGCTTTTGGATTCTATGGTTTGAAAATTCTGCTACTTGATCAAGACAGTCAGGTTGGCCGTGCATTGGTCGAACTGCTGGCGTCACACCCTGGGATCGACTGGAGTGGAGTGAGTGCTGCACAGCTATCCGGGTCGTTGGATGTTGCTGCGGAGCGGATAAAAGAATACCGACCAAATTTTGTTGTAAATGCTTACAGCATTGAGCTGGCTGAGAGCGAGCCCGGTTTGACTAAGGCTCATGTAAAAAAGATCAAGAATCTTTGTCGTATTGCTAAGTCGATTGGAGCAGCGTTTGTTCATGTGTCTAGTGCTCAGGTTTTTAACGGTGCGCGTGGCAAAGTCTTCTTTGAAAGTGATCGACCCAAACCGAAAGGCTCCGTCAGTCGTCGCCTGGTTGAGTTGGAGCAGGCCGTTACCCGCGAAGTTGATCGCCATATCCTGCTGCGTAGTGGCTGGTTGTTTGGCGCTTATGGCCGCGGTGCATTCCAGCGTTTCTTGCAGATGTTGGAGAGTGACCAGGAAATTGTATTGGACAATGTTGTCGAGGGAGCACCGACGCCCGCCGCCGATGTGGCGCGGGTTCTGTTGGCGCTAATCCAGCAGCTGGATTGTGGTGCCCCATGCTGGGGTACATACCACTACTGTAGCTCTGACACGACCAGCAGTCGCGACTTCTTCGAGACGGTAATGACGATGGCGGTTCATTACAGTAATATCGATAGCGCCCAAATTTTGCTGGCCGCGCCGGACGATGATAGGGCCGCAGTGTCGCGTCATCCACTGCTGGATTGCCACGCGATTCTCAATACTTTTGGTGTCAAGCAGCGCCCCTGGCGTTCGGCAATGACCGGGATTCTGAAGAGTTGGTACAAGCAGCAATCCGTTGGAGATTCAGTTGATGTTGATTAGAGGAAGCGATGTCCAAACAAATATTTGATCAAAATGTCGCTCTCGGCATAGCTGTTCTAACGGTTTCAGATAGTCGCACGGAGGCTGATGACAGCTCGGGGCATTACCTTGCAGATGCCCTGCAGGGGGAAGGTCATCAGGTAATCGAGAAAGCCATCGTGAAAGACGATATATACCAGGTTCGTGCCATACTTTCCCGCTGGATCGCCGATGAAACCGTGGAGGCAGTGTTGGTCACTGGCGGTACCGGATTCGGTGGCAGGGACTCAACGCCGGAAGCAGTTGCTCCATTGTTTGATAAAGCTATCGATGGTTTCGGTGAGCTGTTTCGACACCTTTCCTACGAGGAAATCGGCACGTCTACGATTCAATCCAGAGCCATTGCGGGTCTTGCCAATGGCACCGTGATCTTTTGTATGCCTGGCTCTACCGGTGCATGTCGCACCGCCTGGACCGGGATACTCAAAGACCAGCTGAGTAGCTTGCATCGGCCCTGTAATTTTGTCGGGGTGCTCAGGGTTGGCAAATCCTGAGGATAATGCGCTGTAGCAAAATCCCTGCTCTACAGCGGAGCCGCCCGCAAGCGGCTTGGCGTTTCAATGCCGGCAGCTAAAGGCAATTCTTTTTACTCGCTACTGGAGACGAATGGCATGGCGCAGCCCAAGCAAAAAAACACACCGTTGCATGAGGCACTTGCGCTCATTTTGGCCGATGCCCCGGTACTTCAATCCACTGAAACCGTTGTCCTGGCAAAAGCTTTGGGGCGGGTGCTCGGCGAAGATGTTGTGGCCGCAGTTGACGTGCCGCCCTGGGACAACAGTGCTATGGATGGTTTCGCACTGCACAGCTGCGATACCCTGAAGGCACCCTGTGCATTGCCTATTCAACAGCGAATCTCTGCGGGTGAAGTTGGCACTTCTCTTCCTCGGGGAGCTGCTGCCCGTATATTCACCGGTGCGCCGCTGCCTGCTGGAGCGGATGCAGTCGTTATCCAGGAAGACGTGCTCTGGCAGGATAATTGCCTGCAGCTTGACACTGCGATAGAGGCCGGTAGCAATGTCCGCCCTCGTGGGCAAGATGTTGGACGTGGGAGCACGGTTTTGCAACGCGGTAGACATCTGCGTCCCCAGGACCTTGGGGTTCTGGCATCCGTGGGTATCGCGACCGTGACAGTGCTGCGGCGACCTCGGGTTGGGATGTTGTCAACTGGCGATGAGTTGGCTGAGCCAGGCTCGGTATTGCTTCCCGGCCAGATATATAACTCCAATCGATATACCCTGGGTGGCCTGTTGCAGGCTCACGGATGCGACTATCACGATTACGGAATTGTTGCTGATACCCGCGAAGCGACTCTTGCATTGTTGCAGCGAGCGGCAGCTGAGTGCGATGTATTACTGAGCACTGGCGGAGTTTCGGTCGGGGAAGAAGATCATGTCAAGGCGGCGGTGGAGACACTCGGGCAGATAAACCTGTGGAAACTGGCGATTAAGCCGGGTAAGCCATTAGCCTACGGAAGAGTTGCGGAGGTGCCTTTTTTTGGCTTGCCTGGAAACCCAGCGGCGGTGTTTGTCACCTTTGGCCTGGTTGTCAGGCCTTTTCTGCTGGCAATGCAGGGCGTTTCCGATCAACTACACCCTCCACGCTGGGTTAAAGCTGCCTTCGATTGGTTGCAACCGGGAACCCGGCAGGAATACCTGCGCGGCAATCTTTGCCTTAACGATGCAGGCGTGGAAACCGTAACGGTGTTTGATAACCAAAGCTCTGGAGTGCTGTCCTTGATAAGTCGCGCGGATTGCCTGGTTATTATGCCCATTGGCACCACCTGCCGAGCCGGGGATCCCGTTCAGGTGATCTGCCTCAATGACTGGATGCATCCGTAGGGCGGCATCATCGGTCGCTATTGATATCCCGGAAAATTGCTACTACGATGCCAGCTTTTCGAGCACCAGGGTTGCATTGGTGCCGCCAAATCCGAAGCTGTTCGACATGACGCGCTGCAGCGATACGTTGTCCTGCCGAGATGTGCATATATTGAGGCCATCGGCATCGGGATCGAGCTCAGTAATGTTGGCCGATGCAGCGACGAAATCCCGCTCCATCATCAGTAAACTGAATATGGCCTCCTGTACTCCGGTAGCCCCCAGCGAATGTCCTGCCAGCGATTTGGTCGAGCTGACCAATGGCATTGGCTGGCCCGCAAAGGATTCCCTGATGGCCTTCAATTCCTGCATATCGCCCGCCGGGGTCGACGTGCCATGGGCGTTGATGTAATCAATAGGGCCACCGGCGGTGGCCATGGCCTGGCGCATGCACCTAACGGCACCTTCGCCACTGGGAGCGACCATGTCGTATCCATCCGAAGTAGCGCCATAGCCGGTTAGCTCAGCGTAAATTTTGGCACCCCGGGCTTTTGCATGTTCGAGCTCTTCAAGCACCACCATGCCCGCGCCGCCGGAAATCACGAAACCGTCCCGATTGGCATCGTAAGGGCGTGATGCAGTCTCGGGGGTATCATTGTACTTGGTAGTAAGTGCCCCCATCGCATCGAACAGGCAACTCAAGGACCAGTGTTCTTCTTCACCGCCGCCGGCAAAGACGATGTCTTGTTTACCGAGCTGGATCAACTCTGCGGCATTACCGATGCAGTGCGCGCTGGTCGCGCACGCAGATGATATTGAATAGTTAACGCCTTTTATTTTAAAGGGTGTAGCAAGGCAGGCCGACACAGTGGAGCCCATTGTCTGGGTTACCCTGTAGGGGCCAATACGCTTGATTCCGCGCTCGCGCAGAATGTCGGCTGATTCGACAACATTGGCAGAGGAAGCGCCGCCAGATCCGGCGATAATGCCACTGCGCTCGTTTGACACATCTGTTTCAGCAAGTCCGGCATCATCTATCGCCTGCTGCATTGCAATATAAGACCAGCCTGCTGCATCGCCCATAAAGCGCAGAGTTTTACGATCGATATGATCCTTCAGGTCAATTTCGGGGCGACCGCAAATATGGCTTCGAAACCCCATTTCTGCATATACCGGGTTGTACCTGATGCCGGATGTGCCGTTGCGCAGTGCTTCTGCGACGCTTGTTGCACTATTGCCGAGACAGGACACAATGCCTAGCCCGGTGACAACTACCCTTCTCATAAGGCTATCCTCATCGATTCAATGGCCAGAGCCTGCCACATGGTTCGTTATCGTAAATGCCTGGCGGAATTGTACTGCAATCATGCGAGGTTTGCTCAAGATGTCATTGCAGAGCGATGGAGCATCTCCTGAGTGTAACGACTGGCCACGGCATTGTTGACTCTGCGGGCGAAAAAGCCCGGTGCATCTTATGCTTTTTTCTCCTCGGCCTTGAACAATCCAACTCGCAGGTCTTTGGCTTCATAGATAGTCTTGCCATCGCAGGCAAGCTCGCCGTCGGCAATACCCATAATCAGGCGCCGTTCGATGACCCGCTTAATATTGAGGGTATAGGTGACCTTATGAGCGTCGGGCAGTACCTGGCCTGAAAACTTGATCTCGCCTGCGCCGAGCGCTCGCCCGCGCCCCGGGTTGCCTCGCCAGCCTAGAAAGAAGCCGACTAACTGCCACATCGCGTCGAGCCCCAGGCAGCCGGGCATGACCGGATCACCTGGGAAGTGGCACGAAAAAAACCACAGATCAGGATGAATATCGAGTTCAGCAACCAGCACCCCCTTATCAAATGCGCCTCCCTCAGAGCTTATATGGATGATGCGGTCTAGCATAAGCATATTGTCGATAGGAAGCTGGGCGTTGCCCGGCCCAAAAAGCCGGCCTTGACCGCAGTCAATTAGCTCGCCCTTGGTGTAGGCTTGTTTCTGTATCATGTTTAGTGCGCTCCATCTGGTCAGCGGTGGTGTGGCGTTGGTCTATTTTACCTCTATCGGGTAGCGATAACAGGAATTCAGCAACTTCTCTGCTGCAAACCACCGCACAGCGGGTGGCAGTAAGTCTATACTCATGGGTGCTGCCGGGTTGTGTTGATCAGGACTTTTCGAGGCAGTCGGCGCCCTGATCTTTCTCTGCAGCTATCAAAGCAACCGGCTTGGACACCAGGAGCATGGCAGCGAGTAGTCGTGGGGCGAGATATATTGCTCGGATTTTAGCCCCTGATCGGCTGCTGTCCAATGGAATCACTGCTATGTTTTTAGTGTTGCCGGCGCAAGCTGTGGTCTCACCTACGGCAACTGGTATACTGCCGGGCGCTGTTTAAGCGCGGGCAGCGGCTTAAACGAAGGAGAACGCATTGTGCGTATAGTTATTGTAGGAACCGGCTATGTCGGCCTGGTAACCGGAACCTGCTTTGCAGAAATGGGCAACCATGTAACCTGCGTCGATATCGACCGAGCCAAAATCGACGCCTTGCGCAAGGGTAAAATCCCAATCTATGAGCCAGGATTGGAAGCAATGGTGTTGCAAAA
Source organism: uncultured Gammaproteobacteria bacterium (assembly GCA_963722805.1). GTDB lineage: Bacteria > Pseudomonadota > Gammaproteobacteria > Pseudomonadales > JAHEGP01 > JAHEGP01. The sequence continues at coordinate 54,420 of CAVROQ010000042.1, forward strand.
TGCGGAAGCGGGGTTTCTCGTGTTTTCTACCAACCTTGCTGAAGCAATGCTCGAGGCGGAGTTCGTATTTATCGCGGTGGGCACTCCACCGGGGGCAGACGGCTCTGCCGACCTGAGTTTTGTACTCTCTGTAGCGGGTGAAATAGGCCGGTGTATCGATCACTATATGGTGGTCGTCGACAAGTCTACTGTTCCTGTAGGTACCGCCGAAAAAGTGCAGGCTACAATAGAGAAAGAGCTTCAGGAACGTGGGGTCGAGGTGCCTTTCGATGTTGTTAGCAACCCGGAGTTTCTTAAGGAAGGTGCCGCGATTGAAGACTTCATTCGCCCTGATCGCGTGGTTATAGGCACTAATAGTCCCAGGGCCGAGGAGAAAATGCAGCAACTGTATGCGCCTTTTCTGCGTAATCATGACCGCATCCTCTTTATGGGAATCCGCGATGCAGAAATGACCAAGTACGCTGCCAATGCGATGCTGGCCACCAAGATATCTTTTATGAACGAAATTGCCGCGGTGTGTGACCACCTCAAGGTTGATGTCGAAAATGTTCGCAAAGGTATTGGCTCTGATCAGCGTATAGGTTATTCCTTTATCTATCCCGGCTGTGGCTACGGGGGTTCTTGCTTTCCCAAAGATGTCAGCGCAGTTATCCATATGGCGCGTGAGCATCAGCTTGAGCCCAATGTGCTGGTGTCAGTGGAGGCGCGAAATCGCCTGCAAAAACGCGTGATATTTGAAAAAATTGAACACCATTTCGGGGGCGATATCGCGGGACGAAAGTTTGGGGTTTGGGGTTTGGCGTTCAAGCCAGGGACAGACGATATGCGGGAGGCTTCTTCCGTGGTGCTGATCAAGGCCTTGCTGGAAGCCGGAGCCAAAGTGGAGGCTTATGACCCTGTTGCCTTCGAATCCGCTCGCGCTGAATTTGACTCAAGCTGGTTCAACAGTGGCCAATTGAGCTTCAATAAATATCAGTACGATGTATTGAAGAATGCTGATGCACTGGCGCTGGTTACTGAGTGGAAACGTTTTCGGCAGCCCGACTTTGATGCAATGAAGGACTTGATGAAAGCGCCGGTTCTGTTTGACGGTCGCAATCAGTATGAGCCTGCTGTTTTAAGCCAGCATGGTTTTGTTTACTACGCTATTGGTCGGAGTAACCAGGCGTAAGCAAATTGTGATGCACAAAAAACTCTGGTGTTTGCCAGCCGCTTTTGCGTTTTTTTTATCGGCCGTTAGACTAAAGGAATGTGTGTTGCGAAAGTCTCTTGTGGCGTATTTCCAATCAGCCCGGTGTATCTTTCGACAATGCTCCAAAGTTACTGAGCTGAAATATTCCGAAGTTTCTCCAGGAAAATATTATGATTAAGAAATGTCTCTTCCCGGTTGCCGGTTACGGTACGCGATTTTTACCTGCAACAAAGGCAATGCCAAAAGAAATGCTGCCGATCGTAAGTAAGCCGCTGGTGCAATACGCGGTGGAGGAAGCGATTGATGCTGGTATGAGTGAAATGGCTTTCGTTACGGGTAGGGGTAAAAGCGCAATAACGGATCACTTCGACTTTAGCTACGAACTGGAGACTCAAATTCGCGGTACCGGCAAAGAGGAATATATGGCCAGCATTCGCCGTGTACTCGACAGCGCTACTTTCTCCTTCACTCGCCAGCGTGAAATGAAGGGCTTGGGTCACGCTATCTATACTGCTAAAACCTTGATTGGTAACGAGCCCTTTGGGGTGATCCTTGCCGACGATCTGTGCATGAATGCAGATGGGGCCAGCGTTATGGGGCAAATGGCCCGACTCTATAAGCAGTTTCGCTGTTCCATCGTCGCTATAATGGAGGTGCCGCAAGATCAGGTGCACAAATACGGGGTTATCGCCGGCGAATGCATGAAAGAGGGGCTGTATCGCGTCGAGGATATGGTGGAGAAGCCTACCCAGGAGGAAGCACCGTCCAACCTGGCGATTATTGGTCGCTACATCCTCACCCCTGATATTTTTGACATTATCAAAGACACCCCCGCTGGTAAAAATGGTGAGGTACAAATTACTGACGCATTGCTGAAGCAGGCTCACGAGGGCTGTGTTATGGCCTATAAATTTCAGGGTACTCGCTTCGACTGCGGCAGTATTGACGGCTTTGTCGAAGCTACCAATTATGTATACGAGAATATCTACCTCAAGACCGGGGTTCCGGGATAGATATCTATGAGTGAAGATCTGAGCTGTTTTAAAGCCTATGATATTCGGGGGCGTGTACCGGACCAACTCAATGAAGATATCGCCTACCGAATTGGCCGGGCTTATGCCGATGTTATTGAACCACGGTCGGTTGCGGTGGGGTACGATATACGCCTCAGTAGCCTGGCGCTCTGTGACGCGCTCAGCCGCGGACTGATGGACGCTGGCGTGGATGTCCTGTCTATTGGCCAGTGCGGCACTGAAGAGATCTACTTCGCTGCCTTCCACGAAAACGTCGATGGCGGCATCGTGGTGACGGCGAGCCACAATCCGGCCGATTACAATGGTATGAAGCTGGTGCGTAAAGGCGCGCGACCGGTAAGTGGTGATACCGGACTTTTTGATATCAAGGCCCTGGCGCAAACCGCCGATTTTCTCCGTACAGGCGTCGGCAGCTTGCGGTCTATCGATATCCGCGCTGACTACGTCGAGCACTTGCTAACTTACCTGGATGTCAGCGCGCAAAAACCTTTGAAAATAGTCGTCAATGCGGGAAATGGCGGCGCAGGAGCCGTGATTGATGCGCTGGAACCACACCTGCCGTTCGAGTTTGTGAAGCTGAACCACCAGCCCGACGGGAGCTTCCCCCATGGGGTTCCCAACCCATTGCTGCCAGAAAACCGGGCGTCTACTAGCGATGCGGTGCGGGTTCAGGGCGCTGATCTTGGTATTGCCTGGGATGGCGATTTTGACCGCTGCTTTTTCTTTGATGAGCGGGGCAATTTTGTGGAAGGGTATTACCTGGTAGGCCTACTTGCCGACGCCATCTTGCGCCGTCACCCTGGTGAAAAAGTGGTACACGACCCGCGTCTGACCTGGAATACCATCGATATTGTTAAATCTCTTGGTGGAGTTCCGGTACAAAGCAAGACCGGTCATGCTTTTATCAAGGAGAGAATGCGTAGTGAGGATGCCATCTATGGTGGGGAAATGAGCGCCCATCATTACTTTCGCGATTTTGCCTATTGTGATAGCGGCATGATCCCATGGTTGATGGTATGTCAGTTGATGCTTGAAACGGGCAAACCGCTGTCCGATTTGATCGCCAGCCGTGCCGCGGCTTTTCCTGTCAGTGGCGAGATCAATAGCGAAGTGGCCGATCCCGCAGCATTGTTGCAGCAAATAGAAATGCATTATCTCCCGAAGGCATTGCGGGTCGAGCGCGTTGACGGTCTGAGCATGGAGTTCGCCCAGTGGCGGTTTAACGTGCGTATGTCTAACACCGAACCAGTGGTCAGGCTCAATGTAGAGAGTCGCGGTGATCGAGCGCTGATGAAGTCGAGTGCGGCCGAGCTATTGGCAATGATCAGGGGCTGACGCCTGTTACTGTGAAGGCAAAGCTTGCTCGGGCCTGCATCCGGGCATTTACACGCGGTAATAAGCTCGATACCACTCAACAAAGTTCGCGATACCGGTTTCGATAGTCGTTTCAGGTTTGTAACCAACATCTTCAATAAGCGAAGTTACGTCCGCAAAGGTGTCTGGCACATCGCCTGGCTGCATGGGCAGGAGATTTTTATGAGCGCGAACCCCAAGGCAATCTTCCAACACCTCGATATAACGGTTCAGTTCAATTGGCCGGTTGCTGCCGATATTGTATAGCCGCCACGGTGCGTTGGAGCTTGAAGGGTCTGGCTGGTCACTATTCCATTCGGGGTTAGCCGTGGCGACATGATCCAGTGTGCGGATGATGCCTTCGACAATATCACCCACATAGGTAAAGTCTCGTCGGTGATGACCGTAGTTGTAAACATCGATCGCTTCACCAGCAAGCATTTTGCGGGCAAACGTCATCAGGGCCATATCGGGCCGTGTCCAGGGCCCGTAAACTGTAAAAAAGCGTAAGCCGCTCATCGGTATCTGGAAAAGGTGGCTGTAACAGTGAGCCATCACCTCATTCGATTTCTTGGTCGCCGCATAGAGGCTAAGGGGGTGGTTGACGCTCTGTTGCACCGAATAGGGCATATGGGTGTTTGCGCCATACACTGAGCTTGTTGAGGCGTAGACCAGGTGCTCTACCTCGGTGTTGCGGCAGCCTTCAAGTACATTGAGGAAACCAACAATATTGGTTTGTATATAGATGTGGGGGTTTTCGAGTGAGTAACGCACTCCCGGCTGGGCCGCCAGATGGACTACTCGCTGAGGTTGATAGCGCTGGAACAGCTCGGCGATGCTTTGCGAGTTTTCGATATCGTCGATAATATTTGTGAAATCAGGATGCCGCTGCAGGGGAGCGAGGCGGTCCTTTTTTAGTTGAGTGTCATAGTAGTCGCTGAGGTTATCTATCCCGATGACTTCGTCACCCCTTGCGAGCAGGGCTGTTGCTACAGCTGAACCGATGAAGCCGGCGCTGCCGGTCACGAGAACTCTCACTCATAGTCTCCCGTCGACGACGTCCTTGGGTAACAGGTACTTGATGTCATAGATGACATTGTTTTCTTTGCCCAGCCGCCGAATGCTGTCGATGCTCATTTCCCGAAACTGCTGATGGGCCACAGCCACCACAATGGCATCGTATTTTCCTTCCTCTGGCTGGGCTACCACGTCGATGCCGTAAAGTGCCATGCATTCCTCGGGGTCTACCCAGGGGTCGTAGACATCAACGATGGCATTACTGGCCTGCAGGTCCCTGACAATGTCGACCACCCGGGTATTGCGCAGGTCTGGACAGTTTTCTTTAAACGCCAGCCCCAATACCAGGATATTGGCATCGACAATGTGAATGCGCTTTTGTGTCATCAGGCGCATTACCTCGATGGAGACTGTATTGCCCACAGACTCATTCACCTGTCTCGCTGCCGATATAATACGCGGCTCGAAGCCGGCTCTTTCCGCCTTGGTAACCAGATAATAAGGATCGACACCGATACAGTGGCCACCCACCAGGCCCGGCTTAAAGGGCAGAAAGTTCCACTTGGTTCCGGCTGCCTGCAGTACATCGTTGGTGTCGATGCCGAGGCGCTTGAAGATCAGTGCCAATTCATTGACCAGAGCAATGTTGACGTCGCGCTGCACGTTCTCGATGACTTTGGCCGCCTCTGCCACGGCGATAGAGGACGCCTTGTGTGTCCCGGCAGCAACAATCAGGTTGTAAAGCTGGTCAACGAATTCTGCCGCAGCTGGTGTGGAGCCGGAGGTAATCTTGATAACGTTGGTTAGTCGGTGTTCGCGGTCGCCCGGGTTAATGCGCTCTGGACTGTAACCGGTAAAGAAATCGACATTGTGCACAAGGCCGGAGTGATGCTCGATGATCGGGACGCAGACTTCTTCAGTGCAGCCGGGGAAAACGGTCGATTCAAAAATGACGACACAGCCACTGCGAATCACTTCACCGACTAATTGGCTAGCCTTTTGCAATGGACTGAGGTCCGGTCGCTTGTCTTCGTCAACCGGGGTCGGCACTGTAACAATAAATACGTTGGCTGATCGGAGTGTTCCCTTGCTGGCAGTAAATACCAGTTTAGAGGCGCTGAGCAGCTCGTCACTCTCGGTTTCACGGGTACTGTCAATGCCAGCCTCAAGCTCGCGCACCCGCTTGGTATTAATGTCGTAGCCATAAGTAGTGATTTGCTTGCCGAATTCTACGGCCAGCGGCAGCCCGACGTAGCCGAGCCCTATGATGGCAATTTTGACCGGTTCGTGGTTGAGCGGCGCAAGGGTGAAAGCTGTGGCAGACATTGGGAGTTCCAAGGTTACTTTAATATGTGGGTCGGATTAAGACTGTCGGTTGTTAAACAGCTCTACCAGGGCATTCGTTGATGGGTCAAAGTTTGCGGGCTCAGTGCCCTCGATCGCCGGATATATTGCCTGGCTCAACTGCTTGCCCAGCTCTACGCCCCATTGATCGAAGGGGTTGATATCCCAAAACACGCTACAGAAAAAGGTCTTGTGTTCGTATAACGCAATCAGTGCGCCGAGATTCATCGGGTTTAACTCTGACAGAACCAGCGTATTGCTTGGGCGGTTGCCGGGCATCGCTTTGTGTGAAGCAAGCCGCATTGCGTCAGGTTCGTTCATGCCTTTTTCGAGTAATTCCTGCAGTGCCTGTTGCTCTGACTTGCCCTCCATTAGTGCTTTACTCTGGGCGAGGCAGTGACTGGCCAAGCGGGCCAATGATTCGGCGCTGGCTCCTGGAATCCCAAGGCAAAGTACGAAATCAGTCGGGATGATGCCGGTTCCCTGATGTAGCAGTTGATGATAAGAGTGCTGCCCTTCGGTGCCTGCAGTGCCCCAAAGCACGGGTGAAGTGCTCCACGGCACTGCGCTACCATCGCGACTGACTGATTTGCCGTTACTTTCCATGACGAGTTGCTGCAAATATGCTGGCAGCAGTCGTAAGTGGTAGCTGTAAGGCACTACTGCCCGTGAAGAGTAACCTTTGATGCTGGCATGCCAGACTTCGAGCGCAGCGAGTATTGCCGGCATGTTGTTGCCGAAATCACTGTCTCGAGCATGTTGATCCATCAACCAGGCACCTTGGAGAAGTTGTTCGAAACGCTCGCTGCCAATGGCAATCATCAGTGGCAGGCCGCTGCTAGACCAGAGCGAGTAGCGACCACCGATCCAATCTGGCACGTCAAAAATACATTCGCGCTTGATGCCAAGTGCTGCTGCCTGGTCGGGTTTACCGGTCATGGCGGCAAATTGCGCACGGCTGCTGTCTGCGTTGGAATGCTCGCCGGCCCATTGCATGGCCGCGCGAGCATTAAATAGGGTTTCCTCGGTGGAAAACGACTTGGATGACACCAGAAAAAGGGTGGTGGCAGGGTTCAGTTGGTCCAGGATCGTAGTTAGCTCGTTACTATCGAGGCTGGAGACAAAGCTCACTCTTACCTTTGCGTCCGTAAAAGATGACAAGGCTGAGCAGGCCATGCGCGGCCCCAGGTCCGAACCGCCAATACCGATATTCACTACATCACTGATAATGGCACCAGTGCGGCCAAGCCGTTCCCCCCGATGCAAACTATCGGCAAAGCTGGCAGCACGCTGGTATTCGGTCGCAATCTGGTTTTGGGCGGGTGCGGGCTGGTTGTTGAGTGCTGCTCGAATAGCTGTATGCAGGGCGGGCCTCTGCTCGGTATTATTGACTGGCTTGCCGTTTAGCTGGTCTTTCAGCCTGGCTGGAGCATCACAGCTCATGAACAGTTTGCCGAATGTCTCGAGTGCTGGCCAGTCGATGCGGTTCTTGGAATAGTCCAGAATTATTCCGCCCGCCGCGGGCAGCTGCATGCGATTGGCGCGGCGCGGATCAGCTGCAAACAGTTCGACAATACTTTTTTTGTCCAATCGTGCAGCATGTGCTTGCAAGTCTTCAAACAACTTTGGAGACGATTTTTGATAGCCTTTCACGTTTTTACCATACCCCTAAGGTGGTGTAATTAAAGACTAAAGTGGACACGATCACAACAGTCAGGGGAGGGGTTTTTAGCCCATATCAACGAGTTTGCGGCGCTTATGACCGGCGAATAATTGACGATCAATTGGTATCGGGAGGTTAAACTCAATTAAAAAACTGTTATCATGGCTGAATCTTTTTAAAGTGCTGCAAGACTCTGTTTTCCAGTGTGCTATATTACCTTGACGTTGCCCTTTGGGGGCCCAATTCAAGCGGTGAAAAGTCATTTGCTCGCCACTTATTGCATTGCTCTCAATTCAGAGGTTGTGGGCCTCTAAACTCATCAAGCCTCTGGCTTTAACTGAAGGGAAGTGGGCGTGGCCCATATTCGTATATTTAAGCATTACATTCGAACGCCCTATGTGATTCTGGCTATGCTGGAGGCGATAGCTATTTTCGCTTCTGTGTATCTTGCAGTGTATCTGCGGCATCGCCTGGATCCGGCGGGGACGGAATATGACCCCTCGGGGCTTCTGGTCTCCGCGTTTTGGGTCAGCTTCGTACTCTTATTTTGTAATCTAGCCATGTCGGTTTACGCTGCCCAGCTTAAGGAAGGCTTTTCGGGCATGGTGGTGCGGTCGCTGGTGAGCTTCTGCCTTCTGGGTAGTGTGGCGCTCTACCTTTCCAATCTCATGCTCCCTGTTTTCGCGCTTGAGCCAGGCATTACCAGTCTTGTTATCACCATCTCGCTGCTTCTGGTACTGGCAATTCGGGTTTTATTTTTTCGTCTGGTTGATGCCGGTGCTCTGCGTCGGCGAGTGTTGATTATCGGGGCGGGAGCGAAAGCGCGCCAAATCTGGGAAAACGTCTGCCTTTCTTCCGGGCAGCGGGCTTTTGAATTGTTTGGCTTTCTTCCCTGTGGTGATGAAGAAGTCAAAGTAGAAGCATCCAGGGTTGTGCGGTTTGACCAGAGCCTGCCCGATTTTGCCTTGGAAAATGGTATCGATGAGATCGTGGTGGCCCCTGATGATAGGCGGCTGGGCTTTTCTGGTCAGGTTTCCATGGAACAGTTGCTTGACTGTAAAATGAACGGTGCAGAAGTGCTCGAAGCTGTGGCTTTTTGTGAAAAAGAGCTGGGTCAGATCGAGTTGACTCTGCTGTACCCCGGCTGGTTGATTTTTAGCGACGGCTTTCGCTTTAACGCGTTTCGCACCTATTCCAAGCGGGCTTTCGATCTTTTTGCCAGTACGATGCTATTGATTTTGGTTTGGCCTTTCATGCTGTTGACAGCGCTGGCAATTGCTATCGAAAGCGGTTTTAAAGCCCCGATATTTTATCGTCAGGTGCGTACCGGGCAGAATGGTGTGCCCTTTGGGTTAATGAAGTTTCGCAGTATGCGAGTTGACGCCGAAAAAGGCGGGGCAGTGTGGGCCAAAGAGAATGACGATCGCATAACCCGGGTCGGCAGATTTATCCGCAGTACTCGTTTAGATGAATTGCCCCAGATTTACAACATTTTCAAAGGCGACATGAGTTTTATCGGCCCGCGACCGGAGCGCCCCGAGTTTGTGGCAGACTTGGTGACTCAGGTGCCTTACTACGATGAGCGGCATCGGGTAAAGCCGGGACTTATGGGTTGGGCACAGTTGTGCTACCCCTACGGAGCCTCCATTGACGATGCCGCGCAGAAGCTGCGCTACGATCTTTATTACATCAAGAACCACAGTATACTGCTAGATCTTATGATCGTGGTGCAGACGGTCGAGGTGGTTTTGGTGGGCAACGGCGTAAGATAACAACGCTTGACGCATACCTTAAATGCAATCTATCCACAATGAAAAGGGTTACCGATATGGGCTTGCTTAAATTGCTATCTGTGGCTTTCGCTGCTACGTTTTTAATTGCTTGTGAAACTCCTGGGCCCATAGAAGTTCCTGATTCCAAGGTGTCCTACAGTGAAGAGGAGTATCGTATAGGTGTTGCCGACACCCTCGGTATCAGTGTCTGGCGTAATGAAGAGTTGTCGATCACCGTGCCGGTTCGCCCCGACGGTAAAATTTCGATTCCCCTGGTTGGCGATGTGTTAGCCGCAGGTAAAACCAGTGAGGCACTTGCAGGTGATATTACGACTCGCCTGATAGAATTTATTCGCAGCCCTCAGGTAACAGTGATAGTGCTGGACCCTGCTAGCACAGATTACCAGCAGACGGTTCGGGTTACAGGCGCGGTGGTTAATCCGGCTTCTTTTCCTTACCGCAAGGGCATGACCGTTTTGGATGTAGTGTTGTCAGTAGGAGGTCTCACCGATTTCGCCTCGCAGAACAAAGCCAAGTTGTATCGAGCGACCGGCGACGAAGTAAAGGCCTACCCGATTTACCTGCAGGATATCCTGGAGCGGGGCAGGTTGGAAACAAACTATCAATTGGCGCCTGGCGATATCGTTTCGGTGCCAGAAAGAACATTTTAACCATTTTATTGATTGAATAACTGAGCGAAAACTATGGATGCCCCTTTTTATAAACAGATGATACAGGCTGTTTTAAGAGAGCTTAACCAGTACAAGTCACTGGCGATGGCGCTTTTTATTATCGGCAGCTTTGTCGTGTTGCTTATCGGGTATCTTTATCCCAAGCAGTATGTCACTCGCTCCCTGTTGTATGCAGATGTAACCAATATTATTGAACCGCTGCTCAGGGGGCGGGCGGTTTCTACAGAACTGTATCGCCCTGCGAAAGCGCGGGAAGTGCTCTACACCAGCCGCATTATGGATCGGGTTGTCAAGGAAGCGGGTCTGGTGAGTGAAGATGCCTCGCGGGGGGACATTGACCGTATGGTGAACCATGTTCGCCAGAACACCACCATAGATGTCGAGAACGAAAACTATTTTCGTGTTACCTATACCGATCTTGATCCTGATTTGTCTTTTAATGTTCATAACGCCCTGGTTAACGTATTTATTACTGATGCGGCAGACAGTAAGCGTAAGGAAAGTCGCGGGGCTTACCAGTTTATCGATGAGCAGGTTAAAGCCTATAGCCGAAAACTCGCCGAGGCTGATAACCGGCTGAAGGAGTTTAATGCAGCCAACCGAGACGGAACTGTTGACTCTGTTAGCAAGCGTATCGAATCACTGCGTTCGCAGATCGAAGAATTACAGTTGCAGATTGATGAGCAGGATGCGCGAACCGCCTCATTGCAGAGCCAGTTGATGTCCGAGGGGCAGTTCCTCGCCAAGCGCTCGCAGGTGGATGCCTTAACCGAGAGGTTGGTCCAGATGCAAAGCCAATTGGATACGTTGCGCTTGAGCTACCAGGAAACCTACCCTGATATTGTTTCGCTCAAGGTGCAGATTGCGGAGTTGCAAGATGATATCAGGGGTGTGGAGGGGCAGGAGCTGACTGGCGGTGGCTCGGGTGATAGCGCAGCCAATCCTTACTATCAAGAGCTCAAGAGCCAGGTCGTTCAGGCTCGGGTGGACCAAGGTACACTGCGAAAGCGCAAGAGTGTGCTTGAGCGCATGCTTGGTGACGAATACCAGCGATCTGAGCGTATCGCCGAACGGCAGGCGGAGCTCACCGAGCTCACTCGTGACTACAATGTAACCAAGGAAGTCTATGAGCAGATGCTGGAGCGAAAAGAAGCAGCCAGGTTGTCAATGACTCTGGATATCGAGGGTCAGGGTGTCAACTACAAGATTCAGGAGCCCGCGGTGTTCCCCAGGTCACCTTCCGGTATCCAGTTCTGGCATCTCGCCCTCGCGGGGCCGCTCATTGGCCTGCTGCTACCTTTGGGTTTGCTGGTGGCTTATGTCATGGTCGATCCAAGGGTTCGGTTCACCAACGTATTGCAGGATTTACTGCCGCCTGACGTCGCGTTACTTGGAGTTGTGCCCCATTACAACACGCCCATGGGAAAACGGGTGATGAAGAGTGACATGCTGGCCTATGGTGGGCTTGCCTTGGTGGCGATGGCGGCATACGTCGGCCTGGTCGTCATGATTGTAACAGAAGCGGTATAAGCGGCTATGGACGAAAAAGAGAATGTATTGCGGAGCATTGTCGGGTTGGGAAATACAGAGGACGATGCTATGAATCGCGGCTCAATTCATGAAATGGCAGAAATACGTCTGCTTGAGACCAAAGATCTTAGCGCCAAGAAAATGATTTACCCTGGCATGCAGCAGCGCGAAGTGCTCAATGCGTTTCGTGAGATCCGGACCAAGCTGCTACAGCAATCGCCAAAAGACAACTTTGTGTTATTGGTTAGCTCAATCTGTGCTGACGGCGGAGCCAGCTTTGTCAGTGTGAACATGGCAATTGCGTTTGCCCTCGCCGAACACAAAACCGCATTGATTATCGACTGTAACCTGTACGATCCCTCTATCAGCGATCAGCTGGTATTGGAGCCGGACTATGGTTTAACCGACTACCTGGAAGACCCTGAACTTGATATCGATGACATCATATACTCGTCTGGAATACCTCGCTTACGAGTGATACCGGTGGGCAATAAGCGAGAGTCGGCAACGGAATTTTTTACCGGCGAGCGTATGCGACAGTTTATTAATAGTGTCAAAAAGCGTTATCCCGATCGTTATATTATTCTTGATGTTGCACCGCTAAGCGCTTCGACTGACGCGCGTATTCTGGTTGAAGTGTGTGACTACGCGGTGTTGGTAGTGCCTGGCGGGAAAACCACGTCATCCCAGATACTCGCCGGTGTAGATGCTGTTAGCCGTGACAAGCTGGCGGGCATCGTATTTAATAACTGATCCAGGCTTGAACTAGTGTCGGGGTGGCGATACAGCTAACATCGGTTCTTTCTTCGGGACTTTGGCTGAGATGCGGGCAGGGGCATTCCAGCTGTGAGCGTTAAATTATAAACTGCGCTGTTTCGGATCCGCTACTTTCCGAATAGAATTAGTGAAAATAATCCCGCCGGGGGAAATCATGAAAATTAGACTTTTACCCTGTCTTTGCAGCGCGGCTGCATTATGGGGAGGATCGGCCGTGGCAGATCCCAACCTGCAATGGCAGGTATACGGCGATCTTGGTGCTGCCTACGCCACCAACCCCACCAAGGTGAACGATGACGACGCTGAGCCAGACACTATCGTTCGGGCTCGTATCGGTGGGGCCTTAACTCAAAAAACCGCGACCACAGACCTCGACTTCGACTATCGCTATACTCACGATACATGGCTCAATGACTCCTTTAGCGATCGCGATACCCTTGAAGGCTATGGTATCTTTACCTGGCAGCCCAAGGATTATTTTCAGGTTTTTCGTCAATAACCGTCGTCGCGATTTGATTGTTAACAATACCTTCGCAGACACTCAGAATAATCGCTCGGTGCGCAGCGTCACCGAGTTCGGGGCACTCTTTACTGCCCGCCTCGGACCGGTTGACAGCCTTAACCTTGCACCGGTTTATCGACTGGTCAATTATAATAGTGGCGAGGGCATCGACAGTAAACGCCCGGGCGTCGTGGCTTTCTGGGAACATCGGCTGTCGCCGACCGATAATATGAGCGTCAACTTTTTTGCCGAGCGCATCGACTTCGAAACCGATGCGGTTCAAAACGATATTGACCGCTTCCAGGCTTTTCTAGGGTATGAGGCGAGATTGAACCACCTTAGATATGATTTCGAGGCCGGTTATACCTGGGTTAAGGTTGATGATACCAACCCACCTGCTAATGAATCTGATCAAGGTACAGATTATTCTGGGCCCATGCTGCGAGCGCTGGTCCAGTACCAGCAGAAAAATCACATCTTCAATTTTATAGCGGTCCGGGATCTTACTGATACATCGATCGGTCTGGACGATTCCGAATTCGGCAGCGATTACACTTCAGGGGATACCGACGTCAACCAACTGGCGCTGGTAACAAGGACCCAGGTCGATGCCTTTTACGACTTAACCTTTGCCGCAGAGCAATGGAACCTTAGGGCAGGCTATCGTTACGATAAACAGGACGTGGAAGCTACTGCCACAGAAATCTCCTTAGCCCGGGATGAAACCAGGAACTGGTTGTACGGCAGTCTTGATTACGATATGACCAGGAAAATCACTGCTCGGCTTGGTGGTAGCTACAAGAATATAGACTTCACTGACAGCCCTTTCGACCGCGATGACGATGAGTATCGACTGGGGATCATGTTCATATTCGAGATATTTAAATATGGCTATTTGCAGGCGGGCGTCTTGCATGAGGCGCGTACCAGTAATGTCAGCTTCGTCAGCGACTATACCGATAATATGCTGTTCGTGAATTTTCGATGGGTATTCCCCGAATACCAACTGGACCGCGATGGCCGTCGCGGTGCAGTTGGTGAGGAATTCGGCAGGGATTTCGATTTTTGAGACCAGGCCGATTGCCTGGATCAACGTTGCTTGCTTATCTTGTTGCTTGGCCTACCCAGCAACCACTTGATTGCATTGGAGTAGGCGGTGTTGACTGTCTCTACCTCACGGCTAGCTCTAGCGCGTATTTCCTCGCATGTGTCTGGCGTGCATTGATAGAAAATGGCCAGCAGTGAGGCATCCTGCCTGCCAAGTAAAAAAGCCATCAGTTGAAGGGCTTTACCGAATAACGGGCGATGCTGTAGCAAAGCCACCTACCGAATACCAGTACAGTAACTCTGCCTTTCCGGTGATCGACTGCAGTTCCACCAGTTTAACTTTTTTTCCTGCAGGGTCGGCCCAGTCACTCTCTGCGGTGACATTCCATTTTTGTTTGTCGACAATTTCATTGCCCCAGTGGATAAGTTCTTTACCTTGCTCCTGGGAAAAATACGTCAACATGTGAACCAGCATTTCCGGATTCCTGGCGGGAAACTGCAATACCAGGTATTGATCATAATTATCATAGTCAGGTGACCAGGCAGGACGAGGGGCATAGTTGATTAATGTGCTTTGGCTGTTGCTTAACGCCATTTGAAGTTCACCATCGATGGCGTTGTGTGCTGCGGACCGAAATAGTAGCGGTCCCATAACGGCGGCCATGGTCGCTGTAATGCCGGCAAAAAACCAGGCAGCGCCTGCCGATACCGTGGTGGCAGAGCGAGCTTCTTTAGGCTGGTGACTGGAATACTTTTCGAGATGAGTGGCGATATAGAAAAACGGCAGTAAGCAAAGCGCGAAAACAATCCAGCCCATTGCCTCGTGGTCTCCGAGCAAGGGGCTTCCCATGCCGCTGCTTTGGCCTACGATCACCAGGCTGAATACCCTGATCCAATTGCAGAGCAGGCCCATAAATGCTGCTATGACTAACAGTATAATTTTGTGCCACCATTTGCGGTAGTACAGGTGGCCAAACAAGGCGCCGATAGTGCCAAACATCAACAGGTAACTTAAACCACTGCAACCCCCCGCTACCTGGAAGCTGCCGGCGGGAATGCTTATCTGGTTCTCCTCAATAAAGGCAGGAATACCGACAATGTATAAACCGAAAGTGCAGACTTTCACGGTAAGCCACTGTAATGCTGGATTCAGCGCATCCCATAACGGCACGGCTGCGTAGAACAGTAAAAAGGGGAAACGTAAGCAACGGCCAAGCCCGAGACCGCATAGTGCGGTAATAAATAGCAGTACCAATGCCGGCAAGGCTGCTTGTTGTAATACCAATACATCACTGATCCGGCCAAAAAGCCAAACCAGGCTTAAGACCAGCACCATTCCAACGGCGGGCCAAAATGGTTGGAGCGGTAATTTGATTATGTTGGGCATCTGTCGAAAGACCAGCACGATACACAACACCAGCAAAGGATAACCGTGAGAATAAGCGCCTCCTGATACTTGCCAGCGACTGCCGTAACTAACCACGGTAGGGTAATAGTAATAGCAAAGCAGGGCCAACGCTGCCGCAATGAGCAGGAGATAGGCATTCCGTAAGTTGCTCATCAGAATATGGTTTTTGTGTCTATAATACTGGATATTATCAACGACTCTCGCCTTTCATTGGGTGTAGAATACGGTCCGTTCGTTTTCCTACAAAAGTCAAAGTATATTCCTTATGCGCCATGCCCTGACAGTTGATGTCGAAGATTACTATCATGTGTCTGCTTTTGCCGATACCATCAATCGGTCTCAGTGGGACTCCATAAGCCCGAGAGTAGAAGAAAATACCCGCAAACTGCTCGACCTGTTTGCGAGTCGAAATACTCAAGCTACCTTCTTTGTGCTTGGCTGGGTTGCCGAACGCTTTCCCCAGCTGGTTCGCGATATAGTGAGCCAAGGCCATGAGGTTGCCAGTCACGGTTACAGCCATCAACTGGTTTACACCCAGAAGCCAGAGGTATTCAGGGAGGAGACTGCAAAATCGAAATCGATGCTCGAAGACATAACAGGGCTGGCTGTAAATGGTTATCGAGCTGCGAGTTACTCCATCACCAGTGAGTCACTGTGGGCTCTTGATATTCTGGCAGAGCTGGGCTTCGAATACGATTCAAGTATTTTCCCAGTTTACCATGATCGCTATGGTATGCCTTTTGCGCCAGCGACGATTCATCAGGCTGTTAGTCCCTCAGGAGGAGAGTTGGTAGAGTTTCCGCTAACGGTAGCAAAGCTGTTCAAATGGTCTCTCCCGGTGGCTGGCGGAGGTTACTTCAGACTCTATCCGTATTGGCTCAGCCGGGCATTGTTGGCAAAAAGTCAGCGTGATTTAAATCAGTCGTTTATATTCTACCTGCATCCTTGGGAAATTGATCCCGATCAGCCAAGGGTAGAGAATGCTTCGCGCCTATCCCGGTTTCGGCATTACCAGAACCTCGGGCGCTGTCATCAGCGGCTTGAGAATCTGATGACCGATTTTCAATTCACTACGGTGGCGAATGTGCTCGCCGAACGTAAGCAACAAAGCGGATTACCTGTTTATGACTACGGCAGCCAAAGCCTTAAGTCCAGCTGAAAAAAAGCAACTTCTAAAGAATCCCCATGAGTGGGTGCGCCAGCATCAAATATTGGTAGGAAAGCGCACCCTTTCCGAACTGCTGGAGCGGCGTCAAATGCTTTCAACCAGCAGTGAGGCACTGATTACGAACTCACGCGATTTATCGCGCCAGATCGGTGCGGCAAAAAAGCAAGGAGAAATTCCAGAGAATCTGTTGCAGCAGAAACGTAAAGTTAGTGCTAGCGAAAAGCAGGTGATGGTCGAGCTGAAGCAATTGGAAGCTCAGCTCATGGAGCTACTAGCGCCCCCTACCACTGAATTTGACGATCATAGTGCCAAGCTTGAATCTGCTGAATCGGTTGCCCCCAGGGTTGACGTTGATATCGACAGTTTGCAGATAACTCCTTTAAGTCCTTCTGGCGAAGCCGCTTGGGACGAATTTGTGGCACAGCATCCCGATGCGTCGGTCTATCATCTAAGCGGCTTGCGCAAGGTTATTGCCGGGAGCTTTTCTCACGAAACCTTATACTTCAATGCGATTTCCGGGAAGCGTATCGTTGGGGTGTTACCGTTGGTTCGACTGAAGAGTCGACTGTTTGGTGACTTTATGGTGTCCCAACCCTATTTTAATTACGGAGGTGTGCTGGCTGTTAATGCTCTGGTTGCAGAGCGGTTGCTGTCAGTAGCTCAACAGAAAGCGTCTGCGTACGGTTGTAGCCATATTGAGTACCGCGATGTTGCCCAGCTGGATGGTCTTCCAGTGAGAACGGATAAGGTGGCTATGTGGCTCGATCTGCCCGCTGATAAAGAGCAGCTGTGGCAGCAAGTTGGTACCAAAGTCAGGGCCCAAATAAAGCGCAGTCGGCGGTTTGGCCTCACTGTGCAAAGTGGTGGGCCAGAATTGCTGGACGATTTCTACCAGGTATTTGCCGAGAATATGCGTGATCTTGGTACACCTGTGTACGGTAAAGATTTCTTCGCGAATTTGCTTGCGTCCGGCATCGGGAATCAGCAATTGGTTATTGTTCGCCATCAAGGCAAACCTGTTTCCGCTGCTTATTTAGTAGCGTACAAGCAGCGTATGGAAGTGCCATGGGCATCGACCTTGCGCAGTGCCAATCGCTTTGATGCGAATATGTTTCTGTATTGGGAGTTACTTAGCCAAGCGTGTAGTCAGGGCTGCACCATTTTCGATTTCGGTCGATCAACCGTTAACGCTGCCACTTATAAATTCAAGAAGCAGTGGGGTGCCAAGCCCAGGCAATTGTATTGGCACTATTGGCTGCGAGATGGTGGAGAGCCACCCAGGATCAATCCCGACAACCCCAAATATCGCTTGGTGATAAGTGTCTGGCAAAAGCTGCCGGTGTGGTTGACGCGTCTGCTAGGCCCCGGGATAGTCAAGTACCTGCCTTGAGGCTTGTGGGCCGCTGGGTTCCTTCAGGCGACTGAGGCAGTTCAGGACGTGCTGCTGGGGAGGTTCGCCCGCTTCCAGGGTTTTGGCGACAGCTCGTTCAACCTGCTGCTCATCATGGAGCAATACCAGGGCCAGGATATCCATCATCTCCCGATCACCGCCGGGACGCATCAACAGGCGTATGCGCAGTTGCCTGAAGCTATCTATCTGGCAGTTTCATGAACGGGGCGCCATTACGCAAAGCCCCGGGTTTGCGTTGCGCCACCGACAGATAGTGACGCTGGTCGCTCTGGATATACTCGCAGGCTGACCACGCGGTTGGCTAAGCCGGCGGGGACGCTGAACCGGTTGTATTCGAGATTGATCAGGTAAGTCGAGGACACGCGTTTGCTGTATTCGATAAAGCCAAAGCCATCGAAGGCTGCAGGCACTGGCGTCATCTTCGATTGCTCGTCCTGGGCTTCCTGGGGCTTGGTACTCTGGCCACTTGTCAAGCCCTGCCAAGCTTGTTACGCGGCTGAAATATTGGCATATTTTTCAATTAAAACGAGGGCATTTCGGTGCATGGTGAGGCTTACAGCCTGGCTGCGGATAATTTGCCTAAAGCCTCTGGGTTTCAGCTTGGGGTTCGAGTGTTGCCAAGTGTGCGCATCCGCTGTTGTTTTCTTGTAACATGGGAAGGTGCTGGCGCCCGCATTCAAATATCGTTTGCAAAAGGGGCGTCAATATGAGAACGTACTTTGGACTTTACAAAAATTGTATAAGTTCATAATTTATATAGACAATTATCAACATTTCAGTGCGCCAAGGTGGTTCGGGTTTACTTATGGAAAAGAAGTGTTCTGTGATTCGTTCTCTGCTCATTCTTACTTTAACAGTAGCGACGCACAGTCAGGCCTATCCGATAAGCCACACTCTAGATGATGCCGCAATTGCTCAAGTGACACCAGAAGGCAGCAATACCCTGGTTACCGTCAGCTTGACTGAAGATAATCAAGGTACCTTCCCGATAAACGCGGAAGAAGCTTCCGCTGCCAATGCGGAGCTTGCCTCAGAGATTATGCGCACCGCAAAGCCGGAAAATGAAGATTTTAGCGCAAATGATAGCGGCGACCCGCAGCGAGTGGTGGCTGGAGTGCTGAATGCACCCGAGCCCATCGCCTTGTTGATACTGGGTTTCGCGGGGATTGTGTTAACCAGGATGCGGCTTAGGAAAAAGTAGGTGATCTCGTGTTGTTCCAGGAACTAATCATTGGTTTTGGAGACTAACTTTCCGGTATTATAATCGCGGATTTGTCTCGGAAGTGGTTTCGGCAATCACGAAGAGTTTTAGTGATCACCGCGTCAGTGCACTACCATCTTTTTCTCCAAGGGAGCTTTACCCACCGCTACAATAGTCGTGTAGTTCTCATGCTTTTGATGACCGCCTTCTTTTATCCATGATATATGCCTCGAGAATCTTCATTTTTGTCTATTCTTATTGCGAATGTGCAGTTAACGTCTCTCTAAACGTTGGTTAATAGGTGTGCGGACTGCAGTTTCGGTTTCGCTATGTATACGCCCTGGAGTGGGTCTAATGCGACAACTTAAGATTTTTATGCATCAACTGCTACCCGATGGGGATTCAAGGTCGCAGGAAGTTTGCTTCTTAGCTTTGTAAATCGGAGATCATAATGGCTTTGTTGAAAACACGGAATAGGGTATTCCAATCATCGCTGCTGCTTTTTGCGTTATCTGCAACAGCCCATAGCGCAGAATACTGGGTTAGCAAGCAGGGCAACGATAGCAACAGTTGCACGAGTCAAGCAAGTTCCTGCGCTTCAATTCAAAAGGGCATAAGTCTTGCAATGCCCGGCGATTCAGTAAACATCAAAGCGGGAGTCTACATTGAGGACTCATCCCGCAGTCCTCATACCGCCACATGTACCTGGATGAGTGGAAGCCCGGTTAGTAGCCTTTGCATCGTTCGAGACGGGACCAAGGCAAAGCCAATTGTTATTCAGGCTGCACCGGGGGACGAGGGTAAGGTTATAATTGACAATCAGTCGATTCGAATGGGCATTCACACAAAGAATTATGACTATATACATATCAAAGGATTAACACTAAGAAACAATGCAGTGACCGGTGTTGCATCCTGGGGGCAGGTTCAGAATGCAGTAGCTGATCCGTCGCTTCTAGGTGTTGGTGTCATTTTAGAAAATAACGCCATATACAAGACCAGGGGTAAGTGGGGCATCAATACCGCAGCGATTCATATGTGGGGGACGAAAGACTGGGTTGTCAGGAATAACAGAATCGATGATGTTGAGGAAGAGGGGCGTGACGGTAATGGCATCCAGTCTTACGGTGTAATTAACGCTCTGATCGAGCACAACCATATTACCAATACCGACGCGGGTGTCTTTTGGAAGGACCACTATGTGTTGGACGAAAAAACTCGTGGATTCGTTGTGGAGTCTGAAATACGATACAACCTTTTTGAGGTTCGCAAGCACGGGGTCCAAGTATCTATAAGAGGGACTGATTCGCCCGAGGCTGGGAAAAATCACGTGCACCATAACATAATAAGAGGGCTCAATAATGGTGCTTATGGCATTAGACTCGCAATGGCCGGGGCTTACGGCATAAGTGGTCCCATCACAATCGAGCATAACTTGATTGACGGGACTGGAACGTCAAATTTTATCGCAATCTCAATCGATGCAGCGAAGGAAATCTATATGGCGGGGAATATTATTCTTCGCGCTCAAAACCATATTGATCTCGTCACACATAGCTCCACCAAGCAGCCTTTGTTAGTTAGTTCGAACTATAATGTCTTCGACACCTCTTTCAAGGCTGTAATCGATAAATATGGAAAAACTCCATCAATTTCGGTCACCAGCCTGGCCAGTTGGAGTGCGCTGAAGGCTTCCGATGCTGTTTCACTTGGGGTCAATTATCCTGACAATCGAAGCAAAAGTTATCCTGCTGAAGAGATAGTGCAGAATATTGCAACTGGAAATTACAGATATACTGCTAAGTTCGCCGCTGAAAAGCTGATGCCGAACGGTACCAATGCAGGCCCTTATCAATATGGCAATGAGAATATTGGGCTAACTGAAGTTGCTTTCGTTGCTCCAGCAAGCGCGGGACCGAGCAAGCCAGTAAGCCCTAAAGCAACTCTGATTGTCAATTAGAGTTGCTTTATTATTTCAAAGGAAGCCTATTAAGGTCCTCTTCCATAAAACTAAATTTTTAATCTGCTAGATTTCTTGGCAAATTTATTATCGTTACGGTGTTAGAATCTCGCGTCAATTATAGTATAGCTTTGGCAAAAGAAATCGCCCAGCTTTTCCTAATCTTGGAAAAGGGATGGCGGTTACTGTCGTTCGGCGTAATGGAGAGTATCGCAAACCATGAAAATGGCCTGGATTACATGGGAAAGTCAGGTAAGAAACAGATCCATGTCACGAAGCCTCGGCGCAAACCTCCATGAATTGACCGCAAATGGTGGTCGTTTCCGGAGATATTTGGTGCTTACTTTTCGCACTTTTCCTATTCTATCGTGCAGTGATTACCAGGTTCTGTTTACACAGAACCCTTCGATACTTCTATCTCTTCTTAATGTGGTTATTGCGAAAGCAACCGGAAAATACGCTATTGTTGACGCACATAATGCGGGAGTTCATCCTAGTATTGGTGCTGGTAATAGCAAGTTCTTAAATACTATAAATAATTTCGTTATCCGTCACGCAGATTACGTTATTGTCTCGAATAGGGTTCTTGCAGAAGTAATTGAGCGCAGGGGAGGCAGCGCGGTTGTTCTGCCTGATCCTATCCCGCTATTATCACACAGACCAAGGACTATTGAGAAGCGAGATAGGTTTACGGTTCTGTTTGTGTGTAGTTGGGCTACCGATGAACCATATTTTGAGGTCATTGAAGCGGCTCGAAGCCTGCCAGAATGTCTGATGTACGTGACCGGCAATTATAAAAAGAAGCTTGGCTCTGAATATATTAGTAGGCTGCCCGAGAATGTCGAACTGACTGGATATATTCCTGATGCCAAGTATGAGCAATTACTTCAATCGGTGGATGTAGTAATCGATCTAACTACTAGAGATAACTGCATGGTTTGTGGCGCGTATGAGGCAGCAGCAGCAGCTACTCCTGCCATTCTTTCCGATCACACGGTCAATCGAGAATACTTCGCCCCCGGTTATATCTACACTAGAAACAACACAGCCAGTATTATCTCTGCAATACGAGATGCAGAAAGGACCTGCGGCCAACTTAGGCAAGACATTCGAGCCTTCTCAGAGAGCGCCAAATCGAAGTGGACTGCGGATATGCATAGGTTTCTTAATGTTCTAACCGCTAGACTTCTTGAAGATAAGAAGCGTTCAGGGATTTGTTAGTGCCAAGGCAAGTAGACATTGGTGATGTTAACCTTGTTGAGATTAGCTCGTAATGGCTAGTATCTTGCATGCGATCGACACTACCGGTCCGGGAGGAGCAGAGACCATATATTTGCAGCTTGCGGAGAAAACGGCCGAAGAAGGTCATCGCACCATCGCGCTGGTGAGGGGAAAAGGCTGGGTCTACGATGAACTCAAGCGCCTCAAGATTCCAACGCATATTATTGATTGTAAGGGTTCGTTTAATCTTGGTTATCTGGCTAAGTTAGTTAGACTTGTTCGAGCGGAAAAATTAGACGTAATACAGTCTCATCTACTTGGTTCGAACGTCTATTGCTCGCTGGCTGGAATGATCACAGGAGTTAGGGTGGTCTCAACTTTTCATGGGCTCGTTGATATTTCACCAGACGAGCAATACCGTATGATCAAGTTAATGGCATTGCGCTTGGGTAGCGATCAAATAGTTACGGTCACTAAGCGAATTGAAGAATTTGTTAGGACCCAGCCGCTGTTAAAAGCCGACAGGATAAAAACTATTTATAACGGGATTCAAATAGAAGCCTTTGAAAGAGTTGCAGGAGCAGACTTTAGGAAATCTATCGGCGTAGAAGCTAATGACCTTTTGATTGGTTCTCTTGGCAACATACGAGCGCCCAAGAATTATCCTTTGGCAATTGATACTGTCAGAGAGTTACATAGTCGCGGGGTGAAAGCGCATTACGCAATTGCAGGTCAGGGAAGCTCTGAGCAGATGAAGCCATTGATTGATTTGGTAAGTAGCTATCAACTCCAGCCATATGTCCATTTTCTGGGCTTTACGGAGAATACGCAGAACTTTCTTTCAAGTTTAGACATATTTCTTATGACTTCATCGTCTGAAGGCCACCCTCTCGCTCTAACTCAGGCAATGGCTAACGGTTTGCCTATTGTTACTACTCAGTCTGGTGTCGAAGAAATAGTGGTAGATCGTAAAGAGGCTTTAATTGCAGTAGATCACACCTGTAGCGCACTAGCAGATCTCGTTGAAACATTAAAGTGTGGCGATCGAACAGGCAATCCTATGACAATTGCGGCAAAGGAAAAGGCTAAGTCTCTATATAGTCTTGAGGTTATGTTTAACAGCTACTTTGGGCTTTATGGCTTCAGTTGATTGTGATGAATAGTTTTTGTAACTCTGCAAACTTTAATTGCAAAAGTCAAAAAACAGCTGGACTCACTAGGTTGCAACGGCCTAACTTGTTTGAAGGCATACCCATATATTATAAAAGGATTGGCTAGTCTGACGATTCCGTCGTGAACATATTGAAGCGAATGAAATAGTTTTGAGTTGTTGGTGGGAACTCCTCGCCAGCTTGTATTTTTCCTTGGTGAATAGTTCTAGATCGGGAAGTGGAGACTTCAATGCATTCATTAAGCAAGCAAATTGTTCGTCAAACAATTGCAATTGCGGGGCGTCACAGGTGGCCTATTTGGGATTCGCGTTTGCTAATATTGACTTATCATCGTGTGCTACCGAAACACGATTCTCGATTCAGTCGTGAACAACCTGCAATGCGCGTGTCGCCTGAAACTCTTGACCGAAACTTGAAGTGGGCGGGGGAACATTTTAAATTTATAAGCCTTTGCGAATGGCTGGAAAGAAGCAAAGCAGGTTCGGCCCCAAAGGGAAAGTTTTGTGCGGTTACTTTCGATGATGGGTGGGCGGACAATTATCAATACGCGTTCCCCATTCTGAAAGAGCGTCAAGTTCCCGCTACAATATTTTGTGTGACCAATATGATTAATGGACAAGCAGACTATTGGCCGGGCCGATTATCTAATTTGGTTATAAAGGTTGCCGACGCCGGGAAAATACAAAATTACATTGATAATCATGCGTTCTCCTGGCTGCGAAATGCATGTCAAGATTCAGCCATTAGCTGGAAAAATCCTTCGCAAACTGATTTTGACAAAATGATTGAAGCGGCAAAAATCTATTCCGATAGGGAAATCAACAAATTTATTGATGATACCAAATCGGCACTCGCTCTGAATTACGAGGAGCCACGACAGGTTGTCAATATAGATGAAATATTGGAGATGCAAAGAAGCGGGTTAATTGAGATAGGAAGCCACACCAGCAATCATACTCGCCTCAAGGCGAGCACTGAGGCAAAAGTGTTGCAAGAAGAGGTTGTTGATTCTAAAGATGCTCTTGCTGCGATTATAGATTCTGAGGTAAAAGTTTTTTGCTATCCTAACGGCTATCATCCAGCTTGCGCTGAAACGCTTGTGGCAGATACCTATTTAGGAGGGTGTACCCTAGATAGCGGATGGAATCGACCTGGTGATAACTTTTCGGCACTTAAGAGAGTGCCAGTTCACGAGGATGTTGCTGATTCAAAAAGTTCTTTCAAATCCATGCTTTCTGGGTGGACTTTCAAATCCATGCTTTCTGGGTGGATATAATCTAGAAATCGGGCGCCCTCTAGGGCAAAGACATAGCCAGTGTGTGTTGACTAAAAATGACCAGTATAAAAAGATCTCTAGTGTACTGTCCGATTAATTAATTGAATTATTTTAAGTAAAAATTGCCGTATGTTTATTTCACCAATGAGGAAACTACGATGGCGCGACCAGCTACTGAGATTGTATTGAATGAA
>CAVROQ010000043.1:0-10622 GCA_963722805.1 uncultured Gammaproteobacteria bacterium
CAGCGCAAAAAGGCGATAGCACTATTGTCGAGCAACTGCTGCAGGGTAGGGCAGAGGTGAACCAGCGCGACACCAAAGGCATGACGGCCTTGATGTACGCCGTCGACAAACAACATAGCAATACCGTGGAGTTGTTAATCGCCCATGGCGCCGCTCTTAATCTGGCTGACATGCAAGGTCGAACAGCGCTGATGCGGGCGGCACTCCATGGCCAGACTGAAATGTTGGTCCTGTTATTGGCCAGTGGTGCCGATGTCAATGCTGCTGACAGCAGGGGAAGAACCGCATTGATGATGGCGGCGGCGAAGGGCCAGCTTGATGGTGTGCGGATCCTGCTTGCCAGCGACGCCGACATTGAGGCTAAAGACCGCAGCAACCTCACCGCGCTGGTGATGGCCGACCAACGGGGTCACAGCGATATCGTGGCTCTGTTAAGGCCATAGGCCTGGAGATCAGCTTTCAGGGCCTTTGACTCAATCGTGCCCCCAGAGCCGACGGTAGGTAAACAGCTAAACCTGGTCTCGTGTTGCGCCAGTTGAAGGGGAGGCCATAAGCCTCCCTTTTTTTGCATCCGAGCTTGCAAGGAGCCAGTCGCTTGTCTCGCCAGCGGTATCCTCGACTGCGTTAGGGGTCGAATGAATAAGCGTAGACTTTGGATCTCCCGAGTTCTATTCTGCGGACTTGATACTGAATTCATCATCGCTGCCCTGGTTGCTTGTCCAGGGCGACAACGGATTTATGCTGCCATTCAACGTCACCCATCGCTACCTGCGACCCGAGAGCCGATATGAACGCCATTGCCCATCCTGCCTCCTACTATGCTTTCAGCGCCAGTGACCGTGGCCATCGACCGGCTTTAAACAGCCACGAACAGGCGGATGTTTGTGTGATTGGCGCCGGCTACACCGGCCTTTCCAGTGCCCTGCACCTAGCCGAGCGAGGCTTGCGGGTGATTGTGCTTGAGGCGGCCAGGGTTGGCTTTGGTGCGTCCGGGCGCAACGGTGGCCAGATTGTCCATAGTTACAGCCGCGATATGGATTTTATCGAGAAGCGCTACGGTGATAAATCAGCGCAGATCTTAGGTAGCATGGCCTTTGAAGGTGGCGAGATTATTCGCGGCATTGTCGACCGCTATAACATTGCCTGCGACCTCAAGCGCGGTGGGGTTTTTGCCGCTTGCAACCCAAAGCAAATGCAGGAACTGCGCGATAAAGCAGCCTTGTGGCAACGCTATGGTCATAAGGAATTGGAGCTGGTGGATGCCGCGGCACTGAAAAACTATGTTGGTAGTGAGCGCTATGTGGGTGGCCTGGTGGATCATAGCGGCGGCCATTTTCATCCTTTGAACCTCGCCCAGGGCGAGGCTGCGGCAGTCGAAAGTCTGGGAGGCATTATTTACGAGGGCAGTCCCGCGACGGCCATCGAACCCGGAGAAAAGGTCGTGGTGAAAACTGCCAGCGGCAGCGTTAGCGCCAATTACGTGGTGGTGGCCGGCAATGCCTATCTGGGTAACCTGGTTCCCGCGCTACAGCAAAAAGCCATGCCCTGCGGCACCCAGGTCATTACCACCGAGGTTCTGCCCCAGGAATTACAGCGGCAATTGTTGCCCATGGATTACTGCGTCGAGGACTGTAACTATCTACTGGATTACTATCGTCTGACCGGCGACGGGCGCTTATTGTACGGTGGGGGTGTCACCTACGGTGGCCGCGAACCGGATGCCATCAAGGATATGATTCGACCGAACATGCTGACCACCTTTCCGCAACTGCAACAGGTAAAGCTGGAGTTCGCATGGACCGGTAACTTTCTTTTAACCCTTACCCGCATTCCTCAGTTTGGCCGCATTGGCAATAATATTTACTACGCCCAGGGCTACAGTGGTCACGGCATTACCAGCACGCATCTCGCGGGCAAGCTGATTGCCGAGGCGCTGCACGGACAGGCGGATCGCTTTGATGCCTTTGCAGCGCTACCGCATTATCCGTTCCCAGGCGGGCGCCTGTTTCGAATTCCATTT
The DNA here is from genome assembly GCA_963722805.1 of uncultured Gammaproteobacteria bacterium. Taxonomy (GTDB): domain Bacteria; phylum Pseudomonadota; class Gammaproteobacteria; order Pseudomonadales; family JAHEGP01; genus JAHEGP01. The sequence goes on from CAVROQ010000043.1 coordinate 2,021, forward strand.
ACCGCCATGGGTGCCTGGTTTTATACCCTGCGAGACAAGCTGGGGATGTAAGCCGAAGCCCTCGGGTGCGGTCCCAGGCGGTGTTCGAAGTTTGCAGGCACCGTACAGGTACCTCTGATCGCTGGATGAAAAAGAGCTGCCTTTAGTCGATGGCTGCCAGCAACTCTTCGTAGGCAAGCTGCAAACAATCCTTGAAATTGTCCACCCCCTCAAGCCCGTCCGGGCAGGCAAGAATGCCAATGCAGAGCTTGTTGCGATAGCTGATGGCAGTGAAGTTAAAACCCGCGGCCTCGGTCAGCAGTGAGATCGGGTAGATTGCCTCCAGCTTGGAGTCGGCGAGGTATTGGGTGTTAGTGGGGCCGGGTACATTGGATACCACCATGTTGGCGACCGGACGCACTTTGTCCGAAAGGTGGGCGGCACTTAATGCCATCACCGGCATCATGATCAAGTTAAACATGTCCTGCAGGCCGGTGGCACTCATGCCTTGCAGGCCCTGCTTGGCATTTTTGGTTACCTTGACGATGCGTTGCAGGCGCTTTTGCGGGTCCGCGATATTGCTCGCAAGCGGTACCATCAACATGCTTAGCTTGTTGCCTTTACTACCCTCGATTTTGACCGAAATCGGCATGGCTCCCACGAGGGAAGTTTTGGGCAATTTCTTTTGTTGCAGCAAAAAGTGTCTCACCGCTCCACCCAAAACCGCAATCAGTGCGTCGTTTACAGTGCCGTTGGTGCTGTGGCCGATGTTACGCATTTTGTTGAGCGGAAGATCGAGAGCGATGAGTTTACGGCGCCCTCCTTTGTTAAGGTTGAGAATACTGGGCGGTGCGGTGAAGGGCAGGGGTGGTAGGGCGTTTTTGCCGCCATCCGAGCTGCGGCCCATATGTAAGACCTGGGAGGCAATTTCCGGGATGGCCCGGGTCTGGTCGAATAAGGCGCCAATATTGTTCTCCAACTGCTTGAACCAGCCACTGGATTTTTTATGGGGTAGCTCCTCGGGGTGGGTGCTGGCGTGTATTTTGTGCAGCTGACTGATTGATATAGGTTCACATTGGAGTTGCTTGCTGACCAGGGCAATACCGGCCATGCCGTCGACCAGCGCATGGTGTATCTTGGCGTAGACGGCGAAGCGGTTGCGGGGCAGGCCGTCGATCAGGTGGTACTCCCACAGGGGCCGACCTCGATCCAGCACCGGCTGGTGGGCCAGCGCCACCAGCTCCAGAAGATCTTCCATTGTGCCGGGTTGGGGCAGGGAGTAGTGGCGGAAGTGAAAGCGACGATCAAGCTCGTCTTCTTCAATCCATGCCGGCTTGCGCAGGTCGTGGGGATCCTCCAGTTTGCGGCTGAATATGGGGCTGGAGTTAATGACGCCATCGGCAATCAGCGGGGCAAGCTTGCGCATATAGTTGGCCGGCGCCTTGCCGGGCTTGGAGAATATAAGTAGCGCCGCGACATGAAAGGGGCGTTCGCCCACCTCTGCGCGCAGAAATGAGGCATCCTGGAAGTTGAGTTTTTGCATAGCGCAAGTCTCTTAAAGGCGTCTTGGGATTTGGGCCTTTAAGTATAAACACCGGGGCTTGCGCCCTCTACTGCGGTGAGTCGCCAATTGTTGTTCTGGGTCATGGCTTGACGCATTATTTGACGACCAGGCAGAGCTTGTCGCGCAGCCGCGTTCAAGCTTGCATACTGTATTGCTAATTAATTGAGCGTGTTACCCGGCGTTGGCCATCTGTTCAGCCTGTTGCTGGCTGGCCAGGTATTCTTCGTAGCTACCCCGAAAGTCGATCAGTCGGCCATCTTTGATTTCGATAATTCGATTGGCCAGTGACGAGACAAACTCACGGTCGTGACTGACAAAAACCAGGGTGCCATCGTAGTGTTCCAGCGCCAGGTTGAGAGCCTCTATAGCCTCCATGTCGAGGTGGTTGGTGGGCTCGTCCAGCAGCAGCACATTGTCGTCCTGCATCATCAACTTGCCGAATAACAATCGGTTTTTCTCGCCGCCGGAACATACCTTGACTGCCTTGTTGAAGTCGTCGGACGAAAACAGCAACCGCCCCAGGGTGGCCCGTACAATCTGGTCATCGTGGCTGGGCTTGCGCCACTGACTCATCCAGTCGAACAGCTTGAGGTCACCGTCAAAATGTTCGGTGCTGTCCTGCGGGCAGTAACCCAGTGATGCGTTTTCTGACCATTTGATGAGGCCCTTCTGTGGTTCAAGCTGGTTCATCAGGCAGCGCAAAAGGGTGGTTTTTCCGGCCCCGTTTTCACCGATAATCGCCAGCCGGCTGCCGGCATCGAGAATCAGGTCGCCGTGGTCGAACAGCAGTTCATCATCAAAGCCGTGGCCAAGCTGCTCCAGAATCAAGGCCTGGCGATGCAACTTCTTGTCCTGCTTGAAGCGAATATAGGGGCTAACCCGGCTGGAGGCTTTGATGTCGTCCAGTTTGATTTTTTCTATCTGGCGGGCCCGCGAGGTTGCCTGCTTGGCCTTGGACGCGTTGGCCGAGAAGCGGCTGACGAATTGTTGCAGGTCGGCGATCTGGGCACTCTTCTTGGCATTTTCGGAATGCAGGCGTTCCCGTGCCTGGGTCGAGGCGGTCATGAAGTCGTCGTAATTGCCAGGATAAACCCGCAGTTCGCCATAATCGATATCGGCCATGTGGGTGCACACCGCATTGAGGAAGTGGCGGTCGTGGGAAATAATCACCATGGTGCTTTTGCGTTCGTTGAGCACACCTTCGAGCCAACGGATGGTGTTGATGTCGAGGTTGTTAGTGGGTTCGTCCAGCAACAGAATATCCGGGTCGGAGAACAAGGCCTGCGCCAGCAGCACCCGCAGTTTCCAGCCCGGGGCCACTTCGCTCATGGGGCCGTGGTGCAACTCCTGGGCAATGCCCGCGCCCAGCAATATTTCGCCGGCACGACTTTCGGCACTGTAACCATCCATTTCAGCGAATTGGGTTTCCAGCTCCGCGACTGCCATACCGTCTTCTTCTGACATCTCCGGCAGGGAATAGATGCGGTCACGCTCCTGCTTGATTTGCCAAAGCTCGGCGTGTCCCATAATTACGGTGTCGACCACGCTGTAGCGCTCAAATGCGAATTGGTCCTGGTGCAGCTTGCCGATGCGCTCGTTGGGGGTGATGGATACGTTCCCCGAGCTGGGGGTCAAGCTGCCATCGAGAATTTTCATAAAGGTGGTTTTGCCGCAGCCATTGGCGCCGATCAGACCGTAGCGATTGCCGTGGCCGAATTTTACGGAAATATTTTCGAATAGGGGTTTGGCACCAAACTGCATGGTGATATTTGCGGTGGAAATCACGGGGATAATCCTGGCTGGAAAGCGGTAAGGTTTTGAAGGGGCGCGAATAATACTCGATTAGAGCTGAAAAGTCGAGCTGCAGCAGGCTTGTGACACCCCTTGCCCGGCGAGCGGATTACTCGGGTTCCTACTCCTCACGCAGGCGTTCCAGCCTTGCCTCCTGCTCCTCGAGTGCGGCTTTTATTTCTGCCATCACGCCATCGACATCCGCGGCCTCATCGCTGTCGGTAAACTCGCCGGTCAGTTCAGTATCCGGGTGGAGCTGGCCATCCTCGTAAAGCGCCCAGATCTCGCTGGCATAGCGCGAGCCCTTCAGTTCGGGGGCGAACAGGGCGTAGTAATTGGTCATATTGTCGACATCCCGGGTCAACATCCACTCGGCATTATTATTGCCGGCAGCGTTGACCGCCTGCGGCAGGTCAATGATGACCGGGCCGTACTCGTCTACCAGGACGTTAAATTCAGACAGGTCGCCGTGAATCAAGCCGGCGTCTAGCATGCGCATGATGTACTGCATCATTTGTGCATGGTCCTCCAGCGCCTGCTCTGCGGACATGGCGACATCGTTCAAGCGCGGGGCAACATCACCATGCTCGTCGGTAATCAGCTCCATCAGCAAAACGCCGTCGAAACAACCATAGGGCTTGGGTACCCGAACATTGGCGCTTGCCAGTTTATAGAGTGCATCGACCTCCGCATTTTGCCATACCTCCTCCTGTTGGCCGCGGCCATATTTGGAACCCTTTTCCATGGCGCGTGCGCGTCGGCTGTTTCGTACTTTGCGCCCCTCGCGGTACTTAACCGCCTGTTTAAAGCTGCGCTTGGCGGCATCTTTATAAACCTTGGCGCAGCGAATACTGGCGCCGCAGCGCACAACGTAGACATCGGCCTCCTTGCCGCTCATCAAGGGCCGGATGACTTCGTCGACCAAGCCGTCTTCGACCAGGGGTTGTATGCGTTTTGGAATTTTCATGGCGCCGTTATACCTTACCTGAAGCGCGGAGGAAACAGTTCGAGGCTGGATATTGGCGCCGGCGGCCGATGCTCACTAGTTGTTGATTTAGCCGGCAATGGCGTTAACATGGAGCGGAGTGTAAAAGCTATGGGTATCGCTTGCTCCAACATGGGCGGTTCCTGTTTGATAGAGGGCACTTGCGCAGTCTGAAGATGTCAGTTTTGTTAAGCACCGGCGGTCACTTTTGAGCACGTCGACCATATTGGCCCCGGACAGCCACAACGACAAGGCCGGGATTAAACAAAGAACGTAGTATTCATCACCGCAGATGCTAGCGGGCAGAATAACAAGTAGGGAAGGCAAAGCTATGATCAAATTTATCTTGAATGAGTCACCGGTTGAAGTGGATGTGCCGCCAGATATGCCCCTGTTATGGGTGGTGCGTGATCACTTAAAGCTCAAAGGGTCGAAGTTCGGCTGTGGGATGGGCCTGTGCGGTGCTTGCAGTATGCACCTCGACGGCGAGTCCGTGCGCACCTGTATCCTGCCCATTTCTGCTGTGGCCGGACGCAAGGTCACCACCATAGAGGGGCTCGGTACGCCGGATAATTTGCATCCGCTGCAGCAGGCCTGGATAGAGCATAGCGTGCCTCAGTGTGGCTATTGCCAGTCGGGCCAGCTGATGTCAGCCAGCGCACTTCTGGCGCGTAATGCCAATCCCGACGACGCAGCTATCAACGCCGCCATGAGCGGTAACATCTGCAGATGCGGCAGCTACGGTGATATCAAGAAGGCGATTAAAGATGCCGCCAAGAGGCTTGACACGGCGGTGCAAATTCAGCATCCGGCAGCGCAGGCAGGGGTGAAATCATGATTAAACAAGATGCATCGCGCAGGAACTTTATCAAATTACTGGGTGTTGGCGGTGGAGGCCTGGTGCTGGGTTTACCGCTCACGGGCTGTGGCCGGGACCCGAATGGTAACCCCCTTGCTGTCGAAGGCGATTTCTCGCCCAGCGTCTGGCTGCAGATTACGCCCGACAACGCCATTAACTTTTACCAGCCCTATACCGAAATGGGGCAGGGAACGATGACCGGTATTACAACACTGGTGGCAGAAGAGCTGGGGGTGTCTCCCGAGGCGATTACCGTGCATCACGCCGGCGTCAACAAGGCATTCAAAAATCCCGAATTCAAGGCCCAGGGCACGGGGGCCAGCACCAGTATCAAAGCCAGCTACCTGCCGGTACGGCAATTGGGGGCGGATGCCCGGGAAACCATCAGGGCGGCGGCTGCGGAACAATTGGCGGCCCCGGCCAATGAACTGGAAATGCGGGATGGTCAGGTAACCTGGCAGGGCAAGGGCTACCCTTACGGAGATTTTGCCGCGACCGCGGCAACCATCGCCCCCGTCACCAATACGCCACTCAAGCAGCCTTCTGAGTTTAGTGTTATTGGCAAAAAAAGGCCGCGTCTTGACGGTCTGGCAAAATCGACCGGTACCGCAGTGTTCGGTATCGATGTCGATATTCCCAACCTTCACTACGCCGTGCTGGTGCATTGCCCGGTGCATGGTGGTCTGGTCAAGCGATTTGATCCAGATGCGGCCGAGGCGATGCCCGGGGTGACAAAGGTTGTCGAGATTTTCAATGGCGTGGCGGTAGTGGCCGAATCGTACTGGCAAGCGCGCCAGGCGGCTGGGCGATTGCAAGTCGAATGGGATCTGCCCGAGGAATTAACAAAATTCTCCAGTGACCAGGCCCGGGCCCAGTTCAAAATGGCCATTGAAACCGGTAAAAGCGACAAGGGGCACAAGGATGGCGCGGGCGCCAAGGCACTTGATGGTGCCGCCAGCAAAATTTCTGCTGAATACTGGGTGCCGTATATTGCCCACGCGACCATGGAGACCATGAGCTGTACGGTGCGAATTGAAGACGGCAACTGCGACGTCTGGGTTGGCAACCAGTTTATTGCGGTTGCTCAGGCTATTGCGGCACATTATGGCGACATCGATAAAGAACGGGTCACTGTGCATTCCTGCTTTCTCGGGGGAGGCTTCGGTCGACGCATGGGCATGGATTATGTTGCCGAGGCGACAGCCATTGCCAAGGAAGCCGAGTTGCCCGTGCAGTTGCTGTGGAGTCGCGAGGACGATATCAGGCACGACATCTATCGCCCGGCATCACTGGTACAGTACGAGGCCGGTCTGGATAGTAACGGTGAGTGGCAGACCTGGACAGTCACCCGGGCGGGTCCCAATATACTGCCTGGAGCCATGAAGGTGGCACTGGGAGTTATGTTGCCGGAATTCCTGCCCCACGGTATGTCGACGTGGTTGGGTAAGAAGGGCTATGGCCTGTTCGACGGTATTGTGATTGATCCCTACAGTGTCGAGGGCCTGATTGAGGACTACGACGTCGCCAATACTGAAATAAGCCATGTTACCGTGGACCCGGGTATGCGGGTGGGTTTCCTGCGCTCAGTAGGCCACTCCTATAGCGGATTCTTTAAAGAAAGCTTTATGGACGAAATCGCCCATTCCCGCAATGTCGATCCGCTGCAGTGGCGGCTTGACTATACGCGCAACAACCCGCGCCTGAGAAAGACCCTGCAAATGGTGGCCGAGGCCGCGGGTTGGGGCTCGACACTGCCGCAGGGTCATTTTCATGGTATCGCCTCGCACACCTCCTTTTCGTCTGCCGTTTCACAAATCGCTGAGGTGTCGGTGCAAAACGGGCAGCTCAAGGTTCACAAGGTGACCTGCGCGATAGACTGCGGTTTGGCAGTCAATCCGGATATGGTTCGGTCTCAGATGGAGAGTGGTATTATTTTCGGCATGAGCGCCGCGCTGTACGGCGAGATCAGTGTTGTCGACGGCAGGGTTGTGCAGAGTAATTTCCACGATTACCAGGTCGTTCGCATGCATGAGGCGCCCGAAATCGAGGTGCTGATTGTGGATACGGATGATGCCCCGACAGGCGTCGGGGAGCCCGGTGTACCCCCGATAGCGGCCGCTATCGGTAACGCAATATTTTCTGCGACAGGTCAACGGCTACGCAGCCTGCCGTTCAAGCTTGCTTGAATTTTTTTGGCAGCTGCACGCCGGCATAGGGCAATCGCAATAGCGTAGGCCATTCGGAGTAAAGGTATGAAGTGGGCAAAGGTATTACTGCTAGTGACAGTGGCAATGGGAGCTAGTGTGCAGGCTGAAGTCATTGAGCAGAAAATTGCTTTTGACAAAGGTCTTGGCAGTGCGGTGCTCTACTACGACGATGCAGTGGTGGAACCCACAGCAGGCGTTATCGTGGTACACGAGTGGTGGGGCATGGACGATTACACCCGCGCTCGTGCGCAAAAGCTGGCGCAGGCGGGCTATGCAGCCGTTGCGGTCGATATGTATGGCCACGGCAAGGTGGCCGGTCACCCTAAAGATGCCAAGGCGTTTATGGAGGCGGCTATGGCCGAGCCGGAATTGATGAATGCCAGGTTTGGGGCGGCGCGTGCCGTGCTGGCCAGTCAGGCTAAAGTCGATCCCGCGCGCATCTACGGCATTGGCTATTGTTTCGGTGGTGCGGTAGTTCTGAATCAGGCCAGGATGGGTGCAGACCTCGCTGGTGTTGCCAGTTTTCACGGCAGTTTGGGTACCCAGTCGCCCGCGGCCGCAGACAAGATAAAGGCGCGTGTACTGGTTGCTACCGGTGGTGCAGACCCCATGGTGCCGCCTCAGCAGGTGGCTGATTTTGTCAACGAAATGAGCGTCGCCAAAGTTGATTTGGAGCTACTGAGTTTTCCCGCTGCGGTGCATGGTTTTACTAATCCCGGGGCCACCAAAAAAGGCGAACAGTACGAGATGCCGCTGGCCTACGATGCCGATGCCGACCAACGCAGCTGGGACGCCCTGTTGCGATTCCTGGCGGATTGATCTGCGTCAATTGCCTGGCTCAAAGCGCTCGGATTCAGGTTCAGTCGCGCTTGTTCCTTTTAACATTTGGTAATTTGCTGCGCCGGTTGCTCATGCTACTTTGCGCTTGAAGCGGCTGCTGAGCTGGTTTTCGTGCGCCATATTACAGTTTTTAATTTCCGGCGATTACCGGGCGCTGAATGGCAGGATAATTGCCAGCGAGACTCCCGGCATTGCGTACGGCCCATCTGCACTTGGTAAGGATTCAGGAAATGAAAATACTTATGGTGTTAACCTCCCACGACCAGTTGGGAGATACAGGCGCGAAAACCGGCTTTTGGCTGGAAGAGTTTGCTGCACCTTACTATGTGTTCAAGGATGCCGACGCCGAACTGACCCTGGCCTCTCCCAGTGGTGGG
>CAVROQ010000044.1:0-15272 GCA_963722805.1 uncultured Gammaproteobacteria bacterium
GCCATAAAGGACTCTCGCTGAATTAACAAACCACATTACTGCGCACTGTACGGTGCAGACCAAGCTCATTGCTTGCATTGAAGATGGAGTGTCCCACCACCGGGCTGATCGAAAGGATTATGGCCTGCCTGAAGAGCAAGGCGCCCGCCGCCGGGGCGCCGCTGCGTCCCGAGGACCGTGCGCTACCGCAAACACGGCTTTTCGATTGACCCCGCGACCCCTTGATCATCTCTGTTGTTGCCTCTTCCGGGTAGCGGCTGGTTTCAGCTTCGGCCCCACCGAATGGCTATGGCGAAGTGCGAACAGCTTGTCGTTAAGACCTGAAGCCTGAATAACACTACGGTGAGGGAAGCTAACAGCCATTATACTTCATGCCATAAACCCATCCCTGGGTGCTCTGCTTACTCTCCTACCAAGGTTGCATAGAAGAGACCCTGCACCAGTGTTAACTTACCGCCAGTAAATATTCAATCTTTGGATGCCACCATGACCCCTTTGCTCCGCTTTACGCTTGCCACTCTGAGTCTGTTGCTGTTTCCCCTGGTCGGATTTGCAGAATCAGGAGGTGGAGCGTCACCAACTCAGATACCAGACTTGAGCGCTACGTTTTATGGCTACGCCGCCATTGCTGTTTTTGTTCTTTTCTATGCACTGGTTCCATTAGAAAACAATATTAATTTATTAAAGAGTAAACCTGTACTTTTTGCTGCGGGAATTATCTGGATTCTGGTGGCACTGGCCTTTAAGGATGCTGGTATTCCAGACCAGGCTCATCGCGCAATCAAACATGCCATTGTTGAGTACGCCGAACTGTTTCTATTCCTGCTGGTTGCCATGACCTACATCAGTGCTTTGGAGGAGCGAAAAGTATTTCAGGCGCTACGCGCTTATCTTGTATCTCGAGGGTATTCACTCAGAAAGATATTCTGGGTGACTGGTGCCTTATCTTTCGCTATTTCACCCGTTGCCGATAATTTGACAACAGCCTTGCTCATGGGGGCCGTGGTAATAGCAGTAGGTGGAAAGGACACTAAGTTTATCGTGTTAGCCTGCATTAACGTGGTCGTTGCGGCAAACGCGGGCGGGGCTTTCTCACCATTCGGTGACATCACAACTCTCATGGTCTGGCAAAAAGGAAAAGTGGAATTCCTGCAGTTCCTGCCACTGTTTATACCCTCAGTAGTCAATTGGCTCGTCCCTGCCATCATCATGAGCTTTGCTTTGCCAAAGGGCGTTCCAAAGGCCTCTAAAGAAAAGTCAGTCATGAAACGCGGTGCAAAAATCATGATACTGCTTTTCCTTGCCACGATAGTGACTGCCGTGACCTTTCACAGCGCCTTAAATCTGCCACCAGCGGCAGGCATGATGTTTGGCCTGAGTTATCTAGGACTCTTCTCTTTTTATCTGAAGAAAATCGAAGGTCGCACCCTGGCCGCTGACTCCATTTTTGGTGGGAGAAGGGAATCTCACCAGAATCCACTGAGTGTCGTAGAGTACTATGGCGATCGCATCGGCGAGCACCTGAATGATCAACCCCACGCTGCATTTATGCTCGACAATGAACATAGAGTCACCCATTGGAACAAGGCTCTTGAAGCGCTGTCAGGTATAAAAGCAACAGAAATGATTGGCACAAGGAATCAGTGGAAGGCTTTTTACGACTCAGAGCGTCCCACATTGGCTGATGTAGTGCTGGACGACGATACAGCAGTGAGTGTTCGTCAGCACTACAAAAATATTTACAAAGACAATCCAACTCCAGGCAAAGCCTATGATGCTGCAGATTATTTCGCGAATCTGGGCGACTCGGGTGCCTACCTGATGTTCAGCGCTGCTCAGGTGAAAAATAGGGAAGAGCAAGTTATTGGTTCGGTAGAGATTCTGGAAGACATGACCCAGGATAGAGCCGATGTCAAAGAATTCGATATTATGGAGCGTGTTTCCCGCGCCGAATGGGATACTTTGCTGTTCTTTTATGGCGTGATTTTATGCGTTGCTGGTTTAAGTCAGTTTGGCTATATGGCAATTGTTTCCGAGCTAATGTATCACGACCTTGGGCCTGTCTGGGCAAACACCCTGGTGGGATTGTTTTCTGCAATCGTCGACAACATCCCGGTAATGTTTGCTGTACTGACCATGGACCCGGTTATGCCGTTAGAACAATGGCAGCTTGTCACTTTAACGGCAGGTGTGGGTGGTAGCATGTTGGCCATTGGCTCAGCCGCGGGAGTGGCGTTGCTGGGAACAGCCAGGGGCGTTTATACTTTTGCATCACACCTCAAATGGACCCCTGTTATCGCGCTTGGTTATATTTCGAGTATAGGCGTTCATTTACTGCTGAATGGCAGTGGACTGTAGCGGCACAAAGTTACTCGAAAGTACTCGATGGTCGCTTATTGCTGCCCGGCGCTCTCCTCTGGAAGCTCCGCCGTGGAGACCATCAATGGTCGCGACGGTCTCTCCTGTATCTCTCAGCGTTCTCCACCAAGCCAGTGTGGGTGAAGACGCCTTGATCAATACCGTAGCTCCGATGATAGTCGTGAGCAATTGTCAACGCGACAAACGGGAGCGGTTGTGCCGCTACGTTACCCGGCCGGCGGGCGGTATCGGAGAAGCGTTTGGCGATAACCTTCAACTAAAATATAGGCTTCCAGCCCAGGCGGCCCCGCCAAGACACGTTAGCGCGACGGCACTATCCATGTCATATTAAAAAGGGGTGGCCTCCCGCCTCTGGACTTCATCGCCAAATTGGCCGCCCTGGTGCCGAAGCCGCGCGTCAGTCTGACGCGGTTGGATGAAGGGCGTCCATGCCCTTCCCCTTGCAGGCAAGCTACGCTTGTCCAAATTCATTCCCGATGAATTTGTCACGGCCTTTTCGCGCCCATGCAATTCGTGTGCGTGTCACTCCGGCGAGGATGGGCAGGTGGCGCAAGCAACGTTAGTCCGTTGGGGAACGTTGGCTGGACAGACCCCACCCTCGCCATATGTCCGCACAGGGTCGATAGCACCAGTTACAAGGCCAATTGATCGGAAAGGGCGATTGTCCGTTACCAAAAAATTGCGGACATAAAAAATCCCAGCGCAGTACCCGGCTCATATTCCGACTCGGTGCCGATAAGAGACTAAACAAGGTGTAAGCGTCGGAAAAAAGCGGCCATAATAGAAAGCCTGAAGCTGCTGATCTTCAACCAGATTCAGGAGAGATATGAAAGCGGCACGCGATATCAAATTGGACTATGGGCGCAGCCGAACAAAAATAAGAGCGTCGAAACTGCTGCTTGATTAGGACTCTGCCCAATCATGAAAATTGGAGTTTCCTAAAATGAGCCCGCAACAGCACCTGCAAAATTTTCCGGCGCAGGCAGACCCTTTTTGTTTGCCTTATCGCGGGCGATTTGATGGTTCATATCCGCTGGAATAAAACGTATTTCCTTGCCCAGGCGGCGCGCTGCAATCAGTTCGTCCCTGGCGACAGTGCCACCCCCGATAGCAATCATCAGGTCACTGCTGTGAACCATGGCGGTGGAGGTCGGCGACAGCTTGTCCTGACCATCGATAAATCCTCCCCAGGTTTCATCGTTAACATAAAACACGTAATCGACACAGGGCGACAGTTCGGCGGCGTACTCGCGCGCCTGGGTCGAGACGATTCCGGTGGTGACAAAACCCTCGCGTTTGGCCAGGGCGTAGACTGCGCCAATGCCATCAGCTGTCGCACCAATATTGACCAATGTATTTGACGCTTCAAATTCGGCTAACACTTCCCCGGCAGCCTTGTGCAGCGCTGCCTCATCTTGGTATTGCGCGCCGGAATAACCGACAAAAGTCACCACTTGCTTGCCCGCTTCAGCAAAGAAGGTTGCGATCTCCGCAGGTGTTGAATCACGCACTGTAGTCTCCAAATCACAAGCCGCTGCACTCGAAAAATGAGCATAGAGGACGAAAAGCATCAGTGATTTATAGCGGCCAGCAAGCATCAACAAATCCTCTTGTGTGAGCTTCAACAGGCCCGCAAGTGTCGACCGGCACTGGAAGGTGATGACCTCCCCCGGTACCCTTGTTCATGGCTGATCCATAGTGCTGGGTATCATCGCCATCAAGACCTACATAGATTGCCTTCATATCCACAGTCGTTCATTTTCGACCCCTTAAATTATCTACCAGGGTAAAGACATACTACCAATGGCAAACGTCTCACCTTTTCAGATTACAGCTGGTACTGCGACACGTATTGACGCAGATCAAGGGGTTGGGGAATTACCACTGATAAAACAAGGCATAGAGTCTGTGCTATTGAAGAGCGAGTGTCGCACCAACCGGCTCATCGAGAGAATTCTGCCGCATATGCAGGGCAATGAGCCCTCCACCGCGCCGTCGATGTTGCCTGCGCGCCATGCGCCATGGCAGGCGCGGCTTTTATGAAACGTTCATCATCTGAGTTGCTTCTACCTGTGTTGAGGCGGCAGGCCGACTATTGGTATTAGCCCGAGAATTGGGCTGCAAGAGCTTATGGCAAGGCGCCGAGGGCGAGCTTAGCCCCCCTGCCAGACCATCCAGTAGCGTTGAAAACGCTCGGCGCGGGCATCAGGCCTCTCAGCGAAAACCCTTGCCCCCAATTCATGGGCCTCTGACTGCAGCTGCGCCCGGCTTTGCTTGATCAAGCCCGCCAGGTCCTGCCTGTCGCGCTCCCCGCCAAAACGCTCCGGTTCAGCGTCCAGCGTCTGTTGCAATACCGCCAGGTCGTGTTCATCCCCGAGCAGGTCGGCAAGTTCATTGCCAACCCGCCGTTCGACTTTCATCATCGCGGGCCAGATTTGACGCAGCAGGCGTTCGTGATACCAGTGGTATTTGACCCGCTTACGCCATTCATGGAAATTCTCCGTGCTCGGATCTGCATGGGCCTTGCGAAGTGCCTTGCGGCCACGCTGGTAGGTTTTGTTCAAACCGCCACGCACTGCCGAAAACCCGTCGTCATCGATCTTCCACTCAGCGACCCGCTGGCGGGCCTCGCGCATCTGCTCCAGAAAACGGTTGAGCCTGGCGTCCAGGCCGGCAACATCTTCGGCAACCTGCCTGCGGCGGTCGACCAACTCCTTGCGGGTCGCTGCAAACCTGTCGCGGTCAACCTGGTCTTCATGGCGTTTCATGAGTTCGTCAAAGCACGCTACCACCGACTGCGCATCCCGCAGGTAAGACAGCTCACGAGCGGCTTCACGAAAAAAAGCGTTTTCCCGCTTGTAGTCAGCGAACTGGGGACGCACGATACGAACCAGGGCGCGCAGCTTTTTGCATCGCTTGCGCGCTTGGTGCACGGCTTCATGACGATCAAGTTGCGGGTCGTTGATCTCCGCAATCGACTTCTCGATTTGCTCCTCCGCAATCAGGCGCAAACTTTTCTGGGTAGACCTGTTTCTGCGAATACGATAGGCCATGCTTGATGACTCCTTGTTTTTATCAGGCCAGGATGCACTTTTGTGCTGGTGCTCAAGAGCCAGACAAGGCCGCATCCACACCCTGTCTTCTCTCTATTCAAAAGCATGCCGGCGCATGCGAAAACCAACCAGTATGAAGCAACGCCAAGTCAGGGCAGCAAGTGCCCTATCCCTCAAGTACCACCCTATCCCTGGAGTACCACCCTACCACCAAAATGCCGTTGAACCCAATATTGCCCGGACCACTCTTTCGCACTACAACTATCCTGGTAACAGGATGACTATAAGCCGCATTGAACGCGCAATCACAAAAAACGGGTTATTGGTAGCCTTGTGGCAAGCCAACCGGTCGCGGTCGCAGCTGAAGACACCTTACCGGGATGGAACCACGCATGTGATATTCGAGCGGGGCGGCCCTCCGCCGCTGGACTTCATTGCGAAGCTGGCAGCCCTCCCCGTGACAATCAATGAAATCTCTTCTCGGTTCAAGGTGATGGAGCGCATCAGGGGTGTTGATGGTATCTAGATTGAATCTGTCACGTTCGGTTGATGTAAGCCGGCGGCATTGCGCCGTGATTGCGGGGCCTAAATTCCGGGCAGAGCCTGCTGGCCCTGCCAAGGGCTAACGATCGCTTCCGAGAATTGCAGACCCTAAAAAGCACAGCGTAATGCCAGGCATTATATTCGGTATGGTGCCATTGGAGCAGCAGGGCCGCTCTATTCTCAGGTATCGCAAGGGGAATTTTACGATTACCTCCAGTGCGGTCGCATCGAACATGGCTTTTTGCGTGTGCGCTGCGAGGACTGTCATTACGAGCGCCTGATGGCTTTCAGTTTTACCAAAAGTAGGCGCCCCAGGCGAGCGACGCGGCATTCGTCCCAGCTGCGGCGCCAGACGGATGGCCGAGAGTGCCGCGCTGCTGGTCGACCTCCTCTAGAGCAAAACCTCTGCACAGATGCTTCTCACGTCATGGGCCTGGCCAATGTCCTCCAGTGTCAGGTACAGCGTTATAAGGTAAAAACCCACGAATACAAAATCGCTGTGCAGTTTGTAATCGTGAGCGACGAAGAACGCGAACAGCTCATCGAAGGATGCTTTGAAGCAATCAATGGAGAAGCGCTGTGAGTTCTGGTCAATGCCAAAGTGCTGGAATAGCAGCTTCTTCAGTTCTTCCGCCGCGGCAGGCGGCAGATCCTTGTGCAACATTCCCATCTGGTTCAGAGCCTGGTCAAATGCCTCGTCGTCTGAGCTGTAGAATGAGCGATACAGAGCAAGCATCCCCTCCCGAAAGGCAGGCCTCAGACATATCCAAAGGCCGTTGGGACTGAATAGCAAACCCTCCTCGTCCGCGCCGAAGCGCGCCAGACGCAAGTCGATAAACATACCTGGCTCTACCAGCCACTGGGAAAAGTAGAGCCTCAGAATATCGTCACCGCACCGGCGCCGTCTGGATTTGTCGCGAATTTCCATTAGTGGTGTTGTGCTTTCAAGCGTATTGATCAGCCGGACAGACTGGGCAAGCTGCCGGGTAGTGTGTGCGAGCTGATCAACGCCCTTGCGACTGACATAGCGCCATGAAACGGTCCGCATTCCGCCCAGCATGGGCTTCCAATCGATAACGTCCAAGCCACGTACGGGAATAAACCTGGCGAGTTGGCGCAATTCTTCAGGAATAAAGCCGGGCAGTTTTCTAGCCAAAGGTTATCTCCATTCAGGAAGCCACCGGTTGCTTGCCCGCAGCCTGTGCACGACGCACGATTGCCCTGGTCCAGCCGCGAAAGATGAACAGATGCGCCGGAACCAGTGCGTACCAGTACAGCAAGCCCCACACGCCGCGGGGATGCCAGTAAGCCGTGATGCTTATTTGAGTGTGCCCCTCGGGTAACGGCTGCAGGTCGAATTCGAGTATGCCCGCCCCGGGTGCTTTCATGCCGAAGTGCAGGGTCAGGTGACGCCCGGGTTCGATTCCAATCACTGTCCAGTAGTCCACGACGTCGCCCAGGCGCAGCTGGTCGGGATCCCTGCGCCCCCGTGAGAGGCCGGCGCCGCCGACAAACCAGTCCATTAGCTCTCGCAGCCACCAGAGTCCGTTCATGTAGTAGTACCGGTTGCTGCCACCCAGCCTTATTACCTGTTCCCAGATGGCGGCGGCTGATACATCACCCTGCGCGCTTCCGCCGGCCTTTTTGGCGTAGAACGCAACATCGTGCCTTAGGCCGCGTTGATCAAACGCACCCTCAGTCCAGCGAGCCAGGGTGTTATGGGAACGTTCTGCGGTGAAGGCCGCCGCAATCGCCTCGCGAACGCCTAGCAGGCGTTGGGGAACCAGCTCACGCAATGGCTGATCATTGGCACTGAAGTCGTGCTTCAGGCCAACAATCAAGGCTTTGGCTATATCCGGTGGCACGGCAGTGGTGAGGCCCAGCCAGTGGGACGAAAGGCCGGGGCTGAGTATGGGGACCGGAATGATGATCGGTTTTCGTTTACCGGCAATGTCAGCCATCCACGTCATCATTTGTTGGTAGCTAACCTGTTCCGCACCTGCTGCATCGTAGATTTCGCCAGCGGCCTGGGGCTCGCGCGCAGCGCCCAACAAATAAGTGAGCAGATTTGACAGGGCTATGGGGGGAGACTTGGCTCTTACCCAGCGCGGTGCGACCATGATCGGTAGGTTCAGGGCCAGGTCGCGCATCACCTCGAAGGCGGCAGACCCGGGGCCAATAATAATGCCCGCTCGCACCTCGGTAACGGGCACCGCCCCGGCGCGCAGGACTTCCCCTGTCTGGCGCCTCGATACAATGTGTTCACCGCTGGCCTGATCTGGCACGAGTCCACCCAGGTAAACGATCCGCTGGACCCCCGCGACCCTGGCAGCCCTGGCGAAGTTCTCTGCAGCGACCAGATCCAGCTTGCTGAAATCCCTGCCGGCGGCCATTGAGTGCACCAGGTAAAAAGCGACATCGACATCGGCGAGCGCTGCCTCAAGGCTGCGGGCGTCGAGTGCGTCGGCTTGTGCCAGTTCAACCCCGGACCAGCCGCGCACTTCCAGCACCTCAATATTGCGCGCCGCCGCTCGCACGGCGAGACCCTGCTGCATCAGGAACGGCACGAGGTTAGTACCAATATAGCCCGACGCGCCAAACACCAGATAGCGATTTTGGTCCTCGGCCCCGGCGGCTGCTTCTGTGACTGCTGTCATGTTGGATCCTGCATTTCGGACCGCGGAACCTGCGGACCGGCAACGCCTGCCGCTCTTCCATTATGTGCTCTATTTACGCAGCTTGACCCTCATATGGATTCAATTCAGGTCTCGCCGGTTCGGGATCAGGCGTCTGGGGAGGAGTGATTAGAGATTTACCGGCGACTTTACCAGCGCCAGTTTCTGGTGCTGCAAGGTACCGGAGGGCGACGAAGCGCATGGCGAGAAAGTGGAGGATCGAACACCACCTTTTGTACTGCGTGTCGATCTCAACGCACTGCCCAATGACGCCGGGTTACCACGTGAGTTTTATGCTGACTTGTTTACCAGCGCCACAGACTACACTGGCCACTCGGCCTACTGGACGCTTGCAAGCCCGGTCGTCGGCCCTGTTGTTTTTAATAACGGGGGCAGCCACTTGATCGATTACGATATCAGCACGGGGATTCGAGTAGAAGATAGCACGTCAGTTACCATCGCTCCCGGCGTCACGATATCCTGGGCTGCTTTACATGGTGGTTCATACATTACGATAAATGGCGGTATTGTTCAGGGAGATGTAACCGCCGATTCAGGTTGCGGAATTATTTTAAATGACGGGGCGATCGGCGCAGCCACCGTGTGGGATTCTTTCGACGGGTTCACTATGAATGGCGGCACTATAGGATCGTTAGAATAGCTATGGGGGAATGTGAGGATATCAGGAGGTAATATCAGCAACGCGTACCTTTATGACGGCCAAGCTGACATTTCAGGCGGGATGATTGGCAGCATGACCTTATCTGGAAGTACCGGTATTGGTATTACAGGAGGCCGCGTCGAGGAAAAGCTGATCCTGGAGCAGAAAAGTTTCGGGGCTATTACGGGTGGGTCCATTATTCCTACGATAGAGGTTGTGTCTGAAGCAGAACTGAGACTCTATGGGGAATTGACCCTTACTGAGCGAGTTACGGCCGGTCAATATAGCTACTACACAAGACAGGCTAGCGGCACCCTGCGAGATGGCACACCGATTGATAGTGAGATTAAATGCCAATTTTATCCAATGTCAGAATTTGATATTGATAACTCTTGCGACAGGGTTTTTGTTTTTCCCTGAAACCCTGACAATTTTTCAGTAAGGGTCTATCAGCTGAAAGGTACCAACTACCCACGTAAAATCAGCGGGGCGCGGACTTCCCTCTCAATGGTTGTCGGCTCTACGGCTTTCATCCGCGTGGATGTAAAGCCCTTATGCTAATGTGCTGGGAGCCTAGTGGCCACGGCGTGCTTCCATGCGCTTGAGCATGGTTCCGATGAGACGGCTATACAGGCCCATACCCAGGTACTTGTCTTCAACTCCCTTATCAATATTCGGGTTGTCGTTCACCTCGATCACACAGCCCTTACCCTCTATCTCTTTGAGGTCCACCCCGTACAGACTGTCACCGATAGGCCTCGTGGCCTTTAGCGCAGCCTCAATGATTGGCCGTGGCACATCGCTTATTGCCAGTGTGTCGAAACCCCCGGAATCGGTGCGTTTACCGTGGCGGTAGATTTGCCAATGGTTCTTCACCATGTAGTAGCGACACGCAAACAGTGGCTGGTTGTCCAGGACGCCTATGCGCCAATCGAAGTCGGTGTATAAAAACTCCTGGGCCAGCAGCAGGGTTGAATGACGAAACAGCTTTTTGCAGATGGCAGCCAGGTCTTCCCCATTTCTGGCTTTTTCTACACCCTTCGAAAACGCGCCGTCGGGTATCTTTATTACTATGGGAAAGCCCAGAGTCTGCTCGAGTTCAAGCAACTGGGCTGGCTGGTCTTTGTAGAGCACCACCGTTTTGGGCGAGGGAACCTTGTTGGTACGAAACAGGTCGGCCAGGTAGATCTTGTTGGTACAGCGCAGGATGGAACTGCTGTCATCGATCGTCACCAGCCCCTCGTTCTCTGCTTTCTTGGCAAAACGGTAGGTGTAGTGGTCAATGTTGGTAGTAGTGCGTATGAACAGTCCGTCGTACTCGGGCAGACGCAGGTAATCCCGCTGGCGGATGACGTCGCAATCCACACCCAATTTCTTGCCGGCGCGGATAAACTGTTTGAGTGCGCCCTTGTCGGAAGGCGGCATTTTTTCTTCCGGATCACACAGTATGGCCAGGTCGTAACGAGCGGCCTTCTGCTTGCGGCGCTTGCGCCACACTTTCCTGCTGAATTCATCCAGCGCGTTGGCGAAATGATCCGCCTGCTCGTCGCTTAGTTGCTTCGGCGATCTCGGCTTGAGGCTGGCTATCTCCCAGCTTTTGCGGTGGCGCAGGGTAATTTGCAGTATAGGGCAGGGAAATGACTCAAACAGTTTCTGCGACAGGGAGTGGTAATGACTGTCTTGCGTACGGCCAAAATAGCTGTGTAGAACTAACGGCTGACTCGGGTCTGCTTGCTGTAGCGACTTGTATACGTCTTCGCCGAAATCATCGATGTGGATGCGATAAAGTGCTCGTTTGCTGAGGTCGTTCAGAGTGCGCACAGAGGGGATAACATTGTGGCCGCGCGCTTCCGCCAGCAATGAGCAATAGTAGCCCTCTGAAAGGTAGTCGAAACTGCGGCACAGGTTGATGATGCGCGTGCGCGGCTCTACGCCGGGGTGACTGCCATTCATGTAGCTTGAAAACGTGATCACCTTATCACTGGGGTGGTAGGGGCTCCAGTCCCTGAGGCGATGGATAACGATAAAAGTTTGCGACATTTAGGTTTCCTGTGTGCTGCCGGTGAGAGAGCCACTGGCGAAAAGCTGGCCAAGTATTTTACAGCGGCCGCTGGTAGTCAATTGCCGCCCGGGATATATTTCAGCGCTTGAAACTACAACTGACCTGCCACGCCCTGGACACAGGATGCCCGGCAGCGATTGGTCCCGTTGCCAAACGTATTACATGACTTGAAGAGTGCATCCATGAACCCCGTGCGGCGAGCCATTGCCAGCGACATTGACGAATTGCTGAGACTGGAGTCTCTCACTTTCCAGGGGGATCGCATTAACCGCCGAAGCTTCAAACGCTGGCTGCGACACCAGGGGTGCGTGTTCCTGGTATGGGAAGTGGGTGCTGTGCTGTGCGGCTATATCCTGGTGATACAGAGGCAGGGTACTCGGCTCGCGCGTCTTTATTCGCTGGCGGTGGACCCCACCTGCCAGGGGCGGGGCATTGCCGGCCAATTGATAGGGCTGGCCGAGCAGGCGGTGAAAGAGACCGGCTCTTTGTATATGCGACTGGAGGTGGCGGGTAACAATCAGCCTGCGATCAGCCTCTACCGTAAACTGGGCTACCAGCAATTTGGTCTTTACCAGGACTATTACGAGGACCGCAGTGACGCGCTGCGCATGGAGAAGCGCATCCACCGGCTGGAGCCTGGCGGGGACAACCGGGCTATTCCCTGGATATCGCAGACTACCCCCTTCACCTGCGGCCCGGCGGCACTGATGATGGCCATGAATGGCCTGGCCCCCGATTACTCACCCAGCCCGCTGGAGGAGATTCAGATTTGGCGTGAGGCCACCACCATTTTCATGACCAGCGGGCACGGGGGCTGTCATCCCATGGGTCTGGCCCTGGCGGCGGTAGCACGGGGCTTTGCGGCGGAGGTTTGGGTGAACCAGCAGGGGCCGCTTTTTGTCGAAGGCGTTCGGGATGAAAACAAGAAACGCGTTATGCGCCTGGTTCATGAATCCTTCCTCGAGCAGGCCAGGGAACAGAAGGTTCCGATACACTACGCGAATATCGACCAGACTGAGCTCATCTCCAGTTTTGACCTGGGGGCGAACGTGCTGGTACTGATATCCACTTACCGGATGGATAACCGGAAGACGCCGCATTGGGTTGTGATGAGTGGCTACGATGAAAATTGTCTTTACGTTCATGACCCGGATCTTGAAGTTGGTCCGCAGGTGAACATAGAAGAGGAGCAGCGCGAGGCGATTGAGTGCCACCATGTGCCGATTGCGCGAGCTGATTTTGCCTCCATGAGCCTGTTTGGCAGAAATCGCCTGCGCACAGCAGTGATAGTGCGCAAGCAATGAAAGCGCCTTATGGCGCCCTCGATACTTTGGATCAAATTAATCGCCCACATTTATGATACTTTCTGGTTGGTAGGGCTTTCGCTGAAAACCGCAGCTTGCCACTATTTTTTGTTGGTAAACACCGTCAATAAAACAAGTCTGATGGGCCGGCCCAGGGCGAACGGAACGACAGCTTTCGAGAAATAAGAGTCAGTCAGGCGCAGCAGGAGAATGGTGCCAGCGATTTCGGCAAGGTGCCAACTACGGACATAAGCCTGGCAAGGAAAGCCCCGTATTGAGGGGCTGTAATCCATCAAAGTTATGATCGCCTAGCCACCATCCACATAGTCAGCAAGCAGAGTAATCAGATCAGGATCGGAATAGAGGCGCCCAGGTGGGTGCAGGTGTGGCGGGATAAGCGTGATTGAAACAATAAGCTAGAATACAGCGGCGTTTATTCTTTCCTAGACTCAATTTCAACGAATAATGCCGCTGCACGCTTCTGCGCCGCATTGAGTGCTTCGGGCGTAAGTTTTTCTGCAGCCACGTCACGAGGCTCAGCCGCATCATCGTCTCCGCCTGCTGTGGCTAAATACAACCATACATATGCTTCCGCGTCGGACTGTGGCACGCCTTCGCCTTTGCCGTACATGTGCCCAAGCATGTACTGTGCATTTGTATTACCCTGCTCAGCGGCCTTGCGGAACCACTTTACCGCTTCTGTGTAATCCTTTGGCACGCCTTCGCCGTTGCCGTACATGTGCCCAAGCATGTACTGTGCAACTGTCTCACCCTGCTCAGCGGCCTTGCGGAACCACTTCGCGGCTTCTGCATAATTCTGTGGCACGCCTTCGCCTTTGCCGTACATGATCCCAAGATTGTACTGTGCGATTGCATCCCCCTGCTCAGCAGCCTTGCGATACCACTTCACGGCTTCCGCGTAATCCTGCGGCACGCCTTCGCCGTTGTAGTACATGATCCCAAGACTAAACTGTGCCATTGAATCACCCTGCTCCGCTAGTGCTTTTGTATCGGAGAAATCAGCCGCATAGCTGGATATTCCCAGAAGAAACAACAGAGTGACTAAGGCTAGTTTGTTCATTGTCGACTTCCCTGTTAGCTCAATCTCGAATATTAACATTGCGATTAGAGTGGTTTAATACGCAGTTGGCGCAATGCAAGCCGTCAGAGTAATCATGTTAAGGTAGGTATTGAAGCTGTGGCTCTCACGTAAGGGCGGTATGCAGGCAGCTAAGCGTGGTGATGAGTTCACGCCGCAGCGCTCTACAGCCAAGTTCTGCTCGACCAAGTGCCGCGTGTATCACAGTAGGGGAGTGAAAGCATGAATGAGACTGACGGTATATCCGGATTTGAGATAGCTGTATCGCTTGCCTTTGGTGGGGCGCTGTTTATGATTTGGACGAGAAGCGTAAACAATTTCATCACATGGCTTGTTGAGCGCTTCAATATTAAAGATGAGACTGCTGCAGACCTCTACAACACACTGCATCAGAAACGGATTGTGGGAATTATCGTCGCCGTCTGCGGCTTCGCCTGCTACTCGCTTATTTCCAGAATACCTGGCTGGGATGCGCTGCGGGCATTCTTGGGCGGCCTGTAAATTTTACAGATCAATCACCAGTGATTACCCGTCATTTCAGCCACGTTACAGGTTAGGTAGGGTGATTGTATGGAGTAGAGCTAGCGTTGCCGGTAGATAGGCCCAAATATAAACAGCCTACCGTACGAAAAATTCCACCACATCTCAGCCAAATTCCCAAAGACACCCAGCTCGCCGAGAACTATGATTCAGGTTCAACTCATGCCAGGGAGGCACGACCATGCTAGTACTCGCTCGCCGTAGCAACGAGACCATCCAGATCGGTGACGACATCACCGTAACTCTACTTGAAATCAAAGGTAATCAGGTGCGCCTCGGGATTGAAGCCCCCGGTGACGTGGTTATTTTGCGGGAGGAATTATTGGAAATGGAGTAGCCCAATCTGCAACAACCAGATCTGCGGGTTGTACGGATTTCGTTAGGTGGCGTTTTGGGCTATAAATACTGCATGAAAAGATTACTCCAACAGCTACTCTGGCTTCTAAACAGCCAGCTCCGCGCAGCCCAGGCTATTATCAGCGAGATCGTGGGTATCACCGACGGCGATATGGTGAAGCTCCCGACCACCGACAAGCAACAGATCAAGATCAGGCCGGCAGAGATCGATAACCCCGAGAAGAAGTAGCCCTACGGCAGCAAGACTAGGCAGGCACTGTCTGACCTGGTCTTCCGTGAGCAGGTGCGGGCGAAGATGGTCACAGTCGACCGGTATGGCCGCACGGTTGCTCGATTGTATGTCGGCGACCTCGACGTGAACCAGGAGATGGTGCGACTGAGCGCTGCATGGGTGTACCGTAAGTAAAGCAAAGACCAGTCGCTGCTAGACGTTGAGGCGGATGCCAGAGAGTCCAAGCGAGGGCTGTGGGCCCTAACTGAAGCCGAGCAGTTGCCGGCCATGGGAGTGGCGTCGAAAATAGTTCAGAATCTATGACCGGAATTGTTCCTATAGGAGCTTTTCAGAGTGCGTTTATGCGGCGCCCTCGATGGACTCCTTA
>CAVROQ010000045.1:0-7170 GCA_963722805.1 uncultured Gammaproteobacteria bacterium
TTTTCCGTCGGTCCTATCCCCAATCTCTGATTCTACTCTGACCGGAAGATCTCCAATCTATAATCCGCTACCCCCATGCGTTTTTACTCTGACCCCAATCTCTAACTTACCCACTAGAATTACAGCCATACATTTCTATTCGAAATACATCGTAAATGCTGGTGATCGATATTCAGAAATTGTGCGAGGCCCGGCAGTTTTCCGGGCACGACATTCACTTGGATTCAGAATGATTTGCAATGAGAAGTCGCAAGTCTGCTCCCTCGCGGGACTGCTACGCCGCTTGAGCGCCGCCCCGGAGCTTTCGGACAAAACCGGCCTGCCCGCCGACGAAAGTCTCGACATTATTAACCAGGGCATGGGCTATGGCGGTAAGAACGCCGATCGGAAGGGCGCCGCCAGTTCCTCAAGCAGTTGGGCCTGGGTCTGCTGTTCTGGGTGCTGGAGGATCTCCGAGTACCGTATCCCGCCCGGCACAGGCGATTGCTGGCGGCGCCACCGACCGGGGCGTGTGGCGATTATCGGCGGTGGTGTTGCCGGCCTGCGCTGTGCACACCGCCTGTACAAGAAGACGCAGCAAGCGGTAAGGTGTTCGAGGGCAACACCGCCTGGGTGGGCGCACCAGCACCAATCGCTCCATATTCGGCCATGCTGTAGAGCGCGGCGGGGAGCTGATCTCCACCGAGCACTCCTACGCCCGTAACCTGGCAAGCCAGTTGAACCTGGACGTCGAGGATGTGAACGGCAACGCGGTGCCCGGCGGCAACGAGCTGTACTACGTCAATGGCCAACTCTATACCGAACACCAGCTCAACGAAGAGTGGCGCGACGTTTACCAGATCTTCAAGCGGGCGCAGCAGGATGCACCGTGGGTGCCCACCTACGACAGCCACAATGCGATGCATCGCGAACTGGACTACGTAGACGTCAACAGCTGGATGGATGCCGTTGGTATCGGTGCCATTCCAACATGGGGCAGGTATTCCAGGCAGACATCGTGGCCGAATATGGCATCCAGCCAGAGGCCACTACGGCACTGAATCTTATATACCTGCTGGCCTGGAACCCGATCAACACGGCGCTGCCGCTGGCGGGTACCGATGAGCGCTTCCGTATCGCCGGCGGTAACGACAGTTTGCAAGCCGTATGGCCGAAGAGCTGCCGGACGGCACTATCGAGTCCGGCCGCAAGCTGGTAGCTATCAGCGGCACTATTGATGGCCCGTATACACTCAGCTTTGAAGACGGTCACCAGTACCCGTGCGACCGCCTGGTACTGGCGCTGCCGTTCCCGCTGCTAAAGGACGTGGATATCGATTCGCGCATCTACGATTCTTTTCGTCCGCAGAAGCGCATGGCTATCGAGCGCATGGCGTTTGGCTCCAACGGTAAAATGGCGATACATTGCGACTCACGCCCCTGGGCCCAGCCGACGATGGTCAATGGCCAGCCGTTCACCACCAATGGTGTTAGCTATGTGGGCCGCCCGGAGCTGTTTGATACCTGGGACTCTACTTCTGTGTCCGGTACCCGGGACGGCATTCTGGTAAATTTTTCGGCGGTGATTACGGCAACAGCATTGGCGGCAACAGGCCGTTTGCGGCGCCGGGCAAAAAGGACCTCAATCACTTCTTCGGTATCGTAGACCAGGTGTTTCCGGGTACCAGCAGCGCCTTCAGCGGCAAGGCAATGCTGTCCAAGTGGTCCGCTAATCCCTGGTCCAAAGGCTCCTATTCTACCCAGACCTTCGGTGATTACACCGAGTGGTGGGGTGCTGCCGGCCTGCAGGAAGGTAATATCCACTTCTGTGGCGAGCATAC
This sequence comes from uncultured Gammaproteobacteria bacterium, assembly GCA_963722805.1. Lineage (GTDB taxonomy): Bacteria > Pseudomonadota > Gammaproteobacteria > Pseudomonadales > JAHEGP01 > JAHEGP01. The sequence continues at coordinate 1,820 of CAVROQ010000045.1, forward strand.
GGCGCTGGAGATGTTCGGCTATATTGACGGTGCCATCAGCACCGGCGAGCGTGCCGCTGAGGAAATCCACCAGGGCTAATCGTCACTGGGATTGCCCCGACGGCGCACCGTTAACGGTGCGCCTTTTTTTTGGCGTAGTGCATCAATTTTTTTAAAAAAAAAAAAAAAAAAAAAAAAAAAAAAAAAAAAATAAAAAAGCAAATGAAAAAAACTTCTATGCGGGTTGATAGCCCAACAGCCGCGTCATCAGCGGCAGTGCCTCTGATGCGTCGACTGTGTGCCCGTCGTGGCAGAACGCCACCAGTTGGAACGGCGCGTCGCTGCACAGCGCCTGGCTGGCCACCTGGTCGGGCGTAATGGTGTGCTGGCCGAGCTGCTCTTCGGTTTGCCAGGCCACATCCGGATACACGTGATAGGGCAGTTCCGAGCAGGCAATTTTGTCGAGGGTTTGCACTTCGAAGTTGAAGTCGTATTGCTTGCCAATCTGGCGGAAGCCGCGCAGCAGGGAGGCGCGCTGCTCTGCCGGGGTGAGTCCTTGTGGGCGCAGTATGGCGAGGTCGTCGACATTAGAAACTCCGCCAGGGTGCTGAGCTGAACCCCGGTGCGCAGCGCCTCCAGCACCGACCGGCCCGCGCCAACCTCGGCCTCGCAGGTGGCGAAGCGCGGCTGCTGGAACATCGGTTCGCTGAAGATGTCGAACTCTGCCAGTTCCGCCGCCGAGCCCACCCACATGGCGACGTGTCCGAAGTGGCCGGGTATAAATTTGTCGGTGAGTCGGAAGGGGGTTTTCTCCAGCAGCAAATCCAGTGGCTGCAGGATTTGAGCCAGGTGCTGTTCCAGCGCCGCGTTCTGCCACAGCTTGCCTTTGCGCATCTCGACCATGCCGATGCCGTTGCCGAACAACTCGCTGATGGTGCCCATGGTACTTTTACTCAGCTCATCGAAGGCATCGCTTATCCGCTCTCCCCATATTCGCGATGTGGACGGTAGTTGCTGCTGTAGCGCTGATTCCCTGGCGTAGCGATAGGCGACGTTAGACTCCACCGCCATTTGTAAAAAGTCGAGGTCGGGATCGTTGGCGGCCGCGAGCGTGTCGGCGACGTGCTGGTAGGCCTGGGTCAGCTGTTTGAGCCTAAGCTGCTTTTCTTCTGAGTTCAGTTCCCGCAGCATGTCCAGGGTCTCGTCTTCACCCAGGGTCGATCCTTGCGCGGGGCGGAGCAGCAAGCGGCGCAAGCGGTCGTCCTCCAGTACCGTGCGCATCGCCAGATGATTGTCGTACAAGGTGAGGGCGGCGACGAAGGAGATGAGAACGGCTTTGGCGCGCAAGTTGCGGTCTATGTGTAATTGCTGGAGTTGTTGCTGGTCGAAAGACCGCAGCGGCATGTAGCGCTTGGTGAGCTCGATCAGCCGCTGCTGCAGGCGCAGGTAGGCCGACCGACCATCGCGGATGCTGCGCAGTGCCCGCGATGCCAGCGGGCTTGCTTCGGCCTGGCTGTCATACCGGGTCAGAAACGCTGTAATCTCCTGTTGGCCGTTTGCGCTTGCAGCCAGGCACAGCTTCAGCTCTGCCAGCATGGCCTGGGTATCGGCCTGCAGCCGGGCATTTCGCTGCGGTGCAGGTACGGCAAGGATTGAGAGGGGGGTGGGATCAACGTTGCTCATGGGCAATTACCCTTCACGTAGCTGAGTGAGCGCTCGCTGAATCTGGTATCTATTGCAGGCTTTTCCGCAACAATACGCCAGTTTAAATCGGCTATTTTCGCTTTTTCTGCTGCTGTCCAGGATTCACCCCCGGTTTGCAGCAGGTTCAGGGATTGTTCTACCCAGGCGGGCATGAGGCGGATTTTTTCAAGGGCGCGGATGGCTTTACGCGCCAAAAGAATCAGGTCGCGCTTCTGTTCGCAGATGGGCCAGGCAGGGCTTTTTGATGGAGCATTAAGGATTATTGTAAAGCCGGCCTTTTCCAGGGCGGCACAAACGTCATCTGGATACATCGATTGTGTGGCTGCCAGGGTTGGTAAGTATGACTTGTGCAATGCCGTATGTTGCTCATTATTCCAGTCAAAGGATGGGGTTAGCAGATATTCAGAACAAGAGTAGCGGGCACCCGGTTTCAAGACCCGGAACATTTCTGTGGCATGATCTTGCAGCTCGTGCTTTTTAAAGAAAGGCCATACAGCTTGCACAGAATAGCAGCCGTCAAAGGTCTTCGGATTCGTAGTCTAATGGCTCATGATGATTACCGACTTTGTAGTGCAGGCGATCGTTCATATTGCATTCAGCTGCCCAGTCGATGGCATTCTCGATTTGGTCCGGGTCAATGTTGTAGCCTGATACCTCGCCGCCGCTCATGGTGGCAAAATGATGGGCGATGCGTCCTCTACCACAACCCATATCCAATAAATGAGAATGCCCGGGGTTTTCAAGCTTGAGCTCTGCGAAGACATCCTGCTCACACAGCAATTGGTTGCCGTACAATCCCTGGGTTTCGTCGAGTTGAGGTGGAATGTAGAGCTTTTCCAAATCGAAGACTGACAGCATGTTATTCAGAACTTTGTAATAAGCGGCGACGGCTCTGGTCTCGTCTTCAGTTTCAGTTGCTTCGCCGTTTTGCATGCTTTGAAAAAACTTATAAGCGTCTATACAGCCTTGCTTATCTTCTTGCGACAAGGTGACCAACCGTTTTATACCTGTAACCGATGTTTTGATCCTGTACCAATTGGCCTTTACGTCTTTGCTTTCCAGACGCAGATAGCTGGCGATGGGTAGAGTCATGGCCTTCTCCTTAAAGCTTCATCTGCCCGAAAATAATATGAAACATCTACCGTTGCAAACCGGCGCGGCAGTGTGATGACGCAATGCTATCGCATAAGCCGGTAGACTGGCAGTTTGGGGTCAGCTTCGCCGCTGCCGTTCTTTTTAAAAGGGTGGATGGGGTCTGGTGGCGGCTCATTGGGCAGCCAGAAAAGAAAAAGCCGGTGGCCTGCCAGCTTAAACCACCGATTTCATTGCCGCAAAGGCCAGCTCGTCGGCCACATCCTCGGCGGAATCGGAAATACTGCATATCACCTCCAGCAGCTGCCCCAGGTGCATTTTGGAGCTCAGTTCGAGGTCGGAGGAGAAGATGCGCCGCATCAACGCCGCTTGCCGATCGTCGACCTCGCTCTCCAGTTTGCCGACCCGGTGGGTGTGGCCGTGCAGCTCATCGAGTTTACCCTTGGGTTTGAGGAAATCATTCAGGGCCTGGTGCAGTTGGCTGGCACAGTCCAGATTCAGGGCCAGTATCTCAGTCAGGTCGACCTGAAATTCGGCGGGGATGACCGGCGACTGGTTGCTCAGAAATATGGCCAGGTCTTCGCCCCGGCCAGCCAGTTTATCCACCGACTCCACCAGCCGGTACACGTCGGATCGAATGGTCGGGAGGAACGCCCCAGCGGCAAGTGATTCGTCGACTTCCCACCTGAGTTGGTCGGCCTTGCTCTCGATGTCATGGGTCAACTGGACCTGGACCGCGAACGCCTCCTTATCATTGGCTAGATAGTCGGCAAGCAATTTGCGAGTGGCTTCCAGGCACTGTTGCATGGTGGCGGAGTGGTCCTGCGCCAGCTTTCTTACATGTTTCTCCTTCTTGAAAATCAGCATCGTTGCACTCTCCGTAATCAGCTTGCCACCAAACGATAGGCGACGGCAGCAAATAGGGCTGCACATACCGGTGTGATAACCCAGCCTAGAAAAATGTTCCTGATCTTACGGGTGCTGACCGCGTTCATGCCTTTGGTCAGGCCAACGCCGATTACACCACCAACCACCGCCTGGGATGTCGATACCGGAATTCCAGCCATCGAGAATATATGCACACCAAAGGCCGCCGAAAACTGTGCCGCCAGTGCGCCGGTGTAGTTCAGGGGCGTAATGCTCTTGCCCACAGTATCGGTCACCCGGGCGCCGAATGTTATCGCGCCTACAGCCATCGCCACGCCACCCAACAGGGCCAGCCAGATGCCTTGGTCCGGATATTTGCTCAGTAGCGGCCCGATGGCATTACCAACATCGTTGGCTCCCAGCGAAAACGACACGTATGCGGCTGAGGCGACCACCAGCATGCCCAGGGTTCGTGACCAGGCAATTGAATTGGCGTTGCGAAGCAGGCGACTGAGCAGGCTGTATAGTATAAAAGCCATAATCATAGTGAGTACCGGGCTTACCACCCAGGCGCTGAAAATCTTCAGCAGTACGGTCAACTTGAAATAGCTGGCATCCAGACCGACGACCCCGATGCCTACGCCGGCGACACCTCCCACTATGGCCTGTGACGTTGACACCGGGGTGCTGGTAAAGGTCGCCAGGGTGACAAAAAAACCGGCGGATAGCAGTGCCACGAGTATCGCCTTGTCTGGCAGTCGCTGGTCAGGAAAGTGTTGCCAGAAAGAGGCATCGGGGGCCTCGCCATGGTACTCCTCGTAGGCTTCGGCCTCGGTGATGACAATGCCTTTGCCCACGGTTTTCATCACCTGATGGCCTTGCAGCACCCCACCCAGAATGACAAAAACCGCCATAATACCAACCGCCTGCCGGTAGCTGATAATCTGCGCACCTACAGTGGTACCGATACAGTTAGCGGCATCGTTGGCACCGATATTCCAGCCGACATAAAATCCGGCCAGAATCAGAACAAAGGGTAGTAAGGCCTCCATCACGTGTTGCTCCTGTGAGCAATCTTATGGTTACACTGTACCGGACGCGGAAATATTTTTTCTGATTTGAGTCAAAGTTTTGTCTGGCCGGGTTTCTTTCCGGCAAAGGCATCAGCTTGTCATGCCACTGGATTCACAGGAGCAGCCTATGACAAATGCTATTTCGCAAGATCAGATAGATGCCGCCAAAGCATACGAAGCGCTTTTTGTGCCAGCGCTTTTCGGCCAGTGGGCGACTCAAGTTGCGGACACAGCACAGATTCAATCGGGGCAGCGGGTGCTGGATGTGGCCTGTGGTACCGGTGTGCTAGCGCGTGAGGTACTGGCTCGAGTCGGTTCAAAGGGCACTGTTGCCGGCCTGGATGCGAATCCTGGAATGCTGGCAACTGCCAGGGAAATTGCACCGGGTGTGGATTGGACCCAGGGCGTGGCCGAAGCGCTGCCGTACCCGGATAACAGCTTCGACACGGTGGTCAGCCAGTTTGGCCTGATGTTTTTCGCGGATCGCGCTCAAGCAATTGCTGAGATGCGGCGCGTGTTGGTCCCGGGAGGACGGCTTGTTGTGGCGGTGTGGGATTGCCTTGACAACATACCGGCCTATGCGGCCCTGGTGGCACTCCTTGAGCGGCAGGCCGGCACCCGGGCGGCTAATGCACT
>CAVROQ010000046.1:0-23907 GCA_963722805.1 uncultured Gammaproteobacteria bacterium
AGCAGGGGATGCCTCACTGCATTAAGGCCTTAAAGCGCTCGGCGCGAATTGGCAAGCGGTTTGGCCGGCTCCCGGGCCAGGCGTGACTGCCTCCACAACATCGGGCTGCACCCAAACCAGCGCTTGAAGGCATGATCAAAGGCATCGGTACTGCGATACCCCAGGGCTATGGCAATGGCTTTAATCGACAACGAGGTGCCGGCCAGGTATTGGCAGCTTGCCGCTTGTCGCGCTTCGTCGAGAAGCTCTCTGAAGCTGGTGCCTTCAAGCTGCAAGCGGCGGCGCAGGGTGCGTTCGTGCAGGCCCAGCGCAGCAGCCACAGAATCGGCCCGGTTCTCGCCAAGGGTCAGCCGCTGGTGCAGGGCCAGGCGCACTTGCCGGCTCAGGCTGAATGGTGCGGCTTGCAATAGTGCCTGCGCATCTTGCGCCAGGCGCTGGTGGTAGTCGGGGTTGGCCGTCGTCAGTAGACTATCCAGCCATCGATTGGAAAATATCACCGCATTCTTTGCCGTACCAAACACCACCCGGCGCGCGAAAGTATTGTTCGTAGGGTCGTGTATCCCCGGGGTTGGGCCGGCGAAAATTCTACCCTGGCGGGATTCCAATCCATACCACAGAAGGAACGCAGCGCCCCGCACATACAGGCAATGCTCAGGTCATACACCTGCGCCAATGCAGCCACCTGGGGGTCGATGATGGTGTAGCCAAACGCGGAGTAGCGCGATGCCCTGTCGAGCGTGGCAATGCCGCCCCTGGTCATGCAACGGGAAGTCGCTGACAATATCGTGCAATGCGCTGGCGACATCCGCTGCTGTGCTGGCCAGTTGCCCGGCAATGCCCAGTTGTGCCAGCAGAAAGCGTTGCCCCAGTAACAAGCCGAAATGGTCACATTGACTGGCCTCGGCGCAGTGCGCAAGCAGGTGCGCAGCTTTGGCATAGGGTAAAAGGTGATTCGGGTCGTAAAGGTCTTCGGGGCTCAAACCTGCCGCTGTAATGATCGGTTGGGGCTCGAAATCCAGCCCGCACAGTAGCGACTCGATGTGGCACATGGGCCCCACCCTCACCGTGCGATCGACCCCGAGGATCTGCCGATATTTCAAGTTGCCGCACCCCTTCTGTTACTCCGTAAACGGCGCCACTGTTTATTTTGATCTAGAAAATTATCGAAAAATTGTCCGAAAATATCAATAAATCCTGTGATACTTTTCATTCCAATCGAGCATCGAATATGCCGGCACCCTTTTATCGGGTGACAACCGGTTTACAAATGTTTGCTACGGTCACATTCACCTGCCTACAGGGTTATCACGATGTTAAAAAAATGGCTTATTGTAAGCGCCGGCCTGTCGCTTAGTGCCGCTGTCGCCGCGCTGGAGACCACCGGCACGCCCGGTGCCCCCGATGCAACCACCACCATCAGCGCTGCGCAACTGCCGGCACCAGACCCCAAGTTTGGCGGCGTTATCAAGCAAGACGCACTGAGTTCGAAGGCGTGGTGGGCACCGACGATTGTGCCGCCCAAGGACGCCCCCAATATTCTGTTAATTATCACTGATGATGCAGGTTTTGGTGTGCCCAGTACCTTCGGCGGGGTGATCTCGACACCGACCATGGACAGCATCGCGACGGAGGGCCTGCGCTACAATCGCATGTTCTCCACCGCCTTGTGCTCGCCCACCCGTGCGGCGCTAATCACCGGACGCAATCATCACTCGGCAGGCTTTGGTGTAATCGCAGAGCAGGCGACTGGCTTTCCCGGCTACAACAGCATCATAGCGAAAGACAAAGCGACCATCGGCCGCATACTGCTGGACAACGGCTACGCCACATCGTGGTTCGGCAAAAACCACAACACACCCGCATTTGCCGCCAGCCAGGCCGGGCCCTTTGATCAGTGGCCTACCGGCATGGGCTTTGAATACTTTTACGGTTTCGTCGGCGGCGACGCCAACCAGTGGCAGCCGAACCTGTTCCGCAATACCACCCAGATCTATCCCTTTGAGGGCAAACCGGGTTGGAACATGATTACCGGTATGGCAGACGACGCCATTGCCCATATCAACATGATCCACCAGACCGACCCGAGCAAGCCGATCTTCATCAAGTACGCACCCGGGGCTACCCACGCCCCCCACCACCCAACCAAGGAGTGGGTAGAAAAAATTCAAGCCATGCACCTGTTCGACGATGGCTACGAGAAGTTGCGCGAGACAATATTCGAGAACCAGAAGCGGCTCGGTGTGATTGCGCCAGACACCCAGCTAACACCGTGGCCGAATGACTTGCTGAAGCCCTGGGACAGCCTCAGTGCCGACGCGAAGAAACTGTTTATTCGCCAGGTGGAAGTGTTTGCGGCCTACGCGGCCTATAACGACCACGAAATCGGCCGCGTGATCAAGGCCTTCGAAGACGCGGGCAGACTGGACAATACCCTGATCATCTACATTAACGGCGACAACGGTACCAGCGCCGAGGGCGGCCCCCTGGGTACGCCCAACGAGGTCGCGTTTTTTAACGGCCTTAACGAGCTGCCCGTTGATGTGCAAATGCAATGGTACGACGTGTGGGGCACCGAGGAAACCTACAACCATATGTCTGCCGGCTGGTCCTGGGCCTTTGACACCCCCTTTGACTGGTTCAAGCAGAACGCCTCCAGGCTCGGCGGCATCAACCAGAACATGGTGGTGTCGTGGCCCGCGCGGATCAAAGACAAGGGCGGATTACGGCAGCAGTTTGTGCACGTGATTGATGTTGTGCCTACCCTGTTGGAAGCGGCCGGACTGGAGGCACCCAAGGCGGTCGACGGCATTGCGCAGGCGCCGATCGAGGGCACAAGCTTCCTGTATACCTTTGATGCAAAAAATGCGACCGTCCCGACACGGCACAAGACCCAGTACTTTGAGATGATGGGTCAGTGGGCGTTGTACGACGAGGGCTGGCTGCTGAGCACCAAGGTGAATCGTGCACCCTGGGAGGCTTTTGGGGCGGCAAATCCTGACCCGCTAAACAACCAGGTGTTCCAGCTCTACGACCTGAGTAAGGACTTCAGCCAGGCCAGGGATATCGCTGACCAGCATCCGAAGAAGGTGGCCCAGCTGCGCAAGAAGTTTGTCGCTGAAGCAGAGAAGTACCAGGTATTCCCCATGGATGCTTCCGTGGCGGGGCGCATTGTTGCACCGCGACCGAGCATTACTGCGGGTCGTACCGAGTTTGTTTACACCCAGGCGATGGTGGGCACACCCCAGGGTGATTCGCCGTTCCTGCTCAACAGCTCGTACACCATTACCGCGGATATCACCGTTCCTGAAGGCGGCGCCGAGGGCATGATCCTGAGCTCGGGCGGACGTTTTGGCGGCTACGGCTTTTACCTGCTCGATAGCAAGCCGGTGTTCCTGTGGAACCTGGTCAACCTGAAGCGTATCAAGTGGGAGGGCAAGGAGGCCTTAACACCCGGTAAGCATTCGCTGGTGTTCGACTTCAAATATGACGGGCTTGGCGCCGGCACGCTTGCCTTCAACAATATGAGCGGCCTCGGGCGCTCCGGTACCGGCACCCTGACAGTTGACGGCAAGCTGGTGCAGACGATCGAAATGAAGCGCACCCTGCCGATGATCCTGCAATGGGATGAAAGCTTCGATATCGGCTCCGACACGCTCACCGGCGTTAACGATGCCGATTACCAGCCGCCGTTCACATTGACCGCGCAGCTCGACAAGCTGACCATTAATATTGATCGGCCACAGCTGTCGCCCGAGGACATCAAGAAGCTCGAAAAGTCGCAGGCTGAAGCGGTTGACGGCAGCCCGTTGACCCGGGTGCAGCCGGGGGCGTAATCAAGGCATAAGCTGGGGCCTTCGATATCCCGAAGGCCCACATTGCATATCCCATCACCCACGACCCGACATTATTTTCTGTTGCATCGTGGGTTTTTATTTGTCCCTGCAGGCCAGAACCAGGGCCCAAAATTCAGCAAAGTCGTTGACCACCACATCGGGCTTAAACGGATAGCGGGGGTTGCCCGGAAAGATCTTGTTGAGCCACGGCAGGTCCCATTGGGCGCCGTTGAAAAACACGTTGGTAACCCCAGCCGTTTTGGCAGCGATGGTGTCGGTGGTGCTGTCGCCCACGTACCAGACGGAAGCTCCCACCTTTGCACCCAGATTGGACGCCGCCAGTTCGAGTTGGTCCGGGTGTGGCTTGCGCCGTGGCGTGTCGTCGCCGCAGACCAGGGTCTGGAAATACGGTGACCAGTCTTCGCCCGCCACATTACCCAGTTCATGCAATAAAAACTCTCGGTCCCGGTTGGTGATGATGCCCAGCGGAATATCCAGGCTCACCAGCCCCTCCAGCATACGCCTCACCCGGGGCTCGAAGGGCAGCGCCTTGCCGAAGTATTTGCGATAGTGGGTATTAAAAGCCCGGTGTGCGATTCGCTTGGCTTCATTGTCTTCGCCGAACAACACCTCGAAGATATCGGTGCGTGAGATTTTGCGATCCGCTTTGATCCTGGGGTGCAGCTGCCGGCGATCCCTGACGTAAGCCACCAGCCTCAGGTCGTCGGGTGACCTGGAATGTTCCGGTGCCACCAGGCGTTCGCTGAGGCCCAGGGAATCCAGTTCGGGCAACAGGTCGTCTACCGCATGGTACATAGCGTCCAGGGTGTCGACCAGGGTGGCATGCCAGTCGAACAGGATAATAGCCGGTGGCGTCAGCTTCGCGACCGCCGGATGCCAGTCGGGTTCTTGCCGCGCCGGGGGCAGCTCGCGGCCTGGCAGACGCGGCGGTCGCAACACCCGCAAGGTCGGTAATGCGGCGGTTTGCTCCAGCAGATCCAGCAGTTGCTCAAAGTCGTCCACCACCGCGCCGGGGCGTGCGCCGCGCTGTTCGCTGCCGGCAAACAGGGTTTCCAGCTCGTCGGCATTAAGCAGCCCGGAGTTGTAAAACACCGGGGTCAGACCCGCCCGGTGGGCCGTAATCATGTCGGTGACACTGTCACCCACGTACCAGACGCTGCCATCTGGCACGAGGGATAATTGCTGGCAGCATTCCTGCAGGATGTCGGGGGCAGGCTTATAGCACGCCGCCTCGTCGCCGCAGCGCGTTACCGCAAACAGTTCATGCCAGCTGCCGCCATCCAGCAAGCCCAGTTCGTTGTCAAAAAACTCCCGGCTGCGGTTGGTCGCCACACCCAGTTGCAGGCCGAGTTTTCGCAACAATTGCAGGTATTGCTGAATACCCTCCTGGTAGGGCAACACCTGGCCATAAAAATTGCGGTAACTCTGGTTGTAGGCGCGGTGGGCAATGGCTCGTGCCTGTTCGTTGTCGCCGAACAGGGCGTCAAAAATTTCGGTGCGGGAAACCCGCCGCTCTGCCAGTACCGCCGGGTGCAGTTTACGAAAGATGCGGATATAGCGAATGAGCTTCTCGTCTTCGCGGTTGCGGGCTTCGCTTTCAGGTACCAGCAGGTCGATAAGCCCCTGGTCTTCGAGACCCGGCAGCATATCCTCTATGGCCTGGTACATGGCATCGAGAGTGTTGACGAGGGTGCCATGCCAGTCGAACAGGATCGCCGAGGGCGCAGGCAGTAAAGAGACCAGTGCGGGTGATTCAGGCATTGGCCGCCTGCCACTGGCGCGGCGACAAGCCGATCCTCTGTGCGATGTTACGGGTCATGACAGCCTCGGTGCTGGTTTATTATTGTGCTAGCTTACCATGCACTGAAGCCCCTCCCACCAATGATTGGCGTCCTCTAATCCAGGGGATCGTCGACCTCTTCGTGAAACAGTCGCCGTGGGCTGTATGTGCCAACCGCGACGCCATCGGCGCCACTGGTCACTTCAACAGCAATGGCACTCACGCTGCGGTCAGAGCCCTGCAAAGACCCGACTTCGAGAGTGATTCCGGTTTCATTGTTGGCTTCCACGCCCACCAGCAGGCCTTCGGTCTGCAGCACCAGCTGCTCGGCGAGTTGCTCGGCGGTTTCGATTTCCCGGGTGTCGATGCGCAGCGATTGCGGGGTTGCCGAAGACTCAGTCAGATACTCCAGCTCGATGGTCGAGATTGATGCCAGCTGGTCGGGTGCGCCGAGGTCGACTCGCACCGACTGCGGGTCTGCCCTGGCCATGGCCAGGGCCGGACGATACTCTTCACGGTGCACACTGGTGCGTTCAAACCCCCTGACATCAATGGAACCGATGATGCCACCCCTTGGATCATCGCCTGCGGCATCACTCAAGACACAGAGGATGAACTCTCCGGTACCCGGGTCGCGTTTGGGGCCATCGATCTCGTAACCTCGAAATTTTAAGGACTCGGCAAGCCGCCGCAGCACATCTTCGGCTGATTCACCGGCGCTGACTTTGACGACCGATGTACGACCGCCGACCGAAATAGCCGCTCGGCCATCACTGGCCGCCGTGCCCTTGAGGTCGAAGCATAGACGGGTGCGACGGCGGTTTAAAGCCTTTGCCTCTTCGAGTGCCGCTTCGGCAGCTTCCCGAGCCGCCTCGGCCTTGCGCCGCTCTTCTTCGGCACCACGCCGCTCGTCTTCAGCCCGACGGCGATCTTCCTCGGCCCGGCGTCTTTCTTCTTCAGCCCGTCGACGTTCCTGTTCTGCAAGCTCCCGCTCGTGCCGGGCCTCTGTCGCAGCGGCTTCAGCGCGGCGCGCCGCCTCTTCGGCACGGCCCACGGCATCGTTGATATTACCGGTGCTTGTTGTTGGGCCCGAACCGGGAGTGCCCGGACCAGAAACGGCATCATCGCCGGTGTTGTTGTCATCGCCCTTTTCCACTGCCACCGGGCAGCAATTCACTGTGCGGCCGTTGGCTACCAGAAAGGCAAAGTCGGTGCTGAGAATGGGGGTCAGGATGGGGCTGCCGATAACCTTCGAAAGAATCGCCACGCCAATGTTTTCAATCATACTGGCCAGCGTGGCACTCGCAGTACCGGCCAGGCTAGAGTTGAGCCTGGCCAGGTAAATGCGAAACGGTGGCGGGTTGCAATGTACGCTGATCTTCGCAAAAGAGAGCGCCGCGATGTCAAATTCAACATCAAACGCCGCAGCCCAGTTGCCATGCTCATCGCTGGTAGTGGTGGTGCGGAAATTGGTAGGATGCTTGCTGTCGTTGAGCAGTACGATATCTACCCTTACGCCAGCCATGGGTTGATCTCTGCAGACGACCTTGCCGCCAACCAGACAATTAGTTGCCATGGGCATAACCTCCTGCGTCTTTACAAGCCGTTACTGCCGACTTTTACGACGTTTTACCGAAGAGCCTACCAGCTTAACCCTGCGCATAAAAGGGATATGGGGTGGTTGGTTTTGGGCAGTTGCTAAAGCGGGCTGAAGACTCAAGCCAGCAGAAGTTTTGGGTCGACCCTGCAGGCTAGTGTTTGCAAGGGCTAGCCAGGCCCGGCATTCGATTCGCCACCGCGCAGCTCAATCTACAAAGAGAAATTATCACTAAAGAAGCCCGCGAGTAGACCAAAATAGACTAAGCCAGAGCGCGCCCGGCATGAGAGACAAGGCTCTTTCACGCCACCCGTAAGCCCACCCCAACTTCAGGGTTGGGTTAAGCCGCCTTTATCCCTCCACGCCCGCTAAAGAACTCGTACAACGGCTTGATATGTCGGCAAGATCGGAGCGGGCATCACCACCAAGGTTTTCGATTGGGGCAAATCAGTCGTGATGCTTTTTATGTCCCTTGCCCCGCGAAAGTAGTGCTTTGGCTGCCTCGGCGGCCATTCTCTCGTAGCCCGCAGCGCTGGGATGAAGGCCATCACCACCGTCAAAAACGGCAAACATTCTTTCGGGATCGTCGGGGTCACGTATGGCCGCATCGAAATCGACGAGTCCGTCGTGCAGGTCGCTACTTCGAATCCAGGCATTGACCTGCTGGCGCTTGGCTTCGTTCTCCGGGCTCCAGTAACCCGGCAACGCAAAGCCCTTGAAAGGCAATACCGTGCCGATAAGGATCTTGAGTCCGGCGTTATGCGCACGATTAATGATGTGCTTGTAGCCGGCAATAATCTCATCGGCATCTACCACCGGACCCAGCACGAACCCACCACCAAGATCAGCCATGCCGAGCCCCAGGTCGCGGATACCGACGCTTGCCGCATCGATGACCAGTGGCACTGAGCCAAATCTATTCGAGAGGCGCACCCGCACCCGGTCTCCACCGATACTAATGCGCACAATCTGCCGTAGCGTCACATTCTCATATGCCGGGCCGACTTCCACCGGGCTGCTGCTCCAGGTCCCTACCCAGTGTTTGTTAGACCCCTTGTCCTTCGATATGGCGGTTTGGGGAAAGGCAAAAACGAAGAGCAATATTGTGATGAAAGTGAGGTAGGTCAGCGATGTTCGCCGCGAAATAGCCAAAGAACGGAGAGTGGTTTGGAATAAACTGTGACTGATAAAACAGTCCCTGGAATGGGGGCGATGGTCTGTAACCAGAGACTTCGGGGCGCACGACAGTCGTGGACATGGATGTTGCGGGCTTCTATATTTGACATACCCGACAGCGAATGAAGAATCCCAAAGTGAACCCAAGCAAAGAGCGTATCAAACGGCTTGAGCAACATCTCAAGCAGGAAAATCCGGTTTTGTCAGGCTGTGTGGAGAGCTTCCAGAAGCTTGACCGAATTGCCTGCGCCATGGGGCTGGCGGATGCCAACGACTCGTTTACCAACCAGGTTTCCTGGTGGCCGGTGATCTCGGTGCTGGGGACTTTCTCGGCGGGTAAATCTACCTTCCTGAACCAATACGTCGGCGAAGACCTGCAGCGCACCGGCAACCAGGCCGTGGACGATAAATTTACCGTGATTTGCTACGGCACCGGTGAAGCGACGGCCGCCCTGCCCGGACTGGCACTGGATAGTGACCCGCGTTTTCCGTTTTACCAGATCAGCCAGAATATCGAACAGGTAGCCAAGGGCGAAGGCAGGCGCGTCGATTCCTACCTCCAGCTCAAGACGGCGAAGGCAGAATCGCTGCGCGGCAAAATCATTATCGATTCTCCCGGCTTCGATGCTGACCGCCAGCGCACTTCAACCCTGGCGATCACGGAACACATCATCAACCTGTCGGACCTGGTACTGGTGTTTTTTGATGCCCGCCATCCTGAACCCGGCGCCATGGGCGATACCCTGGAACATTTGGTCGCCAAGACCGTGAATCGGCCGGATGCCACCAAGTTTCTCTATATCCTCAACCAGATCGATACCGCGGCACGGGAAGATAACCCCGAAGATGTGGTCGCCGCCTGGCAAAGAGCACTGGCGCAACACGGTCTCACGGCCGGCCGCTTCTACCGCATTTATTCCCGCAGTGCGGTGCTGCCGATAGAGGACGGGCCGATACGCGAGCGCATGGAGAGGAAGCGTGACGAGGATATCAAGGAGATCGAAAATCGTATTCGCCAGGTAGAAGTCGAGCGAGCCTATCGCGTGGTTGGCGTTCTGGAAAAAACCGCAAAGCACATCCGTGACGTTCTGGTGCCGCAATTGGCCGACGCGCGCAGGGCCTGGCGACGGCGCACCATGTGGTTCAGTGCTGCGGTGTTCAGTGTGCTCGGCGGACTGTTTGCGTGGTGGAGTTGGCAGGGCAATCACTGGCAGGGGTACCGCTTCGAACCCTTCGCCAAACTGGCCCCTGAAATGCAGATCGGTGTTGCGGCAATCGCCACATTGATACTCTGGCTGATCTATTCGCAGCTGCGCGAATGGGCCGGCCGCTCTGTGTTACGCGGTATTAAACGGTCGGAGTCACTGGGTGAAGAGCGCGAAAAAATTGCAGGGGCGTTTTCCTGGAACGTCAAGGCCTGGTGGAATTCCCTGACTTCAAGCCAGCCACGCGGTTGGAATTGGCGACGCAAACGACAGCTGGAAAAAGTCCTCGCAGACGCTGACGGTTTCGTGCAGTCGCTTAATGACCAATATACAAGACCGTCCGGCCCCGCAAGCTGACATGGCTGTACCCGGGGAGGTTCCGATCACGCCCGCGAACCTTCCCGTCACAACGCAGTATTCGCTGTCAGCGAAAGAAATGTTCTCTCTAGCTCCTTGGTAATCAGGGCTGCCCTGGCACTATAAATATGTCTGCTCCCGTTTGGCACTTACTTAAGGCACTAAAGTGATTTTGGGGGCCCCGGTGTGTTCGATCCGCGGGCGTCTGCGGCAGGGATGCCGCAGTCGAGCCTCCAGGGAGGGATTTACGGCGCACCGCGGATCGAACACACCGGGGTACATCTCCTTAAGTAAGTGATGAGATGTCTGACCCCGTTTGCCAGTGATCCATCGCTTTCACAGCTTCTCCCTCCCTGCAGCCTGGCAACATTTTCGCGCACCAAATCAAGGCATTTAGCCATTCAAACAGTGCACCAATGTTTTCAATTCGTGCACAAAGGCAGAGGCAAGCCTGGTGATAGTCGTATAAACCACTGCACCGAAACCAAATAGCGATTCTGGCACACATCGTGCATTAGCTAGCTTGAAATCATTGTCTATTGCAACGGAAGAGAAGCCTTATGTCCTATTTAGAACCCAGTGAATTTGCAACCAAGATGGTTGACTCCGGTGAACAGAAAATTTTTATGTCCACCAAAGACACACTTGTCCGGGCCTTTATGGCCGGTGCAATTTTGGGTCTGGCGGCATTTTTTGCCATCACCGTTATCGTTCAAACCGGCAGCCTGTTGGTGGGATCACTGTTGTTCCCGGTCGGCTTTATCATGCTGTACTTAATGAAATTTGACTTGCTGACCGGTGTCTTCACCCTGGTTCCCCTGGCTGTATTAGATAAGCGAGCGGGATGTACTGTTGATCAAATGCTCCGCAACTGGGGTCTGGTTTTTCTCGGTAACTTTGCCGGCGCGCTCACCGTGGCCTTTTTTGCTTCGTTTATTTTGACCTACGGCTACAACACCGATGGTGGCGCGCTGGCAGCAAAAGTAGGTTCGATTGGTGAATCCAGAACCCTGGGATACCAAGCACACGGAATCGACGGTTGGATAACCATATTTATTCGCGGCATGCTCTGCAACTGGATGGTGTCGATGGGTGTGGTGGGAGCCATGATCTCGACCTCCGCGTCCAGCAAGATGATGGCCATGTGGATGCCGGTTATGCTGTTCTTTTTTATGGGCTTCGAGCACTCCATAGTCAATATGTTTCTGTTCCCATTCTCTATGATCATGGGCGGTGACTTTACCATTGTTGATTACTTTGTATGGAATGAGATTCCAACCGTGCTGGGCAACCTGTGTGGTGGCTTGTTGCTGGTAGGCTTACCGCTGTACTGGACCCACGTTAGAACCAACCCGGAGCGCAAGGCCAAAGCCAAGCCGACGATCAGCAAATTTGCATAAACTTTCAGCGACCGATGAAGGAATCCTCGCCTGAAAAGGCGGGGAATTTTTTATTAAAAAGCAGCTACAAGCTACTGTCGGCCAGCATACCAGCGCCGGGAGAAAGCCCGCTAACCAGGATTTTCATGGCGCCTGCATTCCGCCGGAACCCGGCTTAAGCTCTAAAGGCATAGCCATTGCGTTAGCCGACGGCATCAGCAGCAGCAATGTCAGCCACATCGCCAGCGAAACCGCTGTAACAGGTTTTTTGCATGACTATTACAGCACCTCTGATGCCTGGTCTGTAAAACATTCCGTACAGCGTGTCCTGAGCGCTCTCAATTCCTGGCTATACGCCCAAACGCGCAATAGCCCCCACCGCTACAACAAAGACAAAGGTTATATTTGCACCTTCAGCGCTATGGTTTTCAAATCCCATACGGCGCATATATTTCACAGTGGCGACGCTCGAATTTACCGGGTGGAGGACCATAGCCTCGAACAATTGACGGAAGATCACCGCAGTGTGGTTTCCGCTGAGACAAGTTACTTGTGTCGGGCACTCGGCATTCATGAGACGCTGGAGATAGACTACAGCAGCATGGTGGTAAACCAAGGCGATACCTTTGTGCTGGCCACCGACGGCGTTTACGAATTTCTTACGCCCAAAACAATCGCTGCAGCGATTGCCCAAGGTGACGACCTTGACCGGGTTGCCCAACAATTGGTCGACGCAGCATACGCAGCTGGCAGCGATGATAATTTGACAATCCAGATCATTCGGCTGGAGAATTTACCCGCACAAGAGTTTTCAGAAGTGCAGGCGCAGGTCAAGCTGTTGCCCGCAGCACCGCAGTTGTCAGCACGATCGAATTTTGATGGCTATACCATACTGCGCGACATCTACATTAGCAGCCGAAGTCATGTATTTTTGGCTGAAGATACCGAGACTGGCGACAAGCTTGTCATTAAAACGCCTGCCGTTGAAATGCGAAACAATCAGGATTACCTGGAAAGCTTCCTGATGGAAGAATGGATCGCCAGACGCGTTAACAATGCCCATGTGCTCAAAGCTATTGAACCTGACAGAAAGCGGAGTTTTCTGTATATCGTCACCGAATATATTGAAGGCCAGACACTCGCGCAATGGATGATCGACAATCCCACGCCGCCTATAGATACCGTTAGAGATATCATTGCTCAAATAGCCAGTGGTCTGCAGGCATTTCATCGCCAGGAAATGGTTCACCAGGATCTTCGACCCAACAACATCATGATTGACGCCGCTGGCACGGTAAAGATTATTGACTTTGGGGCCACCAGTGTGGCGGGCATTTCAGAGCGTGTTGAAAGAAACGAGGGGATCGTCGGAACGGCGCAATTTACAGCGCCGGAATACTTTTTGGGACTGCCGGGGACGCCGCAGTCAGATATATTTTCCCTTGGCGTTATCGCTTACAAAATGTTGTCAGGAAATCTTCCCTACGGAAATGCAATTGCAAAGACCCATAATCGTCGCTCTCAAGCGCGCCTGGCCTATCGATCATTGCCTCGCGAGGATAACCGCGTCCCTGGCTGGGTCGACTATGCCATCGGCAAAGCGACCCACATCGACCCTTACAAACGCTATGCCGAAGTCTCTGAGTTTGTCTATGAACTCAGCAAGCCCAATCCCGGCTACCTGAACAAAAGCAAACCGCCGTTGATGGAACGCAAGCCTGTGCTGTTCTGGCAATGCATCTCGATTGTTCTGCTTGCCATTATTATTTATCAGAATATTCGTTAAGTTGCCGCGAGTCCGCCAGGCCCAAAAGCGGGAGCATGCGAAGCAGGATTGCTTCGCATAGAGCGAGACTACCAGGTTCTGTATGGCAGAAATTTCCCGTTCATGGTGACGACCACACGGTCGCCTTTGGGATTCTCTTCCTTTGCAACATCCATACTGAAATCGATGGCGCTCATAATGCCGTCACCAAATTTTTCCTGGATGACTTCCTTCAGGGTATCGCCATAGACACCCACTATCTCGTATAAGCGATAGATGAGCGGATCTTGCGGCACGGACTTCTCCCAGGTTTTGGTTGGGTATTCCATCAACACTGCTTTAGCCTCCGCCGGCAGCTGAAACAGGGTGCACACTTTTTCCGCGACGGCTTCAGGCATGGAGTTCATACCCAAACAGGCAGACGTCACCCAAACGGTGCCGTATCCCAGTTCACCCGCAATACCCTCCCAGGAAAGCCCCTGCGCTTTTTTGGCCAGAACAATGGCTTCAACCACGTCTTCTCTCTTCATTCGAAAACCCTTCTTGTATAACGTTAAAACCTTAGCTGCGCGTTGTTGGCACAAGACGGCCTTGTTCACAGCTACTCATTTTTACAGCGACTCTTTGTTCACAGGGCTTCTTTGCAAGTAGTGTGCCATGGCGAGGATGACCCGCGTTGAGAGTGATCAGGCAAGATTTAGCGGGCTGGGAGATGACGATTGATCACGCCCCCGGAAGATTGCAGTGCAGACTCGATCAATACGCCTGAACAGCGCTCCGTTCTGGTGCATATTGCAGCATTCGCTCAAGAGGAATTTTTTTGCCCGGACTGATTCTACGGCTGTGGAGAATAGTGGCAGTTTCAGGAATAGAGCCCGAAGGCTCAAGCCTTTTTGGGTCGGCGCTTGCGCGCTTTGGCTTTTTTCAGGGCAGTGCGTTCCAACTCGTCCCAGGAATCCTGCAGACATTGCCGGTAAAAATCCGGGTCGGGCAACAGCTCACGGCAGGAGACAAAATTGATGGTAATCAGACCGTTGCAGCTGATGACGGCGTGAAAAAGCCCGGCGAGATCCAACAGTGGGCCCATCCCCATCATCATCTGGACTCTCGCGCCGGCGAGATAGAGTGGCATCTGGGGCCCGGCAACATTTGAAATCACGGTGTGTGCCGACATGGGCAAATCGCTGTGACTGGCCGCAAATGTCGCCGCCCGCATTCCGGCCTTCATAAACGGGGGCCAGAGACTTTTGCTGATGTCCATCATTACCCCGGTGCCAACCACCGACGAGGTCTCCTTGGCCCGTGCCCCGTTATGCATGACAGCTTCAAGGCGCGCCAGCGGATCGGCTATATCGCTAGCCATCTCCGTGATCATGAAGCCTAGCTGGTTACCGCTGGAGTCACTATCGTGCTCACGCCTGACGTTAATCGGTACAACACAGGTGAGGCTGTTTACAGGCAGCTCACCTTTGGCATCCAGGTATTTGCGCAGAGCGCCACTGACAACGGTGACGATCACGTCATTGATTGTCGCTCCGGGCACGCGCTGCCTGATGGTCTTGATACGCGGCAGCTCCAGCACCAGGGTATCTGTGACCCGGTGGGAACTGACCCTGGCATTGAAGCGGGTTTTCTTCAGGTGAGGTTCATCATCTTTGCCGCGTTCATTGATGATGCGCTTTGCCTCGAGAATATTGGGCACCAGCTGACGCACGGTACTGAGCAGCCGCAGTGGACGTTTCAGATTATTAATATACGCGCGAGACCAAACCTTGAGCGCCATCGGCTCGGCTTCGCCCGCCCAATCATCGCTCCCCTCGGCTGGCGGCGCGTCCGGTTCCAGGGTGTGAATCGCGGTGACAATCTCTGCACCTGACACGCCGTCGATAGCGCTATGGTGCACCTTCAGCATGATCGCGAAGCTGTCCTGCGGCAAACCCTCTACCTGGTTCAGGCCCTCGATAACATAAGCCTCCCAGAGAGGGCGGGTCATATCCAGCCCGCGGGCATGCAGACGAGACAAGAGAATACAGAGTTGGCGCCAGTCACCTGGCTTGGGCAGGGCAATGTGCCGCACATGGAACTCAAGGTCGAATGCCGGATCTTCTACCCAGTACGGTGCATCAAACCCGAGTGAGGCACCGCCCAGTTTGCGCCGGAATATTTTTGACTGGTGCAGGTTGCGCTCAAAAACTTGCAGGATGTCCTTGAAGCGCACCCGCCCGCCCGGGGCGCCAGACTGGTCGTAAAAGATCACGGGTGAGATATGCAAGGGGGTGCGGTTGCTCTCCATCTGGACAAAGGCATTGTCCAACTCGGTCAGTTGCTCCATTGCGCGCTCCTCGAACTCCTCAAGGTTTCGACTTTGCACCCAAAGGGGTATACGACGCAAGCGCCAACGCTGCGCCAACGGCAATTATCCGCCGCCGTTTTGTCTTTATTGCGATGGCCGCAAAGCAAACAGCGAGGTGACCGCCAGCGAAATCTGCGCCATAATCCAGGGCTCAGGAAGGGGCAGTGTTTAGTCTCACATCAACATTCCAGCGCCAGGCCCAAGCCGGACAAGGGCGCACGACCGAAGGAATCCCAATGACAATCTCACTGTACGACATTAGCGTAGCTAACTACCTCCAGTTACTTGGCAGTATGGATAAGGTGCTGGATAAAGGCGCTGCTTTCGCCAAAGAAAACGATCTCGATCTGGCCACCATAGTCGATACCAGGCTGCGCCCCGACATGCTGGATTTCAGGTTCCAGCTCACTTCGGTGTACCACCATTCGCTGGGCGCCATCAACGGTGTTAAAGAAGGTGTGTTCGGACCGCCTCCGTCATTTCCCGGGCTGGATTACGCTGGCCTGCAGGGACTGCTCCGCGATGCAGCAAGTGAATTAAAGCAGTTATCAAGGGAGGACATCGACGCACTGGAAGGCAAAGCCATGATCTTCAAACTTCAGGAGCTGGAAATTCCGTTTAGCGCTGAAAATTTCGTGCTCTCCTTCTCGCTGCCAAACTTTTATTTCCATGCCACGACCGCCTACGACATATTGCGCATAGCCGGCGTGCCGCTGGGCAAGAGAGACTTTCTGGGCAACATGCGGATGGGGGTCTAATCCCAGCCCCGGGATCGAAACCCGGTCACTGCGTGGCGCCCAATGCCTGTGCCCGCTGCAACACCTGTGCCGGATCATCCAAAGTGCCCCCCCACCCCCGGGTATGCTGTTCAACCAGGCCTGCCAGCATAGCGATATGCGCAGGCTTGTCGTTGAGGCAGGGAATATACTCGTAGCGCTCGCCCCCCGCCTCAACAAATACCTCGCGGTTTTCCATCGCGATTTCCTCGAGGGTCTCCAGGCAATCGGCAGAAAAGCCGGGGCAGATCACTTGCACCGACTTGGTCCCCCCGGCCCCAAGTGCTTTCAGGGTGTGGTCGGTATAGGGTTGCAACCACTGCTTGGGGCCGAGCCGGGATTGAAAGCTCAACTGCCATTGCCCGGCGCCCAGCCCCAGGCTTTCGGCAAGCAGGCGCCCGGTCTTCTGGCACTCGCAAAAGTAGGGGTCGCCCTTGTGAAAGTACTCTTCAGGAATGCCGTGAAAAGACAACAGGAGTTTCTCGGCCACACCATGAGCGGCCTGGTGCTTGCGCACACTGTCGGCAAGGGCCGCGATATAAGCCGGGCGATCGTGGTAGTGATTGATGAAACGCAATTCCGGCAACCAGCGCCAGCGTCGCAACTGCTCGGTCACGGCGTCGAAGATCGATGCCGTCGTGGTTGCCGAGTATTGGGGGTAGAGTGGCAGCACCAGAATGCGTCGCACCCCGCCGGCGCGCAAGGCTTCCAGCCCCGCGCTGATCGAGGGGTTGCCGTAGCGCATTGCCAGCACCACGGGTATGTCACGACCCGCCAGGGCCTGGGCCAGGGCATCGCGCTGGGCCTTTGAAATCACCATTAAGGGAGAGCCCTGGTCGGTCCAGACCTTTTGGTAGGCGGCGGCGGAGCGGCCCGGCCGGGTATTGAGAATAATGCCATTGAGCACCAGCCACCAGATAGGCCGAGCCAATTCAACCACCCGGGGATCCCACAGG
Organism: uncultured Gammaproteobacteria bacterium; assembly: GCA_963722805.1. Lineage (GTDB taxonomy): Bacteria > Pseudomonadota > Gammaproteobacteria > Pseudomonadales > JAHEGP01 > JAHEGP01. The sequence continues at coordinate 17,199 of CAVROQ010000046.1, forward strand.
AATTCCTTGAGGTAGCGTCTTACCGAGCGTCGATCGGGGGCATCGGGAGTACCCAGGTTAACCAGTAGAACACCGGTTTTATTCGCCTGGATGTGGCTGAAATTTTGCAGTTCTGGCTGGCTCAAGAAAGACCTCCTGTGTGGCTGGTTGGTGAAGTGTAACAGCAAGCCCGTCCCACGAAAATCGACTCTGATGCCGGGAGCTTGTTACAACACCAGACAAGCCAAAGTATTTGCTTGTGCCGGTAAATGTTTCGGCTATTATTGCGCGCCCGAAAGCGCATCCTGATTGCACTTTTGGAGTACACTGCAACGCGGCGGCCAGTTTATATACCGCCGGGGCCGAAGGGACACCATAAAACCCAAGCCGCAACCGCGCGCTCGAGGACTTACACCATGAAAATCTGTTTCATCATGTATCCCTGGGAGCGGGTGCAACCCGATACTGACACCACCCTGCGCATGATTCATGAATGTGTGCTCAGGGGTCACACGGTGGCCTTATCAACCATCCACAAGCTGACCATTCGCGATAGTGTCGCCAGCGCCTTTTGCGATGTCATCAAGAAGGTGCGCAAGGCGTCGGCAAACATCCCGACCTTCTACAAGAATGTTGAGTTCCGTCCTTCGCAGCTGCCCTTAGCCGGCTTCGACGCCATTATCATGCGCGCTAATCCGCCGCTGGATGCCTTGGCCTTGAATTTCCTGGATTCGGTGCGGGACGACACTTTTATCATGAACGATATCGATGGCTTGCGTATTGCCAACAACAAGATCTATACCGCATCGTTCCATGACACTGCCGGCGAGTTTATACCGGCGACCCATGTATCAAAAAGCCGGCAATACCTGGAACAGATCTTTGAAGAATCTGACAGCGACCGGATGATCCTGAAACCGCTGGACGGCTTTGGCGGGCGTGGTGTGATTGTGCTGGAGAAAAGTGCCCGCCAGAGTTTCAGTTCACTGCTCGATTTTTATATCGGGGGCGACGAACACGGCAAGGGCAGCGTCTACGTCATATTGCAGGATTATATCGCCGGCGCCGAGAACGGGGATGTTCGCATCCTGATGCTAAACGGCGAGCCCATCGGTGCGATGCGGCGCATTCCTGCCGCCGGTGATGTGCGCTCTAATGTCAGCGCCGGCGGCACCGTGGTGAAGCACAAACTGACATCCCAGGAGTTGAAGCTTTGCAAATACATCGGGCCGAAGCTGGTACGTGACGGGCTCTACTTTACCGGCATTGATGTTATCGGCGAAAAGCTGATTGAAGTAAATGTGTTAAGCCCGGGTGGCATTACCCGAATCAACAAACTCAACCGAGTGAAATTGCAGGAGCAGGTGATCGACTTTGTCGAGAGCGTGGTGCATGCGAAGGAACTTGTCGTCAACCGTAAAAACCAGTTTCGCCAGGTGATTGAAGATGCAGACGCTGTCTGAGACCAAGCTACTTGCGGCCATCGCCGCGGGAGAAGCAATTGAAGCCGAGCTCGACGACGGCTCCCTGGTGCTATGTATCAAAGAGTATGTGCCCTATATCGGCACCGCTATCCATGCCGGTCACCGCCTGCGAGCGGAGCTGGCGGATAACTGCCTGCTTGACGAAGCTCAACGCCTGCAAGAAGAAGACCCCTTTACCGACAACATGATCGACTCACTGCCCATCACCCTGGTCGCCAGGGACTCGCGCTATGAGTACGACTTGAACCGACCGCCGGCAGATGCAGTCTACATCGATGCCTGGGGCACACCGGTATGGCGCAAGCCCTTGAGCGTAGCACAAACCGATGCCTCACTTGCCAAACACGCCCGCTATTACCGCATACTGAAGGCTCTGCTGACGGTATTGGAGGCGCGCTTTGGCGGCTGCCTGCTGATCGATGTACACAGCTATAACTGGCGCATTCGCAGTTACGAAAACCCGCCGGTATTTAATATCGGTACCTCCCAGACCGACACCCGTCGCTGGAAAACCACGCTTAATGTGATGTGCAAAAAGCTGGCCGTGATAGAACTGCCAAACCTTGTCACCAGCGTCGGCGTGGACGTTGTATTCCAGGGCCGGGGTTATCAGGCAACTTTCGCCCGGGAATTTTTTGACAACACCCTGGTGATACCGCTGGAAGTTAAAAAGGTCTTTATGGATGAGGAGAATGGCGAGCCCTTTCCATTGGTATTGGAAAAACTGCATGAGGGCATGTACCTGTCGGTGCTGGAGGCAGCCTCGGCGTTCAGCAAAACCCTGAAGCGCGCCAAATTGAAACGCGCCGACCTGTATCCGTCAGATGTTGACCCGATCGTATTCAAAGTCGACCGTGCCTTGTACCGCCTGGCAAAGAACATCGAGACCCTGCACTACGTCAACCCGGTCAATATCCAGCAGGAAAAGCGCAAATTTCTGGCCCGGCGGGATTACCAGCCACAGTTTCGCTATCGCCAGTTGCGCCTCGACCCCTACAGTTTTCGGGAAAAGCTTTACCAACTGCCGGTGTCACAGATCCAGGACCCGCAAATTCGCAGCCTCTACCGTGCGGTCATTGATACCTATGCCACCAAAGTCGAGTTGCTGGCCAATGTCGGCACCCCGCAATTCCTTTACAACTCCCTGCGTTACTACGGCGAACCGAGTCCAACCGACAAGGACAACGCGCACTTTATCCTCCACGCCAGCGAACTGCCCGGCTACGTCGATACGCCCCACAATATCAGTGCGGAGCAAGCCGTCGCTGCGTTCCAGCAGGCGGCCTGTGACTTTAAGCTCGATTGTAAGGTGGCGCTGTCGTCGCGCCTGGTGGCCAAGGCCATGGTCGAGAAGGGAACCCTGCTGATCAATCGCAATGCCCGCCTCAACCAGCTGGAAGTCAATGCCCTGATCCACCACGAGCTGGGCGTGCATATGGTAACCACCATGAATGCCCGGGCGCAGCCACTGCAAGTATTGGGACTGGGCCTGCCAGGCAACACCTACACCCAGGAAGGGCTGGCGATTTTGAGTGAGTACCTGTCGGGTCATATCAACCTCGACCGCCTCAAGCAGCTCTCCCTGCGGGTGCTGGCGGTCGAGATGATGACCAGCGGGATGAACTTTGGCACGGTGTTTAACCGCCTCAATGAAGAACACGGGGCATCGGTTGATGAGGCCTTCAGCCTCTCGACACGGGTATTTCGCGGCGGCGGATTTACTAAAGACTATCTCTACCTGGCGGGCTTTCGCGATCTGGTGGCGCTTTATCGCAGCAAGAGTATTGCAGCACTGTTGGTGGGCAAGACCGGCTTGCAGTTTCTCGACACCCTTGACTCACTGATTGAGCGTGGCATCCTGCAACAGCCGCAGTACCTGACCCCGGCCATCGCCTCGCCACCGAATATCGACAATCCAGTACTGGATTACCTGGTGGCATCGATCAAGTAGGGGCAGCTGTTACCACCGCCCCGTTGCGACTGCGGCAGCGGGGCTTGTCGCAGCGACACGGAAGCGATTTGCTTGGATATTAATTCACTGAATCTGAACGGACACTGGCTGTGGGCGCACTTTGTCTACTGGCCAGTGCTGGCGCTGGCACTTTACCTGGCGCCGTGGCGAATTCTGCGGCAACGCGATTCCAGCAATGTGCTATTTGGCGCCGCCGTTATCCTGTTGATGGCCTGGCAACTGCGTATAGTTATTGCCCCGGGGCTCAACCTGCACCTGCTTGGCACCACCATACTCACCCTGATGTTCGGTTGGCAGGCGGCGCTGCTGGCCCACGCACTCATCCTCTGCGGCGTCACCCTGACATCGAGCGCCGATTTTCCAGCTTTCGCGGTTAACGGCTTGCTCACAGGGGTAATACCCATTGCCATCAGCTATACACTGTGGCGGCTCAACGAGCGCTTTCTGCCGGCGAATTTTTTCGTCTATGTCTTTTTGCCGGCGTTCTTTGGCTCGGCGCTCGCCATACTGGCTTGTGGCCTGGCCAGTTACGCCCTGCTGAAAGCCGCGAACGGCCCGCTGTCGGAGGAAGTACTGCACCAGTACCTGCTGCTGTATGTGCCGGTGACCTATCCCGAGGCCTTCCTTACCGGCGGCATCATTTCAGTGCTGGTGCTCTACCACCCGCAGTGGGTAGCAAGCTTCGATGACAGCCGCTACCTCAACGACAAATAGCCAGCGCGTCAAAAGCCCGCTCAAGCGGCCAGCAATCCATGCTGCCGAGCATAGTCCAGGGTTTTATCCAGCGCCGGCGCCAACTTGTCGATAATTTCATCCACCTGGGCCAGGGTCAGGATCAATGGTGGGCATAGGGCCAGGCTGGAACCGGCGACCGGGCGCACAATCAGGCCGTTATCCTGAGCGCATTTGGCGGCATAGGCGCCGACCGCACCGCCTTCGAACGCCTTGCCGCTGGTTTTATCGGCAACCAGTTCGAGGGCGCCGATCATGCCCACACCGCGCACTTCTCCCACCAGGGGATGCTGCTGCAGTTCTCGCAAACGCTGCTGCAGATATTCGCCGACCGCAGCCGCATGGGCGAAAATATTATCCCGCTGGTAGATCTCAAGCACCTTGAGGGCTATGGCACAACCCACCGGATGGCCGGAGTAGGTATAGCCGTGGCCAAACACCCCGGCCTGGGCGCTGGGCTCGACCATGGCCTGGTAGATATCTCCCCGCACCACCGACGCACTGATCGGGAAATAGGCCGACGACAATTGCTTGGCAAAGGTCATCAGGTCGGGCCGCTGAATATTCATGGTGGTGCAACCAAAATCATTGCCGGTGCGGCCAAAAGCGGTAATCACTTCGTCCGCCCAGAACAAGATATCGTATTTGGCGAGGATAGCCTGCACCTTCGGGTAATAGCCCGCTGGCGGTACGATAACCCCACTGGCGCCGGTCACCGGCTCGGCGATAAACGCGGCGATAGTTGCCGGCCCTTGCTCAAGGATCAGGCGCTCAAGGTTGGCGGTGATGCGATCCACGAAGGCGGCTTCCGTTTCGCCGTCGTGGCGACCGCGATAGTAGTGTGGATGATCGGTGCGCAGGATACCCAGCGCATCAATCGGGGCGTCGAAGTGGGCAAGGTTTACCGGCAGGCTGGTCAGCGCACCGGCAGCCACCGTCACGCCGTGGTAGGCGCGTTCGCGGGTGATAATCTTGCGCTTTTCGGGCCGGCCAATGGCATTGAAGTAATAGCGTAGCAGCTTGATGTGGGTGTCGTTGGCATCGGAACCGGAATTGCCGAAAAACACCATGGCATCCTCAACCGGCACCATCCCGGCGAGGCGGGCGGCAAGGTCCATTCCCGGTTGATGGGTTTTGCCGCCGAACATGTGACTGAAAGTGAGCTTTTTCATTTGCTCGACGGTGGCGTCGATCAGCTCCTGGTTGCCATACCCCAGCGCTGTGCACCACAGGCCCGACATGCCCTCAAGGTATTGCTTACCATGGTTGTCGTAGACATACACCCCCTCGCCGCGATCAATGACAAGCTGCTCAACAGCCTTGAGGTTGGTGGTTGGGTAAATAATAGACGTCATGATTACACCCCGGATGTAGCTGCCTCAGCGATCGATGCCGCCCATGCACAGATACTTGATTTCGGTATAGTCGTCGAGCCCGTATTTAGAACCTTCGCGACCATTGCCAGACTCTTTGACCCCGCCAAAGGGAGCCACCTCGGTTGAGATAATACCCTCGTTGATACCGACAATACCGTACTCGATGCCTTCGCTGACGCGCCAGATACGGCCAATGTCGCGGGCATAGAAATAAGCGGCCAGGCCAAACTCGGTGTCGTTGGCCATGGCGATGGCTTGCTCCTCGGTACTGAACTTGAACAGGGGCGCAACCGGGCCGAAAATCTCCTCCTTAAACACCCGCATCCCGTCTGACACATCGGTAAGAATAGTGGGCTCGATAAAGCTGCCGCCAAGTTTCGATCGCCCCCCACCCGCCAGTACGGTTGCACCCTTGGCCACCGCATCGTCAATAAAGTTGAGCACATCGTCGGCGGCACCGGTGTTGATCAGCGGCCCCATATTGACGCCTTCCTCGCTGCCGTCACCCAGCTTGAACTGCTGCACCGCCACCGCCAGCCTGGCCGCGAATTCGTCGTAGACACCTTCCTGCACCAGCAGCCGATTGGCGCAGACACAGGTCTGGCCGGCGTTGCGGTATTTGGAGGCGATAGCTCCGGCAACCGCGGCGTCGAGATCAGCGTCGTCGAAGACAATAAATGGCGCATTGCCACCAAGCTCCATTGAGGTGCGCTTCACGGTTTGCGCGCACTGGGTCATCAGCTGTTTGCCCACCGGGGTTGAACCGGTAAAAGTCAACTTGCGGACGACCGGGTTGCTGGTCAACTCATCGCCGATCTGGCTGGTCAAACCGGTGACAATATTAATGACCCCAGGGGGTATCCCGACGCGTTCTGCCAGCACGCCAATCGCATAGGCCGACAAGGGCGTGGCATTGGCCGGTTTACACACCACGGTGCAACCCGCTGCCAATGCCGGACCCAGTTTGCGGCCGAGCATGGCGCTGGGGAAATTCCACGGCGTGATACAGGCGACAACACCGATGCCCTGCTTGATCACTACGATGCGCTTGTCGGCAGTTGGGGCGGGAATGGTATCGCCATACATGCGCTTGCCTTCTTCCGCAAACCATTCGATAAAGCTGGCACTGTAGGCGATCTCACCCCGCGCCTCGGCCAGCGGTTTAC
>CAVROQ010000047.1:0-36371 GCA_963722805.1 uncultured Gammaproteobacteria bacterium
GCCTGAATTTCTTCTCGATTAGCCATTGCTTAAACTCCTGTTGTTATTACCCAAAAGAGGCAAGAGTATAAACCGCAAACAAGCTGCACCACAACGATTGCAAGAGCCGATTGATAGTTGAAAAACCAGGCTTGTCGTGCGCCCCCGGGCAGACCGCAATCTACTGAGTGACTGTGTTATATTCTCCCGCTACCTCCTGGTAACAGCTGCACATGGCCCAACGGGGGCAGGCAGAGCAGACCAAGGAACTTTTGAACCATGCAAGCATTCCAGCGCAAAACCAGCAACGCGCTTGCCCGGCTAGGAGGGGCACTGTTGATGATCGCGGCCAGTGGCCTGGGGCAAGCCCAGACCAGTACAGAGGGCACCACCGCCGATCAAGATTCCACCCCGCAGGCCGTCGCCCGCTCACCCTGGCTGGCGACGCCATTGCTAAGCAGCAATCCCAAGTTTGGAACGTCGATTGGCGGACTGGTTGGCTACTTGTATAAATATGACCGGGAGTCCCCGGTTTCCATGTTTGGCCTCACAGCCAGCTACAGTGACACCGACTCCTACAAACTGGTGCTATTTGCCAACACCTATTTCGACGAAGACCGGCAGCGCATCAACGCCGCAGTGGTTTACGGCAACATCGAGAATGACTACGAGGATTTCCTCGGTACCGGCCAGCAGTCGCAAACCACCGACAAGATCGATTTGTACTTCTTGCGCTACCTTTACCGTTTCAGCGGCAATTGGTTTATTGGCGCCCAGGGGGTCATGACGAATTACAGCTCTTCGTCTGCCACCGAGTTGGGCCAGGGCATGCTCGATCTTCTGGGTCTGGGTGGTTTTCAGTCCAACGGACTGGGACTGGCCCTTTATTATGATTCCCGTGACAACACCCGCTCCGCCAGCCGCGGGTCGCAGTTTCTTGCCCAGAATATTGCCTATAGTGAACGCCTGGGTGGCGATGCCAGTTTCGATGTGTACAACGCCGAATACGACACTTACCTGCAACTGATAGGCTCCCAGGTCACCGCTATCCAGCTCAAGGGACGCTGGACATCCGGCGCGCCCAACAGCTCGTTTTCATCGGTGGAATTGCCCGGCTATACCCGCGGCGAGTACCTGGCGCAAAATATGACTTTTCTGCTGGTCGACCAGCGCATTATGTTTAACGAGCGCTGGGGCATGTCGGTAACGGCCGGGGTAGGCTGCCTCTACGGAGACAGCGTTTTTGACGACGAGCTCGACTGTTTCGAGCGTGACAATGCGTATCCTTCGATTTCAAGCGGGGTCATATACAGCCTTAAACCCGCTGAAAAAATTGTGATACGAGCCCAGGTTTCGGCGGGTAAAGCGGGTAACAGCGCTTTTGTCTTGTCTTTTGGACAGCCCTTCTAGGCGCCGGTTAAATGCGGCTAAAGTAATTCGCGGGGGTCGAGCAAGCGCGCCAGCTCCTGCTCATCAATATCGGTCATCTCGGCAGCAACATCCAGGATAGCCCGCTGCTCTCGATAGGCACGTTTGGCAATTTCCGCCGCTTTGCTATAGCCGATCCTGCGGTTAAGCGCCGTCACCAGCATCGGGTTGCGTGCCAGGTTTGTCTCAAGCACTGCATGGTTAACCGTGAAGTCGCGGATCGCGGTGTCCGCCAGCGCCTCGCAACTATTGGCAAGCAGCATGATGCTTTGCAACAGGTTGTAAGCGATCACCGGCAGCATCACGTTCAACTGGAAATTACCGGATTGCCCGGCCACGGTCACGGTGGCGTCGTTGCCTATCACCTGGGCTGCCGCCATCGCCACGGCTTCCGGCACCACCGGGTTGACCTTGCCGGGCATAATACTGCTGCCTGGCTGCAATGGCTTGAGGCTGATTTCAGCCAGGCCCGATAGTGGCCCACTGTTCATCCAGCGCAGGTCATTGGCAATTTTCATCAGGGCCACGGCCAGTGCTTTCAGCTGTCCGGAAAGTTCAACGGCGGTATCCTGGCTGCTAATGGCGGCAAAGAAATTGTCGGCAGGCGCAAAGCCCACACCAGTCAGCTCTGTGAGACAGGCCGCAAACAATTCCGCAAAGTCAGCATCGGCGTTAATGCCACTGCCCACCGCCGTTCCGCCCTGGGCCAGGCGACACAAGCGCTGCTGGGTATCAACGATGCGCTGCTGCGCCAACGCGAGCTGAGATCGCCACCCCGAAAGCTCCTGGGCAAATCCCAGCGGCATGGCATCCATCAGGTGGGTGCGACCGGTTTTTACCACCCCATTCAAATCGCTTTCGCGGGCCGCTATCGCCAGCTTCAATTGCTGCAGGGCCGGCATCAGGTGGTTTTCAATCGCCAGACTGGCGCTAACATGAATGACCGTGGGGATAACATCGTTACTGCTTTGGCTGCAGTTGACGTGGTCGTTCGGGTGCACCACCACCCCCAACTGCTCCGAGGCAAGACTGGCAATGACTTCGTTGGCGTTCATATTAGTACTGGTACCGGACCCCGTCTGGAACACATCCAGCGGAAACTGATCAAAGTACTCGCCGTCGGCGATCGCCATCGCCGCCGAACAGATGGCATCGGCTAGCGCTTGATCGAGCTCGCCAAGCTCCCGGTTGGCTTTGGCGGCAGCGGCCTTAACCAGGCCCAGGCTACGAATAAACGCGGCCGGCATGGTCAAATCACTGATACTGAAATTGTTCAACGCCCGCTGGGTCTGGGCACCATAGCGTGCCTCTACCGGCACTTTGACTTCACCGAGACTGTCGCGCTCTACGCGGTAGGTCTGAACCATGGTGGCCGCCCTGTTCTGCCGTCTCTAGCTGCTCGCAACAATCCGCTTCAACACATAGGTCAGCACACCCCCGGCGCGATAGTATTCAATCTCGACCGCGGTATCCAGGCGTGAGTGCAGCTCAATTTCCCGGTCCTGGCCGGATGGATAATGAATAATGGCTGGAAACACCTGCTTTGCTGTCAGCGGACCATCAAGCCCGAGAATATCGAATGTCTCATCACCGCTAAGCTTAAGTGTTTTACGTGTTTCACCCGGCGCAAATTGCAGCGGCAACACCCCCATGCCAACCAGGTTGGAGCGATGAATGCGCTCAAAGCTTTCCACGATCACCGCTTTCACGCCCAGCAACAGGGTTCCCTTGGCGGCCCAATCACGACTGGAGCCGGTACCGTATTCGGTACCGGCAACAATCACAGTCGGCAAGCCCTTGTGCTGGTATTTCATCGCCGCGTCATAGATAAACAGCGGGTCCTTACCACCGATCAGGCGGGTATACCCACCCTCAAGGCCGGGGGTCATCTCATTGCGGATGCGAATGTTGCCAAATGTTCCCCGCATCATCACCTGATGGTTACCGCGGCGGGCACCGTAGGAATTAAATTCTGCCCGGGCCACTCCATGTTCGCGCAGGAATTGTGCCGCCGGGCTATCGTCAGGGATTGCGCCTGCGGGTGAGATATGGTCGGTAGTCACTGAATCACCGAGCATAGCCAGCATCGGGGCGCCGACAATATTGCTCTGGTTACCGCTGTACTGTTCTTCAAAAAAAGGTGGCAACTGGATATAGGTAGAGTCGTCAGAAAAACTGTAGGTGTCGCCACTACCGCTATCAATGGCGCGCCAACTCTCATCACCTTCGAATACCGCGCTGTATTCCCGCGCGAACATCTCCTTGTTAACCGTCTGTACCAATTCTGCAATTTCGGCATTACTCGGCCAGATATCCCGCAAATAGACCGGCTCGCCATCGCTGCCAATGCCCAGCGGTTCATGGCTAAGATCGATACGCGTGGTGCCGGCCAGGGCATAAGCTACCACCAACGGTGGTGATGCCAGCCAGTTGGCCCGCACCAGGGGATGGATGCGCCCTTCAAAATTACGGTTGCCGGAGAGCACCGAGCAAACCACAAGATCGTTCTGTTCGATCGCGGTGGCTACGTCCTCGGGCAGCGGCCCGGAGTTACCAATACAGGTGGTACAACCGTAACCCACCAGGTTGAATCCCAGGGCATTCAGCGCATCTTGCAGTCCGGCCTTGGCAAGGTAGTCGGTGACTACCCGGGAACCGGGAGCGAGCGAGGTTTTAACCCAGGGCTTGCGGCTGAGGCCTCGGGCCAGGGCCTTTTGCGCAACCAGCCCGGCACCCAGCATAACGGCGGGATTAGAGGTATTGGTGCAGGAGGTAATAGCAGCGATGACAACATCGCCATGGTGCATCGCCTGATCGCTGCCGGCAAAGTCAAATGCCTGCTCCAGCTGCGCCGACTTACCTTCGAGCTCAAGGAAACCATCGACGGCGGTTTTAAGCTGGGCCATGGGCACCCGGTCCTGGGGCCGCTTGGGGCCGGCCAGGTTGGGCTCAACCGTCGACATATCGAGCCCCAGGGTGGAGGCAAAATCCGGCGTCGGATAGTTTTCATCACGCCACATGCCCTGGGCTTTGCAATAGGCTTCAACCAGCGCAATCGTGGATTCGTCGCGGCCACTCAGCCTGAGGTAATTGATGGTCTGGGCATCGATCGGAAAAAAGCCGCAGGTAGCCCCATATTCTGGCGCCATATTGGCGATGGTGGCTCGATCAGCCAGAGGCAGGTGATCCAGCCCCGAGCCATAAAACTCGACAAACTTACCGACCACCTTGTGTTCACGCAGCATTTGCACCACCCGAAGTACCAGATCGGTAGCGGTAATACCCTCCTGTAGCTGCCCACTGAGCTCAAACCCGACCACGTCGGGAATCAGCATGGATATCGGCTGGCCCAGCATTGCAGCCTCTGCCTCGATGCCGCCAACCCCCCAGCCCAACACCCCCAGGCCGTTGATCATGGTGGTGTGGCTGTCGGTACCCACCAGGGTATCCGGATAGGCGTAGGTTTCATCACCATGCTGTTGTGACCAGATCGCCCGGGCCAGGTATTCAAGGTTTACCTGGTGGCAGATGCCGGTACCCGGAGGTACCACAGCAAAGTTGTCGAACGCGCCCTGCCCCCATTTCAAAAACTGGTAACGTTCCAGGTTGCGCTCCATTTCGATGGCCACGTTTTCTTCAAAGGCACTGGCAGTGGCAAAGCTGTCGATACTGACCGAATGGTCAATCACCAGATCGACTTTAGACAATGGATTGATTTTCTGCGGGTCGAGGCCCTGCTTGACCAGGGCATCTCGCATCGCTGCGAGGTCGACGACTGCCGGCACCCCGGTAAAGTCCTGCATCAGCACCCGCGCCGGGTGATAGGCAATCTCCTGGTTGCTACCGTGCCCGCCGCTGGCCACCAGAGCTTCAATGTCATCGCGGGTGCAGGCCACACCGTCTTCGTGGCGCAACAGGTTTTCCAATAAAATTTTGCTTGATACCGGCAGTTTGGCCAGTTCCTCCCTGCCTGCCAGAGCGCCGCCATTAACGGCAAAATAGCTGTAGTTAACCCCGTTTACATCGAGCTGACTCTTGGTTTTGAACGAATCGTTGGACTTAGACATAATCATCTCCATTGCCTGGCGGCTACAATACGGGCGAGCGGCCGGACTGTGTGTTTACTGGTCTTATCGCGCACTTCCTGCCAGCTCTGGCCGTGCATACTGTTGCGTGTGCCCAGCCAAATCAAAAGCCCTGGGCTGAGCTTACGAAAACTGACAGCGACAAACAACTGCTGGACAGAAGTTTACCCCTGTTATCGGGCAGAGGGTTGGAGCGGTCGTACCAGCGATGATGCAGAGCGGCCAGACTTGCGACAGCGAACGCTGCAGTCAAGCTTTCAGCGAACTTTCTCTCCGCCATTGACCATCAGGGTCTGACCGCTGATCATTCGTGCTCGATCCGACGCGAAAAAGGCCACCGCATTGGCGACATCCTCATCCGGTACAATCCGCCCCAGTGGAATACTATTAGCAATGCGTCCCACGATAACATCCTCAGGAACATTCTCCCCCTTGGCGAGCATTGCTACGTAGCTCTGCACCGGCGGCCCCCACATCCAGCTCGGCACCACCATATTGACCCGAATGTTTTCAGGGCCGAGGTCTTTCGCCAGGTAGTACATGGCGCTCTGGAGCGCGCCTTTGGAGGCGGAATAGCCCATTTGTGGCAACTGTTCTTCATACATTGATTGCGAACCGATCAGGACCACAGACCCACCCCCCGCGGCCAGCATTGCCGGGCGCACAGCGCGAATCAACTCCATACAGGCGACTACATTGATATCAAACGCCCTGCGCCAGTGTGTAAAATCCGCGTCCCCTACTCCGCCCCAGGCCATCTCATAGGCCGCAACCTGGACCAGGCCATCGACACCGCCAAAGCGCGCCCTGGCCCGCGCTACTATGGCCTTGCAATCTTCCACCTTACTGATGTCGGTAGCGACAACCTCTACTCTCTCACCGCCGGGATCCAACTCGGCGGCCACAGCCTCAAGATTGGCCAGGGTGCGAGCACCAATGGTGACCCTGGCGCCGTCCTCAAGGCACTGCCTGACGACTTCTTTGCCAAGCCCTGTGCCTACCCCGGTAATAATTATGCGCTTATCATCCAGCATGAGCTGACCCCGACCTTATCTTTCTTCGTTGTATTTGCTCAATCCCTGCCTCCATCCACAATATCACTACCGTGTAACACTCTCAATTGCGCCGGGTTTACCGTTTATTCATATGCAGTCAGCTACTGGCGGTGCTACCCTTCTGCCCGATCCTAACAGCAATAGCGAGGGGTCAGGCTAGCGCCCGTACCAGTCTGGATCAAACCGCATTAAACCACGGCCAGCCAGGTGGGCGGTCGGGATGTCATGGTGCACGATCGGGTCCCGCCCGCATCCATCCGGGGCTGCATGGCAGCAAGGGTAAGGTTATGAAAGTCCTCATCACTGGCGCTACCGGATTTATTGGCAACCATGTCGCCCGGCAGTGCTTGCAGCAGGGCGACCAGGTTCGGGTAATGGTGATGCCGGGCGAGGATCGCTCACCCCTGAACGGCTTTGATGTCGAATTTGTAGAAGGCAATCTGCTCCAGCCCGACAGCCTTGCCAAGTGCGTCGCCGGTGTCGAGGGCCTCTACCACCTGGCCGCTATGTATGCCATCTGGACCCGCGACCCCACCCTGCAATACCGCGTCAATGTTGACGGTGCCCGGGCTATCATGCGCGCCGCAATGGCGGCCGGGGTCGCCAAAGTCGTGCATACCAGCAGCATCGCCGCTGTCGGGATAGCGGCGCCAGGCCAGCTCGCCAATGAAGATACCGCCTTCAACGCCTGGCAGTTTGCCAATGAATATGTGTTATCAAAGTTCATCAGCGAACAGACTGTCAGGGGCTTGATTGCCGAGGGCCTGCCGGCAACGATTGTTTGCCCCGGCTTTCCATTTGGCCCGGGAGACCGGATGCCAACCCCCACCGGAAAATTGATCGTGTCTATCCTGCAGGGCAAGATGAAACAATACTTTAAGGGAGGCTTGTGTGCCGTGGATGTGCGTGACGTTGCCGCAGGGCATGTCCTCGCGATGCACCGGGGTCGTATAGGGCGCAGCTATTTGCTTGCCAACCGCGAGGGCAATATCCCGCAACGCGACTTTGCCCGACTGGTTGGCAAAGTCGCCGGGATCGACGATGTCGCCAGTAAAGAAGTATCACCCCGAATCATGGCCGGCGTCGCCAGACTGATGGAAACCTGGGCCAACATCAGCGGCAATACGCCGTTAACCACCTACAAAACATCGATGTTTGCCATGCAGGATATCTACGTTGACCCCAGCAGGGCGATCAGCGAGTTGGGGCTGCCCCAGACACCTATCGAAACCGCGATTAAAGATGCCTGCCAATGGTTCCGCGAGCACAACTATATCGGGGATAAACCTGCTTGATGCAATGCCGCGTCAACGGTGCGAGCGGAAACTTTTATCCTTTACGGCATCGAGTCTTGCTGGCACATCAATACCGCGCGACCCTGTAATTCTGCACTGTCGATCTTGCGGTGGATATCGGCGGCCATCCGCAATGGCGCGCGTTCAGCCACCACTGGGTGCAAACTGCCTGCGCCTAACATGTTCATCAGGTGGACGACATCTTCAGTAAATTCAGCGGGATGTTTGTCGCGGCGACTCTGGATATTGTAAAAGCCACTGGTTTTACCATTGGGCAATAGCTTCCAGTAAACCATCAACTTGGCAAAACCTGCCAGCAAACGCGGAATCGTCTCCTCACCGGTCGAAACCTGCAAGGCACCGTATCCGACCAGTTTTCCACCACGACGCAGGCAGCGATAGGAGCGGTCCCAACTCGCGCCGCCGAGCGGATCAAATACCGCATCGACTCCGCCGCCACTGAGCTCAATCGTTCGGGAGACAAAATCCTCGCTGCGATAATCGATAGGCGTGGCACCCAGTGAGCGCAAAAGATCATGCTTCGCCGCCGATGCCGTTGCGTAAACCTCAAGGCTCAATTCACGAGCGAGTTCCAACATCGCGGTGCCCACCGCGCCGCCGCCGGCATGCACCAGTATTTTGTCTCCCGGCGCCAAAGAACACTCCCGGGCCAGCATTTGCCAGGCCGTGGTATAGGGCAGGATCATACACACCGCACTCGCGGCATCAAGCCCGTCGGGACAGGGAACGACCGCGTCCGCATCGGCACACAAATACTGGGTATAGCCGCCGATAATCGACATATCTGCCACGGTCTGGCCAGGCTCCAGGCGAGTGACACCCGCGCCGCATTTGTCGACCACACCAACCCAGTCATACCCCAGGGTGAATGGTGGCTTTTGTTTAACCCCGGGATACTTGCCATCGCGAATGATTGTGTCAGTGAACCCCGCCCCGGCGGCCAATACTTTTACCCGCACCTGACCGCGCTGGGGCTCAGGCAGCTCGGGCTCCTGCACCACTGCCAGGCATTCCGGACCACCAAAGGATTTGAGTTCAATATGAATATATTGCATTCAGTCTCCATTCTGAATTGCTCGCCAGCAATCGCTAAGCTTACTGAAAATTGATCCAGCTGTTGTAGGCACTCAATCGAAAACGCTCGCCTTTAAACTCCAGTACGATTCCGGGCTCGCTGATTTCTACTAGCCTGAGACCCGGCACAACAGTGTCGCCTTCCTTATAGACATTGCCATTCAGCACCACCTGGCGATCGGCTGATCGGCCTCCCGGTGAGTGATCACCGTACTTCAAGCTGGGTATCTGCTGTCGCAAAGTCAACGATAGATCGGTGATCTGTTGCGCCCTCGAAAAAGCGGCCCCCGGGCGTCGATTCGATCCACTGTTACTGGTGTTTGAGACGGAACCACCGCCCCCGGTACTGCTCTCCCGGGGCTCGCGATACAGCGATTCTACTTTCGGGTTCGGCGCCGAATTCGCGGCGACCGACGGCTTCGATATCGTCACCGGTTTGGCTGTTGCAGCGGATTCATCGATCCGGGTTTGACTCTGGATGGCCGGCCGCTCGGAGTCAGGTCTGACCGGGGGCTTTGCAGCAACCGCACTAGCCGCAGCATTAGAAGGCACAGCAAGCGGTTTATTCAGCTCCGCTTTGACCCCGGCCGTCTGACCCTGGGAAGTCACCACACGCTCGGTCGGCGCATCCTGGATTGACGCTCCCGGCATCGACGAAGCTGCCGCAGAGGCGCTACTGTCGGCCTTGGGCTGGGCTACGATTGCACCGGAGCCAGCGGCAGGCGCTAGCTGTGCTTGCTCAGCTGGCGGCGATAAAACTGCAGCCGGGTCTGGCATGCGATCGCGGAAAAAGTCGAATACCAGGTATGCCACTACCAGGCCGATCAGCCAGCGCTCGAGGTGCAGACGCTGCAGCAATGACGGCGCCACCTTGTCACCCGGACTGTGCTGCGATTGCAGGGTTGGAATATGGTTCTTCTCATTGCGCTCCTGCTCGGCGCGGTTGAGAGCATCAAGAATTAGCGACATCACTGCGCTCCTGGAGTGGCAGTCATGTCCACCTGTAACACCGGGACCGGCTCCAATAGCTGGCGAATCCGTAAGATCGTATTGATTCCTGCTACCCCATCAACCAACAGCGACTGATCACTCTGGAACAGTGCCACCCGCTGCTGTAGCAATTCGTTGTAGCGGTTTTCGCTAAGCCCTTTGGGTTGCTTGTCCAGCAACGCAAATTGTTGCGACAACCATGCCACAGCCCTGCCTTCATCACCGGGACGCAGCGGCCCGGCATAACCGGGGGGAACTTGCCAGGGGAGGATAAAGCGACCCGTCCACAGTTCTCCCAATGCCTCCAGGCTTAGCAAATAATCGTCCTGCTGTCCGGCAAGCCTGGCAATATCGTCTGCCACCGCAACCAGCGCGAGCCAGGCTGTACTGCCTTCTTCAGTGAGGATTTCAATGGCCACCGGCGCGTTGTAGGTGAGCAATTGCGGCCAGCTTTCAGCCGTTAGGGTATTGCAGCGCCAGCGCTGGCGAGCTAAACCCTCGCAGGGATCACTGAGCGGAGTGTCGAGAGTACCCTGCAGGATCAGTAGTCGATTCAGCGCCGCCATCTCTTCGTCGAAGATCACCGTCTCAAGTCTCTCTTCTGGCTCTGGCTCTGGCTCTGGCTCTGGCTCTGGCTCTGGCTCTGGCTCTGGCTCTGGCTCAAGCTCTGGCTCAAGCTCTGGCTCAAGCTCTGGCTCAAGCTCTGGCTCAAGCTCTGGCTCAAGCTCTGGCTCAAGCTCTGGCTGAAGCGCTGGCTCAAGCTCTGCCAGTGGCTGCAGGCTGGCTTCGAATTCTGCTACAGGCTCATCATCCGGCGCAGCATCAGGGGTTTCATCAACTGCAGTCGCAACGACAGTCGCACTCCCAAGAGCCGTTTGCTCATCCGCTGAAGATGCCGCAGCAACAACCGGTGGCAACAATGGTAATGCCGGTTCGGCAGTGTCCGGCAACGACAGTGGCACCGGCTTGTCAGTAATGCCAATGTCCGGTAGATCCGGCATCGCGTCGGGTAGCGCTGGAGCCGGCCTGGGGGAGCTTGTCACCGGGGGTGACGTGGCTTCAATGCGCAGGGGTTCTGCGCCGCCCGCGAGGCTGGCTAAATCGGCCTCCTGGGCCTGCCACCATAACACGGCACCAATTGCTGTTATCGCCAGGGCCGCTGCGGTAGCCGGCCAGACCCACCTGGTATTGTGGGTAAGCAACTCATCGTCTTCACCCTTGACCTCAATGGTCGCCTGACGCGCCATCGCCATGTCGACCCTGGCTTTGTTCTGGCCATAGGTACCCAGCAAAATACGATCGCAAAGCACGTTCACCAGTCTGGGAATACCCTGGCTGGCCTGGTGTATATGTTGAACTACCCGCGGCGGAAACAATTCCTGGTTGGCGTGCAGACCTGCTACCTGCAGGCGATGCCGAATATAACCCCCGGTTTCCTCCAGGGTAAATGGCTTGAGCTGATAACGGGCCGTTACGCGCTGGGATAGCTGCCGCAGCTCGGGTCTTGCAAGCATCACTTTTAATTCAGGTTGGCCAACCAAAATAATCTGCAATAACTTGCGGGTGTTGGTTTCGAGATTAGTGAGCAGACGAATCTGCTCAAGGGCTTCAAACTGCAAGTGCTGGGCTTCGTCTATCAGCAAAACCGTATTGCGGCCACGCTGGTGGTTTGCCAGTAGAAAGCGGTGCAGCTTGTCGGTCAATTCCTTGAGATTCTTGTCGTCCCCCTGATAGTCAATATGCAACTCGTCACACACCGCCGCCAGCAACTGTACCGCATCCAGCGCCGGGTTGAGAATCAGCGCAACATCGGTTTTCGGTGGCAGTTGTTCCAGCAGGCAGCGGGTTATAGTGGTCTTGCCGGTGCCAACCTCACCGGTCAGTAGAATAAAGCCACCACCCACACCGACGCCGTACAGCAAGTGAGCCAAGGCGTCGCGGTGGCGCTCGCTCATGTAGAGATAGCGCGGATTGACCGCTATAGAGAAGGGGGCCTCTTCAAGCCCAAAGTATTTGTGATACATACCGCCGGGTCGCTCGTCAGCCAGGTCGTACATTATGGAAGTTCCAGCCCGTGCTGACCACTGTTAAAAATTGGCCGACCGCACTGGGAAATGAGCCTTCACTCGATACCTTACAGGCACCCGCGCAAAGCCCTGGGAAGCACTTGCAGGTGTCTTAGCAATGGCGCGCAATTAAAGTGGATTAAGATTGCGATAGCAAGCCCAATCCGCAATACTCGACCTTGCACCATCCGGCCTGCCGCGAGCCGGTACTACCCAGGCTCAGCTGCTACCGTGACCTTGGTTCACCCATTCCAATAAAGAAGGACTCTACGATGAGCCAGGCCCCACGCATTCCGCGCTCCAAAGAAAACGACTACTGTGAAGAAATCGCCGCCGAAAGAAGGGAATTTGTCACCCAACAAACCGGCCAGGCACTGCCGCATATTGGACATTATAACCAAGCGGTCGAACAGCTGGCCGGCAATATCGAGAACTTTTTTGGCGTAGCCCAAATGCCGCTGGGACTGGCGGGCCCCATGCGAGTGAATGGCGAGCATGCACAGGGCGATTTTTACGTTCCCATGGCAACCACCGAGGGCACCCTGGTGGCAAGTTACAGCCGCGGCATGAAACTGCTCAACGCCTGCGGCGGTGTCACCACCACCGTGGTGGAAAAATACATGCAGCGCTCTCCGGTATTCGCTTTTGCCGACGGCCGCGAGAGCCGGGAATTTGGCGCCTGGGTGATTGCCAACTTTGAAGCCATAAAGACCGCCGCTGAGTCTACCACCAGCGTTGGCAAACTAAGCCACATCGAGCAGTTCCAGGTCGCCCGCCTGCGCTACTTGCGCTTTAACTACACCACCGGCGATGCCGCCGGACAAAATATGGTAGGCAAAGCGACTCTCGCTGCCTGCGAATGGATCCACGCCCATTACACAGTGCCCTACACCTGGACGCTGTCGGGCAATATCGATACCGACAAGAAACACTCGCAGATGAACCTGATGCATTCGCGCGGTACCCGGGTGGTGGCCGAAGCGACCATTCCCAACGCCGTTCTCCAGCAAATGATGGGCGTCAGCACTCACACCCTGTATCGCCAGCGCCAGATTTCTAACGTTGGCGCTATGCTGGCTCATGCCGCCAACAACGGCGCCCATGCGGCTAACGGCATCGCCGCCGTTTTTATAGCGACAGGCCAGGATGAAGCCAATGTCGCCGAGTCCCATGCCGGCCTGGTCTATACCGAGCTGCTCGAGAACGATGACTACTACTGGTCGATTACCCTGCCCTCATTGATTGTTGCCACCTATGGCGGTGGCACCGGCCTGGGCACCCAGCGCGAGGCCCTTGAAATGCTCGACTGCTATGGCCAGGGCAAAGCGGGCAAACTAGCCGAGATTATTGCCGCCACGGTGTTGGCAGGAGATGTATCGCTGAGTAGCGCTATCCTGGCCGGAGACTGGGTATCGAGCCACGACCGCCTGGGGCGAAACCGTCCCTGATACACGGCGACAGCCGGCAGCAACTTACCCAGGCGGTAATTGTTACCGCCACACGGTGGCGATAAGGTATCACCAACCCTCAAGGAGTTGGCAGTATGCTGAAATTACAAAATCAATTGTCCAAAGTTGAGTCACTTTTTTTCAAGAATCTCAATCGCATAGCTAAACCGCTTATCAAGGCCGGCATCGGGTCGCCCGGACCCCTGCCAACCGGGCTGATCATACTGGAAACGATCGGCCGCAAAAGTGGCCGCCAGTTCGAAACACCGGTAGTCGCCTCAATGTTTGGCAACTACCTGCTGGTCGGTACCGTTCGCAACCGCTCGCAGTGGATCAAAAATCTGGCGTCGAGGCCAGATGTCGATTATTGGATCAAGGGGAAAACCCGCAAAGCCCGGGTAACCGTGTTCCTGCCCGAAGACGAGTTCGCCAGCAAGCGTGCAGATCTGCCGTTGCTGCTGGTACCTCTGGCCAATGTGTTGTTTCTTTTTACACGCAATGTTGGCGCCAGCTTCGCGATCTTGCAGACCCGCCCCGAGTAAACCCATCCTCTTGTCCGCAGCAATGCACGCAGTGCCTGGCACTGCAATGCGCTCACCACGCTTTCCAGTCGTCATATTGCGACGGGAGCTCGCCACAAAATAGCCCACATACTGGAAATGATTACCGTCCCGACAACAGTTTGAGTAGAACCTTCTTCGCCCACAGCAGTCGAATCCGTTACTGCAGCGATTCAGGATGAATACTAATAGCTAAAGACTCTAAACAATATTTTTTATAGACAACCTTCGTCTTAATACGGTAAGCCATTGGCGCCGTAAGTAACTGGGAGCACGGTTAGGACAATGAACCATCTACCCAAGCCACACGGCTCGCGGTAGCACTTAAAAAATTGTGAGCTGAGGTGCGTTATGAAAAGACACTATTACATTTCCGATTCACTGGACGACTTGACGCTTGTGCAACTGGAGCTGACCCGTCAGGGTGTAACGACTCCCCAAATACACGTACTGAGCTGGGACGACGCAGAAGTTGAGCGGCGAGAACTCAACGAAGTTGAAGCAGTGCTGAGGAAAGACGTGGTCCATTCGATGAACCGGGGCGCCCTGATCGGCGTTGTCGCCTCGCTGGGCGTGCTGTTATTTGGCTACCTCGCAGGATTTACCGATACCGCGGTAGGCTGGTTGCCGGTCATCTTTCTTGCCATTGTAGTTCTGGGCTTTTGCACCTGGGTGGGTGGATTCTACGGCATTCAGGAACCCCATCACCAGTTCAAGCGCTTTCAACAGGAGCTTGAAAAAGGACGCCACGTATTTTTTGTTGATCTCTACCCCGAGCAGGAAGCTACGATGGACGCGCTAGTGCGAAAGCACGTGTCGTTACGTCATGCTGGAGACGATGAGTCTGCACCCTCTTGGGTGCTGCAATTCCAGAACCGTTGGCGTAATTTTGTAGAGGTCATGCCCTGAGACTTTTTGAGAGCTGTGAGATCGCCCCCGACACAGAACCGAGATGATTACCCCTCCTCCTTCACCCCGGCTTATGCCGGGTTTTTTATATCCCGGATTACGCCACGGCTACGCTCACCCCCTTGCAAGCACCGACTACACGTCCACCACGGTGATCGTATTGCCCTCGAAAGCCACCACCTGGCCAACACGCAGTTTGCATCGCCGTCGCAACTCTACCGCTCCGTCGACCGTCACCAGGCCCGCGTCGATCACTTGTTTGGCCTGCCCACCGCTGTCACACCAACCTTCCAGTTTGAGCAGGTTATTGAGGGCAATGAACGGCTGGCCCGCCAGATTGAATTGCTGCATCAGGTTTTACTACGCTGGGCATTTTTGTGCTGCAGTTTCAAATCGCGATTAATGCGCCGCTGCTCCCTGGCTGCATCACCGAGATGTGTCATGCCACGGGTCCTGGCCAACTGCATTTGCTTTTCACGCTGGGCAAAACGCTGACGCTGGACATCGCTGGTCTTGTCATAACAATGCGGGCAGCTGACCCCCGGCTCGTAGTGCGGGCTCTCCATGTCCTGCCCGGTGATCGGCATCCGGCAGGCATTACACTGCTGGTAGCTCCCGGTTTGCAGCTGGTGGTTGACCGACACCCGATTGTCGAAGACGAAGCATTCACCCTCCCAGCTGGATTCTGCCTCGGGAACTTCCTCAAGATATTTAAGGATGCCGCCTTCGAGGTGGTAAACCTCGTCAAAACCCTGCTGCTTGAGAAAAGCGGTCGACTTCTCGCAACGAATACCGCCGGTGCAGAACATGGCCACTTTTTTGTGTTGAGCGGGGTCGAGGTTTTGTTGGACGAAGTCGGGAAATTCCCGGAAGCTGGTAGTTTTGGGATTGACCGCGTTTTTGAAGCTACCAATCTGCACTTCGTAGTCGTTGCGGGTATCGATCAGGGTTACATCCGGATCGGCAATCAGTGCATTCCAGTCGCCAGGCTTAACGTAAGTACCCACAATATGGTTGGGATCGATGTCCGGCTGGCCCATGGTGACGATTTCTTTTTTTAATTTCACTTTGGCACGCAGGAACGGGACGGCGTCATCAAATGACTCTTTATGACTGAGTTTTGCCAGTCGTGGGTCCTGCTTGAGCCAGCTCAACAGTCTATCGACACCGTTGCGCGGGCCAGCTACCGTGCCGTTAATGCCTTCGCGGGCCAGTAGCAGTGTGCCCTTGATTTCGTTGTCATGCATAAGCTTGTGCAAGGGCTCACGCAGCTGGACATAATCATCGAGCGTCACAAAAAGGTACATGGCCGAAACCACGATGTCGGGGGAGGAAGTCATCATCTTATCCTTGCAGCGAGCTGGAACGTAAATCCAGGGCGTTAACCACGGGGCGCATTGTAAGCAAAAAAGGCGAGCTCGTCAGCAAGTAAGGTCACTGGACAGCATCGCAGCACAACACCGGGTGCTGCTGGCGATGCCCAGGCCACGGCTCGCGCGCGGCAGATGCAGCATCCGGGCCAGCTACACCGGTGTTTTATTAGCAATTCAAGTTTCTTATAAATCTCAATTACTGATAGACTTTTGCTTCGCTAACTCATTGCACTCGTGTTTTCACCCTTAGGGATGACTAATGAAAAAATTGATATTTTTGCTTGCTGTGCCTGCCCTGGTCCAGGGTTGCCTGACTTCGCAGCCCGATGACCAGCAATATGCCGGCATCAAGGACCTCTATTCGCTTGATGGCTGTTATGACAATTTGGCCAAAACCGAGGCGGGCGTCACCGCAAAAATGTACCTGAGTACGATTATTTGGCAACAACTTGCCCATTTGCCCCACAACAAGATCGCCCATATTGATGTCAAGGCAATCTCCGACAAAACGATTGTGGTCACTGCCATCGCTCACTCCGGTGAGATCGTCCTGAAAAACGACTTAAGAATGGGTGACGAATTTGAATTGGACGACGGGGCGATCAATTTCACCACCTATCACGAATTTTCGTTTGCCTACCCCGCCGATTACCAGTTTGCTTCTGCGGGTTGTGAAGCGGTCAAACTCGGTGTTGATCCCGTATGCCGGGGTAGCAGCTCAAAAGGCTCTCTAGCCGGCGCGGCGCTGCTGGTTTGGCCAGACCCGTCCCACTCCCGTGCCGCCATGCGTTTTGATCGAAACTGGGAAAGCTGCGAACAACATCGCTACGGCATTGTTCCGGACCGGGCAGAGGGCGTCTGAACAGCGCTAGCAATTGTTGTAAAGTTGCTCGTTCCGGCCCGGGCATTTGCCAACTGATTACCCCTGGTCAGCAGCGCACCTGGCGCACTGCAAGTGGCGCACTGCAAGTGGCGCACTGCAAGTGGCGCACTGCAAGGTCAGGCGACCCCATCACAAGCCACCGCATTGACCAACACCCGGGCGTAACTTGCTTATGGCGAATTCTCTTCAGCACATTGAGCGTGGACTGGCGACGCGCAAGCCCCGCAAGCAAGCCCTGAGGCGCTTCCTCAAGCGGGCAGCGGTGGCGATGATCCTGCGGGAAGTGGACGGTAGCGCCGAAGTGCTGATGATTCGACGTTCGCGGCAAGCGGTGATCCATGGTCGGGAGATATGGCCTTTCCCGGAGGCCTGATGGAATCGGTTGACCGTCACGGTCTGGACGTGGCGCGAAGGGAGACCGCAGAAGAAATTGGCCTGGAATTGGCGCCGGAGCATTGTGTGGGCCGGCTTTCTGAACTCACCGTGCCGCTGCTACCGCGCCGCCGGGGTTTGGTCATTGGACCCTATGTATTTCGACTGGATCGCGACGTCGAGCTGGTACCCAACGCCGAAGTGGCCGAAATTATCTGGGTACCGATAGCATTTTTGCAGGATCCGACCAATCGTGGAAAGCTCATCTGGGGCAACAAGGGCATCGGTATTCCCATGCCCTGTTACCGCTACCAGGGGCGCCCCATCTGGGGCTTGTCACTGAAAATGCTGCGTGAACTGGTGACCCTGTAAATCCTTACCCTGATGTCAACGGGTCGCTGTCGCATTTCGCCTGGCAGGTCTTAAGCATCATGCCGGCAGCGCCGCCAAACGCTCGAACAGTGTGCGGTAAAAAGTGGCCTGAGCCCCGACTTGCCAGGGCTCGGGCAACGCCACAATGTCGATATGATCACAATTTATCACCTCGTAATACCATTCGCCCGGCTGAAAATGGTCACGCCCTGCGATTTCACCACCCACCGGATGGTTGCCGCTAATGCGCGGGTAAAGCTGTGAATAGACTGGCACCAGACCATCATTATGCCACCAGTCGGACGAGCGAAATCCGGGATAAAATTTCCTCTTAAAACGTTTGTGGCCGATGTACAGTGCTGTCGGAATGGCAAACGGATTCATGCGCGGTTCGGGGTAGTGGCGCTTCGACAAAAAGCCCTCGTAGGTTTGTTCCGTTGCATAGGAAAAATAATAGGTCTGCGGGTTGGTCTGGCAGATCGCATTCTGCTCCAGCAAGCCCTGGATGGTCAGGCCGTAGGCAGCATTGTCCTTGCCACGGAACATCGGCGTTTTGGCAACGCACTCCACCTGGTACTCGAGGCTATCGCCAGGCTCGCAGGGAATTCCCCAATGATCAAGATCGAAGTCATAAAAGCGATCGAACAAATCGCCGGTCAGGCGAATGTTGAGCTCGATCGCATTGACCAGCACATCGCCGATACTTTTAGGATTGACCAGACCGGTCTTTTTATTGCACCCCAGGAAATACGTCGCAGTACTGCCATTGAGGACTCCAGATATGGAATTGAGCGATTTAACCCAACTGGCGTTTGAGCCCCAGCCAAAATAATCTTCTGCGAGCAGGTGTTGCAGCATCCAGATGGTTGGACCACCCATACTGTGGCCGACCAGGTGCACCGGATTGCTCTCGGACCAGTCGGGATGAAACGCAATATCGCGCGAGTACACCCGGCCATAACGATCGTGCCCGGCGGCCTTGGCATGGGCCTTGCCGTAGTCCACCTTGCCGCCCCGAATCTGGTACGCCAGCTCACAGGCGCGATCGTGCATACTGCTGATGGGGCCGACACTGGCAGCATGGCGCGGCAAGGGCGACGGTACGCTGGTGCCTGTACCCCAGTAGGGAAAGCCGCCGACCTCGCTGGGCCCCCAGCCGAACAAACCGTGACACATTACTACAGGGTATTGATTGGACATTATCGCTCCCGGGGGGTTCTCCGGCGCAGGATTGCGCAGTCTGGATACATCGGCCGTATTATAGTATCCCCTAATCAGGGAGCGTACTCTAGCACTTCCCCGTAGCCCTGCACCCAGCGAAAACAAATAATGTCGATCGCGAATATTGCGACGGCCGGGTTGTCGAGCAACGCCTGTAGAGTGCTGTTGCGCTCTAACAGGGCCCGGGCCGCGGCCGCGAGTTCTGCCCCCACAAGCTGAACCGCCTGCCCCGAGGCGCTGAGGGCAACACCGTCGATATGATCCTGGATCTGCCGGGTGCGGTTGTCCCACAGCAAGCCGACCGTGGGACTGGCTCGCATGTTCCTGACCTTGCGTGTCTGCTCAACCGAGGCGAGATACACCCGCTCCAGGCCGGGGCTAAACGCAAACGCCATCAGGTGCAGCTCCGGTTGACCATCGCTGACGGTGGCCAAAGCGCATTGCACTTGCTGGTTCAGCAAACGACCGATCGACTGACGCAGCACCTCGTCCTGGGTCATTTATTGCGTCAGATATTCTGGACCAAGGCCCATCGACCAGAGCACTGCGGTGCCGGCCCTGAGGCTGACCAGCATCACCAGTGCCACGGTAATCACCGAGGTCGAATACATGAACGCGCGCTCTTTGGGTATATTCATCAAAATTGGCATTCCCTGGTAGATCAGGTAAACGCTGTAAGTCCCGGCCGCCAACATCACCACGCCGTTGAACCAGACGTTGGGCCAAAAGCCCGCCAGGCCAGCGACAAACAAGGGCGCAGTAGCGTATACCGCCATCGCCATGCCGATACGCCCATCGGCGGGTTCTTCGCTGTAGGTCTTGCGCATCCAATTGATCATCTCACCGAAACACCACACCCCGACCAGCGCCGAGAAGTAGCTGAGAAGACACAGCATGAATGCGCTGCCGGTGGTCAGGTAGGCCACCGTACCGCCGCTGGAGAGTTGCCAGCCCACCTGGGTAACGCCAATAAAAAAGGCGATTGCGG
Source organism: uncultured Gammaproteobacteria bacterium (assembly GCA_963722805.1). Lineage (GTDB taxonomy): Bacteria > Pseudomonadota > Gammaproteobacteria > Pseudomonadales > JAHEGP01 > JAHEGP01. The sequence goes on from CAVROQ010000047.1 coordinate 20,120, forward strand.
GGATCAGTGCCAGCCAGGGTACAGTAGAAAAAAATTCTGCGTATTTGGTATCTCGATCGCCGCGAATGCTAAACCATTCGCTGTTAGGATGAGAAAATATGCCGTTGATATGATTGAGTGCCATGAATCGTTCCTCCGTGATATCAGCCTTGATAAGCTTACGCATCGCTGGAAATTTTGGACTTGAGGCAACCCTGATCAATCGTTTGGCACTGCAGCGGCTGGATACTTTCTCCCTTCAGCACCGCAACAGCAGCGAGGTCCTAAGCATCAACTATCCGCTGCAAGCTGGCGACCTGAAGGACCGAAATGCCGCCGTATTTGAGATCGATCAGGCCATGGTCGCGCCATTGGTTCAACACTTTGCTCACTGCCTGGCGTGACGCCCCGAGCATGTTGGCAAGATCCTGCTGCGTCAGCGCCACCCGCGACTCCGAGGGCGTCGCGTTCACCAGGTAGACGATGCGATTCGCCATTCTTTGTTCCAGGGAGCGCAGGGTTACGTCAGCGTAGAAATGCAGCATATGCCTGACCCTGGCGCATAGCAGCCGATTCAAACAGTGGGAAAAGTCGGGGGAATTTTGGTAGAGCTGGTCAAAATTCGCCTTGCTCAGCTCAGCAAGTTCGCCCCGCTCAATGGCTATTGCGGTGTTGGCCGCAAGCCCACCATCAATCAGGCTAATCTCCCCAAAGCAATCGCCAGGGCCGAAGATGGCAAAGATCACTTCCCGGCCATCCGGGGTTTGGTTAGTCACCCGCACGGCCCCGCTGCGCAACTGCCACAAAGCCATTGGCCTGGAACCCTCAATATAAATGGGCTCTCCTTTTGCCACTGACCGAGTCCGCATCAGGCTGCGTGTGTGCCGTCGCAATTCGTCCGGCAGTTGATCGATCCAGTCACTCCCGCTGTAAGGTGCCACCACCGCCCGCTACCTCTTGCCCAATGATTGAAAGCATACGCGGCGCAGTATCACATGCCGGGCAAATGTCATCCAGATGGCAGATTTTTGTCAATGATCAGCGTATTCTGCTGGCTGTGTCATTGTATCCAGTCAGGCAAACCATTCAGCGAGGATCGACTATGAGTACGTCAACCAGTTCTGCGGTTATGAACCAGGGTAGTGAAATGGTGTTCCCCCCCCAATTTGAGTCGCTGCAGGCAGAACGTGAGGACCGCAAGCGCAAGCTGGCCACGGCTTATCGCCTGTTCGGAAAATTCGGTTTCGACGAAGGTGTTGCCGGGCATATTACTGTCCGTGACCCGGAACTGACCGATCACTTCTGGGTTAATCCGATGGGCGTTTCGTTCAAACAGATCAAGGTTTCAGACCTGATGCTGGTCAGTCACGCGGGCGATGTGGTCGAGGGCAACGGGTTGCTCAACGCCGCCGCGTTTGCGATCCACTCGCAAATTCACAAGCATCACCCCAGGGTCACGGCCGCCGCCCATACGCATTCGGTTTACGGCAAGGCCTGGGCCTCCCTCGGGCGCAAGCTCGACCCCCTCACCCAGGATTCTTGCGCATTTTATGATGACCACGTGCTGTTTGATGATTTTACCGGCGTGGTGCTGGATCTGAGCGAAGGTGAACGGATTGCCGCAGCCCTGGGCGATAACAAAGCGGCGATCCTGCGCAACCATGGCCTGTTAACTGTCGGCGAGACGGTTGAAGCTGCCGCGTGGTGGTACATCACCATGGAGCGAACCTGCCAGGCTCAGCTAATGGCAGAAGCCGCCGGCAAGCCGGTGATTATTGATCCCGCCAGTGCCAAAGCTACCTGGGAAACGGTGGGCAGTGAGCTGGCCGGTTGGTTCAGCTACAAACCCCTGCACGATGTTATCTGTGCAGAGCAGCCGGATATGTTCGATTAAAAGCGGCTAAGCCTGCGGCCGTACCCGCAGGCAAAATCGCCAATGGCCCGGTGCGGTTCGCACCGGCTCAGTCGCCCGATTCAGGACAGCAGCTAACCCATGACACAAACCGTTATAGAACAATGGCATTCTCTGGTGGCCGACGGCAAGTCAGCCGACTTCAAACAACTGTTGGCCGACGATGTGGTTTTCCACTCCCCGGTGGTGCATACGCCACAACGTGGCAAAGACATTACCAGCCTCTATTTGGCAGCCGCGTTTTCAGTCCTGGCCAATGACTCCTTCACCTATGTCAGGGAGCTTGTCGGCGAGCACGATGCGGTGCTGGAATTTACTACCGAGATTGACGGCATTAGCATTAACGGCGTCGATATGATCCACTGGAATGACGCCAGCCAGATCACGGACTTTAAAGTTATGGTAAGACCCTTAAAAGCCGTCAACCTGCTCCACCAGAAGATGGCGGCGATGCTACAGGCAATGAGTTAGGGCGATACCGCAGCAAAAAAACCGAGCCAGCGTATTCATAGGGAAACACTGATTCTCTAAGCACAGGTAATCAACATGATCACGATTCATCACCTCGGTATATCCCGCTCCGAACGCATCATCTGGCTGGCGGAAGAACTTGGCCTGGAATACCAGATTGTCAAACACGATCGTGGCGCAGACTTTCGCGCGCCAGAGTCCCTGTGGGCCGTACATCCCATGGGCAAGGCTCCAGTCATTGAATACCAAGGCAGCAAGGTGTTTGAATCAGGGGCTATTATCGAATACTTACTCGAGCGCTGCGACACTGCCGAGGCACCGCTGAAACCCGATAGCTCGAGCCAACAATACATCAACTACCTGCACTGGATGCACGCCGCTGAATCGACCCTCATGCTGCCGATCATGATCAAGTTCCTGAGTGGCATGGTCAATCTCGATCATCCACCACTCAACGGCTTTGTCGACGGCGAGTTGCAGACGCTGTTCACCTATATTAACGACATTCTCGGCCAGCATGACTACATCGCCGGCGATGCATTCACTGGCGCCGATATTATGGTCGCCTACCCATTGATGATGGCAGGCGGCATGGAACCTTCGCCGCTGGCCGAATATCCGGCGATTAGCGCCTATATCGCCCGACTCAGGCAACGCCCGGCTTACCAACGGGCGGCAGAAAAATTCTAGCGGCGGGTACTAGCCCTTCAACAGTCGCTTCTGCAAACTCAGCACCCGTCGGGCGGCGGCCATGACCGACAGGTCCTGGTTGGCGGCCCCCACTTTGCCGAGCAGATCGAGCTGGGCATAAAACCAGTATTGCACGGCAAAAGTCGCCACAGAACGCACCGTCTTGATCCGCGACAGACCGGACAGCCAGCTGGGCAATAGTGCCAGTTGGCTCTCGTAGCGCGGCAACTCCTCGGTTCCCGACAGCAAGCGAGACGGCGCGTTGGTCATCACGCACATGGGCCTGCCCAGACCAATCAGGTCAGCAGCGCCGTCGGCAATGGCCTGTTCCATAACCGCGCGGCGCCGAAAACCGCCGGTTACCATGAGCGGCACCGAAACCTGTTGGCGCATAGCAAGGGCAAAATCGACGAAATAGGCTTCGCGCATCATGGTCGACCGGGCGACGTTTTGCTGTTCCTCCGCTTCCATGCCCTCAACTCCCAGCAGCTTGGGCTGTTCGTAAGTACCGCCCGAGATCTCGATCAGGTCGACCCCGGCATCCTGCAACCACTGGGCAACCTGCAGGCTTTCTTCAAAGGCAAAGCCACCCTTCTGGAAATCGGCACTGTTCAGCTTGACCGCCACAGGAAATTTCGGTCCCACAGCCTGGCGCACTGCAGCAACCGCGTCCAACAGCACCCGGGCTCGATTCGCCAGTTCGCCGCCATATTCATCAGTGCGCTTATTGCTGCGCGGACTCAGAAACTGCGACAGCAAATAACCGTGGGCCGCGTGCACCTGGACTCCGGTAAAACCGGCCTCCTTCACCGCTGCCGCACAAATACCGAAGCGACCGACAATATCGACAATTTCCGGGGCCGTCAGTGCCACAGGCTGACCGAATTGGCCCCCCGGAATCCCCAGCTTGACCGCTGAAGGCGCCTTGGGATGGCGATTCACCATTTTCATAGTCTGGCGACCGGCGTGACTGATCTGCGCCCACAGGTGATTACCGTTGCGGGTGCCGGCGGCGGCCCAAGCAGCCAGCGCCTTGCGCATGGCGGCATCGGGCTGGCGGTCGATGACCACATTGCCCGGTCTTTCAAGATGGTCGGCATCTACCTGGATATTTCCCGTCAGCAACATGCCCGCACCGCCGTCACTCCAAATACCGTAGAGCCTGGCAAGCTCAGGGGTTGGTAAGCCTTTCGATGTGGCAAGGCCCTCGGTCATCGCGGCTTTGGCAATGCGATTCACTAATAGCGCGCCGCAGGGCAGTTCCAGGGTTTGAGCAAGCGTACGGGACATGGTTGGATCCTATCGGGATGTGTTTAGCCATTAAAAGTCAGGGTCGGAGGGCCCGCATGAAGTGACCCGCTACTCCTTGAACAAGGAAAGGATATAGCCGGTTTCGGGACTGAAATGACCCGCCAGTACTTCCTGGTAAACCCTCTCTACCGCTTCCGGGCCAAGATCGTACTCCACCGACATCCAGTCTCCGACAAAGCTGACAAACTCCAGCCAGACATCAGCCAGGCGCTGCTGGAATACCACCGGGCCCCATTCCCCGACCCGTTTCTGCCCCTGGGTCGGCGCAAAAAACATCTGCGGCGCTGGCCCTGGCAATTGTTCAGGAAGCCCCGCGCGCTGGTCCCAGTGAGAGGCGCCAACCATACAGCTGTATTGCAGTTGTTGCCCGAAATGCTGGTGTAATTGTCCCAGCAAATCGCCATTACCGGCAAAATCGACGATTGCCGCGGCGACATCGGCATCCAGGCTGGAGGCCTGCTCATAACTCAGGACCTGGTCGTAGCAACCAAGACTGCTGACAAAGTCGACGTTAGCCGCTGATGTCAGCCCGATAATCTGTACCTGCGACTGTCGCGCCTGCCGATTGCGGTGGAGCAGATACGCCATCCCCAGCGCAGTTTTACTGGAAGCGCTGGTCAACACCAGAGTGCTTGCGCCGAAAAACGCGTTATCTGCGAAAAAGTCGTCCAGCAGGAACGACGTGGTAAACAATGGCCGCAGCAACATCTGCACCGCCTCGGTGTCAGCCGTGTACAGAGGGTCCTGTTGGCAACGCAGATATTGGTTATAGATTAAGGGCAGCTCTTTACGATGCGCACTGCTATCGATAAAGCTGCCGCCCTTGACCTGGGTAGGCGCAACCACGAGGTGGGTCGCCATGCTGAAATAGCCGTATATGCGCTCGCCCACGGCGATGCCGTCGCAGCGGGACTCCACCACGTTGGCAAAACCCCATACAGGAATAATCCCCATACCCTCGGCACCCGCAGGAAAAAACTCCCAATAGCGCAGCGCATCGCCTAACGCCGCGTAGGTGATATTGTTAGCGGTAAAGGCAAAGCGGTCGACCTGCAACAGCACCTCGCCCGCGGCCAAACCGCCCGGGCTTTGGTAGGGAACGATATCCAGTCGGGTCTCGGCCAGTTGTTGGCGATTAACCAAAAAACGTGATATTTCCATCAGTGTTCTCTCCCTTCAGGCTGTCGGGTTGGCGCTAATAAAATCGACCACCACGCCCGCCAGTTGTTCGCCCTGATCCTCCTGCAAAAAGTGGCCGCCGCTGACAATGGTGGTATGTGGCTGGCCAGCCGCACCCGGTATAAGCTTTTGCAGCACTTTATCAGCTCCGGCCGTAATCGGATCGGAATCGCTGAAGGCCGTTAAAAACGGCTTTTTCCATTGCATGAGCAGTTCCCACGCGGCGCGGTTTTTCTCTGCTGCGGGGTCGTCGGGGGTGGCGGGCACCAGCAGCGGAAACTGGCGCGCGCCCTCCTTATAGCTTTCGTCGGGGAAAGGTGCATCGTAGGCGCGAATGACATCCGGCGATAAGGCGGTGGTCGTCCCACCATCAATGATTACCCCCACCGGGAATTCCGGCACTTCCTGGGAGAAGCTGCGCCATTTTTTGAATGCCTCCCCCGGGTCGTGATCGCCGGTGGGCAACATAGTGTTGGCCGCCACCACCCGGGCAAAACGTTCGCCACGCTCAGCCACCAGCCGCAGACCAATCAAGCCGCCCCAGTCCTGGCACACCAGGGTAATATTTGTCAGGTCCAACTGCTGCAGCAGGGAATCCATCCAGTCGACGTGGCGCTGGTAGGTATAGTCGCCGCGCCGGCTGGGCTTATCGGAGCGGCCAAAACCTGGCAGGTCGGGTGCTATCACCCGATGTCCGGCAGCCACCAGCAACGGCACCATCTTGCGATACAGATAACACCAGGACGGCTCACCGTGGAGCAACAACACCGGATCGGCAGCGGCGGGGCCCTCATCCAGGTAATGAACCCGCAATTCACCACCCTCGTTGTCATCTACCATTAAATAATGCGGGGCGAATGAAAAACCCTCCAGGTTTTCAAAACGGTCTTCCGGTGTGCGCAGATATTGCATAGCGTTATCCCTAATCGATTATTATAACGAGGCATTCAGGAGCCCGGCGGGGCATCCTTTGGGAGCTACTGATTCCCAACCAACCATCCCCGCGTGGCGCTAGTGTAACAGTTTGACCGATGCGCGAAAGCCTTAGGCCGTTGACAGCCGTGACGCCTTAACGCCGGCCTGCGATGCCGTAAATTAGGTGACGTCCCGGGCGTAAGGTAGACTACCGGACCACTCCAGCCGACTACAAAGGATGTATGCGATTATGCAATACAAAGCCGTCAAACTGGTCAAGCGACCAGAACTCAACATTACTCCCGACCTGTTTGAACTGGTCACCCTCGAAACCCGACCGCTAGAGAATGGCGAAATCTTGCTCAAACAAACCCATATGTCTCTCGACCCCGCCATGAAAGGCTGGATGACAGCGGATACCGAAAGTTATATCCCGCCGGTGGCACTGGGCGACATTATGCGTTCCAGCGGCCTGGCCGAGGTCATAGAATCGAAGCATCCGAAGTTTCCGGTTGGCAGCCGGGTGATGGGCATGATCGGCTGGACCGAGTACGCCGTCACCAATGGCGACGGCTTACAGATAGTGCCTGCCGATATCCCCGCAGATGCCGTGCTGTCGGTACTGTCACTGCCCGGCTTGACCGCTTACCAGGGACTGATGAACGTGGCCAAACCCAAAGCCGGTGAAACCCTGGTGGTATCCGGTGCCGCCGGATCAGTCGGCTCCATGGTAGGCCAGATCGGCAAGGCCGAGGGCTTGCGGGTGATTGGCACCGCCGGTAGTGACGAAAAATGTCGCTGGCTGGAAGACGAACTCGGCTTTGACAAGGCCATCAACTACAAGACTGCCGACCTTAGGACTGAACTGGCCGCAGCCGCGCCCGAGGGCGTGGATATCTATTTCGAAAATACCGGTGGCCCGGTGCAGCACGCCGTGTTCGAGCTGATGAATGCCCACGGCCGGATTGCCGTCTGCGGCATGATTGCCGATTACAATACCGCCACCCCGGCTCCCGGGCCCAACTGGATGAATATTATCCGCAAGCGCCTCACCATCCAGGGTTTCACTATGCCGGACCATGTCGCGCAGTTCCCCGAGATGGTGCAAAAGATTGCCGCCTACTTTATGAATGGCAAGATCAAGTACCGGGCCCACACATTGCAGGGTCTAGAGAGCGCCATAGAGGGCATCAACCTGCTGTTTACCGGCGGCAACGAAGGTAAGCTGATGGTAGAGTTGTAGCGCGTAACATGCCACGGGCCCCGCGGGGCCCCCTAGCATCTGACAAAAAGTAATGTTCAGGCTACGATGGGGAGACGCCTGGGTCCCCGTAAAATCAGTTGCTGAACCTGCCCCCTGTGGTTTCCCGCCATTGCCTGGGCGACATCGCAAACCAGCGCTTGAAGCTGCGTGAAAAGACACTCAGTTCGGCATAGCCCAGCATTTCGGCAACATCGGTCAGCCGGAATTGAGGCTCACGCAGGTAGTTGATTGCCAGGGACTGTCGTAGCTGCTCCTGTATTTCCCTGAAACTGGTACCCTCTTCCCCCAACCTGCGCTGCAGGCTGCGCTCACTCAAACCGAGGATTGTAGCAACAGTTCCTGCGGTGCCGCGCCCGGAGGTTAACAATGAACTGAGCACCGAGCGAACCTGCCCCTGGTAATTTTCTATGTGGTTGGCGTTCAACTGGCTACGTAACTCGCTAGAGATCGAAGACAGAGAGCCTTCGACCGGCCAGTCCAGCACCTCGCTGGGGAATGTCAGGCCATTCAAGCCCCGACCGAATGCTAACGGCGCGCGAAAAAAGTTCCGATAGGCACTGCTATCTTCTGGCGTCGCAATATTAAGGTATACCAGCCGGGGCGACCAACGCTGGCCGCACAAGGTGCGGATAATCTGGCATTGCAGGGCCACCGCATGGTGCCAGAATTGCGGTGATTCAAGGACTGGGCCGTAATCGGATTCCAGGGTGAAAAATGCCGTCCCCTGCTCGCTTCTCAAGCCAACCTGCAGCGACTGAACGCTGTAGTGTACAAAACGCTCAAATATCTCCAGCGCTCCCCGGAGGTCGGCATTGCCAACCGCCATGCCGCCGATGGCCCCGAATATTGCCAGGCTTTGCCGCTGGCTCAACTCCAGCATCAGTGCTCCCCGACCGCTTTGGGCCGCGGCTTCCTCCATAACAGCACAATGCTTTTGCAGCGGGATGAAATGACTGGGGTTGCGAAATTCGGCTTCGTCGAGATTCACCCGCTCCAGCACCTTAGTAAAGCTGCAGCCCAGGCTTGCAAGATAATCAGGCAAGCCGATCAGTAAACCTGCCCGACACAATGGCGTAGCCATCATCTACCTCCTTCCCTGATCTTTGCTAACAGCCCGGCTGGCGGCTTAGCCATCACATTGGCAAATGGTGCTAAATCCAGCGCAGTGCTATGCACGGCCATCCAGAGCAGATAAGCTAGTCCTCGCGCTTCGAATGCCTGATGTCCCGTTGCAAGCCTGCTAGCCAGGCTTAGCGAGGCGGTCAGGAAGGCCAGCACCACCTGGCGTAATATATCAAATAATGGCGTAAATGATCAAAATTCGAACCCCGACTATCTCTACACTCTTTCTGCATTGAGGCCAAGTGGCTATATCAACCCATCGTCAACAATTCGGAGGTTTCCAAGATGAGTACCCAAACCCCTAGTGCAGTAACAGCAAAAGCTGTTGCCGGCGATACCAACACTATTCCCAAAACCGTGCTTGTCGACTCAGACAAGCCGGTGGCAAAAGCGAGCAGACCCAAGCCAGCGCGCAAGCCCGTCACCAAAGCCAAGAAAAGCGCTGCCAGCCCTAAAGCTAAAGCACCTAAAGCTAAAGCCAAAGCCAAAGCCAAAGCACCTAAAGCCAAGGCTAAGGCCAAAGCAGCCACCAGCAGCAAAGCGCCAGCCATTGCTGACGCCCCGGGCGAAGGCCTGAACGGGCCCGATCCGTCACTGATGGATAATCAGTCAGGTTTTTGGAATACGCTTATGGATCGCTATTTCCGCCTGGACATCTCCGGTTGGGAGCGCTTGCCCGACCAACCCGCCCTGTTGATCGGTGTGCACTCCGGTGGCCCCCTGACCATGGATGCCTGGACCGTCGTTATCGCCTGGTGGCGTCAATTCGGCAAGCAGCGATCGCTGCATGGCACGGCCCACGATGTCTTGATGAATTCACCGTTGCTCGGGCGCTATTTCCGACGTATGGGGGCTATCTCGCCTACCCGGGAAAATATCCAGGCAGCCTTCGAAAAAGGCGACGACGTCATTCTTTGGCCCGGCGGCGAAGTGGATGCCTACCGTACCTGGAAAAAGCGAGACAAGGCCGTGCTCGGCGGTCGCAGAGGCTTTATTCGCCTGGCCATTCGCTCCGGTGTACCGATTGTGCCGGTAGCAACAGTCGGTGGCCACGACACGCTGTTCGTGCTGTCAGAAGGACGGGGACTGGCTAAAGTGCTCAAATTGAAAGAACGGATGCGCAGCGACGTCGCGCCGATCACCCTGAGCTGGCCCTTTGGTGTAACGCTGCACCTGACGCCGTTCCAGCACATACCGTTGCCGGCAAAGATCCGCACCGAGTTGCTGGAGCCGATTTATCCCGAGAACGACCCAACCCTGGCCGACGACCAGGAGTATGTTGACGCCATGTATGAGCTGGTCGAAAGCCGCATCCAGGAAGGAATGGATGCCTTGGCCAAAAAGCGCAAATTCCCAATCTTTGGCTAGACTGGCGGAGCCGATAGTGGGGGACATTAAGCTCCCACTGCATTTGCGACTTTAATTAATTGGTACAGATGCAAGCCCCTCGATTGCCAACAGCAGTCGAGGGGCTTTTTTTTGCCGCGATCCCAGGCAGATAATAGGTGATTACCTGCTTGCTTTTAGCGGGGTAAATCTGCCGGTTCTGATGAAGCGCAGCACCCGGTCTTGCGCGTTCCCTAACGCTATTTTTATGGGGCTACCACTGGCACCATAATGTGGGCGTAGGGGGTATCCTTCCACATCACATACGGCCCACCGTTATAGGGGTCATCCGACATACCCTTGAGCATTTCCGCAGGCACCACCACCATGATATGAGGCCCCTCCTGCACCCAGACATCGCCGTTGTTCGGGTCGGTCGCCGCCGGGTTGGAATTGCTGACGTTCATGTCTCCCTGCAGCATATAGGAGATACCGATACGGTCGGTGCTGAAGTCTGCACCCGCACCTGCGGCTTTCATCAACTTGCTCCAGACTGCATCGTTGCACATGGGGTGATCGTCACCGGGCCGCACACCTGGCATGCATACCCAACCGTTAGTTCCCTGCTGTAGTACAGAGCCGTCAAGATCCATTATGGTGGCATCCTTGCTAATACCCGCAGCTGCGGCACTCTGGGCGCGGGCAATTTTTTCGGCTGTCGTTTCACCCGCCAGACTATGAGCGGCGACAGCAAAGCCTAGTAAGGCCATGATTAAAGTACGCATCGTATGTTCCTCCCGTGGTACTTGGTATTGATTGCATTTGGTGGCAGCAACTACAGGCCTTGCATCTGACCCCGAAATTAACCGCTGCCATCCGGGCACTATATCGGAATCAGCATTGCGCCGAAGGACCAATAAGTAGCTAAAGCAACATTTTTAACAACCAGGGCTAGCTATCTTCGGCTGGATTAATGGCGCTCCCTGCCAGCAAACGCCGCTGCTTTCACGTTGGCGGCGCGATAGCCTCAAGCGAGCTCGAAAGCATCGACCCATCGGCGGTGCGGTAATACTGATTTTTCGCTATCCTGTCATCTCCAGCACCACCGGTTATTCAATGGATCGGCAAGCACAGATGGGCACTCTTCAGGCCAGGTACTACCCACAACTTTTGCTTACAGCGTTTGGGTTCGTATCCGTATATCTGGCCATTGCGCCGCTTGACCGACCAACCTGGATTATCGAAAACGTTCCCACCATCGGCTTGCTTATTGTGTTGCTGCTTTCCTACCGGAAACTGCCTTTTTCGAACCTCAGTTACACGATGATCTTTATTTTTATGGTGCTACATGAAATTGGCTCTCACTTTACCTATTCGTTAGTGCCATACGACAAATGGTTTGCTGCCATTACCGGTAACAGCCTCGACCAACTGGCCGGATGGGAGCGCAATAATTATGATCGGATATTGCATTTCTTATATGGCTTGCTACTGGCCTACCCGCTTCGGGAATTCTTCTTTCGCGTCGCCGACGCCAAGGGCTTCTGGGATTACTACATTCCGCTCAATGTAGTGATGGCAACGTCGTTGATCTACGAACTGGTTGAATGGGGTGCAGCAATCGTATTTGGCTCGGAAATAGGCGCCGCGTACCTCGGCACCCAGGGCGATGTGTGGGACGCACAATGGGATATGGCACTGGCAAGCCTGGGCGCGCTGATAGCGTTGGGGCTTACCTTTGCGGTCAACGCAGCCTGCCAAAAGGATTTCCACCGGGAATGGAGCGAGAGTCTGCGAGTAAAGCACAGCGAGCCTGTCAGCAAAGAATGCCTTCTGCAATTGCAAGCGGCGAGCCAGAGCAACAGCCAGGCAAGACACTAGCCGCCCGTTATTTATCTCGTAAACACAATAGCCGCGCCAAAGACGGTCAGATTAGCAGCTTGTTGAACACCTATCTGCGTCGTATCTGCCGCGTTAAAAATCGTCTCAAAATGCTCATTTACTACTGGTAAGCTCCGCGATCAGGAACCGGCATCTGCTTTGGTCTTGCTTGTCGTCTTCGCTTTCGCCCGGGGCTGTTTCACTTTCGCCGCCGTTGCGGACTTTGCTGTCGCTTTTTGCTTCAGCGCGGCTTTCTTGTTCAACACCGCCTTCTTCTTTACCGCCACCTTCTTCCTGGCCGCTCCGCTGGCCCGGGAGTTGGCCTTCGGCTTAACCAGTCCGGCGGCCTGCTCCAATTCGACCAGTGCCTCTTCGAGATAGTCGATAAAGCGTTGCACCTGCGGCAAGGTTCGACGACAGGCTGTAATACCGAAATCTACCTGGTCACCGCAGGTCACCAGGGTAATGTTCAAGGCCATACCGTCAACGACGATTGATGCCGGGTAAATACCTTCCAGCTTGGCACCATTCCAGTACAACTGTTGGCGCGGCCCGGGGACATTGGATATCGTCGTACTGAAGGGGGGAAACCGGCTGATCAAACCCAGCGGCATCATCACCGCGCTCGGCGCTTGGGTAATCTGGGCAAACAGTGCTGCATCGCGCGGTTCCATCGTGGCCAGCAAGTCTTTACCGGCCTGTGTGGAAGCTTTGATCGCCGCAAATCGTTTGCGCGGATCTTTAATCTGAGTCGCCAGGTCGGCACAGATAGCGCCCACCGCATTGGCCGAATCGAGATCGCCGGCTTGCCTCAGCGACACTGGCACCATCGCTGTGAGTGGCTGGTCGGGAAGGTCTCCCTGATTGAGCATCTGTATCCGCAGGGCACCGGCACACATCGCCAACACAGCGTCGTTAAAGGAGCCATCCAACGCCTTGCCCATCGCGCGAATCCGTGCAAAAGGCCAGGACTGCGCGACAAAACGCCGGGCGCCATCCACCGGCGTATTAATAGACGTCTGGGGAACGTCAACCCAGGGCAAGGTTAGCGCATCAAGCCTGCGGCCGACCAACGCCCCACCATAGCGACCCAGGGCGCTGATAAGATGCAGCCGGCTATCGAACTCTGCTTTGAGCCTATCGATGACATTGCGCTGCACTTCTTGATCCGGGGCCGATGCCAACTTATGCTGCTCCAGCGCCGCTCGATAGCGCTCACCGGCTTCGAGCGACAAGGGGGAGTCATGAACCCGCTCCTTGGGGTCGGTGGAATACATACTCTGGGTCAGGTGGATTGAGCGCACGCCATCAATCGCTGCATGGTGAAACTTGTAATAGACCGCGAACTGCCGATTTGGCAGCCCCTCGATCAGGTGCATTTCCCACAGCGGCCGGTTGCGATCCAGCAAGGTGCCATGCAGCCGCGACACCAGCGCAAACAACTCACGAAAACGCCCGGGTTTGGGCAATGCCGAGTGACGAATGTGATAGTCCAGGTCGAGGGACTTGTCTTCTTCCCAGTACACCGGGCCCAGCAGACCGGCACGGCCAACCTTCAGGCGATCACCAAACGGTTGTTGCAAGCGCTTCACCGATTTCAGGTTATCGGCCAGCCCATGCAGGAACTGCTGCTCATCGACGCCCACGGGCAGGGTAAACAGGTGCAATCCGCCCACATGCATCGGCGTTTCGCGCCGCTCTGCAAGCAGGAACACGGTATCAAGGAAGCCCAGACGCTTCATGGTTAACTCCTCCTAAATTAGTATCATTATCTGACGTCAACTGCCGTAGCGTAACATTTATGCCGTCGTATATCCTGGCCAAAGGGCCTGCTCCGCAGCTTGGACCGCCAGTGGCTGAAACTGTATCTGCGGAGCGGCTTCTCCCGGGGTGAAGCGGTCTTACATGGAGACAGAAGGTGGATAGCCTTTTGCAGCCCCCATATGATCCTCTGGACATTCGTGTTAAATTAGTCCGCCAGGCCACTACAGTGGATAAAAACAACGACAACATCAGGGACCTGCCATGACCCAGCCAACAACATACGCCTGCAGAGCGTTACTGCTTACTGCCCTGCTAACTGTCCCGCTGGCGGCCAACGCCCAGAACAATGCCGGCCACCAAACCGGGAAAGGCAGCAGTGGCCAGGGCGGTAAGGTTGAGCGCAGCAAGATCAATTATTCTCCCTACGCCGACAAGCTCTACCCCACCGAGGTCTATTTTGGCGACACCCATCACCATACGGCAAATTCGGGCGACGCCTTTATGAACGGCGATCGACTGGGGCCGGCGGATGCCTATCGCTTTGCCCGGGGCGAGGAAGTTTTGTCTTCTACCGGCGTGCCAGCCAAGCTTTCGCGGCCGCTGGATTTCCTGGTGATTTCAGACCATGCGGAAGGCCTCGGTGTTATGTATGAGGTTTACAACGACAACCCAAGCTTTATGGCTAACGACACACTCAAACGCTGGAGTAGCATGATGAAGGCCGGCGGTGCGGAGGCTGCTAACGCGATGAACGAAGTCATCTCTGGACAAGCCCAGGGTACGCTGCCCAAAGAGTTAAGCGACCCGGCAATCTCTGGCCCCGTGATGCGCTCGGTTTGGCAACAATACACCGAAACCGCTGATCAATTTAACGACCCGGGCCGATTCACCGCCATGATTGGCTATGAATGGACCTCGGTACCAGGCGGCAACAACTTGCACCGCAATGTTCTGTTCCGTGACGATAAAACCAAAGCGGGCAAGGTGATGCCGTTTTCTGCCTGGCAGAGTGAAGACCCCGAAAAGCTATGGGCCTGGATGGCCAACTACGAAACCAAGACCGGCGGCAAAGTACTGGCGATCCCACACAATGGCAACCTCTCCAATGGCCGCATGTTTGAAGCTGTGGATTTTGAGGGTAAGCCGCTAAGCCGGGATTACGCCAAGCGCCGGGCACGCTGGGAAGTACTGCAGGAAGTGATGCAAACCAAGGGCAATAGCGAAACCCACCCGACCCTTTCACCCAACGATGAGTTCTCCGACTTTGGTATTGCCGGTTGGGAGTACGGCAACCTCACCCTGGAGGATGCCCCCGAGACCCCCGAGATGCGCCCCACCATGTACTTGCGCAGTGGTTTGGAGCAGGGCCTGGCATGGCAGCAAAAGCTGGGCGTCAACCCGTTTAAATTCGGCATGATCGGCGGCACCGATGTCCATAATTCGCTGACTTCGATTGAAGAGGACAATTTCTATGGCAAGCATGTTATCCAGGAACCGCGCCCGGACCGCTGGAGCCACGTCTCTAAAGAGGGGTTCGGGAAAACCCGCTATACCTGGCATTACACCGCGGCCGGCTACGCTGCGGTATGGGCAAGCGAAAATACCCGCGAAGGGCTGTGGGATGCGATGAAGCGCAAGGAAGTGTACGCCACCTCCGGCACCCGCATGAAGGTGCGGTTCTTTGGTGGCTGGGATTTTAAAGCCGACGACTTGAACACCCGCTACTACGCCGATGTCGGCTACCGCAAGGGCGTACCGATGGGTAGCGACTTGCCCGTGGCACCCAAGGGAAAAGCCGCGCCGAGTTTCCTGGTATCGGCCATGAAGGACCCTCTCAGCGGCAACCTCGATCGCATCCAGATTATCAAGGGCTGGGTCGACGCCGATGGCAAGACCCACGAAAAAATCTACGACGTCGCATGGGCCGATGCTGAGCATCGCAAGCCCGGTAGCGATGGGAAATTGCCCGCCGTGGGTAATACCGTGAACGTAGCCGATGCCAGCTGGACCGACACCATCGGCGATGCCGATCTTGCCGGCGTGTGGACCGACCCGGATTTCGATGCGTCAGAACTGGCGTTTTACTACGCACGTGTTATCGAGATACCGACGCCGCGCTGGACCGCCTATGACCAAAAGCGTTTTGGTATAACGATGTCGGATGAGGTGCCTATGGTTCACCAGGAACGCGCCTGGACCTCGTCAGTGTGGTACAGCCCCGAGCAGTAATTGTGGCGAGCGGATCGGCGTTTGTTGTCAGCAGTTAATAGGTGGAGGTCGCCCGAATCAGCATTCGATTCGGGTACTCCCGGGCTATGTTTTGCTTACCAAAAACAAACCGGGAGTAGCAAGCCAGCGTTCAGGAACCCTTTTCAGCCAGTTTTTTCAGGCCCCTCAGGTCTCTCTTAAAGATGGTCCCCAACGCAAACGCTGTGGGT
>CAVROQ010000048.1:0-17687 GCA_963722805.1 uncultured Gammaproteobacteria bacterium
TATTCCTCAGCATATTGTTGAACGGTAAGGCCACTAAATCAGCACCGTTGCAATTTCCAGCGGATATGATTTATTCAGTGGTTGACTTCATGTTCCACGGGCCCGCCGCGGCCAACGATCCTCAAGGAGGGTACTTTATCGTTCAGGTGCGCGAGTTCTATACTTCAAAAATATTTCCCGCAACCAGTAGGGACTGGTTGAACTCAACAAGATTGTCCTTGAAGGTTGCAGACAAAGGGATAGCTTCCACTCAACATTGAGCGGCATTATTCGACAAATAATGCCGCTTGCTTAGTTCTCGTTCAGGCTCCTAGTTGTGCAATCAACCGTCACTACTTTCATTCGGCGCCGGGCGAATATCCTAAGCGAAACAAGAGCAGACAGAAAAAGCGGAAGTGCGGCTGGCAATGGCACTTCACTAACTACTAGTGTTGACGCAGACCATCAACGCCTGTCATAATTGACTTCCCGATTCGACCATCTTCCATTAGCGCTATCGCTTCAATCCCTGGCCCACGGCCTAAACCTGCATCCAGATCAAACCAAAACTCCACACTATCACTTTCTGTGAAAGCTCCCTGATCAAAAGTCACTTGCAGAAGCTTGTCTGATAAGAAATCGAACGTGAGCTGACCATCTGTTACTCCGGACGAGGAGATTATGTAAGGCCAATTGCTGGGGTCATAGGTCTTTTGTGTCACATTATTGGTAATGTCAAATCGCATGCTTTTTAGGGCACCTTCCCCCGATAGGTATTCGATTTTGTAGATATCATTAATTCCAGGTGGGGCCTGTGAATAAGCTGCTTTAAACACTCATGCAGTTGCAGCGAAAGCCACATCTTGGATCATCAATGTTGTGAAGAAGACAGTCGAAATCACAGACATGCACCACTTCATTTTCTGAAAAATGACTTTTACAGATTTTTTTATGTTCATCATTTTAATCCTTACGTTTTTTAGTCAGCGCCAGCGTAAGCACGTCGTAATGTTCACTAAGCAGATCACCGTCTGTCAACACACCAGACGTTCCTAAAAATTTAATGAAACGTTGTTAGCCAATGCTCGCGAAAAATACCTACCATGAAAGATGCATTTTTCACGCCACAAAATAAAAATCTTTATTTGACAACGTATTAGCAAATAATTGATTTAGTAAACGATAGCGGGGTGTAAATATTATCGACACTTTTGGAGAATAATTTGGATGTTTGCCGAGGACGATTGTAAGAGTAGTGGGGTCTAGCGGACACTGTTCACTTGTTGCGCCAAAGCAAGATTGGCTATCAGGTACAAAAGGTGCCAGCCTCTTTGCAGTAGGAAACGATGCCGAGTGGGTGCTTTTGCTACGGTCACATGAATTTATATGTGAGTGACCGAAAGTGGCACAAAGCCGAATAACAAAAGGAGTATCGCGCCGGGGTTCGTTATGTCCGCTCTATAGGCAAAAGCGCCGCAAGAGCTGCGCTTGATCTGACACTGTATGTCAGATCAAGTCTGAAATATTACGCACTAGGTAACAAGATGTGGCTATTGCCAGTGCTTGCAATGCTGCTAGCGCGCTCCAGATCACTTTTTGACTCACTCTCTAACAGAATTTTTAAGCTGCTCTTGGCTCTTTGCTGCGGTCACGCCCCACACTTCCGGGTCGGTCATCGCAGGCACGATCATAACGCCGCTTACCTGATTCTGTGTTGATCTATCCGGCAAGTCGATTCCCATTAACTTCGCCCTGCGCTCCATGATCCGCAGCACTTGCGATCCTGCGTTAATGTCGCCGTCCATTGCAGCGGTCCAGTAGGCATATTGAAGGTTGTCTAATCGGTCCAGCTCCAGCGCCCTGATAAATGCGCCGTCCTGCTCGATTTCTTCTTTGAGCTTTGCCATGGCGACAGTAATTGTCTTGTGAATGCTGGAAACCGACATATTCATAATATCGGCAATTTGCTGGTAAGTTTTACCCTTGCGCCGCAGGTCTACCGCTTCTCTGCGGTTTTCGAGCGCCCGAATGGCTTTCTCCCGTTTATTCATAATTTCGCCTCCTTAATATTCGCCACAGTGTACTTGCAGTACAAGAGTCATTCGCTATTCATTTATGGACGCATACTACAGTACATATATGGTAAATATATAAAGGTGCCCTACTATAGGTGCGGGCGAATACAAAAAAGGCCCTTCAACGGCCCTACTATAGGTGCGAGTCGGCCCTACTATAGGTGCGAGCTTTTGAAAACACGGCCCTACTATAGGTACTAGCCGGCCCTATTATAGGTGTGGCAATTCTGTTAATTGAATTGCCTAGCTGGTGTAGCTGTCGCCTTAACATCTAGCTTCCCCTTACAATCATGTATTGGCTGCCAGGTTATTGCGTATAGCGTTGGGCCGATCCCCATTCCGCCTTGTTTCGTTTTGCTGATCCAGCCCTTGTCCACAAGCTCTGCAATGGCCCGCGACAATTTCGAGTTTGAATTCCACCCACGATCCTTGAGGATTGTTCTCGACGCACAAAGATCGCCATTGTTTCTGCCGTTGAATTGCCGCCCAATGTCGATGAGCAGTTTTAAAGCCGAACCGCTCAGGCTTATAAAATCGGGGCTTTCTGTCATTTTATCGGGCAAGTGAAAATACCCACGGTAGGTAATACTCGTGCTGTTTCTTTTCGCCATTACAGAACAGGCTTTTGACGGCGGTTTTGCATACGTACAAGCAATTGGCTAGCCTTAGCTGATTCGCCATTAAGCAGCCTGTAACGCACAACGGTAGTTTGCCCGCCGAAGCGATTAGGCACTTTTTCCTTGGCCCGCTCAAAATTGAGACCGTGAAAGTTGGTCAAGGTTGATATGGTCGAATTTAAACAGTGATCCCCAAGCCGCTCTGCCTCAAAGCGGTTCAATGATCGAGTGGTCAAGGCCAATAAGATACTTTCAGTTTTAGAGCTTGATTTGCTACCATAGTCATTCATTAGTAGTTACCTCGTTAAGCCCAGCCTGCAAGCTGGGTTTTTTTACTTACGATACCTAGCCTTGATTCTCGACTGCCTGAATCGACGCCAAGGCCTGCCCGGCGCTGGTAACGCGCTTTTCTGCATCCAGCACTATGGTAATTAGGGTTTCGATTGACGTGCCCGCCGGAGCATCTAGCAAGCCCCTATCGACTAAAGCAATAAATGCCTGCTCAAGTCTTGGGTAATAGCCCAGGTCATGGTTGCGGGTTTTTCCGTCGGAATCGCGGGTAGGTGCTTTGCGAATAATGTACTGGTGCTGGTCTTGCCCCAGGTACAGGCCATTGCCTAGCTGGATATTCATGATGCCACCTTGCGCCGGTTGGCTTTCAAGAATGCCTGGATACCATCAATCGGGTATTTAATAGTCCTGCCGATTTTGATGTAATCCGGCCCTTTGCCCTGGCTTCTCCAGTTTCGAAGGGTTGCGACTTTAACGAGCAGAACTTCACCGGCCAGTGACTCGCTAAGATTTTCAGAATGAAATTGTTCGACTAGTGCGCTGTGCTGATTCATAGGTAATACCCGCCGCTTTCAATGAAGATGCGTGCATTATTCGCTTACCAGTGAAAATAATCTATTACAAAGATTCTGGGGTGGAAACCGAATTAAGGCACCTCTGATCAATTAGGTACAACCTCAGCGGAGCCTTCGGGGCTTAAATTCTTCGTAGTAGAAGTCTCTGACCATGCTCCCACTGATTGGGCGCGCTTCCTTATCTGGAAGTTTGACGTTATAAACACTGCGGTAGCGGGTGCGAACGGCTTCTCGATTCTTATTAATTTCATCGGCAACTGATTGGAAAAGTTTCAGGGTCATTGGCTCGCCTTCTTTATGCCGAGCTTCTACCCTGCAACATGCCCCAAGCATTAGTGTCCTGTTGCGGCGATCCGCTGCGGGAGTAAAGCCCGGTTTGCGCACTATGCCGAATGCACCACCCAGAGTGCTAGCGCCAGGCTTATCGGGGTTATCAGGTACGAAATTGGTATACCGATCCCACCCTTTTATAAATTCATTCGCAGCCCAGCCTGGAACTGGAATCTTGCACACAAAGCAGGCCGATATCGCGTTGAAGAAAGCCGCCCTGTCGCCATTGCGAAAGTCAGTCTCGAACATACTGTAAATGTGGTTTAACTCTGTTTCAGTGAGGGCTTTTTTCCTTCTTCTTCCTCCGCTTCAGAGCGTGACCAGTCGTGCGCGTCTTTATCTTCTTCCATAGCACCACCTCGTGCTGCCCTTCGAAAGGTAGCCACCCCACGCGGGGAAGGTGCCCGCTATTCGCGCCGTCGCGCTAGGGGTGACTGTGCCCAGCTTATGCTTGGCTGGTTATTGAGTCCGGCTGTAGCTTTTCTCCGGGCTCCGGTAATCCTTGAATTCAATTCTTACTTGATACATTGCCGCCTCCAATTGCTACCACCTTCAACCTTGGTTATCAAAAGCCGATGCAACTGCCTCAGCTTTATGATCCGGCGATAAATGAGCATAGATAAGGGTGGTCTTGATGTCGGTATGACACATCAGCTCCCTAATGGTATTCAAGTCAGCTCCATCCATTGCCAACCAACTTGCAAACGTGTGGCGCAGGTCCTTGAAACGGAAATCAATCAGCTTGGCATCCTTCAAGATAGCCATCCAAGCCTTTTTGATGTCCGTGAGCCTGCCCCCGGTGACTGGCGAGGGAAACACCCTACCGGTCTTAATCCCGGTTTCCTTTAGCCAGGTATCGAGGATCGTTCGCGCCTCCAATGACAGTGGCAATGTCCATACCCGCGGCCTGCCCTTGTGGCTGGTCTTATTGCGTTGCTTCCTTATGTGATTGTGCCTAAGGTCGATATGCTCCGCGGTGAGGTCGAACAGGTCACCGCGGTCTAGCCCGGTATTGAGTGACAGCAGCACAATCGGGGTTACATGGTCGCCATAGGTGCCAATAGCCGGCAGCAGCTCCCTACCACGATCTCTTCGCCACCGGTTGGCAGATTCCCGTTCGGCGCGTATTTTACTATCGCGGGCAGTGAGCGCTTCTCGCAATCGCACATCCTCCACGCCACGCACCAGATACCGCACTTTCTCTTCGTTGCTGGGCTCCGGATTATTGGCGCGCCGCTTGAGGGTGTAGCCCTGCAACGGTGAAAGCGGCAACAACTTGAACTCGGTGGCAGCCAAGTTAAGTGCCGCCTTCAGACTACCAAAGTCTTTCAGCAAGGTTTCAAAGGTGACCGGGCTCTTACCGTTAGCCCGTCTCCTGCGCCAGCGTTCGATGTCAGTTTCGCAGATGTCTGCTATGTTGGTGCCCGAGAGATCGCCAAAGTTGCGCAACAGGCTGGCATAGATAGTTTCATGAGTAACAATGTGCTTTTTGGCATACGGTAGCCAGTAGTCCTTCAGGTACACCCCGAGAGAACTCGCCTCGCTGATCCGTTGGGTTTCCCTGGTTTTCCGCTTCTCTTCGTTGTGGTCGGTGTCCTTGACCGCCGCGGCATTAATGACATCCCTGGCCTTAACCCGTGCCGCATCCAACTTGATGACGATGGCATCCCCAATAGTTGTGCGGGTCTTCCTGCCATTGGCTCGGTACTCACATACGAAAGACTTCTTACCACTTGGCTGTACTCGCACCAGCAGCCCTTTAATCTCCGTGTCGCGAATCTCGTAAGGCTTATCGGCAGCTCTCGCTGCCTTGATCTGGATAATTGTGAGTTTTTTTGTCGGCATCGCCCTTCGCACTTAAGTCCTATTTAAGTCCACTATATCGTGACGCACAGTGACATACCAGTAATTTGAGTTAGGTACGTAAACGCTTATATATTGGTGTATTTCTAGCGTATATCGTGTTTTTCTCTAACTTACTGATTTTCAAGGCGACTTGATAAAGCCGATATTTGCCCCTCCTAAGGGGAAGGTCTCAGGTTCGAATCCTGAAGGGCGGACCAATAAAATCAATGGGTTACGAGATATTATGGCTCTACCCAATTAACGGGGGATGGGCATTCATCCTTACACGATTAATCATACCGTCCCACCCGCAGTGGGTCAGCAACCTCAACCGATAATTCTCAAAGTTTCAATCCTGGCAGGCATCTGGTCAGGGCTGAACACTATCGGAATCTCTGGGTCAGTGCGTTCGCTGATTGGCGTAGGGCAGTTGCTTGACAGCAGACGCAGGATTTCTCTGACCTGGAGAAGTTAATTTGGCGATACTATTCCATGTGTAAACTACGCATTCGCCACATACGCGATAGCGATCATGCCGTTTTACTCAACCCGTTCAATCTCGCTGGGCCGCCAGCTCTTGTTGATCCAGGGTTCGAGTGGCCCGTACATGCGCAGGATTGTGAACCAGCTCTTACCTGGAATAGTCTGCACCCAGTTGCCCTCCTTGCCGGCCGGGGCCTCGGGCGAGAAAAAGACGTCATAGGAGCCATCGGCGTTCTTCTGGAAGCCATCGCTTTGACTGCCGACTGTAGGGTATGACTGGCTGGTCTGCAGCATTGAGCGGGTTTGCGTATCGTAGATTGTAACGGCCCAGAAGTTGTTTACCGGAACATTCGGAGGCAGGTGCAGGCGGTAGGTCTTCGCGCCATCAAATGCCTTTTTCTGTGCATCCCTGAAGGCGATGGCGTAGTCGGAACCTGCGCCGGGATGAGTGACCGCCATGGCTGGTGTCACGCCGGTATAGCCGAAGTAGAAACTAGTGCGGGCGTTCAAGTTTCGCGCGCCGTCAACTTCGAAAAAGACATCCTTGTTGGCGAATCCCATAACCCAGGAGCTGTCGCTGTCGGGATAGATGAAATAGCCTTTCTGGCGGGGGCTATACAGCGCGGAACGGGCAGTGGCATCGCCGATTGCCGCAGCCTCTGTGAGCAGGCGCTGCATGCGTGCATCCGGATTGAACGGCTGGCCCTTGACGATGCCGATTGCCGCGAGGGTGCCACGGGCTTCGCTGCCCAGCGCTTCGATGGGTTCACGCTGGATGATCGTATTGAGAGCCTGAAAATAGCTGTAGTCGCCGGGGGCAATGGTATTGTAGCTCTCGCCGGTGATATTGACGAACTCAGTCGCCGGCGGGTTACTTGCTGCGCTCAAAGGATAGACTTTCAGGTGACCCTTGACGTTCTTCAATGCCGGTGCGAGACCGTCAGCAATGGAGCCGCGCATGAAGAACCAGTTAATGTAGGTGGGTGACTTGAGCACAAAGTATCCTTTGGGTACCTCGCCGGTATAGCCCGGGGGCAGCACGAGGTACTTGCCACCCTTGCCCTTGTCCGGACCGGCCACGCCGAAGTCTCCAACGTAGCGCATCCAGGCATCGTCCAGCATACCGAGCATACCAGGCGGTACTTCCACCACGGTTGGCCCGTAAGCCTGCAGGTCGAGATGACCGATGGAATACATCGTCGACGTATTTCCTGTCAGGTACAGCGAGTGCGAATCGAGCAGTTGCTCGGCGACGGCGATCTGGTTGGGCTCGGTCAGGCCAATGTCCGAGTTTCCAGCAATGACACTGTACACAGACAAGGCGCCGACGTTATCCAGGAATGCGCTCACGGCACGCATGCGATCGAGGTTGTCATATACGGTTTCGACCGTCGCGTCGGTCGGTACGCCGTCGAAGAACTCCAACTTGCCAATCGGCGTTTCGACCGTAGCGGGCGTAGATATCGACTCAAGCGCTGCTACGCTTACCTCGGCCTGTGCTGCCATCGTGCCCGATAACGCTACCAGCGCCATCGCAACTGAAATAGCCGATTTTCCAATATTCTGTCTCATGCTTGGTTTCCTCAAGGGGTGGCGCAAGATTTTATTTGGACCCGGGTAGGTAGTTCATGCCTTTTACTCGACCAACTCAATTCACCCGGCCGCCAGCTCTTGTCAATCCAGGGCTCAAGCGGGCCGTACATCCGCAAATCTGAACTAACTCTTGCCCGGAACGGTCTGCAACCAGTTGCCTTCCTTGCCTTGCGGTGCCGTGGGCGCGAAATATATGTCGAAGGATCCATCCGCGTTCTGTGTCATTCCCTTGAGACTGACTACCCACGGTGGAAATGTCGGGCTGGTTTGCAGCTGCGAGCGGGTTTGGGCGTCGTAGATGGTAAGGGCCCAGAAGTCCTTGACCGGCACGTCCCTGGGCAGGTGCAGTCGGTAGGTCTTTGCACCGTCGAAGGCGTTATGGTTGGCATCGAGCACTGCAAGGGCGTAGTCCGAACCTTCGCCCGCGTGCGTGGTTGCCATCGCCGGGGTCACGCCGCCGGCGTTGAAGTAGTAGAGCGCCCGCGCATCGAGACCCATGGTGCCGTCCGCTTCGAAGCTGGTGTTCCTGTTGGCAAACGCAGTGGACCAGACACTGTTAGGTCGTCCGGATAGATCTTCACGCCGTCAAACCGCGGTTCGTAGGTGATGGCACGGGCGGTGGCATTACCCAGTGTGGCAGCTGCTGCTAGCAGCTTCTTCATCCGCCTTTCGGGGCGAATGCCTGCCCCTTGACGATGCCAATGGCGGCGATGGCGCCGCGCACTTCCGGGTTGATCGCCTCAACGGGTTCTTCCTGAATAACGCGATCAAGGAATTCAAAATATGTCATATCGCTGGGGAAAACCGTATTGAAAAGTTTGTTTGACATGTTGACAAATTCAGTCGCTGCCGGGCTAGCCGCGTTTTTCAGCGGATAGACCTTCAGGTTTGAGGTGATATTATCGACCGCCGGCGCCAGCCCGTTTTTGATCGAGCCGCGCAGGAACATGAAGTTCCTGTTGGTCGGGGGCCGCAGCAGAAAGTAGCCGTCGGGGATATCGCCGTATAGCCGGGCGGCAGCACCAGGTACTTGCCACCCTTGCCCTTGTCTGGCCCGGTCACACCCATGTTGCCGACGAAGCGCTGCCAGGCGTCGTTGAGAAAACCGAGCATACCCGGAGGAACTTCGATCACGGTTGGCCCGTCCTGCACCAGATCGGTGTAGGTGTAGGCGTACAGGGTAGAGGTGTTGGCGGTAACCACGAGCGTCTGGGAATCCAGCAACTGCGCAAAGATGGCGATCCTGTTCGCACCTTCGGCCCCGGCATTGGCTAATCCCTTGCGCACGCTGTACATCGACACAGCGCCGATATTGTCGAGAAACACACTGGTACCGCGCATCTGGTCGAGGTTGTCGTAAACACTATTGATCGTGGCGTCGGTTGGCACCCCATCAAAGAACTCGAGCTTGCCGATTGTGGTCTCGACATTGTCGGGGATAGAGATCGCGCCGAGTTCTACAGGCGATAACTGCGCTGCCGCAGGACCTGCAGCGACGGCAAGAGTTAAAGCACCAATAACAGTCGGGCGTATCATCTTCCAATTCTCCTCTGGCAAATCCCTAAAGCGATTTTCACGCTAAGGCTTTACACCTTCCACGTCTGCCCATTTCGCGCCATTTTTCTGAAAATGAGCCTGGTGTGCTGCGACCCGTTCAGGCAGCGATCACTAACCGGGCGCTGTACTCTGTGCTTGAAATCCTTCGTTCGAACGGTCTTTGGTGCTACATTGCATAGCAATCTTGTTGCATGCGAATGATGACAGTTTCGTGAAGCGCTCTACGATCAAGCTCCACCACAATAGAGCGAGCTTCCTGGGGGATATTATTGGACGGCAGGCTCGCAATCGTCAGAGCGACGCACCTGAACGACTACATTTTTGTGTTACGTGCAATCGGCGCTCCGGTGGACCGCGATCTTGCCCGGTCCAGTTTGCCGCCTCGCATTGAAGAGACGCCGGATCTTTACGTAAGCGTTCAGGTCGCAATCGAATGGATCGCGCGAACCGGCAACGATATTGAATTGATGGAACTGGGACTGCTCGGCGCTCAAAAGGCTTCGCTGGCATCGCTGCGTCCCGCCCAGCTCGCGGCCATTATGACGGCGCATACCGGCCTGCGGCGCCTGCAGGCCCTCGCCGAACTGTCGCGGCTTGAGGACAGCGCCCTTCAAATGAGTATCCGATAGAGGCAGATCAGGTTCGCGTCATCTGCGACATGGCGGGGCTGGCGCGTAATCCCTTCGTGTGTCTCGCGGAATGGCTGAACCTGCAGGCCGTCATTTCGGTCGTACGCAGCGTCGCGGGATCATCGTGGTGCCCGAGCGAGTTGTGCTTCGTGTCATCAAATCGTGTGCCGCAGACAGTACTGGCACAGTTCCCAAACACGCGCATCCTGGTGGGCCAGCGGCACACCAGCGTGGTGATAGGGCATGCGGCCCTCGCCCGAACAACTCACCGTACAATCACGGCAGCAGGCGATCGTCTGGCCGCAACGGCGATGGGATTGTGCCAGATGGCCAATCCACGGCCTGGGAGTTCGCCAGCCTGCTGCGAATGCTGATTCAGCCTTACCTGAACCAGGGACGCCCCGATGTCGCATTCGCCGCCGAACTTGCGGGCATCAGCACGCGTACCTTGCAGCGAAGGCTCGCACTGTGCGGAAGTTCCTATTCGCAGATACTGCAGGAAGCGCGTTTTCAACTTGCCTGCATGCGTCTCGGCGACCCTGCCTTGAAGGTCATTGATGTCGCTATGATGGTGGGCTACGGGTGCCCGCAACATTTCACGCGCGCGTTCCGCCGGTTTGGGGGAATCACGCCATCCGAATATCGTCAGCACAACCTGGATGGTGACTCGCATGCCACGCAAGCGGCAGGTTCGGCTGAGCAGTCGCCACTGTAGTGCATGCTGCAGAATCCTTGGAGCAGCAGCCTGTTGATTTTTCTACAGTAATAGCCTTAAGCTGTCCGGCCTGAATCGTCACTGGTGGCTGCTTTCCAAGCCTAGGGATAGCAATGGCGGCGATTCCCGAACAAGCACCGGCCATGGATGCAAATGCCCCGGATAAGGCAAAAATTTGTGTGACCACCATGAGCCCCGCACTGAATAGGTTCAGCATGCCCTTTACGAAAGCATTGTATTTGCTCTGCCGCGGCACCGTAGCTTTTTATTTCGGGTCACACCGCATGCAGCAAACAAGCGGAGAGGTTTTATGGATACGCTAAAGATACCTGTGCTGCTAACACTTCTCAGTTTGATCGTTGCTTGCAGTCACCCTATCGAAATTGTCGGCGAAGGCGATGTGCTCTCGGCTACGGGCACCCGCAATTGCTATTATGAAGACTTTTTGGCCGGTGCAGAAAGCTGCACCAGGAATCTGGTGGTACATGAGTATATCGAGACCTACTACGCTGTACCGCGGGATGGGTGGAAATTCGAGAAATGGCTTAACTACTGCACCGAAACAAGCAGCGACCAGTGTGGCTTTAAAATTTCTGCTGACATGGTAAAACAACATTTGGGTGCCACTGCGGCGCCTTTGGTCGCCGTATTTGAGAAAGTAACCCCGCCACCACCGGAACCTGTTGCCGTATACAGTTATGAACTGGATGCGGCTGGCGGCCTACTGAATCCCCAGCCATTGGAAGGCGCACATCTACAACGCAAAACGGTGTACTTCAGCTTTCTCGGCGATTACAGCAAGATCAGCTTTTGGTGCTGCAAGGTGCCCGACGGCGACGAGCCCCATATGCCCAGAATAACAGACGATACGAAGCCCTTTGTACTGCGTGTCGATCTGGGCGCGCTTGCAGATGACGGCGGTTTACAGCGTGAACTCTACGCCGATATTTTTGACAGCGAAGGCGACTACAAAGGTTATTTTACCAACTGGACCCTCGAACCGAAACCGACATCACCAATAGTCATCAGCGAGGCCGGTGTATATACCATCGACTACACAGTGGATGTTGAAGTCGTTGTTCTGTACCCAGTTACCCTGAACATTTTGGAAGGCGCCAAGCTGCAAAAGATAAACGCCAGGGGTGGTGTCAACATTAATATTAGTGGTGGCAAGGTTGAATCTTTGGATTACTGCGAATCCGTAACTTATAACGTGTCCGGTGGTGAGGTGGGTAGTATTGACGAAGTTTGTTTGGGATGGGGGAATAAGGGAACTATTAGCGGCGGCAAAGTCGGCTCTATTTCTTTTGAGGCCACCCATCTCCTGATTTCTGGTGGTACGGTTGGTTCCATGTTTATCTGGAACGGGCAGATTGAAATGACCGGTGGTGTGGTGGAAAGCTTCCACCTTGCATTACAAAATGACGCTTTCGATATGGAGATTAGCGGAGGCGTTATTAACAGTGATTTAGAATACAGGGACCTGGGCGGCGTGATGTACACATTTTATGGCAGCAAGCTGACCCTTACAGAGCCTGAGCCTATTGTAGAGAGTTACTCTTACAGCTCGATCATCAGTGGAAACTTGCGAGATGGCACTGCTATTTCTAACAGGATCATCTGTGAGGAATACTACTCATCGCCATTGCCACCTCTCTGTGAAGGCGTGCGGATTGTAAACGAGCCTTAGCCTGCTGCACGACGAAAATGCACACCAGTGCTAGCCCCGCCGTTCACAGCAGGATGTTGGACATTGAACAGGTGAAAGGCACTGAATGTACCTGTTCGATTTGCAGATCTGTATTGCCAACCTTTGCTTTGTTTGTCCATTTTTGAGCGGATGCATAGACTATTGCGCACCCTTTCCGGGTCCAGGTGCAGAGCGAGCGGGCTTTGCTACATTACTGGGTCGTGAAAATCATGACTAAACACCGCTGGAACTTACTTTGCCCGATCTTTCTTGGGATAGTACTTTCACTGCCATTGCAGTCTGCGGCTGATTCGAATATCGCAGCGCAATTGCGCGAGCAGGCCTTGAGCTCGGATCGCGGCTGGCAGATCGTCGAAAGCCTGACCACCGAAATAGGGCCGCGCCTGGCCGGCACCGCCGCCGACAGGGCCGCGGTAGCCTGGGCCAGGGCTTTGCTGGAAACTAGCGGTTTTGACAAAGTCTGGTTAGAGCCGGTACGTTTTCCGGTGTGGCAGCGGCAGCGGGAAATTGCCCATATTGTGAGTCCCTACCCGCAGCCCTTACAGATTACTGCTCTTGGTTACAGCGGCTCTACTCCAGGCAGAATCGAAGCTGAAGTAACTGAGTTCGCTACCCTCGCCGAGCTTGAAGCGGCACCCGCCAACAGTTTGCAAAACAAAATCGCATTCGTAAATACGCCGTTACGCAGGCACCGCGATAGCCTTGCGTACCGCGAGGTAGTGGCCATGCGCCATCGCGCCGGGGCAATAGCCAAACGCAAAGGCGCAATGGCCGCATTGATTCGCTCAGTCGGCACCAGTAGCCACCGGTTTCCCCACACCGGGCGCACCAATCCCGATACGAATCCATTGCCATCGGCGGCGCTGTCGGTACCCGATGCGCAGCAGCTATCCCGGGTTCTGGCCACGGCGAGAGCCGACAACAAGCCGGTGGTGATGGCCCTGGATATCGCCGTTTCGCAAACCCCGGGAGGTGCATCGTGGAACGTTATTGCCCAGCTCAACGGCCGGGAGAATCCTGAAAAACTGGTGCTAATTGGCGCGCATCTCGACTCCTGGGATTTGGGCACGGGGGCGATAGACGACGGCGCCGGCGTGGCCATTACTACCGCTGCCGCGCAATTAATTGCTGCTCTGCCAGAACGGCCCCGCCGCAGCGTGCGCCTGGTGTTGTTTGCCAATGAGGAGCAAACCCTGTGGGGTGCCCGTGCATACGCTGAGCGCCATGCGACGGAGTTGCAGAATCACCTGCTGGCATCCGAGTCGGACTTTGGCGCGGGGCCTATTTGGGAGTTGCAGACCGCGTGGCCCGCGTTGCTGGATGCAGCGATGCCATTATTGTCTCCGCTGGGTATTAGCGCAGGGGGTTCGGCTGAGTCCGGAGGACCCGATATCAAACCCATGGCGAGCAGAGGCGTTTCAGTTTTTCGCCTGCGCCAGGACGGCAGTGATTACTTCGATTATCACCACACCGCAGACGACACCCTGGACAAAATCGATCCCGCAGCGCTGAAGCAGAATATTGCCGCATGGGCTGTCGTGACTTATCTGGCGGCGGAGCTGGCGCAAGACTAACCACAAAATTGGGGGCATAGCCCAATGGCACTTACTTAACGCCACTACAGTGATTTGCGGAGCCCCGGTGTGTTCGATCCGCGGGCGTCTGCGGCAGGGATGCCGCAGTCGAGCCTCCAGGGAGGGATTCACGGCGTACCGCGGATCGAACACACTGGGGTACATCCGCTTAAGTAAGTGCCATTCGGGGCAGAGCCAAATAAAACCTAGGATTTCACAAAGTCAGCGGGATTGGCTGTTTGGGTGTCATGGGGCTGTTCCACTGTCACCCGCTGGGTCACCCGTCGGTTGGGCCAGTAGTCGGCGCAAGCGTAGTGCTGGGTGCTGCGATTGTCCCATACCGCAAGTCCGTTTTTTTCCCACTTGTGGTGAATCATAAACTCAGGCTGTTGTATCCAACCGAGAAGAAAATCCAGCATGCCGCGAGCTTCTCTAAAGTGACCGTCTACTTTTATCTCCCGGGTGAAGGTCTCATTGACATACAAGCACTTTCGACCCGACTCCGGATGGGTCACCACCACCGGATGCTCAACCGGCCTGAAGGTTTTTATCGCCTCTACAAGTATATCGATGCCCTGAGATTCGAGCTTTTTATAAAAGCCACTGACCTCGAACGAGTGCACCGCGGTGAGCGTCTCAAGATACGCTTTCAAGCCGTCTGACAAGCCACCGAAGGCTTTTGACATGCTCAGGAAAACGGTGTTACCACCAGACTCGGGCAGCTCGGTAATCTGAATAGCCGAGCCCAGTGGCGGCGTCTGCAGCCAACTCAAATCCGAATGCCAGATATTGATTTCGGGCGGCCTGGCCTTGTCGAAGACGATCATCTCGACCTCCGGTGACGCTTCGCTACGCTCAAAGAATGAGCCCTTGGCCAGCGGACCGAAGCATTTGGCCAGCTGAATGTGGTGCTCCGTTTCGATGTCTGCGGCGGGAAAAACAAAACCTCAAAATCCAACAAGGCCTGCCGCAATTCCTGCCGCGTTGTTTCACTCAGCCTTTGCCGCAGATCCAGACCCTCAATGGTGGCACCAAAACCCGGCATCTCCGGCACCGCATCAAACTGGGTGAACCTTGTCCCAGCAGCTGGGGTAGTGGTTTCCCTGGTAACGACTCCGCCACGCATTTGGCTATTCTCCTTTTCTTTTTTTTTATTGTGTAGAACTATTCCAGTTAGCAAGAATACCTGATTTATTCGATTTGTGATTCCTTTTAGCCGTCACGCTGAAACAGGCTGGCGTGAATTGCGACAGACCATGGGGCTTCTACCTCAGACGCAAACCAGCCGTCGCCCGTCGCAATGATTGCCGCGCCCTAATTTGCCGGGACCGGGTCCAGCACCACCACCGGAATTTGCCTCGTGGTCGCCGCCTGGTAATCATTGTAGGGAGCATAGTACTCTGACAGCAGATCCCACAAAGCCTCGCGCTCTGCCCCTTCGGCAACCCGGGCAACAGCATCGAATTCCCGGTTGGCGACCTTGACCTTGACCTTGGGGTCAGCCTCCAGGTTCAAAAACCAGGCGGGATGGGTCGGAGCACCGCCCTTGGAAGCAATAATGCAGTAGCCGCCATCATCAGTGGGGCGATAAATCAGTGGCAGAACCAGTTGCCTGCCAGACTTTCGCCCGGTGGTTGTCAGCAGCAGGGTGGTCAGCATACCTTCACTGCCACCCAGAGATGCGTCCCAAAGGTGTCCGGCTTCGCCGTCCTTCAAATACAGTTCTATATGTTCCTTGATCCAGCTGGGCAGTGAATCGGGAATACTTATCTCGCTCATGATAACTCTCCGGATAGACAATCAAACAATGGCGACGAGGCCATAGCTTTCCGACTTTACTCCTGTGCCGAGCCAAAGAACACGGCTATCGCCCTGCTCCCAGTCTGGCACAGCGTATCGCCCTCACTCCGGTTCAAGCGCAGTTTAATAAAGCGCGGGTAGTACAAGTCGCATTTATTCTGGATGTCTTTCAAATCGCAGCTATTCACCACATAGGTGGCAACCACTGCATCGTCTCCCTGGCCCGTGAGCGCCGGATGCATTCTTGGCGCGTAAACCAGAAGCCGACTATCGGGGTAGCTGGCCAGTTCCGGCGGATAAAAGAAGTCATGGCATTCACCCCATGCCAGCGGTGAATCACCATTGCGATAGCAAAGCGGGGAATTCATAATCTGGCTACTTTGCAACCACCACCAGTCGCGCGCCTCTCCCGGCCACAGCCCGCTCGCGACGGCATTTTCATTGTTGCCGTCAGCAACGATCACTGCCGGGCTGCCCTTGCCCATGCGTGTTTGGCTCTGCCAACCGGCCTCGGTAAACCAAAACGGCTCAATTAAGTCTCCCCTTGAGGCCGCTGCAATCGGCCAACGCGCCAGATAGACGGGGTTGCCACCCCACCCCGCCGGACCCGCCGACCAGGCGTACAAATAGCTTTCATCGACGCTAACGGTGGAGGATCCCACCAGTATCTGCTGCCAGTAACGGTCTTCTGGCAGGCGTACGTCACGCCACTGCCATCGACTCGGTTCATCCGCAGTGATTTTTGCGATGCGCGCCTGCCAACCCAGTATTTCGAAGTCCAGGCCGGCGCAGGAGGGGGGCGGCGTTTCGCCGGCGTGCCGACTGCTTGACCGTGCATGCATTAAAAACACCAGCAGCTGGTCCTGCAGCACCGTAACGCCACCCATCCAAAACCAGCTCTCGGTGGGCTTATCGGGAGTAAAAAAGGATTCGGGATCGCCGCTTTTATTGTGACCCCAATAATGACGAATACTTGCAGTAACAGGATTGCTGCCGTACTGCAGCGCCAGCGAATTGTGCACCGGGATCGCAAATTCGCCGAACGGTCACAACTATTTACACCCGGTTGGGTTAACAGCGTGTCGCCAAACACCCAGAGTATCCTGCTATCGCCAAGAGCAACGCTGTTCGCGACATCTGCCCCTTTCCACTGCAGCGAATGGGGGTTGTCGAAAAAAATATCCGGTCCGCTCTGGGCCAGGGTTCTGCAAGCAGCTCGCCACCGACGGCTTCCGTTTCAGGCGTGGGCCGGGTTAACCCACAACCGTTCATAAAAGACAGCAGCATGGCGATAAATATAAGTTGGCAATTCATGGTCTGGATTGTATTCAGTGTATCCGTCGAATGACAGCCTATGCCCGGAAGACCGTGCGGCCCGCCCCCAGCCCGGGGGCAGATTGGTGATACAGAAGCAGCCGTCAAGTCGACCCGGAAATTGCGTGTAAATCTTCTCCCTGATGGCTTGAAATTTTTCCCACAATCAATACATATACAACAGGCAACTCATAAGGTTCAACTGTTTACAAATCTTAAGTCATGAAGGAGGTACATCATGGTCAACAGCTAGCCGTTATTCCATATGTTGGTTGACCCGCAACACTCGATGGATCGCGCGCAAACGCAGTCCTGGTGGGGCTAATCAACCGCCGGACGGGCGCATTTCCACCGGTTAACGTGTTTTCCGTCGAGGACGGGTCGCGGTGGTCGCCGAAATTCCCGGCGTTAAACAGGAAGATGTGCAGGTGCAAGTGCAAAGGATCAGGTGAGGATTTTTGGCCGTAAAAACATCAATTACGGCGAGTCAGCCAGCCTGCACCGAAGAGAGCGGCGAGAGGGAGCATCGACAGGACTTTAAGCGTCCCGTTCGAAGTCGATGTCGACAAAGCAGAGGCTCAGCGGCAACAAGGTTTACT
>CAVROQ010000049.1:0-29057 GCA_963722805.1 uncultured Gammaproteobacteria bacterium
ATGTTATTGGGGCTATTGGGCTGTATCGGGAGTCTTGCGTCGCGGTGGCAATGGCACCAGCATCGACACAGAATCAATGATTTGCTGGTAGTCGGGGCGGCGTTCAAGGCTGCGTCGCTCCATGGTCGGGATGCTGGCAAAGACAAACATCGCCGTCATGGCGATAAAGCCGATGATCTGCCAATACCAACCCTCGGGATAGGCCGCCAGGCCAAATAGCAACAGGCCAAACCAGAAGCCGATTTCGCCGAAATAATTGGGATGGCGTGACCACGCCCACAGCCCCCGGTCTAGTTGCTCGCCTGGTTTCCGTTGCTGGATAAATCGGTGCAGTTGCAGATCGGCAAGCATCTCCAGAATAATGGCCCCCGCGGTAACTCCTGTTGCAGCGGCGTCGAGCCATCCCAGCGGCCGCTCACCGAGACAGTAAACCGCGTAAACTGGCAGTAGTGCCAGCAACACCAGCAGCATCGGAAAACAGTGAATGCCAAAAAAGTCGACCAGTAGCTCCAGCCGACCGCTCTTGTCTTTCAGCATTTGGTAGCGCCAGTCCTGGTGTTGCATCCCCTCCCAGTAGTAGGCCCAGTTCAGGGTCAGGCGGGTTGCCCAGAAAAGTATCAACCCAAGTACCAGCAGCTCGCGCACCGGGGGGGCGGTGTTATTGCCATTGGCCAGCCAGTACAATGCCAGCAGCGGCGGAATAAGTGACCAGTAGGCGTCGAAGAAGCTGGAATTTTTAAAGCAGCGGCTAAAAGCAAAAATCACCAACATGGCAATCGCAGCAGCCATCAGGCCATTCAGCAGCGGGCCCTGGTTTAGCAGGTATAAACTGGCGCCGCCTGTAAACAATGCCACCATATAGGCAATGGTGATCCAAACCATGTCTTTGCTTTTATTCATCGTGGTTCCTGTCGTTCCCAAGTGCGTTACCATCCGTCCATTGTTATTGTCCACGCCCCGGTAATCGAGATGCGCTCTGGTAACATCAATAAGCTCAGACCATAGCGGGAAGTGGCCATGACCGGCAAGCATACCAAACATACGTTTTGTCGCATCTGCGAGGCCAGCTGTGGGCTGGTGGCTGAAGTCGAGAACAACCGGGTGGTGTCGCTGGCGCCCAACAAAAACCATCACGGAACCCTGGGCTTCTCGTGCATGAAGGGCCTCCAGCAGCACCGCATGTACGACTCCCCCGATCGTCTGCGCTATCCTCTGAAACGTGTCGGCAAGGAATTCAAGCGCGTGAGCTGGCAGCAGGCCCTGGCAGAAATTGGTGCCAGGGTTAAGTCGCTGCGCGCCCACAGCCCCCAGTCAATTGGCATGTATGTCGGTACTGCGGCGGGCTTCAGCATATTGCACCCGATATTTGCCGAGGGCTTTATGCAGGGCCTGGGCTCCCACAATATTTTTTCCTCATCCACCCAGGACTGTGCCAATCGCTTTGCCGCTGCTAACGAGATGTACGGTTTTCCGTTCTACCAGCCCTTTGTCGATCTCGACCATGTTGAGTGCATGCTGATTGTCGGCACCAATCCGGTAGTGTCGAAGTGGACTTTCCTCCAGGTTGCCCATCCGGTGAAGCGCCTAAAAGAGGTGAAAGCCCGGGGTGGACGGATTATCGTGATCGATCCGCGTTTCAATGAGACCGCCAAGGTTGCTGGCGAGCACCATTTTATCAGGCCCAATTCCGATGTGTTTTTCTTTTTGTCGTTTCTTGCCGAGGTGTTTTCACGGGGCGATTATGATCCGCAGCATATCAATCAACACTGCTCTGGCCTGGAGGAGTTAAAAGCGCTTGCCAGTCGCTGGCCGGCCGAGCGCACGGCGGAGGTGACCGGTATTCCAGCGGCGTGCTTGCGCAGTTTGGTCGCCACGTTTGTGGCGGCAAAGGGCGCGGCCATTGTTACCGGTACTGGCCTCGGTATGGGGCAGGATGGAACTCTCGCCCAGTGGCTGGCGGATTGCATTACCGCCGTTACCGGCAACCTCGACCGCCGCGGCGGCACACTGGTAGGGGAGGGCATTTTCGACTTTGCCGCCTATGCTCAAAAAAACGCTATGTTCCAGCGCCGGGCGCGCTCGCGCATCGGTAACTTTCGCGAACTCAACGGCGGTTTTCCGGGTGGCATTCTGGCCGACGAAATTCTCACCCCAGGCAAAGAGCAGATCAAGAGCCTGTTCGTTACGGGTGGTAATCCGCTGCTGACCATGGCCAATGCCGGGCGCCTGCAGAAGGCGTTTAAGCAGTTGGAACTGCTGGTGGTGACCGATATCTATCTCAACGAAACGGCAAGCCTGGCCCACTACGTTTTGCCGGCGACCTCGCCCCTGGAACGGCCCGACCTTCCCTTTGTGTTTCCCCTGTTTCTCGGAATGCAGTCAATTCCCTACCTGGCAGCCACCGATGCACTGGTGACGGCCGATGGCGAGCAGCGGGATGAGGCCTCTATTTATACCGATCTGGCCACTGCCTGCGGTGTCAATCTGTTTGGATCGCGTGCTACCCAATGGGGTCTGCGAGGGATGAAGGCTGCCCAAAGGCTGGTTAAACCGGCTGCGCAGCCGGGACTGCCCCAGCGTTTTATCCTCGACCAGATACTGCGTCGTTCCGGCAACGGAAGCTTTAAGGCATTGGTCGGGGAGACTGACGGCAGGCCCAGGCAGCAGGTACAACCGGGAACGTTTCTCGGGGCGAGACCGACGACAGAGGACGGTCTGGTACATTTGGCGCCAGCCGAGTTTATCGCGGCAGCTTGCGGGCTGGAGGGACGCTTGCAACAACTGACAGATGAGCACAGTGCCGGTGTGATGCGTTTGATCAGCAAGCGGGTTCACGGCACCCATAATTCCTGGACCCAGAACATTGAAGCGCTGACCAATGGTGAACATAACCGCAGTAATTATGTCTACCTGCACCCTGAAGACGCCGCGCGTCTGGGGCTGAAAAGTGGCGATAGTGCGGATATACGCACCTCGACGGCCACTATTCGGCTGCCGGTGAAGTTGCTGGGGGAGCTGATGCCGGGCACGGTGTCGGTGCCCCATGGTTGGGGACACCAGCATGCGCTGGGCTTGTCCGTTGCACGGCAACTGGCAGGCGCCAATGTCAACCTGCTGGCATCCGATGGGCCTGCAAATGTGGAAGCCCTGTCGGGGATGGCGCACCTCAGCGGGATTCCGGTCGAGGTCAGTCGGGCGCAGGCGGCGGTCAACTCGGCGAGCTGGTCGGGTCGTTAGGCCTGGTACCGAGCAGCACGGTGTTTTTGGTCTTCACTGCATGCGGACTGCTTTTACTGGCAATGTCTGATCACGTTTGTTGTCTTGTAGGAAAAATTATGCGAGCTTGTGTGCAGTGACTGCGCGATGAGGCCCGGCTTTTAGGCCACTGGCGGATCTACCACAGGAGAATTCTCGATGAGTAAAACACTAGTGAAGGCCTACGCGGCGGTAGCCGCCGATAAGCCGCTGGAACCCTATGAATACGAATTGCCCGAGTTGGGGCCGGAGCAGGTGGATATTCAGGTGTCGTATTGCGGTATCTGTCATTCTGATTTCAGTATGATTCGCAATGAATGGGGTTTTACGCGTTACCCATTTGTGCCCGGTCACGAGGTTATTGGTACTGTCATAGCTGCAGGAGAGCTCGCCAAGGGCGTGAAGATTGGCGACGAGGTGGGCCTGGGCTGGTTTGCCGGTAGCTGTATGCACTGCCTGCACTGCCTTTCTGGCGAGCACAATTTGTGTCGCAAGAATGAATATACCATCGTCGGCCGCAATGGCGGCTTCGCCGATAAGGTGCGCTGTCATTGGGCGTGGGCGACACCCATTCCTGCGGCTGTCGACAGCAGCAAGGCCGGGCCCCTGTTGTGCGGTGGGATTACGGTTTTCCATCCGCTGATGGAGCTGAATGTTCGGCCTACCCATCGCGTGGGTGTGATAGGGGTTGGTGGGCTGGGCCATCTGGCCTTGCAGTTTCTGAACAAGTGGGGCTGCGAAGTGACCGCCTTTACCACCAGTCCGGACAAGACCGCCGAGGCCATGGCGATGGGCGCCCATGCGGTGGTGAACAGTAAAGACAAGAACTCGATGGCGGCGATTGCCGGGTCACTGGATATGGTCCTGAACACCACCGATGCTAACTTGCGCTGGTCGGACTACATGAAAGCACTGGCGCCCAAGGGGATTTTGCACACGGTTGGCATGGTGCCAGAGCCGATTCCGGTCAACGCCGGTGCGATGATCAACAGTCAGTTGTCAGTGTCTGGTAGCCCCCTGGGGAGCCCTGCGGCGACTCGCGAGATGATCGAATTTTGCGCCCGCCATCAAATTGAACCGATTACCGAGCAATTCGATCTGTGTGATGTCAACGCTGCGCTGGAACACTTTGCAGCGGGCAAAGCGCGCTATCGCCTGGTGCTGAAGATGTAGGCAGGGGCTTTGCGCCCGGCCTGTGCCTGGCATTGGTGTTTTCGCACTGCGGATGTCTCAGCTTGCGCCATTGGTGGCGCTATAGCACCAGCTGCCGCTTCAGCAACTCATCATATAGTTGGGTAATCCGTTGCTGGTTAACGCCCAGGTCGGAGTAGCCCAGGCGCGAGGCCGAACGAAACTCCAGCGACCCGTCTTGCTCGTCAATGGCAAGTTCAAGATCGTCGACAAATCCAAACAGTTTGGATGTTGATTCTGCATGCAAATAGTAGCCGTCTTCCGTCACGATTTTGGTGCGTGCAAGACCGTTTACTGCTTCGACGATCTGCGGCCAGACTGCGGACGCAGAGTCGGTCAGCTTCCAGGCCGGGGTTTCACTGTCACCACTACTGATACAGTTTGGCGAGGAGGGGCAGGGTGCCATGCGCTCGTCGAGCTCGCCCTGGGGTTGGTCGTTCACTGATCCGGAAGAACACGCCAGCAGGCCACCCGTCAGGCCCACTATGATCAGGCGTTGCAAGGTGGCTTTGAAGCTTGATTTCGGTCCGTTCATCACCTGTTCCTGTTGTTATAAATTGTTGAGTGCATGTTACAGGTTTTCGATATGTTGCAGGCACCATTGGGCGCGGTCCAGGGTCGCACTGCGTTGCTCATCGCTTTGTTTATCCCAGTTGCGATACACCATGCCGATGCGGGGATTGCCTTGCAAGCGCTCTCGATGCTGCACCATGAAATGCCAGTAAAGGCTGTTGAGCGGGCAGGCGCTACTGCCGTGCTTTTGTTTAACCTGGTAGAAGCAGTCGTCGCAGTAGTCGCTCATCTTGTTAACGTAATTGCCACTGGCGGCGTAGGGCTTGGTGGCCAGCAGACCGCCGTCTGCAAACTGGCTCATGCCCCGGGTGTTGGGCAGCTCAACCCACTCGATAGCATCCACATAAATGCCGAGGTACCAGGCGTCTACCTGGGCCGGATCGATGCCCGCCAGCAGGCAAAAATTGCCGCTTATCATCAAACGTTGGATATGGTGGGCATAGGCAAATTGCAAGGACTGGTCGATGGTCGCCTGCAGGCAGCGCATCCGGGTTTTCCCGCTCCAAAAGTAGCCCGGCAGTGGGCGGCTGGCATTCAGGGCATTCAGCTCTGAATAGGCGGGCATATTGCTCCAGTAGATGCCCCGGACGTGCTCGCGCCAACCGAGTATCTGGCGCACGAATCCCTCGACCTGGGCGAGGCTGATGTCACTGCTGTGCTGGCGCTGATAACGCAGGGCGGATTCGATGACCTCCATGGGATGCAACATTTTGCTGTTCAGTGCAAACGACAGGCGCGAGTGATACAGACTCCACTGGTGCTCACTACGGCAGGTCATCGCATCCTGGAAAGTACCAAAGCGGTAGAGAGCATGCTGGCAGAAATAATCCAGCAGTTGCAGGGATTGTGCACGGCTTACGGGCCATAACAGGGTCTCGTCACAAGCGCCAAAAGTCACCACCCGGTGCCGCTCCAGCCGCCGGCGAATAGCGCCGACAGGGTTGCCAAACACCAGCGGTTCGGGAATAGACGCCAAATCGACAGCTCGCAGTTTGTTGCGATTGTCCGCATCATAATTCCATTGCCCGCCCAGCGGCTTGTCGCCCTCCATCAGGATCTGGTGCTGACGACGCATCTTGCGATAGAACGTTTCCATCCGCTGGTGTTTGCCCGCCACAAAATGCTGTTCAATGTCGGTGAATGGCAGCAGGAAATGCTCGCTGTCGCTGCAGCGGATATTGACACCAGCGATAGTCATCTCTTGCAACTGCTGTGCCAGCCGATATTCGTCGGGTTGCTGGTAATCCAGCTCCGCCACCGCATAGTTGCTGCACAGCTCATCTAACAATCCAACTATGTTTGAGTGGCGGGCGGTGTCATCCAGGGTCAGGTGCAGCACCGTGTGGCCGGCCTGCTGCAGCTCAGTGGCAAAGGCTTGCATGGCTGCAAAAAAGGCGCAAATTTTTTGCAGATGATGCTTTACATAGTCGGTTTCCTGACGCAGTTCAGCGATAACATAAAGCACCTCATCATCGACTTGCTGATACCAGGAATGCCCGCTGTGAAGCTGGTCGCCGAGCACCAGGCGGAGCTTGCGGAATGTCTTGTTGGTCATGCTTTTCATGCTGCGTCCAGTGTCACTGGTGTTGTCCTTCACATCACGTTACGACCGCCATCCAGTGCCAGGCTGCGTCCGGTCATATAGCTGCTGGCGAGCAGGTAGTCGACAGCCGCCAGCATCTCCTGCAGGCCACCCTCACGTTGCAGGGCACTCTTGCCCAGGGCTTTGGCACGGTATTCGGCGGTGTCGTGCGGGTTGAACAGGATCAAGGAGGGCGCAATGCTGTTAACCTTTATCCGTGGCGCCAGGCGCGCAGCAAAGGACAGTGTCAGGTTAGCGAGAGCAGCTTTACTGGCCGCATAAGCAGCGTGTTTCTTACTGCCTTTTTCCACCACGTAATCTGTGATGTGAATAATATCGCGGGACCCTTCGCCGCCCGCCATCAACAGCGGTTCAAAGGCGAGGTTGAGCTGGTACGGCACCTGCACGTGCACCTGCAACATGCGGCTGATAACGTCCAGTGGCGAGATGTCGCCAGCGTCTGGCAGCCAGTCTGATGCGTTATGGATAATGCCCCTGAGCTGCCCGTGACGGGCGCTGATATTCGCAATAAAAGTGGTGACGCTGGATGGGTCATAGCAGTCGAGAGGGTGTAACTCGGCACCCTGATGGCGCAAGGCATCAAGCTGTGGATAGTCGCTGCGGTAGCTGCCAATGACGGCGTGACCCAGGGACAACAAATGTTGCGCCAGGGCAAAGCCGACACGCTTGCCTGCACCGGTAATAATAATGGGTGGTGACGTCATGGGAGAAGCCGTGGGTTTGGGTGTTACGGAGTTACGAGAGCTGTCGACAAATGGATTGGCTGTCGGTTTTTATTCGCTATCTGGCGGCAGTTTGTGGTCGCATAAAATCCAGTTATCGAGCGCGGCGTTACCTGCCCGCACTCCCACGCCATCGGGTGATTTATCACCCGAAGATGGTTAAGATTTTTCCGTTGTTTTATCCGCCGGTTCAGCAACCGCCTCACGCTCATCGGTGGCGTATTCCCGCCCGGTTTTGGATTTTCCGCCCCGCTTGAGTTTTTTCTGTTCGGTTTCGACCGCACGCTGCAAGGCATCAATATAGTTGTGAATCGAGTGATCCTGGAAGTGGTCGATCTTGCCCTTGAAAATACCGTCAATAAAACCCTTGAATCGATCGCGTCGTTTCATCAACTGGCCAAGCTTACGGATGTACCCGTTGCGATTGATGTAGATTTCGCTGCCGCCGTGGCGGTAACCGAATAACAGGGGCGGTACCCGGGTCACAATGTCGTTGTTGTTGACGAATCGAAAATGTTCCAGCTTGACGTGATTGATGTAGGTGTTGTCGCCAACTCTGGGGCTGCCGTAGGTATACAGCTGTTCCGGATTGGGGTCGATATGGGATAAAAAGCAGCGGCTGCCGCAGATAGTCGCCATAGCGCCACCCAGCGAGTGGCCACAAAACCACAGTGGCTTTTTACTGCCGACAATGGCCTCTTCCAGCATCGGCCAAAGGTCGTCCACTTCCCGTTTAAAACCGCGGTGGACTTTGCCGACGGTCTCAGCTAACACAGTTGCCGCATTGGCATCGGCATGAATATCGTTCCACTCGTGGGGCTCGGTGCCCCGGCAGGCGATGACCCGGTCCCAGCGGTTACTGAATTGGTAGGCCTGGGTGCCGGTGTGATCGTAGAATGTGGATTTGGTGAAGCCGGCGAGTTTGGCGGCGCGCCGGGTCTCTGCGGGGTCGTTATAGGCAATCATCGACAACTCAGCGAACAGCAGGGCTCGCTGCAAAAATGTCAGGTCGCGAATCGGCCCCACGACCTCTGAATGGACGACAAATGCGACTTCTCCGGCATCTGCGATAACGCGTTCGGAAAGCTCTCTACGAAGTTTACTCGACATGCCTCACCCCCTTGAATAGTTACTATGACTAGCGGACAAGGCTGAAGCCTGACAATTGCATTGTCGCTAAGCGGCCTTAATTGCGGTTCCCCGTATTTTGCCGCAAGCCGCACACGCGTACAAATGAAAAACCGGTTGCAGCGAGCGAATATTGGGGGATGTGGCTGCTAGCGGCATCGCTCGCCCCCAATCGATTTAGCGGCCTTGGCGCGGAGGTGACGGCTGCTTGCTATACGGCTGCATTGCGTGAACCTTGCTGCAAGGCCCCGTGCTCCAGATCTTTCGGTAACTGCCGGGCCGCCAATAGAAACAGCAAGATCGATGGCGAACTCAGCAGCGCCACCGTTAGCATGGCGTAGCGCAGGCTATCCCCACCCATGCTGGGGGCATAGAGATCACTTAAAATGCCGGTCGTCAGTGGACCAAGCCCAAGCCCTATCAGGTTGAGCACCAGAAACAACACCGCCGAGGTCAAGGCCCGCATCGCGGGCGGCACCAGTGAGTGCGAAATAGCGAGGCAGGGTCCGAGGTAGGTATTGAGCATAATCGTTACCAGGAACAACGAAGCTATTGCCAGGTAGGTGTTGTCCAGCAAGAGGTAGGGGAAGGCCAGAGGTATCGATAGCGCCCCCGCCAGGGCTGGCAGCCAGAGGTACCAGCGCTTGTCTTTGACCCCGAGGCGATCGGCGAGGAAGCCGCCCATAAATGTTCCCACCAGGCCGCCGCCGCCGCCGAAGATCGCCAGCACAATACCCACTTCACCCACAGTAAAGCCGTGGTTGCGGATCAGGTAAGACGGAGAAAAGTTGCCGGTACCGTAACCCGCGAAGGCGGCAAGCGCGGTGGCGGCGGCCAGATACCAGAATGATTTGTAGCCCGACAGCAGTTTTATGGTCTCGCGCATTGTGGGTTTGTAGGCCGCTTCAACTGCTGTCTCCCAGCGCCCGCGCTGGGGTTCTTTTACCGTGAGCAGCAGCACCAGGGCTAGCAAGATGCCGGGAATGCCGACCGCCATAAACGCTATCCGCCAGCCATAGGCCTGGCCAATCAGGCCGCCGGCAATAAAGCCCAGCAATATGCCCAGGTGCACACCGGTAGAGTAAATAGCCAGCGCAGTGCCGCGCTTTTCCGGCGGATAGA
The DNA here is from genome assembly GCA_963722805.1 of uncultured Gammaproteobacteria bacterium. Classification (GTDB taxonomy): domain Bacteria; phylum Pseudomonadota; class Gammaproteobacteria; order Pseudomonadales; family JAHEGP01; genus JAHEGP01. Next base: position 9,595 of record CAVROQ010000049.1, read on the forward strand.
AATCGCTGATCATCGAGTGGGCTGGCGGACTGCCTCCTGCTTCGCCGATGCCAACACCAATCCGGGCCAGCAATAGATGGGTGAAGTTCTGGGCGAAGCCCGAGATGGCAGTCATGCCACTCCAGATGGTAAGCGCGCCGGCGATGATATTGCGGCGGTTACTGCGGTCTGCCCAGTAGGCGATCGGGATGCCGGCTGTGCAATATACCAGCGCGAATGAAAAGCCGCTGAGCAAACCTAACTGGGCATCGCTTAGTCCCATTTCCAGTTTTATGGGTTCCTGCAGGATCACCAGAATCTGTCGATCAACAAAATTGAAGGCATAGACCAGGGTCAGCACCAGCAGGGCATAGCCCGTTACTCGGCTACTTAATTCATCTCGGGCACGATGGGGGGTGGGGGTGTTTACTGTCACGAAGTGACCTCGGCTAAGTTGTTATTTTGGGGGCGTACCCTGGGAAGCACGCTGCAGCAGCCATGAAGGCTTGCCGCGCGCTCACTGTACCCGATGTTTGCGTTGCAAACAGTTCTTTTTAACTCTCGGGTGTCAACAGCGCTGTAGGGGTGGCGGCGCAACTTTCGAACGGCAGACCAAACCCCGGTGCTGATCAGACGCCTGCTTGAAGCAGTCACAGCCAATGATAGAATTTTCACGGCTGGCTAGTGGTATGCTATCGTGGCTTTTCGCACGCATAAGAATAATTAACAGGAGTAATGCATGATTTCCTTAGGTAGATACGACCCTGATGTTTCCAGCCGCGACATTGAATCCTACCTCGCGCTGATAGAAAAATTCGATCGCAATGTCTCGGGAAGAAGGCTTATCGGTGATAAAGGCCCTGTAGATCTCAAGCCTTTAAGTGCTCCAGAGGAGATCAGCGTTGTTGAGGCACAGAAGATGCTGAGGGAGTTGGGCTTTTTGCCCGGTAGCCGTATCGATGGCATTTGCGGCTACCGTACTCAATCGTCGATTCGGCTATTCCAGGAATACGTGCGCTCGATCGAGCATAAAAAATGTATACCGGACGGTATCCTCGGGCCGCAAACCCTGGCGCATCTTCAACGCTGGCGCCATGATGGCATCAAAGCCAGCTGGCTACCCACGCTGGATGCCTGGGAGAACAAGTCACTGTCCAGCGACTGTGAATTCAACCGCTGGCTGCAATACCTGGGTGTGGTCAAAGCCCACTATCTTGCCAAGCCATCAGCCATGCTGAAGCTGGTCAATGCCGATCGCCGCTCCAGCGATACCATGAAAGTGGCTGACTGGGATTTTTCACCTGACCATGTGCACGTGGTAGGCATTCGCTATGGAGCGACAAATTCCACCCATAAGTTTGATGATGTCTTGCTGTTGTTGATCAAAGGCCTGTGCTTTAAATTTCAGGCATCGACTGATCCCGGTTATACCAAAAATGCCAAAGGAGCCCCGTTCCTGGTCCAAGGCCAACACCAGTTCCAGTTCGGCTTGCACCAGGGCAGTTACCACGCGCTGCGCCCGGCGCAGCACGGCGTTCTGGTGGTGCGATCAAAGGGAGATTACCGGCTCACGGATGAAGACCTGGAAAATGGTCTGGAGGCTAATACCACGATAAATGTTCACTGGGGTGGCAAAGGGGTCGGTCGGGCTGTCAGGCGCTGGTCCGAGGGGTGCCAGATTATCGCGGGTTCCGGTTACCAGAACCATCAAGCGACCATTGTCGATTGCAGCGACCATGCCGGCCTCAATAACGGCGAGGTGAAAGCCAGGACACTGAAGAAAACGCGGGCGGCCTACAATGTGTTGTCCGATCTCATTAATGCGCTATCCAGCGGCATCGAACCTTTGGGCCAGGTCAAATACACCTTGTTGCTGGAAAGCGACCTGCACTTGGACCCGGACATCGAAAACAGCGTCGAAAAGTCTCGCAGCGAGGCCCGCCGTCTCTACAATCTCTGAGCTAAGGCCGAAGCGGGTCTGGCAGGGCGGAGGTAACCCCGGGTTGTGAACAGCTTGCGGGGTTTTGTCGGCGGGGATGGAAACGAGATAGCTTGAATGATCTTTGAACCGGGAGGCGGGCTGAAGCGCCCGCCGGATCGCGCGGGAATTACTGGACTTTGTTGCCCTGCCAGCTACCGGTTTCGTCCACGTCATCGTCTTTCCAACTGCCCGATGCCCTGCTATCGGTCCTGAATATGCCGGTAAAGGTGATGGTGCGATCGCCGAGTGCGCCACCGCTGGCGCCGAATCCGGCCTTGCCGCTGCCGTCGCCCAATATCCCGCCTTCCTGTGCCAGCTGGATAGGCGCGCCACCACTCGCCAATATCGCGGTGCCACTGAGATCGCCATTCAAGTTGACGGTGGCGGACCAGCTGCCCTCACCATCACCAGAGTAGGTGCCGCGGTAGTCCCCTGCCAGCAGTTGCGCAATCGTCAAGCGGAGATGTTCGCGGGCAAAGGGAGCTGCCACCAGATCGCGGGCTCCAGCGGTGGTCGCAGCAGTCAGGCGATCGACCAGTGACTGGGTGTCGGCGGTAAATTGCTCGGTTGATACCGCAAAGTTAACCGCTTCACCCTCGGTCAGGTCGGATACAACGGGAGTGATTTCTATGCCATTGGCCGCATTGGCGTCGTCATCGAGGGTGAGCATTAAACGCGCAATGTTCAATACCTGCGGGTTATCGATATTCTGTGCGCCCGCGACGATATCGACCGGGATAATAATCTTGAAGCCGGTGGACTCCCCGAGAAAAATATCACCGAGATAAAAGCTTACCGAATCGCCCTCGCGGTATTGGAAAGACCCGGCTGCATCCGTTACGCCTGACAACTGATTCGACTCCCAGCGCAGACCCTCCACCGGCGCGTCTACAAAGAGGCCTGTGACAATTTGCGGGGCTGGGGGGGCGTCGTTGTCGCTGCCGCCACTGCCACCGCAGGCGCCAAGCAGCGCCATCATGGAGGCGGTGAGCGCGATTGTTGAATAGGCAGATGCCATAGCTGGGTTTTCTCCGTTTAAAAATTGATAGTTAAAAACTGATAGTCAGAAATGGATAGCAATAAGTGCATGAGTTGCCGTAGTCACTGCATTGCTGGATCAGCGTGGGTATTTATCGCTCTGCAGCAGCGTCATTGATGTCTGTGATTTGAATCGTGATTTGAACTTAATAGTAGATCGCCAAGCACAAATAGGAAAGCTCGCCAGGCGCAAGAAAACCTGAATATCAGTTGCAGCGACTGTAGGCGCCCCTGAGCGGCCGTTCGACACGCTTTGCCTTGTTGATAAGCGGGGCAATAGAGCTCCCCTGGACGATGATAGAGAACAACACAATGCCGTAAGTCATGGCTACCAGTACGCTGCGCAGCTCCAGCGAACCCTCCCCGGCAACGGGTACGCCCAGTGGAACCGATACCGCCATCGCCAGCGAAAGTGCTCCTCGCAACCCACCCCAACTCAGGATGCGGACCGAGTATTCGTTGTATTCACGAAACCGCCGAAACGCCAGGTAGGGCAGGCCGACGCTGAGAAAACGTGCCAGCAGTACAATAGGTATGACGAACAGTATAATCAAATACTCTTCCGGCCTGAATTCTATCACCAGCATCGCCAAACCGATCATCAGAAATAGCAGGGCATTGAGAAACTCGTCAACCAGGGACCAAAACTGGTCAAGGAAGGTCTCGCTCTGGGCAGAAAAGCCGCTGTATCGGGTCCAGTTGCCAACGATGATACCGGAGACCACCATAGCCAGCGCGCCTGAAACACCCAGCAGGTTGGCAGCAGCGAAACCTGCGGTAGGAATGCAGAGGGTCATCGCCAGCTCCATCGGGCCTTCATCGGTCGCGCTTATCATGTAGTGCGCAAGCACCCCGATCAGCGCGCCGAAAGCGATGCCGCCGACAGCTTCGCGAAGGAAGATTGCGCTGACATTGGCCATTGAGGCCTCTTCACCACTAAATGCCACAGCGTAAATACTGAGAAATATCACCAGACCCACGCCGTCGTTGAATAATGACTCGCCCTCCAGCTGAATAGCGATCTGTTCCGGCGCTTTGAGTTTTTTAACAATGGCCAAAACCGCGATGGGGTCAGTGGGTGAGATCAGGGCGCCAAACAGCAGGCAATAGATAAACGCAATCGGCATGCCCAACAGCGAGCAGAGGGCCCATACGCCCGCCGCTACCAGCACGGTAGACACCACCACGCCAAAAATGACCAGTACCGTAATTTCCCACTTCTGGGATCGCATTGCCTGCAAATTGATGCCAAGGCCGCCGGCGAATAAAAGGAAGCCCAATACCCCTTCCAGTACAAATTGGGGAAAATCAATATTTAACAGGAAGCTGACCGCAAACTCCTGCAGTTCGGGAAAAATCGTATGTCCCAATAGCAACATAATGAGCGAAAGCAGCAGCGCCCCGGAGGTGATGGCAATGGTGGTTTGCATGCGCACTATGTGAGCACTCAGAAAAGCGATACCGAAGGCGACAGCAGCCAGGATGCACAGAGCTTGATAGTCGGACATTTCGCAATCTTCCCAAGTTGTTCAGCGCTTATGTTATTTCGTGCCAAGCGCATCCTATCCCACTATGAATGGGGCGACAATCATTGTCTTTTGGGTGGGTATAGCGTTGTAAAACTCCTGGGATTGGGCGCGGCATGGGCTCTGTGAGGCCTGCGGTTAAACAGTAGAGGTGGTCTGCAAGGGCCGCTGGCGAAGCGGGGCAAGGGCTGTCGACCCCCCGCGACAAGTGTCACTTGCCAACGGCTTCAGGTTTGTAGAAGCAACTCCAGGGTCTGGCTGTGTTGCACCTTTGCGCGATCGTCCGCGGGCAAGTATGCTGGCACTTTATGAAGTACGTTGTTGCCGGTTCAATCCGCTTGTCGGTGATAGCTCCGTTGCAGGCCAGATGCCAGTGGAGTGATGAGGAGCAGTGATATGAAGTCAATAAATCTTTGCATGCTTGTGGTCGTTGGGCTGTCGAGTCTGCTGACTGCTTGCGGCAAGCAGGAGGCGGACGCGCCATCGCAAATGGTAAACCCGGCACCCGTCGTTGCGCCCGCCGTGGCGCCCGAGGCTACCGCGAAGGCGCCTGCCTCAGTGCCTGACACCGAGTGGTCGCTCCACGGCATGGATATCGGCGAGCAGCGTTATTCTGCCCTCAACCAGATAAACCGGGACAATGTTGACCAGCTCGGACTTGCCTGGTTTTTCAATATGTACACTCGCCGCGGTATCGAAGCGACGCCACTGATGGTCAACGGCACCTTGTATGTCTCGGGAAGTTGGTCGATGGTGTATGCGCTGGATGCGCGCAGCGGTGAGCTGAAATGGTTTTATGACCCCAAGGTGGAGCGCGCATTTCTCGCCAAGGGTTGCTGTGATGCGGTGAATCGCGGGGTTGCCTACCAGGACGGCAAGATTTTCGTCGCGACCTACGACGGTCGCCTGGTCGCCCTCAACGCCACCGATGGCAAGCCACTGTGGGATGTCCAGACCACGGACCGGGAGCAGCCCTATACCATTACCGGAGCCCCCCGTATCGTCAAGGATATGGTGGTGATCGGCAATGGTGGTGCCGAGCTGGGCGTGCGGGGCTACGTTTCGGCCTACGACGCCGACAGCGGGGAAATGGCCTGGCGCTTTTACACTGTGCCGGGCAATCCCGCTGATGGCTTCGAAAACGAGGCGATGAAATTGGCGGCAGCCACCTGGAAGGGGGAGTGGTGGAAATACGGTGGTGGGGGTACGGTCTGGGATTCCATGGTTTATGATCCGGACCTCGGCCTGCTGTACATTGGTGTTGGCAACGGCTCACCCTGGAACCAGGATGTCCGCAGCCCCGGTGGCGGCGACAACCTGTTTCTCGCCTCAATCGTGGCCTTAAACCCAGACACCGGGGAGTACGTCTGGCACTACCAGACCACACCCGGTGATACCTGGGATTACACCGCCACTCAACATATCATGCTCGCGGAACTGGAAATTGATGGCAAACCCCGCAAGGTGCTGATGCAGGCGCCGAAAAACGGCTTTTTCTATATCATCGACAGGGCGACGGGAGAGTTGCTGTCGGCGGACCCTTATAGCTCGCCGATTACCTGGGCAAGCCATGTCGACATGGTAACGGGGCGTCCGGTCGAAACAGCCACGGCACGGCTCTTCGATGGGAAGAATGTCACCATTCCCAGTAATGCGGGGGCCCACAACTGGTTTCCCATGTCCTACAATCCACAAACCGGGCTGGTTTATTTCCCCACCTTTGTGCTGCCGGTTGCGTTCCTCGCGCCGACCGAGGGCAAGGACCAACTGCCCGACCAGGGCTACTGGAATGTAGGGTTCGATCGCATGGGTAATGCGGCGCCGGAAATTCCCGAGGCTGTCCTTGCCGCCGAGATCGAGAAAAATGTTTATGGCAGCCTGATCGCATGGGATCCCCTGGCGCGAAAAATCCGTTGGGCCCAGGAGCCCGGCCGACCGACCAACGGGGGTACACTGAGCACCGCGGGTCAATTGGTGTTTCACGGTGGAAAAGGCACGCATTTAGTGGCGACCGATGCCGAAACAGGGGAGGTACTATGGTCCGCTGACACCCAGACTGCTGTACTTGCATCGCCCATTACTTATGCTCTGGACGGCGAGCAATACATCGCAGTCGCAGTGGGGATCGGGGGTGGTTTGGCCACCGAGGCGGGCCCCGTGGTGCACGCCTGGAAGGTGCCAAACCTGTCCCGGGTGCTGGTTTACAAGCTGGGAAGCGATACCAGTTTGCCGCCGGTGCCGGAGGCTAACCGCGCCATGCCAAAGCCCGCAGCGGTGACTGCCGATCGGGAAACGGTTGCACAGGGGCAGGTGGTCTACCAGCGCCACTGCAGCTATTGCCACGGTGATGGTTTGCGCACTGGCGGGGTTACCCCGGATCTGCGCTGGTCAAGCCAGAGCATTCATGATCAGTGGCAGGCGATTGTTCGCGAGGGCATGCTCGAAAGTCGGGGAATGGTCAATTTTTCTGAGTATGTGAGCGCTGAAGATGCGGAGGCAATCCGACAATACGTGCTGCATGAGGCCAACCGCCGTTATGGGGAACTCAACCCGGAGCAGGAATAAAGGCCGATGCTGGAGTCGCACTGTCTTAGCAAAAAGGGAGACCCAAAAAAGCGGGGGGCAAGTGCGCCCCCTGCACCTAGTGGATTTCTATCGTCTTGGGCGTGGCCTCCTGAATCTTGGGCAAGGTTAGGGTCAGCACACCGTCGTTGACCGAAGCAACAATGCCTTCACGGTCGACAACATTCGGCAACTGGAATTTGCGCGCGTAGTTGCCGACGCCATACTCGCTGTACACCGGCTTAAGCTCACTGTAGGTGTTCAAGGAGATCCTGGCTTCCACACTCAACACGTTCTTCTCCAGCTTGATGTCGACATCCTCTTTTTCGACGCCGGGTATCTCCATCACCAGGGTCAAAGCCTCTTCTGTTTCGTGGATGTCGGTCAACGGGGTATAAAAACGACCTTGTCGCGTGTGTTCCTCGCTGTCGGCCAGTTCCTGTTTGTTTTGAACTTCGAGTTCGCTTTTTGCTCTCTCGGTAGTAGTCATGTCGTCTCCTCCCTTAGGCTATGGTTACTGCGCGGGGCTTATCAGCTTCCGAGCGGGGCAGGCGAATGGCGAGTAAACCTTGTTGCCGCTGAGCCTCTGCTTTGTCGACATCGACTTCGAACGGGACGCTTAAAGTCCTGTCGAATGCTCCCTCTCGCCGCTCTCTTCGGTGCAGGCTGGCTGACTCGCCGTAATTGATGTTTTTACGGCCAAAAATCCTCACCTGATCCTTGTGCACTTGCACCTGCACATCTTCCTGTTTAACGCCGGGAATTTCGGCGACCACCACGACGCCGTCCTCGACGGAAAACACGTTAACCGGTGGAAATGCGCCCCGTCCGGCGGTTGATGAGCCCCACCAGGACTGCGTTTGCGCGCGATCCATCGAGTGTTGCAGGTCAAGCAACATATCGAATGCACGGGCTAGGCTGTTGACCATGATGTACCTCCTTCATGACTTAAGATTTGTAAACAGTTGCAACCTTATGAGTTGCCTGTTGGATACCTAGTGATTGTGGGAAAAATTTCAAGCCATCAGGGAGAAGATTTACACGCAATTTCCGGGTCGACTTGACGGCTGCTTCTGTATCACCAATCTGCCCCCGGGCTGGAGTAAGGCCGCACGGTATTCCGGGCATAGGCTGTCATTCGACGGATACACTGAATACAATCCAGACCATGAATTGCCAACTTATATTTATCGCCATGCTGCTGTCTTTTATGAACGGTTGTGGGTTAACCCGGCCCACGCCTGAAACGGAAGCCGTCGGTGGCGAGCTGCTGGCCGAACCCTGGCCCGAAGCGGACCGGATGTTTTTCGACAACCCCCATTCGCTGCAGTGGAAAGGGGCAGATGTCGCGAACAGCGTTGCTCTTGGCGATAGCAGGATACTCTGGGTGTTTGGCGACACGCTGTTAACCCAACCGGGTGTAAATAGTTGTGACCGGTTCGGCGAATTTGCGATCCCGGTGCACAATTCGCTGGCGCTGCAGTACGGCAGCAATCCTGTTACTGCAAGTATTCGTCATTATTGGGGTCACAATAAAAGCGGCGATCCCGAATCCTTTTTTACTCCCGATAAGCCCACCGAGAGCTGGTTTTGGATGGGTGGCGTTACGGTGCTGCAGGACCAGCTGCTGGTGTTTTTAATGCATGCACGGTCAAGCAGTCGGCACGCCGGCGAAACGCCGCCCCCCTCCTGCGCCGGCCTGGACTTCGAAATACTGGGTTGGCAGGCGCGCATCGCAAAAATCACTGCGGATGAACCGAGTCGATGGCAGTGGCGTGACGTACGCCTGCCAGAAGACCGTTACTGGCAGCAGATACTGGTGGGATCCTCCACCGTTAGCGTCGATGAAAGCTATTTGTACGCCTGGTCGGCGGGTCCGGCGGGGTGGGGTGGCAACCCCGTCTATCTGGCGCGTTGGCCGATTGCAGCGGCCTCAAGGGGAGACTTAATTGAGCCGTTTTGGTTTACCGAGGCCGGTTGGCAGAGCCAAACACGCATGGGCAAGGGCAGCCCGGCAGTGATCGTTGCTGACGGCAACAATGAAAATGCCGTCGCGAGCGGGCTGTGGCCGGGAGAGGCGCGCGACTGGTGGTGGTTGCAAAGTAGCCAGATTATGAATTCCCCGCTTTGCTATCGCAATGGTGATTCACCGCTGGCATGGGGTGAATGCCATGACTTCTTTTATCCGCCGGAACTGGCCAGCTACCCCGATAGTCGGCTTCTGGTTTACGCGCCAAGAATGCATCCGGCGCTCACGGGCCAGGGAGACGATGCAGTGGTTGCCACCTATGTGGTGAATAGCTGCGATTTGAAAGACATCCAGAATAAATGCGACTTGTACTACCCGCGCTTTATTAAACTGCGCTTGAACCGGGAGTGAGGGCGATACGCTGCTGCCAGACTGGGAGCAGGGCGATAGCCGTGTTCTTTGGCTCGGCACAGGAGTAAAGTCGGAAAGCTATGGCCTCGTCGCCATTGTTTGATTGTCTATCCGGAGAGTTATCATGAGCGAGATAAGTATTCCCGATTCACTGCCCAGCTGGATCAAGGAACATATAGAACTGTATTTGAAGGACGGCGAAGCCGGACACCTTTGGGACGCATCTCTGGGTGGCAGTGAAGGTATGCTGACCACCCTGCTGCTGACAACCACCGGGCGAAAGTCTGGCAGGCAACTGGTTCTGCCACTGATTTATCGCCCCACTGATGATGGCGGCTACTGCATTATTGCTTCCAAGGGCGGTGCTCCGACCCATCCCGCCTGGTTTTTGAACCTGGAGGCTGACCCCAAGGTCAAGGTCAAGGTCGCCAACCGGGAATTCGATGCTGTTGCCCGGGTTGCCGAAGGGGCAGAGCGCGAGGCTTTGTGGGATCTGCTGTCAGAGTACTATGCTCCCTACAATGATTACCAGGCGGCGACCACGAGGCAAATTCCGGTGGTGGTGCTGGACCCGGTCCCGGCAAATTAGGGCGCGGCAATCATTGCGACGGGCGACGGCTGGTTTGCGTCTGAGGTAGAAGCCCCATGGTCTGTCGCAATTCACGCCAGCCTGTTTCAGCGTGACGGCTAAAAGGAATCACAAATCGAATAAATCAGGTATTCTTGCTAACTGGAATAGTTCTACACAATAAAAAAAAGAAAAGGAGAATAGCCAAATGCGTGGCGGAGTCGTTACCAGGGAAACCACTACCCCAGCTGCTGGGACAAGGTTCACCCAGTTTGATGCGGTGCCGGAGATGCCGGGTTTTGGTGCCACCATTGAGGGTCTGGATCTGCGGCAAAGGCTGAGTGAAACAACGCGGCAGGAATTGCGGCAGGCCTTGTTGGATTTTGAGGTTTTGTTTTTCCCGCCGCAAGACATCGAAACGGAGCACCACATTCAGCTGGCCAAATGCTTCGGTCCGCTGGCCAAGGGCTCATTCTTTGAGCGTAGCGAAGCGTCACCGGAGGTCGAGATGATCGTCTTCGACAAGGCCAGGCCGCCCGAAATCAATATCTGGCATTCGGATTTGAGTTGGCTGCAGACGCCGCCACTGGGCTCGGCTATTCAGATTACCGAGCTGCCCGAGTCTGGTGGTAACACCGTTTTCCTGAGCATGTCAAAAGCCTTCGGTGGCTTGTCAGACGGCTTGAAAGCGTATCTTGAGACGCTCACCGCGGTGCACTCGTTCGAGGTCAGTGGCTTTTATAAAAAGCTCGAATCTCAGGGCATCGATATACTTGTAGAGGCGATAAAAACCTTCAGGCCGGTTGAGCATCCGGTGGTGGTGACCCATCCGGAGTCGGGTCGAAAGTGCTTGTATGTCAATGAGACCTTCACCCGGGAGATAAAAGTAGACGGTCACTTTAGAGAAGCTCGCGGCATGCTGGATTTTCTTCTCGGTTGGATACAACAGCCTGAGTTTATGATTCACCACAAGTGGGAAAAAAACGGACTTGCGGTATGGGACAATCGCAGCACCCAGCACTACGCTTGCGCCGACTACTGGCCCAACCGACGGGTGACCCAGCGGGTGACAGTGGAACAGCCCCATGACACCCAAACAGCCAATCCCGCTGACTTTGTGAAATCCTAGGTTTTATTTGGCTCTGCCCCGAATGGCACTTACTTAAGCGGATGTACCCCAGTGTGTTCGATCCGCGGTACGCCGTGAATCCCTCCCTGGAGGCTCGACTGCGGCATCCCTGCCGCAGACGCCCGCGGATCGAACACACCGGGGCTCCGCAAATCACTGTAGTGGCGTTAAGTAAGTGCCATTGGGCTATGCCCCCAATTTTGTGGTTAGTCTTGCGCCAGCTCCGCCGCCAGATAAGTCACCACAGCCCATGCGGCAATATTCTGCTTCAGCGCTGCGGGATCGATTTTGTCCAGGGTGTCGTCTGCGGTGTGGTGATAATCGAAGTAATCACTGCCGTCCTGGCGCAGGCGAAAAACTGAAACGCCTCTGCTCGCCATGGGTTTGATATCGGGTCCTCCGGACTCAGCCGAACCCCCTGCGCTAATACCCAGCGGAGACAATAATGGCATCGCTGCATCCAGCAACGCGGGCCACGCGGTCTGCAACTCCCAAATAGGCCCCGCGCCAAAGTCCGACTCGGATGCCAGCAGGTGATTCTGCAACTCCGTCGCATGGCGCTCAGCGTATGCACGGGCACCCCACAGGGTTTGCTCCTCATTGGCAAACAACACCAGGCGCACGCTGCGGCGGGGCCGTTCTGGCAGAGCAGCAATTAATTGCGCGGCAGCGGTAGTAATGGCCACGCCGGCGCCGTCGTCTATCGCCCCCGTGCCCAAATCCCAGGAGTCGAGATGCGCGCCAATTAGCACCAGTTTTTCAGGATTCTCCCGGCCGTTGAGCTGGGCAATAACGTTCCACGATGCACCTCCCGGGGTTTGCGAAACGGCGATATCCAGGGCCATCACCACCGGCTTGTTGTCGGCTCTCGCCGTGGCCAGAACCCGGGATAGCTGCTGCGCATCGGGTACCGACAGCGCCGCCGATGGCAATGGATTCGTATCGGGATTGGTGCGCCCGGTGTGGGGAAACCGGTGGCTACTGGTGCCGACTGAGCGAATCAATGCGGCCATTGCGCCTTTGCGTTTGGCTATTGCCCCGGCGCGATGGCGCATGGCCACTACCTCGCGGTACGCAAGGCTATCGCGGTGCCTGCGTAACGGCGTATTTACGAATGCGATTTTGTTTTGCAAACTGTTGGCGGGTGCCGCTTCAAGCTCGGCGAGGGTAGCGAACTCAGTTACTTCAGCTTCGATTCTGCCTGGAGTAGAGCCGCTGTAACCAAGAGCAGTAATCTGTAAGGGCTGCGGGTAGGGACTCACAATATGGGCAATTTCCCGCTGCCGCTGCCACACCGGAAAACGTACCGGCTCTAACCAGACTTTGTCAAAACCGCTAGTTTCCAGCAAAGCCCTGGCCCAGGCTACCGCGGCCCTGTCGGCGGCGGTGCCGGCCAGGCGCGGCCCTATTTCGGTGGTCAGGCTTTCGACGATCTGCCAGCCGCGATCCGAGCTCAAGGCCTGCTCGCGCAATTGCGCTGCGATATTCGAATCAGCCGCAGACTGCAATGGCAGTGAAAGTACTATCCCAAGAAAGATCGGGCAAAGTAAGTTACAGCGGTGTTTAGTCATGATTTTCACGACCCAATAATGTAGCAAAGCCCGCTCGCTCTGCACCTGGACCCGGAAAGGGTGCGCAATAGTCTATGCATCCGCTCAAAAATGGACAAACAAAGCAAAGGTTGGCAATACAGATCTGCAAATCGAACAGGTACATTCAGTGCCTTTCACCTGTTCAATGTCCAACATCCTGCTGTGAACGGCGGGGCTAGCACTGGTGTGCATTTTCGTCGTGCAGCAGGCTAAGGCTCGTTTACAATCCGCACGCCTTCACAGAGAGGTGGCAATGGCGATGAGTAGTATTCCTCACAGATGATCCTGTTAGAAATAGCAGTGCCATCTCGCAAGTTTCCACTGATGATCGAGCTGTAAGAGTAACTCTCTACAATAGGCTCAGGCTCTGTAAGGGTCAGGTTGCTGCCATAAAATGTGTACATCACGCCGCCCAAGTCCCTGTATTCTAAATCACTGTTAATAACGCCTCCGCTAATCTCCATATCGAAAGCGTCATTTTGTAATGCAAGGTGGAAGCTTTCCACCACACCACCGGTCATTTCAATCTGCCCGTTCCAGATAAACATGGAACCAACCGTACCACCAGAAATCAGGAGATGGGTGGCCTCAAAAGAAATAGAGCCGACTTTGCCGCCGCTAATAGTTCCCTTATTCCCCCATCCCAAACAAACTTCGTCAATACTACCCACCTCACCACCGGACACGTTATAAGTTACGGATTCGCAGTAATCCAAAGATTCAACCTTGCCACCACTAATATTAATGTTGACACCACCCCTGGCGTTTATCTTTTGCAGCTTGGCGCCTTCCAAAATGTTCAGGGTAACTGGGTACAGAACAACGACTTCAACATCCACTGTGTAGTCGATGGTATATACACCGGCCTCGCTGATGACTATTGGTGATGTCGGTTTCGGTTCGAGGGTCCAGTTGGTAAAATAACCTTTGTAGTCGCCTTCGCTGTCAAAAATATCGGCGTAGAGTTCACGCTGTAAACCGCCGTCATCTGCAAGCGCGCCCAGATCGACACGCAGTACAAAGGGCTTCGTATCGTCTGTTATTCTGGGCATATGGGGCTCGTCGCCGTCGGGCACCTTGCAGCACCAAAAGCTGATCTTGCTGTAATCGCCGAGAAAGCTGAAGTACACCGTTTTGCGTTGTAGATGTGCGCCTTCCAATGGCTGGGGATTCAGTAGGCCGCCAGCCGCATCCAGTTCATAACTGTATACGGCAACAGGTTCCGGTGGTGGCGGGGTTACTTTCTCAAATACGGCGACCAAAGGCGCCGCAGTGGCACCCAAATGTTGTTTTACCATGTCAGCAGAAATTTTAAAGCCACACTGGTCGCTGCTTGTTTCGGTGCAGTAGTTAAGCCATTTCTCGAATTTCCACCCATCCCGCGGTACAGCGTAGTAGGTCTCGATATACTCATGTACCACCAGATTCCTGGTGCAGCTTTCTGCACCGGCCAAAAAGTCTTCATAATAGCAATTGCGGGTGCCCGTAGCCGAGAGCACATCGCCTTCGCCGACAATTTCGATAGGGTGACTGCAAGCAACGATCAAACTGAGAAGTGTTAGCAGCACAGGTATCTTTAGCGTATCCATAAAACCTCTCCGCTTGTTTGCTGCATGCGGTGTGACCCGAAATAAAAAGCTACGGTGCCGCGGCAGAGCAAATACAATGCTTTCGTAAAGGGCATGCTGAACCTATTCAGTGCGGGGCTCATGGTGGTCACACAAATTTTTGCCTTATCCGGGGCATTTGCATCCCATGGCCGGTGCTTGTTCGGGAATCGCCGCCATTGCTATCCCTAGGCTTGGAAAGCAGCCACCAGTGACGATTCAGGCCGGACAGCTTAAGGCTATTACTGTAGAAAAATCAACAGGCTGCTGCTCCAAGGATTCTGCAGCATGCACTACAGTGGCGACTGCTCAGCCGAACCTGCCGCTTGCGTGGCATGCGAGTCACCATCCAGGTTGTGCTGACGATATTCGGATGGCGTGATTCCCCCAAACCGGCGGAACGCGCGCGTGAAATGTTGCGGGCACCCGTAGCCCACCATCATAGCGACATCAATGACCTTCAAGGCAGGGTCGCCGAGACGCATGCAGGCAAGTTGAAAACGCGCTTCCTGCAGTATCTGCGAATAGGAACTTCCGCACAGTGCGAGCCTTCGCTGCAAGGTACGCGTGCTGATGCCCGCAAGTTCGGCGGCGAATGCGACATCGGGGCGTCCCTGGTTCAGGTAAGGCTGAATCAGCATTCGCAGCAGGCTGGCGAACTCCCAGGCCGTGGATTGGCCATCTGGCACAGATCCCATCGCCGTTGCGGCCAGACGATCGCCTGCTGCCGTGATTGTACGGTGAGTTGTTCGGGCGAGGGCCGCATGCCCTATCACCACGCTGGTGTGCCGCTGGCCCACCAGGATGCGCGTGTTTGGGAACTGTGCCAGTACTGTCTGCGGCACACGATTTGATGACACGAAGCACAACTCGCTCGGGCACCACGATGATCCCGCGACGCTGCGTACGACCGAAATGACGGCCTGCAGGTTCAGCCATTCCGCGAGACACACGAAGGGATTACGCGCCAGCCCCGCCATGTCGCAGATGACGCGAACCTGATCTGCCTCGTATCGGATACTCATTTGAAGGGCGCTGTCCTCAAGCCGCGACAGTTCGGCGAGGGCCTGCAGGCGCCGCAGGCCGGTATGCGCCGTCATAATGGCCGCGAGCTGGGCGGGACGCAGCGATGCCAGCGAAGCCTTTTGAGCGCCGAGCAGTCCCAGTTCCATCAATTCAATATCGTTGCCGGTTCGCGCGATCCATTCGATTGCGACCTGAACGCTTACGTAAAGATCCGGCGTCTCTTCAATGCGAGGCGGCAAACTGGACCGGGCAAGATCGCGGTCCACCGGAGCGCCGATTGCACGTAACACAAAAATGTAGTCGTTCAGGTGCGTCGCTCTGACGATTGCGAGCCTGCCGTCCAATAATATCCCCCAGGAAGCTCGCTCTATTGTGGTGGAGCTTGATCGTAGAGCGCTTCACGAAACTGTCATCATTCGCATGCAACAAGATTGCTATGCAATGTAGCACCAAAGACCGTTCGAACGAAGGATTTCAAGCACAGAGTACAGCGCCCGGTTCGTGATCGCTGCCTGAACGGGTCGCAGCACACCAGGCTCATTTTCAGAAAAATGGCGCGAAATGGGCAGACGTGGAAGGTGTAAAGCCTTAGCGTGAAAATCGCTTTAGGGATTTGCCAGAGGAGAATTGGAAGATGATACGCCCGACTGTTATTGGTGCTTTAACTCTTGCCGTCGCTGCAGGTCCTGCGGCAGCGCAGTTATCGCCTGTAGAACTCGGCGCGATCTCTATCCCCGACAATGTCGAGACCACAATCGGCAAGCTCGAGTTCTTTGATGGGGTGCCAACTGACGCCACGATCAATAGTGTTTACGACAACCTCGACCAGATGCGCGGTACCAGTGTGTTTCTCGACAATATCGGCGCTGTGTCGATGTACAGCGTGCGCAAGGGATTAGCCAATGCCGGGGCCGAAGGTGCGAACAGGATCGCCATCTTTGAGCAGTTGCTGGATTCCCAGACGCTCGTGGTTACCGCCAACACCTCTACCCTGTACGCCTACACCTACACCGATCTGGTGCAGGACGGGCCAACCGTGATCGAAGTTCCTCCGGGTATGCTCGGTTTTCTCAACGACGCCTGGCAGCGCTTCGTCGGCAACATGGGTGTGACCGGGCCAGACAAGGGCAAGGGTGGCAAGTACCTGGTGCTGCCGCCCGGCTATACCGGCGATATCCCCGACGGCTACTTTCTGCTGCGGCCCCCGACCAACAGGAACTTCATGTTCCTGCGCGGCTCGATCAAAAACGGGCCGGCGCCGGCGGTCGATAATATCACCTCAAACCTGAAGGTCTATCCGCTGAAAAACGCGGCTAGCCCGGCAGCGACTGAATTTGTCAACATGTCAAACAAAGCTTTCAATACGGTTTTCCCCAGCGATATGACATATTTTGAATTCCTTGATCGCGTTATTCAGGAAGAACCCATTGAGGCGATCAACCCGGAAGTGCGCGGCGCCATCGCCGCCATTGGCATCGTCAAGGGGCAGGCATTCGCCCCGAAAGGGCGGATGAAGAAGCTGCTGACAGCAGCTGCCACACTGGGTAATGCCACCGCCCGTGCCATCACCTACGAACCGCGGTTTGACGGCGTGAAGATCTATCCGGACGACCCTAACAGTGTCTGGTCCACTGCGTTTGCCAACAGGAACACCAGCTTCGAAGCGGACGGCACCATGGGTCTCGATGCGCGGGCGCTCTACTACTTCAACGCCGGCGGCGTGACCCCGGCGATGGCAACCACGCACGCTGGCGAAGGTTCGGACTACGCCCTTGCAGTGCTCGATGCCAACCATAACGCCTTCGACGGTGCAAAGACCTACCGACTGCACCTGCCCAGGGACGTGCCGGTCAAGGACTTCTGGGCCCTTACCATGTACGACACCCAAACCCGCTCGCAGCTGCAAACCAGCCAGACATTTCCCACCGTGGGTAGTCAGTCCAAGGGAATGACACAGAACGCGGATGGATCCTTCGACATATATTTCGCGCCCACGGCACCGCAAGGCAAGGAAGGCAACTGGTTGCAGACCGTTCCGGGCAAGAGTTGGTTCACGATCCTGCGGATGTACGGCCCACTTGAGCCCTGGATTGACAAGAGCTGGCGGCCGGGTGAAATTGAGTTGGTCGAGTGAAAAGGCATGAACTACCTACCCGGGTCCAAATAAAATCTTGCGCCACCCCTTGAGGAAACCAAGCATGAGACAGAATATTGGTAAATCGGCTATTTCAGTTGCGATGGCGCTGGTAGTGTTATCGGGCACGATGGCAGCACAGGCTGAGGTAAGCGTAGCAGTGCTTGAGTCGATATCCACGCCCGCTACGGTCGAAACGCCGATTGGCAAGTTGGAGTTCTTCGACGGCGTACCGACCGACGCAACGGTCGAAACCGTATATGACAACCTCGATCGCATGCGCGGCGTGAGTGCATTCCTGGACAACGTCGGCGCCTTGTCTGTGTACAGTGTTATTGCTGGAAACTCGGACATTGGCCTGACCGAGCCCAACCAGATCGCCGTCGCCGAGCAACTGCTCGATTCGCACTCCCTTTACCTGACAGGAAATACGTCGACGATGTATTCCATCGGTCATCTCGACCTGCAGGCTTACGGGCCACCGTGGTGGAAGTACCGCCAGGCATGCTCGGCATGCTTGACGATGCCTGGATGCGCTACGTTGGAGACTTCGGCGTGGCCGGTCCGGACAAAGGCAAGGGTGGCAAGTACCTCGTGCTGCCCCCGGGCTATACCGGCAAGGTACCCACAGGATACTTTGTGCTCAAGCCACCCACCTACATTAACTGGTTCTTCATGCGTGGCTCCATTGCTGACGGTCTCGCACCGGCATTGACGAACGTCAAGGGTCACCTGAAAGTCTATCCTTTGAGCGCAGCTAACAACCCACCGGCAACCGAGTTCGTCAACATCAGCGGCAAGCACTACAACACCATCGCCCCTGGCGACTACAGCTATTTTCAGGCTCTCAATACAATCATCCAGCGTGAACCCATTGATGCGCTGGGCAGCGAAGCCCGCGGCACCCTCGCGGCAATCGGCATCGTCAAGGGCCAGCCATTCAATCCGGATACCCGCATGCAGCGCCTGCTCACAGAGGCTGCGGCAATCGGCGATGCCACTGCCCGTTCCGCGCTGTACAGCCCCCGGCAGAAAGGCTATTTCATCTATCCCGACAGCGACAGCTCCTGGGTTATGGGATTCGCCAATAAGGATGTGTTTTTCGAAGTTGACGGCGCGCGAAACTTGAATGCCCGCACCAGTTTCTACTTCGGCTATACCGGTGTGACACCAGCCATGGCGGTTACTCATCCCGGCGCAGGTTCCGACTACGCTATCGCCTTCAGGGATGCACAGAAAAAGGCATTTGATGGCGCGAAAACCTACCGCCTGCACCTGCCTCCAAACGTTCCGGTAAACAACTTCTGGGCCGTCACAATCTACGATACGCAAACCCGCTCAATGCTGCAGACCAGCCAGTCATACCCTACAGTCGGCAGTCAAAGCGATGGCTTCCAGAAGAATGCCGATGGCTCCTATGACGTCTTTTTCTCGCCCGAGCCCCCGGCCGGCAAGAAGGGCAACTGGGTGCAGACTATTCCAGGCAAGAGCTGGTTCACAATCCTGCGCATGTACGGGCCACTCGAACCCTGGATCAACAAGAGCTGGCGGCCCAGCGAGATTGAACGGGTGAACTAAAACGGCATGATCGCTATCGCGTATGTGGCGAATGCGTAGTTTACACATGGAATAGTATCGCCAAATTAACTTCTCCAGGTCAGAGAAATCCTGCGTCTGCTGTCAGAGCAACTGCCCTACGCCAATCAGCGAACGCACTGACCCAGAGATTCCGATAATGTTCAGCCCTGACCAGATGCCTGCCAGGATTGAAACTTTGAGAATTATCGGTTGAGGTTGCTGACCCACTGCGGGTGGGACGGTATGATTAATCGTGTAAGGATGAATGCCCATCCCCCGTTAATTGGGTAGAGCCATAATATCTCGTAACCCATTGATTTTATTGGTCCGCCCTTCAGGATTCGAACCTGAGACCTTCCCCTT
>CAVROQ010000050.1:0-102503 GCA_963722805.1 uncultured Gammaproteobacteria bacterium
CCGGGAACGGGGAAAGAGAAGGCGATGAACGAAAGCGCCCATGTCGACGTCGAGCGTGATGCAATGCCGAACCACATCTTCTTGAGTGTCTCGGACAGAGACCGGAAGGTCGCGGAAGAGATTTGCGGGCTGTTGGAGGAACTGGGGCTCGACTGTTGGTTGGCCACACGCGATATACAGCCGGGTTCCGACTGGGGCGCGTCGATCATAGAAGCGATCCAGGAATCACGGCTGCTGCTCCTGATCCTGACCCGCAACGCGAACACCTCGCAACATGTCAAAAGGGAAGTGGAGCGTGCCGTCAACCGCGATATCCCACTGCTCGCTTTTCGCGTCGAAAACATTGAGCCCTCGCCGAGCCTGGAATACTTCCTGAGCACTACCCAGCACTTCGATGCATTCGAATCATCCTTGGCCGCAAGTGCGAAACGCCTGGCAGCCCAACTGAGTGGAAATCACTCTAAGGGCTCGCGGGCGGCCGAATCGGATGACTCCCATCCGGCAGAGAGGTCAATTGGCGAGATCGGCTACGTGAAAATGCTTCAGGATCCGAGTTTACTAGCCGGCTGCCAGTTGGACGGGTATCGACTGGGGCGCAGGATCGGCCGTGGCGGGCAGGGCTATGTCTTCGAGGCAGACGATGCGGTTTTCCGGAATCCCGTCTGTGTCAAGATCATGCACCTGCCGCAAGATGCGTTACGGCCGGTGCACAACACTATCTTCAGTTGCGCCCGAAGTCTTGCGGCGCTGAATCATCCCAACATCGTGCCAATCGTCGGATTCGGGGCTGTCCGGTTTTCCGACGCGATGACCTACTACATAGCAATGCAGCGCATTGACGGGGAGCACCTTGACCAGTGGGCAAATTCGGTCGGCCGGGATCTGCATGGCTTTAGCAGACTGATGGATGTCGCCGAGAGCCTGGCGCAGGCGCTGCACGCGGCGCACGGGACACGATTTTTCGATGTTTCCGGTAAAGAACGAATGGGGGTTTTGCATGGCGATGTCACACCGAACAACATCCTTGTCGTTGCCGCGCGATCGTACCTCTCAGATTTCATGATGCTAAATCCGAGTGAGGTTTTCGATTCAGAAGCGATGCCGGACTTCGGCGTGCTTGCCACCGGGAGCGGAATCACGTCCTACAATGGCACGCCGGGATATATGGCGCCTGAACAGGGGCAATCGGGTGTGCTATCCGTGCGTGCCGATATACATTGTTTCGGTGTAACGCTGCGAAATGTGTTTTTCGGGACAGAGCTTGAATTCGAAGGTGTCGCAGCTGAAGCTATTGATTCGCTGCGATCGCTGATAGATCAAATGACCGCGAATAGGGCTGCCGAGCGACCTCAAGACATAGCGGAAGTCATTGGGCGATTCAGTGCCGTACGCTCATTGGTCCAGGAAGTCTAGGGAAAGCACCCGGTCCGCGTTTCCGCGTCGAATGAAAGCGACTGCCTTGAATCGACAAGGCTCAACGAGCCCGGCGCGCCGACGGAGATACCGGATGAGCGCGCTGCTTCTTCCGCACTGACCGATCGATAACAATGACTACAGTTCGCACTTCATTGCGAAGCTGGCAGCCCTGGTTCCCAAGCCGCGCACAAATCTGACGCGCTTTAACGGGGTTTACGTGCGGGGCGGCCGCGCGCCCAACAG
Source organism: uncultured Gammaproteobacteria bacterium (assembly GCA_963722805.1). GTDB lineage: Bacteria > Pseudomonadota > Gammaproteobacteria > Pseudomonadales > JAHEGP01 > JAHEGP01. Next base: position 1,660 of record CAVROQ010000050.1, read on the forward strand.
CAAATATCGTGTGCGTTTCCCACCGGCTAAAAGGGGCAGGGGACGCAAGCGGCGTCAACCGATCGGGGAGAGCTGGCTGGACAAGACTTCCGCCAAGCGCCATGCGGGAACGACCTGATGTGAACACCGAATGCAGACTTGCTATCGTTATGATTACCAAAAGCACTGATCGATCAAGGAGTATTGGCGAATGACTGAAAGGGGTCGACCAGCGCCTGATGGGCCGTCCCGGGGCGAACGACAGCTTTCGAGAATAGGAGCCTGTCTGGTTTGCCCAGGGCGCGGCAGCGGGAGATCTCTGCAAGGTGCCAGCTAAGGTCGTTTACCAAATTGACGAAATGGCTCGGACACACTAAAACTGTATGACTTTTACCACGTCGTTGGAGACCTTGGGGAAAATCAAAAATTTAGCTTAAGTACGAATACTTTATGGTTTGGCGCCACTATGTGTGGATAGCGGCACACAGAAAGGCTTTTCGGGGCGCAGATTGCCACGACAGCTCTCACAATTGAGAGGTCGCCAGGCGTCACGGTCGAGAGGCACTAGAATTCACCGTTATTGCCACGTTGAGAAGAATGTCAGCCACCTTTTCCTTTGAAGGACTTGTTTCCTGAAGCGGATGAGGTCCTTCGATTGTATATAGCTTCCAGCCTCGTGCTTTTGCACGCTCGGGCGCTTGCTGTTGCCTCATATAGCTGAAAATCTCTGCAGATTCGGTGGCTACAATAATTGTCCCTGAATCCGGTGGAGGGCCAACCAGATCAATACGATCTGTATAAGTTTTCCAGGGGTGGCTTCTCATCGTTGGAGCTGGATCGCGCAATGCGTCAGCGGCAATTAACCAGCCATCTCCATTCTCTTCGACAGACTTTGTAGCGATCCCAGAGACTTCAGGTCCAAAGGCATCCAGTAGATTTTCGCCATGGTTCAATGGAACCGTATCGATATAGACGACATGGACAATTCGATCACCGAGCCGGTCGGCGACCCCGGTGATGACAGCTCCTCCGTAGGAATGTGAGACCAGTATCACATTTTCGATATCCAGCCATTTTATATAGTTTGAAATGTCGTCGATATGTGTCGAGAGCCCGACCTGCTTTGATAATAGATGCTCTCTTTCGCCTAAACCGGTCAACGATGGGGAAAACACCGCATACCCTTCTTTCACAAGCAAGCTGGAAAGTGCGTCCCATTGGCCACCCCATTGAAACGTCCCGTGGACAAGCACAAAGGCAGGGCGACTAGAGTCGCTTTCCTCAAGAGCCATGGCCATTTGTGGTCCAGCTGCAACTATCATCAGAAGAGCGAGGAAGGTTGTTCGTATGATCATATGGGGCTCCCAACATCTAGATCGTTCACTCGGAGGTTGTACTTGTAGATTTCGTTGACCCGAAGCCGGGAGTGTACTTTGAGAGTGCAAGTAATGGATAACGATACCACATGATAATTTTGCTTACCGGCAATAGAAGGGATTGAACCTCCGCCAGTCTTGCAGGCTAATGGAATTCACGCAATGTCTCCGAAGGGTCGTCTGCCGTCTGATGGACTGCGCCAGGGCGAGCGACAGCTTTCGAAAATAGGAGTCAGTCAGGTGCCTCCAGAGCAGGGTGCCGGCGATTTCGGCAGGTAGTGTCAATAACCTTTCGCACTGTTGGGTTTGGGGTGGCTCCGGTTTTGGGTCATGCAGCTGATGTATGAATCAATGACTCCCTTACAAAGCCGACCATTTCCCTGGTACACGCTGCCTTGACTTTGTTGGGGTGTTTCCCCGCTATCAACAAGCGGTTGCCCTTTTTGTTCAAGCGACGCAAGCAGCGATCTGCGATCGCGATCAGACAGGCTCGGTATCTTTGCGCCTGGCCTTGACGTCATTGGACAGTCTTGCTGTTAGGTAGCCGCGTTGATTAGCCTCAATAAACGCCGAGCGTAGGTAGCGATTACTCTGTTTGGTCATGCCAAACCGGTGATGCTTGCCCCCAGGGGAATATTCCCGAATTCCCATGCCAATCCAGGACATTAATTGACGCGGGTGAGGAAAACGTTCTAAGTCACCGATTTCAGTGATCATCCTCTGCGCGAAGAGATTCTTGACGCCCTTGTAGCAGGCTAAGGCTTGCACTGAACGTTTGTAGCGCTCGGTTTTTGCCATGGCCTGAATTTCTTGATCGTATTCCGCCAGGATATTGTTGACCGCGTTGAGCTGACGTCCCGAGTGACGATAATGCCTCGCTCAGCCAAGAGGTCTTCGATATCTCGTTGACTGAGATTGAAGCGATAGTAGAGCCAGACAGAATAGGACATGATATCGGGAGGGAATTGGTGGTTTTATATGTATTCATCACGTGATTCTAGCAATGGCGGTGAGTTAACCTGTCAAAACAGCCATTGTGTATTCATATGCCGATTCTACCAATTATGCTCCAATAACCTGGCGATACCCTATCGGTGGAATAGCCCCTCAGCTCCTGCAGTTTGACAATTACGCCGCGCTGCGCGGATAATTCGTCGGCCTGGCTCGTAGAACCGGCTCGCCGGCAGTTTGTTGGCGCGTGGTGCACTGTGCGGTTGTTCTCGTGTGTACCTGGGCGAACTTTGGATTTACCTGGTTGTAAAGCCGTCACCTCAAGTGAGCCCGAAAATGCTGAAGAAAATCCTTGGGATGTTGTTCCTCTTTGTCTCGCTCAACGCCCACAGCGCTGAGGTAACGCTCAATGAGGCGGCCATCGAGGCTATATTCTCTCAGGATGGCTTTGGCACAAACTCGATCGATATTCGCTACGGCGAGATGGAGGTGCTCGAAGCCGGCGATCTCCTCGAACTCGATCGAAACACCTCAGGGAGTACTCCGGAGTTCGAACAACTTGTCGCTCGCTCCTCTGCGGATCCCACCAGCATCTACATGTACTTCATTGACCGTTTCGTCAATGCAGACGGTTCGGCATCCGGCGCTGTTGGTCTCGCCAACGTGAATACCATCGCTATCGTTTCCGACACGGCGAAAAGCGCAACCGGCGCTATAGTCCAGGCCCACGAGATCGGGCACCTGCTTGGGCTTCGCCATTGCGGCGACTTTCTACCAATGGAACTGATTGACCTGTGTGCCGCCACTGGAGACATCGAAAACCTGATGGACGAGCGTGCTCCGGATCCCTTGACGCCCTACAGCGGCTACCTGAATCAGGGCCAGATCGACCGCTTGCTTGCCAGCCCGCTGGTCCCACTGATAAAGAACGACAGCGGCGGCAATTACATCACGGTAATCCCGGTTCTGGTCAGGGCACCGGCGCCCGATGCCGATGAAGATGGCGTCGAGGATAGCGTCGACAACTGCGTTGCGACGGCCAATCCTTTCCAAGTGAACAGCGACGGCGACAGCGCGGGCGATGCCTGTGACATCTGCCCACTGGACGAGAATAACGATGCCGACGGTGACGGCATCTGCGGCGAGGTTGATAACTGTCCCGCGGTGGCCAATGGCGATCAGTCTGATGTCGACAATGACGGCTTCGGGGATGCCTGTAATACAGGCTTTGACAATGACGGTGACGAGTGGGCCAACCACCTCGACAACTGCCCCGCTGAATTCAATCCGGAGCAAGACAATCAGGATGGTGACGTTCTTGGCGACGCTTGTGATGCCTGTATCCTCGATCCCAGTAACGATGCCGATGGTGACGGCGTCTGCGGTGACGTCGACAACTGCCCTACTCTTGCGAATGCTGATCAGCGGAATACGGATGGCGACGAACTGGGTAATGCCTGCGATCTCGATGATGACGGCGATGGCGTCGATGACACCGACGACAACTGTCCGCTCGATGGCAATGCTTCACAACTCGATGATGATCAAGATGGCCTGGGTAACGCGTGTGATCTGGATAAGGACAACGACAAAATCGCCGACGATGGAGATCAGTGCCCGAACTCAGCCATCGGCGCCGTGGTTGACGACAGCGGTTGCGCCATCGCCCAGTACTGCCCACAGAATGGCAGCTGGAAAAACCATGGCGCCTATGTGCGCTGTGTAGTCAAGACATCCAAGCGTTTTGTTACCGACGGCTTCATCAGCAAAAACGCCGCTGCCGACACTGTATCGACGGCTGCCTCCTCAAAGCATGGCAATTAGGCAGGACGCGCTATCAGGATGGCACCCGGCACAGGATAGCGGACCGGGTGCCGCCCCATATTGAAAAGATTGGATATGGCATAGTGAGCTGTCACGAATCCCCGAGTTCGTTTTGTAACCCGTCCCACCCATTTGGTTAGGTAGTTGAATTAAAGATCAATCCAGTCAATGGCCGCTTGGGGTCGTTCTCGCCCGCTGCAGCCAAGTTAGCGCAAACCGGTGACGAGAAAAGCAGCCGGTGAGATCAGCGCGGAACGGCTGCCCGCCAACTGGAGCTATGTGCCAATGCACCAAACCGCTCGCGCGGTAGGCGGTAGCAAGCTGGTGCCAAATTGTACCTGAGATAAATTCCTGAGCTGGGTCTTACCTGTGTTGAGGTTGTTGTTGCGACACAAGCAAACAACAACACAGGAGTAAGACCCATGACCCAGTCTAACAAACCGATCAGCCCATTGCGCCAGCGTATGCTGCAAGATATGACCATGCGCAAGTTTAAGCCGAGCACACAAAGGAACTACCTTCGCTCCGTTGAGCTGTTCACCCGGTTTCTCGGTCGATCCCCCGATACGGCTGACCCCGAGGACCTGCGGAACTACCAGTTATACAGAGTCGAGCAAGGTGCCTCAAGTTCCACAATTAATGCTCATATTTCCGCACTCAAGTTTTTCTTCGGGACCACACTGGATCGCCCAAGCGCCATGCGGAAGATGCGACATATCCATCAGCCGCGTGGACTGCCAGAGATCCTCAGCGCCGAAGAAGTCACATGCTTGCTGGATGCCGCCGGCTGCCTCAAGTACCAGGCGGCTCTCAGTGTTGCGTATGGTGCAGGCTTGCGCGCCGGTGAAGTGGTTCATCTGAAGACGACCGATATCGATAGCAAGCTTATGATGATTCGGGTCGATCAGGGCAAGGGTAAACGCGACCGCCATGCCATGCTATCACCGGCGCTGCTTCATATGCTTCGCGCCTGGTGGCTCGCGATAGCGAATAGCCGGCTGATCACCTGCGATGACCGGGGAGTGACCTTCAAGTGGAAAGACTATCGCAATAAAGGGCGCGCCCGTCACAAGACCATGACCCTGGCAGTTGATGAGTTCATCCGGCGCTTCCTGATTCATGTCCTGCCTCGTGGCTTCCATCGTATACGCCACTTCGGCTTGTTCGCCAATCACGTGCGCTCGGATAACCTCCAGCGACTCAGGGAAATGCTTGCTGTTGTTGATCAATCGGAAGACGGTACCGGTGCGCTCGATAACACTCCATCAAGCAACTTCGTTTGCCGACACTGCGGTGCATCCATGGTCATCGTCATGACCATCCCGCGCTTACCGATGTCGCGGGGGCCGCCATCGTGAATAGCAAGCCTCCAAATGACAATCTACGAAACCCTATCCGGTGCGTTCACCTGCGCTGCGTAGAACCGCTATGCCCGCAAGGTCTTACCAGGCCACTTTCCAATCTGCGGGAAGCGCTTATTGAATTGCGGTTAGACCATCAAACACCGAGCCGGAGCATCCAGGCTGAGTTCATTGAATCCAGTCCCTCGACTCGCAGCTACTCCGCAACCATCGCCATGGTTACTTCCCCCATAGATACATCCGAGAGCACCCCCGCGGTTTCCTGCCCTGGGGATTGTTAGACAGCTACCACCTTCCACTGTGCCAAGCCACAGAGGCCGGTTGATGAGGCAGCTGTCAAACAATCCTTAACAGAAACGGGCCTGCCGGGTGCGGCTAGTTCTGCCTCTTACTTCAGACTCAGATTGATTACCCAATAAAAGAGATGGGGTTGAAAGATGCGCAATTCAACCCTTTCGTCACGAATACGCGACTAAGCCGTGTTGCCGCTACTCTATCCGCCTAGAGCATTCTGAGCGATCTTTAGCAGTGCGGACCATCGCCGGGTTCATCTGCTAATCGAGTTTCTCAAAGTCGTCAGGTCGCCAACTTCCATCAAAGAACGGTTCGGTTGGACTATACAGCCTGAGAAGGGTAAACCATCCTTTGCCCGGTACTGTGCGAAGATAGTTTGACGACGGGGCCCCTTCGGGAAGTTCGGGACCAAAGTAAAGATCCACCGAGCCATCTTCGTTCTGCTTCAATTTATCCAGAGAACCGATGGAGGGAAACGGCTGGCCATTTTTTAAACCCGAGGCGTTATATCCATCATAAAGAGTTACCGACCAGAAATTGGCCGCAGGAATACCCGCTGGAAGGTGTAGCTTGTAGGAGGAACCACCGGACAAATGGTTGCCGTCGGCATCGCGATAAGCGAAGGGATATTTTGACCCCTTACCCACCATGTTCATCACCATCGCCGGGCTGATAGAGTAGCCGATTTTGAACATCCCCATGCGCGCGTCGATATCGAGGTATGTGTCCTGCTTAAATTCAACATCGAGCACGTTGAGTACATTGTGCCACTGTCGATCTGGCCAGTATTTCGTATTCGGCAGCTTGTCTCCGTGGCGCAAGGCCTGGGCCATTTTCATGCCGACATCGGCACCTGCTGTCAAAATCTGTTTCATGTGATCATCGGGTGCAAACGGTTTACCTTTGACGATTCCAAGCGATGCCATCATCCCGCGCATGGACCAATCCTCGGGCCCGACAAACTCGTTGTTTACAAAGTCAGCCAGTCCCTCAAAGTAGCTGTAATCCTGAGGATAAAGCATATCTGCGGGCTGCCCGGAGCCGTTGGGGAAAACCATTGCTGGAGGGTTATCCGCCTGGGCCAAAGAATAGATGCGAGTTTGCTCCATCAGCGCCACGCCTTCTTTGGTCCCGCCATCCTCGTCACGAAATGCCCGCCAGAACACGAAAACGTTATAGGTTGAACTCTTGAAGGTGAAATAACCTTCAGGCGTCTCCCCTTCAAAATCAGGCGGTAGAATCAAGTACTTGCCACCTTCTCCCTTGTCAGGCCCCACAAATCCGACATCGGTAAGGGGGCGGTGCCAGAAATCGTCGAGTATCCCCTGAAGCTTCGGGGGCACTTCGATGACGGTAGGCCCATCTTTCTGCAGATCCAGATAGCCCATACCGTAGATTACGTCGGAATTCGGTGTACTAACGATAGTTTCCGCGCTGAGTCTATCCTTCCAGATGGGAAAGACGTTTGACCCCTCGCCGAACTGCGCTTCAGACCCCTTCTTCATGGCCCATAGCGCCGTAGCAGGTAACGACCAGATAACTACCTGTGAGGCACGCTGAAACAGCAACTCGTCATACAGACGGTCTGCTGATTCCTCTGTCGGGTAGTTTTCGGGAAACGGCAAAGAGCGAAGATCTTTCCAATTGTCTTCGCTGGCCTGGGCCTGCATTACCAGCGGCAATGCGAGCAGGGCCAGCACGATCCTGAGCTTTGCTGTGATTGGATACTCCTTGGATTTCCCCAACAAATTATCAACTATGGGCATAAACATCAATGGGGCTTTAGTCCAATGGCACTTACTTAACGCCACTACAGTGATTTGCGGAGCCCCGGTGTGTTCGATCCGCGGGCGTCTGCGGCAGGGATGCCGCAGTCAAGCCTCCAGGGAGGGATTCACGGCGTACCGCGGATCGAACACACTGGGGTACATCCGCTTAAGTAAGTGCCATTCGGCCTTAGTCCTATGGTAAAAAGTTTCCCGCATCAGCTAAGGGGCGCTCTCGACCCTTAACAGTATTGTACCCACATCGAAATCACCAGTAAAAGTGTGGACTCTATGGGGGCAGACTATGTGAATGGCCGCCGCTGATCAATTTGTGCGAACATGGTTGATGAGTCGCCCCGGGCACGGTAACTGCCGCGCGGTCGATTGGGTTGAATACGGGCCGCTGGCCAGGATCGCGAGGCTGCGCTACCGTTCAAGTTACGTTCGTAACAGGGTGAGAATATTAGCAACATGCAACCTGCCAAACTATTGAGAAACTGCCTGTCACTACTGCTGGCGCTCACCCTGCTGATGCCGGCCTACGGTCAGGAACAGACCGACATCACTGAGCCGAAACCCGCCAGCGAGTCCGATATTCCCGAAGACGCCTTTGGACGCGGCACCCCTCGACGCAGTATTGAGGGTTTCTTGCGCGCCATCGATTCCGGCGACTGGGAGACGGCGCTGCATTACATCGATATGCGCAGCCTGCCGCCACGGTACGAGAGCTATCTGAAGCGTGATATCGCCTGGGGCCTGGCTGTCGTTATCCAACGCAAGGTCTGGCTAGATCTCGAGCAGCTGAGTGACTCGCCGAACGGCACCGAGGGGGATGATCTGCCCCAGAATCTGGATGAGCTGGGGCGGCTTGAGGCGGACGGTGAGGAGTACGTGCTGCTGATGCAGCGTCTACCCAGGAAGGATGGCGAGCTTATCTGGAAAGTGTCGAACACCACTGTCGCGGATACACTCGACCTATACCAAAAATTCGGCTACGGACCCGTCGTTGACTATTTGGCCGACCGTTTACCGGAGGGCAACTTCCTGGGCGTTGAGTACTTCAAGTTGGCGCTTGTACTGCTCATCGGCCTGGGCGCTTATGCGGTCTTTTATGCCGTGGGCCGAATACTGGCCCGAATACTCGGCGATCCAAGCCGCTCGACATACCCCAAACGTAAATTTTTCTTCACGGTGCCCGTGGCGCTGTTTTTTACCAGTCTGGTTATGATCCGTGCGCTGGAGTCCCTGGGCATAGGAATCACGGCGCAAGGCATCCTCCAGAGCAGGACGGGCATCATAATTCTGCTGGTCTGGATCATGTTGGCGGGCGCCGCGCTCGCACGAGACCTCTACGCAGCTCATCTTGAGCGCAAAGGCAAGCCGGGCGCCGTCGTGCTACTTCGGCCCGCGACCCGCGCTTTCAATATTCTGGTTGTCTTGGGTGCAATACTGGTCTGGCTGGACAATATTGGCTTCAATATCACTACCCTGCTCGCTGGGCTCGGTGTGGGTGGTGTAGCTGTGGCCTTGGCATTGCAGAAACCGCTGGAAGATGTTTTCGGCGCGCTGTCACTATATACACAACAACCGATTCGCATCGGTGATTTCTGTCGAATCGGCGCGCACACCGGCACGATCGAGGAAATCGGCCTGCGCACTACGCGTCTGCGCACGCTCGCCAATACGGTGTTATCGATACCCAATGCCAAGTTGGCAGTAGACCAGATCGACAACTACTCGGCGCGGCAGAAAATCCTCTACAACCCCCGGCTGCGCCTGCGGCTAGACACATCGCGCGAGCAACTGCAAAGAGCGCTGCAGGAACTGCGCGACATGGTTTCAGCGCATGAACATATCGTGCAGAGCGGGCATCGGGTCCGCTTCAGGGGCTTCACTGATGATGCGCTCGATATCGAGATATTCGCCTACTTGGCCACCAATGACTTCGCCACGTTCCTTGAGTACGCAGAAGACGTGAACCTGAGGGTGATGGAAAGCATTGAGAAAGCCGGCGCCAGTCTAGCGCTCCCTGCGAGGGCGGTACACAGGGAAGACTAATTCCAGAAGATCAGGATAGCCCCCAGACCACTCGGTCACTGTGGGCCGAGACACCCGCCAACATACGCGCGTCCCTTTCCCAACACGTAAACAGGATTCCGCTGGCCTTGAATCGAGCGACTTCAGGGGTTGGGCGACAGCAAGAGATATTACCCAGAGCCAGGCCGGCATCACTCCAGTGACAGAACGATGCGCCCATTTAGGCCGACAGGACTGATGTAGCGGTCATGTCGACTTCGAAGAGCGGTGTGACCATTTTGCAATTCTGTCGAGTTATTTTGTAGCAGGGTTGCTTATCAGATTTAACGAAATCCTGGAACGTCCCTGTGCTGTACTCTCGTCGATCTGATGCAGTCGACGCTTCATCTTGGCCTTGGTGAAATTGCGATCCCGGTTGTTGCCGGCCTTGAACTTGCTTCCGTTGATGGCGACAAATGCGTCTGCAAAGAAATTGAGTTAACGGCACAGCAGGGCAAGAAAGCTGCCAGATTAGATCCAAGCCTGATGACCTTGCCTGTGGGGTCTGGCTCTTCATCATTAACGGGGGACACCGGCATTCATTAAACTGATTTTGCGAAGATCGTTTAATGGAGAGAACACCGATGTCCCACGCAGGAATGATTATAGGCATACCTGGCCTTGAAGTAATACGGGTAAAGAGTAAACGCCGTATTGATGTCTGGGCCAGGCCCCACCGCCGGCAGGCCAGCTGCAAGCACTGCGGCGGCTCTGAGCTAAGAATCAAGGCCACCCACAAGCGCACGGTCAAGCACACCCGGCGGGGTAATCAGGTGATGATCCTGCACCTCAAGGTGCCCAAATACCACTGCCGGGGTTGCGGCCGCTATTTTCGCCATACGTTCCCCGGCCTCAGGCCCCGATACCGCTCCTCGGACACCTACCAGATGGAGGTCTACGAGGCTCACGATGGTGGCGTGACGCAGCGTAAACTCTCGCGCACCCACCAGATCAGCGGCGCTACGGTGGAGCGCTGGTATCGGGATCATTTGAGCATCAAGCGGTCGGAGATGGATCAGGCGGCCATGCCCGCGGGTACTGGGCATTGACGAGCACTTCTTCACCCGCAGGAAGGGCTTTGCCACCACCTTTGTGGATCTCAAGAACCACACGGTTTTCGATGTCAAGCTCGGGCGCTCGGAACCGAGCTTACGCCCCTATTTAAAGGGTCTGCGGGGGCGCGAGCAATGTCCAGGTGGTGGTCATGGACCTGTCGGAAACCTACCGGAGCATTGTCCGCCAATACTTCCCCGGCGCCACCATCGTGGCTGACCGGTTCCATGTGGTTCGGCTGATCAATCAGCATTTTTTGAAGGCCTGGGAGCAGCACGATCCTGACGGCCGGAAGGCCCAAACGCCTTGAGGCACCAGCGGCTTTAAAACTGGTCACTGAACCGCTGGCCGACATCGCACGCTACGACAAGCTACGGAGGATACGCCATGAACCCTGACGCCATGATCACCACCCTGAAATCGATGAAGTTGCACGGCAGGGCGGATGCCGTCGGCGAACTCGCCGCACAATCCTCGTCAGCTTACCGGCAGGCAGTCCCGGTACTGGAGGTGCTGCTCAAGGCGGAATCCTCGGAGCGGGATGTGCGTTCGATCAACTGCCAGATGAAAGTCGCCAAGTTCCCGGGTTCCACGGCGTTGCCCTGGATAGGTAGTTTCTCTGCCTAATTCTAGCCAATTCAATCAGTTATACCCCGGCCATTCACGTAACTGACTTTACGTCTTATGTGGAAATAGTGCCTCCGCGTTTCATAGGACCTTGATAAGATCTCCTGTGCATCCGAAATGATAGAAAAACAATATATATTTCAATAAGATATGCGGAAAAGCCTGAGAAAGTAGAGCCTTCCATGTTCGCGCACTCATAGGACCAGAGGCTGACAAATTCGAGCAATTCACCTGAACTGTTCATTCGTGCAAGCTCATTTAAGCGAAGCGGAGACAATCATCTCTGCCTTTATTGGCATCCCAGGGGAGGCGATAGCAGGAGAATGTCTACCTAAGCAGGTGGCAGTCCCAACAGTCTGTTGAAGGCCCAGAGTGTATGAAAACTATTTCGACTTGTGCGGAGATTTGCTTGGTTCTGTATTTACGGATGCACGAGGAGCGACAGAGGAATAGCATTCTCGCTGCCGTTTTAGCCCAAAATTTTACTGCTGCAGACTTTTCACACACTCTGGTCGAAAGCTGCTAGATTAGATCTAAACTTGATGACTTTGCCTGTGAGGTCTGATTTGAGTCGATACAATTGATGTGTTGACGCCTGTTTTGCTGTCACCATTGCACCAGAGTTACACAAACTGTGATTTATGATGTTTTGGGGGAGGCGTAACTTATTGATTTGGATGGTGCCCAGAGGCGGAATCGAACCACCGACACGGGGATTTTCAATCCCCTGCTCTACCGACTGAGCTATCTGGGCAAGTGCATCGAAAAAGGTCAGCTTGTGGCTTCATTTGTTCGATGCAGAAGTGCCTGTGCGGCACGAGGCGCGTATTAAACCGTTTGCTTTGTTGCGAGTCAAGCCCGCGATTCAAATTCCATTTATTCTTCGGGTGGAACGTAACCATCGGCGTGATCGGTCTCTTCATTGTTAAAAAATTTGTCCATTTGTTCGCTCAGGTAAGCCCTGGTTTCGGGCTCGCGCACGTTGAGGCGATGCTCGTTGATTAACATGGTTTGCAGTGATACCCACTCGCCCCATGCTTTTTTGGATACGCTGTCGTAAATTTCCTGACCCTTGGTGCCAGGGTAGGGAGCGGCGTCCAGGCCTTCGAGCTGTTGCTGGTATTTTTTGCAAAAAACGCTGCGTGACATGAGTATTCCTCTAACTCAGAGTGGTTGGTATGCGCGTCATTAATTTTTTGATGGGGGCGGCCAGGCCGATTGCCTGAGGTTGCGCTCGGTTATACCAAAGCGCTTGGTCCCCTGCCATCACTTGTCGGTTGCTGTCGCCTACGCGCAGATGAATAGGTTCAATATCGAGATGATAGTGGCTAAAGCTGTGGCGATAGTTTGCCCAGGTGTCTGTTGCCAGGATCTCCAGGCCAAGACTGTCGTGGCAATAGTGCTTGGGTTCCAGGTCTGTCGCAATCTCGGGGAATATCCACAGGCCGCTCCAGATGCCGCTGGGAGGACGCTTTTGCAAAAGCACTTCGCCACCGGGATTCTCGATAATCAGCATCCGGGTAGATCGAACCGGTATTTCAACACGTGGCTTTTTGCCGGGATATTGCGCAATTGCGTCTTGCTGCAGGGCGCTGCAATGGCTGCTTAAGGGGCAGGCCTCACAACTCGGTTTGCTGCGGGTGCAGACCGTGGCACCCAGATCCATCATCGCCTGGGTATAGTCTTGCACCCGCCGCTGCGGCGTGTTGGCTTCAGCACGTTGCCATAGCTGCGCCTGGATGCGACCCTGGCCGGGCCAGCCATCTATCGCATAGAAGCGGGCGAGCACTCGTTTTACGTTGCCGTCAAGAATGGCGGCTTGCTGGCGGTAGGCAATTGCGGCAATGGCTCCGGCGGTAGAGCGGCCAATCCCGGGCAAGCCTTGCAAACGATCGACCTCACGGGGAAATACGCCGGCGTGTTCCTGCGCTATGAGTTGCGCGCTGCGATGCAAGTTGCGGGCTCGCGAATAATAGCCAAGCCCGGTCCATAAATGCAGCACCTCGTCCAGGCTTGCACTGGCCAGAGCGCAGACGCTTGGATAGTGACGGGTAAACCGCTCAAAGTAGGGAATGACGGTTTTAACCTGGGTCTGCTGCAACATGATTTCCGACAGCCAAACCCGGTAGGGATCAATATTCTGCTGCCAGGGCAGATCCTTGCGCCCGTGCTGGTCAAACCAGGCCAGCACGGCCTGTTGGAACTGTGCCGGGGTCACTAGCGTAAAAAGCGTTGCAATGCGTCGTTGATAGCATCTTTGGCCCGTGTTTCGAGTTCCTTGCCGGCCATTTTTTTCACGACCTCTTCGATGCCGTCGCTGTCTATACTGCAAAGTTTCGTGGGCTTATCTTCGAGCGAGCCCTTGCAGCGCAGAGGCCAATAGATGTCTTTGTAGCGTTTGTTAACCTCGCAGGCAGGATCCACCTCTTCCAGTTCACCGATAACCCTTACACCCAGGCGGTAGTCAATTCTGTCGTCCAATAGACCGATATAGCCACTGCCTTTGACGCTGGTGTTGCTGAGGCCTGCGGTAAATGCTTTGTTGGTCAGCCGACCATTGCCGAACTCCAGCGAGCCTTCGATATTGTTCAGCGGGGTGTCTTTGGCAAAGGGCTTGGTCAGTTGTTTACCATTGACCAGAGCTATGGCCTGGCACACCGTTTTGTCCAGACTCATGTCGCGCAGCACGCCCTTGCTGATACTGAATGTCGCCGGGCCTTTAAGCGATTTTTTGAGGGCATCCAGCTGGTTGCCCTGGGCGCTAAGCTTGCCGTTGAAGTCGAGGCTGCCCTCAACCCAGTCGATTTCGCTGGTGGCTTTCAGTAGCGGTGCGATTTGGACCCTGGTAATCGAACCATTGAATGTCCAGTTGGGTTGCTGCGGGCGGACGTCAATTGCAGCGGCAAAGTTGGTGCTGCCCTGATACAGCTGTGCGGTTAATTGCGACAGGTTTATCACGCCATTGTTGGCTTTTGCCTTGAGCGCGATGTCGGTCAGTTCGGCGCCCGACGCTACCAGTTTGCCAAGGCTAATGGTGGCGTCAAGGTTGAGCTCCTTGATGGTCTCTACCGGCAGGATAGGCAGCGGTGTTACGACCTTGCCTTTGCTCGCTGGCTTGCCTGCCGGCGCGGCGCTGTCATCGGCAACCACCACCTGGTAATCATCCAGGTTGAGTTGGTCGATCTTCAGTTTCACTTGCAGCGCCTGCTTCTCGATGTCGGTGATGGCGATGGAACCATTCATCTGGGTCTTGTCGAGCATGACGTTAAGGTTGTTGAGGCGGGCACTGTTGTCGCTGTATTCAATGTCGCTGGCAAAGCGCAGTTCGGTGAGCGCCTTGTTGTTGATGAATTCGGGCACGGCTTGTTGCAGGCTGCCGGCCAGTGCACGTGGGTTAAATGGTTCGCTCTGGAGGTTGGCCTTGAGTTTGGGCTGGCTTTGGAGCCCGCTAATGTCGACTTTGCCCGACAGTTTCAGCTGTTCTATATCCAGCTGCAGCTTTTGCAACGACGCCGTACCTTTTTGCAGATCGACCCGGGCATTGGTGGCGAGATGCGTTGTCAGGGGCATGTCATTGGTGGGCTCACCGCTAGTGACGATAGTTGCTTTGGTGCTTTGGAGCTCAAGGATCTGGGCTTGCAGGTCGCCGCTCAGTTGGGTGTCGAGGTCAAATTTCATGGTGAGTTTTGGCGCGTTGGAATGGACGCTAAATTTAATGCTGGCGGGGAAGCTGCCGCCGGACAGGTTGACACCCTGACTGTCGAGGTTGAAGTCGCTAAGCTGGTAGTTGGCACCGGTTTTGCGGTCACTATAGTCAATTTCTGTGTCGGCAATATGTAAGCGCGATATCGCCAGGGTCATGGCGCCGGTATCGCGGGTATTGACCGGAGTCTCTGGTTCGGTTGCTGTTGCTGGCGTAGTCTTTTCTTCACTGGCGGAAAGGTTTTCCCAGTTGCCGATGCCGTTGGCCTCGCGCACCAGGTTTAAGCGCAGCCCCTCAAGAGTGATTTCTCCAACATTGAGCTGGCCGCTGAACAGTGGCATAAAATCGACCCCCAGTTGCAGGGTGCCGATTGCGGCCAACGGCTGGGTTTGGTCGCGGGGGGTGAAATGCAACTGTTCGACTGAAACTCCCAGCTGCGGAAACAAGGACAGACCCAGGGCTCCATCTATCGCCAGTGTGCCGCCGGTAGACTGATGGACCGCCTTGGTGAGTTCCTGCTTAATCCTCGCTTCGTCAAGCAGCAGAAGCAGGATGCCGGCACCAATGGCGACGACCAGTAGCACGCCAAGGAGTATGAATGCCAACCACTTCACCAGCTTACCCATCAGCTTTCTCCTGTGTGCTCAATCGAGTGCGTATGGTAAGCCAGAGCGAAGCCGATGTCAGATGTTATCCGCAGGTGAATCCCATATAATTGCGCTTTTTTGAGCGACAGTCAGGGAGAGTTGTATGGCAGACCGCCAGGCGAGGGTCACAAGAGATACGCTGGAAACCCAGATCGTTGTAGAGGTAAACCTCGACGGCAGCGGCAAGGCCGAGCTCGACACGGGGGTTCCCTTTCTTGATCATATGCTCGACCAGGTCGCGCGTCATGGTTTGATTGACCTGAAAGTCAAAGCGAGCGGCGATTATCATATTGACGACCACCATATAGTGGAGGATGTCGGCATTACCCTGGGCCAGGCTCTCGACAAAGCGGTTGGCGATAAGAAGGGTATTTATCGCTACGGCCATGCCTACGTGCCGCTGGATGAAGCGCTGTCCAGGGTGGTGATCGATTTGTCCGGTCGTCCGGGCTTGATTATGAATTGCAATTTCACCCGGCCACGGGTGGGCAATTTTGACGTCGACCTGTTCAGCGAATTTTTCCACGGTTTTGTCAATCATGCCCGGGTTACCCTGCATTTGGATAACCTGCGCGGCAGCAATACCCACCATCAGGCGGAGACCCTGTTCAAGGCGTTTGGCAGGGCCTTGCGGATGGCCTTGAGTCGCGATGAGCGTATGGCCGATGCCATGCCCAGCACCAAGGGTAGTTTATGAATTCTCTCAGCTCCGTAGCGGTTATCGATTACGGCATGGGCAATCTGCACTCCGTTGCCAAGGCGCTGGAGCATGTTCAGCCCGGGGTTGAGGTGCGTGTCACCAGCGATCGCCAGCGTATCGAGTCGGCGGATCGGGTTATTTTACCGGGCGTTGGCGCCATCAGGGATTGCATGGCAGAAATACGTCGACTGCAGCTCGATCAGGTGGTGGCCCAGGTTATAGCCGCGGGCCAGCCCATGCTGGGAATCTGCGTTGGCATGCAAGGGCTGGTGAATCACAGCGAAGAAAATGGCGGCGTAGATTGCCTCGGGCTGTTACCGGGTCGGGTGCGATTTTTTGGCGAGGACCTGCGTGGCGCAGATGAGAGCCGCTTGAAGGTGCCGCACATGGGTTGGAACGAAGTGCATCAGAAGCCGCACCCGATGTGGCGCGGCATACCGCAGGATAGCCGTTTCTATTTTGTCCACAGCTACTACGTCCAGGAAGACGACCCGGCCCTGGTGGCTGGTAGTTGCCGCTACGGCGTTGAATTTACGGCGGCACTGTGTCGCGACAATGTGTTTGCGGTGCAGTTTCACCCCGAGAAGAGCCACACTGCGGGATTGCAGTTGTTGCAGAATTTCCTCAATTGGGACGGCAGCAGCGCGTCTGCCTGACCGGGAGCCGAATTATGTTGATTATCCCCGCTATCGACCTGAAAGATGGCCAGTGCGTGCGCCTGCGCCAGGGTCGTATGGACGACTCTACGGTGTTTTCTGATGATCCGCTTGCTATGGCACAGCGTTGGGTGGATGCAGGTTGCCGGCGACTGCATCTGGTTGACCTCAACGGCGCCTTTGCCGGGGAGCCGGTCAATGGCGAGGTGGTGGCGGCTATCGCTGCGGCCTGGCCCGAGCTGCCGATCCAGATTGGTGGCGGTATCCGCTCTCTTGCGACAATAGAGAGTTATCTCGAGGCGGGGGTTAATTATGTCATTATTGGTACCAGGGCGGTGGAGAAGCCTTCCTTTGTCGCCGAGGCATGTCATGCGTTTGCCGACCATATCATTGTCGGTTTGGATGCCCGCGATGGCCTGGTGGCAACAGACGGTTGGGCCAAAGTGTCCAAGGTCAAGGCTACCGAGTTGGCTGTGCGGTTTGAAGATGACGGCGTCTCTGCCATTGTTTACACCGATATTAGCCGCGACGGTATGATGCAGGGGGTCAACGTGGATGCCACCCTGGCTATGGCGAGGGCAGCGGGTATCCCGGTGATTGCTTCGGGAGGTATTACCGATATGGCCGATATTGAGGCGCTTGCCGCGGTCGCTCACGAGGGTATTCTGGGCGCTATTACCGGGCGCGCCATTTACGAGGGTAGCCTCGATGTTGCCCAGGCACAGGCCTGGTGCGACGAGTTTGCCAAAGGGGTGCGCAACTGATGGGGCTGGCAAAGCGGATTATCCCCTGCCTGGATGTTGACAAGGGGCGAGTGGTCAAAGGCGTCCAGTTTGTTGATATTCGCGATGCCGGCGACCCGGTTGAGGTCGCCAAGCGATACAACGAGGAAGGCGCAGACGAAATTACTTTTCTCGATATTACCGCCAGCCACGAGCAACGTGACACCATGGTTCACACGGTGGAGCGGATGGCGGCTGAAGTGTTTATTCCGCTGACAGTAGGGGGCGGTATTCGCAGCGTCGACGATATTCGCACCATGCTCAATGCCGGCGCTGACAAGGTCGGCATTAATACGGCGGCAATCCACAATCCAGAGTTTGTGCGCGAGGCGGCTGAACGCTTTGGGCGTCAATGTATTGTGGTCGCAATCGACGCCAAACGGGTGGCCGACGAGCCGCCGCGTTGGGAGATTTTCACCCACGGTGGTCGTGAACCGACCGGTATCGACGCAGTAGCCTGGGCGCGGCAAATGGCTGAATACGGTGCTGGAGAAATCTTGCTAACCAGTATGGATCGTGACGGCACCAAAGATGGCTTCGACCTGGAACTGACCCGGGCTGTCAGTGACGCCGTAAATATTCCGGTAATCGCCTCGGGTGGAGTTGGCAATTTGCAGCATCTGGTGGATGGGGTGCTCGAGGGTGGCGCCGACGCCGTGCTGGCCGCCAGTATTTTTCACTTTGCCGAGTATAGCATCCATGATGCCAAGGCTTTTATGGATGAGCAGGGCGTGGAAGTGCGCTTGTGATACATCCTATGGATTAGCGGGGCAAGTAACGCAATGAACCACGGCACTGCAATCGCAGTGCCGCCTGAGGCAAGGTGACTACTGGATTGTTGCAGCAGCGAGGTGGCTGCTGCTGGCGCTGGCCTTTTTATGTTCGGCCATTATATTGAGTCCCTTGAGCAGGCTTAGAGCCTCGTAAAGCTGGTTGTCGCGCATCTGCAAATCTCCACTTGGCGAGGTCTTGCTGGGAGCGCTTTTGGTATTGCCATTGCCATTCTGGAGGTGACCATTCAAATCGGCCTCAGTCACGCCTCCCCTGCGGGTAATCTTTTCCATCTTCGCCCGATCGACCACGATGTCAGGATGGATGCCGGTGGCCTGGATGGAGCGACCGTTGGGGGTAAAGTAGAGTGCGGTAGTCAGTTTGATGGCTTTTTGCTCCGAAATCGGTAGCACTGTTTGCACCGAACCCTTGCCGAAACTTTCGGTTCCCATAATGATTGCGCGCTTGTGATCCTGCAGTGCTCCCGCGACAATTTCCGAGGCGGAGGCAGACCCGCTATTGATCAGCACTACAATGGGGGAGCCATTGCTGACGTCGCCAGGTTTGGCGTGGAATTCGAAGCGTGAATCGTCGACGCGGCCCTGGGTGTAAACGATCATGCCGTTGTTCAGCAGGCTGTCGACCACCTCTACCGACGATTGCAGGATGCCGCCGGGGTTGTCACGTAAGTCGACGATCAGGCCCTTCAGGGGTTTGTTGCCTGCCTGCAGTCGGCGTATTGCGCGGGCGGTTTCTTCTCCGGTTTGCGACTGGAACTGGGCGATGCGCAGGTAACCGTAGGCCGGTTCCAGCAGCTCGCTTTTGACGCTGGCTACCTTGATGACATCGCGGGTGACCACGACTTCAAAGGGGTTGTTGGTGCCCTCGCGCACGATAGTGAGAGTCACATTGCTGCCTCTGGGGCCGCGCATCAGTTCAATCGCCTCACCGAGCGACATGCCTTTTACATTGCGCTCATTGAGTTTGATGATGATGTCGCCACTTTCGATGCCGGCGCGCTTGGCCGGGGTGTCGTCTATGGGGGAGATAACGCGTACTAAACCATCTTCCATGCCGACTTCGAGGCCGAGGCCGCCGAATTCACCACTGGTGTGGATGCGTAAGTCGCCAAAAGATTCGGCGTCGAGGTAGGCAGAATGAGGGTCCAGCCCCGAAAGCATGCCTTTGATGGCGTTTTCGAGCAGTGTTTTATCGTCGACTTCTTCGACATAGTTTCGTCGAATGTGGTCGAAAATATCGGTAAATGTGCGTAACTCCTGCAGTGGGAGTTGGCCCTCAGGGGCCTTTCTGGTGTCGGCACCGGCGCTTAAAGTGATGGCCAGCAACAGGGGAGTTAACGCCAAACGGCAGCGAAGGGATACTCTGGAATGTGTCCGCAAGCTCATGGCGAACCTCCACGATAATCGTTAATAGTGCTTGAGCATATCATAACAGCGTGATACGTCGCTCGACTTGTGCGTGAATAATCACGATCGACACCACTGTGCGGGGTTGCTGGCCTTACCCCGATAACGGATCTCGAAATACAGGCCAGGCACGCTGCGGCCGCCGCTGGAGCCGACCGTGGCTATCGTCTCGCCGGTTTGAATCCAGTCGCCGGTCTCCCGCAGGAGACTCTGGTTGTGGCCATAGAGACTCATATAGCCGTCGCCGTGATCGATTATCATAAGGAGTCCCTGGCCCCCGAACCAGTCGGCAAACACCACCCTGCCATGGTGTACCGCGGTGACTTTAGTGCCGGCTTGGCCGCGAATTTCCACGCCCTGCCACTTCAGGCCGCCGTCGTGGCGTCGACTGCCAAAGCGGTTGACCAGCTTGCCTTTGGTCGGCCAGTTCATTTTGCCCTTGCGTTTGGCAAAGGGCTGGGCATCATCCATGGTGGCAAAAGTTTTGGCGACATCTTCTACCGTATTCAGCAGTGCTTCGAGGCGGATCCTGTCTTTCTCGTATTGCTGCAGTTGCGCTTTTTTGCTGCTTATGGAGTCGGCCAGGGCGGCCAGGGTTTGCTGGCGGGACTTCTGCTGGCCGGCAAGCTGGTCTTTATCCACTGCCATCTGTTGGCCGGCTTGCTGCAATGCCAGTGCACTGGCGACGATGGTGGGTTCCAGTTCGCGTAACTCGGCAAGGGTGGTGTTGAAGCGCTCGACTTCCCGCAGGCGGGCCTGGTTGAAGTAGTCGACATAGGTCATGGCGCGGGAAATCAACGCCGGGTCCTGTTGGTTCAGCAGTACTTTAAGGGTTTTCTCATGGCCCAGCTGGTAGGCATTGCGCAACTGCGCGGCGATCAACACCTGCTGGTTTTTACGCTGCTGCAGCAATTGTGTTTGGCGCGCACGCAGTTGTTTGAGCTCGCTGGCCAGTGCTTTTTGTTTGTCGCCATTGCTACGAATTGCGGCGCTGAGTTTACCGATCGCTACTTCATCGCGTTTCAGCTGGCCTTCAAGCGAGTTGTATTTGCTGCGGTCCTGCCCCAGCTCCTGTTGCAGTGTCGCGATCGCCGATTTGAGCCGCTTGAGGTCTTTGGGACTTGCAGTTTGCTGGGCGCTGGCGCTCGGCACAAGGCAAGCCATAAGCAGCAGGGCGGCTATTGCGATTCTGCAATTGGCGAGCCATAGACAATGCTTAGTGTTGCTGGATGAGTGAATGGCCAGTCATCTCCTTGGGTTGCGGCAAATCCAGCAACGCCAGCATGGTCGGGGCGACATCGGGCAGCGCGCCGCCTGGCTGCAGGCTCAAGTCGCGCTTGCCGACGTAGATTAAGGGCACCAGCTCGGTAGTGTGTTGGGTATGTTTAGTCCCGTTGTCATCCAGCATCTGTTCACAGTTGCCGTGGTCTGCTGTAATCAGGGCCTCACCGTCGACTTCGTCGATTGCGGCGATCACGGCGCGCAGGCTGCTATCGATGGCTTCTGCCGCCTTGATAGCAGCATCAAAATTGCCGGTATGGCCTACCATGTCGCCGTTGGCATAGTTACACACGACAACGTCAAAGGTCTGGCTCTTGATCGCCTCGACCAGCTTGTCGGTTACCTCGGCAGCGCTCATCTCAGGCTGCAGGTCGTAAGTGGCTACTTTGGGAGAATCGATCAGAATACGCTCCTCCCCTGGGTAGAGTTGCTCGCGGCCACCACTAAAAAAGAAGGTGACGTGGGCATATTTTTCAGTTTCGGCAATACGCAGTTGCCGCAAGCCGAGCCCGGATAGGTATTCTCCAAGGCTATTTTTCAGACTCTCTGCCGGAAAGGCGCAGGGGGCCACAATATCGTCAGCGTAGTGGGTGGTGGTAACGAACGCCGCCAGCTTTGGTTGATGTTGGCGATCAAATGCCTTGAATTCGGTATCGAGAAACACGTGGCTCAGTTCGCGGGCACGATCCGAGCGAAAGTTCATAAACACCACGCTGTCGCCGTCTGCAATCCAGCCGTCGGGCTCGCCTTCAGCCTGGATTCGGGTAGCTTGCACAAACTCGTCGTCCTCGTCGCGGGCGTAAGCAGCGGCCAGGCCGTCGGCGGCGTTGGCAGCACTGCAGTCAGCCTTACCCGCACTTAGCAACTTCCAGGCTTGCTCGACCCGGTCCCAGCGTTGGTCGCGATCCATGGCGTAGTAGCGTCCTACAATGGAAGCGATACGGCCGCAGTGAAGCTGGGATAGTTTGGCGTCGATCCGGGCGAGGGATTGCGCTGCGCTGCGCGGAGGGGTGTCACGGCCATCGAGAAAGGCGTGCACATAGACTTTGTCGCATCCGCGAGAGGCGGCCAGCTCGATCATCGCCAGAATATGGTTTTCGTGGCTGTGGACTCCACCGGGGGAAAGCAGACCAAGAATATGCACTGCACCATGATTGTGCATGGCGCTATCCACTGCATCGCAGTATGCGGGGTTGCTGAAAAACGAGCGATCTTCAATAGCTTTGTCGATACGGGTAATGTTCTGGTAGATGACGCGCCCTGCGCCCAGACTCATGTGCCCGACTTCGGAGTTGCCCATTTGTCCCTGGGGAAGCCCAACATCGAGACCTGAACCGGAGATCAGCGTTTTGGGCGCCTGCTGACATAGCTGATCCCAGGTTGGGGTTGCGGCATGGTGTATGGCATTGAAATCAGTCTGCTCGCGATAACCCCAGCCATCAAGAATAATCAGTGCCAGCGGTTTTTTGCGCGTGTTTGCGTTCATCGATTGTTTACTGCCCGAGCATTGGATAGCCCGTCATTTTAGCCTCAAGCTCTGGCCGGTACCAGAGCATTACAGGGGTGAGCCTCTGGATTAGACCGCTATTGCACCTTATACTTGCGCCTCCCCGGATCCGGTACTTCATAAAGGTTATCTTCATGCAATTGTTTTTCCAGTTTGTCAGCCAGCAATGGTACTGGTTTGGCTTGCTTTCCTTATTGGCGGCGGCGCTGATGTGGTACGAGTCTCGCAAAGCAGGCCCCCAGGTAAGCCCGGCACAGCTATCGATGCTGGTAAACAACGAAAACGCGTTGGTGCTCGATGTGCGCCCGGACAAGGAGTTTCGCAAAGGACATATTGTCGGCGCGTTAAATGTCCCCTATAACCAGCTCAATGATCGCATAGACCAACTCGACAAGCACAAGGATCAGCCGGTAGTGATAGTGTGCAAGATGGGCCAAACCACAGGCAGTGTAGCCAAGCGTCTGCGCGCCAGGGGTTTCGAAAAAGTATACCGCCTGAATGGCGGTATGATGGAATGGTCCAGCTCACAGATGCCGGTGGTTAAAACTTAGTGGCGGTAGTGATGTACTCCACTGCGTGGTGTCCCTATTGTATTCAGGCGCGCCGCTTGCTGGATGACAAAAGCGTCGTTTACCAGGATATCGCGGTGGACAGAGATCCGGCCTTGCGGCAAAAAATGACCCGGCTCAGCGGGCGGCGCACCGTTCCCCAGATATGGATTGGTGATCACCACGTCGGAGGATTTATCGATCTCTGGGAGCTGGAGCGTCGCGGTACGCTGGATCAATTGCTGGCCCAGGATGCGAGTGCCGCTGGTCAGTCGCCCGCATAAAGCGGTCACCCTTGAACAGAAAAGACCAATATCGCTGTCGCCGGGCGGATTTCGGGCTACCTTAATTGTGTGATTTTAGCTTCCAAGCTTGCCGGCAGTGGGATTTATGCCCATTGGCTGCCGGTGGCAACCCCAAGTAAACTGCAAGTGAACGATAACGAGGAGTAGTTAATGGCTGATGAAAAACAGGCGGGCGCACAAGCGGGTCAACCGCAGTTTGCCTTGCAAAGAATTTATATCAAGGATCTGTCTTTTGAAGCACCCCAGGGGCACGCTGCTTTCCAGAAGCAGTGGCGGCCGCAGGTTCAACTGGACCTTAACACCGCGACCCAAAAGCTCGATGACAAAAACTATGAAGTCGTGTTGACTCTGACTATTACCGCCAAGCAGGAAGACGAGCCGGCGTTTCTGGTTGAAGTGCAGCAGGCGGGTATTTTCGGTTGTGACGGGTTTGAGCCGCAACAGTTGCACCAGGTGTTGAATATTATGTGTCCTAACATATTATTTCCCTACGCCAGGGAAACGGTTGATACCCTTGTTATCAAAGGAAGTTTTCCTCCTCTTATGATAGCGCCGGTCAATTTTGAAGCGCTGTATCAGCAGACTCTGGCTAAACAGGCAGAGGGTAAGCCCGCCAATTGATGCTCGTCCGCGCTGCAGCGATCTCATGCGCGAAGTTGCAGCACGGCGGACTGTAAGTGCACTGGCTCAACTCTGATTCTGTCGCGCTGCGGGTGCGCCGCTAAATTGGCATTGTCTCCAGGCCTCATAGGCAACCACGGCAACGCTGTTAGATAAGTTAAGCGATCGGCTGTTCGCCAGCATGGGAATGCGGATAACTCGCTGTGGCGGGAGAGAATTGAGGATTGTCGCTGGCAGCCCGCGGGTCTCGGGGCCGAATAAAACAGCGTCGCCGGGTTTATAGCTCACCTCACTGTAACAAAAAGTGCCTTTGGTGCTGGCGGCGAACAGGCGTTTTGGCATCACTTTACGGCTAAAACTTTCCCAGTCGCTATGCTGGCTGACGCGAGTCCATTCGTGATAGTCGAGGCCGGCTCGGCGACATTGTTTGTCGCTAAGTTCGAATCCCAATGGTTGGATCAAGTGCAGGCGCATACCGGTGTTGGCGCAAAGCCGGATAATATTGCCTGTGTTGGGGGGTATTTCAGGTTGATAGAGCACAATATCAAACATTATGATATGTCGTCGCTGATATCTTCTTCGCTCTCACTTTCCGTTTCCAGGCCCAGTTCCTTGATCTTGCGAGTCAAGGTGTTGCGCCCCCAGCCGAGCAGGTTGGCAGCATCGCGGCGGCGTCCCCGGGTATGGCGCAGCGCGGTTTCTATCATAATTCTTTCAAAATCAGGTATGGCGCTGTCAAGTAGTCGCACCCCGCCGGAGGCGAGCTGATGGTCAGCCCATTCTCGTAGCTGCTGTTGCCAATCGGGCGTTGTGCTGAGTGAATTTTGTTGCTGTCCCAGTTCGGGTGGCAGGTCAGACAGCAGAATTTCTCGGCCCGATGCCATGACGGTCATCCAGCGGCAGCTGTTCTCCAGCTGCCGTACGTTGCCGGGCCAGTCCAGTTTAGTCAGGAATTCCTCGGCGCTGGGTGTCAGTATCTTGGCTTCTACCTCGAGCTCTTCTGCCGCTTGTTGCAAAAAATACTGCGCCAGTTTGGGTATATCTGCGCGCCGCTCGGCCAGTTTGGGAATGTGGATGCGAATGACGTTAAGCCGGTGAAACAGGTCCTCGCGAAACCGATTTTCCACTACCAGCATCTCGAGGTTCTGGTGGGTGGCCGCAATGATCCGCACGTCTACTTTAACCGGCGTATGGCCGCCGACGCGATAGAACTCTCCATCTGCGAGTACTCGCAGTAATCGGGTCTGGGTTTCGGCGGGCATATCGCCTATTTCGTCCAGGAACAGGGTGCCGCCGTCGGCCTGCTCAAAACGACCGCGGCGCAGGCTTGCAGCGCCAGTGAAAGCACCTTTTTCATGGCCGAATAATTCCGACTCCATCAGTTCGCCGGGTATCGCGGCCATATTCAAGGCGATAAATTGCCCTCTTGCGCGCGGGCTGTGGCGGTGAAGTGCCTTGGCAACCAGCTCTTTACCTGTACCCGATTCGCCATTGATTAATACCGTTATGTTGGAGTGGGAGAGGCGGCCAATAGCGCGAAACACTTCCTGCATGGCAGGCGCTTCACCGATGATATCGGTTGCGGTAGGCGCGTCTTCAGGCTTGTCGTTGGGTGCGCGTTGCTCACTGGCGTGGTCAAGCGCGCGGCGGGTGACGGCGACTGCGTCGTCGATATCAAAAGGTTTCGGGAGGTATTCAAAGGCGCCGCCCTGGTAGGATGCCACTGCGCTTTCCAGATCCGAATGCGCAGTGATGATAATCACCGGCAGCGCCGGGTGTTGTGTGCTAATGGTGTCGAGCAGTTCCAGTCCATCCATACCGGGCATGCGGATGTCGCTGATAATGGCGTCTGGTTGTTCCCGCTGCAGTCGCTTGACTGCGGATTCGCCACTTTCGAAGCAGGAGGTGCGGATGCCGGCCTGGTTGAGCGCCTTTTCCAGTACCCAACGAATCGACTTGTCGTCATCGACAATCCAGACGTGTTCGTTATTGCTCATTGGTCAGCTCCACAGGTATATAAATGGTGAATCGGGTTTCTCCGGGTTGGCTGATGCACTCGATCAAACCGCGGTGTTGGTTGACGATAGACTGTGCAATCGACAAGCCGAGGCCGCTGCCCTCTGCACGTCCGCTAACCATGGGAAAGAAAACAGTTTGTAGTATTTCGCAGGGAATGCCTGGGCCGTTGTCGACGATGTCTACCCGGCATACCAGACGATGGCGCTGGTCGCCAAGGGTAAATTGACGCAGCACCCGGGTTTGCAGCTCAACTTGTGGGGCGGCGATAGCGCTGTCCTTAAACGCTTGCATGGCGTTTCGGACGATATTGAGGACCGCCTGGATTAGCTTGCCCTTGTCGCCGATCAAATCTGGAATGCTTGGATCGTAGTCCCTGACGAAATTGATACGGCCGCCGGTTTCTGCATAGATCAGGCTGACGACTCGCTCCAGTACCTCGTGAATGTTTACCGGCTTGTGTTCAGGTATTTTGTGCGGGCCGAGTAGGCGGTCTACCAGGTTTCGCAGGCGATCAGCTTCAGCGATGATGACATCGGTGTAGTCTTGCAGCGCTGAGTTTGGAAGCTCTTTGGCCAACAACTGGGCCGCGCCGCGCAGGCCGCCAAGGGGGTTCTTTATTTCGTGCGCCAGCCCGCGAATCACCGCGCGACTGGTCTCCTGAGTGCTGATGATTGATGCTTCGCGGCTTATTTTCAGTAGTCGATCGAGGTGCTGGAATTCCAGCAACAAGTAGTCAGCGCCATGCAGTAGCACCGGCGTTACGGTGTAATCCACTGCAATCGACTGTCCGCTGGCAAGGGCCAGGGTAACTTGTCGCTTGGTGTATGGCATACGCGTCAGGAGGGTTTGGGCCATTTCTACCAGCGGCTGCCCATTTTCCATTAACAGCTGGTCGACGCTGAGTCCGAGTGCCCGGGTACCGCTGAGCTCCAGCAACATTTCGGCCGCGGAATTGAGATACTGTATGTGCAGGTTGGCGTCGACCAGCACAATAGCGGTCGCCAGATTATCGAGTATTGGATTGTCGTGGTAGTCGATAGTCATAGTGGTTGGTCTGAGGAGGTCGCTCTCTTCATATGCAAAAAACGAACCAATATTGTGCGGGCGCTGTTCTTCTGCTGCAATACTTGCCTATTGCTGTCTGCGCTCGCTGCGGCAGGCAAGTGCAGCTCAAATGATGCACCAATATGGTGCATATAGGTATTGCTTGCAAGCTGAAATGGTGTCTAAGTAAGCTGTTGGCTGACCGCCATACCGTACGTCCTGTACATAGGCGCTTCCGGGCGTCCTGCCCCCGCGCCATACCGTACGTCCTGTACATAGGCGCTCCCGGGCGTCCTTGCCCCCGCGCCATACCGTACGTCCTGTACATAAAAAACCCGCTGGATGAGCGGGTTTTGGGTTTTGCTAAAGGTGATACTAGACAGAGAAGTACATGTCGAACTCAACCGGGTGAGTTGTCATGTTCAGCTTTTCGATCTCGGATTCCTTGAGCGCGATATAGGCGTCGATACCGTCATCAGAAAAGACCCCGCCTGCGGTCAGGAATGCGCGGTCAGCGTCCAGCGCAGCAAGTGCCTGCTCGAGGCTGCTGGCTACGGTCGGGATTTCCGCTTCTTCGTGCGCTGGCAGGTCGTACAGATCCTTGTCACGTGGGTCCCCGGGGTGAATTTTGTTCTGGATGCCATCAATACCAGCCATCAGCAGGGCTGCAAAGGCCAGGTAAGGATTGGCAGAAGGATCCGGGAAGCGCGCCTCAATACGCCGGGCCTTGGGGCTGGTGACGTAGGGTATCCGAATAGACGCAGAGCGGTTGCGGGCAGAGTAAGCCAGCATAACCGGCGCCTCGAAGCCTGGTACCAGTCGCTTGTAGGAGTTGGTTGAGCCATTGGTGTAGGCATTGAGCGCTCTGGCGTGCTTGATGATGCCGCCAATAAAGTACAGTGCCGTTTCCGACAAACCTGCGTAGCCGTCGCCAGCCATTACGTTCTTGCCGTCTTTGCCAATGGAGATATGCACGTGCATACCTGAACCATTGTCACCCACCAGAGGCTTGGGCATAAAGGTAGCGGTCTTGCCGTAGGAGTGGGCAACGTTGTGCACGCAGTACTTGAGGATTTGTACTTCGTCTGCCTTCTTGGTCAGGGTGTTGGCACTCACGCCAATCTCACACTGGCCAGCGGTGCCGACTTCGTGGTGGTGGACCTCCACTCCCAGGCCCATGGCTTCCATGGCATTACACATGGCGGCGCGCAGGTCGTGCAGTGAATCGACCGGGGGAACCGGGAAGTAACCACCTTTCAGGCGTGGGCGGTGGCCGGTGTTGCCACCTTCAATGGTGTGTGAGGAGGCCCAGGAGGCTTCTTCAGAGTTGATGGAATAACCAGCTCCACTGATGTCGGCGTGCCATTTGACGTCGTCGAATACAAAGAACTCTGGCTCCGGACCGAACAGCGCGGTGTCGCCAATGCCGGTGCTCTTGAGGTATTCTTCAGCGCGCTCGGCAATAGAGCGGGGGTCGCGGTCGTAGCCCTGGCCTGTAGAGGGCTCAAGAATGTCGCAACGCAGGTTAATGGTGGGTTCATCGGTAAACGGATCGAGCACGGCGGTTTCGTCGTCGGGCATCATGATCATGTCGGATTCGTTAATGCCTTTCCAGCCGCTGATAGACGAGCCGTCAAACATTTTTCCATCTTCGAAGAAGTCCTCATCAACTTCTGAAGCAGGAATGGTTACATGCTGTTCTTTGCCTTTAGTGTCCGTAAATCGCAGGTCAATCCAGCGCGCTTCACTCTCTTTAAGCAGTTTCATGGTTTGCTCGGACATTGCACTTCCTCCATCGGGTGTATTGGCTTTTCGCCTGGTGTAAAACGAGATTTATAGCGACCTGGAGAGAAGATCTCCCGGGTTGCTCCAGTATCTGTCAGGCAGAGGCAGCAAAAAACGTGCCAAATTCAAGTCAAGCAGGCTGGGCGCGAGTTTAGCGAAGCTTGGTCGCGGTTATGCACGCTTTTGAATCGACGTGGTGCACCACATTGGCTCATGGTGAGCCATTATGGTGCAACTAGCCCCTGGCAGCGGTTCCACATTAGTGCCAAGGGCACTGGCTGGCAAGTGATTTATGGCGTGAACAGGCCGCTGGGTAGTGAGCAGGGGGTGGTGATTGTCCAGGGCATTCAGAGCTAGATCGCAATAACTGCACCCGCTGGCGGGGTCGTCCAGGTGATGGGTAGCCGCTAAATCCACCCCAGCTTTTGTAGCACTCCCAATTGATACAACAAGATGGCGATAACGCCGGCGGGGGCAATAAAGCGGGTGACCACATACCAGATATTAAACATGAGCTCGCCGGTATCGCGTAGCTGTTTGCGCACGGTATTGCGACGCATTATCCAGCCGACAAATATAGCGATCAGCAGGCCTCCCAGCGGCAGCATGATGTTGGCAGTGGCGTAGTCCAGCCCATCAAAAACACCGGGTATGTAAATACAGGCAACGCCGCCCGCCCAGCCGATCAGCGAAAATATAAGAGATGACCAAACGCGCCGGACGCCCTGTCGTTCCAGCCAGGCGACGCCGGGTTCGATCAGTGAAATGGATGAGCTGAGCGCGGCGATTGACACCAGCAGGAAAAATATAGTGCTGAAAATGACGCCGCCGGGCATGCTGGAAAATGCCACAGGCAAAGTAGAGAACATCAGTCCCGGTCCCTGGCCGGGCTCAAGCCCATTGGCAAAAACCAATGGAAAGATCGCCATTCCAGCTATCAGCGCGATAACGGTATCGAGCAGCGCAATGATCAGGGTCGTCTTTGCCACGGAGCTGTTTTCGGGCATGTAAGCGCCGTAGGCCATGATCGCACCCATACCGAGGCTGAGGGTAAAAAAGGCGTGGCCGAGCGCGGTTAATACGGCTTCCGGGGTCAGCTTGCTGAAGTCGAACTGGAACATAAAGTCGAGCCCGGCTTGAAAATCGCCATTGGTCCAGCTGTAGCCCAGCAACATCAATAACAGGATAAACAATATTGGCATCAGTACGTCGACGACGGCACCTATGCCGCGGGTGACGCCCACGGCTACCACGGACCCGGTGAGGACAATAAAGATGCTATGCCAGATAAGCTGTCGGGGGCTATCGTTGACCAGTGAAGTAAAGTTGCCCTCAATGGCATCGGGCAGGAGGCCGGCGTAGGCCCCGCTGGCGCTTTGCCAAACATAGTCGAGGGCCCAGCCGGCGACCACACTGTAGAACATCAATATCATCAAGCCTGCCAATACGCCCATAAAGCCGATAAAGGACCAGGCCGTCGTCGTCTTGGCGTCCTGCGCGCTTCGCACGGTGCTGTGAATGGGATCAGTCCGGCCAAAGCGCCCGATGCTGATTTCGGCAATCATGACCGGTATACCCACCAGCAGAATGCAGGCCAGGTAAACCAGCACAAACGCGCCGCCGCCGTATTCACCGGTAATGTAGGGGAATTTCCAGATGTTGCCCAAGCCTACCGCAGAGCCGGTAGCGGCGAGAATAAAGGTCCAGCGGCTTTTCCAGCCGACAAAAATAGTTTGTTGCATAGGGCCCCTGATGCGAGTGATTTTCGCGCAATTGTAGCGGCAATAGTCCGCTCGAGCTATCCGTAAGGCTTTTCACTGGCGATGTGCGAGTCACTTCCCCCTGTTCAGGGTTGGCGCGTAAAAACGCAACGGTGGCGACCGTTTCGTGTATAATCCCGCCGCTTCTATGGGCGCCGGCCAATATTCCTTGTCCGGACAAGCCACTCTGCGAGCATGTTTCCCGTCATTCCATTCTGTTAGATGCCAAACTATGAAGATTGAAAAACTACGCAATATCGCGATTATTGCCCACGTTGACCACGGTAAAACTACCCTTGTCGACAAATTGCTGCAGCAGTCAGGCACCTTGCAACGCAAGGATTCCGGGCAAGAGCGCATCATGGACTCCAACGACCAGGAAAAAGAGCGTGGCATTACAATTCTTGCCAAAAATACCTCAATTGACTGGGAAGGCTATTGCATCAACATTGTTGATACTCCCGGGCACGCCGATTTTGGCGGTGAAGTAGAGCGGGTGCTTTCGATGGTCGATTGCGTATTGCTGCTGGTCGATGCGGTTGACGGCCCCATGCCTCAGACCCGGTTCGTAACCCAGAAGGCGTTTGACCAGGGTCTGCACCCTATCCTGGTCGTTAACAAGGTCGACCGCAATGGCGCTCGCCCCGATTGGGTGGTCGATCAGGTGTTCGACTTGTTTGACCGGCTTGGTGCGACGGATGAGCAGCTCGACTTTCCTATTATTTATGCCTCTGCGCTCAACGGTATCGCGGGCCTCGACCCTGACAGCATGGGCGAGGATATGAGCGCATTGTTTCAAATGGTGGTCGATACGGTGCAGCCGCCGGATGTCGACGTCGATGGTCCCTTCCAGATGCAGATCAGCGCTCTGGACTACTCCAGCTATGTTGGAGTCATAGGTGTCGGCAGGATTAGCCGGGGCAAGGTCAGGCCAAACATGCAAATCACCGTGGTCGATGGCGAGGGCAACACTCGCAATGCCAGGATTCTGGATGTTATGGGCTATCACGGGCTTGAGCGGCAATCTGTAACCGAAGCGGCTGCAGGCGATATCGTCTGCATCACCGGTATCGACAAACTCAATATTTCCGACACCTTATGCGATCCGTTGGCAGTGGAAGCCATGCCGATGCTGAGTGTTGATGAGCCCACCGTATCGATGACTTTTCAGGTTAATGATTCAACCTTCGCAGGGCGGGAAGGGAAGTACGTTACCAGCCGAAATATCCGCGAGCGGCTCGAGCGCGAGCTGATTCACAACGTTGCCCTGCGGGTAGAGCCGGGTGAAACCCCGGACAGGTTTGTTGTTTCTGGCCGGGGAGAGCTGCATCTTTCGGTGCTGATTGAAACGATGCGCCGCGAAGGCTATGAGTTGGGAGTATCGCGTCCCGAGGTTATCCAGAAAGAAGTAGACGGCGTGATGATGGAGCCCTACGAGCAGTTGCTGATCGACTGTGAGGCTGAACACCAGGGTTCGGTAATGGAGGAGTTGGGTAACCGCAAGGGTGAGCTCACAAACATGGTGCCGGACGGCAAGGGGCGTGTGCGGCTGGAGTTTGTTATTCCCTCACGCGGGCTGATTGGTTTTCGCACCCAGTTTCTGACCATGACCAGCGGCTCCGGTATTCTGACCCACATTTTTGATCACTATGGTGAGGTCAAGGTCGGCGACCTGGCGAACCGGGTCAACGGCGTCCTGATTTCCAATATTACCGGTAAAACGCTCACCTATGCCCTGTTTACCCTGCAGGATCGCGGGCGCTTGATCATTGAGCCGAATATTGACGTCTACGAAGGCCAGGTCATTGGGCTCCATTCCCGGGGCAATGATTTGACCGTAAATCCGACCAAGGCCAAGCAGCTCAATAATATTCGTGCTGCGGGCACTGATGAAAATCTGCTGCTGACGCCGCCTATCCGTCTGACGCTGGAGCAGGCGCTGGAGTTTATTGAAGACGATGAGCTGGTAGAGGTAACGCCCACCTCAATTCGGATCCGCAAGCGCTACCTGTCGGAATCGGATCGGCGTCGTGCCTCCCGCAGCAAAGCCTGAGGGCTGGTGCCATGCGGGCTCTTATCCAGCGGGTGAGTGAGGCCAGCGTTCACGTTGAAGGCCATTGCGTAGGTGCTATAGATCGCGGCTTGTTGGTTCTGTTGGGGGTTGAGCGGGGTGATGACAGGCGCAGGGCCGAGCGAATGGCCGGCAGATTGATGGCTTATCGGGTCTTTGCCGATGCCGAGGGCAAAATGAACCTTGGTGTAGGCGATGTCGAAGGCGGTGTCTTGTTGGTGTCACAATTTACTTTAGCCGCCGATACCAGCAAGGGGCTGCGACCAAGCTTCACGACGGCGGCGCTGCCGGCCGACGCTGAGCCACTGTACCAATTTATGTGTGAGGAGTTAAAAGCCCGCAGCCCAAGGTTTGCCAGCGGCCTTTTCGGCGCCGATATGCAGGTGCAGCTCACTAACGATGGCCCGGTAACTTTTTTGCTGCAAACCTAGGCGCTGGAGCGGGTGGTGAGAAAGATTTGCCAGCGTCACGCCAGGTCCACGACTGATCAGCACATAATCCGGCTTGCAATGGCGTCGGGCGTCGGGCGGCAGTGCGGCCGCTGTTCAGGGTTCAAAGCTGCCGTTTAAGCTCCAGTCGTAATCAAGAAAACGCAGCTCAAATGCCTCTTCACGCAGTAGCTTTGCAACTTCCGGGTCGGCGACATATTGAGCCAGATAAGCCTGGAGGGTGCCCGAGTGCTGCTCAAAGTCATCTCTGAACCATTTGAAAATGCTCGATATCCAGGCGACACGCTGTGTTTTGACGAAGCGATTCTTACTGCTATCGGCAAGGAATTGCCGGGCTGCGGCGTCGAGTTGAGTGTCGAGATCTGCTGCGTTGTAGGCCTCTGAGCGCAGGATTGGGCAGGAGCGAGAGGCGCAAACAATGGCAAAATGGATGCGAGGTTCCCGCAGTGGAATGATGCGGTCATGTTCCAGGGCGTATAAAGACATTTTCTCGCCGCCAATCTGATACTGGCTGAGCCTAAAAAAATTGGCTCGGCCGAGCAATGACGCCGGAGAGCGTCCGTCGATAATGCCCTGTACTGCCAGCAGGTTGTAGGTATTGATATAAAACACCAGCTGTTCCCGGCGATCGAGAGAAGCGAGCTCGGCGTCTGCCACCGCCTGTGTCAATGCACTGAGTTCTGGCGCGCGGCTGATGGCGGTGTAATCGACATGGCCTTTACTAACATGGCGTGATACCAGTTGGTCCCACGCCCGCCAGTTTGGGCTGTCTGCCTGACTGTAGATGCTGGCCAAGCATGCGAGCGCCAGCAGAAGTCGTTGTAATGGTAGTTTCATGTGCATAGGAGCGGTTTTCAATGGCAAAGTTCCTCGGGATGCTCAAACGGCCATAATCCATGCGCAAAACCCATTGGGCATCGATACGCATGTGATGCGGCCCCTATTGCTATAGACCATGGTCGATATTGCATTTTTGAACGTATGTGCTTGATGATAATTGGATGACCTTGTTCAATATAATCAAGGAATTAGAAGCTCATTTCTAAAGTTTAGGGTTAGGCTCAGTCGGCATTAAAAGTGTACTAATGTAGTAGTAAATCATGATCGCGGACGTTAAGTTGTTGCGCTCAACAGGGTTGAAACAGGATTTTCCGGGCTGGTACGGTCGCTTGCACCGGCACCACTGCAAAGAGTGACGGGGAGGTTTTTTATGGCCAGTCAGATAACCGCTGCGATTGAAAACAATACACAGGCGGGGCACTGGTACCGGCCCATCAACGATGAAGCCACAAAGGTAACGCCGCGCTCGGTAAAAGCTTTGCACAACGAGCATATCTACATGTTCAGTTTGCTCGATTCGTTGAGCGAGCAGGTGGGGTTTATTGTCAACGGTAAGGATGCTGATTTTGCCCTGCTGCTGGATATCATTGACTACATGCAGAACTTTCCGGACCGCTACCATCACCCCAAGGAAGACCTGATCTACCAGCGTATGGCCTTGCGCGATGAGGCAATTGCCGCGGAAGTGGCCGCGCTGCTGGATGAGCATCGCCTGCTGATTAAACTCAGCAATCGGCTTGCGGATGCCATCGATGATGTCCACATGATGCCGACAGTGTTGAAAAAGCAGCGGGTGGGGGAGTTGTGCGCGGAATATGAGTCCTGCCTGCGGCGCCACATCAATATTGAAGAGTCGAAGATTCTGCCCCGGGCTCTCGAGGTTTTGCGTGCAGAGGATTGGTTCCTGATTGAGCAGAACAGTATCCCGATTAATGAAATACCGATCGATAATATCCTGACTGATAATTTTATAGCGCTGCGTCGTCTGGTGCTGGGTAGTACCGAGAAGGCACTCAATAATCTGGTTCTGGCCGAGTTTCTTGGTAGCCAGGCGTTGCTGGATGTGTGCGGTGGCGTAGGTGCCAATCTCGCCTTCGGGCAGCGGGCCTGTAAAAACGGGGCCAAACAGGGCTTTCAGGCCTATTGGAAGAGTTTGAAAACATGGTTACCGCTGCCGAGCTCAGTGGGCAGGGAGTTTGAAAATCCGCTGCGCAGCGGTTGGAACGGCTTTTTCGAGGGCGCAGCATTGGCCGAGCGGCCGGTGCCCCATGTGCTGCAGCCTTTGCTGCACGCTGCCGGTTCTTATGCTGCACTTATTGGCGGTCGCGGTCGTGCTGTACCGGCAAATTCAAGCAGCGAAGACGCTGGGTTGACCGACGATGCCGCCGAATTGGTGCAGGACCTGAGTAGGATTCTGCAGTGACGTTAATCGAGGTGTATTTTGTCTGAATTGAGACGGAGTGGTCCGCCGCTCTTAAACTCGGTACTTGAAATTCGAGCCGGCCTCGAGGCGTGTGCTCTGCCCTACAGCTATCCGTTTTTGTTGCGGGGGCCGCGGGGTGAAGGACGTCCGGTACTTCTGATTCCAGGCTTTACCAATAGCGACAACTCGACCTTTTTCGCCCGCGACTACCTCCGGAGACTCGGCTACGATGTCTACAGCTGGGGTATGGGTGCCAACTATGGCCTGCGAGAGGAAACGTTTGAAAAGCTGCAACAGCGATTGCGCGATATCCATCGGTCTACCGGGCAAAAAGTAAGTCTGGTTGGGTGGAGCCTCGGTGGATTTTATGTGCGTGCCCTGGCCAATAGCCAAGCCCAAATGGTGCGCAGCATTGTCACCGTTGGCACGACTTTCTGCATGCCCACGCCGCGCGCGGTAAACCGCGTGATTACCCGTCTTTACAGTTACCTGAACCCCTACCAACAAACAGATGCTTTTTTCCTGAGTAGTGATCTTTGGGAGACTACCCCATCAGTGCCATCGACATCGATTTACAGCAAGGGTGACGGCATCAATGATTGGCAGTATTGCCTTGAAAAACCTGCCCCGCGTACAGAAAATGTGCGGGTATTCGGAAGTCACAGCGGCCTGGCGGTAAACGCGATGGTATTTTATCTCCTGTCGAACCGGCTGGCACAGCAGCCGGAGAGCTGGCAGCCGTATGCCGGGCCTAGGTTTCTGCAGCGCGTACGTGACACCCTCGCGGTTCCTCTTTAATACCGTGGTCATAGAATTTTCCTCAGGGCTTGCTGCGGTGCAAGTAAGGTCCAGGCAATGAGCTTACAGGCGGCTGCGCTAACCCAGATAATGCGCCTGCTCGGTTCGATGATGCTGGGTAGCAATGACCCGGCGGATATGCGCGAGAAATTTCACAGAGCGGCGGAGCGTATTCCAGCTGCGCCCCCCGAGGCGATATTTGAAGAAACCCTGATAGCCGGCAATATCAAGGCCTACTGGGTAAGTATGCCGGAGGCCGACCGCAATAAGGCGCTGATGTACCTTCACGGTGGTGCCTATATGTTTGGCGGTACCGTGCTGACCCACCGCGACCTCATATGGCGGGTGGCCAAGGCGGCCCAGTGTCCCGTTTTGTCGGTCGATTACCGGCTGGCCCCGGAACAGCCCTTTCCGGCGGCCTGGGATGACGCAATCACTGCTTATCAATGGTTGCTGGAACGTTTCTCACCCCAGAGCATCGCCATTGCGGGGGATTCTGCCGGAGGCGGCCTTGCCTTTGCTACGATGCTTCGCGCGCGGGATGAGGGTCTCGCTCTGCCAGCGGCTGTAGTCGGGCTGTCACCCTGGACTGATCTGGCTTGTACCGGTGAAAGCGTTGTTACCAATGCCGACCGTGACGTGTGGATCCCCGGTAGTCGCATTAAAGAAGCCGCCGCACTGGTTCTCAACAATCTCGACCCCACCAACCCCTATGCCTCGCCCTTGTATGGTGACTACAACAATTGCAGTCCGGCTCTGATACAGGTTGGCAGCGATGAGGTGCTGTTGGACGATGCGCGCCGCCTCGCCTATAAAATGGAAGCCAGCGGTGTGCCGGTGGTACTCGATGTGTGGAGTAAGATGCCCCATGTGTGGCAAGCGATGGCGGCAATCCTGCCCGAAGGAAAGGTCGCTATCGATCGCATCGGAGTGTTTTTGCGTGGCCATATGCGCTCAATCCCCCACTCTCACTAGTACCCTGCACGATTTCATATTTTCTTTTGCTTGCAGCTCTGTTTAATCGCGTAGTGCTGTAGGGTCGGCGCTTGCCGACAAAGCGCAAGATACGGGTTGGCAATAGAACGATGCTTCGCCACACTGCGCATAGATTGTCGGAGGCGGAGTATGGAGCGGGACTACGAGCGGGTCGCATCGGCGATTCGTTACCTGAATGAAAATGCGAAACAGCAGCCCTCGCTGGACCAAATTGCCAGGCACATGCATTTGAGCCCCTGTCACGCCCAGCGTCTGTTCGGTCGCTGGGCAGGCGTTAGCCCGAAACAGTTTTTACAGTTTCTGACGGTGCAGCATGCCAAGCGAGCCCTGATGCAAAGCCACAGCCTGCTGGCGACATCCTATGACCTGGGGCTGAGCGGTAGCGGTCGCTTGCATGATCATTTCATCACGGTCGAGGCGATGACGCCGCAACAATACCGCAGTGGCGGCGATGGGCTGGAGTTACGCTACGATGTCACTGACACCCCCTTCGGCGCAGCCCTATTGGTGACAACAGCTCGTGGCGGCATCTGCCATCTCAGTTTTCTCGACGATAGCATTGATGCTGAATTGTGTAGGCTGCATAAAGCGTGGCCTGCCGCCCGCTGGGGTAAGCAATCGGGTCTGGCCCGCGAACTCCTGCTGCCGTTATTGGAAGGCGGGGCGGGCCCGGCACCAATAACCTTGCAATTAACGGCCAGCAATTTTCGCCTGCAGGTTTGGCAGGCCTTGCTGCGGATACCTGAGGGCTGCCTCGTATCCTATCAGCAGTTGGCGGGTCTTGCCGGTCATCCCACCGCGGTGCGCGCGGTAGCGTCTGCGGTAGCCGCAAACCCGGTGGCGTGGTTGATACCATGTCATCGCGTGATTCGCGCCAGCGGCGAATTTGGCAACTACCGTTGGACACCGGAACGAAAGCAGGCAATGTTGGCATGGGAGTCGGGTCGGTCGGTGCGCACTGAATGACTACTGCTGCTTCATCGACTAGCGGTGGGGGTCTGGGTTATGATAAAAATTGATTCCGCCAGCGTTCAAGCAGGAGAGAGCAAATGATTCGAGTGATACTGGGTTTGTCCCTGGGGTTGGCTGTTGTGCTGCCGGCGGCTGCGGATGATGCATGGTATGGCATTGTCAAACGTAAGCCCAGTGGCGACTACCAGCAGTGGCTGGTGGGCAGCGAGCAGCTAAGCATAGCTGAAGGTACGCTTATTTCTACTGATGTAGGTCCGTTTGATATTGGTGCCTGTGCAGAGGTGGAAAATGTCGATGGCAGGGTTGGCAAGCTTGACACCCGTGCGATGAGCCACTGCGATCAAACCGACTATGACGCCTACCTGGCCCAATTTAAAGTGATCGCCGAGCGTGCTGAAAATGCCGATGTCACTAGCAAAACCACAGCATATTAGTGGCTTTATTTCCCGGCGGCTGCTTGTTTTGGGCCGGGTTCGATCATTCTGCCAAAAAACAAGCCGACCTCAAACAGCAGCCAAACAGGTATGGCCAGCAGCGTTTGGCTGATAATATCGGGTGGGGTTAACAGCATCCCGGCAATAAAGCATACCACCACGACGTAGGGTCGTTTGGCGGCGAGTGCGTCGGCCGACGTTACTCCAGCGGAAATCAACAGCACAGTGGCAATGGGTATTTCAAAGGCAATGCCAAAGGCAAAGAACAGCTTGAGTACAAAGTTGAGGTAACTGTTGATGTCGGTCATCACCGACACGCCCTCCGGAGTGGCGCTGGAAAAGAATGCGAAAATTAGCGGGAACACCACATAGTAGGCGAAAGCGAGGCCCCCGTAGAACAAAACGATACTGGATACCAGAATCGGTAGCGCCAGCCGGCGTTCGCTGCGATACAGTGCCGGAGCGATAAACCGCCAGGTCTGGTGCAGGATATATGGCATCGCCAAAAAGACCGCTACCACCATTGTTAATTTGAAGGGGGCCAGGAAGGGCGACGCTACCTCGGTAGCGATCATGGTCGCACCCTCGGGTAGCAACTCCCGCAAAGGCGCAGATACAAAGGCGTAGATATCATTGGCAAAGTAAAACAAGCCAATGAATATTACCAATACCGCAAGCACGGAGTGGAGCAAGCGGTCGCGCAATTCGGTCAGGTGTGCGACCAGCGGCATTGCCTGGTCCTGGCTGTCTTCCCCAGGCTCACTCATGGTTTGTGATCGGGGGTCTTACGGGTGTTCGGAGGCGGTGAGGGTTTGCTCTCGATACTGTTCTCTATATCAAATTGCAGGTCCTGCAAGCCCGCTCGAACCGCATCCAGATCCTGGTTGAGTTCCTTCCCGGTGTCTTCGAGTTGCTTGAGAATAGTCTGGTTATGCAGGTCTTGCTTCAACTCGGCGGCGTTGAGTTCCCGCTCTAGCTCGCTGCGAACCTCGTTAAAACTGCGGCGAATACGGCTGAGCCAGGCGGTTGTGGTGCGCACAGCCCCCGGAAGCCGTTCGGGCCCCAATACCAGCAAGCTGATGACAGCCAGCAGCACAAGCTCAGAAAAGCCGATGTCGAACATCAGCCGAGCCTATGGGGTCTTCCCCGAGTCATCAGGATTGACTTTTTTTTGCTCGGATGCCGAGCGCTCGTTGGCTTCATCTTCACTGTTCATCGACTTGCGAAAACCCTTGATGGCGCCGCCAAGGTCGGTGCCCAATGTTCGCAGGCGTTTGGTGCCAAATAAAAGCACTACAATTGCCAAGACGATCAGAAGCTGCCAGATACTTATGCCACCTAAACCCATACAACACCTCTGCTGTTTATGAATTGCGTGATAGCTTCTCGTCGATACCCGACAGGCCAAAGCGCTGTGCAAGCTCGTTGAGAATACTATCTGATGATTCGCCGAGTGCGGCAAGCATTACCATGCTATGAAACCACAAGTCTGCAGTTTCGCCCACCAGTTTGGTATTGTCGCCGCTGATGTGAGCATCTTTGGCTGCAATGATAGTTTCGACACATTCTTCCCCAACTTTCTCCAGGATTTTGTTCAATCCCTGCTGGTGCAAACTGGCGACATAAGATGTGCCGGCATCGGCTTCCTGGATGCGCTGCGCAATGATATGTTGCAGTGAGGTAAGAATTTCAGTCATCGCGGCTTCCGTAGATGGCTTGCGGACTTTTTACGATTGCGTCGGTTATGTGCCACTCACCCTGGTCCAAGCGTCGGTAAAAACAACTGCGCCTTCCGGTATGACAAGCGATTGCGCCTACTTGTTCCACGGCCAACAACAGCACGTCGCCATCGCAGTCGAGCCGTATTGCCTTGATTTTTTGGGTGTGGCCTGAGCTTTCACCTTTGTGCCAAAGGCGCTGCCGCGAGCGCGACCAATACACCACCTCTCCACTGGTGATCGAATTGGATAGTGACTCACGATTCATCCAGGCCATCATCAGTACTTCTCCGCTTTGCCAATCTTGCGCAATGGCGGGAACCAGTCCGTCCTCGCTCCACTTGATCTGGTCCAGCGCGCTATCCATATATCAAACCACATTCCTGCCGATAGCCCTGTATTATGACATAGTGCCAGCGACAGATACTAACTTCTGACAGCCAGTACTGCTGCTAATGCCAGCAACAGCATTGAGGCAGGAGGCAGTTCGCTGAGGCTTTTGAGCAGCTCGGGCTGGGCGAGAAGCACTGCTATGGCAACTGCGAGTAAGGCAAGTTTGCTGGTGCGACGACTTTTACGCTGGGCTTCACGCTCCATATTGACCTGGTTCAGCTGCTGCTGCTGCAGGTCGAGCAGGTTGCGAGTTTCACTACCTTTGTGCAGATTGTCCATCACCAGTTCGGGGAGTTGCGGCAACTGCTCCAGCCACTGGGGTGCATGCTGGCGCAATTGCTGAACCAGGCCAGTGGGGGCATAGCGCTCTTTCATCCAGTTGTCGAGATATGGCTTGGCGGTTTGCCAGAGGTCGAGATCAGGGCACAGTTCACGGCCCAGCCCCTCGATGGCCAACATGGTTTTTTGCAGCAACACCAGTGAGGGCTGGATTTCCATGTCGAAGCGGCGCGCCGTTTGGAACAGGTACAGTAACAGTTGGCCAAATGAAATTTCTCCCAGTGGCTTTTCAAAAACCGGTTCACAGGTGGAGCGCATGGCGGCCTCGAAGTCCTGTACCTTGGTTTGAGCCGGCACCCAACCACATTCGACATGTAGTTGGGCGACCAGTCGGTAATTGCGATCGAAAATTGCGATCAGGTTGCGCGCCAGATAATACCGGTCAAAATCACTGAGACTGCCCATGATGGCGCAATCGATACCGATATACTGGGGGTTAGAGGGGTTGTTGCGGGAGATGAAGATATTTCCGGGGTGCATGTCGGCGTGGAAGAAATTATCCCGGAATACCTGAGTAAAGAATATTTCAACGCCCCGCTCGGCCAGGGTTTTCATGTCGGTGCCCTGGGCCCTGATAGCGTCTACGTCAGACACGGGAATGCCGTCGATGCGCTCCATAACCAGGACATCGCGTCGAGTGTAGTCCCAGTATACTTCTGGGATATAAAGTAAGTCCGAGCCGCTAAAGTTGCGCCGCAGCAATGATGTGTTAGCTGCCTCGCGTTGCATGTCCAGTTCGTCGATTATCGTATGTTGGTAGTCTTGTACTACTTCTACCGGTCGTAGTCGCCTGCCGTCGGGAGAATAGCGCTGTAGCCATTTTGCCAGTAGTAGCAGCAGAGCTACGTCTTGCCGGATGACCGCCTCCAGGTTTGGCCGCACCACTTTGACGACGACTTCTTCGCCGTCCGGTAAGCGCGCCGCGTGTACCTGCGCTATAGAGGCTGATGCCAGAGGCTCGGCAGAGAAAGCACTAAACAATTGTTCCAGCGGCTTGTTGAGGCTCTTCTCGATAATGGCGATGGCCTTGTCCTGGCCGAACGGGGGGACTTCGTCCTGCAGTTTGGCCAACTCTTCAGCAATATCCGGCGCCAGCAGGTCGCGCCGAGTCGATAGCATCTGGCCAAACTTGATATAGAGCGGTCCCAGGTCTTCCAGGGCCTCACGGATGCGCACCCCTCGCGGGCGGGTTGGATTGGGTAGCAAGCGCAGTGGCGAGCTTAGCCAGCGCGCTGCAAGTGGCAATCGCTTGCGGTCGATCAATAGGTCGAGTCGATGATGGGTGGCAACGGCAATAATTTTGCCGACGCGGGAGGCGGACTTCAGGCTCAATTGCCTTGCTCCCGCTTCTGCTGCGGTTTGAGGGATAGCTTCGCCAGGCGCTGTTGTAGCTTTCGCAGCCTGGCTTCAGCCCTGTCGACATTGACATCCAGCCGTGTCACTGCCTCATAAAAATTCTGCAATTCGGCAGCGGGCGGTAACAGGCGTGCCTCTTCGTGCAGGAATTCTTCTGCCTGGCGGTTCAAGCTGTCGATAGCTTGCCGGCTCCAGCGCACTCCACCGCGAACCATTCGGCCAAGTTGGTGGGCCGGTAAATCCCCGACTACCTTGGCCAGTGATCCTTCCCAGTCGATGTCCAGGTGATGCAGCGAACGTTGGAGTTGCAGCAAGGGTGCGCTGTCGCCACTGAGCTGGATGTCGCCATTGATGAGTGTAGAAGCCGGATCTTCAGAGCTTACCAGCTCGATGAAGTCGGGTACTGTTCCGATCACATGGCTGTCGATGGGGCCGTCATAGAAGCCGCGCAGTTCAACACCATGATCTTGCGGTAGTAAGTAGATGTCGGCACCGGTGCCTACCAGCTCCAGTTGGAACACCGTGCCCGCCAGCTTCTGCAAGCCCTGGGCGGTGGCGGGGTCCATTTTCAGGGCGCGGTTTATGGCGACCTCGAGGGCGGCCAGAGCGGCGGTATGCAGGGTAGGGTTCAAGGCTTGAATCCCCTGTGCAGTGCCACCACACCGCCGGTCATATTGTAGAACTCGCAGCGGCTGAAGCCGGCTTCCACCATCATCTGCTTGAGGCTGTCCTGATCGGGGTGCATACGAATGCTCTCCGCCAGGTAGCGGTAGCTATCGGCATCGTTGGCGACCAGTTTACCCATGGCTGGTAACAGCTTAAAGGAGTAGGCGTCATAGAGTTTGCCTAACAGCGGATTGCCGGGTTTGGAAAACTCCAGTACCAGCAGTCGACCGCCGGGCTTGAGTACCCGCAGCATTGACTCCAGGGCCTTTTCCTTGTGGGTCACGTTGCGCAAGCCAAACGCAATGGTGATGCAGTCGAAGCTATCGTCGGCGAAAGGCAGTGCTTCAGCGTCGCATTGGGTAAAATCGATGTTGCTTATGGCGCCGCGGTCGGTAAGTCGATCACGGCCAACAGACAGCATTGACTCATTGATGTCAGCCAGTACCACCGTGCCTTCGTCGCCGACAATACGGCTGAATTTGAGGGCCAGGTCTCCAGTACCGCCGGCGATATCGAGCACAGCATGACCCTTGCGAACGCCGCTGACCTCGATAGTAAAGCGCTTCCAGATGCGGTGGACACCGCCGGACATCAGGTCATTCATCAGGTCGTAGCGTGATGCTACGGAGTGAAAAACACCGGCTACCAGTGATGCCTTTTCTTCCTCATCAACCTGGCGGTAACCGAAATGGGTGGTTTTATCGTTCGCCATGGGGCCACTCTCTGTGATCAATAGAGCGCTATTGTAGCGATCTTGATCAACCGGCGCATGTCTATTGCATGGGCTTAGAGTTTGAGGACCTGCAACGATGGATCACGGCTCTTGCCGGCCTGTTCGAGTTGTGTGAGGTAACCCTGCCAATTTTGTTGGTACTCCTGGCCGAGCTGATAAAGGTATTCCCAGGAGTATATGCCGGTATCGTGCTCATCATCGAAGATCAGCTGTAGCGCGTAGTTGCCGACGGGCTCAAGCCGTTCGATCGCAACTTCCATTTTGCCCCACTGCAGAACCTCCTGGCCGCGGCCATGGCCTCTAACTTCGGCGGAGGGCGAAAACACTCGCAGGTACTCGGCGTCGAGCTCAAGCTTCTCTCCATTGGCATAGCCCAGCTCAAGGATGCGACGGACCCGGTGGAGTACGATGGAGGTCGGCAGGGGGGGTGACTGCTTGCTCATCGGCGGTTACAGAATGAAGCGACTGAGGTCGTCATTTTTGTGTAAACCCTGCAGCTTTTCATCGACATAGGCTGTGTCTACGACAATATGTTGTTCGCGAGCGGCCAGGTCGGTGGCATCAAAAGATGCTTCTTCCAGCAGGCGCTCCAACACGGTATGCAGGCGGCGAGCGCCAATATTTTCGGTGCGCTCGTTAACCTCCCAGGCAATTTCGGCAATCCGCCTGATGCCATCGTCGGTGAACTTCAGCTGCAATCCCTCGGTTGCCATCAGGGCGATGTACTGCAGCGTCAGGCAGGCATCGGGTTCAGTCAATATGCGCTGGAAGTCCTCGG
The DNA here is from genome assembly GCA_963722805.1 of uncultured Gammaproteobacteria bacterium. Classification (GTDB taxonomy): domain Bacteria; phylum Pseudomonadota; class Gammaproteobacteria; order Pseudomonadales; family JAHEGP01; genus JAHEGP01. The sequence continues at coordinate 46,489 of CAVROQ010000050.1, forward strand.
GGGTCAATGCGTCGAGCTCTACCCGTATCGGCAGGCGCCCCTGCATCTCTGGAATCAGGTCGGACGGGCGTGTGAGATGAAACGCGCCGCTGGCGATAAACAGAATGTGATCAGTGCGTACCATGCCATAGCGTGTGCTAACGGTGCAGCCCTCGATCAGGGGTAGCAGATCCCGTTGGACTCCCTCCCTTGATACATCGGCCGACCCCGTTTCACTGCGTTTGGCAATCTTGTCAATCTCATCCAGAAAGACGATTCCTGTCTGTTCTGCTGCGGTGACAGCACGGGCTTTGATGTCCTCTTCGTTGACCATCTTCAAGGCTTCGTCGTCGACCAGCTTTTTCAGGGCAGCCGCTACCGTCAACTTTTGGGTTGTGGTGCGCTTGCTCGACATATTGGAAAACATATTTTGCAGCTGGTTTGTCATCTCCTCCATGCCCGGAGGGGCCATAATCTCGGCGCCGATGGGTGCAGCACTGACCTCGATTTCTATTTCCTTGTCATCCAGCTCGCCCTGGCGCAGTTTCTTGCGAAAAATCTGCCGGGTCGAGGATTCCTCGCCGTTTTCCGCGTTACCGCGGGCGGGCGGAAGCAGGGCGTCCAGGATGCGCTCCTCGGCGGCATCCTCGGCACGGTTGCGTACTTTGTGCATCTCCTGCTCGCGCAGTTGTTTGATAGCAACATCCACCAGATCACGAATAATCGACTCGACATCCCGCCCGACATAGCCGACTTCGGTAAACTTGGTTGCCTCTACTTTAATGAAGGGTGCGTTGGCCAGCTTTGCCAGGCGCCGGGCGATCTCGGTCTTGCCGACGCCGGTGGGACCAATCATCAGGATATTCTTGGGTGAAATTTCTGCGCGCAGCGACTCTTCCAGCTGCATCCGGCGCCAGCGGTTACGAAGGGCGATCGCAACCGCGCGCTTGGCTTTGTCCTGGCCAACAATATGATTGTCCAATTCATGTGCAATTTCGCGCGGTGTCATCATCACAGGCATACCAGGTCTTGCTCCAGCAATTAAGGTGGATGGCTCAGCTGCTGCTTGGCAGCGTTTCAACAGTCAAATTGTGATTGGTGTAGACGCAGATGTCGGCGGCAATATTGAGGCTTTTTTCGACAATCTGGCGTGCATCCAGGTCGGTGTTGTCGATAAGCGCCCTTGCCGCTGATTGTGCAAAGGGGCCCCCGGAGCCAATGGCTATCAGGCCCTGCTCTGGCTCTATCACGTCACCATTACCGGAAATAATCAGGGAAGTCTCATGGTCAGCCACTGCCAGCAGTGCTTCAAGCTGGCGCAGCGCGCGCTCTGTGCGCCAGGCTTTGGCCAGCTCTACTGCCGCACGCACCAGGTGGCCCTGGTATTTTTCCAGTTGATTCTCGAACAATTCGAACAGGGTGAACGCGTCGGCGGTACCTCCTGCAAATCCGGCTATGACCTTGTCCTGGTATAGTCGACGCACCTTGCGGGCGTTGCCTTTCATAACCGTGTTGCCCATGCTGACCTGGCCGTCGCCGCCGATAACAACCAGGTTGTTGCGGCGCACAGAAACTATGGTGGTGCCTCGATATTGCTGCACGGGTCGTTCCTCGGAAAAGTATCTGGGTAGAGGTGGGGGTCGCCAGACCTGGTTTCAAGGCCCCGGGATTGACAGCTTGCAATTAATTAGTAGCTTTTTGATCGATGGGCTCGCGAGCCGTGTTCGGCACGGATTAGCAGATGCAAGCGCTGTCAGTAGTGATCATCGCAGGAAATGGGGCCCGGCGGCTACCAGGCGGGTCGTATGTTTACTGGGGCTTGCGTTTGGTCACCAGGGTGTCGATGCTTTCACGGCTCAGCTTGGTCTGTGCGCTGGCCAGTTCATTGCGGTTGAGATAAGGCCCGGATTGCACTCGATACCAGGACTTTCCCTGATGTTTGACCTTCTCGATGTTGCCTTCAAGGTCCAGCAAAATCAGCTGAATGCGGCGCTTTTCTGCTTCATCCCGTTGCTGGAATGAGCCAGCTTGCAGGTAATATTGATAGGCGCTTTCATTCTGGCTTTTGGTGCTGCTCGTCGGTTTGTCATCCGGTTTGTCATCGGGTCGTGACCTTGCCGGCTGCTGCTCCTGGGAAACCATAACTTCCCGTTCCGGCAGCAGGGTATAGAAATTAAAACGAACTGAGTCGTCGGGATCTGGAGTGCTGCTGTTGGCAATGGGCTGCTCTCTGGCACTGGTGGCCTCGCCGGACGGCAGGGCGGCCAGGTGATAGAGAAAGCCCAGCAGCAAGCCAGTGCAAAGCCCCGTTGCCAGCCACAGCCACGGCGGCTTGCCGTTGGGCGTTTTGTTGCGCACATTCTTGCGCGACGCTTTGGCGCTGGGTTTGCGTTTGGCGAAATCCTGGCTCACTTACATTTGCTCCGGGGCCGATACACCTAGCAGGGCCAGGCCGTTGCGGATCACTTGCCCCACGGCCAGGCTGAGTGCAAGGCGGGCAGCGCGTATTGCGGGCTCTTCACATAAGACTTTGTAGTTGTTGTAGAAGCCGTGATACTCCCCCGCAAGCTCCTTGAGGTAATTGGCCACAAGGTGGGGTTCACTGTTGTTGCAGGCATTGCACACAATCTCAGCATAATCACCCAGACGCTTGACCAGGGCTTTCTCGTTGTCATTGTCCAGCAGCTCCAGGTTATCAAGACCCTGTTGTTGGTTGTAGGTCATGTTTTGTTGCGCCAGCTTTTGCATAACGCTGCAAACCCGCGCGTGGGCATACTGAATATAGTACACAGGATTGTCGTTGGTTCTTGAGCGTGCCAGGTCGATGTCAAAGGTGAGCTGCGAATTGGGTGCCCGAGCCGCGAGGAAAAACCGGGTAGCATCCTGGCCCACTTCGTCAATCAGGTCGCGCAGGGTGACGTAGCTGCCGGCGCGCTTGGAAATTTTAACCTCTTCCCCGCCGCGGGTTACCGTGACCATTTGGTGAAGAACATATTCTGGCCAGCCCTTGGGTATGCCGATGTTGAGGGCCTGTAACCCTGCTCGAACCCGGGTGATGGTGCTGTGATGATCGGCTCCTTGTTCATTGACGACACGCCGGAATCCACGCTGCCATTTGTCGACATGATAGGCGATGTCCGGTACGAAGTAGGTGTAACCGCCCTCTGTTTTGCGCATCACGCGATCCTTGTCGTCGCCAAATTCGGTGCTGCGCAGCCACAGCGCCCCCTCCTGCTCATAGCAGAAGCCGCTGTCGATAAGTGCCTCGACGATTTCTTCTACCTTGCCACTGGTATAAAGGCTCGATTCAAGGAAATACACATCAAATTCAACGCCAAAAGCCCGCAGGTCGTGATCCTGCTCGCGCCGCAGGTAGGCGACAGCAAAGTGGCGGATGGCGTCGAGGTCCTGGGGGTCGGCGGCGCCGACAACGTGTTGGTCTTTTGCAACGATTGCATTTGAGGCCATGTATGCCGCGGCGACATCAGCGATGTATTCGCCGCGATAGCCATCCTCGGGCCAGTGCAACTGGTCAGGCTCTATCCCCTTGCAGCGAGCCTGCACTGAATGAGCCAGATTACTGATCTGTTGTCCCGCATCGTTGTAGTAAAACTCCCGGGTAACTACCCAGCCGTTGGCCTCCAGAAGGCGGCAGATGCAGTCACCGAGCGCAGCACCCCGGCCATGGCCAACATGCAGTGGGCCGGTGGGGTTGGCCGAGACAAACTCCACCTGCACTTTGTTGCCAGCACCGTCGGCATTGCGACCGTGGTTGGCGCCGTCACGCAATATATCGGCAATTACAGCGGTTGCCGCTGCCTGAGCAAGGAAAAAGTTGATAAACCCCGGGCCCGCAATGTCGGTTTTGCTGACTATGTTGTTGGCGGGTAGCGCCTCAATGATCAGTGATGCCAAATCCCGGGGTGGGAGTCCTGCCCGCTTGGCCAGGGTCATAGCGAGATTCGTGGCCAGATCGCCGTGGCTCGGATCACGGGTTGTCTCCAATTGGATGGATGGCAAGATATCTGCAGGAATGACGGCATTGGCCTGTAGCTGTGTTACGGCCGTGTTGAGCAACTCTGTAAGGGCTTGTTTCATGGCTACCTGGGTTTTAACGAGTGGGTGCTGATAAATGTTGGTTGGCAAAACCGCCTATTATCTCCTGCTGGCGAGCGGTTGCCAACGCTCAGATGAAATCTTGTGGGTCAACATCAACCGACCAACGCAATTGGTGGCCTTTGGCGTGCCCTAGCATCCAGGCTACAGCGCGTTGCAGGGTGTAATGCAAGTTGCCTCGGTGTGCATCTTTGAATAGCAGCTGCGAGCGGTATCGCCCGGCTCGACGGGCAATGGGCGGAGCCAATGGCCCAATGACATCAGTGTCCATATCGCCGATTAAAGCTTCTCGAAGGTTCTGCAACAGTTTATCAGCGCTGGCAGGGTCGGAGGCATCGCAACGAACGATGCCAATGTAGCCGCACGGTGGCAGTTGCAGGGCGCGACGCTCTTCCAGTATTTGCTGGCTGAGCTGGCGATAGCGATCCTGTATCAGCAGTAACAATATGGGATGCTGTGGGAAGTGAGTCTGGATAATCACCTTGCCGGGGCGCTCAGCCCTGCCAGCTCTTCCTGCAACCTGCAATAGCATCTGCGCGGTGCGCTCCGGACCGCGAAAGTCGGTACTGCAGAGTCCGGCGTCGGCGTCTAGGACTGCAACCAGTGTTACCCGGGGAAAATGGTGACCTTTGGCCAGCATCTGGGTGCCCACCAGGATGGCAGGTTCGCCACTGTTTATCCGGGTCAGGAACTTGTCCATGGCGCCTTTGTGTCGGGTCGTGTCGCGGTCAATACGCATCACGGGCGTATTATTGAAGCGTGATTGTAGAAAAGCCTCCGACCGCTCTGTACCCAGGCCGACTCCGACTAGTTGGGCGCTGCCACAGGCAGGGCAGCTATGGGGAATTGGGGTCTGGGCTTCGCAGTGATGACATTTGAGCATTCTGAGCCGGCGATGCACCACCATGCGCACATCGCAGTTTTGGCAATTGGCGACCCAGCCGCAGTCGTGGCAGATGAGAGCAGGGGCAAAGCCGCGGCGATTAAGGAACACCAGCACCTGGTTGCCCTGATCAATAGTGAGCTGTATCGCTTGCAGTAATGGCTGACTGAATCCTTCGTGCAAGGTTTGCTCGCGCAGATCCAGTAGTTGGTAGCTTGGTGCTTGGGCTCCGCCCGCACGTTGTTGTAGCAGCAGTGACTGGTAGCGTCCCTGCAATGCATTTTGCAGGCTTTCCGCTGATGGCGTCGCTGATCCCAGAACCACAGGTATCGACTCAAGCTGCGCGCGCTTTACCGCTACATCTCGCGCTGAATAGCGAAAGCCCTCCTGTTGTTTGTAGGAGGTGTCGTGCTCTTCATCAATAACAATCAGACCCAGAGACTTAAACTGGGTGAGCACAGCCGAACGAGTGCCGATGACCACCCTCGACAGGCCTGATCGGGCCGCTTGCCAACCGTACAGGCGGTCGCCATCGCTGAGGCCGGAATGCAAGGCAACGACCTGTCCCGGGAAGCGTTGCTCGAAGCGAGCCAGAGTTTGTGGCGTCAGGCCAATCTCTGGTACCAGTACCAGCGCCTGGCGGCCGCGTTCAAGGGTCGCCGCGATGGCATTGAGATAAACTTCGGTTTTGCCACTGCCGGTAATGCCCTCCAGCAGGCAGGGGAAGAACTGATCGAGCCCCAGGCAAATGCTTTTAACAGCAGCTTGTTGCTCCTGGTTGAGTTTTGGGCCGGCTGCAATCTTGAGAGGCAATGCCTCGAGGGAGATCTCTGCCGGTTCGACGATGTCCTTGGCTGCCAACGCCTGCAGCGCGCCGCGGGATATGCCATAAAGATCCAGCTCACTTTGCAGTATCTGGTGATGCTGCAGAAGATGGTTAAGTGCCTGGTGTTGACGCGGGGCTCGGGCAAAGGCTTCGGGATTTAGGCCGTAGCCGTGTAGTTTCAGGCGCCACCCTCGCGCACTGGAGACTTCATCGGGCCTACCTTTTCGCAGCGGTGGCGGTAGCGCATGAAACAGTGCGTCGCCCAGGGGGTGCAAGTAATAGCTGGAACTCCAGCGGCACAGCTCGATCATCGGCGGATTCAACAGCGGCTTTGTATCGAGCACAGCCTCCGCGCGCTTGAGATTTCCCCGGCCGATATCTGACGCGCTTTTACAGGCGACCAAAAGGCCAGTTACTGTCCTGTTGCCAAAGGGCACGCTGAGCCTTATTCCGGGCTGCAGGGTCGAAGATTCTTGACCGAGAGGGGGCAGGTAGTCAAATAGACGACGCAGTGGCGTTGCAAGCGCAATTTCGAGGATGGCTTCGGTCATCGTTCATTTGCCTGGTGTTGCAAGCGTCGTCGGTTGGACCCGGATCATGCGGCTTATTGCCGCCGCTCGGTGCTGTGCTTCCAGGTTTGGTTTTCGAGCGGGCGTAGCAATTCTAGCATGCCAGCATTGTTGTGGGGCGCGGGTTCTGCGAGCTTGCCACCGCGAAGTTTTCTGTTATGATGCGCGGTCGTTTGCGAGGGGCCCAAATTGGCCATTATCAGGATGCGGTGCCGAACAGGTGATTCGGTGGCGGTATCCGCTAGAGACAAGGTGTACATCATGCAGAAAGATATCCATCCAGCCTACAATGAAATTACCGCAATCTGTAGTTGCGGTAATACTATCCAGACACGATCCACCTTAGAGCAGGACATCCACATCGAAGTGTGTGCTGCCTGCCATCCATTTTACACGGGTAAGCAGAAAGTATCTGATACCGGTGGTCGGATTGATCGCTTTAATAAGCGATTTGGCAAGCGCTCAGCTTCATAAAACTAAGGCAGCTCTGATCAATTCGGTAATGCCTCAGCGTAGCCCTAAATTAAATTGCAGGATTACTGTTTCCTGGCGGCAGTAGAGTGAAGTTCAGGAGCCTTTGCGGGTTATTGGTTTTTGCAGCGGCATTGGGCTGGGTGCTTTGGTGGTCGGCTTCTTTTACGGCAGCTGATTTTGACAGCTCGAGTGCTTGTCGTTGGAGTGGTTCGGGTGAGATGCTCGCCTGGCGTCACATACACGACGGCGACACTCTTACCCTGGCCGATGGCCGCAGAGTAAGAGTCATTGGCCTGAATGCGCCGGAAGTGGCGCGTTCAGGCCATGGCGGCGACCCGTTTGCAAACGAGGCGACGACCGCGGCCAGGAGCTTCCTGAGCGATTCCAGGAAAGTCGTGATCGAGCCTGGCGCAGAAGACCGAGATCGCCATGGGCGCCTGTTAGCCCACGTATTCCGCCCTGAAGACGGCGCCAGTCTTGCGTCGAGCATACTCGCTCAAGGGTTGGCCTGGCAGATTGCGGTGCCACCGAATCTAGGGTACCTGGAGTGTTATCGCGCCGCAGAAAATGAGGCGCGTACTCAAGGTAGTGGGCTGTGGTCGAGCCAATACCTCGGTTCCAGGCAGGCGGTCACCCTGCAGCCTGGTTTCAGGGTGTTGTCAGCGAAAATAGAGAAGGTCGCTTTCAACAAGAGTTGGTGGCTGGAAACTGATGCGGGATTGGTTGTACGCATTCCAAAGGGCGACAGGTCAATGTTTGAACGCTCTGCCATAGAGCGCTTGCCTGGCCAAAAGGTTGAGGTTCGTGGCTGGATGTATCGGCGCACTGCAAAAGCACCTTATAGTCCCTGGGTATTGCTGCTTCGCCACCCCTCGGCTCTGGAATTGCTGCATTGACCCGGCGCCATTGAGCCAAGGCTTTGGTGCTTGTGGGACATAGGTGATTTCTATATGCTAAGCCGCCTTATTTTCATTCCCAATTGTCAAACGGATGATCTTCATGAATGACCTGAAGCAAGCGTCGTTGGATTATCATGCGCTGCCCAAGCCGGGCAAGATTGCGGTTCAACTAACGACGGCGGCCGAAACACAGCGGGACCTGGCTTTGGCATATAGCCCGGGTGTCGCGGCGCCTGTCCGCGCGATTGCTGAGAATCCGGACGATGTTTATCTCTACACGGCGAAAGCCAACCTGGTGGCTGTGGTTTCCGATGGCAGTGCCATTCTCGGTCTGGGTAATCTCGGCCCCCTCGCCAGTAAGCCGGTGATGGAGGGTAAAGCGCTGCTTTTTAAGCGCTTTGCTGATATCGACGCCATTGATATTGAGGTAAAAACCGATTCGGTCAAGGGGTTTATCGATACTGTTGCCAGCATTGCCGATACTTTTGGCGGGATTAACCTTGAAGATATCTGTGCTCCCGAGTGCTTTGAGATAGAGCGTCAGCTTATCGAGCTGTGCGATATTCCGATTTTCCATGACGACCAGCACGGCACTGCAATTGTGACCGCTGCTGGTTTGCTTAATGCGCTTGAAATACAGCGAAAATCACTTCCCGATGTGCGCATTGTCTGCCTGGGAGCGGGAGCAGCTGCGATTGCCTGCATGCGCTTGCTGGTGGAAATGGGCGCCAGGCGTGAGAACATTTTTATGCTGGATCGTCGTGGCGTGATCTTCACCGGGCGCGATGGGGTCAACCAGTACAAAGCTGAGTTTGCCAACGATACGGCCGCCCGAAGCCTGGCGGACGCCTGCGTGGATGCTGATGTGTTTATTGGTCTTTCCGGGCCCAATTTATTAATGCCGGAAGTGCTTAAAACCATGGCACCGCGACCGGTGATATTTGCTTGCTCCAATCCCGATCCGGAGATATCACCGGAAGTTGCCCGGCAGACGAGGGATGACCTGATTATGGCAACGGGCCGCTCTGATTATCCCAATCAGGTTAACAATGTGCTCGGCTTTCCCTATATTTTTCGCGGAGCGCTGGATGTGCGAGCGCGAGAAATCAATACAGAAATGAAGGTGGCCGCGGTAAGGGCGCTGTGTGAACTTGCAAGGGAGCCGGTGCCGCAGTCAGTGCTCGATGTTTGCGATGAAAACTCTTTGAGCTTCGGCCCCGAATATATCATTCCCAAACCTGTGGACGCTCGTCTGATGAGCCGGGTTAGCGACGCTGTTGCCCGGGCGGCGGTTGAGACCGGTGTGGCTCGAAGAGGCTATCCAGAGCATTATCCTATCAAGGCTCCTCTGGCCAGTTAAGCGGGTTTTGAAAATCGCAAGCAGTGCGTTTTAAATCTTTCCGATTTAAAAAAAGCGCAACCTGGTCGTGCGTTGGTGCTCTATTCAGGGAGACGAAAGCCGGGGCCGTTTGCGCACGAGGTTCTAGGTGAGTTGCGACTGCTGCTTATCCCACAGAGTTGCCCTAGAACAGATCCTCTTCCAGCAACTCGTCGCCGGCAGCACCGCTGCCGCCGCCAAAGCCGGTATCCGCGTATTCGGTAGGCGCAAGCTCAGTCCGAAAAATCTCGAATATCGCGTCATTTTGACCCGGCCGGGCCAGCAGCCCGGAAACCGGATCGATGCGGATCATGGTCATGCCGTTGGGTTGTTCCCAATCGCGCTCTGGTTTGCCGTTTAGCGCAAATTCCATATAGTCCATCCAGATCGGTAATGCTGCTGTACCGCCGTACTCCCGTTTACCCAATAGTTCGTTCTGGTCAAAACCCAGCCAGACAGTTGTGACGACGTCTCGATTGTAGCCAGAGAACCATGCATCGGTGGGGCCGTTAGTGGTTCCGGTCTTGCCTGCCAGATCGCTGCGGCCCAGAGCCTTGGCCTTGGTTGCCGTGCCTCTGGAAATGACATCCTTGAGCATGGAGTTCATTAGGTAGTGGGTGCGGGGGTCCATCACCCGTTTGGCTGGAATCACTTTTTCATCTTCATTCTGGCTGTCAGCGGTGCATTTGTCGCAGGCGACCGTGGGCTTGGCGCTAATCAACGTATCACCATTGATGTCCTGGATCTCTGCCACAACATAAGGTTTTATCAGGAAGCCACCATTGGCCAACACCGCATAGGCGCGTACCAGCTCCATGGGGCTGATTGTCAGGGTGCCTAGCGCAAGCGACAGGTCTTTTGGCAGATCGCGAGACTTAAAGCCGAACTGGGTAACGTAATCGACGGCTGGTTTGACTCCAACCAGGCGCAGTAGCCGAATGGATACGAGGTTGCGTGACAAATACAGTGCCTTGCGCAATCGCGTTGGTCCGTAGAATCTGCCGCTGGCATTAACCGGTCGCCAGGTTGCCTCCAGCCGGTCATCTTCAAATACCACGGGTGCATCATTGATGATGCTTGCTGCGGTGAAGCCATTTTCCAGCGCAGCTGCGTAAAGGAACGGCTTGAAGTTGGAGCCGGGCTGGCGCTTCGCCTGAATCACGCGGTTGAATTTACTTTGCTGAAAATCGAGCCCCCCGACCATGGCAAGCACCGCGCCATCCTCTGGTTGCAGCGAAATTAAGGCCGCTTGCGCTTCTGGCACTTGGCCCAGCCGCCATTTGCCGTCGTGCTGGTTGATGCGAACAACATCCCCCACGGCAAACAGGTCGGCAGCCGATTGAGGGCCCTTGCCCAGGCTGTCTTCGGTAACCTTTGCCTTGGCTTCGGACAGCCCGGCGTTCCAGGGCAGGGCAATGGTATCACCGTTCGCCAACAGCACAGCGATGCTCTTTTCATCGACCGTGATTACGGCAGCCGCTTGCTGCCCCCCGATGATCGGCATGTCGGCCAGCCTCGATTGCCAATCTGCCAATGGCAGACCTTCGCCGTGTTTTCCCGACCCTTTCGGCGAAGTGAGGCGAGATTCTGGCCCGCGATAGCCATGACGACTGTCGTATGCAAGCAGGCCCTTTGCAACGGCCTGGTTTGCGCGGGTCTGCAATTTACTGTCTATGGTGGTGAAGACACGATAACCGTTGGTATAGGCGTCAGAACCGAAGCGGCGGACCATTTGGGCTCTGGCCATCTCCGCTACCCACGGCGCCGTGAGTTCGAGCCGGTCTGCATGCAAGCTGGCTGTGATCGGAGCATTTAGAGCCTGCCCTAACTCTACGGCATCGATATACCCTAGCCTGCTCATCCTCGTAAGTATCCAGTTACGCCGTTCAAGGGCTCGCTCAGGATTAACCAGAGGGTTGAAGCTTGATGGTGCCTTGGGAAGACCGGCAATCATCGCCAGCTGGGCAAGTTCGAGTTGGTCAATACTCTTACCGTAGTAAATCTGGGCAGCGGCGCCGATACCATAGGCGCGATTGCCGAGATAAATCTTGTTGACATAGAGCTCGAGTATTTCCTGTTTGCTCAGCTTCTGGTCTATCTGCAGGGCCAGCATGATCTCAGTAAACTTGCGGGTAAAGGTGCGCTCGCGACTAAGAAAGTAGTTTTTTGCCACTTGCATCGTGATGGTTGAGCCGCCGGAGCGAATGCTTCCGGTTGATGCAAGCTCGCTTGCCGCCCGCAGCAGCCCCGTCAGGTCAACCCCGTGATGTTCCAGGAAAGTATCGTCTTCCGCGGCGAGAATTGCGTGGATAAAGTCAGGTGGGACTTGCTCGTAGGTAACCGGGGTGCGCTTTTTTTCGCCGAATTCCCCGATTAGAACCCCGTCTCGCGAGAACACTCGAAGAGGAATTTGCAGCTGAATGTCCTGTAACGAGTCGACAGCTGGCAATTTGGGGCTAAGGTATAAGTAGACACCCGCAGCCACCATTACGGTACCGGCGACGCACACAGCGAACAGCCAGGTAAAAAATTTGAAAAGGCTTTTTAGTTTGCTCATCGAGTGGTCTTGGGTTCAGGGGAAATCGGCTTCACAGTTTCGCTATCAATGTCACACGGCGGCCATTATAAGCTTATTTTCCTCCGATAATCATTTGCGCTATTGCTGATCGTGATATTTACTTAATTCATCATAAAAGCGCTCTAAGTGGCCGAAAAATAGGATATTCAGCGTGTTTGGACTCTTTGGAAAGAAAAAACCCGCATTGGTGCTCGGTCTCGACATCAGTTCGACATCGGTAAAGTTGCTGGAACTCAGTAAGTCGGGGGACAGTTACAAGGTGGAAAGCTATGCCGTGGCCTCGTTACCGCCTAACGCGGTGGTCGAAAAAAACATTAATGATGTTGAAGCGATTGCTGAATCTATTGGCAAAACTGTCGAGCTCTCCAGGACCAAGCTGAAGAGTGCGGCCCTTGCGGTGGCCGGGTCTGCGGTAATTACAAAAGTCATTGAGATGGATAGCAATCTCAACGACGATCAGATGGAAGCGCAGATTTCACTTGAGGCGGACCAGTATATTCCCTATCCGCTGGATGAAGTGGCAATTGACTTCGAGGTTATTGGAGAGTCAGAGCGCAATCCAGAGCAGGTAGAAGTTTTGCTGGCAGCCTGTCGGGGAGAGAATGTGGAGCTTCGCTCAGATGCCCTGGAAGCGGCCAACTTGCATGCCAGGATAGTAGACGTGGAAGCTTACGCCTTGCAGCGCGCTTACGACCTGATGATCAAGCCGCAGCTCGGGTTGGATGACGAGCAGGTTGTTGCGGTGGTCGATATCGGTGCGACTATGACCACCCTGAGCGTATTCAACGACGGTGAAGCCAAGTACACCCGTGAGCAGTTGTTTGGTGGCAAGCAGCTGACCGAGGAGATTCAGCGACGGTACGGCTTGTCGGTTGAAGAGGCAGGCTTGGCTAAGAAACAGGGAGGTCTGCCCGACGACTATGAGCAGGAGGTGCTTGAGCCTTTCAAAGAGGCTGTAGTGCAGCAGATAACACGCTCTTTGCAGTTTTTCTTTTCTTCCAGTCCCTATAACGATGTCGATTTTATTGTCCTGGCAGGTGGCGTTGCCGCGATGCCCGGATTATGCGACCTGGTGCAGGAGCGTCTCGGGACCCCTGCCGCGGTTGCGAACCCTTTTGCCAACATGGCGGTGGCATCGAAAGTTAATTCGGTGGCCCTGGGCAATGATGCTCCTGCAATGATGATTGCATGTGGCCTGGCGATGAGGAGTTTTGCCTAATGCCTAACATTAATTTACTGCCCTGGCGGGAAGAGCGCCGAAAAGCTCTTAAGCAAGAGTTCTTCGCGGTGCTTGGCGCGGTTGCTCTCGGGGGACTGCTTTGTATTGGGCTGGCCTGGTTGCTGATGAATTTATCGATTGATAACCAGCGTGATCGCAATGCATTTTTGCAAAAGCATATCTCCGATCTGGAATTGCAGGTAAAGGAGATCAAGGAGCTGAAAGCGCGACGCGCTGAATTGCTTGAGCGGATGAAAATCATCCAGAATCTGCAGGGTAACCGCCCCGTAATTACCCGAGTCTTCAGTGAGCTGGTCACTTCGCTGCCCGAGGGCGTTTACTTTACTAATCTTTCGCTTAAGGGCAAGCAGCTGAATATCGTCGGCACTGCGGAATCCAATAATCGCGTTTCAAGCCTGATGCGCAAACTGGACCAGTCGGAGTGGTTTGAAGATCCCAACCTGACCCAGGTGAAAGCTAACCCCGGCTATGGTGAGCAAGCGAGTGATTTCACGATGTCAGTGAAGTTGGTGCTGCCGGGTGCAGAGGAAGAAATGACCAGTAAAAAGAAGGAAAAGTCCTCTAAAAGCAAGAAAAGAAGCAAGTAGCAGGGATAAAGGGAGAATATAGCGAATGGCAATAGCTGATACATTTCGGTCCCTGCGTGAAGTCGATTTCAACGACCTCAGCATGGAGAATCTTGGCACCTGGCCGATGCCCATTAAAGTTCTGGTATGGTTGTTGGCGTTTGCTGCCATCCTTGCCGCCGGGTATTTCATGGTAGTGCAGTCCCAACAGGAGATACTGGTCCAAGAGCAGACCAAAGAAACCGATCTGCGCAAGCTCTATGAGCGGCGTGCCGAGGAGGCTGCGAACCTGGAGGCCTATCGTGTGCAGATGGCGGAAATAGAGAAAAACTTTGGGGTGCTGTTGAGTCAGCTGCCTGAAGACACAGAAGTTCCAGGTCTGCTGGATGATATTTCGAATGTTGGCGTGAATAACGGCTTGGCACTGGATTTTATCGGCCTTAAGCCTGAGCAGCGTAAAGAGTTTTATGTAGAGCTGCCGATTACCATCGAAGCGACAGGCACTTACCATGACTTCGGGGCTTTTGTGAGCGGCGTATCGTCACTGCCTCGTATCGTCACTCTGCACGATTTTAACATCGTGCGAGAGAAAGCAAGAGGTAACCAGGCCGGAGAACTTAAAATGGAAGTTCTGGCCAAGACTTATCGCTACAAGGATGATTGATCTGGGGCATGAGGAAATACGGGAATGAATCGTAGAACACTAACATTTACACTTTTTCTGCCCCTGCTTTTATCGGGATGCATCGGAAATGACTATGCGGATATTAAGCAGTTCATGGAAGAAGTGAAAGCGCGACCGAAAAAGCAGATAGAGCCGATACCGATCTATCCGCCTTACAAGTCTTACACTTACAGTGTTATGGCGAATCGCTCGCCCTTCGCCAAACCACTGGCGATCAAGGAAATCTCGAGGTTGGTTGGACCTGTTAGCAGCGTCAAGCCAAATGATGATAGAGCCCGGGAATACCTGGAAAGCTTTTCGGTTGAATCATTGTCCCTGGTGGGGCATATCCAGAAAGGCGGTGTGATGTACGCGCTGGTTAATGATGGTCAGGGCTCAGTTCACCCGGTCTCGGTGGGAAATTACCTGGGACGTAATCACGGCAAGATTGTTGGTTTGACTGAAACTTCAATCAACTTGACCGAAATCGTTTCCGGCGGCGGAGATACCTGGGTGGAACGGCCCAGAACCATCTCTTTGCAAGAATAAATTAATCAGGTATTGAATCTACGATGGATGTTGTAGCCATGAAAACCAGTGTAATAACAACAGTAACTCAACGATCTAAAGTCATGTCGCGGAGTCTTCCAGCGCTGCTGTTAATGGGCCTGTTGCCGGTGCAACAGGCACTGGCAGCTGCTATTAATGGTATCGATTTTAACTCGTTACCTGGCGATAAGGTGGAAATCCGTCTCGATTTTGATGAGGCCCCACCATTGCCAAAATCCTACACCATTGAGCAGCCGGCGCGAATCGCACTGGACCTGCCAGGTGTTGAAAGTAACCTGGGACAAAAAAAGCATACCCTGGATTTTAGCAATGCCCAGAGTGTGATGGTGTTGGAAGCATCAGGCCGAACCAGGGTCATTGTGAACCTGGTTGAAATGACGGGTTATGAAACCCGGGTTGAGGGGAACAGCCTCTTTGTAGTGCTTGGTGATGAAGGTGCGCGAGACTATCTTAAGCCAACCCGGGCTGATATCGATTCCCAGTTTGTTGCTTCCAGCGCTGCCAATCAAATTACCGCCATTGATTTTCAGCGTGGCGAAGATGGCGAGGGCAAGTTGTTATTGACCCTTGCCGATGCTGCGGTTGATGTTGATGTCAGTAAGCAGGGTCGCAATATTGCGGTGAATTTTTCCGGGGTTGATATTCCGCAGAACTTGCAGCGTCGTTACGACGTGGTTGACTTTGCCACTCCGGTAACATCGATAAGCGCCGACGAGCGTGACGGCAAGGCCACGTTGTTGATCGAGCCCAAGGGTGATTACGACTATCTCGCCTACCAGGTGGATGAAACTTACGTTGTGAGCGTGCGGCCCCTGGCTGAGGAAGAAATTGAAGCCCGCAAGAGCGAGTTCATGTACACCGGCGAAAAGCTGTCGCTTAACTTTCAGGACATCGAAGTTCGCGCAGTATTACAGTTAATTGCCGACTTCACCGAGCTTAACCTTGTTGCCAGCGATACTGTTAAGGGCAAAATCACTCTGCGCTTGCAGAATGTACCCTGGGACCAGGCCTTGGACCTGGTGCTAAAAACCAAGGGGCTGGATAAGCGTCAGGTCGGCAATGTGTTGATGGTTGCACCGGCGGCAGAAATAGCAGCTCGCGAGCGTCAGGAAATTGAAACCAACAAGCAGCTTCAAGAGTTGTCGCCGTTGCAGACCGAGTATATCAGGGTCCTTTATGCCAACGCTGCTGATCTGTTCGCGCTATTTCAGTCAAGTGGTTCGGGTGATGGCGCCGAGTCTACAGGTAGTATCCTGTCTCCACGGGGCCAGGTAATCGTCGACGAGCGCACCAACTCTCTGCTGGTCACTGAAACGCCGCAAAAAATCGAGGAAGTACGACGCTTGTTGCGCCTGATCGACGTGCCGGTTCGCCAGGTCATGATCGAGTCAAGGATTGTGGTTGCCAACTCCGACTTCGCCCAGGACCTGGGTATAAAGTGGGGTGGCGCGATAGCCAGTAATTCAAACGATCCTGCGTCAATTGCATCTGGCTCGCTGCAGTCCAATGTGACCGCTCGCGAAACCGGAGTGCTGGTGTTCCCTGAGGCTTTGGTTGTAGATCTGGGTGTTCAGCAAGCGGGAGCTACATCCTTCGCTGTCGATTTTGTCAGCGACCGCCTCAACCTGACTGCGGAACTGTCGGCTCTGGAAAGCAACGGTGAGGGTGAAGTGGTTTCCCAGCCCAAGGTTATTACCGGTGACAAGCAGCAGGCTACCATTAAGTCTGGTCAGCAGGTGCCATACCTGGAGAGTTCCTCAAGTGGTCGTACCACGGTCAAGTTCAAAGATGCAGTGTTGAAGTTGGACGTCACACCCAACATTACTCCTGACGATCGCATTATTATGGATCTTGTAATCAACCAGGATGAAGTGGGTGGGTTTATTAACGGCGAATTCAACTCGCAGATTCCGATTATTGACACCACCGAACTGGTAACCCAGGTGTTGGTAGACAATGGTGAGACCATTGTGTTGGGAGGCGTATTCCAGCTGCAGGACCTGACCTCGGTGACCAAAACACCTTTCCTGGGAGATATTCCCTACCTGGGTCGGCTGTTCCGTCGCACTTCCCAGACCAAGGAGAAAACAGAAACCTTGATCTTTATTACTCCACGTATATTATCCGACAACCTCTTGGACTAATGTGCGATGACTGATGTCAAAACAGGGTAATGTAATTCTCGTAGGTCCCATGGGGGCCGGTAAATCCACGATCGGCCGCCTTTTGGCGGCCGATTTGCGTCTACCATTTGTAGATTCTGACGAAGAGATAGAGCGTCGCTGCGGTGCAGATATTGCCTGGATATTCGACATGGAGGGCGAACAGGGCTTTCGCGATCGCGAGACCAGCATGTTGCAGGAGTTGGTTTTACAGCAGGGCATTGTATTGGCAACCGGCGGTGGGGCTATCGAACGAGCAGAAAATCGCAGCCTGCTAGCAGATCACGGGTTCGTTGTTTACCTGCGTACATCGATTGAACGTCAGCGCGAGCGCACAGCCCGTGATCGCAAGCGTCCTCTGCTGCAAAATGGCGACCCGGCTCTGGTTCTCAAGGAGCTGATGCACAGGCGGGACCCCCTGTACCGGGAAATCGCAGACCTGGTGGTTTCAACCGATACTCGCAATGCTCGCTCGCTAGTACACGAATTGGCCGCTAGAATACGCGCCGAAACTTCCTGCTGAATTCTCCAAATACTGTGAGGGTGTCTCAGTCAGAGATTTGATGTTGGCACAGAACAGTGTGTTCAGTAGGACCGTGTCCACCTTGCATGAGGATTCCAAAATGTTGCAGCAGCTCGAAGTGGAGCTCGGCGAGCGCAGCTACCCTATTTATATCGGACAGGGCTTATTGCAGACTCCTGAGCTGATCACGCGCCATATTCGCAGCAAGCAGGTGCTGGTGGTGAGCAATGAAACTGTGGCACCGCTATACCTGGAGCCTGTGCTTTTGGCATGCAAGCGACTGCAGGTAGACAGTTGCATACTGCCCGATGGCGAACAGTACAAAAACCTGGAAGTGCTGAACAAGATATTCGATACCTTGCTTGCCCGCCGTCACAATCGGACCACAACCCTGATGGCACTGGGTGGAGGCGTGGTAGGGGATATGACCGGCTTTGCTGCGGCTTGCTACCAGCGCGGCGTTGATTTCATCCAGCTACCGACCACTCTTCTGGCTCAGGTAGATTCGTCAGTAGGGGGCAAAACTGCTGTAAACCATCCTGCCGGCAAGAACATGATAGGGGCATTTTATCAGCCTCGCGCAGTGATAGCGGACATCGCTACACTGGCCACCCTGCCACCCCGAGAGTACTCCGCTGGATTGGCTGAAGTACTGAAATATGGCTTGATTGCTGATGGCGAGTTTTTTGACTGGATCGAGGTCAATATTACAGCTCTTTTGAGTCGAGACAGTGAGGCAATGGCGACGGCAATATTTCGATCATGCCTGAATAAAGCAAGGGTTGTAGCGAGAGATGAGCGCGAAGGAGGTATGAGGGCCATTCTCAATCTAGGTCACACATTCGGCCATGCTATCGAGACCTTCCAGGGTTACGGTGACTGGCTGCACGGTGAAGCGGTAGCTGCGGGCATGGTGATCGCCGCCGAGCTTTCAGCGCAACAGGGGTGGATTGATCGGGCAGTTGTGGCACGTATTGTGCATGTAATATCTGCATTGGGGCTGCCAGTGGCGCCGCCGGTCGGTATGCCCGCGGAACAGTTTCTTGAGTTGATGGCGGTGGACAAAAAAGTGCTGGATGGCAGCTTAAGATTGGTTGCCCTGCGGGCCCTGGGGGATGCTTGCGTCACCACTGAGCCCAGTGCAGATGCTGTAGTCAGAGCTATCGAGGCCAGTCGCCACTATCCGGGCTAACCCATTTCCCTGGTTGCTGCGGTTAACGAGCGTATTTGTGCCGTTAGCGCGCTGCGTGTAAAATGACGTTCCTTTTTGGCTGACCCTTGCTTCCCCGGTCAGTTTTATTTTCTTTAATCCCTTATTTGTAAAGCGATTTGTGAGTTTTCATGAGGAAAGGACTGTATAGCCCCGGTGATTTTAAAGATAACTGCGGGTTTGGCCTGATAGCCCATATAGAAGGCGTTGCAAGCCATGAACTGTTGGCGACGTCGATTGAATCTCTGACCTGCATGACTCATCGTGGGGGCATTGCTGCGGATGGAAAAACCGGCGACGGTTGTGGTCTGCTGCTACAAAAGCCGGACCGTTTCTTGAGGCAAGTCGCAGGCGAAGCATTCAGCGCACCGCTAGCCGAGAAGTATGCAGTGGGTCAGATCTTTCTGAGTCCCGACCCCGCAAAATGCAGCGAGCAAAAGCGGCTGTTTGAAGCGGCGCTGGTGGCTGAGGGCTTGATTGTGCCTGGTTGGCGGCTGGTGCCGACCGATCCCAGCGTGCTTGGTCCTATCGCGTTGGAATCTATGCCCCGGATCGAACAGGTATTTGTTCAGGCCGAAGGGGAGCTTTCTGATGAAGCGTTCGCTGTGGCTTTGTTTGTAGCGCGGCGTAAGTCTGAGCTGGCGGTGGGAGATGATGAACACTTCTACATCAGCAGCCTATCCTGTGCGGTGATTAGCTACAAAGGGCTAATGATGCCGGCCGACCTGACTTTGTTCTATCCGGACCTGGCAGATCAGCTTATGGAAACCGCGATCTGTGTATTTCATCAGCGCTTTTCGACCAATACCTTGCCTCGCTGGCCGCTAGCGCAGCCTTTTCGATACCTCGCGCACAATGGCGAAATTAATACGATAACCGGCAACCGCAACTGGGCTGAAGCACGCAAAAGTAAATTCAAGACTGGCTTGCTGCCCGACATAGAGGCGCTTTCGCCTCTGGTCAATCGAACAGGTTCTGATTCCTCCAGTTTAGACAATATGCTGGAAGTTCTGCTGACCGGGGGGATGGATATTAACCGCGCAATCAGCACGCTGGTACCTCCCGCTTGGCAGAATGTAGAAGATCTCGACCCCGATGAGCGGGCGTTCTTTGAATATTCCTCCATGCACATGGAGCCTTGGGATGGCCCGGCGGGGATGGTCATGACCGATGGCCGCTACGCGATTTGTATGCTCGACCGCAATGGCCTTCGCCCGGCGCGTTATGTTGTGACCAAGAACGGCTTTATTACCCTGGCATCAGAAGTGGGTACTTATGATTACCAGCCAGAGGATGTGGTGGAGAAGGGTCGTGTTGGGCCCGGGCAGATTCTTTCGGTGGATACGCGAACCGGGCGCATACGTCACACTCAGGATGTACGTGATGAGCTCAAGAGCGCCAACCCTTATACCTTATGGTTAAAGGAGCAGACAATTCGAATCGAGGCGACCTTGCAGGGAGAAGTTGAGCCTGAGCAGTTGGCGCCGGACGAATTGCAGCCCTACCAGAAAATGTACAATGTCTCGTTCGAGGAGCGTGACCAGGTTCTGCGGCCGCTGACAGAGACTGGTCAGGAAGCCGTCGGCTCAATGGGTGACGATACCCCCATGGCGGTATTGTCCGAGAAGCAGCGCTCGCTGTTCGACTATTTCAGGCAGCAATTTGCCCAGGTTACCAATCCGCCTATCGATCCACTGCGTGAGTCGATCGTGATGTCGTTGGAGACCTGCCTTGGGGTTGAACAAAACATTTTCGAAGATTCTCCCGCTCATGCGCGGCGGATAATCCTCAGTTCGCCGATTTTGTCGCCGGGCAAGTACGAGCAATTGCTGAAATTCGAGCATCAGGATTTCCAGAAAGCTTGTATCAGCCTGCTCTATGACCCCCTGTCGTCAAACCTGCATGAGGCCCTGTTGACGATTGCTGACGAGGCAGAGCAGGCGGCGCGTTCAGGCAAGGCGCTGTTGATGCTTTCAGACAAGGGGCTGAAGCCCGGATTGCTGCCTGTTTCAAGTTTGCTGGCTACCGGTGCTGTGCATCACCGCTTGATTGACCGGGGCCTGCGTTGCGAAGCCAATTTGATAATAGAGACAGCAGCGGCCAGGGATTCCCACCAGATTGCGGCACTCATCGGGTTTGGTGCGACTGCGGTCTATCCTTATCTCAGCTTCAACATTATCAGCGATATGCTGCGTAGCGGCGAACTGATGGGCGACGAAGTCAATGCCCATAGCCGCTATCGCAAGGGGATCAACAAAGGCTTGATGAAAATCCTCTCCAAAATGGGGATTTCAACCATTGCGTCCTACCGCGGTGCCCAGTTATTTGAAGCCGTCGGTTTGTCTGACGAAGTCGTGCAATTGTGTTTCCCCGGTGTCGCCAGTCGTATTCAGGGTGCCCGGTTTAGTGACCTGGAGCAAGACCAGGCGCAACTGGCCAAAGTTGCCTGGACCAAGCGCAAGCCGTTGTCTCAGGGAGGTGTGCTCAAGTACGTGCATGGGGGTGAATACCACGCGTTTAACCCCGATGTGGTCATGACACTGCAGGCTGCGGTGCAAAGCGGCGAATACGATAAGTACAAGATTTACTCCGACCTGGTTAATCATCGGGCTCCTGCCAGTATTCGCGACCTGTTCAAGCTGGTGCCGGATCGAGCTGCAATCTCGCTGGACGAGGTAGAGCCGATCGAGGCAATTACCCGTCGCTTTGACTCTGCGGGCATGTCCCTTGGTGCGCTGTCGCCAGAGGCGCATGAGGCATTGGCTGCGGCGATGAATCGACTGGGTGCACGTTCGAACTCAGGCGAAGGCGGTGAGGACCCGGCGCGATTTGGTACAGAACGGGTATCCAAGATCAAACAGATCGCTTCTGGCCGATTTGGCGTCACCCCGCACTACCTCGTGAATGCTGAAGTGTTGCAGATTAAAGTCGCCCAGGGTGCCAAGCCGGGTGAAGGTGGACAATTGCCCGGTGGTAAGGTTAACCAGTTAATTGCTCGACTGCGCTATTCCGTGCCCGGTGTCACGCTCATTTCACCGCCCCCTCATCATGATATTTATTCGATCGAGGATCTGGCTCAGCTTATCTTTGACCTCAAGCAGGTAAATCCCAAGGCGCTGGTGTCGGTCAAGCTGGTTGCTGAGTCGGGGGTAGGAACGATTGCAGCGGGTGTCGCCAAGGCTTATGCAGATTTGATTACCATCTCTGGTTATGACGGTGGTACCGGGGCCAGCCCACTGACCTCCATCCGCTATGCGGGCAGTCCATGGGAGCTGGGTTTGAGCGAGACCCACCAGGCACTGCGCGCCAACGGTTTGCGTGGCCTGGTGCGGGTGCAAACTGACGGTGGCCTTAAAACCGGGCTGGATGTTATTAAAGCGGCAATCCTCGGCGCGGAGAGCTTTGGCTTCGGTACTGCCCCGATGGTAGCGCTCGGCTGCAAGTATTTGCGTATCTGCCATCTCAATAACTGTGCCACAGGGATTGCCACCCAGGACAGCAGATTGCGTGACGAGCACTATATCGGCACAGTCGAAATGGCGATGAACTTCTTCTTGTTCGTTGCGCATGAGGTCCGGGAGTTGATGGCCAGCATGGGTGTACGGCAGCTCGATGAGCTGATCGGGCGCACCGATTTGTTGCAGGTTTTGGAAGGTCGCACCGAAAAGCAGCGCAATCTGGATTTGTCACCGATTCTTTACAACGATCAGATTGACCCGGCGCAGCCGCATTTTTGCCAGAGCAGCTCAAACGTTCCCTTCGATAAAGGTGAGTTGGCGGAGCGAATGCTGGCGGATATTTTGCCCGCAATTGATGGTCAGCTCGGTGGCGAGTTTCACTACCGTGTCACCAACTGCGATCGTTCTATCGGGGCTCGCCTGTCGGGAGAGATCGCACGCCGCCATGGTAATCATGGCATGGCTGATAGTCCTCTGGTGTTGCGTCTTGAGGGTACAGCGGGGCAAAGTTTTGGGGTTTGGAATGCCGGTGGCCTGCAAATGTACCTGCGCGGTGACGCTAACGACTATGTCGGCAAGGGCATGGCCGGAGGAAAGCTGGTTATTGCGCCGCCGGAGGGTAGTGAATTCAAAACCTGGGAAGCGGCTATTATTGGCAATACCTGCCTCTATGGCGCCACCGGCGGCAAGCTTTTTGCAGCGGGTAGAGCAGGCGAACGCTTTGCTGTGCGAAACTCGGGTGCCCATGCTGTAGTCGAGGGCGTAGGGGATCACTGTTGTGAGTACATGACCGGCGGCTGTGTAACGGTTCTCGGCGCGGCGGGGTATAACTTTGGTGCCGGTATGACCGGCGGGTTTGCCTACGTACTGGACCGGAAAAATAACTTTCACGACCTCTTTAACAGTGAGTTGGTCGAGATTTGCCGAATCAGCAAGGAAGAGTTTGAAGCCTATCGTCATCACTTGCGTTCGGTGATTGCAGAATATGTCAGCGAAACGGGTAGCAGTTGGGGCAGGGAGATCGTGGAGAATTTTCACGACTACGTACGCCGCTTCTGGCTGGTAAAGCCCAAGGCCGCCAACCTGAGCGAATTGATGAATAATACCCGGCGCAGACCAGAGTAGATGGCGAGCACGATGTTGCAACGAGTGAGTTGGAGAGAGCGATCATGACTGAACGTTTGGACAACAATTTTCAGTTTATAGAAGTGGATCGGCAGGATCCTGCCAAGAAACCCATGCGCAAGCGCACTCGTGATTTCGTTGAGATATATGAGCCTTTTAAACCAGTCGAAGTGCAGAACCAGGCGCACCGCTGTATTGCTTGCGGCAACCCCTACTGTGAATGGGAATGCCCGGTTCATAACTTTATTCCCAACTGGCTGAAGCTCATTTCCGAGGGCAACATAATTGAGGCGGCCGAGCTAAGCCACCAGACGAATACCCTGCCCGAAGTTTGTGGCAGGGTTTGCCCCCAGGATCGACTCTGCGAAGGTGCCTGCACCCTGAATTCCGGTTTTGGAGCGGTCACCATCGGGTCTGCCGAGAAATACATCACCGATACCGCGCTGGCGATGGGTTGGCGCCCCAACCTCAGCGATGTGGTGGCTACCGGCAAACGCGTCGCGATAATAGGTGCCGGTCCCGCCGGGCTGGGCTGTGCCGATGTATTGACCCGGGCTGGCGTTAAGTCTGTAGTGTTTGATCGCTATCCGGAAATCGGTGGTCTGCTGACCTTTGGCATTCCCGAGTTCAAGCTCGAAAAGAGTGTGATGAAGCTGCGTCGCGAAATATTTGAAGGAATGGGGATCGAGTTCCAACTCAATACTGAAGTGGGTACCGATGTCACCATGGCGCAGCTTATGGAGGACTATGACGCGGTGTTCCTGGGTATGGGTACCTACACGTCGATGAAAGGCGGGTTTCCCGGAGAAAACCTGCCCGGAGTTTACGACGCACTGCCCTACCTGGTTGCCAACATCAATCGTCTCCACAAATACGAGAAGTCGGCCGACGATTTTGTCGATATGGCGGGCAAACGGGTAGTGGTTTTAGGTGGCGGTGATACGGCCATGGACTGCAACCGAACTGCGGTCCGCCAACGGGCCCGCAAAGTTATCTGCGCCTACCGGCGTGATGAAGAAAATATGCCGGGCTCCCGTCGCGAAGTCAAAAATGCCAGGGAGGAGGGTGTCCAGTTCCTGTTCAACCGGCAACCGGTGGAAATTGTTGGCGAAGGCAAGGTTGAAGGCGTCAAAATGGTGAAAACCGAGTTGGGAGAGCCCGACGAGAACGGCAGGCGGCGCCCCCAGGTGATTCCCGGTAGTGAGGAGATTCTGGAGGTAGACGCAGTACTCGTAGCCTTTGGCTTTAATCCGAGCCCGCCCCAATGGCTTGAAGATTTCGATGTCCAGACCAATGACTGGGGTGGCATAGTTGCCGCAGAAAAGCAGCGCTACATGTTCCAGACCAGCAACCCCAAAGTCTTTGCCGGGGGTGATATGGTGCGTGGCTCAGACCTGGTGGTTACGGCCATCTGGGAGGGGCGACAGGCGGCAGAGGGTATCCTCGACTTTCTTGAAGTGTAAACGCGAATTCGCCGCACTCCCACAGCCTTGAGGATTCCCATGACGCAGCTGAAAAATGATAGATTTCTGCGGGCCTTGCAGCGCCAACCGGTTGACCTGACTCCGGTGTGGATGATGCGGCAGGCCGGTCGTTATCTGCCCGAGTATCGCGCTACCCGACAGCGGGCTGGCGACTTTATGGCGCTCTGTACCAATCCCGAGCGCGCTTGTGAAGTGACGCTACAGCCCCTTGAACGATTTCCACTGGATGCGGCAATTCTCTTCTCTGATATTCTTACGGTGCCCGATGCTATGGGCTTGGGGCTGTATTTTACCGAGGGCGAAGGCCCGCAGTTTCGCAAACCCGTGCAAACCGCCGCGGCAGTGGAAGCGCTTGAGGTGGTGAATAGCGCTCGCGATCTCAGCTACGTCATGGATGCGGTGACGCTGATCCGGCGCGAACTGAATGGTCGGGTACCACTGATCGGTTTCTCAGGAAGCCCCTGGACACTGGCGACCTATATGGTCGAAGGCCGCTCCAGCAAAGATTTTCGTCGGGTAAAGACCATGGCCTATGATCAGCCAGAGGTGATGCACCTGCTGCTGGAAAAGCTAGCGGTCTCAGTTACCGACTACCTGACACGGCAAATCGAAGCGGGCGCACAGGCGGTGCAGATCTTCGATACCTGGGGTGGTGCTTTGTCCGCCGCGGCTTACCAGGAATTTTCCCTGGCCTACATGGAGCGTATTGTCGCTGGCTTGCCCCGAGAGTACGACGGCAGCAGAATACCGGTAATTATATTTACCAAGCAGGGCGGCCAGTGGCTGGAGCGCATTGCGGATAGTGGCTGCGATGCTGTGGGGCTCGACTGGACCACCGATATTGGACAAGCCCGCTCCCGGGTAGGGCAGCGGGTGGCCCTGCAGGGCAATATGGATCCCGCCATGCTGCATGCTTCACCAAGGCGTATTCGGCAGGAGGTGGCAGCGATTCTTGAATCTTATGGCGCTGGCAACGGCCATGTGTTCAATCTTGGCCACGGCATCACTCCCGAGGTAGACCCTGAGAATGCACGGGTTTTTATTGAATCAGTGCACGAGCTGTCGGCTGCTTATCATTCTGGCTGATCCTGGTTTACAGACTTTCGCAAGACGTCAGCTGACCATTAGTACACCTTCTCCAAACCTGGTGGGCGGCTTTTGAAGCGCCGATGCACCCACATATATTGCTCCGGATGCTGCCTGATAACGGTTTCAAGTTGACGGTTAATGGCGGCAGCGTCGGCTTCATAGTCGGTGCCGGTAAAACCATCGATACGGCCAATGCAAAGATGATACTTTCCCTGCTTGGTGCGGTAGTACCAACACGCGAGTACTTCGGCGCCGGTTTTGCCGGCCATTCGTGTTGGCGCTTTTATGACGGCTGCCGGGATCCCGAAGAAGGGTGCGAACACTGAGTGCTTCGCCCCATAGTCCTGATCGGGTGGGTACCATAACACTCGTTGTTGGGCGAGGCTGCGATAGACTCCCCGCATGTCATCCTGCGCAATCGAACGGCCGCCCTTGAGATAGCGCTGGCGGCCCTGGGTCATCAAGTGATTAATAATCGGGTTTTTCTGGCGCCGGTAGATCACGTCAAAGGCAACAAAATGCCCAAACAGTGTGCCGGCAATATCCAGTGTGGTGTAATGCGCACCCAGTAATAACACAGGCTTGCCTTCAGCCTGCGCCCGCTCGATCAGTTCGACTCCGCTAACCTCGGCCAACGGTAACAGACGTTCTGGTCGCATAAACCAGGCGGCAGAGGTTTCCATGAGTCCCATGCCCTGGGATTCAAAAGTTCGGCGCAGTAGATGGTTATGCTGATCGGCACTCAGCTCAGGAAAGCACAATCGCAGATTGACCTCGGCAATATGGCGGCGTCTGCGTCCTACCAATAGAAACAGCCGGCCGATGAGTCGCCCGAGGTAGAGTTGCCACGAGAATGGCAGTAAGGTGAGTAGCTTTAAAAAGCCTACCGCCAACCAACTGGGCCAGTAGCGTGGATGGTAGAGATTTTCGGAAGTTGACGACACAATGATCCCTTTTCGGTTGGCGGCCCGAGGTTATTTTAGGGTAACTCAGGACGATGTGATAGCGTCGCAAAACGCTGTGTTCATCTATAATGGGGTCTAGCAAAGCGGGCGATATATGCGATTTAGATACACACTCATAGCGGCACTGATACTGCCGGCGATGGTATGGGCCACAGACACCATTGAGGTGCGTGGTCTGTTCAAAAATGGGGCCGTTCTAGTCATCGATGGAAAGCAACGACTGCTCAAGGCCGGTCAAACCAGCCCGGAAGGCGTCAAACTGGTGGCGGCAGATACTCGAAAGGCGGTGATCGAGATGAATGCTCAGCGACGCACAATGACTCTGAGTAAGCAGATCGCATCGAGTTTCGCGCCGGTTGCAAAGAAAACCACGACGGTTCCAAGGACCGGCAATAACCAGTATCTGGTTACCGGCACTATCAATGGGGTGAATACCGAGATGCTGGTGGATACCGGCGCCACGGCAGTGGCGATGAGCAGCGCAACTGCGAAAAGCCTCGGCATCAACTACCGCAATGAAAAAAACAAGGGCGTGGCCCGGACCGCATCGGGTCTGGTGACCAGCTACCGCGTGCAGCTCGATGCGGTGAGCGTCGGTGAGATCACCCTCCGCAATGTAGCAGCCTATGTTAACGAGGGTGCTTACCCTCAGGTGGTGCTGTTGGGGATGAGCTTTTTGCGCCATGTCGAGATTCGGGATAGCGGTGGGGTCCTCGTCCTGGAACAATGAGCCTGCCGGTTTCTCGCAACGGCTGGTTCTTGCTGCTAGAATACCGCTCCTCGCAAGTCTGGAGTACGCCGGCCGGTGTCTATCCGTTACATTGAAACAGCCAAACTGCCCACGCCGTGGGCAGTGTTTGACATGCATGGCTTTGAAGATATCGACGACCAGAAAGAGCACCTGTTGCTGACCCTGGGCGATTTCAACGACGGGGCTTCTGTGCTGGTTCGAATCCATTCCGAGTGTCTCACCGGCGATGCTCTGTTCAGTATGCGTTGCGATTGTGGCTCTCAGCTGCAGGCTGCCATGGAGCGTATAGCTGAAGAGGGGCGGGGAGCAATCCTCTACCTGCGGCAGGAGGGCAGGGGCATTGGCCTGATGAACAAGATTCGTGCCTATGGGCTACAGGATCAGGGTGCAGATACGGTAGAAGCCAACGAAGAGCTGGGGTTTGATGCCGATATGCGCGATTACAGCATGTGTAAAATCATGCTCGAACATGTCGGCATCAGGCGCTTGCGGCTGCTCACCAACAACCCTCGAAAAGTGGCCGCAATGGAAAAGCTGGGGTTTGAGGTGGTAGAGCGAATTGCCCTGCAAACCGGTCAAAATGCTCACAATGCACGCTATCTTGCCACCAAGGCAGGAAAGCTAGGGCATCTTTTCGGCGATTAGGTCTGCAGGCCTCAGGCCTGGCCTGAGCCTGCAGCCGCTGTCTTAGGGCCGGTCAGTAATGCCTGGCGGCGGCTAATACTCTCTTGCAGGCCCTCGACACTCAAGCCAACACTGGCCAGTAGCGCCTCCCGCTTACCGTGGCCGAGAAATTCATCCGGCAGGCCCAAATGCATAATGGGCACGACGATACCCTGGCTGGCTAGTAGCTCGCTGACTGCGCTACCCGCACCCCCGGCAATGGCGCCGTCTTCAAGAGTAACCAGCAAGTCGTGGGTGCTAGCCAGGCGCTTGATCAGCTCGCCGTCCAGAGGTTTGACAAAGCGCATATCCGCGACTGTCGCGCCCAATTTCTCGCCAGCTTGCATTGCGATATCCAGCAGCACACCAAAGGACAGTATGGCCACGCCCGCTCCCGCGCGGCAGAGCGTGGCCCGGCCCAGGGGTAATGCGGTCATAGCCTTGGCTATGTTACTCCCTGGACCGGTTCCGCGGGGATAGCGAACAGCCGCGGGCCCACCGTGGGCATAGCCGGTATAGAGCATCTGGCGGCATTGATTTTCGTCACTGGGAGCCATAATAACCATGTTTGGGATGCAGCGCAGGTAGTTGAGATCAAAGCTGCCAGCGTGGGTAGCGCCATCTTCGCCGACCAGCCCCGCCCGATCGATAGCAAACAGCACATCGAGATTCTGCAGCGCGACATCATGTATCAACTGGTCGTAGCCACGTTGCAAAAAGGTACTGTAAATGGCGACCACTGGCTTCAGGCCTTCACAGGCCATTCCAGCGGCGAGGGTAACGGCATGTTGTTCGGCAATCGCAACGTCATGATAGCGGCGTGGGAACTGCTTTGAGAACTCGACCATGCCGGAGCCGTCGCCCATAGCGGGGGTAATGCCTACCAGCTTTTCGTCGGCACGCGCCATGTCACAAAGCCATTGCCCAAACACATCCTGATATTTGGGTTTTTTTGGCGCTACCGGCGCGGGTGTTGGCGTCCGCGGCTTGGCCTCTATCTTGTTGATCGCATGATAGCCCACGGGATCTGCTTCTGCGGGCACGAATCCCTTACCTTTGGTGGTAATGATATGCAGCAATTGCGGGCCCTTGAACTCGCGCATGTTGCGCAGCGTATGAACCAGCTCATGTACATCATGACCGTCGATGGGGCCGATATAATTCCAACCCAGCTCTTCGAACAAGGTGCCCGGGGCGACCATACCCTTCATGTATTCTTCTGTCTTGCGGGCAATCTCCCAGCCTTTGGGGATTTTAGCCAATACGGTTTTGCCACCCTCGCGTAACCCGGTGTACAGCTTGCTGGTCCAGAGGCGGGAGAAATAGGTATTAAGCCCCCCCAGGTTGTGGGAGATGGACATCTGGTTATCGTTGAGGACTACCAACATGTCGGCGCTGGTATGGGCGGCGTGGTTGAGACCTTCGAAGGCCATCCCGGCGGTCATTGCGCCGTCGCCAATGATCGCCGCAGTGCGCCGCTCAGTGCCAGTTTCCGCAATGCCCAGAGCCATCCCCAGGGCCGCGCTAATACTGGTGCTGGAGTGCCCCACCCCGAAGGTGTCGTACTCGCTCTCGGACCGTTTGTTAAAGCCGGATAAGCCGCCTGCCTGGCGCATGCTGAACATCTGCTCGCGACGGCCGGTGAGAATCTTGTGTGGATAGGTTTGGTGGCCTACATCCCAAACCAGGCGATCCTGTGGTGTGTGATACACATAGTGCAGTGCAACGGTGAGCTCCACGACTCCGAGTCCGGCGCCAAAATGCCCGCCGGTCTGGCCAACGCAGTAAAGCAGGAATTCTCGCAGCTCATCGACGACCTGCGGCAGCGCCTCCTCGGGTAGCTGGCGTAAATCCCGGGGCGATTTTATTCGGTCCAGGTACGGAGTATCTGGACGCTGCAGGGGAATTTGATCAAACAGCTTTGCCATTGTCAGGTTTTCTACCAGCGTTCGGGTCGTTTGGCGACGAAGTTAAACGGTGCATTCTAACCAAAAGTGAGGTCAGAGTCCTGCGCTTAATAATCTCGGTTGACGATGTAGTCAGCTAGCTGCAGCAACCGCCGTGCATCGGCACCAAGAGGTTTTAGCGCCTGCTGTGACTTTTCTAGAAGCTGCGCCAGTTTATCGCGGGAGCCCTGAACGCCCAACAGTGCTGGGTAGGTCATTTTGTGATTGACCAGATCGGAGCCCTGTTGTTTGCCAAGAACTTCGGTACTGCACTCAATATCCAGCAGATCATCCTTGACCTGGAAAGCCAGGCCAATGGTGCGGCCGTAGCTGTCCAATGCTGCTCGCTGATCTTTGCTGGCGCCTGCCGCAATGGCACCCATCGCCACCGCGGCACGAATCAGCGCGCCGGTTTTTAGAGCATGCATGGTTTCTAGTAGCTTCAGCGCAGGGGTATGCTGCTCGAGGCTGAGGTCAATAAACTGTCCACCCACCATACCGCGACTGCCCGCCGCGCTGGCAAGAACCTTCACCAGCTCAATACGCTGTTCACAGGAAAGCCCGGTGCAGTCTGCAATCAGTTCAAAGGCGAGGCTTTGTAGCGCATCTCCCGCAAGTATTGCAGTGGCCTCATCGTAGGCTTTATGGCAAGTAGGCCGGCCCCGCCGCAGCTCATCGTCGTCCATCGCTGGCAGGTCGTCGTGAACCAGAGAATAACAGTGCAGGCTCTCAATACTGGCGGCAATCCGGTCGAGGCTTGAGGAACTGCAGTTTGGGTCAATGGCAGCAGCACTGGCGTAGACCAGTGCAGGACGAATCCGCTTGCCGCCATTGAGCAAGCTATAGTCCAAAGCTGAATGGAGCTCACTGGTCAGGTCAGCGCTGGTGGGGTCTTGGCATTCCGGAGTTGGCAGCTGGCTGACATCTAGCAAAGCCTGTTCACACCGCTGTTTACAAAGCGCGAGGTAATCGCAAAAGGTGTCACTCATGTTTCGTCGGGGTTCGGCGTAAAATCTACAAGTTCGGTATTTCCATCCTGCTGCATCAACAGTTGCACGCGATGCTGGGCCTCGGTGAGCGCGGTCTGACACTCCCGGGTTAACGATACGCCCTGCTCAAAAGCGCTGAGGGAATCTTCCAACGACAGCTGGCCATCTTCAAGCTGGTGGACAATGGTTTCCAACATACCAAGATTTTTTTCGAAGTCGACTTTCTTTTTGCTGCGAGCCATTAGCGATAAGCCCCTTATTGCGAATAACCAGGGTCGCTATAGTAGTTAAAGGTGCTGTCAGGTGCCACGATTTTTTCGACAATGATGCCTGCGCGCCATGCTCAGCAATTGCAGCCTACAGGTATTACGCAGTCAAAGTGGCAGGCTGGATAAGCTTTTTTCTAGCAAATTTTCAATTCGGGGCGGCCGGAGCGGGCGTCCTGGTGGGAAAATTTTCTGCGCAGTGCGTCCAGCCGAAGCTGGTGCAGGATCGCGTCCAGAGCTGTGTCGCTGGATTGTCCGGGGCTGTGCTCCATGGCTCTCAATTGCTTGAGTCGCAGTGCATTTGCAAGGGTATCTGCATATTCCAGGCGACGTCGAACACCGCTGGCGTCCACAAACATGGCCCTGGTCCAGCCCTTGCTGCGCCAAGCCAGCTTCAGCAGAATGGGGCCACTGCGTGGGCGATCACTAAATTGATACCAATCGCCTATATGCAGCTGCTCCAGTAAATGAAAGCCCTGGCCTGCCTGGGTTCTGGCATTGTTGCGCACCGGCGTATCGCTGACCGCCAGATCTTCTATTAGCCGGCGCTGGGCCCGGCTGAGCGTCTCCAGCAGGTCGGTAGCCAGCATTCCACTGTAGCCACTTTCATCAAGGCCCCGGCGAACAACATTGTAGAGTCGCTGTTGCCCACGTTGGAATTGCACCAATTGCTGGCGCGGCAGCTGTCCCTGAACGCTCAATGCGATACCTTTGAGTAAATGTTGAGCCTGTACCCATTGGCGTCCGTCACCGTGTTGCAGCAGGATGAAAGCCAAAAAGTCGATGCAACTGCCGCTGAGCTGGTCGTGGGTTTCGGCGCTCACTCGATATTGCGACATCACAGCCTGAACCTGCTGTTTGGCGCGTGACCTCGCTTGATCGAGGCTTTCCATGCTCGCTTGTGCCTGAACTTCCCGCTGTTCGCATCTTTCGGCTTGCTGCTGCAAGTGGGTCAGGCATTGTTGTAACTCGTGCAGCGCTGAACCAAAATTGCTTTTAGTTTTTGACTGCTCGCTGGCGATGGTGCTGACAACACGGCGCATGCTGTCTAGCAGGCGCTCGTCTTCGGTCTGGCTCAGTAGCCATAACTTGCCTGGTTGCAGCATAAGATCCAGCAGTTGGCGAGCCGGGTGCATGGCTGAGGTAAAAAACTGACGGTCGCTGATGACCAGCTTGATGCAGGGTGCATGCAAATAGCTAAGCAGGCAGCGCAGCTCCAGCGGTAGGTTATTGTCGCTGGCGAGCACCGCGAAGATACGACTGACCAATTCGATAGCCAGCAGAGTGTCGCAGTCGACTCCTGACTTGTGCTGGTGCATCTGCGCAGCCAGATATTTGTAGTACTGTCGTTTGGTTGACTGCGGGTCAATGAGTTGGTCGCGCTTAAAATCGACGTGTTCTGCAATTTGCCGTTGCAGCAGGCCGCAGGCGACCAGGTAACTATCTTCAGGCAGTTCTTCTGCTATGTCGATG
The DNA here is from genome assembly GCA_963722805.1 of uncultured Gammaproteobacteria bacterium. Lineage (GTDB taxonomy): Bacteria > Pseudomonadota > Gammaproteobacteria > Pseudomonadales > JAHEGP01 > JAHEGP01. Next base: position 79,335 of record CAVROQ010000050.1, read on the forward strand.
GCATTGCGAATGGCTGCGGGTAATTGCAGGTGCCGTTGTAACAGGCTGTTGATTTGATTGAGCCTCAATTCGTTTTGCGCCAGAACCGAAGCTTCTTCGTTGGCTGCTTGTGCGACCCGCGAATTACTTGCGATGCTGCCATTTTGTGGCAGCAGGTTTGGTAGAATGCCGTTGGCCACCAGACATTGATTTACCTTGTGGTAAAAGCGATCGATGTTCTCCGACAATAATTGCCCAAATACCTCATAAAGCTCAAGGCGAAGGCGAACTTCTATATCCAGCTGCCGAACAGTATGCTGGAAAGCCAGGCACAAGGCAGCGGGACCCAGCGGGTTATCTCTGTCTTCGCAGCGTTGCCCGCCCCTGATCAGTGCAAGGCGTTGGTTCAATTGACTCAGGGCGTGCTGCTGGTGGTGCAGCGTGTCTTGAATGACGCGGTTGATGGCCAGAGAGTCTTGCTGTTTTTCCTGGCTGTCGGGCATTTTCGCCTTGTTGGCAGCTTCGGTTGCCAGTGGCAGTAGTTCTCGAAAACTGGCAAAGTTCTGTCGATTGTGTCGGCTGATGCTGGCATGAACCTGTTTTGCCTTGAAGCGAATCTCCTGCATTTCGAGGTATTGCCGGGTGCGCCGTTGCTCGTTGTCAAACTGCTGAGCTTGCTGGCCAAGGCGTATGTCCAACTGGTGCCAGCATTGCTGCACTAACTGGCGACAAAAATCCTGGGTTAGCTGTTCGCAGTTTTGCAGGTGATTATTCGGGTTCAAGCTTTGTGTCCTTAACGATGATCGCGGTCGTGGCTGGTGTCACCAGGAAGCAGCCAGTAGTGTAGCAAGGTGTCGAAAAATTCGAGCTGACTTTTTCAACTTGCACAGAGAATAATATTTCTATTTTGCCCATGCCACTGGGCGCCAAAATGCCGCGATTACAGCTTTATTAGGTGGATCGTGGTTTGGACGCTGACTAATGCTGGGTCTGAGCGTAAGTGTAGCAGTTTGGCTCTGCTGTGTTAGTCTGCCAGAGAGCCCCTGATCAAAGACGGGGGCCGCCTCAGCGACGCCTCCAATTATGGCTGGCTGGGCGTAGTATCGAGCCTTTTTGTGGGTATCCTGATCATTATCATCAGGTAGTTCTGTCAGTATGTGTCGGTTAAATCTCGATGGTTCGAATAACAGTGTGGTGCGGCTTGGTATTGCTGGTAGCGGGATGTCTCTCCACCCGGACCGAAACCTGGCAGGCAAAGCAATTTGAGCAGCTGCAAGCGAGCTGGCGATATTATCGCTGGTCCAGCCCTCCGTTGCCGGACCGGGGCGACGATGATGCCATGCCCATTATTGACCGGGCATTGCGTGCCCAACTCGATTCCACCCTCGCTGCTCGCGGCTATCTGAAAGACCCGGGGCTGGCGCAATTTGCAGTCGACTATCGCGTTGGTGGTGACGCGGTGGTGGGTTTACCGGGTGTTTTGTCGCCTACGGATGTGGCTGAGCGAATATTCGCCGGACCAAACGCCGAATACGAGGTGAGCAGCCAGTTCTACACCCATCGCACCCTTGGTTACCACGAGTTTGGCCACCTGAAGCTGAGTTTTTATGATATCGGCAGCAAGCGCATTGTATGGGAAAGCCGCGCCAGCAGGCTGATCGACTATCCCAATGCGGACCCGGCCAGGGTCGCTGCAGGTGTCACCGCAGCGACTAAAAAGCTGTTGCAGGACTTTCCCGGCGCCCTTCGTTAGCAGCGGGGCTGTCGATTCCCTCACCAGGCTGCGCGTGGTTTCGGGCGGGCAGGCCGGTATTAGCCATGGGGAGTGACCATGAGAAATTGGCTATTGCCAGTATGCCGGGCTGTCTCGTAAGCTTGCCGACCTCAACACTCGATCACCGAAAAACACTGTTTAGGGAGGAAGTATGAAAACTAACCCGCTGCCCGGGCTGGCCGCAATATTGCTGATTCTGGCTGCTGCACCGCTGCGTGCCGATATTGATAATGGTATGTATATCGGTTTTGGCCTTATGGATTCAGAAGTAGACGTGTCGCAGATTGGCGACAAAGAAACTGCTGCAAACTTCAACCTCGGTTATCGTTATAACCGCTTTATGGCCACCGAATTCGGCATCTACTATCTCGGTAACTTCAGCGACTCGGCTGTGGTCGGGCCGGTCGCCGGAAAAGCAGAATTCGATGGCTGGGTTACCGGGGTTGCGCTGGTGCCGCGCCTGCCTATCTGGATTTTCGATCTCTATGCCCGGGCTGGATTGGGCTATTACGATGTGAGTTCCGAAGTGGTGACTTCCGTGGGTGGCAAGAAAGACGATGATACCGGCTTTAATTTTTATGGCTCGGTGGGCGGCTCGGTGAATATCGGCCGCAATTGGTCGTTATACCTGGAGTACAATCGCTTTTACACTTCAGATTTGGTTGAAAGTGTGGGCTTCGGTGGGCGCTATCACTTTTAGCCCCCAGAGCGGGTCAATGTGCCAGGTCCTGCTGCCGCAGGTGTGCCGGCGCTATGGCCTGCTTTTGACGCGTGATTACATATCGGGGTTGTAGTCGCCAATCAACAAATATACCGCCCAGCGAGGCTTGCTGATACCGCGGGTGGGTACCAGTTTAAGGTCAACTACCGCTGCAACATCCTGGTGTCGCCATAAGGTTTGCTCGCCGCCTGCCTGCTGCGTGCTGCTCTCGGCACGCTGCCATTGCGCACTGGCGCAAGCACCGATATTTGTAGCAGCTTGCTGGTAAGTACTGCGTGCGGTGGCCTCGTCGGGTGCGGTGTAATTGCAGACATAATTGTACTTGCCGCCCTGCCATTCCCAAATCTCGCAGCTGTTGCCAACAAGTTGCAGCTTGCTGGACCAGATGTCGATACGGTTTAAGCTGCGCCTCTGGCCCCGGATATCGCTGAAATCGGTTTGGTAAGATTCGAGTATTTGGCCGATCGTGGCACAGGGGTCGCTCGCCGCAGGTGGTGGTTTTTGCGGATCGCCGGCGCAGCCGCTGATGCAGCACGCAATCAGGGTTGGGAGAATCAGTTTACGGGTCATCAATCTGGTATCCGTTAGCGGGTGTCTGTTGAAACAGCGTCAATCGTGCTGTTGGTAGTCAAGGCCGTTGTGTCAGGCGGAAATGCTTCCAGAATACGGTCAACCGTGATCCGGGTGGCGTCGCTCAGGGTCTGCGCATCGGCTTCACCCTTCACTTCAAAGGAGTCGCTGCCGCGCCAGATAAGCTGGCCGCTTTTTGCATCCAGTATATCCAGCTGAATGGTATTGTAGAGTAACATTGACTGCCCTATGGGCGCCGAAACACTGCCACCAATTGACGCACCGCCGCGACCACCGTAACTGCCGCTGCCGAGCCCAATCGAAATTCTTGAGTTGTTCGGCTTTTGCTCTGCCGCAAGGCTATAGCGAACCAATATATTGGCGTCAGCGGCAGTGCTGGCAAGCGTAAGGCCTTTGCTGTTGAGCCCAGCGCTTATTGCCGCAGCAATGCGTGTTTCCATTAGGCGCTGTTCCTTGTCGACCCGGCTTTCTAGATAATAACGCTGGATAGCGGCAAAATTATATTGGGTATCGTAGTCGGTGCGGGGTTTGCTGCCACAGCTCGCCAATACCAAACAAAATAACAAAGTGGTCCAGCTGCGGCACGTGCTACCTGGTGATTGATACATCGATAATGATCCGCTAGCTGCAGTTGTAATTGGGTGTAGTTATTTAAAGCCTTTCATCGCTCACTCGCAAGCCTCTTGCGGAGTATGGCTCAGGGTACAAGCACAGCAGCGCCATTGAAGCGCCCATGGCGCAGATCGTCTATTGCCTGGTTTGCCTGTTCCAGGGGGTAGCGATGCACTTCGGTTTCGATGGGTATTTCTGCCGCCAATGGCAAAAATTCCTCTCCATCCTGGCGGGTCAGGTTGGCAACTGAAGTTACCGTGCGTTCGTGCCACAAAATACTATAGGGAAATGCCGGAATGTCCGACATGTGAATTCCCCCACATACCACGGTGCCACCCTTGCGGAGCTGACGCAGCGCGGCGGGAACCAGCTCGCCGATCGGGGCGAAAATAATGGCACCATCAAGCGCTGTCGGCGGAGTCTGGCCAGAGTCTCCTGCCCATGATGCGCCCAAAGACAAAGCAAACTGCTGCGCAGCGCTATCGCCCGGCCGGGTAAACGCATACACATCGCGCCCTTCATGGCGCGCAAGCTGGGTAAGAATGTGGGCTGCCGCTCCAAAGCCGTAAAGCCCGATGGTGTTTGCGGCACCAAGTTTGCGCAGGCAGCGGTAGCCGATTAAGCCCGCGCACAGCAGTGGCGCAGCCTGCAGATCGGGAAAAGAGGCGGGAATGCTGAAACAGTAGCGGGCGTCAGCGACGGTGTATTCAGCAAAGCCGCCATTGTGCTGGTAGCCGGTATAAACGGCCTCGTCGCAGAGGTTTTCGCTGGCTGCGCGACAGTAATCGCAGTGGCCGCAGCTGCCGCCGAGCCACGGCACACCAACCCGGTCGCCGGGCTTAAACCCTGTGACCTCACCACCTACCTGTTCGACCACGCCAATAATTTGATGTCCGGGAACCAGCGGGAGTGCGGGTTCACTCAGCTCTCCGTCTACAACATGCAGGTCGGTGCGGCACAGGCCACAGGCTGTCACCGCAATCAGTAATTGCCCGCTTGTCGGGCTTGGTATGGGTAGCTCGCGCAGTTGCAGCGCTTCACCTGCTTGCTTTAAAACCATTGCGCGCATTGCCTGTTCTCCGCTCCGTTGCATCGATACCGTATTTGCCCTGCTATGGTAAACTACGGTGCTTTAGGCAGCTAGCGCTGTCGGCCGCGTACCCCGAGCGTGTATGCAAATCAATGTATTCAGTTTCTAGCCGATTGCTGAGCAAGCTATCATGTTTGACGGGGCGTAAAGCCATGGGTAGGCAACAAGATGAGGCCTTTCTGGGCGGTCCGGAGTCTGCTGCCAGGGACCTGCTGCGGCTGGTCCGGATTATGGGGGAATTTCTCAAGGGCTTTCGTGAGCTGCGGCGTATCGGTCCATGTATCACCTTTTTTGGTTCGGCGCGGTTCAGCGAAGACCACCGCTACTACCAGCTGGCAAAAGCTGCTGCCACCGAGGCGGGGAGTCGCGGGTTTTCGGTGATGACCGGTGGCGGCCCGGGTGTCATGGAAGCGGCCAATCGCGGTGCAAGGGACGTATCAGCCCTCTCAATCGGCTGCAATATCCAGCTCGCTACTGAACAGCGGCCCAATCCCTATCTGGATATTTCAATCAGCTTCCAGCATTTTTTTGTGCGTAAGGTGATGCTGGTACGATACTCACAGGCGTTTATTATTTTGCCCGGTGGCTTCGGCACCATGGACGAGATTTTCGAAACAGCAACATTGGTGCAGACCGGTAAGGTACGGCGCTTTCCCATTGTGCTGCTGGGAGCCGACTACTGGACTGAGCTGATCGACTTCGTGCGTCACAAGATGGTAAGTTGTGACACGATTGGAGCCTTCGATGTAGACAGTCTGGTTATCTTTGATGATCCGGTCGAGGCACTTGAGTACGTTATTACAGTGATCGATAGCCAGCTCCCTGGCAGTTTTACGGTGGCTGGGCAGGGTGCACGCCGACATCTGTTAAGGAGATAGACCCCGATGAAGTACTGCCCGGATTGTGCCGCTGAATTGCAGGATGGCCTGATCGACCAGCAGATTCGCAAACAGTGTTCCGCTGGCTGCGGCTTTACTCACTGGAATAACCCCATTCCCGTGGTTGCCGCTATCGTCGAGTACGACAACCAGGTGTTGCTGGCCCGTAACAGCGCCTGGCCTGAAGGCTGGTTTGCGCTGATAACCGGTTTTCTGGAACAGGGTGAAACCCCGGAGGCCGCAATACTGAGAGAGCTCGAAGAAGAACTTGGCCTGAGCGGCAGCATCGAGGGGTTTGTTGGCAACTATCCATTCTTTGAGCAAAATCAGTTGCTGGTGGTGTACCACTTGCGCGCTTTCGGTGAGATCAGCCTGGGAAAGGAAATAGCCGAAGTAAAGCTGCAACCGGCGAGTGAGGTCAAGCCATGGCGGATGGGCACGGGTCCCGCGCTGCGCGACTGGCTGCAGCGACGTTCTCTTGAGTAGACAAAAGCGGTCTGATCCGTGTTTGTCTGGAGACTATCCCCTCACGTCTTACCATTTATTCATTGCAACGCTGCCGTTATACTGGCGGCCTTCATTTTTTCCAGGGAAATCGGGTGCGCTACGGTCTTGTTACAGCACTGCTAGTCATTGGTTTACTGCCGGCAATGGGATGCTCCACCCTGATTGCGTCACAGGCCAGCAAGCTGGGTGATGACATTTCCAGCGCAATCTACAACAGCAATGATGTTGCTTCGGTGGGGCAGGCAATTCCTACCTTCCTGGTTCTGATAGACAGCATGATCGAATCCAATCCCGGTGATGCAAACCTGCTAAAAACCGGTGCCAGCCTCAACGACGCCTATGCCGGCGTATTCGTATCCGAACCCGAAAGGCGCAGCAAGTTGAGCGCAAAGTCCCTGGACTATGCCTGGCGTTCTGTCTGCGCCCATGACGAGGAATACTGCGATTGGCAGTCGATGGATTTTGCCGACTTCGACAAGAGCGTTGAGCAACTCCAACTTGAAGACGTGCCCTACGCCTATACCCTGGCGGTGTCGTGGCTGAACTGGATTCGGGCCAATAGTAATGACTGGAATGCGGTGGCGCAGTTACCACGCAGCGAGCGAATATTGCAACAGGTAGTAAAGCTTGACGATACCTACGAAAACGGTATGGCGCACTTGTACCTCGGGGGCATTGCAACCTTGCTTCCCCCGGCCCTCGGCGGCAAGCCGGAGCAGGGCAAGCTGCATTTTGAGCGCGCTATAGAAATTTCAGGTGGTCAGAACATGATGGCCAAGGTGGTCTATGCGCGTCAGTATGCGCGCCTGGTATTTGATCAGGAGCTACACCACCGTTTGCTGACCGAAGTGCTGGCGGGTGATCCCAATGTGCGTGGTTATGTGTTAATCAACACCGTGGCGCAGGAAGAGGCGACGGTATTGTTGGCAGATGAAGCAGATTATTTTTGATGATGAGGTTATTCATGGGCAGTTTTCTCTCTCGCTTTAATTGCCAGCATTTTATGTTGCTTGTATTGGCACTTCTGCTGCTGGCCGGCGGGCCTGCGCGGGCAGAACAGTTCAAGATTGCGACCCTTTCACCCGATGGCAGCAGCTGGATGCAATCGATGCGAGCAGCCGCTGAAGAAATAAAGCAGCAGACGGAGGGTCGAGTAACGTTCAAGTTTTACCCCGGTGGTGTTATGGGCAGCGATGATGCTGTGCTACGTAAAATCCGCATAGGCCAATTGCAGGGTGGCGCAATGCCGGGCGGAGCGATGATCCCGTTCTATCGCGATGCCCAGGTCTATAATCTGCCGCTCAAATTTCGCTCGTTCGACGAGGTGGATTATGTGCGCGAGCGGATGGACCAAAAAATAGTCAGCGGTATTGAAAAAAAGGGGTTTGTCACTTTCGGGCTTGCCGAGGGCGGCTTTGCCTACATCCTGTCCAAAAGCCCCATCACCACCATTGAAGATCTTCGCGCCCGCAAGGTATGGATTCCCAACAACGATCCAGGAGGCTTGCAGGCAATAAAAACTTTCGGGGTCAATCCCATTCCACTGAATCTTGCAGACGTATTGGCGGGCCTCCAGACCGGGCTGGTCGATACCGTAGCGACCTCGCCCATTGGCGCAATTGCGCTGCAGTGGCACACCCAGGTGACGGCGATGACCGATCTGCCAATCCTGTATTTCTATGCCGTGTTGGCCATTGATAAAAAGCCCTTTTCCAGGCTCAGCGATGCCGACCAGGCTGTGGTGAGAGAAGTTATGGGCGCCGCCTTCCAGCAGATAGATCGACAGAACCGCGCTGATAATATTGCCGCCTACAATGCCTTGCTGGAACAGGGCATTGAGGAGCTTGAATTGTCTGCTGCAGAGCGTGAGCTTTGGTACCAGACCGCGAAAGAGGCTGAGAAAAATATGCTGAACAGTAATATTTTTTCAGCCGGGGCGCTGCAGGAACTCGATGGCTATCTAGAGGAATTTCGTGCCGCTAACGGCGCAAAACCCTAACCCGGTGAAAGTTTTATTGCGGCTCTTTCACGGTATCGAGAATGCCATGCTGTATTTGCTGGTGACGTTGTTGCTGGGTTTGTCGATATACCAGATTGTAGCGCGCAATGGGTTCGACGGCGGGCTTTACTGGGGTGACCCATTACTTCGAGTGTTAGTTCTGTGGCTGGCAATGTTGGGCGCGATGCTGGCGAGCCGAGAGGGCGGGCATATCAAGATTGATGTGATCGGCCATTATTTGTCCGCCGGCGCGCAGCGCACTGCGGCCCGGGTCACCTCCGGATTCAGTGCTGCGGTATGTTTAATCGCAGCCTGGAATGGTTACCTGTTTGTTGCCGACGAGCGCCAGTATGGCGATATGGCCTTTGCCAATGTTCCGGTCTGGTGGTGTGAACTCATCATTCCTCTAGGCCTGGGCATTATCGGCCTGCGTTTCGTGTTGCAGGTGTGGTCACCGCCAGCACCGCAGGAGCAAGTATCGTGAGTGTGGTGTTGCTGCTGCTGATCGCTATTGTCGCGGTTTTGGGCGCACCCATCTTTGTAGTGATCCTGGCGCTGGCAATGTGGGGATTTTACCTGGCGGATATTCCGCTACAGGTAATCACCATCGAGATATACCGCATCAGCGATACCCCTTTGTTACTGGCGTTGCCGCTGTTTACCCTGGCGGGATACCTGCTGGCGGAGAGTAAAACCTCAATCCGATTGGTAAATATCACCCAGGCCCTGCTGGGATGGATGCCGGGTGGCCTGTCGATTATTGCCTTTCTTACCTGCGCGATTTTTACTGCCTTTACCGGCGCCAGTGGTGTCACTATTGTGGCGGTCGGGGCCTTGCTTTACCCGGCTTTAAAGCAGGTGGGCTATTCGGAGCGATTCAGTCTTGGGCTGGTGACAACCTCCGGCAGCCTGGGATTGTTGCTGGCGCCGTCACTGCCGCTAATTCTCTACGGCATCATTGCCCAGCAAATGGATGTCGGTGAATCGTTTACCATCCAGCAGCTGTTTCTCGCCGGCATACTCCCCGCCCTGTTAATGGTTGCGCTGTTGTCTTTATGGAGCTTGTGGCACAATCGCCATCGACCTATCCAGATGCAGGCTTTCTCGGGGGCGGCACTAAAGCGCGCCCTGTTAGATGCGAAATGGGAACTGCCGCTGCCACTGCTGGTTATTGGCGGGATTTATGGTGGGGTGTTTGCGGTTTCCGAAACCGCCGCGGTTATTGCGCTTTATGTGCTGGTGATCGAAGTGTTGGTTTACCGCGAAATCAGCTTCGCCAGGTTGCCGCAAATCCTGTTGAAATCCATGACCATGGTGGGCGGCATTATCCTGATACTGGGCGTGTCGCTGGCCCTGACCAATGTGTTGGTGGATGCACAGATTCCAACCCGTGCTTTTGAATTCATCCAGCAGCATATCGACAGCAAATGGACCTTCCTGATACTGCTCAATATATTCCTGCTGTTGCTGGGCGCAATTCTCGATATTTTTGCCGCCATTGTGATTATGGTTCCCATCATTCTGCCGGTTGCGGTGGCCTACGGAATTCACCCGGTGCACCTTGGCATTATATTTCTTGCCAATATGCAGATCGGGTATTTTACGCCTCCTGTCGGGATGAACCTGTTTATAGCCAGCTATCGCTTCGCCAAGCCCATAACAGAGCTCTATCGCGCCACCCTGCCTTTTATGGCGGTGTTGCTGCTAGCCCTGCTGCTTATCACCTACGTTCCCTGGCTGAGCCTGGTCCTTATTTAAAGCCTTTGCGGTGTAAGAGCTCGCGCCGGGGCCGGGTTAAATTCCGCCTCCCCAACGATACTGCCAAACCAGGCCGGCCAGGTCATAATCCACCCCGCGGCGGGCGTCGACGCCGGTGCTGGCAAAAAACTTGAGAGAGTGCTGAACACTGATGGGAACTGCCAGGGTGACGCCGAAGCGATTGTTGCTGAACTCGTCGTCTCTATCTACGCCGTTAACCGAGGTCTCCCCGCCCAGGTAGCGGGTGGCGTCCAGGGCAGCCCAGATACCAGGTATGGGAAACTGGTAAACAATATGCAGTTGTGCCGACGACAACGGTGCCTGGCTGCGGGTTTTGCCGTCGTTGAAATCATTGTTGTCGGTAAAAAAGGCTACCGCGGCCGAGCCTTCGATGATCCAGTTGCCGAAGTCCTTGGAGATACCGATCTCCGGTTTTATTGACCAGTTGTAAAAGCCCAGGTTAATCAATTTGTCGCTGTCGTACTGGCCGGCTGGCATCCTTATACCAAGGCTGGCTCCAATGATAAGATCCTGCCGGTATTGGTGGAATTCAGCCATGGTTAGTGCCGGAGAGCCGAGCAGGTTAACACTGAGTTTTACCGCTGGGTCGGTAAAGCCTTGGTCTTGCCGGCTTCTGGGCACCCCATCAAGTACTCCACTGGCGGAGAAGTTGGAGTAGGTGCCTCCCGCCGATAGCTTTGCTGCTTTGCCGAATAACGCAAATGAGCGCAGGTAGCCGAAGGCAAAACTGGTCGCATCAGTAGTTGCATCCTCCGCCCTGAGATTAGGGTCGAGCAGCATCTCTCCAGTCTGGTAGGTGAAGCCGGCAACAACGAAGTTCATGCCGACGGGCAGATTGCCGTAAGACCTCGGATCCAGCTCCTGGGCAAGGGAGGGGAGAGCCTTGAAGGCCGCCGGAAAATATCACGAGCAGCCCGGTCAGGCTGATACGCCTGCCAGTCCTTGCAAGGTTTTTTGGTGCAAGCCCAGACATAACCCCCTTTTTACCAACAGCGGCAGAAACGCAATGGATGACCGGCACCGGAGATGGTTTGTTGCTACGATCGTCTGCTTCTGCGCGGTTGGCAAACTAACCCGGCCTTTACTGCATGCTTGCGCACAACGGCCTGGTTTGATTATGAGTTGATTGCAGGCCCGGGGCAAACCGCATTGCAATTCTCGGTTTCGTTAGCGAGGACCGTCGGCATCCGTGGTGACATTCAGTGCTGTTTGCTTGGCCACATACTTACCCAGGTTGTTGGCTAGATGCTGGACCATGCGTCCCATTATGGGCTTGCTTACACTCAAAATCACCTTGCTGGCCCCCTTGGGTTGCATCGCCATCGTCCAGTCGAGCTGGCAGCGGCCGTTGCCCGGGTCAGTCACAAGATAGTCTTCGCCGAAAGCGCTGATAGAGTTTTTGTTGCTGTGGGTGAATTTAAATGCCATGCGGGCGCCGCGCTCCCAGGCGATAAACTCTTCAAAGGCTTGCATATTGCCCGCCATCGTCACGGTGCGGGTGGTGCCAATACCAAAAGGCCGGGGTGACGTCCACTCGACGTTTTGTATCGGTGTGGCCCAGACTGTCCAGGCATGGGCATCTTCGAAGATATCGAACAGTTGAGCGGGGGTACAGTTGAGCTCGACATGAGCCCTAAAGCGAAACCGGGCGGTCTGGAAAAAATCCATGTCTATGTCGTCGAGCTGGTACATAGGGTATCCCCTTTGAGAAAACGACGTCAACGGCGCTTGAATAGTAGCAAGGCCCAGCATAGTGCTTGTGTTCATGCTGGCAAAGTCGAATGACCGAGTTGTAATAAAAATCGCGCCCGGGCGCATTGTATTATTGCCAATGGACGGTGCTGGAGTGGCAACATGAAAATTGGTGTTTGTATTCCCTATATGAAGCAGGGGCTGACTCGCGATGACTTTATGGCCTGGTTTCGCCGCATCGACCAGGGACCGTTTCACAGTCTCTCCTGTGGCGAGCGCATCACCGGCCCTACCTTCGACATGCGCGTGCTGTTGTCGGCTGCCATTGCTGCGACCGAGCGGGTACAGATCAATACCACTTTGTATGTGTTGCCGATGCACAATGCGGTACGGGTGGCCAAGGAAGTCGCCACCATGGACGTCCTGTCCAACGGTCGAATGACGATTACCGTAGGAGTGGGTGGCAGGGAAAAAGATTACCAGGCCGTCGGCGCCGAATTCAAAGGCCGTTTTGGTCGCATGGACAAACAGATTGCCACTATGCGCTCTATCTGGGCACAACAGCCACCGTTTGCCGGGGCAGACCCGGTGGGGCCGCCGCCATTGCAAGCGGGCGGGCCAAAGATACTGGCTGGGGTGATGGGCCCCAAGAGTATGGCGCGCTGCGCCCATTGGGCCGACGGCATTTATGCCTGGTCAGGTAATGGTGAGCGCTCGGAGATGGATCATTTCTTTGCCATGGCAGACGCGGCATGGGCCGAGGCCGGGCGCGAAACCCGGCCTTACCGGCTGGGTGGATTCTGGTATAGCCTGGCGCCTGAAAGCCAGACCCGCTTGCATCAGTATGTATACGACTATTTGAAAATCATGGGCGAAGACATTGCCACCATGATGGCTGATGCGATGCATCGCAGCAGTGCCGGCGCAGTGGCCGAAGCGCTCGACAATATGGAGGCCGCGGGCTGTGAAGAAGTATTTATGGTTCCCGCTACCGCAGACTTGGCCGAGCTGGATCGCCTGGAAGAAATTCTGGCCAGGCGTTAGCCACAGTGCTGCACCGGCCGTAGCAGGCGAAGCTTTCGCCGCTACAGATTCTCTTCCGCGAAAGCCGCCAGGCGGCTGCGTTCAATGCCGTTGACGTGCATGATGCCGGCATGTTCAAACTGCTTGAAGCGCTCAACCAGGTAGGTTAACCCGGACGTCAGCGGGGTAATGTACTTGTTATCAATTTGGGCGAGGTTGCCCAGCACCACAATCTTCGAGTTGGCGCCAACCCGGGTGATGATCGACTTGAGTTGGAATTGGGTCAGGCCCTGGGCTTCATCAATAATGATAAAGGCATTGTTAAATGAGCGTCCCCGCATAAAGTTGAGGGACTTGAACTGGATGTTGGCCTTTTCCTTGACATAATCGATGCTGCCAAAAGGCGACTCATCCCAGCCATGCAGTATCTCCAGGTTGTCGTCAAATGCCGCTAGCCAGGGCGCCATTTTTTCTTCCTCGGTGCCGGGCAGAAAGCCGATATCTTCGGCCATTGGCGGGGTCGATCGCGCCACAATCAGCTTGTTATACTGTTTGTTTTCGAGGATGGCTTGCAGCGCAAAAGCCAGCGCAAGCAGGGTTTTCCCCGAGCCGGCAGGACCGGTCATTACGGTGATATCAATCGATTCCTGTTGCAGCAGGTAGATCGCCATAGCCTGCTCCAGGTTTCTTGGGTGCAGGCCCCAAATACTTTGGCGCATCAGCCGGTCATAACTGAGATCTGTCAGTGTGAGGTGCTGCTCGTCGAGGTCGCAGACGTGGCCAACAAAACCCTGATCGTCGACTATGAACATATTGATATGGGCATGGGGCAGGATGTCACGGCTAATAACATGCAATGTTGTTGAGCCGTTAGTGGCGGTTTCCACCTCCTTTACGCGACTCCAAAAACTACCCGGAATTCTCTCATAGCCCTGTGCGAGCAGGTCTATGTCGTCCAGCACCTTGTCTTTGCGGTAGTCCTCGACATGATTCAGGCCAGAGCCCTTGGCCTTCAGGCGCATGTTGATATCTTTGGTCACCAGTACCACGGTATGATCGTGGTGGGTATGCTGTAGCTGCAGCGCAACGTTGATGATGCGATTGTCATTGGCGTGCTCGGTGGTAGTGCAGAGGTAGGGTATGTCCTTGGTGGCGGCCAGTCGCTGGTCCTGGAAAATGCTCAGGCTGCCGGGAGATGCGTCGAGGTCACTCACCGAGTGCGGTATCGGTACACCGTCCTGAATCTGCTGTGGCGTGGCGTTGGCCATGACCTTGTCGATGGCGCCGATGGCGATGCGTGCTTCGCGACTGACATCTTTGTCGGGTCTGTCCTTTATATGATCGAGCTCCTCGAGTACCGTCATAGGCAGCACCACGCGGTGTTCCTTAAAAGCATTCAGGGCCAGTGGATCGTGAAGCAGTACGTTGGTGTCGAGCACAAAAATTTTGTTGTCGATGGTTTCGCTGCGGGGTGGATAGGACGACATGGGTTTGACATTACTGGCGTGCAGGGCGATATCAGCCGACGGCTTCATAGAGTAATCCTCGAAGATGAGCTTGATTGCGAAGGGAGCGAATGCCCTGAACGGGCCAGAATAGGGTAGTGCAAAGAGCGTGCGTCTGACTGGAGCATCAAAAAGGTAGTGTCACCCGAATGCTTTTACGCGATAAAACAATACTGATAGCAGTGGTCACTTTTGTCAAACCGTGTGCGCCATGAACCCAACCGGTGTATTCGCGGCACCTATTCCGTGGGACAATGAAAAGATAGCCAAACGCGACAGGTTAAAGGTGACAGCAATGCACGACACATTAAGCCCCGCCGACAAAGGGCAGCTATTGCGGCGTGCAAGCTATGCTTCAGTGTTAACCGCAAGCCTACTGATTGCAGTCAAGCTGATAGCCTGGCTATTGACGGGTTCGGTGAGCCTGTTGGCATCGCTCATCGACTCGCTCATGGACAGCTTTGCCTCCATCATCAACCTGTTTGCCATCCGTTACTCTTTACAACCGCCCGACGCCGAGCATCGCTTTGGTCACGGTAAGGCCGAGGCACTGGCGGGCCTGGCGCAGTCTGTGTTCATTATCGGCTCTGCCGGATTCCTGTTGTACCGTGGCATTGAACGCCTGCGCCATCCCCAGCCATTGGAGGCAGTGGGGGTGGGTGTCGCCGTCATGGTGTTCGCAATCGCTGTCACACTGCTGCTGCTGATATACCAGCGGCGAATTATCCGCATCACCGGCTCAACCGCTATCCGCGCTGATTCCCTGCACTATGCGTCCGACCTGCTGGCTAATGCCAGCGTTATCCTGGCCCTGCTGGCAGCCTCTATAGGCTGGTTGTGGGCCGACCCGGTGTTGGCAATACTGGTGTCGCTGACCATTGCCTACAACGCTGTGGGGATTGGTTTCGACGCGATACAGCAGTTATTGGATCGTGAATTACCCGATGAGCAAAAGCAAAAAATTGTGGCTATAGCCCTGCGCGATAAAAATGTGCACGGGGTGCATGAGCTGCGAACCCGGCAGTCTGGCCAGGTGCCGATTGTGCAGCTGCATCTTGAGCTCGACGATAATCTGCCATTGATACTGGCCCACGGTATAGCCGACAAAGTAGAGCAGAATATCCGCGCCGAGTTTCCCGGGGCCCAGGTGATAGTCCATCAGGACCCGATCGGCCGCACCCGTATCGTTTAGGGCCGCTTGACCAGAAAAATGACATCGTCGCCAATAAACTCAAGCTCTGCGTCATATTTGGCAGCTAGCCACTGCATGGTCGTTCGACTAAAAAAGGCGATATGCGTAGGGTCGCGAATATAATGCCAATGGGCAAAGCGTTCAGGGCTGATGACCAATTTGGTCATGATGGCGAGGGTACCGCCCCTGGCCAGCAGACGCCAAAGCCTGTCGAGCTCTGGCCGGGGCTGGGCCAGGTGCTCGATCACTTCAGTGGCGCAGATAAAATCATAGCTTGCGGAAAACACTGCGGTGTCGGGATAGTAGTAGAGATCGTACAGCGCAGTTTGCAGGCCCGCTTGCTCCAATATGTGGGCCAGCGCCGGTCCGGGGCCGCAGCCAAAATCCAGCCCGCGGCTGCCGGGTTTTACCCGCTCAACCAGCGGGGCCGCCAGTCGCCCCAGAAATCGTCGATAGCCAGGGTCGTCAATGCTGTTGCGGTGTTGCTCGTACTCAGCCTTCTCTGCCGTTGAGCTCAGATGGTAGGTGGCGGGAACAAAAACCAGCTGGCATCGAACGCACTGCAGGTAGCTGCGGCGTGAATCACGGTGATAGTGGGCGGTGTCAACATTGTGGCACAGGGGGCATGTGCCGCTATCCGGCATAGTTGAGACCGGTAACGCCAATGATAACCAATCCCAGGCACACCAGCTTGAGAGCAGTCACTGTGTCGTTAAACCAGATCATGCCGATAATCGCCACCAGCGCGGTGCCACTGCCGGCCCACACCGCATAGGCAACACTCAGGTCCATTTTTTTCAGTGCCAGGGTAAAGGCATAAAAGGATATGCCATAGAAGACAAAAATAAGTACGCTGGGCACCAGACGACTGAAGCCGTCCGACAATTTCATACTCGTGGTGCCGGCGACTTCAAAGACGATAGACGCGGTCAGGTAAAGCCAGGCTGGAAAATGCATGAGGAAGATCCCGGGGTGAATAGGGTGTTGAGTTTGCGTAGCTTATCAAGACTTGATACAAGGAACCTATAGCAAAGAAGGCTATAGGGTGGTGTGGCCAGTTAATGTTAAAGGCTCGCTGAGCAAAAATGGCTAATGTGAGGAATTGAAGAGCGGCTTGGGTCGATAACAAAAGACCGCAGTTCAAGTCATCGAATCTATCGCTAGCGTATCGGAAAAAAGATAATTAATCTTTCCCTCGGAGCAAAAAAAACCTGTAAGCCGATATCACTTTAATTAGCCATTCTGCTGTCGGGTTTATCCGGCAACACATTGGCCGCAGTGTACGAATCATAACGAAGAAAAGGGGGGTAACCGCGTGGTAAACATTGACCGAATAAGACTGGATCGCAAGCGGCTGTCCATACTCGTGCTGCCGGTTGCAGCAACTCTTTGCGGCCAGGCGTCTGCCGATGAAGGCGGGGTTCCATTCTGGTTGTCGGGGCAATACTCGAGTTTCGCCGCTGTTCCGGCGGAGCCCGGGTGGTCGTTCCCGGTGCAAGGCTACTACTACAGCGGCAGTGTTTCTGGCGATAAAGAGCTGCGGCCCGGTAACCTGGTCACCGCCGGGCTGGACACCACACTGCCGTTGCTGCTGGTGCAACCAACCTACGCACCCAACACTAAAGTCTGGGGTGGGCAGCTTGCGTTGGGTCTGGCGTTTGGATGGGGCAACAATAGTGCAGACGCCAGCGTCTCTGTAGCAGGGTTTGCCAACCAACTGGAACGCGACGACTCCGTCACCGGCTTTGCTGATTTGTACCCGATAGCTAGCCTTGCCTGGGCCATGGGCAACAACAATTGGATGACCTATATCACCGGTGATATTCCAGTCGGAGATTATGACCCGAACCGGCTGGCGAATATTGGCATCGGCCACGCTGCGCTTGATGTCGGTGGGGGCTATACCTACTTTGACCAGAAGACGGGCCGCGAATTCTCAGCCCTTGTCGGATTCACCTATAACTTCGAGAACGATGACACCGACTACCAAAACGGGATTGACGCCCATTTGGACTGGAGTGTGTCACAGTTTCTGAACGCACATTGGCAAGTTGGCCTGGTGGGCTATGTCTATGGTCAGCTGACGGGGGACTCAGGCCCTAAGCCGGTAAACGACGGTCTCAAGTCGAGCGTCGCTTCGGTAGGGCCTCAAATCGGTTATTCGTTCACCGTGAATGGCCAGCCTGCCTATATCAATCTGCGCGGCTACTGGGAGTTTGCCGCCACTAATCGCGTTGAAGGTACCGCTGTATTTACCACGATCTCGATCCCCCTCGGACACAAGGCGTCAAGTGCCTCGCAATAACAGAATATGAAGCAGGTCCGAAGACCATTGCCTGGGCTCCGCTCAAAATATCCTTGAGTTCAGCATTGGATTTGAAAGCCTGAATTTTCATGAGCGTTGTCATCTTCATCAGCAACGATTTCTCCAGCGCCAGACTCATTTGATATTGGAGGCGTGTCTACTGCGGGTTGCCGCAAGCGGTTACAATCATCGCCTTCAGCATTTATGGAGAGCATGTATGCCGGCTCGGCCCGAGAATTTTGGATCCTGGCTGGAAGCTCTGGGAGATAATGCGAGTGTGCGCTGCGGGCGTTACTTGCTGGTATTGTCCGGCAGTCGTCAATGGAGCCTGGGCCTATGCCAGGCCATGCCCGTACTCGGCACCAATGATACGCTGTGGGTAACGAGCGCAAACGAGGTACACCCGTGGCAGATAGCGCCTGCTGCGGCGCTCTCTCTGTTGGGTTCAGAAACGGCCAACATCGTTTACGATGCCTGGTCCGGTTTACACCCGAATAGCTTTGGCGCGCTCGCCGGTACGGTGCGCGCCGGCGGTCTGATGGTGTTGCTGGTGCCGGCGCTTGATGGCTGGTCGCAGTATCAGGACCCGGACTACCAACGGATGTCGTCAGAAGGACCAGGCAGGCAGCCGACGCACCATTTTTTGCAACACCTGGCGCAAACTTTACAGCGAGATACCGGGACACTGGTGGTGCGCGAGGGTGAACCGCTGCCACCACTGCCCCATGCGGTGCCAGCGTCTCCGCGGCACGTAACAGACCCCAGCTGTCGCAGCGACGACCAATGGCGTGCCGTGATGGCGATTGAGCACGTGGTTCGCGGCCATCGAGACCGGCCGCTGGTGCTGCGATCTGACCGCGGTCGTGGCAAGAGCGCGGCCTTGGGTATTGCAGCAGCACGCTTGTTGCAAGCTGAGCTTGAAACCATAATCCTGACAGCGCCGCTGGCGAGTAATGTGGCGGCGGTGTTTCGCCACGCAGCAGCGTTGCTCGAAGGCTCTCAACAGCACGGTAACACGCTGCACTGGCGCGACTGCCGCCTGCAGTATGTGCCGCCTGACGAACTGCTGCGCACGACACCGCCGGCGCGCTTGCTGCTGGTGGATGAGGCCGCCGGTATTCCCGTACCGCTGCTGAGTCAGATGCTGGATCATTACCATCGCGTGGTTTTTACCACCACTGTGCACGGCTATGAAGGCACCGGCCAGGGCTTTGCCATTCGCTTTTCCAGGGAGCTGGATCAACGCAAACCCCATTGGCGTACATTGGTGTTACAGCAGGCTATCCGCTGGGCTGAAAACGACCCGCTGGAGAAAACCGTTAGTGATATGCTGTTTCTGGGAGCAGAGCCGGCGCCGGCAAGTCATCTGTCCGCCCTTGCGCTGGAGCAGGCGTCAATTGAATGGATGGACAGGGGCCAGTTGCTGCAATTTCCGGGCATCATGTCGCAGTTGGTGGGCTTGCTGGTGACCGCCCATTACCGCACCACGCCCGACGATATCCGGGTACTGCTCGATGCGCCCAATATTCTCCTGCTGCTCGCGCGCCAGGGCGATACCGTGTTGGGCGCGGTGATGCTTGCCTGTGAAGGAGAGTTGCCCGCCGAGCTTGCCGCAAGCATCTGCCGGGGCCAGCGTCGACCCCGTGGGCATTTGCTACCGCAGGCCCTGTGGGCGCATAGCGGATGTGTAGACTTGCTCACCCAAAAAACCTGGCGCGTGGTGCGCATTGCCGTGCATTCAGGCCTCCGTCGGCGCGGCCTGGGGCATCGTATGTTGCAGCGATTACAGCAGCTGGCGGTAGAGCAGGGTGTGAATTATCTCGGCTCCAGTTTTGCCTGTAGCAGCGATCTATTGGATTTCTGGTGTGATGCCAATTACAGTCCGGTGGCGCTGGGTGTGCGGCGGGATGCGTCCAGCGGCAGCCATGCACTGCTGGTGTTGCAGGGCCTGGGTGAGGGCGAACAAAAACAGGTGGAGGAGGAGCGCCGACGCTTTGTCGAAACCTTTGCCGCGGCATTGAGCTCGACGCTGCAGCGGCTTGAGCCTGATATTGTCGCGCTTATGTTATTGGCCCTGGCGCCGTCGCAATATCCCTTGCAGCCCCGCGACAAAGTTGACCTGGAAGACTTTGTTACTGGAGCCAGAACTTACGAGCATTGCCAACTGGCGCTGTGGAAAGCCACACTGCATCGTTTGTCGGATGCTGGTCTCAGTGGTGGTTTGAGTGAGCAGCAACGCGCGGTGCTTATTGCCAGGGTGTTGCAGCAACAGCCGGTAGCGGCGGTGGCGCAGCGTTATCAACTGCAGGGTAAAGCCGCGCTATTGGATTGCCTGCGCACGGGTTTGGGACGTGGTTTGGAGCGCTTTTCATGAAACGATTTCTGATTGCCCTGGTGGTGATATTACTTTTTGTCATGGCCGTCGGCTGGTTTGTTGGCAGCGCGCTGTGGGTTGCATCGCAGCCGGTAACCGCGCCAATCAACAGCTCACGCCAGGCGCCGGAGGCGCTGCCAACAAGCCGTCAAATACTGTTTGGTGATCTCCACGTTCATAGCGGCTATTCCCTGGATGCCGCAGTATTCGCAACACCCCTATTTCGCGACGCCGGCCAATTTACGCCGGTGGACGCCTGTGATTTTGCCCGCTACTGCTCCGGCCTCGATTTCTGGAGCATCAACGACCACGCTGAGAGCCTGACACCTGAGTTATGGCGCGAAACCAAAACCGCGGTGCAGCAGTGCAATGCCGCCACCGATCCTGAAAATCCAGATATGGTCACATTTCTCGGTTGGGAGTGGACCCAGTCCGGTGCGTCGCCAGCGCAACACTATGGCCATCGCAATGTCATTTTGCAGGCAACGGCCGACGATGCTGTGCCTGTAAGGCCCATCGGCGCTACGCCGTCGCCCTGGCGGGCCATGGGAAATACCGCCGCACCGCTGCGTGGTTTTGCACTGCTGGCGGCGAGCCGGTTTGGAGGGCTTGCTGACTACGGTCCCCTGGCCGCGCAGCTCCAGGCGATTGGGCGCACCGAGGATTGTGCGGCGGGGCCGGTGCGGGAATTACCGGCAGACTGCTATGAAGCGGTGGCTACTCCCGCCGAGCTTTTCAGCAAGCTTGATGAATGGGGTTTTGCTGCCCTGGTGATCCCCCATGGCCTGGCGTGGGGAACCGCCAACCCCGCAGGTGCCGACTTTGCACTGCAGTTGGAGCAACACAATCCCCGCTACCAGCGCCTGCTGGAAGTTTACTCCGGGCACGGCAATTCAGAGCAGTATTCCGAGTTTGCCGTCACCCTGCCGGAACAGCGCGAATGCCCCGAGCCGTCCCATGGGTACACCCCCTGTTGCCGGCAGGCGGGCAATATAATCCGGGGGCGCTGTGAGCAGCCCGACAGCGAGCGATGCCAGGATCTGGTAGAGCGCGCGCAACATTACTACCTTGCCGCCGATACCGGTCTGCCCTTCAGTGCACCGCGCTCGGTGGTCGCCAATACCACTCCCGACGACTGGGCCCAGTGCGACCAACTCACGGCGGCCTTCCAGCCGGCCTATGACTACCAACCGCGCAACTCGGCGCAATATCTGTTCAGCCTCGGCGACAATAACAATCGCTCGAACCCCAATCGAATGCGCCTGGGTTTGATCGCGTCGGGCGACAATCACAGTGCCAGGCCGGGTACCGGTTACAAGGAATTGGCGCGGATGCAGATGACCGATTCCCGGGATAAGCCCGGCGAGCCGACAGCCGTGAGCGGTGAGTTAGCGAGGGAGCCCGTCAAGCCGACCGAGCTGCCCCTGCTGTCGGCCCTGGATGCCAACAGCAATGCCAATGCCTTCTACTTCACCGGCGGGCTGGTGGCGGTGCACAGTGAAGGCCGAGACCGACAGGCGATCTGGGATGCCCTGCAGCGACGAGAAGTGTACGGCACATCCGGCCCTCGCATCCGCTTATGGTTCGACCTGATCGACAGGCGCGATATCGCACACCCCATGGGTAGCGAAGTATGGAGCGTGGGTTTGCCCAAATTCAGGGTGCGGGCACAAGGCAGCTTCCAGCAAAAGCCGGGCTGTCCCGCAGATTCGATAAATCGCCTGGGCCCCGAACGCCTCGATAGCCTGTGCGGGGGAGAGTGCTATCACCCCAACGATGTGCGCGTACCGATAAGCCGTATCGAAGTGGTGCGGGTATTGCCCCAGTTCCATCCGGAAGAGGACACCACTGAATTGATCCAGGACCCCTGGCGCAGCTTTCCGTGCGAGCCAAGCCAGGATATCTGCGAAGTAGAATTTGAAGACCGCGAGTTTGGCAGCCTCGGGCGCGAAGTCGTTTATTATGCGCGCGCCATCCAGCATGCCACCCCCACGGTGAACGGTGACCCCTTCGCCTGCGACTACGACAGCGAGGGCAATTGCACCCAAACCCACTACTGCCTGGGTGTGCCGGCTGGCGAAGACTGCCTGTCTCCAGCGGAACACCGGGCCTGGTCTTCGCCCATTTTTGTCCAGTTTGCCGGAGAATAACGAAGGCCATAGGCGGCTGCCGCTACGCAAAATTGCCAAAGCCATCACTTGGATTGTGCGGGCAAAGGCATAAGATAGCAGACACTGAAGCACGGATGCTTCACCTAGCAGCGGCCACAGGGAGCGTAGCCCAATGCATTATTCAGCCATCGGTTTTCTCAGCGTAGTGTTGTTTTCCATCCTCGTTCCAGCCCATGCCGGCGATATCTTCAAATGGGTCGACCCGCAGGGCATAACCCATTACACCGACCGACCACCGGTTGACAAAAATAGCGTCGCCCTGGATGCACAGCAATTACCCCAACTGAATATCGGCCAGCCAGCACCCCAATTGGCGCCCATAAAGTCTCGCAGCGAGTCTCGCCGCAAACCCCGGCGCCAGGCCAGTGCCCGCGTCGACTGCAGCCGTTACCGCAGCGAAATCAGCAAGCTGGAACACGCACTGCGCCAGGGTTACGTAGAGCCCGCCGGCAGCCGGATGCGCGAGCGCAAGCGCCACTGGACGGCATTGCTTTACCGACAATGCTACTAGGGTGGCTGCCCGGCCTTGAACTGGCGCCAACATGCCCATATATATTTAACGAGAAGCAAGGTGTAAGCGCCCGATTTGCGTTACACTAGCGCTTGTGAAATTCCACCAGTCAAGGGGGCGATCTGGATTCGACGACGGTTACGAAACTCTTGTGTGCATGTCGTGATGGTAGCCAATCACGTTAATCCAAAGCTGCAAACCAATTAGTTGCCAACGACGACAACTACGCTCTAGCGGCCTAAACCCCTGCTAGCAGTCACTAACGGATGCTTGTAAACGGAACGTGACTGTCATACAGAACAAGCTAGCGATGAAGCTCGCCTGAGGCAGATTCGCGAAACCCTAATCAGGATCGCCAATTACGTCCTGCCCGTCGGGCTGTATGCGGCTAAATTAATTGACGGAAACTAAACATGTAGATCGCAGAGCAGAGGACTGACGGACGCGGGTTCAATTCCCGCCGCCT
>CAVROQ010000051.1:0-166601 GCA_963722805.1 uncultured Gammaproteobacteria bacterium
GTGAAACCCACACTACCGCCTGAACCCAGAAACTGGAAGTCAGGTGGCTATCTGGATGAAATTCCCCTGGACCCATGGGGAAGGCCATACCTCTATTTGACGCCCGGCGAGCATGGCGCGTTCGACCTATACAGTTATGGTGCCGACGGCGTGCCCGGGGGTGAGGGTCAAAACCTGGACTTGGGTAATTGGCAGGCAGAGCAGGGTAGTCGTGGGCAGCCGTAACAGCGGATTTAGCTTGCTTGAGCTGCTGGTGGTATTACTGATTATTGGCTTGTCACTCGGTGCGGTGGGCCTTGGCATCGGCGATGATCGGGAGGCTCGAGCGCAGGCGCGCGCGCTGCAGCAATTGGCAGGGGAGATCGAACTTGAACTGCTGCAATCCCGGATCGATGGTCGCGACCGCGGTATTGTCTTTCAGCCTTTGTCACTCGGTGTTTGGAGCTGGCAATGGTGGAGACATGTCGAGGGTGTCTGGCAGACCGTTCCCCCGATCACCGATCAGCGCGCCCTGGGCGCTGCCCATATTCTACCAACGCCGGCGGCTCCGCAGCTTCAAGTGGACGGCAAGCACCTGCCATTGGCGGGGCGCGGGCTGGAACAAGCTTTGGCCGCTGTCCGTCAGTACCCTGACATAGTGGTTTACCGCAGCGGTGAACTCACGCCCTTCAAACTGTCGCTGGCCGGGGAACAACCCGGGGGGCATGGCTTGCTGCTTTGTGGCGACGCCCTGGGCAGGATATCCCTGCGCCAGGATTCGGGTCTTGAATGTTTTCTGGAAGCACTATGAGACCGCGCGGATTTACCCTGATTGAGGTTATGGTGGCACTCGCCATTGTCGGTCTTGCGCTACCTGCCCTGATCTTTCAAGTGATGAGCAATATTGATAGTCAGGCTTATCTGCGCGATAAAGCATTTGCCCAGTGGATAGCCCAGAATCGGCTAGCCGAGATGCAGCTGCAGCGCATTCTGGGGCAGCGCGTACTGAGCGGTACTTCCAGCGGCTTTGAGACCATGGCCGGAGTGCGCTGGGAGTGGCGCATCAATGCGTTGCCCAGTGGCGTCGAGGGCATGCGGCGGTTTGAGCTTGAAGTAGGCCTGGAGAACAAAGAGAGCTTGCACCGCAGCGTGGGCTTTATCCATGAGTGAGCGTGGCTTTACCTTGATCGAGGTGCTCGTTGCGTTGGCGCTTACCGCGCTTGTGGCCATGATGGCCTACGCCAGTTTGTCGGCAGCCATATCCGCCAGTGAAAGTACGCGCTCGGACGCTGAACGCTTGCAAACTGTCGATCGCCTATTTCAAATTCTGCAGCGTGATATTAGCCAGGCGGTGTTACGGCCTGTCAGCGATGGCTATGGCGAAATACAGCCTGCTCTGCGCGGCGGTGTAGTCGATGGAGAGCTGCTTCTGCTGACGCGGGCTGGCTGGCCCAATGCACGCCTGCAATTGCGCAGTGACCTGCAACGAGTTCGCTATCGCAGCACAGGCGATAGTTTGTGGCGGGATTACTGGGAGCACACAGATATCGCACCGGGGGTGCAGCCGATCAGCACCCGGGTCGCATCGGGCCTGCCAGCAATACGCATGCGATTTTTGGGGCCGGGTGCAAGCAGCTCCGGCAGCGAGAGCAGCGAGTGGCGTGACAGCTGGCTTACCCAGTCGAGAGCTGATCGTCTGCCGCTGGCGGTCGAAGTCATCCTCGAGCTGCAAGCCTGGGGTGAAATACGACGCCTGTTAGTATTGCCCGATAATGGTTGAGCGGCAGCGGGGGGCAGTTTTGGTCTTTGCCATGGTGGTGCTTCTGGTGGTGGCCGGCTTGGCGGCAACAATTGCGACCCAGTTCGAATTCAGTATCAGGGCCGCAGAAAATCGTATTCATGGCGGGCAGGCGCAGGCATACCTTGGCGGCGCCGAGTCTCTTGGCATTGCGATCCTGGCGCGGGACAGTCGACTGAGCGCCAACACCGATCACCTGGCTGAAGACTGGGCGCGTAAGGTTCCCGATTTTCCAGTCGAGGGAGGATGGGTCAGGGCCAGTCTTGAGGATGCCCAGGGGCGTTTCAATATCAACTCACTGGTGCACAAGGCGCGAGGGCAGAGCGCTGCAAGCGGCGAGGCAGCGCGGTTTACTCCGGCCCAGCGGCGTTTTATTCGGCTTTTACAAACGTTTGAGCAGACAGCACTAAGCCAAGCCGAGTCTATCGCAGTGACCGAAGCCGTTGTCGATTGGTTAGACGCTGATGATGAAGTTACCGGGTTTGGCGGTGCTGAGAGTGACTATTATCTGCGGCTGGAGCAACCCTATCGTCCGGCTAATGGTCCCCTGGTGGATATCACCGAGCTGCGCCAGGTACGATTTGTGACGACTGAACTTTACCAGCAGCTGCGGGATTACCTGGTGGCGCTGCCACAGGAGGTTAGCTTGAACGTCAATACGGCGTCGATACCGCTATTGCAGACCATAAACCAACAGGACGAGCTGCGTCCCCTGGACCGCAACGCCGCCGAAAGTGTCGCTCGCTGGCGCGATGACAGTCACGCTTTTGAATCGCTTGAAGATTTTTTGCAGCACGAGCAGTTACTGGTATTGCAGTCCGGGAAAAACCGGGTAACTGCAGAGGGCCTGGGCATTCGCAGCGATTACTTTCTATTACATGGTGAAGCAGAAGTTGTAGGTCGCTATCGTGCCATCAGCAGCCTGCTCAAGCGCGGGAGTGCAGGGGGCAGTGTGGTTCGGCGCGGGTCCTTTTAGAGGCAGCCACATTTTATCTGGTTCAAGTCTGGGCGCAAAACCCGCTGCTCAAGTGCAAGCATAAAAGGTAGCGGGGCTCGGTGTTGATCAACAAAACAGCCAGGCTCAGGCTCAATTATTTTTTTGCCTGCTAGACTAAAAGCATCCCTTTAAAGAGTAATTAATAGAGTGTTATCACCCGTACTAATACGAGCCTGTCCTGAGCAGGGCTACCGATGGTATTACACGTCTTTTGAATCCCCCCACAGCTGCTTGTCCGGGAGTGGCAGCCTGGATTGCTTGCGGCGTGAACTGGGAGCACGTCGGGTTGAACTTTGCCTGATGTTGTCAGGAGAGCATACCAGTAATCGCATTGTGTCCTTTGTCGCCCAGGAAAGCCGGCACCTGCGCGCGGCCATTCCCTTCCAGCTGGAGGACACACTGCTTGGCGATATTGATGATCTGCACTTTGCTTTTGGCCGGTGGCAGCTCGCTGCTGGCGCCGCTAATGGTAACGATGCTGAAGTTGCAGTGGCCTGGTGCCGGCGCGAATGGCTACAAAGCCAGGTCGCACCATTTGCGGAGCTCCAGTTAGAGCTCGCCAGTGCGGTGCCTGAGTCATTATTGCTGGTTCGGGAGGGCGGGTGGTCGCTGCATCTGGACGATCAATTGTTGTGCCATATTGATCATGGATTTGGCTTTTCGATTGAACCCGCATTAATCACTGAGTCGCTGCAGCTGTTGTTGCAACAAGCAGGGAAGCCGAGTCGCTTACAACTTTC
Organism: uncultured Gammaproteobacteria bacterium; assembly: GCA_963722805.1. Taxonomy (GTDB): domain Bacteria; phylum Pseudomonadota; class Gammaproteobacteria; order Pseudomonadales; family JAHEGP01; genus JAHEGP01. Next base: position 3,515 of record CAVROQ010000051.1, read on the forward strand.
TGCGCCAACGCAGGAGCGCCTGGAACAATTGCAGGCGGCGCTGCCCCCGGTAATAAGGGGATTAGCTGAATGTTATTGCCAAACACTGGTGCAGCGACTGGCGCCACTGCAGCCAGATAGTATTCAGTCGGCAATAGAATGGTCGGGGTTGAATTTGTTGCAAGGAGCGTTCGCGCCGCGTTTGCCGCTTGCACGATGGTGGCAGCAGTGGCGCAAATTGGCAGCCATGGTGTTGTTGGCGATTACAGCCTGGAGTACCAATAGCATACTGGATATTCAACAGCTCAAGCAGCAGCAGGCCAGGCTGCAGGATCAGATTGAACTGACCTTTCGTGCGGTAGTGCCAGAGGGCTTGTTGGTTGATGCTGAGAAACAATTGCGCAATCGCTTGCTGGCTCTGGGGAATGACAGCAATTACCGGGGGCCGGTTGGTTTGCTCTCCAGCATCGCTCCGGTGTTAGCCGAGGACCGGTCGGTAGAACTGAAAGGCTTCTCTTACAATTTACGTCAGGGTGATGTGCGATTGAACTGCCATGCCGGATCTTTTACCGCGATAGAGCAATTGTTAAGTCGATTGCAGCAACAGGGACTGAACGCAGAATTGGTTCATTCCAGTGCCGATGGAGACGGGCAGCGTGCGCGTTTGCGAATTGCCTGGAGCCAGACTTGAACACGTTGCTCGCCGGCACTCCGATTGACTGGATGCGGATCCCGGATATTTATCAGGTAGTCAATATCAACAAGATAAGATTCGTACAGCCATGAAGAGTTTTTTGGACAGGAGTGGGGTGTGGTTCGAGGGCTTGTCACGCCGTGACCAGTTGGCCTTGCTCGGTGGCGCCGCAATACTGCTGGTTTATGGTTTCGGTTTTGTTTTGGTCGATAAGCTGCAACAGCAGCGAACCCGACTCGAGCGCCAGCTAGCTGTCACCGCGGAGTCGTTGCAGGAAGTGCAGCATCTGTCTCGGCAGCTTCTGCAGGTACAGCAGTCGCCGAATACAGATAAGCGAGTACCGGTCAACCTTACCCAACTGGTTGATAGCACCCTGCGCGAAAACGCGCTGAACATGAGTGGCTTTCAACCCGGGCGCGATGGCGATGTACGACTTCGATTGGAAACCGCCGACTTCGCGCAACTACTGCATTGGCTCTACCAGATGGAGTATGCCCACGGCGTACGGGTGGCGGAGCTGTCGATTCTACCCGCCGCTTTACCTGGCCAGGTATCGGCCCAGGTACAATTACTGGGTGAGCAATGATGAATCGATTGTCACCGCGTCTGGTGACGGCTGTTTTGCTGTTACTGGGTTTTATCCTGCTGCAGGCGCCAGCCACGCTGATATACCTTACATTGCAGTCGAGGCTGCCCGAACTGCAAGTTTCCGCGATGGCGGGCACAATATGGCGTGGCAGCGCGGTGGGCATTGCCGCGTCCGTCGGTGGCAAGGCAATGGCTATTGGCCAACTTGGCTGGCAATTGCGACCGTGGTCAGTGTTTTTGTTACGCCCGGGCATCGATTTCCAGGCCAGCCAGGATGATCAAAGATTCAGCGGCAGCCTTCATTTGCTTCCAGCCTCGGGCTGGCAGCTGAACGATACAACGCTCGAGCTGCCCCTGGCACGCCTGGGTCATATGAACACGCTTCCGCTGGATGGTAGTCTCGAGATTGATCTCGATTCATTGTTGGTCACCGATCACAGAATGACCAATATTGAAGGCCGAATGAGGCTGCGAGATGCGGTGCTTCTGATTGCGGGAAAACGGTTTTTACTCGGCGACCTTGCGGCAGAGCTGGAGCCATCCGGTGACGGTGGGGTACGCGCCATTTTTTCCAGTGCCAATGCAGAGGCTATAGGTTTAACCGGAGAGCTTTCGCTAAATGCTGCTGGCAACTACCAGCTGGAAACTGTCGTAGCTCTAGGGGATGACACCTTCCGTGACCTGGAACAGCTACTTCCAGTGCTGGGAGAGAGTCTCGGGGGGCGGCAATATCGTCTGGTTTTTGCGGGCAGCCTGAGATGAATTATCGATGGCTACGGTTCTGTTGGGTGTACCTCTGTTGCCTGGTCTTCTGCAACCTGGCTTATGCCGAATGGCATTCAGAAACACGTTCAATTATGGGTACAGAAGTTAGTGTGACGCTCTGGCATTCGGACCCCGCGCTGGCCAAGCAGGCCATCGCCGAGGTGATGGTGGTGATGCAAGACATTGACAGTAGATGGAATCCGCATGCGAAAGGCAGTGAACTGTATCGAGTCAACCGATTGGCGGGTGCCGGCCCGGTCGATATTTCCGCAGAGCTGGCCCAGGTAGTAGCCCGGGCGCTGTATTTCAGCGAGCTGACAGATGGCGTTTTTGATATCAGTTTTGCCTCTGTCGGGCGCTATTATGATTACCGGGCCGGACTCTCACCGGACGCGGAACAGCGGCGAGAAGCGCTGCTTGCAGTGAACTACCGGCAGCTGATGTTGAATGAAGCCAGACCGGGTTTGCAGTTTGGTCATCCCGAGATGCAGATCGACCTCGGCGGCATCGCCAAGGGATACGCTGTTGATCAGGCTATCGAGAAACTCCGAGCTGCTGGAATTGAACATGCTTCAGTGAGTGCTGGCGGCGATACTCGCCTGCTGGGCGATCGGCGAGGACGTCCCTGGGTGGTGGGGATTCGCAACCCCCGCCAAAGAGATGATGTGGCCTTGATGCTGCCCTTGCAGGATATTGCCTTTTCTACTTCAGGCGATTATGAGCGCTATTTCATAGACTCAAGCACTGGCGAGCGTGTGCATCATATTATCAACCCTCGAACCGGGGTGTCTGCCAGCGAAGTCATGAGTGCCAGTGTGATGGGGCCCTCGGGGTTTGATACCGACCCCCTATCAACCACGGTATTTATACTGGGTGTTGAGCGCGGCCTTGCCTTGATCAATTCATTAGTGCAATACGATGCGGTGATTATTGATGTCAGCGGTAAAGTGTATTATTCCGATGGACTTATCCAATAGCCTTGCGCTCAGTCATCTATCGTAGCAGCTTCTCTTCGCCCGGCCCATATTGCCCTCACCAGTCTGATGGCGATTGCCAAGGCCCAGGGCTCCGCTGAGGTGACACCGAATTATCCAGAGCTGTCCTGACGTTGTACCGGACATTGTTCCGGACATTGTACCGGACATAGCTCACAGCAAAACCATGAAAGAGTCGCTGTTCGCAGGCTTTGTCTGCAGCTAAGTCATCTTCTGACTAACCCGCCCTGAGATTCGCAACTATTTTTTATAGAGTAGTTGCCGACAGCCAAACCCGAGTACCCAATGGAAAAGACTATGAGATGCAAAGTATGTCAATTGGCGCTGATTGCACTGAGCACGTGCCTTAGTTTGTCTGTCGGCGCTAGCAGCCCGGGTGCATCTGCCGGCAGTCCAGATCTTGAAAGCCTCAAGCAGGATGTATTGGCACTTAATCGTGACCTTTTGATTCTTGAGGAGGAGCTACTCTATCCGTCCAGCACCCAGGTGGTGGTGTTCCTTTCGCTCGACGTGGGTACCTGGTTCAGCCTTGATGCGGTCAAGCTTAAAATTGACGATCAACTGGTGGCGAGTGAACTCTATACCGAGAGGCAACTCAGCGCTTTGGCTCGCGGCGGCATCCAGCGGCTTTATCTTGGCAATCTCAAGAGTGGTAGCCACGAAATCACGGCCTTTTTTACCGGCAAGGGACCGCAGGGCAGGGACTTTAAAACGGCCGCAACGATAACCGTAGAAAAAATGGAATCACCGACTTTGCTGGAGCTGAAAATTGAGGACAGCAAGGCGCGGGAGCAGGCAGAGTTCAGTATCAAGGAATGGGAGCTCTGATCACTGTGAGTAAGTGGTGGTTGCGGCGTCTTTCAATGAGACGTTCCAGGCTGGCGCTGGTTGCGATTTTTATCTCACTGCCGGTCGGGTCACTGTTGGCTGCAGAGCCAAGCGGTAGATCGGTAGACAAACTGCGCTATGGCGTCGCGCTTTATGAATATTTCCAGCAGGACTACCTGGCCGCCCTCAGTGAGATGCAGGTAGCACAAGCGCGAGGCGCGCTTACAACCGAAGACGCTACTCCGCTGGTCTTGCAGGGCGCGATGAGTCTTGCCTTTGGGCTGGAGCGGGATGCCAGCCGGATTTTCGAGCAAGCACTGGACAATAGTAGCAATGCATCGGTGCGTAATGCCGCCTGGTTCTATCTGGCCAGAATGCAGTATCGCCGCAGCGACTGGTCTGCCGCCCGCGCCAGCCTGGCTAAGGTCAGTGGCGACATGGATGACAGCTTGCAGCAGGAGCTACAGGCAATGCGAGTCAACCTGGCTATCATGACCGTTGATCTGCCGCAGGCGGAGTTGGCCTTGCAGGAAATCGGCAAGCGCAACAGCTGGCAGCCCTATCTCTACTATAACCTCGGAACTGCCCATATCCGTGCCGCCAGGACGGGTGTCGGTATCAATTATCTCGATAGGCTCGCCGACCAAAAGCTAAATTCTGCCGAGCACCTGGCATTACAAGACAAAGGTCTGACGGCGGCGGGTTACAGCTTTATGCAAAGCCAGGATTATCGCTCGGCAGTCGAACGTTTTTCCCAGGTGCGCCTCAGTAGCCCGTTCGTCGAGCAGGCACTGTTAGGTTACGGCTGGTCTGCGGCCGAATTGGGAGACTACCGCATGGCGCTGGGCCCATGGCGTATCCTGGCGGCTCGCTCGGTGCTGCGATCGGAGGTTCAGGAAGCTCTATTGGCCGTTCCCTATGCCGAGGAAAAGCTGGGATATCTTGCCAATGCCCTCGAAGCGTTCGAGGCCGCAGAAAAAATATTCACTGATGAACTGGTAAGGCTGGAACAGCTGAAGTCAAAGATTCATCCCGAATCCCTCATCGCCTCCCTCAGCACTGACTCCCGGGATCACCACGATAACTCGATGGTAAACCCACAGTGGCTGGGATTGGTCGAATTGCTTAGCAGCGACCAATTTGAAGCATTCTCCAGGGAATTCGCAGATCTCGACAGGCTATCCGAGAATCTGGCCAATTGGCGCCATGACATCGCCATATACCGCACGATGTTAGAACAGCGTAAATGGCGTCGGGTAACACAACTGCAGCAATTGGCGGCAAGTAACTATCCCACCAGACTGGCCGACCTCAGGCGGCAACGCGATGTCTTGCAACAGATGCATGCCAGCGCCACAGATGCCGACCTGGTGAGCCACTATGCAGATTCTGCACTACAGTCGCAGTGGTCACGCACAGTGAAGGCCAACAACGCATTGCAGCGTTTGCGGGCGGCCGGCCAGAACTATCCTCTGCAGGCGGCACAACTGGCGCGTTACCAGGGTTTATTGCAATGGCGTATTAGTGAACAAGCAGTGGGCTGGCGCTGGACGATACGCAAGCAATTGGATCAGCTCCATGGCGAATTGGCGACCCTGGAGGATACGCTATTGCGGCTCCAGCGCGTCGTGGACGAGATGCCAGATATCACGCCGTTCCTGCGGCGCCTGGAATCACTTGAGCTGAGGACCAGAGCCCAACAGCTCGCAGTCGATAGCCGATTTGAAACTGTGCAACTTGCGTTTGAGCAAGCTGTTATTGAGCAGCTGGAGCAACAACAGCTGCGCCTTGGTAACTATCTTGTGCAGGCCCAATTGTCCAAGGCCCGATTGTACGACCAGGCTCGACTAGAGGCCCAGTTATAGTGCTGCAACCCAAGCTACCCAAACGTCGCTGGTCGAGCGCCGGATGCTCTGTGTTATCGCTGGCGCTATTGTCTGCATGTGGCAGTCCTGGCCTTGACCGTGGACCGACTCTTGCCAGTATTGCGCCCGCGCCTCTGCCGATTGAAGAGCAAGCTTTGCCGGCCACTACCATTGACCGGGTGCTGCAGCAATACCATGCCGTGTTGGCAGACAGTACAGACCCGGAGGTCCGAATAAAGGTCCAGCAGCGTCTGGCCGGCCTCGAGATGCAGCGCAGTGAACAGCAGCACATTGAAGCAGATATAACAGAACGTAATTTTGATCAGGCTATTGCGCTTTACCAGGCTTTGATTAATGAAAACCCGGGTCGCAGTGACAACGACCGTATGCTTTATCAGATGGCCAAGGCTTACGACCTTGACGGTCGCATCGAAGAATCCAGCCAATTGCTGGGTAGACTTGCCAGGAAATTCCCGGAATCAGAATATTTTGCAGAGGCGCAGTTTCGCTACGGTGAAATGCTATTCAGTAAGCAGCAATACCAGCAAGCTGAACAGTCATACAGTGCCGTGATTAACAGGGCGCCGAGCAGCCCATATTATAGTAAAGCGCTGTTTATGCGGGGCTGGGCGCGCTTCAAACAGTCGCGCTACGAGGTCGCACTTGACGATTTTGTAGCGGTGCTCGATAGCGCTATGGCAGGCAAAAGGACGCTGGACGATTTACAGCGATCGCAGCGTGATCTTGCCGAGGACACGCTGCGGGTAATGAGTCTCGCGTTTTCTTATCTTGATGGTGCTGAATCTATTGCAGCTATCGCAACACCTGCGGGCCCGGGTAATTATCAGCACCTGCTCTATCTCGGGCTGGCAGAACTGTACCTGGATAAAGAGCGCTATGGTGACAGCGCCGATACCCTGGAGCACTATGTTGAAAATTATCCGCTGTCAGATTTTGCCCCCGATTTTAGCGTACGCTTGATCGAGCTTTTTCAGCAGGGCGGATTTCCGAGTGAAATCCTGCCGGCAAAAGAATCTTTTGTTCACCGTTATGGTTTACACAGCAGCTATTGGTCGAGCCGGGATGAAGCCACGCAGCAACATCTGCGCCCGTATCTCTATGAATATCTGCAACAGCTTGCACAGTATTATCACTCGACCGCGCAATCGTTGCAGGGGACGAGCTCCGCGGCCATCGCCTCGTCGGGTGCAGCGAACGCTGTCCGCCAGCAACTGAGCCGAGATCAAGTTCAAAAGTCCATCTATGAAGCGTATATCAAAGCGAGTGAGTGGTATGCAGAATTCGCAGAGACGTTTCCGTCCGACCCTAAAACACCCGGGATGGTGTTTCTCATGGCTGAGAGCTTGACCGAGGCGAAGCAATTTCCTTCTGCCATCGCCGCCTATGAGCGCGTAGCCTATGCAGAAAATCACGACTCAGCGCAGGGCGCAGAGGCAGGATACGCTGCGATACTGGTTTACAACCGCTATCTTGACGAGTTGACCGAAGAAGCTCGTTACGATTGGCAGCTGCGAAAAATTGACAGTGCCCTGCGGTTTGCAGAAGTGTATCCAGGTGACAGCCGCGCCGCACCAGTATTAACCCGCACTGCGGAAGAAATGCTGCAAATGGGTAATGCTCGGGAAGCAGTGCTGGTGGCTTCCAGGGTAAGCCGCTGGCAGCCCGCTGTGGCCATAGAGTTGGCTCGCACGGCATGGTTGGTGCAGGGGCAGGGTAACTTCGAATTACATAGCTACGCCGGGGCAGAATTGGCCTATAGCGGGGCACTGGCATTGATGCCTCCCGACGATGCTCAGCGCCCTGAGATCGTTGACCGTTTGGCAGCTAGTGTCTACCAGCAGGGACAGGCTAATCTGGAGCTGGGTTTTGAGGAAGCTGCGATTAATGATTGGTTGCGGTTAGCATCGATTGCGCCCGATTCTTCGATCTCCAAAACCGCCAGCTATGATGCCGCCAACCAATTGATGGACCTGCAGGAGTGGGCTAGGGCCGAGAAGGTCTTAACGCAAACCAGGGCGCGGTATCCCGATCATGAGTATGCAGCTTCTATCAGCGCAAAGCTGGTGCATGTTCATCAGCAGCAGGGTAATTGGCACGAGGCGGCTAATGAGCTGAGTTTGATAGCAACGACTGACAGTGACAATGAGGTGCGGCGCAAGTCACGCTTTATGGCTGCTGAGCTTTACCAGCAAGCGGGGTCTAACAAGCTTGCTATAGATCAATATACTGAATACGTGAGTGAGTGGCCGGTGCCGTTCGATGTGGCCATGGAATCCCGCTATCAACTGTCTTTGCTGATGCAGCAAGACAATGATAGTGCAGGTCGCCAATACTGGTTGTGGCAGATAGTCCAGAGTCATGACGCAGCTGGTAGTGCCGCGAGCCAACGTTCCCGCTATCTTGCGGCCATGGCGTCCAGTGTCTTTGCTGACGAATCCTATCGGCAGTATCTTGCCGCGCCTTTTACGCTCCCACTAAGTTCCAGTTTCAAGCTGAAAAATAAGCTGATGCAAGCGTCGATAGCGGCAACCGATAAAGTATTGAGCTATGGGATTACTGAATTTGTAACCCAGGCTAATTACATTCTGGGCGATATCTATGCGAACCTCAGCACTCAACTGATGGCGTCACCGCGGCCTGCAAATCTCGATGCGCTGGAGCTTGAGCAGTATGAAATGCTGCTCGAGGAACAGGCATACCCCTTTGAAGAAAAAGCCATTGATATCCATGAGTCCAACGCTCGACGCAGTTGGAGTGGTATCTACGATCAATGGGTAAGCCGCAGTATTGAGAGTCTCTCGATCCTGCTGCCGGCACGTTACGGCAAAACAGAAACACTGGCGAGGTATAGCAATGAAATTTACTAAGGTTCGGGCCAGGCTTGGGGTTCTGGCGCTTCATCTGACTCTGGTATTGCCCTTGACTGGTTGCAGCATGTTTCATTCCCTGTTTGGCAATGATGCGGCGAGTCTGGACAATCTTGCGCTGGCGAACAGCGACCCGGCTTCGCTCAATCCATACTTGCTGAATCGCAAGTCAGTACCCGGTCGAGCCCAGCAACAGTTCGATCAAGCGTTGGCAGCAATGCGACTCAAGCAGTGGTCGCGTGCAGAATCGATTCTCAAATTACTCAATGCTGATTATCCCGAGTTATCTGGCCCCTGGTTAAACCTGGGTATTACCTATATCGCGATGGAGCGCGAGGGTCAGGCTGAAGCAGCTTTTAAGCAGGCCATTGCAGTAAATCCCGATAATCTCGACGCCTACAATCAACTTGCAGCACTTTATCGCAGGTCGGGAGATTTTCGCTCGGCTGAGGGGCTTTACAAGCAGGCACTTGCGATATGGCCCCAACACGCGCCGAGTCACCTCAACCTTGGCATACTTTACGACATCTACTTAGGAGAGCTGGCTGAAGCTGCGGACCACTACCGAGCTTACCAGGCCTTGCAACCCGAGCCTGACCGAAGAGTGGCAGGGTGGTTGCTGGATTTACAGCGTCAACCGGCAATGTTGGCTCGCGCAGGTGAAGGGTCATGAGCGCATTAGCGGCGGCACTTTTCGCTACGGCTCTTGCCGGCACCGAGCCGGGCCCCGTGCTGGAGCTTGGCAGCCGGGTGACCGGTAATCAGGAGCAGCCACGGGTCTTGTACATTCTGCCCTGGCAAGCACCCGATGGGCCGGAGTCGCTATACCAGGATGTTGCGCACAACATCAATGATCTTTTTGCCCCGGTTAAACGCGAGAGTTTTCAGCGCGAGCTGGAGTTGCGGGAACAGTTTGATGGCGCGCAACATCGCAATGTCCAACCTTAGACCCATCTCTTTGTGCCTATAAAAATTCCAACACGGCGCGTATTTTCTGCTCGTTGAATTGATGCCTTTTATCCGGCTGGCGTCCCGGCGGCCGGCGTCCCGGCGACCGGCGTCCCGGCGACCGGCGTCCCGGCGGCCGCCGGACTGCTGAAAATCCGCGTGATGTAGAGGTCCATTTTGCTGCATTACCTAATCCCGGGCTTTGCATGTTGATGCAAAGCGACGCCCAGTTATCTTCCGGAATGTTGCGTGGATCACTGTTGGGAGCTTTCTGCTTGATGAGTGAATCGTGGCCGCCCATAGTTAAGTGCGTCGTTGCTTGTGTATTTTTACCAGGCGCTTTTGAGCAAATGGATCGACCCAGACAGTCAAGGTGGCAATATGGATTTCATCAGCACAGTAGCCCGCTTTTTTCAGGACGGCGGCCCTTTTATGTACCCCATCGCACTGGTGCTATTTATCGGCATTGCCATTGTGCTTGAGCGCTGGCTATTTTTGAGCCATGCCAGAATGAGCAATCGACGGGCCTTCGACCGGCTGTTGCCAATTCTCAAAAAGCGAGAATATGCAAGTGCTATGCAGCTGGCGCAAAGCACCAAAGCCCCCATCAGTCGAATTATTGCCGCTGGAATCGCGCGCTTGCAGCAAACGCCTCGCCGGGAAGATATTGAATATGCGATGGAAGAGGGCGTTATGGAAGCTCTGCCGCGGCTTGAGCGGCGCACCCAGTATCTCGCCACCCTGGCAAACGTAGCAACGCTATTGGGTCTGCTCGGAACCATTATCGGGCTTATCGCTGCTTTCACCGCGGTCGCAAATGCCGATCCTTCAGAAAAGGCGACCCTGTTGTCGCAGAGTATCTCAGTCGCCATGAACACCACTGCTTTTGGTCTGATGTCCGCCATTCCGCTACTCATGGCTCACGCTATGTTGCAAACCAAGACCACCGAAATCGTAGATGGCCTGGAGATGGCGGGTGTTAAGTTCCTGAATATGCTGGGGGACATACCACAGGTTGGGGCCCGCTCGCGCTCTGCAGACCAGCCTGCGACTTAAGCGCAAAGTACAAGTGCGATCAAAACTATGAGAAAAAGCAGACGCAAGCAGGCACCGCAAACGGAGCTGGATATCACTTCGTTTATGAACCTGATGATTATCCTGGTTCCGGTGCTACTGATGAGTATGGTGTTTTCCCATATCACAGTGCTTGACCTCAAGCTGCCCGATGCGGCTGGCAGTGCTGGCAGCGACAAGAATATGCAGCTTGAGTTGCTGATTCGTGAAGACTATATCGATGTCAACTTCCCGCAGGGAATTCGGCTCAAGCGGGTTGCCAAACTCGAACAGGCTCACGACTTTGCCTTGGTTTCAACGGTGTTACAGGAGCTAAAGCGTCAGCTGCAGGACAAGGGGGTCAAGAAGCGCGATATTCTTATTCTTGCAGAGCGTGAAACCGACTACCAGACTTTGGTCAGTGCTATGGATACCGTTCGATCTTTCAATGCCGTGGTCGCCGCTTCGGTGGTGCAGGCGGAGTTGTTCCCCGACATTGCTCTGGGCGATGCACCACCTGACCCGGGTCTGGTAGCCGACCGGGGGCAACCATGAAAACGTCCATGCGTGCGCGTCGTATGGCCAGGCACCAGGGCCGAATGAAAGCCACCTCTAAGCTTAACCTGGTTTCCTTAATGGATATTTTTACCATCCTGGTGTTCTTCCTGCTATTGAACACAGGCGATGTCGAGGTTTTGCAGAATGACAAAACGATTACCTTGCCCGAGTCGGTTTCAGAGCAAAGGCCGGATACCACACTGCTGGTAATGGTAAGCAAAACCGACTTGCTGGTTGCGGGCCGACCCATGGCCAAAGTCGCAGACATCCTGCAACGTGAAGGCCTGAATATTGTCGAGCTTGAAGCAGAATTGCAGCACCAGGCGGCCAGGCGCCCGCAGTTGACTGACGGCGAAAAACAACAGGGCAGGGCTGTCACCATCATGGGCGACCAGCAAGTGCCCTACGCTTTACTCAAGCGAATCATGAGCACCTGTGCCGCCAACGACTACCGCAATATATCCCTGGCAGTAAACCAACTTGCTGCCGCCGCTCCTGCAACCAAGACGAAAGAGGGTTAACCCGCATGGCCTCGTCGTCATACACAATGGCCTGGCATGAGCTTCAGTTGCCGTGGGAGTCGTCTGACCAGGAAGACAAAAAATTTCGACGCATCTTGCGCAGTTGTTTGGTGGCAATGCTGGTTCTGGGAATCGTGATGCCGTTGTTGCCGTTGCCTGAAATCGAACGTCTGGAGCAGGAGACCCTACCGCCGCAGTTGGCAAAAATCGTGCTGGAGCGACAGGCAATACCCGAATCAGCTCCCACGACTAAGCCAGAGGAACCGAAACCGAAACCGAAACCTGTAAAAGAACAGGCGCTTCCCAAACCTGAACCCAAGCCCAAACCAAAAACCAGGCCGCTTGAATCAAAGCCCAAGCCAGTCGTAAAAACTCAAACGAAAGTGCCAGAGCAACCCAGGCCTGATGTCGCCAGGAAAATTGAACGAGCGCGGGAAAAGGCCGCCTCGACCGGTTTGTTGCAATTTTCAGATGAGCTGGCCGCCATGCGAGACAATATTGATGTGGCGAGCCTGGCCACTAGTGGGCAATCCCGTGGACAGGCAACAGCTGCCAGTATTGACCGGTCGGTGCTGACTAGCCGCACCAGTCAAAAAAGCGGCGGCATCCAGGTCGCATCCTTGAGCAAAGATACTGGCGGCGCCGCACTGTCTGGTCGTAAAACCACCCAGGTGAGAAGTGACCTGGCGTTGGCGAGTGCAGCCGCCCGTGCTACCGGCAACGGTAGCGGAGGACAATCTTCCGGTCGCAGCGAAGAAGCCATCCGCAAGATTATGGATCGCAACAAGGGTGCAATTTTTTCAATTTATAACCGGGCATTGCGCAAGGATCCTGCGTTGGCAGGAAAAATGACGGTGCAGCTGGTTATCGATCCCTCTGGCAAGATATCCGGCGTCAAGGTAATTACCAATGAGCTGTCTGATCCCGCCCTTGAAAAAAAGCTGTTGGCGCGTATTCGCATGATTGATTTCGGTGCCCGGTCTGTTGCCAGCACGACCTTGAATTACTCCTTCGATTTTTTGCCTTATTGAGCCAGCTCTACCGTTCAGGGAGTCGCCACATGCCTAAGTTCTTTGCCAGCGATGGTACGCTCACGGCCATCGGTCGTTGGAGTAGGTTAATGGGTGTTGTGGCGTTTACCTGGCTATGGCTTTACAACATCAGCTTCAAGGCGCTCCAGGAAGGCGACAAGCCCCTGCTTGAACTGATCAGTTCGAAGAACTCATTGTTTCTCTCCGGTCTGCTTGCGGCCGGGCACCCGGTGATAATGGGTTTTCTGGCTGGCTAAATCCGGCTGGCCGGGCTGGCGGCATGCCTCCGATTACCCTGGTGGCTTTTATTGTTTATCTGTTGGGCACCGTTATTGGACATTTTGGCAGCCGCCAGGCAGCTTAGTTCCGCTGCTGCATTTAAAACCAAATAGAAACGAACAGCCGAATGACATTGGCGTCGAAGCTGTACAACGGTTCTTCGCCGGCGGGTCCGCCTTCGTTAACATTTCTGAAATCATCGTAATCGAACTGAATAAAGTCCCAGTACAGATTCAATGTGCCGGTATCCAGCATTTGAATACCACCTATCGGGAATTCCCAGCTGACCCCGAGGCCAAGGGTGTTGGAGTCGAAGTTGCTGAGTTCCTTGTCGCGCCCCATAAAATTCTGGGCGTCGGCGTAGGGAAATATATCAGCATAGAAATCGGCACCGGACTGGCTGTAATAGCGATACCTGCCCTCTAACAGAAGCCCCCAGGGCAGGGGATGGGTATAGCGCAGCTCGATGTCTTGAGCTTTGATGCTCCAGCTATCACTGAAATAGCGGTATTCTCCACTCAGAGCTGCGCGATAGGGCAGGTAGTAAATACTGCGAAGTGAAATGGCGTCACTGTTGCGGGTGCCGGGGTAGACCTCGGGCTGGTAACTGTAACCCAGCGCCGAGCTGGCGTCATAATAGCGCACCGATCGATAGGGATTGTTGAGATAGCCCTCTTCGACAATCGCTTCAAAGTTAAGCTCCATGACCCAGCTCTTGGTCAATATTTGGGACAGGCCAATACTGAAAATTTGTCGATCTACCGGTTCCGAAAAGTCCGGGTCAGCATTGCTCCGGACCTCATCTCTGCCTATGGCATATCCCATACTAAAGGTGGAGAGATCCCCGAAGAAATCCTGCTGTATAGTAAAAGCAGCCGTGTGGGCGGAGTAGTCATCTTCCTCACTATTGACATAATCAAGGCTCATCAGGGTCTTTTGATTGAGGTAATCCAGTCCGATCCCAAGCTGGGTGCGTTCCTCGGTATAGGGGCTTGCAGTCGCCACGACATCGACTGATGCGCTACTGATCATGTCGACATAGTAATTTGCTCGCACCCCAACCGTGTCCTTGATGTTTTTGCGAAACAGGATTGACGGTCCTGTGATCTCCACGCCACCGCCATCATAGCTATGATATAGAGCATCAGCCCGATCGGGCGACAATACGGTTGCGTGGTTGGCAAACGGCAGGGATGCAAGTAGCAGAAAACACGCTGCGCTTGCTCGTGTAGGTAGTGGCGCAGGCATTGAATTAATTGCAGCCACAACCGCTTCCTCCCCCGCCTTCAGCACCTTTGGCGCCCTCTCTGGCTTCATACACGTGTCCCATATAGGCTGCTGATACGGGGTCGCGCTCAAATTGCATAATGGGGTCTGCCAGATAGGCTCGTTCATATGGCTTTACCCAGGGTTCAAGCGAGCAAGCGCTTAAACCACACACCATTGCCACCAGTATCAACCGCACTATCATTCCCGTATCAGCTCTTTGATTTGCTGACGATAGCTGGCCTCGTAGGAAGGCTTGAAACCCTTATGCAGGTAGCGCATGTTGCCGTCACGATCGACCATCACAGTGACCGGCATTGCGCTTACATCGTAAAGTTTGCTTACCACACTGTCGGAGTCGAACAGAATAGGAAAACTGATATCCATTTGCTTGAGCAGGCGTTGAGCCTGCGAGGAATCCTGCTCGACATTCACGCCCAATACAGTGAAGCCGGCAGGGCTATAGCGCTGTTGCAATTCGTCCAGTAGCGGCATTTCCTGGCGGCAGGGTCCGCACCAAGAGGCCCAGAAGTTGATCATAACCACCTGCCCCCGGTGCTCCGACAGGCGCAGGTTACTGCCGCCATCACTCTTTAAAGTAAAGTCGGGCGCGGTGCCGCCCAGGGTGCTGGCAAAACTAAAATTGCCGGTAGTTGAAAGCAGGACGTAACTGGCGATCAGGGTTGCTGTCAGCTTGCGCATGATAGACTCCGTTTAGAAGAAAAAGCTGAGACCCGCGCGGGCTTCAAAGTTATGGGTGGTTTTGTCTTCGCCGAGTACGTCGATGTCGAAGACGTGATCCCGGAAATCGAGGCGCAGGGCCAGCCAATCATTGACAAAAAAGCGATAGCCAACGCCGAAGTTGATCGTAAAGCGTTGCGCACCGGCAAAGTCGGTATTGCCGACCCCGGCAATCAGGTAGAGTGCGCTGTTAAATGCCTTAGCGCCGATAAATACTTCACCGGGAAGCAGGTTGTAGGCCACTGAAACGTTGTAGTAGGCGTAATCACGATCGGCGTCGCTCAATACTTCGATATCACCACTCAGTTCCTCAAAACTGGTTTTGCCTACTTCGCTGCGTCCGTATACCGCTTCCAGGAAAATGTCTTCGTTGACGTGATAAGCAAAGCTGGCACCGTAGACGAGGGCGGAATTGAAATCCTCGACAAACAAGCTGCCGATGAACAGTCCAAGCTCAAAATCCTCACTGTCTATCTTGGCCTCTTTTAGTTCCCTACGGTCGAGTTCCGGGTCAACAATACTGTTGAGCAAGGCGTTGTCGGTGGTTTGTGCCAGTGAAGGCAATGATGCCAGCAGCGTGCTCGCTAAAAGAACACGCTGAATCCGATTTCCCATTGGTCTGCATCCTCATTGGTGTCACGACTGGTTAAGACCACGTGACTGCGGTATTCGATTCGGGCCAGGAAGCGTCGTGTCATATAGACACGGACGCCGATGCCGGCGTTTAGAGTGTTATCGGTGCGATCCTCGGTGGCCACAATAGTTGCCGAGGGCCGGGTTTGGATGATCCCCGCGCCCAGGCTGAAATAGGGGGTAGCGCGCCACTGGGGGAAAAACTGGTGCAGCACATTGAAGCTCAGTAAAGTGCTGTCCGAAAAGCTGCCGGTGATTTCGTTAACCCTCAGCTCAAGGCTTAAGTTAGCGGTCATACGATAGCCACCGAGCAGTGTCAGGCTGTTGGCACCGGCATATTCGCCGCCCATTACGCCAAGCTCCCAGCGCCTGGAACTGTAATCGGAGAAAGCCGGCTCTGGCGCTATAAAAGCCTCGCCACTGGCATTGATAGTGTGCTCCATCTGTGCCCGGCTCACCCAGCCCCGCTGTCCCTTTAAGGTCTCTACTTTGAACCAGTCGGTACGGCGCTTCAGTACCTCTACCAATTCATTTTTTTCCACCACATGGAAAACCGGATAGCCGCGGCCGGGGCCAGTGTGCATCTCTATATAGGGCGCAGCCACCGAGACCTCGGTAGTTTCCTCTGCGGAGGCAGGCAGCGCATAGCCCAGTAGCAGGGTCGTGATAAGCAAGGTGAAAAGGGGCTTCACGTGGGCGACTCAGTTTTGCGGTACAGCGAAAGGGTTGTTGTAGTATTGCGCCCCTATATCCAGCCATTCCGAAATCAAGCGTAGTTCTGCATCGTCCAGAAAGCCGGCATGGCTGCCTCCGGTGGCGAAAGGCGCATAGAAACGACCGCTCGCCAGAGAGCCGTTGACTGACATGACCGGGGGTACCGGAATCGTTACCATGATCGGAACGGGGTTTCCCTGTGCATCCAATTCAAGGTTGCCATTTTCGTCAGTTTCAAATAGCGGGTTACCATTGCTGTCAGTGGCTTGCACCAGCTTGTCGAGTAACGCGCCGTCCGCTATTTCCTGTTCGGCGTCGGTAAATAGAAGCTCACGATAAGACAGCAAATGATCCGGCTGCTGTGGCGATGGCATGTTGCCTAATTCCAGTTGACCCTCGGGTATACGCGACACACCGTTTTCGTCAGTCGAGGAGTGACAACTATTACAGCTATTATTGGATAGTACTGTGATGCCGTCGCCGCCGATGACGCTGCGATCCCGGTCCCACAGTGGTTGGATATGATCGACATAGTTGATAACGATTCGACACTGGGGTTGCCATTGTGTCTGACAAGCCGCTGATGTTGGTGCCGGTGTTTGCAGCGCCCTGTAACTGAGGGAAAATTCGGGATTTATGGGTAGCAGTGCAGGATCAGTCCAGAGATCCTGATATTCCAGATCAGGGCCGAGTATTGCCACACCTTCTATTCTGGCCAATGTTTCTGCCATAGTTTCCCCTGCATCGGCAAACAGCGCAGGTTCTGTATTGGGAAAGGGCAGGCCGGTATTGGTCGCGCCCCTATTGATTGATGCGGCTTCAGCTTCAGCGCGACCATGGGGAAGCTGGCTTCCTGCACTATGACAGCCATTACATTGCCGCTCTTCCCCGGGCATTACCTGAAGCCAGTTATTATGCCTTCCGCTGATACGCTTGCCCTGGGCATCAAGTACCGATATCGCAAAGGGTACATTAGCGGGCAGCGCAAATTTTGCAGATCCATCGGGCTCCACCATGGTGTAACCGAGGATTTCCCGCATTAACTGTCCGCTGCTGCGACCGAAGGCAGTGCCTGGTATCTCCGCCAGCTCCCGGTCGGGTTGGGCGACGGCTTTCACGATGCGTATAAACCGCGCAGGTCGCTCGGCTGCAGGGGTTTGTGCAGGATCAGCGAGTACATCGATTCCGGGGCTAGTATCAACACCGTCGAGGTCGTACACGCTGCGAATATTGACAATGCCAAGACCCTGCTCCACGAGCTGTGAATCAAGGTCTACCCCTGGCTGGCCGTCGGGCAGGTAGTCTGCGGCAGGGCGCGGTTCCAGTGCGACCACATCGGTGTAGATGGTGCCTTCGCGGCCCCTAACCACTGGCTTTTGGGTGCCGTCGCCAAGGTTATAGATCCAGATTCCGTAAAGTGGAGCTGCATCGGTCACGCTTTCGAGTGCCGCATTGTTGTCCGTACAGGGTAATAGCGCGGCGCTATCAGGGTGTTGCAGGCGGCACTGGCTCCAACTGACCAGCAATCGGTCTGTACCGTCATACAATGGGAAGGCTGAACTGAAGTAACCATGGGGCGAGGGGGTTTCATCGGTGGTTACGGTTTGGAAAGATAGCGAGTTTTGCGCAGGACCGACCAAATCTGGATAGGCAGCGCTAGCCTGGTTGATATCGGTAAAACTATTGCTATCGATGCTGACAATATCGCCGCCCATACTCTGGGAGCTTTTGGGTCGCAGCAATACCAGCAGCTGTTGATCTTCAAGTTCCCGGGCCTGCAAATAGCCGATGTCGCTGCCGTTGGTTCCGCTGTCCTGGCTGTGAAACCCGTAGACTGAACTTAGCTGACGACCGTCCGGCAGCATGCGGTAAAGGCTTACGCTGTTGTTACCGGCACTATTGTCCCAGCGACTGAATAGTATTTCCCCGCTAGCCAATACCACCGGGTCGAGGTCATGGCTCTGGTTGAACGACAGCTGGCGGATATCGCTGCCGTCGTCATTCATAACATGCAAGACAAATGCCGGCTGGTTGCGGTCTTCATCGAGTGCGGAATACTGTGGCTTGCCCTCGTCTAACAGTATTGCCCTGCTTTTTCGCTGACGGGTTGACGAGAAAACGATTCTTCCATCGGGCAGGTAGTAGGGTGCGATGTCATGGCCGGCCTCTGCGGTGATGTCCGAGCTGATGATGCGGCGCAATTCCTGTGAATCATTATTGTATTCCCAGATATTCCAGCGCGGCTGGTCGGCATCGTCAGCGCCTTCGATATCAGGAGCGCGCATTGCGAAAAGTATCTTGTCGCCGTCGTGGGAGACTTCTACGTCTTTTACGTCATAAACTGAATTGGGTGGGAAAACACTGCTGGTGATATCGCTTGCTTCGGCGCTGGGTGACGCGCGGTCGAGCCGCAGCAGTCGCGCGCCTGGATTAAACGCAGCGGGTTCCAGAATGTTGTCACGCAGGCCGCTTGTCGTATCCGGTAGCGGTAGCGGACGTTCAACATATGCGATGGGAATATCAACCACCACCGGATCCGGCGCCTGGCTATCGCTTCCGGCTCCACCACCGCCGCCGCACGCTGCCATTGCCAGTGGCATGGCAATGATAAGGCCGGCTTTTGACGTCCGTTGTTTTCTGCTTGAAAAACTCACCCGGATCTCTCTGTTTTTAGGTCAGCCAATATTTCCGATGGCCACACGGTCACACTTTGCCGCAGTAATTTCGAAGTGTTGATGCCGCAGCCCGTAATCTGTGATGCCCTGCATAGTTCGGGTTAGACAATGGAAGATAAGCCGCTTTAATTATTGTTGTTGAGCGACGCAGTTGTGGCAATGATGGTCTGGCCTTAATCATTCAAAGTGCGATTCCAGTCTCAGAACCAGTCCACTCCCCATGCGATAAGCTGCTCATTGCAGGTTTAAAGAGTTTTAGCAGAGCGGTACTCCAGGTAGGTGACTATGAGCAGGTATATCCCGGTTAGAAAGGTCAATTTGTTGGTCGGCGTGACCCTGGGGCTTTGTCTGGGGACATCTTTTGTCCACGCCGGTCCGCGGGATCAGGTCAAGCGCATCCATGATCGCATTACCGGAGTGCCAGCCCCGGAGGCCTTTCTCGACAACTGGGAAGCGAGGGTCGCTACCCAACCACAGGCGGTGGCCTACGCGGCGATGGACAATAGTGCGTTTTACAGCGTTACCTTGAAAAATATGGCGATGCCCTGGACCAATCGAGACTTTTCAGTGTTTGAAGACCTCAACGATTACGTGGCGACCTATATCGGCCTGGTTAGGGATGACGATGATTTTCGCAAGGCACTGTATGATGATGTGGTCTATGTCGGCGATCCGGTGCTCGGCCTGCCTCAATACAGCTCCTCCAATAACGCGCATTATGAAGCGCTTGAAAGTCGGTACGGAGATACGCTCGATACGGCACTGGTGCGGCGCAGTCAATCGGAACTTAGCGTTTTACCGGCCGAGGCGACTGCCGGCCTTATGACGACGCGGGCTGCCGCAAAAGCATTTTTTATTGACGGCACCAACCGCGCCAACTTTCGATTTACTTATTGAATCATCTGTGTAATGACCTTGAGCAGGTCAAAGACCCCAGCCTGCCCGCTGACCGGATTCGTCAGGATATTTCTCGCAGTCCCGGCGGCGATAGCCGAATTTTTCTCAACAATTGTATCGGTTGTCACACGGGCATGGATCCGCTGGCCCAGGCTTTTGCCTATTACGATTATGTCTACGATGAAGAAGCCGATCCCGACGGTAATTCAGGGCGCATCGATTACAACGGACTCCGGCACTGATGGACCCTGAGACGGGTAGCCGGGTGAAAGCAAAATACCATATCAATGCCAATAACTTTAAGCCGGGGTATGTTACCGCAGATGATCGCTGGACCAATTACTGGCGAATGGGTGCCAACCGCCGCCTGGGGTGGGACACTCAGCTTAGTGGCAACGGTCGCGGTGCAAAATCGATGGGGCAGGAGCTTGCCCATTCCGATGCGTTTGCCCAATGCCAGGTTACCAAGGTGTTTCGTACCGTATGTCTGCGTCCTCCGGCTGATACGGCGGATCGCGATAGCGTCGCCACTATGGTGCGAAATTTCGCCTCCAGTGGATATCAATTGAAGCAGGTTTTTGCCGATGCCGCAGCGCACTGCAAGGGGGACTAGCGCAATGCAAGTAATCTACCCGGCACCAGGTATCGGCGATATGACCCATTGGATTCAACGAATACTGGCTATAACGTTACTGCTGTTGCTCAGCGCCTGCAGTGGGGGCAGTGGCTCGGACACGGTTGCCAATGCTGATTTCAGTAGTTCGCCGACGGCGGTCAATTATACGGGTCCACCTCCAGCTAATGCCGATGTGCAGAGCTTCAAAATTGAGTTGTGGGACAAACTGGTGCCAGAAAATCGTTGTGGCAGTTGTCATGGCAGCCGGTGGTCAAGCGCCAGCTTTCGTGCGCTCTGACGATATCAACCTTGCCTACAATGCAGCATCCGGCCTGGTAGACTTCGATATTCCCGCTAAGCTCCAGGTTGGTGCAGAAAGTTGGGGGTGGTCACAATTGCTGGCTCGAAAGCAATATTGCCTGCGCCGATATCGTGACGGGCTATGTCACTGCCTGGGTCAGCCAGACTTCTGGCGGTGGCGCTAATGTGATCGTACTCACGCCACCACCGTTAAGAGACGTTGGTCGCAGTAAAACCTTTCCCACTGCTGCAGATGGCTTCGCCACTACCGTCCATCCCTTGCTGCTGGCAAATTGTTCCAGTTGCCATAGCGACGCGGCTGTAACCCGGCAGCAGCCGTATTTTGCCAGTATCGATGTTGATGCCGCCTACGCCGCAGCACAGAGCAAACTGGATCTGGACAACCCGGCTAACTCTCGCCTGGTGTTGCGTCTGGGCAGTGAATTCCACAATTGCTGGAGTGACTGTGCGGCCAACGCAGTGACCATGGAAAGTGCGATTAGCGCTTTTTCAGATGGCATTGCACCAACCGTGGTCGACCCGGCTTTGGTATTGAGTAAAGCACTGCGACTGGTCGACGGTGTGGTGGCCAGCAGCGGGGGTCGCCACGAGACCAATCTTGTGTCGCTTTACCAATTCAAGGCGGGTAGTGGCAATACGGCGTTTGATACCAGTGGTGTCGAGCCGGCAATCAATCTAAACCTCAGTGGCAGTGTGGAGTGGGTCGGCGGTTGGGGTATCAAACTGTCGGGCGGTAAAGCTCAGGGTAGTACCGGTAGCAGCCGAAAACTCTACGATCAAATTGCCAGCTCGGGCGAATATAGTATTGAGGCATGGGTAGCGCCCGCGAACGTAACGCAGGAAGGGCCAGCGGCTATAGTCAGCTATTCCGGTGGTACCACGGTGCGTAACTTTACTCTTGGCCAAACTCAATACAATTACAATTTTCTCAATCGCAGCACAGCCACCGACGCCAACGGCGACCCGATGCTGTCTACCGCGGATGCCGCAGAACGCCTGCAGGCAACCCAGCAACATGTGGTCGCGACCTTCGATCCGGTCAACGGTCGTCGCCTATACGTGAACGGTGAGTTTACCGGTGATATGGATGAGTCCGGTGGCGGTACTCTGGTGGATTGGGATAATACCTTTGCCCTGGTGCTGGGTAACGAAGTTTCAAATGATCGACCATGGCAGGGTGTTATACGAATGATGGCGGTGCACAGCCGCGCGCTAACGCCGGCACAAATTGGGCAGAATTTCGAGATTGGTGTGGGTGAAAAATACTTCCTGCTGTTCAGCATTAGCCACCTTGTAGCCATGCCCGACGCTTACGTTGTGTTCCAGGTCAGTCAATTCGATAGCTATAGCTACCTGTTTGAGAAACCGTTCTTTATCAGTTTGAATGCAAACGCCGAGCCTGGAAACATTTCTATGAAGGGCCTTCGGATCGGTATCAATGGCCGAGAAGCCGCCACCGGGCAGGCTTATACCAACCTCGACCTGGGCATTACGAATACTCTTTATCAAGCAGGCGGCATTGAGCTTTCAGAGCTGGGCACGGTGATCGCCCTGGAGAAAGGCCCGCAGGCTGACGAGTTCTTTCTCACTTTCGAGCAGCTCGGTGAGCACCGCAATGTCGTTCTTGAGCCGGTGCTGCCGCTATTGCCGCCGCCGGCCGCACTGCCTGAACAGTCCGACATTGGCTTGCGTACCTTTGAGGAGGTCAACGCGACCATGTCCGCTGTTACGACAGTGCCGGTCACTGACAGCTCGGTGCAGATGACATACCAGCGCGTTAAGCAACAATTGCCCACCGTGGAGAGCATTGAGGGCTTCTTGTCTTCTCACCAGATGGCGATTACCCAGCTCGCTATAGAGTATTGCAATGCGCTGGTGGAGTCGCCGGCATTGCGCAGCGCCTATTTCGGCAGCTTCAATTTCAGTGCCCCGGCAGCGAGTGTATTTGACGCTGGCGGTCGTGATCAACTGATCGATCCGCTGCTTCAGAACATTATGGCCAGCGAGCTGGATACCCAGTTAGTCCCGCCGGTGAATCCCAGGCCCGTGGCGTTAGCCGCCGAAGTGAAGGCGGAACTCAATAGCCTGGTCGATACCATGTCTGCTTGCGGTGCAAGTTGTCCACCCAACCGTACCGCTACCACCGCCAAAGCTGTTTGCGCCGCAGCGCTTGGCAGCGCCGTTATGCTGATTCAGTAGGAAAAAAACTATGGCCAGATCGAATAAGCCGTTACACCCGGATGCACCCTTGCGGCATCCGGATCATCGTCGGCCACGTTCCCGCCGGGATTTTCTTGCCCAGGGCCTGGGGTTTGGTATGGGAGCGGTGTTGAGTAGTCCATTGCTCAGTATGATGTCGAGCCCGGCTGCGGCCAGGGCTTGCAATACGCTTAGCGATCCAAGTTGCCTGTCGGGCGATATCCAGGCCCTGCGCGACAGCTGTGGCATCGCCAGCATGGGGGCGGGTAAGATACCGTTTATCTGTATTGATCTTGCAGGCGGCGCCAATATTGCTGGTTCTAACGTTCTGGTAGGGGGGCGCGACGGTCAGCTCGATTTTCTCAGTACCGCAGGTTACAGCAAGCTGGGTCTGCCCGGTGATATGACTCCGGCGGCGGTCAACCCCGCAACCGGCACCAACGATTTTATCAATACTGACCTGGGACTGGCTTTTCATAGTGACAGTGCCTTTTTGCGCGGCATCCTCGAAAAATGCTCGCCTGCCACCCTGGCCGGCGTCAATGGCGCCGTGATACCGGCTCGCTCTGATAACGACACCGGTAACAACCCACATAATCCCATGTTCGGTATCAACCGCGCTGGTGCAGATGGCTCACTGCTAACACTCATTGGCTCGCGCAGCAGCGATTCAGGGGGTAACTCGATGGCCCCCTCCAATCTGATCGACCCGAGTTTGCGGCCTACCAAGGTTGATCGACCCTCTGATGTTACAGGTCTTGTGGATGTCGGGGATCTTGTCAGCCTGCTGGACCAGTCTGATGCTGTTGCAGTAATGGAGTCGATGGCGCGCATCAGCCGGCAGAAGCTGGCCAGGGTGAATACCAAAAAGGTGCAGTCACTGACCGATGCGGAAATTAAGGCTCTGGTGCATTGTGGATACATTAAAAGCGCTGACCTGGCCGACCGCTTTGGCAATCCCGCTACTCTCAACCCGGCAACTGATCCCATGATTGTCGGCCCTGGTGGTATTTTCGCCAGTAACGAGTTCAATGATCGTGAATTCCAGAAAACAGGGTCGGTAATGAAGTTGGTGATTAACGGCTTTGCTGGCGCCGGTACTATTACGATGGGCGGTTTCGACTACCATACCGGCGACCGCTCTACCGGCGAGATTCGCGATCTGCGGGCGGGCCGTTGTATGGGAGCCTGTTTGGAATACGCGGCCCGAATTGGCAAGCCGCTGATGCTCTATGTGTTCAGCGACGGCTCCGTCGCCAGTAATGGCAGCGTCGACAATAGTATGGAAGGGCGGGGAAAGGGCGTATGGACCGGCGACAATTCATCTACCGCGGCAGCGTTCTTCCTGGTTTACAACCCCCAGGGAAGACCCCAGCTACTGGGATCTGACACGATCCAGCAAGCGCGGCATCAGCAAATTGGCTATATGCGCAGCGATGCATCGGTTGAAACTGGATCTACTCCCGCAGCCAATAACGTCAACCTTTTGGTGCAGACTGTCATCCTTAACTACATGGCACTGCATGGCGAGCAAGGCAATTTTGGTAGTTTATTCCCCGGCCATGGCCTGGGCAACAGCGACCTGATGGATAGTTTGACGGCCTTTGCTCCGATAGCCTCCGGGGTAATATAAACACGGCTTTAACCGGCGCGAGTCCAAGCGACCAAGCAATAATTAGCGGCGTGGCCTCCAGGCCGCGCTTGGTGCCAAAATCGAAGTGCCAGGCGAGACCCATATCCTTGACATTCTTTTCATTGATCTGGTTCAGGGGGCTGAAGCGTTGCGCACTCTAGGTGCGCCCGCGGGTCAACCAATTGCCGGGTTCGTTGTCAGCATTGACCAGTCGCTGGGCACTAACCCCATCACTTGCAGCAGCGCCCGATTGCAGGGCGTCGCTCAGTGCCCATCCCGAAAACAGTGCCAGAAAAACAGCAAGGATGCTTGCTGATTTCACTGGCTTTCCTCCGCCGGCTGGCTGCTACTTGGGGGCAGTACAGGGCGGGTCGCATAATACGCAGCAATGTCTTCGATATCTTGATCGCTCAACGGCTCGACCATACTCAACGGCATTATGGCGCTGCTACGGGTGCCGTTCTTGTATGCTTGCAGGGCAGTGGTCAGGTAGGCGGCGTGTTGCCCAGCCAGCTTTGGAAACATTGGGTTTTCACTGCGTCCTTCGGCGCCATGACACCCGGCACAAACGGCAATTTTGGCTTCGCCTCGGCTCGCATCTCCAGCGGCCGTGGCCTCACTCTGATAGGGGGGTTGCGCCGCGTAGTAAGCTGAAATTTCGGCCATTTCCTCGCTGCTGAGATTTCCGGCCAGGGTTTTCATGATACCGTAATCCCGTTCGCCACTTAAGTAGGCTTGCAGTGTGCTCATCAAGTAGCCTTCATGCTGTGCGGCAAGGATGGGATTGTCGGGCACCGCGCTGCGTCCCTCGGGGCCGTGACAGCCGGCGCATACCGCGGCGTTTGAGGCAGCCTCTGATGCTGTCGCAACAGATATCGAACCGGTCAGCCCTAGAGCGACGGCGACTAAAACGGGAGTGATAAATCTGTTCATAGGGGCTGTTCCTTATTATTTAGTGTTTGGTCTGGCTGAAACACTGTACCGGCTGGCAACAGATCCATCGCTACAGCGGCTTTTACTCTACCCGAAACCACTGGCGGCCTACAAGCAATGCATACTGCCTGTAGAGTGACCCGCTGGCTGCAATGGGGCCAGTAAAATAGCACCCAGCTTATGACGTTGAGGCTTGCTTTGCCTTGAATTCCAATATAGGGCCTTGCTGATTGAGTTGCTATTGCTTACGGCCAGCATGCGGAAAGTTAGGTAAGTCATTGAAAATAAAACAATACCTAAAGAATAATTCATTCGAATTAAATGCTGGCGCGGGGAACGAGCGCCGCTGGTGTTAGCCATAGTGAATGGCAGTCTTTATCGGCACTGGGTCGCGCCCCCGGCTGTTCAGCAAAGGCCCCTCTTAGCCAGTTCACGCTGACTGATAGATCCTGATGGTGTCGGCGATGCCAACACTACTTTATATTGACGCAGCTTGCGGTAATATAATCCGTTTAGTCAGGTCCCGGGCGCCGCACTGTATAGCGGGGTTCCGATAAGTGTTTTTGCCGTGGTGCCAGTAAAGTTGATGCCATTTTCCTGGGGCGGCTTTAACTCTTGGGAATTACAATCGGGTCGTTGACTTGTGCCAC
Organism: uncultured Gammaproteobacteria bacterium; assembly: GCA_963722805.1. Lineage (GTDB taxonomy): Bacteria > Pseudomonadota > Gammaproteobacteria > Pseudomonadales > JAHEGP01 > JAHEGP01. The sequence goes on from CAVROQ010000051.1 coordinate 29,785, forward strand.
TTGACAGCTTGCGCAATGGTGTCATTTCACTCTCAGTTTATCGTTCGTTTCCGGCGACAGGTACTCTATGAACCAGCCATCAAATGTTCCTTATACTGCGGTCCCATTGTGGCGATTGTGTATCCTGTGGCTGCTGTGGGTCCTATTGCCGGCGACGGCGGTATGGGCTGACGACGATGCCGCCGCAGGCATCAAGTCTGCGGTCACAGTCACAGCGCTCAAGGCTAAAGTTGATGAGGTCAATGCAGATAAAAAATTGGATGATGCCACTCGCGAGACACTTCTGGAATTGTATTCCAAGTCGATTGCTAACCTTGAAGGTGAGGCGGCAGATCGGGCTGCGACAGAAGAATTTAACAATAGTATTGAAGCCGCTCCGTTGGAAGCTGCAAGGCTGGAGCAGGAGCTAGCCGACGCGCAAAAAAGGCCTTTTGATCCCTATCCGCAGTTTAGCGGCAAGACTGATTCTGCGGACTTGGCCCAGGCCCTGCTGAAAGAACGAGCCAATCTTGCGGCGGTTGATGCTGATGTCACTCGTCTTAATTTGACGTTGAAGGTGGATCAGGAGCGATTGACCAAGGCTCGTCAGGAGCTGGCTCAGGCGAACCAGCAGCAGGATCGGCAATCGACCAATTCCATTGCCAATTCAGTTCCCAACGAACCTACCCAGGTGAGCAAAGCGAGGGAGCAGTATCGAGAAACAGCATTGCTTGCTCTTGGGGCCAAAATAAAACGGCTCGACCAGGAATTGCTGAGTTTTAGCCCCCGCATGCAGCTTTTAAAAGCTCAGATTGCACGGCGCGAGCTGACCCTGAAAAATGTTCGTGCAACCGTTGCTTTGCTGGAAGACAAGCTTGGCAAGCAACGTCAGAAAGATGCCCTGGAAGCTGAGGCTAGCGCAAAGGCAGCGCAGCTTGAAGCCGCGGGCAAGCATCCACTCCTGGTCGAGGTGGCGCAGGAAAACGCAGCTGTGAGCCGACAGTTGGTTGTACAGTCCCGCAGTATCGAAGCGGTGAACAAGTTAACTAACGACACTGAGGCCAAGGCTACAGCGTTGGAGGAAGACTATCGCAGCGTGCGCCAGAAGCTTGAGATTGCGGGTATGAATAAGGCCCTGGGCAGGATTCTGCAAGATCAGCGCAGCGCATTGCCCAGCCCCCGCAAGATTCGTGGCTCGCTGGAAGATAAAGAGCGTCAAATTGCAGATCTTGCCCTGCGGCAGTTAGAGTTTGAAGAAAGCGCGGAGCCTTTGAAGGACATTGACGCCTATGCCGAGCAATTAATGCAGGGCTTGGAGCCTGATAAGGGTGTGGATCGAGATAGTCTCAGGGCTGAGCTCAAAACTGCGCTGGTGCAACGCAGGGAACTGTATAAGGAGGCAAGCGCGGTAAGCGCGGCTTATCTGCAAAGCCTTAGCGACCTCGAATATGCCGAGCGCCGACTGCTCGAATATGTCGAACGCTATGATGCGTTTCTTGGAGAGCGCCTGCTGTGGGTGCGCAGCGTACCCAACCCGGGCTTGGGGCGCATGTTTGCGCTTTCCGGGGAGCGTCTGAAATACTTTACCCCGGAATCCTGGTACGAAGTGGTCAAGCTGATTTTTAAGCTGGATCGATTCTGGGCGCCGCAGTTTGCAGGTTTATTACTTGCCCTGGGGCTTTACTGGCGCAGGCAAGAAATACGTGCACGTTTGTTCGAGACGGGAAAACATGTGGGTAACCCTGTTCACGATCGCTTTGGCTACAGCTTGCAAGCCTTGTTTTGGACTTTACTACTGGCCCTGCCTCTTCCTTTAGCGATGGCCGCTACCGGCATGAAGTTGACGTACTCAGCAGATCCCAATGCTCTCTCCCAGGCACTGGGCGGCGGCCTGCTATGGGTTTCTGAATGCTTCTTTTTTATCGCGGTGTTTCGCGAATTATGTCGACCTGGCGGACTCGCACAGCGTCATTTTCTCTGGCCAGAGCAATTGCTGGCGCCACTGCGCCGGGAATCGCTGACTTTGATGCAGACATTTCTGCCTGTTGGATTTGTTACCGCGCTGCTGGTAATCCTCGATTCCTCGGGTATGGAGTGGGGGGTACTTCGGATAACCCTGGTGCTTGCTATGCTGCTGTTCGGCGCTTTTTTTGTGCGCTTGCTGAGCAACGACAGCCAGAGTATGGCGGTGTTGCGCCAAACCATTCCGGGCTCTTTGCTGGTTCGCTGGCGCCATGCCTGGATCGCTCTTGCGGTGGTGATACCGCTGGTGCTGATCGGCCTGACCCTGGCGGGCTATGTTTACACCGCAACGGTGTTAATGACGAGTTATGTCGATACCTTCTGGGTAGTTATCTCGGTCATGCTGGTGCACCAATTGGGCTTGCGTTGGCTGCGTATGACAGCAACGCGGCTGAATTACCAGGCCCTGCAGGAAGAGCGCAAGCGGCAGGTGCAAGAGTTGCTCGATGCGGGATCGAGCGACGTCGAAGCAGAAGTCAAGCTGCCGGAACCCAAGCTGCAGGAACATGAGGTGAATCTTGAAAGTCTGGGCCGCGACAGCCTTAAGGTGGTGAACATCGTTGCCACTTTTCTCGCTCTTGGCGGCTTGTTTCTGGTTTGGTCAAGTGTTCTGCCAGCACTGAACTACCTGGATAATGTTGCGTTGTGGAGTTACACCGGCATTGAGGATGGCGCCACTACGGTAATGCAATTATCTCTGGCGGACCTTGGGCTTGCGCTGTTGTGGGTTGGCGTTACCTATTTTATTTACAAGAGCCTTGCTCCAGTGCTGGGGCTGGTGTTTCTGCAGGTGGATTCTATGTCCGCCAGTGATAGTTACACGATAATAAAAGTCCTGCGTTATATTGTGCTAACGATCGGCTTCCTGATGGTGACCGGGATGCTGGGAATGAGTTGGTCCCAGTTTCAGTGGTTGGCGGCTGCACTGGGCGTTGGTATTGGTTTTGGTCTGCAGGAAATCGTCGCAAACTTTATCAGTGGTTTGATTATCTTGTTTGAGCGGCCCATAAGAGTGGGTGACAGGGTTACGGTTGGCGATGTTGATGGTATAGTCACGCGCATTCAGATAAGAGCTACTACCATACTGACATGGGACCGGCAGGAACTGTTGGTGCCGAACAAGGAATTTATCACCGGCCGCTTACTCAACTGGAGCTTGTCGGACCAGGTGTCGCGTCTTGTTATTGCTGTGGGTGTGGCCTACGGCAGTGACGTTAACCGGGCTATGCGACTGATGGAGCAAGCCGCGCGAAGCCATAAAAAAATTCTCGAGGATCCGCCGCCTTTTGTAACTTTCGATACCTTTGGCGACAGTTCCCTGAAGTTGATACTGCGTTGTTTCCTGGATGATATGGGGGCGCGTCTTACTACCGCCAGTGAACTCCACCAGGCGATAAACACCTCGTTTAAGGCAGCGGGAATTGAGATTGCCTTCCCGCAACGAGATATCAATTTTGCCAACGACCAGGTGCTCCAGGTGAACCTGCGGGAGCCTGGCACTCAACCAGAACAACGGGAGGTTCCATGAGTTTTGCAATGCGGGCCGAGTTTCGGGGCATGCGGTTCCAGTCCTTATTGCGCTGCCTATTGGCGGTAATGTTGCTGGGGTTTTCATTGCCTGCTGCAGCCGAAAAATCCTCACAAGAGGTGCCTGCCGGGGAGCAGGCAGACGTCCCTGAAGAAGCACTGGTGCTTAGCCCGGAACAGGCAGAGAAGTTTGACAGAATGTTGGCCGGCCTGGACTCCGAGCGTGAACAGATCGCCACCCTGGAGAAGTCGATAGAGTCAAATACAGGCACCAGCGAGAAGATCCTGCAGGTGCGGCTGGCCAAGTCGTGGTTGCATCTGCTGGAGGACGGCAACAAATTTGCCAGCACGGTATACGCCAGTCGAGATAATGGTGCGCGCCAGTCCAAATACTGGGACCAGGCCATAGCAGAACTCAATGCGCATCTGGATATTGCAGAATTCGCTGGCCCAAAGTTGGCCAGTCAAATTAGCATTCCCCCCGAGGATATGCCCCCGGTTGAGAAGGCTGTGGCCTATGCCCGCAATGCCGATCTGGTGAAAATACAGGACAAGCTGTTCAATTTAATGTTCGACTCTTTGAGCTTGTCTACGCAGTTTGAGTTGGATGTGGCTGCAGAGCAAGCGTTCGTCAAGAAGGGCCTTCGGGAGCGCGCCGAAAATAATTCTGTATTGCTAGACCTTGCGATGAATGACGTGGCTAATCATCGAGCGGCGCTAACTGTGCTGCCCGATAATACGGACTTACAAGCCCAGCTAGCAGTGGCCAAGGGGCGTGTCAGCAATCTTGCTGACTCCTTGCAAACTACCGTTAGCTTTATGAAAAAGCTGGATCTCGATACCTCGAGTTACAATCGGCAAATTATCAGCGGTACCGGCCAGATTAGTTCGGACACGGTAAGTGTATCTGTGTTGAGCACCTTTGTGGCGCAGTGGACGGTTCAATTACGCAATTGGATCATGAATGAGGGCCCGGATATCCTGCTCAAACTATTGCTATTTGCGATTGTTTTATTGGCTGCAATAAAGCTGTCGCATATTGTCGGGCGGCTGATAGAAGCTGGTATCGACCGCTCCAATGTTGATATCTCGCAGCTGTTGCGCAAGATGCTGGTGTCTGTCGGCAGCAAACTGGTGCTTGTTGTCGGCGTGCTGCTGGCACTGTCACAAATTGGTATTTCATTGGGCCCGGTACTGGCCGGTATGGGCGTGGCGGGTTTTGTGATTGGCTTTGCCCTGCAGGATACCCTTTCCAATTTTGCTTCCGGGATGATGATTCTTTTTTATCGCCCGTTCGATGTCGGTGATGTGGTAGAGGCAGGAGGAGTGGCCGGAACTGTTAATCATATGAGCCTGGTAAGCACGACTATATTGACCTTCGATAACCAGACTCTGGTGGTGCCCAACAACAAGATCTGGGGCAATGTGATTAAAAATGTCACCGCCCAGAGAACGCGGCGAGTCGATCTGCTATTTTCCATATCCTACGATGCCGACATCAATGCCGCTGAAAAGATTTTGCAAGACATTGTCAGCGCTGACAAGCGCGTACTGGCCCAGCCTGAGCCCGTCATCAAACTCCACCAGCTGGCTGATTCCTCGGTCAACTTTGTGGTGCGGCCATGGGTGAGCACAGGTGATTACTGGGGCGTCTACTGGGATATTACCCGGTCGGTCAAGCAGCGTTTTGACGCGGCCGGGATCACTATTCCATTCCCTCAAATGACAGTGCACATGGATAAACCTGAGAGCCCTGCTGTGCTGCCTGCCCCTGTCGATAAGGACGCCTGAGGTCCCGCCAGCGCGCTTGTTTAATGATTGGAGGCCTGATACCGTGATTGCACATCTTTTATCCGTTGAAAAGAGGTTTTGATCATGACAAGACGACTGTTCCTGCTTTCTTCCGTATTGGTCGCGCTGTTGTCCGGAGGTGTCTGGGCTGACGAAAAAGTTGCGGATTACTCCGAGACCATTAACGACTTCAAGCAGATCCAAACGGTTAAACCCTATTTCTCGAGCGCCTATGGTTATGCGGTTTTCCCGACCATCGGCAAGGGGGGGCTAGGCATTGGCGGTGCTTATGGTAAAGGACAGGTTTATCGTGGCGGCAAGGTGACGGGTTTCACATCGATGGCTGACGTGTCCTTCGGGTTCCAGGCTGGCGGCCAGGCCTACAGCCAGGTGATCTTCTTTGAGAATCAAAAAGCCTACGACAATTTTACCAGCGGCAATTTCGAGTTTTCGGCCAGTGCCAGCGCGGTAGCGGTAACCGCCAGTGCCCAGGCCCAAACGGGTACCGGCGGTGGAGCTTCTGCCGGCGCTAGCGCCAACGCAAGTAGCGGTGGCAAACAGTCTGATGCATCATACAGCGATGGTTTGCTGATATTTGTCCTGGGCAAGGGCGGTTTGATGTATGAGGCTGCGATAAGTGGTCAGAAATACAATTTTAAACCGCTATAGGCACTTCTTCACCAGGTGCGGAGCACCGGAGAACCAGGCGCTGTTGTGAAAGCACGGTGACTCTTTAACTTGTAGAGCCGCTACATTTCGGCATGACCAAACCCCGAGCGCTTCCTTTTCGGTTCATGGCCCCGCATGCAGGGTCTCTTCTTCCCACTCAAATGTTGGCTTTTATATGCTTAGATCGCAGACGGGACGCTACCTTGGCATAGGCGGGTGTGGCTTGATATTGGCCGTCACGGCTTGTTCCCCTGGTGCAGACAAAGCCGTGGTGCCGGCGCCCCCGCAAGTAGCTGTAATGACCGTCGAGACAGCCGACACCCCGGTGGTCTACGAGTTTGTTGGTCGAACCATTAGTTCGAGACGGGTCGAAATACGTTCCCGCGTAGACGGCTTTGTCGAGCAGCGCGTCTATACCGAAGGCGGCAAGGTCACCGAGGGCGAGACGCTATTTCTGATGGACCCCAAACCCTTTGAGGCCCAATTAAGCGCGGTAAACGCCGAGCTTGCCGAACAGCAGGCTCGCCTCACCAATGCCAGCGCCAACCTGAAGCGGATAAAGCGATTGGCGAAAACAAAATGCGGTAGCCCAGAAAGAGCTGGACGATGCTCTGGGAGTCTATCGGTCAGCCGCTGCCGCTGTTGAGGCAGCAAAGGCTAAAGTTTTGCAGGCCGAATTGAACCTGGGTTATACCGATATTCGGTCGCCCGTCACTGGAGTCTCCAGTTTCGCGGTGAAGCAGGAAGGCTCTTATGTCAATAATAGTGACAGCCTGTTGACCTATGTGGCACAGATTCGGCCTATGTGGGTGGAATTCAGTGTGTCCGAAAACCAAATATCCAGGCTGGAGTCAGAGGTGCGTGAGGGCCGGATAAAAAATCCCGAAAACGGTGACTTTACTGTCGAAATCCTGCTGGTGGATGGTACGGTCTTTCCTGAGACCGGAAAGATAACCTTTGCTGATGCTTCTCTCAGCGAAAAAACCGGCACCTTTTTATTGCGGGCGGAAATCGCCAATGCCAACTCATACCTGCGGCCCGGGATGTTTGTGAATGTTCGGTTGCAGGGCGCCATCCGCCCCCACGCAATTTTGCTGCCCCAACGCGCGGTGCAGCAAGGCGCCCAGGGTAGTTTTGTCTGGGTGGTCGACGAAAGCGGTATCAGCCATTTTCAGCCGGTTGAAGTGGGACCCTGGCACGGCGACAAGTGGTTTGTGAACAAGGGTCTGAAGGGTGGCGAGACGGTCGTTGTCGATGGCGCCCAAAAGGTCAGGGCTGGCATCAAGCTGGACACCTCTCCTGTTGCTGGCAGCAACTCTGCCATCGCTGAATAAGGGATCAAAAACGGATGATCTCGGCAACCTTTATTCAACGACCGGTGTTGGCCACGGTGCTTTCTATCGTGGTGCTCATTCTTGGTTTTGTCTCGATGTCGGGTTTGCCCATCACCCAATATCCGGAAATTGTCCCGGTGCAGGTGACTGTGAATGCCAGTTACCCCGGTGCTGATGCAGAGACCGTCGCTAACTCGGTGGCGGCACCGCTGGAAAAGCAGGTCAATGGCGTCGACAACATGATGTACATGCAGTCGATCAGTTCTGCCACCGGCGATATGGCACTTACCATTTTTTTACGATGGACACAGATCCCGACGCCGCCGAAGTGCAGGTCAATAATCGGGTGTCGCTAGCCATGGCCGAGCTGCCCGATGTCGTGCGCAACGCCGGTGTCAACGTCCAAAAGCGCTCTTCAAGCTTCTTAATGCTTATCGGCATTTCCTCACCTGGCGGCCGCTACGATGAAAAATTCGTCGGTAACTACGCCAATCTTTATGTTCTCGATGCGCTCAAGCGCGTTCCGGGTGCAAACCAGGCCAGTATTATGGGCTTGCCAGACCTGGCAATGCGGCTTTGGCTACAGCCTGACAGAATGGCCGGGCTAAAGGTGACGCCTACTGATATACAAACGGCGGTCAGTCAGCAGAACCAGCAATTTGGGGTGGGTCGACTGGGGCAGGCGCCCACCGACGGGCCGGTAGAGATGACCTTTCCTGTCGTTACCGAGGGGCGCTTTAGCGACGCCGCGGAATTCGAAGATATTATTCTGCGAGCAGATTCCGAGGGCACCGCGATTGTGCGGATGAAGGACGTGGGGTATGCCGAAGAGGGCTTGAAGCAGTATCTGCTCCGCTCCAGCTTGAATGCCAATCCGGCAACCTTTATTGCGGTGTACCAGCAGCCTGGCTCAAATGCCATGGCAGTTGCTGCCAGTGTTCGCGCCGAGTTGGAGCTGTTAAGTCAAAGCTTCCCTGATGGCATTGAATACACGGTGTCGCTGGACACCACCAAAGTCGTGCAATCATCGATCGATGAGGTTTTTCAAACCCTGCTTATTGCGGTTGCATTGGTGGTCCTGGTGACGTACCTGTTTTTGCAAAATTTCAAAGCTACCCTGATTCCGACGATCGCCATCTTTGTGTCACTGGTTTGCACCTTTATCGGCATGTCGGCGCTTGGCTTTTCTATCAACTTACTGACTTTGTTCGGGCTGATATTGGCAATCGGTATTGTTTGTGATGATGCCATTGTCGTGGTGGAGAATGTCGAGCGCAATATGAACGATCTCGGCATGGACCCCAAGGCCGCTACTTTCAGGGCGATGGAGGAGGTCACAGGGCCGGTTATTGCCACCACCCTGGTGTTGATCGCGGTATTTGTGCCGGTGGCCTTTTTGTCTGGAACCACCGGCGTGTTATTTCAGCAGTTCGCCATCACCATCGCGATTTCCGTGGCTATTTCGAGCTTTATCGCGTTGACACTCACACCGGCACTTGCAGCCTTGCTGCTAAAGCCTGGAGTCGAACCCAATCGATTCTTTCAGGGTTTTAACGCCTGGCTCGATAAATTGACGGATCGCTACGTCAGTGGTGCGACATTAACGATCCAACGAAGCGGATTGGCGTTGGTCGTGCTTGCTGCCATGCTTGTCGCCACCGGGGTCTTGTTCAAGGCTGTGCCGGGAAGTTTCGTGCCGGCTGAGGACCAGGGGTTTTTGTTTGCTGCTGTCAGTCTGCCCGATGGTGCCAGTCTGGATCGAACTGAAAAGCTGACCCAGGAGGTTGCCGAAATATTTGCCAGCCATCCAGCGGTGCAGGATTATTCTGCTCTTTCGGGCTATAGCCTGCTGGATGGGCAATTTAAAACCAATACCGGTACAGTATTCATTTCGCTGAAGGATTTTGAGGAGCGCAAAGACCCGGCGCTGACGGTGCAAGCGCTATTGGAATGGGTTACTCCGCAACTCAATGCCTTGCCCGCTGGTGTTGCCTTTGCCATCAACCCGCCGCCTATTCCCGGTCTCGGCACCCAAGGCGGGTTTGAATACTGGCTGCAGAGTCGAGGCCAGGGTGATGTGGCGCAATTGGAGAGCACGACCCGTCAACTGATGGTTGAGGCGGGAGAGCGAGCTGAATTGACACGGCTCAACTCAACCATCAACGCCGCTTCCCGGCAATTGCGTACCGATGTTGATCGAGCCAAGGCAGAAGTCCTCGGTGTTCCTGTGCCGGATATATATAACACCCTGCAAACCCTGTTCGGCTCCCTCTATGTCAGCCAATACAATAAGTTTGGCAGGGTGTGGCAGGTTATCTTGCAGGCTGAACCGCAATACCGAGAGAAGCCGGAAGATGTTGGCAAGCTGTTTGTGCGACAGAAAGATGGAGAGATGGTGCCGCTTTCAGCCATGGTCTCTACCCGCTTCGATGTTGGCCCTGATCTCGTATCCCGCTTTAATGGTTTTATGGCGGCAAAAATAACCGGAGATGCCGGCGCGGGTTTCAGTTCCGGGCAGTCGATCAACGCGATGGAGGAGGTGTCCCGCGAAAGTCTGCCGGAGGGCTATAGCTTCTCATGGTCAGGCCAGGCGTTCGAGGAAAAGCAGTCCGGTGGGGCTTCTGCAGTGGTCTTTGTTTTTGCTCTCGTTATGGTTTTCCTGATTTTGGCGGCTCAGTACGAGCAATGGTCATTACCTATCGCGGTATTAACCGCCGTACCTTTCGGGATTTTCGGTGCGCTGGTTTCGGTGTGGTTGCGCGGTATGGAGAACGATGTCTACTTCCAGATTGGACTGGTGACACTAATCGGCTTGTCGACCAAAAACGCGATCCTGATTGTCGAATTTGCCGAGCTCAAGTATCAACAAGGTATGAGTGCGAGGGACGCTGCATTGGAAGCTGCGCGGCTGCGTTTACGACCGATATTGATGACCTAAGGCACCTCTGATCAATTCGGTAATGCTTCAGCGGAGCCTCTGGCGCACATTGGCAAGGCGCGCCGCGAAGGTCAAGGCTGGTTGTCCTTGACGAGTGGTGCAAGCGGATGGCCGCCCCCTTGTCCAATGTGCGCCAGAGGCCCGCCCTGCGGGGCTTTGCGTCGCGTTTGTCTACTGCGTTACAGTCGTTTGAAAGGCAGCCAGCCTTCCTGCACGACTGCGCCTTGTGGCCAAACCCGACGCAAAGCCTGAAGCGTCACCGAATTAATCAGAGATGCCCTAACTGTCGTTTATTTTTGGCGCGATGCCCCTGGTGCTGGCGACCGGTGCTGGCGCCGCTGCGCGCCATTCTATTGGTACCGGCATTATCGGCGGCATGATCGCGGCTACCAGCCTGGCCTTATTTTTTGTGCCGCTGTTTTACTACCTCGTGATTACTGCAAAAGAGCGATTTTTTGGCGCCGGCACTCGCAATGTTGCGGCAACAGATGTAGTCGACACCACGTCCGAAAATTGATGGTTGTTGGCTGTCAAGTCCATGGCTGAAGCATTAAGCTTGTAAATTATCGCCTGATTATCGGAAAATCAGGTAACTTTGGCTGACCACAGGTCTCTATCCCGGATAGCTACGAATATGTCACTGAATAATTGCAGTTTGAGCAGCTTGCCCCGATTGTGCTGGTGCCTGCTGCTACTGGCCGTGCTGGCTGCTTGCTCATCTTCTGATAAACCTTCAGATGCGGACCTCGCAAAATTTGACTACGACCTTATCTACAGCATGCCAAAGCAAGCATTGGATTTTAGCCGCGACGTTCAGCCTGTACTTGAACAACGCTGCGTGGTTTGCCACGGTTGCTACGACGCGCCATGCCAATTGAAATTCTCATCTGCCGCTGGCATCGATCGTGGCGCCAGTAAAGAACTTGTATACAACGGCGCGCGGATTAAGGCGGCAGATCCTTCTCGCTTGTTTATCGACGCCAGTACCACGGAGCAATGGCGCGAAAAGGGGTTCTATTCGATCTTCGACCCCGCCGGCCGGGATTCAGGTGACCCCGAGGAGCGCTTGAAAAAATCTGTGATGTACCAGATGCTGCTACTGAAGCAACTGCACCCCCAGCCGTCGGCGGGCCTGCTGCCCAAGTCTATCGACACTAGCCTGGGGCGCTCGCAGAGCTGTCCAAAGCTCGATGAATTTGATAAGTACGCCCGCAAGTTTCCTCTGCAGGGCATGCCGTTTGCTATGCCCAATCTCTCCCATGATGAATACGCCACGCTGGTGCACTGGATTGCCCAGGGAGCACAGTTGCCGAAAGATACCCCTCCCAGTGCCCAGGTACAGCCACAATTGGAGCGCTGGGAAACCTTTCTCAATGGCAAAGGCAATAAGCAGCAGTTGGTCAGCCGTTATATCTACGAACATCTGTTCCAGGGCCACATTCATTTTGAGGGCAGTGACACGCGTGAGTTTTACCGCCTGGTGCGCTCCAGTACCCCGCCTGGGGAAGCCATCAAAGTGGTAAACACCCGGCGCGTATATGACGACCCGAAAGGGCCCGTTTTTTATCGTCTGGTGCGGCTGCAGGGAAGCATCGTGGCTAAGGATCACGTGGTATACCAATGGTCCGATGCGCGTATGCAGCGTTACCGTCAATTGTTTATCGAGCCCGACTACGAAGTAGCAGAGTTGCCGGGCTTTGACCCGATACTGGCTTCCAACCCGATCCGGACTTTTGCGGCACTGCCGCTGGATTCGCGCTATCGATTTTTACTCGACGACGCAAAGTTTTTTATCGAGGGGTTTATCAAGGGGCCGGTGTGTCGCGGGCAGATCGCCCTCAATGTAATCGAGGATCAGTTTTGGGTAGTCTTTGCTGATCCGGATGCGCCACTGGCGGGAAACAGCCCCGCGTTCCTCGATGCCATCAGTGATTACCTCGCGTCGCCCTCAGAGATGGGCGACAATTTAAAGCTACTGGCCGGTCGCAAGCACTACGGTGAGCTTCATAAGCAGTACATGGAAGCCCGTCAAGCCCAGTCGATGTCTCGGTCACCGGAGCCGATAGAGCAGGCATTGAGCTATGTGTGGGACGGTGATGGCAACAACCCCAATGCTGCGCTCACGATTTTTCGCCATTTTGATAGTGCCTCGATAAGCTATGGCTTTCACGGTGATTATCCGGAAACCGCCTGGCTTATCGATTTCCCATTGCTTGAGCGCATCCATTACCTGTTGGTGGCGGGCTATGATGTTTACGGCAATATTGGGGTCCAGCTTAATTCCCGGCTCTATATGGATTTTTTACGGATGGAGGGCGAGGATTATTTCTTGAGTTTTATGCCCGCAGCGGAGCGCGAGGCAATACGCACGGGATGGTACAGTGGTATTCGTTCCGGCATGGAGAATGCTGAGGGTTTGACCAGCTGGTTCAATCATGAATACGTCACTGGATACCAAACGGACGACCCGCAACGCGAGTTTTACCAGTATCTAGAGCGCTATTTGGACCCCTTGAGTGGAGGGGTTGATTTTATGAATCGCTGTGACGATCTCGATTGTCCCGTGCCCGATGTCAGCCCAGAGCGCTTGCGGGTCGAGCGGGCGATGCGCCGTGCGGTGGAACTTAATGGCATGATGATCCAGTTTATGCCGGAAGTAGCCCTGCTGCGGGTGCGAATGGGAGGCGATCCCGCAGATGATCAGGCATACAGCCTGATCAGCAACAAAGCCTACAAAACCGTAAGCTCGATGTTTCTCAGTGAAAAACCCGGTGATCAGCGCGACTTTGCCTACGATACCCAGACAGTAGTGCCGTTTATCGTGGGTAGTTATCCGGACTTTTTTTATGAAGTTGATTTTAAGGATATCGATGAGTTTGCAGAGCGTTATACGACCTTGACCACCCGCGATCAATACGAGCAGTTCGTAGCGCGCTTCGGTGTGCGCCGCACTGATTCGAGGTTCTGGGCGGCGTCGGACTGGTTTAACCAGCGTTATCGCAGAGAAAAGCCGCTGACCTCCGGCATACTCGATTTGAATCGCTACCAGAACAGGTAGACAGGCGGCAAGCCAGACAGGGTGGCATCGAAAAAGCGCCGCCCGCCCTACATCAGGCGACTTGAGTCGGCCCTGCGGTGGGCTTTGATGGCCTGTTCGATATTGATTAACTCAACCACATTTTCCAGGTCGATGACGCCGGCCAGCTCGTTGTGGCGGGTAACTCCCACTAGTGGCGTGTCCATGGAGCGCAATTGCTGAAAAATCACCTCCATCGCCTCATGCTCATCCACGCAGGTAAGCTCTGCCAGGATAAGCTGCTGTACTTCGGCATGCTCGCCGTATTCCCGCAGGCCCTGCAGTAGCGATTTTTGGGTGAGAAGCCGAGGAGCCTGCCCCTGTGCCAGCACCGGGAAGTGCTTTTGGGTGGTTTGCAAGGTTAGGTCTGCTGCCCGCTGCAGCTGATCTGTGGCCTTCAAGCTATCGAACTGGGTGATCATTGAGTGGCCCGCAGTGGACTTAAAAAGTGCCGTATGCATTTGCTCGGAGCTCGCCTCACCCGCGGCACCGAGCCAGATAAATGCCGCAATTAGCATGAGGAACGGGTTGTACAGCAAACCGAGCGCAAACATCACTACCGCGAGACCCTGGCCTATGGAGGCGGCCCAGCGGGTCGCAGGCTCTCTTCCCATGCGCATTGCCATTGCCGCGCGCAAAACCCGGCCGCCATCCATCGGAAAGGCAGGCAACATGTTGAATACTGCCAGCATCAAGTTCAGCACCATCACTTTGTACAGGAATGGCACATCGGCGGTCAGGGTGCTGTCGCCAATGACCTGGATTGGGCTGAGGGCAAACCAGAGCCAGAGCACTGCCGCAATGAACAGGTTGACAGCCGGCCCGGCGACAGCCACCAGCATTTCCTGGCGCGGATCTTCCGGCATTTTTTCCATTGCCGCGACACCGCCGATGGGGAGCAGGGTAATGCTGCGGGTGATGGTGCCAAATCTGCGTGCGGTAAGTGCGTGACCAAACTCATGCAGTACCACGCAGCCAAACAGCACCAGGATAAGCCCTACTCCCTGAACAACGGCATTGATATCCTGGGTATGTTGCCAGTAACTGATGCCTATCCACAGCAAAAGCAGGAAAAAAGTGAGGTGTATCGAAATATCGATGTCACTGATACGGGCTACTTTCCAGGACCATTTCATTTTTTGGCCTTTGTTTCAGGGGTGATTGAAAAGCTGTTTTCTCGGGTTGCAGCAGTATAACAACTTTTATTGCGGTCCCGGCAGTCGCAGACTCGCTTGCCATACCTTTGCAGCTGAGCTGGGTATCGATTTTCACGCCGCGCCATACCTCGACTGGCCTGCTTTGCAGGCAGATGGATTGTGGTAATATCAGTCGTTGGAAAGCAGAGGGATGATTTCCATGACAGCTAAACCGAGGCCAGATGAGGCTGCCCGTATCCTGGTGCAGGACTATATCTTTGGCCATCATGGCCGCCAGCAATTTACGCCAGAAGAGATAGCGGGGTATAAGGAGCGCATTACCGGCTTGTTGAAACAGCATAATGCCGTGTTGGTCGCGCACTATTATACCGACCCCCTGCTGCAGGAGCTGGCGGAGGAAACCGGTGGCTGTGTGTCGGATTCGCTGGAGATGGCTCGCTTCGGCAAGAACCATCCCGCGGATACCCTGGTGGTCGCCGGGGTTAAGTTTATGGGTGAGACTGCGAAGATTCTCAGTCCTGAAAAGCGGGTGTTAATGCCCGAGCTTGAGGCGACCTGCTCGCTGGATTTGGGCTGTCCAATCGATGAATTTTCCGCTTTTTGCGACGCCCATCCCGATCGTATTGTCGTGGTCTATGCCAATACTTCTGCGGCGGTAAAGGCTCGCGCCGATTGGGTGGTCACCTCGAGCATCGCCCTGGCTGTTGCTGAACACCTGTCGGAGCGCGGAGAAAAAATCCTGTGGGCGCCCGATAAGCACCTCGGTAGTTATATCCAGAAACAAACCGGAGCCGACGTTCTGTGCTGGGATGGCGCTTGTATTGTGCATGAGGAGTTCAAGGCTCAGGGCTTGATCGATTTGAAGCAGGTGTATCCCGACGCGGCGGTATTGGTGCACCCGGAATCCCCGGCATCGGTGGTTGCCTTGGCAGATGTGGTGGGCTCAACCTCACAGATTATTCGTGCCACGCAGGAACTGTCGAACCGCCAGTTTATTGTTGCCACAGACCAGGGTATTTTTTACAAAATGCAGCAGGCGTCTCCTGACAAGGAGCTTATTATTGCTCCCACTGCGGGCAGTGGTGCAACCTGTCGGTCCTGTGCCAATTGTCCCTGGATGGCAATGAACTCACTGCAAAACCTGGCCGAAGTCCTTGAGCATGGGCACAATGAGATACACATCGACCCGGTCGTGCGGGATCGGGCGCTGGTGCCACTGGAGCGAATGGTTAATTTTGTCGCTGAGCATCCGGTCAGCTAGGGTCCCCTCGGTAAACCACAAAGCCTTTTGAGCGCACACAGTCGCGGTGCGCAAACCCGCAGCAAGCCAATCAGCCGCAGGCCAATAGGTACCGGCGATCTTGTCAGCCGTAGGCAACTATTGGCTCGCGCAGTTTCCGGTGACTGCTCCCCGTGAGCTTAGGCTCAGACCCTTGGCACCGCGGTAGCCGGCCATAATAGTTTCAATCAGGGGCGGGCTGGCATTAGCAGGCACTTTCCAGTCAACGACGAAGTTCACACCAAAATCGCCGCGCATATCGTGCTGGTCGATAATGTAGGTGGCAGTGGCCATCGGTGCCAGTTTCCATGGCTTAGCCAACACTGCCTCTATCATATTCCCCTGGGAACCATAATAAGCAATCTTCTGCAGGTAGAGCGGGTACTTTCGATCAGTATTACGAATGCTGAGGTTGATAGCCAATGGGATACTGCCACCCTCGAACAGGTATATGCTGGAGTAGGCCGGCACGTAAGTGCTGCAGGCTGCAAGTTCTGCTATTGGCTGCTCGGGGTCGACGGGATGAAAGTGCGGCCCGGTGTCAGGGAGCCGGGTTATGTAGCTTTTTGCGGCCATAGCGGGAGCAGGGAAGAACATGGCGAGTTGGGTGATAACCAGGGCAATGGCAGCGACGTAAGATCGAGACATGGGATCTCCTTTATGAGATTGGCTCTTGGGGCGTCTCTAATCACACGGTACTACCTCGACGGAACCTGAGGTGACACCGAATCAATCAGCTGCCCTAGTTGAAGTCGAGGGTTTCTTTCCAGCGTTGGATCTCGCTAATTCTTTGACGCAGGCGCGCGCCGACGGCGGAGTTGGGGCCAGCCTCCAGCAAGGCATAGTTTAGCTGTCTCATGGCCTGGTCCGGTCGCCCCATCAGCACGAAGTACTCCGCCCGCGCCTGGTGTAGACCGATGATATCGTTCGACAGCCCCCGGACTTCGGCCAGCTGGTACCACAATTCGGGATCCGAAGGGCGCTGCTGGGTGTGCGCCTCTAAAACCTGTGCGGCTTTTGCATTGTCACCGGTTCGCAACAACGCCTCGTAATAACTCATGGTCAGCGGGTGATTGCCGGGGTTGTAACGCAGCTGGCGCTCCAGCATTTCGATGGCCTTTTTTGGCTGGCCGTTGATTTGCCATAGATTACTCTGTGCCACCAGGTAAGTAATGCGCTGTGGGTCCTGCTGTAACAATGGTTCGAGTGCCTGCTGAGCCTCTTCCAGACGTGTTGCCTGGGTGAGAGCGAGCACCAGACCGTAACGGTGCGCGTTGGCGAGGTCCGGATCAGTTGTCATCTCTGAGCGAAAGCGCTTGATGGCCGCATTGACGTTTTTTTCGAAATGCAGCTGCACTCTCGCCTGCATCAGGTGGTATTCGAAATTGTCCTGCGGCCTTCGTTTGGGGTAGCGCGCCGCACGGCTGCGGGCATCTGAAATTCGTCTCTCGGTAACCGGGTGGGTTAACAGAAACTCCGGTGGCCTGCTGTAGTAGCGGCTGGCGCGCTGCATTTCTTCAAACATGCCCGCGACTGCCATCGGGTCCATATCGGCATTCACCATAGTTAGCATGCCGATTCGGTCTGCTTCCTGCTCGTTCTGGCGGCTGAAACGCAACTGGCTCTCCAGTGACGCTGCCTGCGTTGCCGTAATTGCTGCCAGACCGGCGTCGCCACCGGCGGTTGCCGCGATTATCAGGGCACCGAGCAAGGCTGCGAGATTGGTAATGGTGGCGTTTTTTTGCTTCTCGACACTGCGCGCAAAGTGGCGCTGGCTAAGGTGAGCCAATTCGTGGGAAAGTACAGACGCCAGTTGGTCCTCGTCTTTTGCATACAGAAACATGCCGTTGTGCACGCCGACGACGCCACCAGGTACTGCGAAAGCATTCATGGACTTGTTGTCGACTACCACCAACTCCAGCCGGCGATCTTGCAGCTGGCTAAAACTGGCCAGTCGATAGATGAGGTATTCAAGGTAATCTGTTAGCAGTGGATCGTTGATGATCGGAGCCTCATTGCGAAAGGCCATCAGCCAGCCACGTCCTAACTGGTACTCCTGCTCGCTGGAGAACATGCTGGAGCTTGAGTCGCCGAGCTCAGGTATTTGAAGATCGGCGCTGACTGACCATGCCGGCGGAGCTAACAGCAGGCACAGCACCATGGCCAGGCAAACATCCAGGCAACAAACTTTCAGGGGTTTTAGAGTAGCGGTCATAATGGAACGCCAGCGGTCTCCGTGCCGATTTTCATGGGGTCGGATCGGCGGCATCGTCTGCGTTATCTGCCTCTCTTTCCAGAATCTCTATTTGTGATAGCATACCAGCCCTTTGTGAGGTTTTCCGCCGAGTTTTTCAATGACACTGCACCTTGATGCCACCGGTTTGGACTGCCCATTGCCGTTACTTAAGGCCAAACAACAGCTCAATAAGTTGGCGGCGGGGGAGACCCTGCGGGTTATCGCAACTGATCCGGGGTCGGTGCGCGATTTTCGCGTATTTTGTGAACACAGTGGCCATTTATTACTGGAATCTTCCGCGGAGGATGGCGTCTATAGTTACTTGTTGCAAAAGCAATAGTCGGGCAACAACTCGAAAGCCTTGAGACTGTAGATATCTTGAAACGTTCCCGCCTGGTTTACTGCAGTCGCTAGCGGTCATGGCGACACGGCACGGGCGGGTGGCCGGCATTGGTAATCCCTACTACTGGAAATTGGCATATATGCTGAAAGTCTTTAATCGCTGGTATCACGAGATTTTTGCCGACGAAGAGGCACTGATCCTGTTACTGCTGATCACGGTAATCCTGGTATTGATGATGACCCTCGGCAACGTGCTGGCGCCGTTCGTTGCCAGTGCTATCTTTGCCTTCCTGCTAGAGGGCCTGGTAGCGAGTTTGCAGCGCTGGGGGCTGCCGCGTTGGGTGGCTCTTTGCCTCACCTACGTATTATTCGTTGGCGGATTCCTGGTGATGCTGGTATTCGTGATGCCGCTGGCGTGGCGGCAGATGCTGGCGCTTTTCAATGAGTTTCCCGGCATGGTAGCGGTGGTGCAGCAGTCGCTCATCGGCCTGCAGCAGACGTTCTCCGGTATTATCAGCGAGAAGCAGCTGGCGCAATGGACCACGATGGCAAGTGAGGAATTCACTCGGATGGGCCAGAAAGTTCTCACCGTTTCAGTATCACAATTGCCCAATATAGTGGGGATAATGGTTTATGTGGTACTGGTTCCCATTCTGGTGTTCTTTATGTTGTTGGATAAGGACAAGATACTGGGTTGGATGGCTGCATTTCTACCCGCTGAGCGTCCTCTGATGCGCAAGGTATGGGTAGAGATGAACAATCAAGTAGCGAACTATGCGCGCGGCAAAGCGATTGAGATCCTGCTGGTAGGGGTGGTCACTTACGTAGCATTTTCCATTATGGGGCTTGGCTACGCAGCATTGTTGAGCCTGTTAGTCGGATTGTCAGTGCTGATTCCCTATATCGGTGCGGCAGTGGTAACCATTCCGGTGGCGCTGGTGGGCTTTTTCCAGTGGGGATGGACCAACGACTTTTTCTACCTGATTATTGTTTATGGCATCATCCAGGCGCTGGATGGAAACGTATTGGTTCCGTTGCTGTTCTCAGAAGCCGTTAACCTGCACCCGATTGCGATTATTCTCGGGGTTCTTGTGTTTGGGGGCCTGTGGGGCCTGTGGGGAGTTTTTTTCGCAATACCCTTAACGACGTTGATCAAAGCACTACTGCAATCATGGCCGAGAAAGGCTATCCCGGAAGCGGAGACAATAACTGAATGAAGCGGCACTATGTTTACACCAGCCTACTATGGCTGGCGCTACTTCTCACTGCCTGCAGTACGACACCCCCCGAGACAGCAAGCAGTCCGGCTGGCGAGGGCACGCTGGATGTTATCAAGAGTCCCAATGATCAGCGAAGCTACGACTATTTTGAGTTGCCCAACCGTCTGCAAGTGCTGGTGATTTCGGATCCGGAAGCAGAAAAGGCGGCGGTGAGCCTTAATGTTGCCACGGGTAGCCAGGACGATCCCGCAGACCGTGAAGGCCTTGCCCATTTCCTTGAACACATGTTGTTCCTGGGCACCAAAAAATTCCCGGTTGCGGGTGAATACCAGCAATTTATTGCTACCCACGGCGGGCAGCACAACGCTTTTACGAGCTTCGAGGACACCAACTACTTTTTTGATATCAGTTCGCCCTACCTTGAACCGGCACTGGATCGTTTCAGCCAGTTTTTTATTAGCCCGCTGTTTACCGCCAAGTATGTCGAGCGTGAGAAGCACGCCGTAGAGTCTGAGTATCGAGCCAAATACAATGACGAGGGGCGCCGTGGCTTGGACGTTTTTAAAACAGTCATTAACCCCGACCACCCCTTTGCCCAGTTTTCGGTTGGCAGTCTTGACACCCTTGCAGAGCGGCCCGACGCTGAAGTGCGGGATGATCTGCTCAAATTCTACGAATCGCACTATTCAGCTAATGATATGAATCTGGTGGTATTGGGAGCCCAGACCACCGCGGAGTTGCGAGCAATAGTCGAGCAGCTTTTTAGTGCTGTACCGGATCGTGACCTGACTCCAGCCAACATTGAAGAGCCTATGTTTACGCCGGGCAGTTTGCCGATGGAGGTGTTTATCACTCCGCAGCAAGATATTCGCAGTCTCGACATGGTATTTCCGATACCCGAGTCTCGGCTCTATTGGCAGGCCAAGCCGGTGCATATGCTAGGCGACATTCTGGGACATGAAGGAGAGGGGAGTTTACTGCAGTATCTTAAGCGCAAGGGCTGGGCCGATGGCTTGTCCGCAGGGACTGGCCTGGAATATCGGGGAGGCGGTGCCCTGAATATTTCAATTAGTCTAACTGAAGCAGGCTACGGGGCGCGGGATCAGGTGGTGAACGCGGTATTTCAAGCCATCAATCGTATAGCGGCCCAGGGTATTAATCTGCGACGCTTTGAAGAGCAGCAGAAAATAGGTGATATCCAGTTTCGCTATCATGAAAAAAGCGAAAATGTTCATTTCGTACTTGGGCTTGCGGGTGCTCTGGAGCACTACCCTCCATCCATGGTGCTCAAGGCACCATACGAACTCAGCGATTATGAACCCCAGCTGTACACTGAGTTTCTTGCCCAACTGGTGCCCGACAATGTCATGATTACGGTAACCGGCCCGGGGTTGGCCACCGATAGCAAGTCACCGCATTACCAGACGCCATATGCTGTGCGCCCATTAAGCGCTGGACAGTTGCAGCAATGGCGCAACGCCGGGGTCAATCCTGCCATTGTCATGCCGGCTCCAAATCCTTACATCCCTGAAGAATTTGAGCGCTTGACCGCAGATAGCCCGCAGGCAACACCTGTTAAATTGCTGCAGCAGGACAAGTTACGTTTATGGCATGGGGACGACCCTCAGTTCGCCGCACCCCGGGCCAGCTTGCGGCTTGGGCTCTATAGTCCACTGGCCAATGACAGTGCACGGCATGTGGTTTTGTTGCAGCTTTATGCAGCGGTGGTGGCCGATTCTCTAAACCCCAAGTTGTATCCTGCCTTGTTGACCGGCTTTAACACCTCGGTAGGGGCCTCAAGGCATGGTCTGGAGGTCGGAATCGATGGGTTTAGCGACAAACAAGAGCAGCTATTGGAATTGATTCTGGTTGAAATTCAGCGCTCTTCGATCGATCCCGGCCGCTTTGACGATATAAAGCAGAGGCTGATGCGTGACTGGCAGAATAGTAAACTGCAAGCGCCGTACCAGTATCTTCCGGGTGCGTTACGAAATGCGCTCTACACTCCCTATTGGAATGAAGACGACAAATTGGCAGTAGTCGCTGCCCTTGGCCCGCAAGACCTTGAAGCATATCGCAAGGAGTTCCTCGCCAACCTTCGTGTCGACATCCTGTCCTATGGCAACATTTCTGCGCAGCGGGCAATCTCGCTTCAGCAACAGCTCGACCCGCTATTGCAAGCCAGCGCGGGGGCCAGCGAGTTGCCGGGCATTGAGCTGACCCTGCTCGATGACCAGCAACGCTGGCGATATCCGCTCGATCTCGACCATGCTGATGCTGCGATCGTTTACTACGTGCAAGGTCAGTCAGACGACAATGAGCAGCGGGTGCTGATGGGGCTTACCGGGCAGATCATCCAGACGCCTTATTATCAATCCCTGCGTACCGAGCAGCAGCTGGGCTACGTGGTCTACGCCTCTACCACGGTGCTGGAGCGGTGGCCCGGGCTCAGCTTTATCGTGCAGTCGCCGGTTGCCGACGCCGCCACCCTGGTCAGCGCCAGCGAGCAACTCATGCAACAGTTTGAGCAGATCGCGGAGCAGATGACGCCGGCAGAGTTTGAGCAACATAAGAGGGCATTGGTGAGTTTGATCAACCGACCCCATAAAAACCTTTACAGTGAAGCGGGCTTTTTCTGGGGCCAGATTCTGCAGAATTACGACAATTTTGACCGACGTGAACAGCTCACCCTGGCGCTGCAGCAGCTTGAGCTGGACCAGTGGCGCGAATTTTATCGTGAGAATTTTCTGCCATTGCCCCGTCGTGCCCTGATTATCAGCCAGACGGGCGAGCGCAAGGCAGCACCGGGAGGCTGGGCCGACATACCTTCGATAGGTGATGTAAACCGCTTCAAACAGAGGCACTCTCAGCAAGCCTATCCATAACAGGGTGGGGGCTTGTGGCTGCAATTTGTGGGGAGGTTTGAGAACAATGTGGGCGTTGAAGATCCAGCAGTTGTCGGGAGAATAGCGGCACTTCCGGGTGATAAAACAGCTCCACCGATTAGGGCATTCGCCCTGGGATGGTCCCCGGCAACTTAAGCTTGTACGGACACTTCGACGTGACCCTTTTATGCCAGAGAGGCGGCTCTGCTTTCTGGCTTAACGCGTCTGCTTTCTATTGGCTATAGAGTGGGAATCGGACTAGGATTTAGAAAATGAATCGTGAAATAGCAGTTGAACACGGAGTTATTGAGGTGACAGTTGTCATAGGGGCCTTACTTCGTGTCGGTCGTGGTATGCCAGCGCTGCTAACTCTTTCGCTGTGAGACCGAGCTGATCCAGAGGGCCGCTCGCCGGGGTTCAGGTAAAAAGGTAGGGGCGGTTGCTAATCAGTAACAATGGCTGTCCAGAATCTGTGCAAAGGAAAACGCATGACAACTGCAATACTTAGTGGCGTGTCTCTGCAGGGTGTAGCGACCTGCGTGCCCGACAAAGTCTTTGATAACATCAAGGATTCCGACAATTTCGATCCTCAGGAGGTGAAGAAAGTTGTCACCATCGCCGGGATAAAGCAACGCCGCGTTGTCGACGACAATACCTGCTCAAGTGATCTGTGCCTGAAGGCAGGAAAGCAGCTGTTGGAGCGCTTGGAGTGGTCACCAGACAGCATCGACACATTGATTTTCGTAACCCAGACCCCCGATTATTTTTTGCCCGGCACCGCGTCCTTGCTGCACCGTGATCTGGGCCTGCCTATGTCGTGTGCCGCTTTTGATGTGGGACTGGGATGCTCCGGCTACCCCTACGCTCTGTGGTTGGCATCGATGATGATTCAAACCGGGGCGGCCAGGCGAGTTTTGGTGATGCACGGCGAAACAGCTTCTCTATTCACCTACCCCGGGGATCGGGCGACGGCACTACTTTTTGGCGACGCGGGCTCAGCGACCGCGCTTGAGCGCGAAGGCGATGACTCGTGGGGTTTTTCTCTGCATTCGGATGGCCAGGGCTACCGGGATCTGATGATTCCCGGTCGTGGCTTCAGGGATCCCCGGCCCGAGGACGATCGGGACAACTACCTGCATATGAATGGCGCGAATCTATTCAATTTCACTATTCAAAAAGTACCCTTGTTGATTCAGGATACGCTTACCCTGATGGACAAGAATATTGATGATATTGATGCCTTTATATTTCATCAGTCTAATCAGTTTATGATGCTGCATATAGCGAGGAAAGTCGGCCTGCCTGCCGAGAAAACCCCGATAATACTGGGAAAATACGGGAATTCCGGTGGCCCTTCGGTGCCGTTAACGATGACCCAGCACTATGCTGACAAAAAGCTGGAGTTTGACGAAACCGCGATGCTTCTAGGCTACGGAGTTGGTTTGTCATGGGGTTCAGCGTTGCTTAAGGTAAAACCAGAGACGGTTTTCTTGCACTGTGAATACCCGACGCAATCAACCGGATAACAGAAAATCCATTTTTCACCTATATTTTACTGGTCAGTAAGCATTTGTTTTAGACCGCGTGACTATGCAGAGAGAGAATATGCCGGACAATCAAATTTCCACATCTCAAGCGATAGCAATGATTGCAGCGGCGATCAATGCTCCTGAAGATGAACTGCAGCCGGAAACAAAATTGGAAGACCTTGAATGGTGGGACTCCATGGGTGTTTTACTGCTGATGGCGGAGCTGGATGAGCGTTTCAGCATCATCCTTGCAGAGGAAACCATTAATTCATTCGCCAGTGTTTCTGATATATTGAAGGTATTGATCGATGCTGACGCACTCCTTGACGCGGTGACCTGACACCAACCAGTGACACAGACAGGTATCATCAAATGCCTTTAACACTGGCCAGGGCGATATAAACTACAGGTATTTTGGGGGACGTCGCTCCGGCTTGCCCCAAACAAGGCGCGGCAGTCTCCGGGTCACAGCATCAAGCATAAAAAACTGGCAATCACTCCCATTCCAATGCGCTCTTATCAATGTCCTTCCGGCCTATACCAGGTGTGCACATGAGATACCGCTTCGTTGATAAAATCATCGTCCTTGATCCTGGCGTGAGTATTCAGTGCCAGAGAACCTGGCCCCAGGATCTGGAGATTTTTGCAGATCATTTCCCGGATTTTCCGGTGGTGCCCGGGGTTTTACTCACAGAGATGATGGGCCAGGCGGCAGGCCTGTGCCTGTCCAGCCGTACAGACGATACCAGCGCTGCCATGTTGATACAGATTAAGAATGCTGTTTTTCGCGACTGGGTACTGCCCGGTGAACTGCTAGACATCCAGGCCGAGATTATTTCATCCCAGCCGAGGCTAGCGCGAATCAAAGCCAGTACCGAGCGAGATGGCACACTCGTCGCCACCACAGAATTGTTATTTTCCTTTGAAAGTAAAAATAAGCTTGGCTTGCCTGATATCGACCCGGTTTTAGAGGATTTTTGGCATCGCACGAAAACGAGGTCAGGGGTATGAGCCAGCTATTTTCGGTCTCGGGTAAAACCATTCTGGTGACCGGCGGCACGCGGGGCATAGGACTCGCTATAACCAGGGCCCTGGCAGAGGGTGGTGCAACAGTTATCGCCAACTATGTGCGAGACCAAAAAAGCGCGGAGCTTTTGCAAGCTGAATTGGACTCTAAAAGCCTGTGTTTAGTGCGAGCAGACCTGTCGCGGGAAAAGGGCATGGACAAGCTGTTTGAGGCGCTTGATCTCGCCCTTGGCGGAAAAACCCTGGATGGTCTGGTGCATTGTGCCGCAACCGGGATTCATGCACCCTTCGACCAGTTACAGTTAAAACACTGGGACTGGACCATGAACCTGAACGCACGAGCTTTTTTCGAATTGATGGTCAGGGCTAAAGCTATATTCACCCCAGGCGCAAGTGTCATAGCCCTGTCATCTGAAGGCGCAGAGAAAGCAATACCCAATTATTCTCTGGTAGGCGCTTCGAAAGGTGCACTTGAGTCGCTCTGTCGGCACCTGGCTGTTGAAATGAGTGCGGCCGGTGTGCGCGTAAATGTACTTTCGCCGGGAAGCGTCTTAACCGATGCCTGGAATGCCTTTCCAGACAAAGACGAACGGCTTAAAGTCGTGCTGGATAAGATTCCAGGGGGCAGGCTAACCAGCCTTGAAGAAGTATCTTCGGTCGCCGTATTCCTGTGTTCAGAAGCATCCAGGGCAATCAATGGGCAGACCATCATCGTCGATCACGGAGAGAGAATATCCGGTTAGCGGCGGAAGCAGTCCTTTACCTCGGTTTGTTAAAAAAGCGCAGGCGAAACACCATTTCAAGTTTATAGACAAAGCGCCAATTGAATTGGCCTTTATCAAACTTCGTTTATCAAGCACCGTCATTCTGGCGATAGAGTAAAGCTAATGAGTTCAGTATTCTATGTCTAGCCAATTAGAACGTCTTTCCAGTGCCCTGGCAAAGTCGTTCAAGCTGAGCACAAGGGAACTGGCGCAAAGCTTTCGCCTGGCCACGATGCAAGATATTGCGGCCGTTAGCGATATGCGTCGCCAGGTATTTTGCGCTGATATTATGGACAATGATGAAGAGTATCTGCAATGGCGGTATTTTAGCCACGCTGGCTTTCCCTCAAATCTTTGGATCTTTGATTATCAAGGTGCAACGATTGGCGCAATGGGAACCGAACCGGTCGAGCTGATCAATTGTGGCAAACAGGGTGCAGCGATCCGGAGTATGGATGCCATTGTTGACCCGGAATTTGATGGCCGGGGGCTGGGTGCATGGATGACACTGATGTTGCAGGAGCGCTATGATTGTATTCTGGTCTGCGGAGGAAATGCCAACTCAAGGAGCATGTTGAAAAGGCTTTTTCATACGCTGCCTGCTCGACAAGGTTACAAACTCATGCTGGCCTCAAATGGCTATTTGAGAAAAGGGAGCATTGCGCCTTTCGCCGGTGTTATTGCACCCGCGATCAACCTGATGCTGGCGTGCCACCATCGCCTTAAATGGCTACAACTGTCTCCTCCAGAGGACGTCGAGTTTAGAACTATCGATTCTATCGACAAACTATTGGATATTTTGCCTGACGCTCCTGGTTCACTGGGAACTGTAAAAGTCTATCGATCCGGGAAATACCTGGCCTGGCGCTATCGCGATAATCCCCGTGCCAGCTTTTTTGTTAAAGGCGCATTTAGACAAGAGCAATTAATCGGCTTTGCGATCTATAATTTGAATATCGATAGCACCAAGGAGACGTTAAATGTCGGCCGAATTGTCGATTGGGATATTTTCACTGGCGAGGCGACCGCTGAAGTTTTGAGTGGCCTTTATCTTGAAGTCATAAAGCAATCAGGACTTTCAGGTGCCGAACAATTGCTTGTTACTCTCAATGACAAGGTTTCGGCAGAAGCCGCTGAAAAAGTGGGTTTTATTCTACGGGAGCCCGATTCTGAGCTCTTCGTCTATTGTAAAGATGCAAAGCCGGACGACCCCATATTTTCTCCAGAGCTATGGTACCAAAGCATAAGTGATTCAGATACTGAGGGCATCTGAGTCGCGCCAGCCCAAGCGCTAAACTCCTTTCCGTAAAAATACCAGCTACAACTCTAGCGGCTGTTTGTGGCGGAATCGTTATCGAGATTTACAGTCTCAATTAACTGCGGTTTTAGGTGCAGATAGCGCGTTGCCTTGCGCTTGCGTTCAATATCTTCATAAATCAGTTCAGCTTTGGAGTTATCGATGCCGAGATAGTCTGCGAGTATGTCCGGGTGCTTGTTATTGTTATAGCACCACAAGGCGACATCCATCTCCTGGTAGGGAAGGGAAAAATAGAATTCATCCTGGCCTTGTTCAAGGCTATAAGTATCAGTGCTTGGGGTAGCGTTACAGATAATATCTGGCAGCGAGAAATGCCGTGCAAGCGCATACACCTGGCTTTTATAGAGATGAGCGATAGGTTTCAGGTCAGCTGACCCATCACCATTTTTCACAAAAAAGCCCTGGTCATATTCAAGGCGATTCGGGGTGCCAACCACAGCGTAGTTGAGGCGATCCGCATGAAAATACTCAACGGCTTTACGGATTCGTTGCTTATAGTTGGTCGCAGCCACAATAGTACGATAGGCATGCAGCGGCATGGCTTTCTCATACATAATGCCATCGGGACTCTGTACGATCAGCTTAAAGGTATTGATTTGACCCTCTAGTCCACCCTGAATTGCTATTTTACTTTTCCATGCCGGATTGTAATCAGGGAACAGCGTGCGAATTGCATCGTCACGCCACTGGTAGCAACCAATAGCCTCAAGCGTCGGCGCGATATCGACCTTCAGATATTCAATACCTAAATGCTGCGCCAGCAGTTCGCCATTGCTTGAACTCGAACTGGCCGAATCTTTCTCTGGCAGTAGCAGCCCAAATACCTTGCCTTTACCGATGGCGTTGACTGCCAGAGCAGCGCACACTGAACTATCGATTCCACCTGAAATGGCTACCAGCAGCCCTCGCCGATGCAGTGTGGAGCGCAACAGCTGGCGAATTTCCTGGCTGATGGCATTCACCGTCACAGCGTGATCAATGTCGAGATGAGAGAGAGCCTCTGCTTTCATAGTGTCCTTAATTCCCTTGTTTGCAAAACCATTGATGGCTGCTTACGTCAATTGTGCACGCAGGGCCCTGACCACGCCTGCATCATCGTGGGCCAAATCAATCGTGTTGTACAAACCACTTTTCAAAATGCGTTTTTCAACAAAAGGGCCTTGCCCGGCTCCTAACTCTAGACAAAGCCAGGCGCCCGGCTTTAAGTAATGAGCCGACTCCACAATGATCCGATCCAGTATTTTTATACCGAAGGGGCCGCCATTAAAGGCCATTTCCGGTTCGTGATCAGATATCTCAGGTGCCATCGACTGCACATTGGAGCTTAGAATATAGGGCGGGTTACAGATGATCAGGTCTACCTTTTTGTGAAAATCGCTGTTATCAAATGGTGCCAATAAATCACCTGGCAGAAACTCAATTTTGCCTTGCTGGCCCAGGTGGATAGCATTTTCTGTCGCTAGAGAAACAGCCTCTTCCGACAAGTCTGCGCCCCAAATTCGTATCTCGGGGCAATGTGCCAGAACCGCCAGCGCGAGGTTTCCCGATCCGGTGCACACATCTATTACCAGTGGGGCAGCGACATTTTTTGAGATTTCATCAATTGATTTCAGCGCCAACTCGGCCAAAATCTCAGTTTCCTTGCGAGGAATCAACGCCGACTTACTGGCGAGCAACTCAATCCCCATAAATTCCTGGCGGCCGGTAATATGCGCCAGAGGCACACCATTGAGTCTTTTCTCAACCACAGATCTAAGAAGGGTTTGTTGCTCCACAGTCAGATCTTCAGGTTCCAACAGGCTCGCCGTGGCGGCAGATACCGGATTGCCCGCGGCAAACGCCCACAGGGCTTTCAAGCAATTTTCGGCGGTTTCCTCCGGCTTGTCCGTCAACAACTGCAACCGCGCCTCCAGTTCAAGGCTGAGTTGCTTGAATAAACCCTTGCTCTCTTCATGCATCTATTGCAATTCCTTTTTCGAGATCTTGTTGGAGTCGGTTTTGGGTAGCTCGTCCATAATGACCACTTCTCTGGGCACCATGAAATTCTCAAGTTTTGCAATACAGTGCTGGCGTAGCTGGCGTGGCTGCAAGTCACAGCCGGGATCCAGCGACACAAAGGCTTTTACATATTGGCCTTCGACCGCATCTGCCACGCCAATAACTGCCGCTTCGCGTACCCCTGGAATACTGTATAGGGCATTTTCGACCTCGACCGGGCTAACCTTTTCACCACGCGCCTTGATAATATCGTCTGTTCGGCCCTTGAAATATAAGAAGCCATCTTCATCCCTGGAGAAACGGTCATGTGTACAGAGCACTTCCTCTCGAGGCAGGATCCCCGCAACCAGCATCTCCCGGGTTTGTCCGGGTTTTTTCCAATAGCCGCGCATCACGTGGGCGCCACGAACATATAAAATGCCTTCTTCGTGTGCTGCCACTGGATTCATACTCTCATCGAGCAGCATTACCTCAGTTCCCGGAATTGCCTTGCCAACCGAGCCTGCGTGGGTATCGATCAGCTCGGGCTCCAGGTAACAGACGCGCTTACATTCAGTTAAACCGTACATCTTGAAAATCAGCGCATTAGGGAATATTTTTTTAAGTGTCGATATGTAGTCCACTGGCAGCGCTGCTGCCGTGTTGGTCACCCGGTCAACCAAAGGAAAACTAAATGGGGTTTTCTGATACATATTGATCAAGGTTGAATAAACTGTGGGCACACCTGGAAAAACCGTTGCTTGGGATTCCCGCATTAGCTCGAAAATCTGTCCCGGAAAAGCAAAAGACTTGCCGATAACAATGCTGGCGCCAAGGCGAACAGTCATCAGTATTTGATATAAACCGTAGTCAAATGCAAAGGGCAGAAAGCACATGATGCGGGAGTTTGCATCCAGACGCAGGTATTCAACCAGGCTATCACAGGTAAATACCATGTTTTCGTGTGTCATCATTACCCCTTTGGGGGCTCCAGTACTGCCGGATGTATAGATCAATGCTGCCAGGTCGAGATTGATCGACTCACAGCTCAACTCTGGAGATTCTCCCCGGTGGCTGGAGTGGACTTCATCGAACCGCGTGAGCGGTATCGGCCCAAACGACTCAATTTTTTCTCCGGCATAGATGATTTCCTTTAAGTGTAAATTTCCCGCGACCGCGGGGATAAAGTGCCTGGAGACCATGCTGTCTGACAGCAGGAAGGAAGCCTCGCAATCCTCAAGCATGTAAGCCAATTTGTCCTGCTTTGTCAGGTGATTGATCACCAGAAATATGCCCCCGGCATAGAGCACACCGTAAATCGATGTCAGTATATTCCAGGAGTTCTCAATGAATATCGCTCCGCGATCTCCTCTTTGAAAGCCGCGCTTGCGCAGGTGCCCGGCAATGTTCTGGCTTTCCTTGAACAGGTCTGCATAGGTATATGTCCGGCTCTCATCGACAGCCACTATCTTTTCAGGGTGGGTATTACAGGCAATGGTCAAACTATCTTGCAGCAATCGCCTGAACGTCATCTAAATCTCCCAAATATGTAATATCGATGGCCGGTACGGGTTCGGTTTTTTTGAGCAAGACTAATTGGATTTGGACTTGATAAAGTTCAGCACCTTATTGACCGAATCGAGATTGTCCGGCACTACTTCGTCACCCTCCACAGAAATTGAGAGATCGTCTTCCAAAAAAGACATGAGCTCCAAAACTCCCATAGAATCAAGGATTCCGTTATCCAGGAAAGAATCATCATCTTTTAGCGCGTTTTCATCATCGGTAAACAAATAGTTTTCGAGGATAAATGTTCTCAGTGCGACTCGCATTTCTTCCATACTTACATTTCCTAATAATTAGTTTTTAACAAAGCTGTCGTAAACAATCTGGGTGCTCAGTATCCCCGTCAACGCTTGTGATTCTGAGGTTGACAGCGGCTTGCCCTTGGCGGCCTTTTTAACCAGCATCGAAACTCGCGTAGGTGAAAAAAGACCGGCCTCTTGCAAACTCGACTTCGACAGGTAATGTTGAAATTCTTCACCCGCCAGGCCATTGGATCCAGTGTTGACATCGGGAGCTCGGTACGGTTGCTTGGAACGTGCGATTATTTTATTCGGCAAATACCGGCTCATAGCCTTTTTCAGAATATATTTCTCGTTCATCGCCTTCATCTTGATTTTTGGCGGCAGCTTGTTGGCAAATTCGATAATACGATGGTCTAAAAACGGGAAACGACCCTCGATAGAATTTTTCATTAACATACGGTCGCTCTGACTATTTAACAGATAGCCAGACATCAGCGTTTTACTCTCAATATATTGTGCGCGATTGAAGGGGTGGTAGCTGGCAATTTTTGCTGGCAGCGATTGCTGCAATACCTTCATGGCGCTTCCTTGCAAGTGAGCGTTCAGATCATCCGAGAAAAAGCGTTTCGCCTTTGCCGTTGTCGTCCATCTGGGGATGTGAGAAAAATAGGGTAAGTCAGGCCTATCCAGGGACTGGCCAAAGAACGACTTGAGATAAACACTGTCGTTGCCGCCAGGCAAGTTAAGGTAGGGATAAAGCCTCTTGAGCAGCAGGGGGCGCCACTCGGAGTTCGGATTCTGAGCCCAAAAAAGCCGAACTTTGGCCTCCTTGAATATGTCGTAACCACCCAGTACCTCGTCTGCACCTTCACCGGTTAATACCACCTTGAAGTTATTCTCCCTGACCAACCCGGACAGCAGCCCCATAGGCACAGGCGCAGTTCTCAGGATGGGCGCTTCGGTATGATAGATGGTGTCTTTGAAGGACCTCCTAATATCATCAGCCTTCACCACAAGGCTCGAATGTTCCGTCTCCAGTCTCTCGGTCAAGGCATTTTGGAAACTGGCTTCGTCAAAGTTTTCGTGTTCAAAATTCAGTGAGAATGTTCGCAGGGGAACATTGCCATACTTGTGGATCAAGGCAACTATCGAGGATGAATCCAGTCCTCCCGACAGGTAGGCTCCAACCGGCACATCTGATCGTAGTCGTATTTTGGTGGCATCGATCAATAGGTCGTGGAGCTGGCCTATCAACTGCTCCTCGCTCATCCCGCTAAATTCCTCTGGGTATTCCCAATCCCAATAATGTATTTGTCTTGTGTTGTCGCGCTTTACAATGAGCATATTGCCTGGAGGTACTTCGAATACATTTTCAAAAATCGTATAGGGCGATACCGGTGCCCAGAAGGTAAAAATTTGGTCAAGCACATCAGGTGAAAGAGACATTCCATGTGCTAGTGCCGGCTTCAATGCTTTGACCTCGCTACCAAATATGAATCGGCCCTGGTCAACGGTATAGAATAGTGGACATATACCCACGCGATCGCGCACCAGAATCAGCTGCTGCAAACGCTTGTCCCACAGGGCAATCGCAAACTGGCCGTTTAGATGACTGACAAAATCCAGCCCGTACTCTTGATAGAGATGAAGAATGACCTCGGTGTCTGAGTGTGTCGTAAACTTACGACCAGTGTCGATTAGCTGCTGGCGCAACTCAATGAAATTGAATATCTCGCCATTAAACACCAGCACCAGGTTTTTATCGTGGCTCAACATGGGTTGCTGGCCTGCTACCAGATCGATTATGCTCAGGCGACGGTGTGCACAACCGAAATCATTTTCGGAATAGACACCTTCCTCATCGGGCCCGCGATGAATAATTTTTTGCGCCATTTCTCGCAACAGCTCTATTGGGGGAGACACCGTAGTGCGGTCATCTAAATTGAAAATCCCAGCAAAACCGCACATTATTTGGTATCCCACTGATCTGTATGCTGAAATAAAAGTTGAAATTGGTTGAACTGGTCAACAACCCTTTTACTTTGCATAACTACTATAGACATTTACACATTTTGAGCCCGGTAAATTCGGCGTCGCTGACGCCGGTTAATGACACAAATCAGCTCCTTGCCAGGATGCCATATCGGTCCAGGGTTTAAGTAAATTCCACGAGAATCTTTCCAGTAAAAGTGAACGGGTCGGCTCACGCCTTACTAGAGAGAGTATAGTGAAAATTCGGCTCTAATTAGCGGTTTCACCCTCATGCTTCGCTTAAAAAGCCGGTTCTTTAGCCTGATCGTGGCCGGTGTGTGGCTATTGGCATTGCAACCCACGTCAATCAAAGCACCCCGGGGCCTTTTGCACCATGCCTTGCACGTGCCACTTAGCGCTCCGGCGGGCCTATACCTTTATAAGCAAAGATGACCATAGGCTCTGCGGTGGCAGCAGGATGTGCTCTCTTCGGCGTTATTGTCAATCCAGAATCGACGGATTGCTGCAACGTTGCTAGATTTGTTGAAGGTAGTCCGTCATCAATTCAGGTATAACCCTCCGGGGTTAAGGTATTAAGCCCGGTATTGATAATCGACAAGGTTAGTCCACAAAGCCGCTGTCCCTGGCGACAGCGGTGAGGAAGTACAAAGATAGTGAACAGAGCAGTGCAGATGGGATTGAGTCATGCTTTGATTGTTGACGATTCGCGTACTTCGGCAGTATTGCTGGGGAAAATGCTGGCGCGTAGTGATCTGAGCAGCGATAAAGTGGCCTCCGGTGAAGAGTGTTTGAGTTACCTGGCTGGTACCAGTCCGGACATTATATTTATGGATCATATGATGCCGGGTATGGATGGCTTTGACGCCGTAAAGGCGATCAAACGCCAGCCGCGGCTGGCGGCAATTCCCATTGTAATGTACACCTCGAAAGGCGGCGATATGTATAGTGGCCAGGCCCGGGCACTGGGTGCCGTAGGTGTGTTGCAGAAGCCTGCGGCAGAGCACGATGTGGCTGATCTGTTGCAGGATATTCGCACCCGGCCGATCACCCACGGTCGAACGGTAACCACAATAACCATGCCGGCTATTACCGAGGAACATCTGGGCAGCATGCCCGGTTGTGACCCGATGAATCCGGCTCCTGGTGTCAACAACGCTCGATTGGCCGCCGGTGCAGCACCGGATTTGCCCCGGTGGGCCTCCAGTGGCCAGACTCCCGGGATCGACAATAGGTCTTCGCGTCCGCGCCTGAGCCATGCACTGGT
This sequence comes from uncultured Gammaproteobacteria bacterium, assembly GCA_963722805.1. GTDB lineage: Bacteria > Pseudomonadota > Gammaproteobacteria > Pseudomonadales > JAHEGP01 > JAHEGP01. The sequence goes on from CAVROQ010000051.1 coordinate 63,918, forward strand.
TGTTGATGATTCGCGCACATCAGCTGCGCTGCTGGCAAAAATGTTGTCACGCTACGGTTTGAGTAGTGACAAGGTATCCTCTGGTGAGGAGTGCCTGAATTATCTCGCAAGCCGGCGCCCCGATGTGATTTTTATGGATCATATGATGCCGGGCATGGATGGCTTCGAGGCGGTCAAGGCAATCAAGCGGCAATCACGCTTGGTGGCTATCCCGATCGTAATGCACACATCTAAAGGTGGCGAGATGTACATTGGCCAGGCTCGTGCGCTTGGTGCAGTGGGTGTGTTGGAGAAGCCAGCGAGCGAAGAGGCGCTGGTGGAGGTTATTACTGAATTGCAGCCTCTTGCTACTGATACCGCGGGCGCAGCACCAAAGCTCGCAGCTGTTGCCAAAGCCAAAGTGCAAAGCAGCCCAATGGCTCACAAGCCCCTCACAGAGGTTGAGCAAATCCCGTCGCCGGAGCCAGATTCCTTTTTGCCAACGCCGGCCAGCAGCCGCTCGCGAAGGGCCCAAATGCGCCGTCGGCGTCGCGGCTTACTCGGTGCGGTGCTGATTCTTCTGGGTGTGCTAGCGGCAATGTGGTTTAAACCTGGCAACAGCCTGGATATTGACGAGCCGGCGCTGCTGGATGTGCTTGAACAATTGGGAAATCATCAGCGGCAATTCGAATTTGGACAAATCCCTTTCGATGATCAGCGTCGCTTGATGCTGGAGCAGATCGTTCGCGTGCTGCAGCTTGCAGGGGTTGGAGCTGAGATTGAGCTGCGGACCCATGTGGGAGAGTTCTGCCGGATCTATGCTGATACCGGGAGGGCGGCATTGCCCGACCCAACGCTACCCATCGAGAGGTGCGATATCATTGGCTATGAGCCGGGTGAAGCCCAGGCTCTGGCGAGCAGTCAATCGCTGGATTTCAGGCTGTTTGTGGAAAAGCTCAACAGTTCTGGTGGCCCGATTTCGATCAAGTTGGTCCCGGTAGGAGTTTTCGAGCCGCTCGCACCTTACCCGGCGGATAGCGACATCCCCCTGGCCGGTGACTGGAACCGAATTGCTGCACGTAACCAGCGGGTGGAGATGGTGCTCCGGCCCCAACCCTCGCCCTTGCCCTGATAGCACCGCGCATCGTGAAGGGTATTCTGTTCGCAGGTGACTCATCGCTGCACCCCATCAAATTCCACAAATCATGCCTGCAAGGCACAGTTTGCAGTGAATCGTGATGCTATTGAAAACCAGCCCCCAACCATCTCTCGCCTGTCTATAGTGTGACAGCTCACGGGGGCTGTCCCCTGAGACCAGCACCTGAGGGGAGGAGCGTGAGGTAGCATTAAATTTATAAGACCCTACTCAAACCTTTGTGGCCCAGGGACGATCCTGAACTTCCACGCTGCAATAGCGTGGTATATAGTAATGGCTCGATTGGTGTATCGGCTTGGTTGTCTTGGTGCTTTTTCGGGAGCTGATTTGTCAGTTCACGGATCGACAGATGCAGGCAATCAGAGCTCCAGTGTTACTGGGTATGAGGTATTGGCATGCGTGAAGATATAGATCCTGTAGAAACCAGGGAATGGCTGGATGCACTGGATTCGCTAGTGGATCATGCCGGCAAGGGGAGGACCGCGTATCTGCTGGCACGGCTGGCAGAGCATGCGGTGGATATCGGCGTTGAATTGCCGCCGGCAATCGTAACGCCCTATCGCAATACCATCGCGCCAATCCAGCAGAAGACCATGCCCGGTGATCTCTTCATGGAGCGGAGGATCCGCTCTCTCATTCGCTGGAACGCCCTGGCTATGGTGATGAGGGCTAACGCCAATAATGAGGGGCTGGGCGGGCACATCTCTTCGTTTTCTTCCAGTGCCACGCTCTATGATGTCGGTTTCAACTATTTTTTTCGTGGCCCCGAACCGGACCGACCCGGCGACCTGATCTACTTCCAGGGGCACAGTGCGCCCGGGATTTATGCGCGCTCTTATCTCGAAGGGCGCCTGACGGAAGACCAATTGGACAATTATCGGCGCGAAGTCGATGGCGCTGGCCTGTCCTCGTATCCACACCCCTGGTTGATGCCAGATTATTGGCAGTTTCCCACCGTGTCTATGGGGCTGGGCCCAATCCAGGCTATCTTTCAGGCCCACATCATGAAGTACCAGGTCAAGCGCGGATTGCTCGAGAGCCAGGGCAGAAAAGTGTGGTGTTTCCTGGGTGATGGAGAAACCGATGAGCCGGAAAGTCTGGGCTCGATTGCGTTGGCCGGGCGTGAGCAACTCGACAACCTGATATTTGTCGTCAATTGTAATCTCCAGCGTCTCGACGGCCCGGTGCGAGGTAATGGCAAGATCATCCAGGAACTGGAAGGTGTTTTTCGCGGTGCCGGTTGGAACGTGATCAAGGTTATCTGGGGGCGACATTGGGACAAGTTGCTGGAGCGAGACCAGACTGGCCTGTTGCAGCGGCGCATGAACGAAGTATGTGACGGTGAGTTGCAGAATTACAAAGCCAATGGCGGCGCCTATACCCGCAAGCATTTCTTTGGCAAGTATCCTGAGTTGCTGGAGCTGGTTAAGGACCTTTCTGACGACGACATTATGTATCTCAATCGCGGAGGTCACGACCCTTACAAGGTCTATGCCGCCTATTACGAGGCGTCGAATCACGAGGGTCAGCCCACGGTAATCCTGGCCCAGACAGTCAAGGGCTATGGCATGGGAGCGGCCGGAGAGGCCCAGAATGAGTCCCATCAACTGAAAAAGCTCGACATGGAAAGCCTGCGCAAGTTTCGCGATCGCTTTGGCGTCCCGCTGTCCGATGAAGCGCTTGAGAGCGTGCCCTATTATCGGCCGGCGCCCGACAGCCCCGAAATGGTCTATATGCAGAAGCAACGCGAGGCGCTGGGTGGGTCCATACCCAGGCGCCAGGCCGATTTCGAGGCATTGCAGATTCCCTCATTGGATGCTTTTGCAAACCAGTTGAAGGGGAGCGGAGATCGGAGTATTTCCACGACCATGGCTTTTGTCAGGATGTTATCGACCCTGACCAAGGACAAGAATATTGGTCCTCGGGTGGTACCTATAGTGCCAGATGAGGCCCGCACCTTCGGCATGGAGGGGATGTTCCGTCAACTTGGTATTTATTCATCCGTCGGCCAGCGCTACACCCCCCACGACTCAGACCAGGTCATGTTTTACAAAGAGGACGAAAAGGGCCAGATCCTGGAGGAAGGCATTAATGAGGCTGGTTCTCTCGCCGCATGGATGGCCTGTGCGACATCGTATAGCAACCATAATTACGCGATGGTGCCGTTCTATATTTTCTACTCTATGTTTGGTTTCCAGCGCGTGATGGACCTTATCTGGGCGGCTGGTGATGCCCAGGCAAGGGGCTTCCTGCTGGGCGCGACCTCGGGGCGTACTACGCTGAATGGTGAGGGCCTGCAGCACCAGGATGGCCATAGCCATATCATGGCTAACCTCGTTCCAAATTGCCTTTCCTATGACCCTGCCTATGGCTATGAGCTGGCGGTAATCCTCCAGCATGGCCTGGAACAGATGTACCAAGAGAAGAAGAATTGTTTCTACTACATCACTTTGATGAACGAAAACTATCCGCATCCGGAAATGCCGGTAGACTGCAAAGAAGGCATTGTGCGCGGCATATACCAGTTGGAGCATGCGCGCGAAGACGCCGAGCTGCGGGTGCAGTTGCTGGGCGCCGGCGCCATTCTTGGCGAGGTGAGGGCAGCGGCAGAAATACTGCGCAGTGAATATAGCGTTAACGCCGACGTGTGGAGCCTTACCAGTGTCAATCAACTGGCGCGCGACGGGCACCAGTGCCTGCGCTGGAATATGCTGAACCCTGAGCTGAGCCCCAAAACCAGCTACTTGCAGCAGCAGTTGGCGTCGGCGGCTCCCGCTTCGGTTCCTGTTATTGGCGCGACCGACTATGTCAAAGCCTATCTGGATCAGCTGGGGCCATTTGTTGCCGGGCGCTATGTAACTCTCGGCACCGACGGCTTCGGCCGCAGCGACACTCGGGAAAAGTTGAGAAGTTTCTTTGAAGTGAATCGCTATTTTGTGGTGGTTGCGGCGCTCAAGGCATTGGCCGAGGAGGGTAAGGTGGAAAATGCTCTGGTGACTAAAGCGCTGAAGAACTTTGGTATCACGCCGGATCGGGCCGACCCTCTTTACAGTTAGCCCGGGTATTACCTCGAATAGGCCAAAAAAAGGACACCGTTGTGACTAGCAAAGCAATAACAATTCCTGATTTGGGCGGCGAAGAGTCACTCGAAGTGGTGGAGCTCCTGGTGGAAGTCGGATCCTCGGTAGAGCAGGACGAAATCCTGTTGGTTCTGGAATCAGACAAAGCGGCGATGGAAATTCCAAGCCCTTTTGCCGGTACCTTGAGCGCCATCAATGTCAAAGTCGGTGACAAGCTGGCAAGTGGTGATGTGTTTGCACATATTGATACCGTCTCTGCCGCCGAGGACGAGAGTGGGCAGAGCGAAGCTGCGGACCAGGAAAAGGATGATGACTCGGCTGTCTCGTTGGCCCCGGAAACGGCCGACGCTGAAGCCAGTCAGGCGCAGCCAAACGCCGAAAAAGGGCAAGCCAATGGCCCATCTGAAAAAGCCGAGTTCAAGGTAGAGGTTCCAGAAATTGGTGGTGTCAGCGGAGCCGAGGTGATTGAGGTTCTGGTGGCGCCTGGGGATGACCTCGTGGAAGGCGACATTGCAGTGGTGTTGGAAACCGACAAAGCTTCAATGGAAATCCCCGTTCCCCGAGCCGGTAAAGTCGTTGAGATGACTTTACGGGTTGGCGACAAGGTCAGCCAGGGCGATGCCATGCTGACGCTTTTATCCAGCGATGAATCATCGCCTGCTGCAACACAGGCTGGAGAAGTTGCCCCGCCAAAAATGTCTGCGACAAGCAGTGGTGGCGCAGGCAGTGCGCCAATCGAGCCTGCCGTGCCAGAGTCTTCTGCAGAAAACGCCAGCAGTGTGTCGGAAGAGAAGCCGAAAAGCGGCTCGGCGAAGGTGCATGCTGGCCCTGCGGTAAGAAAAATGGCGAGGGAGTTTGGTGTCGACCTGGCATTGGTTGAAGCCACCGGGCCCAGTGGCCGAATTCTCAAGGAAGATCTGCAAAATCATGTAAAGCAGGGAATGGCTAAAGCGGCCAGCGGTTCATCGTTAGCTATTACGCCTCCGGCTGAAGTTGATTTTAGCCGTTTTGGAGCGGTGCGAATCGAGCGCATGTCATCGGTGCAGAAGCTCACTGCAGCCAATATGCACAGCAGTTGGTTGAATATACCGAGGGTAAGCCACTTCGACGAAGTGGATATCAGCGCGCTTGAGAAGTTTCGCAACAGCATGAAGCAAGAGCTGGAGCCCACGGGTATCAAATTGACGCCGCTGCCATTTCTGTTAAAAGCCTGCGCGGCTGCTTTGCAAAAAAACCCCTTGTTTAACGCATCCCTCCACCCGAATGGTGAGCAACTGGTGTTCAAGGAATACATCCATATCGGCGTTGCTGTCGATACCCCGGCGGGCTTGATGGTGCCTGTGATACGCAATGTCGATCAAAAGAGCCTGCTGGAGTTGGCAGAAGAGTCTACAGAACTTGCAGCCCGGGCAAAGGCCCGAAAGTTGAAGCGTGAGGATATGCAAGGGGGTTGTTTTACGATTTCCAGTCTGGGCAATATGGGTGGCACCGGCTTTACTCCAATTATCAATGCGCCTGAGCTGGCGATACTTGGGGTTTCACGGCTGACAGTGAAGCCTGTGTGGAACGGCAAGAAATTTAAGCCTCGACAGATGCTGCCGCTTACCCTGGCCTATGATCATCGAGCCATCAATGGCGCTGTTGCCGGTAGGTTTATGCGTGACCTGGGCATGCATCTGGCTGATGTGCGCAGGCTACTTCTATAGACGTTGCTGGTGGCAACGTCATCAAAATTGCATGCAGAGGCGAGCCCCGGGGCAGGTTCTGGGTACGTGAGCAGGCAGGCGAATAATATTTATTCAAATAGCTGCGGGCTCAGCCCGGGTTGCTGGCTTTGCACAGTACCGATTAAGGGCGCCAGCCCGGCCAAATCAATGCTATGAGTCGACACCATCACCATCACCATCATCCAGCCTCCGACAAGGTTGCTTATAACCGAATTTTTGCGATCGGGGTGGGGCTCAATCTTGCCTACGTCGTGATTGAGGCCGGAGCAGGGCTGGCGATTGATTCGCTGGCGCTATTGGCCGATGCGGGTCATAACCTTAGCGATGTACTCAGCCTGTTATTGGCGTGGGCCGCAGTTTGGCTGGCGGCCAGTGCGCCTACCAGGCAGCGTAGCTACGGATTTCGTCGGGCCACCATTCTAGCTTCATTTTTCAGTGCCTTATTGTTGCTGGTCACGATGGGGGCAATTGCCTGGGAGGCATTGGAGCGAATCAAATCGCCCACTGCGGTTAACGGCAATGTGATGATGGCGGTCGCAGCCGTGGGAGTAATGATCAACACCGGGACAGCCCTGCTTTTCCTGCGTGACCGAAAGCGCGACTTGAATATTCGTGGGGCGTTTCTGCACATGGCTGCAGACGCTGCGATTTCAATGGGAGTTGTGGTGGCTGGCGGTTTGATTCTGCTGACAGGGTGGTTATGGCTCGATCCGGCGATCAGCCTGCTGGTGGTTTGGGTAATCTTGATGGCAACCTGGAGTTTGTTGAAGGAGTCTGTCGGGCTATTGCTCGATATGGTCCCGGCCAACGTCGACGCTGCCGAGATCGAGGCCTGGCTGCGCCAAAAGCCTGGAGTAGAAGATCTCCATGACCTGCATATCTGGTCGGTCAGTACTACCGATGTAGTGCTGACCGTTCACCTGGTCATGCCGCAGGTGGCGAATAACGATCAGTTTTTGCAGGAGCTGCGCGAACAGTTGTTTACGCACTTTGATATAGGTCACACTACGGTACAGATCGAGCATCGACAAAGCGATCAGCCATGCCAGCATTCCGTGTGCTGCTAAAAACCTGACAGGAGGCACTTGATGTCACAGGATAGACCGACTTCGGGCAATGCAATAGACCAGGCCGTATTTGGCGATACCATTCTGGGCACAGTCGATGAACCCATATATTCCGGTGTTCTCAGTTTTATGCGGCGCAAATATAGCCGGCAACTGGATAATCCCGAGGTGGATGTTGTCGTCACCGGTGTACCCTTTGATTTGGCGACGACCCATCGCCCCGGAACCCGGTTCGGCCCTGCCGGTATTCGAGCGGCATCAGCGGGCCTCGCGTGGGAATCGACTCGCTGGCCCTGGGACTTTCAGGCCTTCGATTGGCTGGGGGTGGTTGACTACGGTGACCTTGCCTTCAATCCGGGTGAAGCCCAGTCAATGGTCGATGCGCTGCAGCGCCACGCCAGCGCGGTACTTGGGGCCGGAAAAACCATGCTGACACTGGGTGGCGATCACTTTATTGCCTTGCCCCTGTTGCGAGAGCATGCTCGCAAATATGGGCCCTTGGCACTGCTGCATTTCGACGCCCACACCGATACCTATAGTAATGGCAGTACCTACGATCACGGTACCATGTTCCACCACGCGGTGGAGGAGGGACTGGTGTTGCCGGATAGTTCTGTGCAGGTGGGAATCCGCACCGATTATAGCCGGGTAGGACATCCGTTCACTGTGCTCGATGCAGCCTGGGTTAATGATCATGGCGCGACGCGAACCCTGGAAGAAATCCGTGCTGTGATCGGCAGCAAACCGTGTTATGTCAGTTTTGATATCGACTGCCTCGATCCTGCATTTGCGCCCGGGACAGGAACCCCGGTGTGCGGCGGCCTGACAACGGATATGGCGCTGAAAATTCTGCGTGGTTTGGTGCCACTGGACATCATTGGCATCGATATGGTCGAAGTATCCCCTGCATTTGATCATGCTGAAATAACCTCGTTGGCCGCTGCCAGCCTCGCACTTGAGTTGCTGTATGTGCTGGCGGCGAAGAAGCGGGAAGGGAAAAATAACTGCTAGAGCTCGCTTGGCATGCGGTAAAGGCAGCTGTTCGCGGTGATCGCAAGGGCTTGCCGGGATGAGCCGCGCAGGGGTGGTCCGGTATTGACGACGCATTGCTGATAAGTCAACATCCAGCTACTTGATGTCGGCCAGGAATTCGCATTGAACATCGATAAAACAACGAGAACTTTTTGAAACTGTGAAACTCAAATTTATTCAAGGGAAGATAAGCAATGAATTACAAATTACCCTTGCAACAATTTCTTGCAAACGTTGCCAGCCATCCCGCCAAGACCTACCTGCACCAGCCCGATAATCGCGCCTGGCGGACCCTGACCTGGGCTGAAGTAGACGACCAGGCGCGACGCATTGCCAGTGGTTTACTTGCCAATGGCCTGCACCCCGGGGACAGAGTCGCGATCCTGGCTAAAAACAGCGCAGAATGGTTTATCGTTGATTTTGCCATCATGATGGCGGGCATGGTCAGCGTGCCAATTTACGCGACGGCCGGTGAAGCCACCATTCGCCACGTGATGTCCCACAGTGGTTCCAAGGCAATCTTTATCGGTAAATTAGATAGCATTGATGCGGCTGAGGCAGCTATCGATGATGATATTCTGAGTATCGCATTTCCCTACCCGACTGCGCCTGCCAGGGAGCAGTGGAACGACTGGCTGGATCGCTACGAGCCGTTGCAAAAAATTGCCGCTCCAGACCCCGACGATATCTTTACCCTGGTCTATACCTCGGGCAGTACAGGCCTACCCAAGGGTGTGGTGCTAAGCCACGATAACGTCGCATCTTCAGCCTACACGGCCACCACTTTGAATCCCGATGGCGACGATTTGAGGGTGGTTTCCTATTTGCCGCTGGCACATATTACCGAACGCTGCGTGATAGAGCTGCCCAGCCTGTATAAGCCTGGCGACATCTACTTTACTGAATCGTTGGCAACTTTTGTCGAAGACGTTAAGCATGCACGGCCAACCCTGTTTGTGTCAGTTCCGCGGCTGTGGGCCAAGTTCCAGGCGCAAATACTCAGCATGATCCCAGACCAGGATTTACAAGCCATGCTCAAGGACCCGGCGCAGCGCGATGGGGTGGTGGGCATGATTCGCCAGGGTCTGGGGTTTACTGAAACGCGTACTTTCGGTTCCGGCTCTGCCCCTATTTCGCCCTCCATTCTTGAATGGTATGCACGACTGGGTATCAATATCAGCGAGGGCTGGGGTATGACGGAGACTTCAGGCCTGGCTTGCGGTAACAATCCTTTTACCCTTGAGCAACTGGGCACTATTGGCGTGCCGGTGCCATGCGTCGAGATGAAGCTCTCGGAAGCGGGCGAAATGTTGATTCGCGGCGTTTCGATATTCAAGGAATATTACAATAACCCCGAGGCCACTGCCGAATCCTTCGTCGACGGTTGGTTTCGCACCGGTGACAAAGCCGAAGTTCAGGCGGACGGTTCCTTCAAAATCACCGGTCGAGTCAAGGAGCAATTCAAGACCGCCAAAGGCAAATACGTTTCACCTGTGCCCATCGAAAGTCTGTTTGGAGTCAACCCGGAAATCGAGCAGGTTTGTGTGCTGGGCTCTGGCCGCAAGCAGCCTCTGGTGCTGGTAGTACTCAATGAAATGGTTGTGCCCAAACAGGCGGATGCTCACCAGCGTCTGGAAGAAACACTGGCTGAGGTTAATCGCCAGCTGGAATCACACCAGCGGCTTGACGCGGTCATAGTCGCCAGCCAACCCTGGTCTGTTGAGAATGAGCTACTGACCCCAACCATGAAGTTGAAGCGGGACAGAATTGAGCAGCGATTCAGCCAATACCTGGAACGCAAACTTCCGGCGCCGGTAGTATGGGAAATTGACCTGCAAAGCTCCGATGCGTCATAGCTCCCCTGTTGCGCTGCCGCCGTTTACGAGGCTAGCAGTGTGATCACAACACGTTGTGGCTGGGCGTCGGGTTCTGACTTGTACCTCGCCTATCACGATCGGGAATGGGGTGTGCCGCAGTATGATGACAGGATCTTATTCGAGTTCCTGTTGTTGGAAGGTGCCCAGGCCGGCTTGAGTTGGTCGACCATATTGAACAAGCGAGAGGGGTATCGCCAGCTATTCGAAGGCTTCGATCCCGTGCGGGTGGCTGCTTTCAGTGCAAGCGATATAGAAGAAAGATTGCAAAATCCGGCAATCGTGCGCAATCGTGCCAAAGTTAATTCAGCCGTGATCAATGCCCGGGCATTCCTGCAGGTGCAGCGGGAGTACGGCAGCTTCGCAGCTTATATCTGGCAATTTGTTGGATCGCAACCAACCCAAAACGCCTGGCAAACTCTCTCACAATTGCCGGCTAAAACCGCTGAGTCGGATGCCATGAGTAAGGACTTAAAAAGGCGTGGTTTCAAATTTGTCGGCAGCACCATATGTTATGCCTACATGCAGGCGATGGGTATGGTGAACGACCATACGCTCGATTGTTTCAGGCATGGCGAATGTGCCCGCCAGGCAAAGCTTATCGCCGGGTGATTTTGAGGAATTCAATGGTGGCCCGATGGAATAGAAGGAGTCAGGGAGAATCCTTGACGACAGTGTGCCGGGATCGTCGGGCAGCGCAGCCTTAGACGGCCGCACGGTTTTAAAAACCACTGCGCATATAAAGAAAAACAGGTGAAGCAGATCGGTTGCTTTGCCCCAGATTAGCTATACTTTTGTGCTATGGAAGATTCACCTTTAAGACGGATTTCCCTTTACTCTCGATTTAAATCGGGGGTGGCGTCAATGGTCGACAGGATTATTCCTGAGCAATGTCGGCGTAATCATCACGAAACCCTGCGTTCGCGGGTGTTGGTGATCGTGATGTTCAGCCTGTTCGCCTGTCTCTGTTCGCTTTATTTATGGTTACCCCGGCTCATTGCCTTGACTTCGGAAGGCGCCCAGCTGGCCAATCATCTGGTTGTCATGATGGGTATGGGTACCATGTTATGCCTTATTACCTTGAGGGTTTTCAAATCCAGGGCAACGGCGGCTAATCTGTACGGTGTATTCTTGTGGGCGGTGTTCTTTCAAACAGCCTCCTTGACAGGTGGTATCGAGACACCGGGACTTTCTCTATTTATGCTGTTGCCGGTTTTACTGGGGGTTACCTCAGGAACCAGGGCAGGTTTGTACTGGACCGTAATCGTATGTGCTACCTGGCTAACCCTGCTACTTTTGTATCGTAAGGGCTACTATTTCAACCAAATAGTAATGCCCGAGAATTATAATACCGCCCAGACTATCTGCTTGTCGTTGGCTTGTTTGATGGTAGTGGTGGTGGTGATTTTATACGAATTTATGAATCATATGTTGCGCGATGGCTTGTCCCGGGAGAGGGAAAACCTCGACTACCTGGCTCGGCACGATCAACTCACGGGGCTACCGAATCGTCGGAGTTTTATCGCTGAGTGGGAGCTGTCACTGGCTCGTGCGAGTCGCAGTAAGAGCCGTGTTGCTATTTTCTTTCTGGATCTCGATAAGTTCAAAGTAGTCAACGATGGCTTGGGTCATGGTGCAGGAGATAAACTGCTGCAAGAAATGTCTCGACGCCTGCAGAAGTTATTGCGCTCCACCGATTTTGTCGCGCGGTGGGGGGGAGATGAATTCGCGATGATCGTTGAGAATGTTACCAGCCGGACTGATCTTGAGCGAGTTGCGGCTAAGCTCGTGGCTTCGATCAGGGAGCCAATGTATATAGAGGGGCAGCGCGTCGAAGTGGGCGTTAGTATCGGCGGTGCTGTATTTCCAGATGAGTCAGAACACGGTCCGGAACTGGAGCGCCTTGCGGACAAAGCCATGTATAGCGCCAAGCAGAGCGATTGCGGGTATGTGCTCGGTCTGGTTTGACCGCCCTCCAACGGCACGCTTGCATACAAGTGACGCGCCAGTAGATCCTGCAGCTTATGCCGACTTACTTGAAATTAGCCGAAGCTAATCAATTCCCCCCGACCATTTCGAATGAGAGATGGCGCACCCTTTCGGCGGTTATAATGTGCCATATAGCCCCGTTTCATCCCTTGCTTTGATTTCTCAGGGTGTGTTTGGTTGTAATCTGTCGTAAATTGCTAGCTAATTTTTTCATGGGGCCCGCGGATATGCCGATCGATATCGCAAGTCAATTGTTGGTGCCTGGGGCCTACCCTCATCCCGTAGCCAAGGTGCAGTTGCGCGAAACCCATATTTCCTGGGTTTTCCTGACCGGGGAGTTTGCTTACAAGGTGAAAAAGCCGCGCAACCTTGGCTTCCTGGATTTTTCTACCCTGGAGGCGCGCAAGCATTTTTGTGAAGAGGAACTGCGCCTGAATCGGCGTTTCGCAGCGTCACTATATCTGGATGTTGTGCCGCTCACACTGGGCGATACCTTGCAAATTGAGGGTAGGGGAGAGGTAGTGGACTATGCGGTAAAGATGCGCCAGTTTGACGACGCCGGATTGCTTTCCAATTTGGCCCTTAGCAAGGGCCTGGAAGCTGGCACCATAAGAGATCTCGGCAAGACGCTAGCGCAGACTCATGCAGGACTGGAACCGGTATATCCTGCATCGGGACCTGGTACACCTTTGGTGATCCAGGATGCTATGTTGCAGAATTTCCGTCAGATCAGCAGATACCCCCTCGCAGCAACTACCTGCGAACAACTGGCAGAATTGCAGCGCAGGTCCACCGAGCGCATGGCTCAGCTGATGCCAACTATGGTGCGGCGAATAGCGCTGGGAAACATCAAGGACTGCCACGGAGATCTTCACCTGGGCAATATTGCTGTTATCGACGAGCAGCTGGTGTTTTTCGATTGCATCGAATTCAATGAAGAGTTTCGGGTAATGGATACTATTGCCGAGTTGGCGTTCCTGGCTATGGACTGCGAGGCCAGGGGTTTGGTGACGCAGGCTCGGCAACTCGTGAATGATTATCTGGAGTACAGCGGGGACTACTCCGGTTTGGCGTTATTGAGCTGGTATGGCTGTTACTATGCGTTGGTGCGTGCCAAGGTCAACCTGATGCAGCTGGATCCTGCCGATCCAGAGTTGATGCAGGGCGAAGCCTATCGCAACTTTCTAAAGTATCTCGATCTGGCGCTGTGTTTCTCCAGCCCCGCCAAGCCGTTTCTCGCCATTACCTGCGGTGTATCGGGCAGTGGCAAGTCGACTGTGGCAAAGGCAGTCTTCGAAGCTACCGGAGCCATTCGCATCCGCTCGGATGTCGAGCGTAAGCGGCTGTTCAATTTGGCGCCCGAAAGCACCAGCGCATCTGCTGTTGACAGTGGTATTTATACAGCCGAGGCCAGTGCAGCGACTTTTGCGCGTTTGTATGAGCTGGCTCTGCTAACCCTCAAAGCGGGCTTCTCGTGCATTGTTGATGCGACTTTTTTGCGCCGCAAACAACGCAAGCCTTATCGGCGACTGGCACGGGATTTAGCCGTGCCTTTTGTGATCCTTAGTTGCGAGGCCGCACCAAAAAAGATGGCCAAGCGCATTGAGAAGCGCAATCGGCAGCAGAGCGATGCCTCTGAGGCAAATGTCGAGGTGATGCAGCGACAACTCAAGTCCTACGAACCTCCCTCGGGAAGCGAGCTTGACGTTGTGCTGTTGGTTGACGCGGGCACCTCTTTGAAGCAGGTAATCAAGCGCCTGCCAAAGACCGATCAAATGGCGTCCATGGGACCTTAATAATTACCGCAGCTGCGCTCCTTGCACAAGGTAAGACCATCGGCGGCAATAACGCCGAAATATAGCCATATGGGGTGGTTCTGCCGGTAATCTAAAACGGCAGCATTGATAGAAAAGGTGCGAGCCAAGAAGTGCCATATACCAGGCAACTGTGACTGCCAAAGCCTGCGAGCAACCAGCAATGGTGGGTAGGGTATGACAAATATTATGATGTCAGTTGGCCGGGGCAAGCAGGCGCTGGCGCCGAGTCTTCCTGCAAGTGGACACTGGTGGTGATTGCTTCCAGCCTGAGTTGGACACCTGGTCCGTTAACAGCGTTGTGTCGCGGTCGCTGGTAAAATAAAAGGGGGCTACCGCAGCCTAGAAGCTGAAGGAAATATCAGCATACAGGCCGCGTGGTTGACCGACAAAATAGCGGTATTCTCCAAAAGCATAATCGGCGCGTTCAGCGTATTTTAAGTTGGCTAAATTCGTTATCCGTAATCCAGCGCCTATCCCTGGCGTGAACTGGTAGCGGGAGCGCAGATTGAACAGGTTGTATCCTTCGTAGCTGAACTCATTAGTCGGCTCCAGGTAGTAAGCGCCCAGGTTTACCCACTCCAGTTCGGCGCGGCCCTTGGGGCTGAAATTCCACATCAGTTTTACCGACCCCATGTGCCTGGGAGCTGTGTCAATATCGTTGCCCTCGATATCAGTGCCGGGTGCTACGCCCACAAGGTTGGGGTTGTTGGCATAGAGGTGGCGGGCGAAGGTTCCGTTCATATTTAAAGACCACTGTTCATGGAGTTGCCACCAGAGGGAATACTCCAGACCGTAATGACGGGTCTTGCCGTCGCTAACATTGCGGCGTTCGGAGTCAGAAAAGATGACGTTTTCCTTGTACATCCAAAACCCGACGACGCTAAATTCTACCGCTGCAAAAATACCCCTAAGCCCGGCTTCGATGCTATCGATTTCCTCTGGTTTAATGTCCGCCACCTGCTGGCCATTTTGCAGGCGGTACAATTCAGTGGCTTGGGGCGGCCTGAATCCATGTTTGTATGCCGCTGTCAGGCTTAGATTGTCACTGACATCCTGGGTTACCCCAAAGTCGTAGGACCAGTTGCGGAAGCTGTCATCCCTGTCAGTTGGACGAGAATAGCGACAAGGGCTGTCACCGCACGGCGTCCCATCTTCGGTAGTGGCGCCATCGATCATCCGGTTGTCATAGTTGTACCAGATACCGTTATACCGCAGCCCGGCATTGACCAGGGTAGTATTACTTGCCAGCCAGTCGACGCCGACATAAGCGCCCACCGATACCGCATCGACCGCATAATCGTATTGCTTCCCGACAGGGAAAATGTCCGACCAGGGCACCCGCTCAAACTGGGTCTGGACCAGCTCGGCATCGGTATACTCAAGATCGGTGCCAACCCTCCAGTCGAGCACATCAGACATTTGATGGTAGTAACCGATTTGCACGCCCAGCCCCTGTTGCTTGTTTTCTTCCAGCGGCTGTCCCGGGAGAAAGTGCTGCAAAAACTCGCTATCGACATAGCGTAGGTAGGGCGTCAGCTGCAACAAACCGTCGTCGCCGATATCGCGCATAAAGCGCGAGTAAAAGCGTGCAACAAGGTTTTCGCGGTAGGCATCTGGAAATGCGTTGCTGGTGGCTATATCTTCATCTTCGTAAGCGTCTTCACCCAGAATGTAGCCAGCCGTATCCTGATCGAGGTTGCTTAGGCTTAGCAGGCTTACCACCCGCCAGACATCGCCATTGAAATCGTTGCGGTAACTTAATTTTTGCTGGTCATAACCCGCACTGTCCTGATAGCCGCCATCGTGGGCAGCATTAATGCTGATGCGTCCGGCGGTGTTTGCGCCGGCCAGGTAGCTGTAACTGAATTTGGCCCGACCGTAGTCGTAGGGCCCCAATTCAAGATCGAGATTACCCTGCGGCGATTCCGCCGGTGCCATACTGATAACATTGACGACCCCGTGCATGGCATCAGCACCATGACTGGTGGTGCCGGGCCCACGCAGCACCTCGATTCGCTGGGCTTGCTCGGTATTCACATCGAATAGCTGGTTGACATTGCAAAACCCGGTGCCGCGCAGTGGTATACCGTCTTCGGCCATATAGAAATTGCCACAGCTTCCAGGGCCGGTAAATACTGGTGAACGAATGGCTGTGAGGTGTTCCTGGCCATTGCCACGGCTTATCCACGCGCCGGGCACCGCAGTAAACACCTGGTTTACATGAACAGCATCAATCAATTCCAGTTCTTCGCGGCCTACCACGCTGATACTGGAGCTTACCGCTGAAAGGTCCTGCTCGGTGCGAGATGCGGTAACGATTACGGTTTCCATCGTGGCTTGGGCCAATGCGGTGCCCTGCCAAAAAAGCGGCAATAGCCCTAAATATAAAGAGTTTTTTATCATTGAGTCACAGTAGCAGAAAGGATTTGTAGGGAAGGATTCTACATCAATTACGGGAAGAGATTGTTAAAAAAGATGCCGAGCACTGGTCTATGCTGAAAGTCCCGGCGTAAACGAGCATGCTCAGGTTTACGGCTAAGGGGGATCGCTATCCCGGACCAGGGTCTTCGACCAGCGCGATGTCAGTTCCAACAGCAGATCCTGGTAATACGGCTCGGTAAAGATGTGGCTGGCAGCGGGATAATATTCAAGCGTTAGCAAATCCTTGAAGTTTATCGCCCTGAAACAATCTGCGAACTGTTGGTGATAGATATAGTCCAGGCTGTATTGGCCAGTAAAAACCAACAGCAAACTCACATCTCGTTCGACCAGATTACGTAGGCCAATTGCAATCAATTGCTTGTCCGGACGCGGCGAAAACAGCGGTTGCTCAAAAAAACGTTGCTCTGCCAGCTCTTGTTGCGACTGCGGCAACGCTTCCTGCCTATTGGAATTTGCCAGCATACGCTGAGCGAAGCTTTTCCAATGCTGCCACTTGAGCAGTTTGGGACCATAGAAATGTAGATAGCTCTTCCAGGTTGGGTAGCAATGAAAGTCATAGGCAACCAGACCAATCACCCGCGGGTCGGCGGTTGCAGCGGCAAAGCCGTTGTGGGCTCCTGAGCACAGGCCACAAAGTACAAAGCGTGTTGCACCGTACTTTGATTGAACGTAGTCCATGACTTCGCGAATTTCGGACACCGCGAGTTGTTCAAGGCTGGCGCGACTGTGGCGACTGGCGCTATCGCCTATGCTCGAAAAATCGAATCTCAGCGCCAGCAGCCCGTTTTTCGCGGCGACTGCCCGTGCCAGGCTAACCGATAGGCGGCAGGTGCCGACATGGTGCATCACCCCGGAGTTAAGGATGATGAAAGCTGGTTTTTCGCTCGCAAACTGCTGGGGAAGGCTGACAACCCCGGCCAGAGTTATGGGTGTGCCGATATTAACGGCGATTTCGCGTACTGCTACATCGGGCATCAGCTGAACCAGCCTTTGATCGCAGCCATAATAGGCTGTGGCAAAAGTATGCTGCCAATATTGTCGACGTAATTCCAATCGTGCGGGGCGGAACAGTGTTGGTAGCTGAAATTATGTCTGGAAGACCAGTTATCTCGCAGTTGATTCGATGCTGGGGTTTCATGGGAAGCTATTTGCAACACAGCGCCTACCGAGCTGATATCGAGGGACTCCATCCTAAGGTCTGCAAGGCCTCGCTGGAACGCGGGAGGCATAGCAAAACCGTTCAAATGCCGGGTGCCGTCGGGTTCGATGAAATTGGTTTCGCCAGCATCAATCTGCAAAACCTCTTGCCCGGCAAGTAATTGCTGCACCCAGTTTTCACCGTCGATTATGGAGTCCCAGAGAACCAGTTGGCTGATATCCCTGCACTTTCCTGCAGTCGCTGTGGCTATTAAACTTCCCAGGCGCAGACCGATGAGGGCAACGCTGTCCAGCGCGGCGATGTCTCGCAGTTCCTTGATTGCCAGTAAGGTATCGTTTATCCAGTCCTGGGGTGTGACGCCGGCCATAGTCCCTGCAGAGTCGCCGCTGCCGCGGTAATCGAAGCGAAGAACGTGGTAACCCATCTCTGCTAGATTGTTGGCGAGCTGCCTGAGGGGTCGATGTGCGCGCATGTACTCCTGACCGAACGGATAGCAAAAAACGATGCCCAAAGCGCGGTCTTGGTCAGCTCGTGCTGCACTATAGACGCCATACAAGTCAGATGACGGGCCAAAGAACAATGACTCCATGGTGTAAACACAACTCTCTTGCAGGAGGCGGGAGGCAGTTCTATTGCTTTGTGCATAGAACCAGACTGGTGCCCCTCTGAGGTAGCAGGTAGTTAAGCGCCGTCATTATAGCGCTATTTCAATGCCTTTTTGTTAAAAAGGCGCTTGATGATGCCGTTGTTTCTCGTTTCATTGATGTCGGGCGAGGCATTTGCGATTAATGCATCCGATGCGCCATGTTGATCGATTTGCGCCGCCAGCTGCCCCAGACTGTTAAGCATGATATCCATCGGCGTAATTTTGACCCCCTTGTTGTCCTCGATGCGGTTGATAAGCTCCAGCGCCAGCAGAGAGTGACCGCCGACATCGAAGAAATTCTGTTCGACTCCCACCACTTCGAGTTGCAGCAGTTCGCAACACACGCTTGCTATGAAGTGCTCTGTCGCCGTTTGCGGAAGTGCAATTTGAGGCGCCTGGATCGGGGTTTGCAAAGGCTCAGGCAGGGCCTTGCGATCGACCTTTCCACTGGGCGTGAGGGGCAGGTAAGCCATCTCGACAAACACCTGGGGAATCATGTAGCGGGGCAGGATATCGCGTAGATGGCGTCGTAGATCAGTATTCGTCAGCGACTTCTGCGGATTATAGCAGATGTAAGCTAGCAGGCGTTGGTCGTGATCGCGATCCTGACGCACGATACTAACGGCTCGCTTTATGGCGGGGTGCCGCTCAAGCGCCACATCTATCTCTCCCAGTTCAACCCTTTGGCCACGCAGCTTGACCTGGGAATCGTTGCGGCCCAGGTATTCAATAACGCCGTCAGGTCGCTGTCGCACCCGGTCACCGGTGCGATAGAGGCGAGCACCGGGCTGGGCGCTGAACGGGTTGGGAATAAACGCCTGCTCGGTCAAATCGCTGCGCCCTAAATAACCTCGCGCAAGTTGCACTCCACCAATGTAAAGTTCTCCGACCAGGCCGGCGGGCTGCGGTTGCAGGGTATCATCCAGCACATACAGCTGGGTGTTAGCGATCGGACGCCCGATTGGAACAGTCTCACTATTATCAGTGGGGTCGCAATACCAGCTACTCACATCGACGGCTGCCTCGGTAGGACCATAAAGATTATGCAGTTTAGTGTCTGGTAACAAGCGGTAGAAGTCGTCCTGCAAATCACGGGTGAGTGGCTCGCCGCTGCAGAATACGTGCTTCAGGCTACGACAGCGAGAAACGCCGCTATCCCCAAGAAACGCAAATAGCATCGATGGTACAAAGTGCACGAGGGTAATTCCGCACTTATCAATGGTATCAATCAGATAGCTTGGTGACTTGTGCCCTTCGGGCTCGGCCATCACCAGCCGGGCTCCCGCCTGCAATGGCAGGAAAAATTCCCAGACCGAGACATCAAAGGTGCAGGGAGTCTTTTGTAGCACGCGATCACTGTCTCCCAGCGGGTAGGTGTCTGCCATCCATAGTAGACGATTGCAGATCGCCCGATGCTCCACCATCACCCCTTTGGGCTCGCCAGTCGAACCGGACGTGTAGATAACGTAAGCGAGATCGTCGGGCAAAACCTCAACGCCAGGGCGGCTGGAATCTTCTTTGGCGATGGTAGCCCAGTCTGTGTCGAGTGCCAGATAATCAAGCGATGGCGCAAGTTGGGCGGCAAACCGTTGTTGGCAGAGCCCCATCCTGGCGCCGGATTGTTGCAGGATAAATTGCATTCGCTGTTCAGGGTATTCCGGATCCAATGGTAAGTAGGCCGCCCCGGCTTTGAGTATACCGTACAAGGCGATCACCATTTCTAATGACCGCTCCATCAGGACAGGAACCACCTGATCTTTTCCCACGCCGCTTCTGCGCAACAGATGGGCTAGCTGGTTGGCTTTTTTATCCAGTTCTGAATAGGTCAATTGCTGCTCAAGAAATTGCACTGCAATACTGTCCTGACACTGATCTACCCGGGCTTCGAACAACGACACCAGCGATTGTTGTTCCAGACCATAGTCAGTATCGGTAGCGTTCCATTGTTGCAGCAGTGCCTGCTCCTGGCTGGCGTTCAGCAGGCCAAAGTCGGCTATGGACGTGGTGACATTGCTGTCACAGATATCCCGCAGTATCTGCTGATAGTACTCGACCCATTGCAGCACGGTTTGTCGATCAAACAGATCAGTGTTGTGATCAACCTCAAGTACAATTGCCGTTTGTTCGTCGATGAGATTAAAAAACAGGTCGTATTTAACGAAGCTGCGGGGGGTATGGACGAACTTTGCCTGAGCGAACTCAAACCACAGGGGAGCCATCTCCAGATCCATATTGAAGCTGGCAGACACCAGTGGCAGGCGGCTGTGGTCACGGGGGATCTTAAGCATGCGGATCAGGTCGCCATAGGCGAGATCCTGATTTCCTTTAGCGTCGTTGAACTCGTTGCGCAACTCTTGCAAGAACTGGCCAAAATTTTCTGCCGCAGCAATACCTTTGCGTACTGGCAAAAAGCTGACCATATGGGTGACCAGATTGTCTAGCCCTACATTTGGATGGCCGGCTGCGGGAATGCCCACAACAATGTCATCGTTGTTGCCCAGCTTGTGCAGCAACACATAGTAGGCGGCAAGCAGCACCACAAAAAGGGTGGTATTGTTTTGCCTGGCATAGGCTCGCAGCTTGTCGTTGAGCGCCGGCTCAAGGCCCAGGCAAAGACGCTCGCCGGTATAGGTTTTTACCGATGGTCGGGGATGGTCCAGCGGCAGGTTCAAATATTCGGGTAGCGTGCTAAATACCTGTTGCCAGTATTGGCGGGCATCTTCAAGCTCACCGCACTCTTGCTTTTCATTGTCAATAATGTCGAGCTCTTTCAGTGCGGGAGGCACGCCCCGGCTTGGCTGCTTGCCCCGCTTCATCGCGGTGTAGTAGCTGGCAATATCCTGCATCACCACTTCCATCGACCAGCCGTCGCAGACCAGGTGGGACACGGCAAAACACAAACGGGTGGTTTGACCGGGTTGTTGGATAATACAGAATCGAAGCAGTGGACCGTTTTTGTAATCGAAGGGCTTATCAATAGTGGCGCGTTCGAGTTGCTGCAAGCGTTCATGCAATTGTGAGCCCGCGAGCGCGGACACATCGTGGAAAGCCACCTCGGGTGCCATATAAGGTTGTATTGCGATACCCGACTCGTCATCAAGCACCACGGCCCGCAGGCTGGCATGGCGATTGACAACCTTGTCGAGGGTAAGTTCCAGCACCTGTTGATCGAGTTCGCCAGCAAGATCAAAGATGATCTGCTCGTTGTAGGCACTGCTGGCGCCCACACCCATCTTCAAGGTTAGCCATATTTCGCTCTGCGGTCGGGTCCATGGGAAGACTTGCGCCTTACGTTGTTCAGCCTCCGGGAAAAAGCCTTTTTCTAACAGAATTTCTGCCGCGCGGACGAAGCCCTCTATCATAATGCGAATGTCGGCATCGCTGTGTTCGGTGGTAAGAAAGCCTGGGCGGCCTTCCCATATATGAATCCCCTGGTAACGAAGATGGTGGTAGAACAAGCCTTCGAAGTCGGGATTACCATAGAAGCGGGGTAATATCACCGAGGCAAAATAGGTAATCTCTATCGGTACACCGAGGCGATGAAAGTGGCGATTGACCTCTTCGGCAAACACCGCCGCTCGGCGCGTAACCGCGGCCTGCAGCGCTGACCCTTCGGCCTTCAGCTTTTCAAGTACTGCTTTGACCGCCACCAGGGCTAGTGGATGGCGAATAAATGTGCCGGCGAAATAGGTGACCCCGGCTTCCGGGAATGAGTCATCGCCATATTGCCACATACCGCCATCGAGGGCGTCCATGTACTCGGACTTGCCGGCGATGATACCTATCGGCATGCCGCCGCCTACAACTTTCCCGTAGCAGCAAATGTCGGCTTCAACGTCGTACCAGGCCTGGGCTCCCTTGTTGTGCAAGCGGAACCCGGTGATGATTTCATCAAATATCATCGGAATTCCGGTGTCCTGGGTTATCTTCCTGACCTGCTGGACGAATTCCATTGGCTGCAGTTCCGGGGTCCGACTCTGGATCGGCTCGATCAGAACCGCGGCGAGTTCGTCGGCGTGAGCTTTTATGATGTCCAGTGATGCCGGGTCGCCGTATTCCAGCACCAGAATATTATGGCTGGCACTGGCAGGAATGCCGGGTGCTGCTGGCATGTTCTTGCGCGTGCCATTGACGACCTTGGTTTTTACCAGCACTTCATCGAACATGCCGTGGTAGTCACCGGAGAAGGTGACAATAAGGTCATTGCCGGTGACTGTCCTGGCAACTCGCATGGCCGCCAATACAGCCTCAGAACCGGTGTTGCAGAAGCTGGCACGATCCATGCCAGTCATTTCACATACCAGTTTCGCGGCCGGCCCGGCAATCTTTGATTGCGGCGCGTAATCCAGAGTTGCGTCGAGCTGCTGGTGCAGCGCATCAACGATAAAGTCAGGAGCATGGCCGAAGAAAGTTGCGCCAAAGCCGCCGGCGCAATCGATGTATTCATTGCCGTCGATGTCCCACATCCTGGAGCCTTTGGAGCGCTCACCAACCAACGGATAAGTGATTTCTTTCCAGGCATTTTTGAAACCCGAGACAGCCCGGGGGTCTGCGAAGTGCGGGCGGTGCTCAGCGGTGAACACTTTCGACTTACCGGTCTTTTTCAAAACGGCCTGCATAAACTCGTCAAGGTAGGCGAGCTGGGCATTAGTCCACTCGCTGTTCATGGCTCGTTGCACCGGCTTAAACGGCCCGAAACGACCCGTAGCAGAGGGAGCTTCGTTACTTGAGGCGGGCACTGCGATACGCTCGGCGGCGGGAGCGGCCGGTGCTTGATGCTCGGCCGTATCTGGCGTTGTGGCCTGGCCAAGCTCATGATTCTGCAGTAGCGCCAACATTGCGTTGGATGCCTGTATTTGCAGGGCAAGTGCCTGTGCCAATGCACTGTTGCCATTGCCTGCCGCTAGCATGGTCACTGGCAGGGTAGGTGGTGTGGGAGTGTCGATCGCAGTGTCCCCACTCGTAGTTGTTGCAGTCTTGGGTGCAGGCTCCAGGTCCAGCAATGCCCCGGCGGGTAATTGTGCGTCGATGTACTCAGCCAGTGCCTGCAGGCAGGGCGCATCGTCAAACAGCTGGCGGAAGGTGATCTTTACCTTGAATTCCTTCTTGAAGCGCAGGTTGGCCTGGGTGAGGAAGAGGGAATCGAAACCCATGTCGATAAAAGATGCGCCCGGGTCAATATCCTCGGCGTCGAGGCCAGATAGCTCCTGGATGATATGTTGCAGCTTGGCCAATATCCGTTGTTGACGTGACTGTTGTGACACACTATCTCTCCCTGGCTCGATCGTGGCCGGTGCTACCGCAGTTGCTGTAGCTTGGGTGGGTAAAGTATTGGTATTGGCCATCTGTTGGCTTGGCCTGGCTGTGGGCTCAACCAGGAAACGCTTGCGTTGGAATGGGTAAAGCGGCAGCAGTGTCCGGCGTCCTGCAGGCCATAGCGCACTGCGTTGCGATTCAATACTGACACCGCAGCTCCAAAGCCGACCGCTGGCTGAAAGTACAGCATCGGTGTCAGTTATTGACTCACGGGCGTGGCGCAGGCTAGCGATTGTGCGGGCGCCAAATTCTGGCTGTTGCAGGCGCACCAGTGATCCCAGCGATTTACCGGGGCCCACTTCCAGGAACACCCGGTCACGATTCTGCGCCAGGGTCTGGATACCGGCAGCGAACATAACGGTATTGCGCAAATGCGCAACCCAATAGTCCGGGTCTATGGCTTGCTCGTCTTGCAGCCACTCGCCACTGTAGTTAGATACTATGGGTATTGCAGGTTTACTCAGGTCAATGCTTTGCAGGTAATCTTTAAAGCGCTTTAATATGGGATTCAGAAGATGAGAATGCGCCGCAACATTTATAGCGATCCGCTGGCTATCGACCCCGTCGTTTTCCAGTTGGGAGTGGAGCTGAGCGATAGCCGCTTTTGAGCCCGATAACGTGCACTGTTCGGGTGCGTTAACCGTCGCCAGGCAAATTTCCGGCGTCAGGTACGCCTCCACATCTGCAGCCGACAGCGTAACGCTCAGCATTCCACCTTCTGCAACTTGTTCAAACAGTTCGCCGCGCAGTCGCACCAGGCCAAGCGCGCTTTCGAAGGACATTACGCCAGCCACACAGGCAGCGGTATTTTCACCCATGCTGTGACCGATCAGGGCATCGGGTTTGACTCCACGGCGCTGCCACAACCTGGCCAGTGCCATTTCTACGATAAATATTGCGGGTAGTTGCAGTGATGGCCGCTCGAGCTCGATGGCGGCTTGTTCAGCCTGTGCCGGCTCGGCAAACCAGATCGACTTAAGATCCAGTTGGTGATGCTGTTGAAGTAGTTGCAAGCCCAAGTCAATATCGGCACGAAATTCGGGGTCAGCCTGGTACAGGTCAGCCGCCATATTATGATACTGGGCGCCGCCGCCGGGAAACATAAACACCACCGCTGCTGTTGAGTGGCCGCTCTTGCTGATGTGGAGCCTGCTCCGGTCGAAGCTTGTGAGGGCGCCGGCAGCATCTGTGAGGCTGCTCGCGACCAGGCTGAGACGATGGCGAAACTGCTCGCGCCCGTTTGCCAAGGTATACGCGACATCCTCTAATCTTGTGGTCTCTTGCTGCTGCAGAAACTCGCCCAGGTTGGTCGCGGCCTGCTTGAGTGCAGCCTCGGTTTTTGTCGACACCAATAGCAGGTGAGGGCCGGGCTGCGCAGCTTGTTCTGGCCTTTGCGGTGCCTCCTCCAGTATCAGGTGGGCATTGGTGCCGCCAATGCCAAATCCGCTGACACCCGCCCGCCGCGGCAGTGCCTCGGTAAGCCAATGGCTAGTCTCGCGACAGATGTAAAACGGGCTGTCAGTGAAGTCGATAGCCGGATTCGGTTCATTGAAGTGCAGCGTTGGCACCAGCGTCTTATGGTGCAGGCAGAGGGCAGTTTTAATCAGGGCCGCAACGCCCGCAGCGGAATCCAGGTGACCAAAATTGGACTTGACCGAACCGAGGCCGCAGTAACCGGTATGTTCGGCGTTGCGGCCGAAGGCTTGGATCAAACCGGCGACTTCAATCGGGTCTCCCAGGGCGGTACCGGTGCCGTGGGTTTCAACGTAGCTGACAGATTCCGGTTCCACGCCTGCCATGGCCTGGGCCATGGCAATGACTTCGGCCTGGCCATCAACGCTGGGAGCTGCAAAACTGACTTTCGATGAGCCATCATTATTGATTGCTGAGCCCCGAATAACCGCATAGATGGTATCGTCATCGGCAAGGGCGTCTTCCAGTCTTTTCAGTACCACCACGCCAACGCCATTGCTGAACACCGTGCCTTGTGCGTCGGCATCAAACGGGCGGCAGTGACCATCGGGGGAACCGATATCACCTTCCTGGTGCATGTACCCGTCTTGCTGCGGGAAAGATACCGAAACCCCGCCGGCCAGGGCCACGTCGCAGCCGTACGTCATCAGGCTCTGGAATGCCTGGGCCGCCGCAACCAACGATGTCGAACATGCAGATTGCACATTGATGCTGGGCCCCCGCAGATTGAGTTTGTAGGATACCCGGGTCGTGAGGTAATCGTTTTCATTGCCGAGCATTGCCGGCAGCAGGTCGGCGGCGTCCAGCAGATCTGGCGCAGAGTGCAGGTTGGACAAGAGGTAGGTGTTGTTGGTCATGCCAGTGCTCATGCCGCCCCAAACCCCGACGGCACCGGCTACAGTAGAGGGCGCATAGCCCGCTGCTTCCAGCGCGTGCCAGCAGGTCTCCAGAAACAGTCTTTGTTGCGGGTCCATTAATTCTGCTTCCCGCGGACTGATACCGAAAAAAGCGGCGTCAAACAGTTCCGGATTCCTGATCAGGCCCCGTGCCTTGACATAGTGGGGGTCAGCCACTTTTTCAGGTGCGATACCGGCAGCGAGCAATTCCTCGTCGCTGAAGAAGCTAATCGATTCTTTTCCTGCGACCAGGTTATCCCAGTATTCCTGCACCGACTCGGCGCCCGGGAAGCGACATGACATGCCTATAATCGCTACCGCATCCTGGTTGGCTTCTTGCTCAAATTCATTCATCGACTTGTTACCTTGGACAATCGTTTGCCACGTGCGAACGCCTTTTTCTGCTTCTCGGCCCGTTGTCTGGCTGCAGCTGTTGGTGCAGATGCCTGCTCCGCCGGCTTATCGAGGTGGCAGGCAAGACTGGCTACGGTAGGATATTGAAAAAGGATTACCACCGGGACTTCGCGGCCGAGGCGCCGGCGAATTTCAAGTCCAAGGCGCAGACTGAGAATCGAGTTTCCGCCCAGCTCAAAAAAGTTGTCATTGATTCCCACTTCATCCAGTTCCAGCAGCTCGGTCCAGATTGCAGCCAACGCAGATTCCAGTTCGGTACCCGGCGCCACAAATTCCTGCTCAAGGGTCGGGCGTCGGGTCGACGGGGTAGGCAGGGCGCGGCGGTCAAGCTTGCCACTGGGAGTCAGGGGCAGGGTCTGCAGCAACAGGTATTTGGCCGGATGCATATAGTCTGGCAAAGAATGCGCAAGCTCGCTGCGCAATTGTTGGACAATGCTTGCCATCGCGCTGGTATTGAGCGGTTGGCTGGCAAGATAGCGTAACGGAATTGCCAGATCCAGCTCGGGCCTCAGGAAGTGGCCACTATCGCCTGCAGCTATGAGCACGTCAAAACAAGTCGGGTCAGAGGATGTCAGCATCTGCACCTGTATGTGATGTTGCTGCTGTAAGTTGAAAAAATCATCGGGGTGAATCGCATGACTGAGGTCTGCCAGCGCCTTGGCTGCTTGTTGCAAACCAGCAACCGTATCTTGTTCTGCGCTTGCCATGCACTGACACAAAGCTGCGGCGTACTGCATCCGCGCATTAGGCACGGCCCGCAAGCCGATACCCTCGGGATGGGTTTGCAGTTGGCGCATTATCTCAGGGATATTCAGGCTGGGCTGCCATGGAATCCATTGCTGAGGCGGGTGTGAAGCTTGCGATTTGCCAACCTCCAGCACAACATCATATCGGTACTGCGACAACTCGTTGTCGTAACGGCCGGGTTTGAGTCGAACCGAGGCGCCACCAATACCCTCAAGCTCCTCGGCGATTCGATAGAACAGTATTGGATCGATAACCAGTTCCTGTTCTTCCCCCAGGCGCAACTCAACCCGTGCCCGCAAACTGTCGGGACTCTCATCAGCGCCAGCCTTAAAGCATTCGAGGGTGGTAAAAAACAGGCGCCGGGTGTTGCGGTTGGTAACATCGCCGATAAAAATACTGCCGCCGTTGCCTAGCAACGCAACAGCGAGCTTGATGACGGTGACCAGGTAGTCAACGCTGACGAAATGCTGGGTGACTGAATTGAGAACGATGGTATCGTATTGCTGGCCTTGCAATTGTCCCAGTTGATCCGCAGCGAGCACGGTGGCCTTGGTTTTACTGTTGAGATCGTCGGCAGTAGCAAGCAGAGTCTGCAGGTGTTCAACCGATACCGGAGAATAATCGGTGGCGTGGTAGTAGTCGCAGTGAGGCGCGACAGCGAACAAAATCAGCCCGGTTCCGGCACCTATTTCCAGTACCCGGCTCGGCTTACACTCGAGTATGCGCGCAGCGGTACCATCAACCCATGCACGCATTTGATCTTCAGGTAGGGGCTGACCGGTGTAGCTGCTGTTCCAGCCACTTATGTCAAAGCGTTTGTCACCCCCGGGCATTGCCTGCTGATAAGTTCCATCCCAAACATCCTGCCATTGAACCAACTGCTCGCGCTGGAGACTATCGGTATCCGGCCTCGGCCTGGCGTCCAAAGCCAGATAGGCGAGTAATTTGCGATCACTGCCGCTATCACCGCTGGCGACGACGGCGCAGTCTCGTACTTCAGGGTGACGGCGCAGGTGGCTTTCGATTTCACCCGTTTCTACCCGGTGACCGCGAATTTTGACCTGGTCGTCAAGACGCCCGAGGTAGTGCAATTCCCCATACTCATCCAGACGGGCGATGTCGCCGCTACGGTATATCGTGCCTCCCAGGGCCTGGGGATGAGAAACAAATCGTTCGGCGGTCAACGCCTCTCGCTGCCAGTAACCGTTGGCGAGACAATCGCCGCTAATACATAGCTCACCGCTGCTGCCCTTTGCAACAGGGTTTAGCTCCGGGTCGAGTAACAGTATGCGGGTGTTACTAATAGGCTGACCAATAGGGGGCAGGGTCGGCCAGTTGTCGACATTGCTTGGCAGGGTATAGGCCGTCACGACATGGCTTTCCGAGGGGCCGTAATGATTGTGCAGTCGACACTCAGGTACCAGGCGGAAAAACTCAGCGATAGTGCGACTAATTTGCAATTGCTCGCCTGCGGTAACTATATGTTTCAGCGAACGGGGTATTGGCCCATAGTTGACTGCTATCTCAAGCAATTGTTGCAGGGCCACAAAGGGTAAAAAAAGCCGCTCGATTGTGTGCTTGTTGATAAAGGACAATAGCTTTACCGGGTCGCGGCGGGTGTCGTCGGCAATAAAAAACAAGGTGCCACCACTGGCCCAGGTACCAAAAAACTCCTGGAAATGGACATCAAATCCAAGCGGGGTAAACTGCACTGTCCTGGCCGGTTCAAAAAAACCGGGTTGCTGCAGCTGCCAGTGGATCAGGTTGGCCAGCGCGCGATGGGACATCGGAACACCTTTTGGAGTCCCGGTGGAGCCAGAAGTATAGATCAGGTAGGCCGGTTGCTGAGGGTCGAACGCGACCGGGGTTGGGCTGCTCAAGGTGTCTGCAGGTTCAGCCGCAATAGTTTCTACGTCCAGTGTGACAGGACCCTTCTCGAATAGGCCACGGTGCACGCTGGAAACCAGCAACAAACCCGCACCACTATCTGCAACCATCATGTTGAGGCGCTGTCGAGGGTAGCTTGGGTCAAGCGGCACATAGGCTGCACCCGCTTTCAGTACGCCAAGCACGGCGATGCCCAGATCCAAGCCTCGCTCTACGCAGATCCCGACCCGGTCGCCGGGCCCGATTGCATATTTTTGGAGTAACGAAGCCAGCGCATTTGCCCGTGCCTCGAGTTGCCGGTAGCTGAGCGATTGCCGCTCATAGTGAACGGCAATCGCGTCTGGCGTGCGCTCACATTGTTTCCTGAAAAGGTCGTTCACCGAGCTCGTTGATAGCACACTATTTTCGCGAATATTGTCGCGCCTCCTGAAATTCTATGCGCTCTGGTAGCAGTGGGGGCAGCAGGTGCAAGCGGGCGCGGTCATGGGTAAATGGGGTCTGTCGCCAGTCCCCTGAACAATAAACCCGAGTGCGAGACCTGTCGCCGGTTCGGGGCGGGGGCAGGGTGCGAGCGGCATGGCAACCATGTCTATGAGCGATACTCCAGTATATTTTATAGTTCAATAAAGCGATATTTTGAAGAGGAGAATGTCGATATCAGTCATAGATGCATTCCGTTGCCAACGATGTCCGGCCGTCTCGGGGCGATAGCCGGT
Organism: uncultured Gammaproteobacteria bacterium; assembly: GCA_963722805.1. Lineage (GTDB taxonomy): Bacteria > Pseudomonadota > Gammaproteobacteria > Pseudomonadales > JAHEGP01 > JAHEGP01. Next base: position 93,335 of record CAVROQ010000051.1, read on the forward strand.
AGCAGGATGTGTTGCTTTCAAATTCTGTTTGACTTCCTGGCAGGGTCGCCGCTTTGGGTTTGCACGAAGCGCCGCAGTTCTGCGCCCCAATGCCAGGGGTCATTGGCGTCCTCCGCAATGATTAATTCAGCATGGGGGAGGGTAGCGGCCAACAAATGAGCGGTCGATAGCGGGTGTACCGCGTCATCCCTCCACGCGAGGATCAAAGCCGGCATGGTTAGCTGTCGCAACTGGTCCGGCGTCGGCAAATCAGACAGGGCCGCGCCCCGCAATGCCGCCGCTATGCCCTTATGGTTGGCCGTCGCGAGTAGACGCACTGTCTCCCGCCGCATCGTTCGCATGAAGTCGCCATTGCCTGCTGGAAGTGGCAGCCAGCGCAGTAACTTCAGCGGGACGCCGGCCGAGAGTGATAAAAATGATGCTGCACGGCGGTAATTGCGGGCAATAGCCCTGCGTTCCTCCCCGGCGGTAGGCGGGATCACCAGCAGCAGACCCTGCACCCGATCTGGTTGTTGGCTGGCGGCGTGCAAGGCCGTGGCGCAGCCCATGGAGGCGCCTCCGAGGATGGTGCGTTCAAGCCCATAATAGTCTGCAATTTGCCACATATTGTGAGCCATTTTTGGCCAACAATAGTCTTCGGCGTGGCGGGTAGTCGTCGACCTGCCGTGACCGCGTGCATCGTAGCGAACAAGGTTTGCCAGAGCTTCCATCTTCGGCCAGTCCATCCAGTCGATGGCATCTTCCTGTGCCATGCTTCCCAGCAGTGAATGGCCCCACAAGACACTCGGGCCTCTGCCGCTCGCGCAAGCTGCCAGCGTACCTCGACTGCTACCGCTAACTTCGATGCTGTCCAGCGGAGGTAAGATGGCCGGCATTAGACAGGTGGCTTTCGGCGCAGTGCAGGGCTGGGCATGGGAGGCACCAGCTCAACTGGGTTGACCTCAATTTCGATCAATGCGCTGTCAGGCTGTTCGCTGCTCGTTGCGACCGACTGCTCCCAAGCTTCAAAACGATCCACGTCGTCTTTCAATTGCTTGAGCGTCCAGCCCAGTACGCCTATGTCATCCATCAGCCCAATCAGGGGCAGAAAATCGGTGATAAAGTCAAACGGCATCAAAAAATAGATAATTGCCGCTGTCAGCATTGTCAGGGAGCGCCAGTGTATCCGGCGGTAGCCTCCCCACACGTAAGCCCTCAGCATTCGAAGCGGCAGAGATACAATATTGCCCAGTGCGGTCACGTAGACATAGGAGCCGTCATCAGCTTTGGCCTGTGCTTTATCGATCAGGCGGCGCAGTTGCTGGGGGTTTTTGATGTAGCTAGCGGCAAGCGAGAAGGCGCGCATGTAGCTTCGATGCCGGGTGATGATAGAAAACAGTGCCATGGTCTATTCGTAGCCCGTAAAAGTTGGGGGTTGGATTGCATCAATGGCATCAAGCCTGAAGGTTGACCGGGCGATGCAATCCGACCGATAAAAAATGCCGCCAAGCTCCAGTGACAGGATTGTGCGATATCTAAATTAATGTAGGAACGACATTAACATATCCCATGGGCTGAAGCGATATCGCAGGGCCGGGCCCTGTTGCTCAATGCATTGTCCTATGTCTGGTTGTGGTACTTTAAAGTGGGGCGATATTCGCGGATAATTGCGACGCGCGGCGCCAATCTGTCAAGCTTAAGCTTGCAGGACGTTGCCGATGACGTGACAGTATGTAAATAGTAAAGGGAGCCTGTGTATTCGAATGCACCGCCCCGGGGGGTGGTATGGCAACAACCAACTATGAAAGGCTCACCGCACAGGATTTACAGCTACTCGTGCTGGAGTCTCCCTCTACACCGATGGACATCGTGTCGACTGAAATCTACGGTAACAGTCCGTTAATGGATGTCGATGGTGGCGTTGATATCGACGCCTACCGCGGATTCGTTGGCGCGGTTTTGCATCGGATACCGCGCTATCGGCAAAAGCTGAAATGGATTCCCTATGCCGATATCCCGGTGTGGGTAGACGATCCTGCGTTTAATCTGGAGTACCATATTCGGCACACCGCCCTGCCGCGGCCGGGTTCGCTGGCGCAACTAAAAAACCTGACATCCCGTATTATGGAGCGCTCGCTGGATCGCGAGCGGCCGCTGTGGGAGCTTTGGCTGGTTGAAGGCCTGCCGGATCGGCGCTACGCGATCATCAGCAAAATCCACCATTGTATGCTATCGGGCCTTGATGGGCTGAGCCTTGCCCACGTACTGATGTCACAAAGCCCCGATCAACGCCTGCCGCAGGCGCCACCATTCGTACCTGGCAAGACGCCATCTGAGGTCTCTCTCCTGTGGGATGAGTGGAATCGCAGGTATGCCCAACCGATCGACGCGTTGCGCAATGCCGGTGAGTTGTTGCGACGACCCAGGGAGGGTATTGGAGAACTGGAAAAGCGCTTTGGTGCCGTTAGGAACTCGCTGAGCTCGATGATTCGTCGTCCCGCTGACACCCCGGTCAATGGCGAATTGTCGGCGCATCGGCGGGCGGAATGGCTCAAATTACCGTTACAATCCTTGGTAGACTTGAGTGGTCAGCTTGACTGCACCCTTGCGGAACTATTGCTCAGTTTGCTGGCTGGAGGTATTTTCAAGCTCTTTGAGCAACGCCAATTTGACCTGAAACAAAGCGAATTTAAGCTGGCGATACCGATATCCGTTGGCGCTGAAAAGAGTAACACTCCAAGCGACGAAATCTCTACCTGGGTAATGCAACTGCCAGTGGACGAGCCTGATCCTCTGGTGAGAATTGAGCGTATAGCTGCTGAGGCCAGACGACTGAATAAAGACGTCGGGAGCGCGGTACCCGATATGTTGGTGGACGTTGCGGCCAAGGTTCCCGCCGGTTTGCTGTCACTATTTACGACCGGGCGCAATGCCATCGCCAATTCATTGATGACGGGTGTCGCGAATGCATCGCAGCAAATGTATTCGGTGGGGGCAGAGAAGGAGGAAATCTACATCCATTTGCCTCTGATGCCGGGCATAGGGCTGGCGACCCTGGTCACGGCATATAATGGGTCGGTCTACTGGGCATTTAACGCCGATTATGACCTGGTTCCTGACATCGGCCTGGTGGCAAAGGGAGTCGAAGAAAATTATTTCAGTCTGGCCGCGTTGCAAAAGCGGAACAAGGCAGGGGCGTCAGGAAAGAAAAAGGGGGGTGTGAGCAAGCGACGATCCAGGAAGGGCTCCGGGGCGAGGCATCATTCCGGCAGGGGGTCGCGCCAAGACTAACCGCCGCTGCGCTTAACGGTCCAGCCTTGGCTTTGCAATTCAGGGATAAGCCGGTCGCGGTGATCACCTTGTATTTCAACGATTCCGTTTTTGACGGCGCCACCACTGCCGCACTGCTTTTTAAGTTTGGCGGCGTAAGCCTTGAGTTCGCTCTCGGGCAGGGGTATGCCGCTGACTAGCGTCACTCCTTTACCCTTACGACCCTTGGTTTCGCGAGAAACGCGAACAATGCCATCGCCGCGAGGGGCAGGCGCCTGGCGAGAACAACGGCATTGGGACACAGGTTTTTGGCAGGTCGGACACATGCGGCCACTACCCGTTGAATATACCAGAGTGCCTGGACGCTTGATTTTCACTGCTTAGGGTCCTGTTTGCATTTGTGTTAGGCAACGGGATTACACCCGGTCTTAATTGTAAGCGTGTTGGAGAAGGTGGGACAAGAGTCTGCCAAGCGCAGTGGAGAGTGGGGGCGGGCAGCTGGTGTAGAAAAATAGGCAAGCACTCTGTGCTGTATCAATCAATGGTCTGAGTAAAGCACGGTAACAAGGGGCACACGCATATGGCAAATCCGGATCAAGCTGCTTACAACCGCCAGATAGCAAGTTGGTTGATGTTTTGTGCGGCAGTAATCCTGGGTATGATTTTGTTGGGTGGTGTCACCCGGCTAACCGACTCAGGCCTTTCCATGGTGGAGTGGAAGCCCTTGCTTGGCGTCATTCCGCCGCTCACGGATGAAAGTTGGCAGCAAAGTTTTAGCAAGTATCAGCAATATCCGGAATACCAGAAGATTAACCACGGTATGTCGCTGGAAGAATTCAAATCCATTTACTATTTCGAGTATGCCCATCGCGTACTGGGACGCCTGATCGGAATCTTGTTCCTGATCCCATTCCTGTTTTTCTATTTCACTCGCCGCCTGCCCAGAAAATTGACGCCAAAGTTGATGCTGCTTTTCGCATTGGGCGCGTTCCAGGGGCTGCTGGGGTGGTATATGGTAAAAAGCGGAATGGTTGATAAACCTCACGTGAGTCAGTACCGCCTGACCGCTCACCTGGGCACGGCAGTTCTGATCTACGCCTATATGTTGTGGCTAAGCTGGGGCCTATTAGAGCATCCCAGGAGTGCCGCCGCAGCGCAGAGGCCCGGCTTGCGGTGCTTTGCCCATGTCATAACCGGGCTGTTATTCCTGATGATATTGTCCGGTGGGCTGGTTGCTGGCACCCATGCCGGCCTTGCGTACAACAACTGGCCCTTAATGGGGCAATCGTTTCTCCCTCCAGGGCTGTATGGCACCCAACCATTCTGGATGGCTGCGCTGGAGGATATCGGCACTATTCAGTTTAATCACCGAATGCTCGCTTATCTGTTATGTTGCCTGATATTGGTATTTGCGTGGCTGGCACTGCGAGCTGGCGTTGCAGGCGGCTTGCGCAATGGCGTGCTATTGATGGTGGTGGTTTTGGTATTACAGGTCAGTTTGGGCATTAGCACTTTACTGTACCTGGTACCGGTGCCGCTTGCCGCTGCGCATCAGGGCGGGGCGATTTTATTGTTCACTACTGCTTTATTTGTCAGCCATCGTATGGCGCGCAGTGTTACGGTGCATCAGCATAGCCCCAGTATGGCGGCAGTGACATAGCTGGTTAATTGAGAGGTCAAGCAAGGATGTCAGTTCATACCATAATGGCGCTGGTTGATCCGACGCTGGCGCAGCAGATAGCCTTCGAGCGAGCTTTGCAAGTTGCGCAAGCGATCGGTGCAGCCCTGCATATCTATGCCTGTGCTGACCTACCGCCTGGCTCTTCCAGCCATGGCTCCGATCCAGCGGTACTGGTATCGTTGGAACAGCTTAGTGCAGAGCTGTCTTGCCAGGCGCGTGAAAAAGGTGTGCGGGTTAGCAGTGAAATTGAAGCCGGGGTCGATTGGCGTGGTGCTGCCGTAGCGGCGGCGGCACGTTGCAGCGCAAACCTGCTGGTCAAATACAGCTTTGACCACAGTGATATTCAGCGCCAGTTGCGGATCACTTCTGACTGGGAATTGCTGCGCAATTCTCCATGCCCGGTGCTCTTGACCAAGAATTATACCCGCTGGCAGCATGATCGCATTCTGGCGGCAATCAATATTAACGCTGGCGATGGTGCCCATGTCTGGTTGAATAACCAGATTATCAGTGTTGCGCGAGGCCTTGCTGAAGCGACTGATAGTGAGCTTCACTTTGTCAATGCGCATAGCGGCAGTCACAACCGGCCCAACGCAGAGGAGTTGGCATCGCGATGCGGCGTGCCGTTAGCTCAGGTTCATGTTCAGCTTGGTGTGGCAGCTGACGTGATCTCCGGGCTGGTCGAGGCTATGGGAGTCGACCTGGTTGTTTTGGGCACGGTGGGGCGCAGTGGAATCAGGGGTAAATTATTCGGTAACACCTCGGAGAAGTTGCTGGATAACATCCACGCTGACATGCTGGTGGTCAATTGATACTTGCGGCTGGCCCCGCTCCTGCCGGACAGAACGTCAGGGAGTAGCGGCAGGCCTGCAGCGCAGCACACCCACCGAGGCAACACCGTTGCTGGGCTGGTAGGGGGGCAGGGTGATATGGCAGGTGGAGCTCTTGGTCTGCGCCTGGATGCTGCGCTTGCCCTGCACCAGTTCGGCCTGGAAAATCCCGCTTTCGTCAGTGGTCGCCAGACCTGCCACTCCATGCAACAGGGCATTGGCTACGGGTTGATCGTTGGTGTCGACAATGCGCCCAAAAATAATATCCACCTGGTCGACTTCCCACTCCAGTTTGACAACATTGCCCGGATACAGGGTGACTGAATATTCCTTGTCTTCAAAATAAACGAAGCTGCTGCCGCGGGGCCTGAGGCGCACCGTATAGCTTTCGAAAGGCCGCAAGGTGACCAGCGAATTTTTCCCGGTTTTCACTACTCCCCGCCTGCCACCGTTGATTAATACGTCGAAACTTAAATCGCTGGCAGATCCGTGCACATCAATCATCACTGCACTCTGGTTCTGGTTTTTGCCACCCATCGCAAAGCCTCCGTCTGCGGCGGTGAAGCTGGTCCCGAGGTTGCCGTTGTAGACTGTCGAGCTGTCAGCATTAATCGCAACGTTTTCGCCGCCCAAGCGCACCCGTCCAAGATCCCCGGCCCAATCCATATTGGCGCCCAGGGAATGTCCGTATTGGTCTTTGGATGCATTGACGTTGGTACGCAAGTTAGAATCCCAGCGGTCGCGGCTATCCCAATTGGCATTGGCAACACCTCGCAGGTAGCTTTCGGGGCCGATATTCGTCTCTTCGTACACGTATTGGGGGTCGACATTGAAAGTCCAGTTGTCTTTGCCCAGACGCCAGCGCAGGGTGGCAAAAAAGAAGTCCTGCCCACTATCGTGGGTGAACTGCAAGTTGAGGCGCAGATTGGAATTCCTGTTGCGCAACACCGGCATATCCCAGCCGACACTGTAGCTGTCAACGGATTCCTGTCCAGGGCCGTCGATGTAGCGCGCACTGAATTGGAAGCGGGATTCCTTGATGGGTATATTCAGGCTCAAAGTGGCCTGGCGCTTAACGTAACCCAGCAGGTCGACCTTGTCCTCGTAGATTCCATCGTCGCCCCAGATATGCCGGTAGTTGCCCACTAACCAGTTGCGATAAAAATTCAGGCGAAAATCGCTGTTGAAGCCGAAGCGGTTGTCGCTGGCATAGGCCGTATTTAGCGATAACTCGTACAGCTCGCCAATACCGAACCAGCCAAGTTCCAGCATGGCATCATCCCGGGTTGTGCTGATGCCGCCTACCAGTACATTTGACCCGGAAATGCGCTTGTTAATACCACCTCGCGCCAGGTATTGATTGGTGCCATCGGGCAGTGCTCGATGCATCTTGGGTATGGTGAGCTCTCCCACCTCGAAGAAGTAAAGAGGCATATCCAGTGGCGGCAGGCGATTGTTCTTGACGTAGAACTGGCTTTCTGTGCGCTCCCCACCGCTGTCGTTGATTCTAATCTCAACATTGTATGCCCCGCCGGGGAGGTTGGAGGTGTCGAGTATCTGGTTGCCCGCATCGTAGATACGACTTGAAATAAGCCTTCCATCCTTGAAGATGGCGACCTCACCACGACTCTGGAGAAAGATCTGGATTTCGTTGCCGCTGGATTGACGCAGATCTTCCCGCATATCAAGGGTAGTTCCAAAGCGCGCTCCGACGAGCTCGTACTCGCGAGCAAAACGCAGTCCCTGGTTGTCTGTGAGAAAGTATCCCAGCTGCATGCGCCGCGCGTCCCAGTCGCGCTGGTAGGCCAGGGTCTGGATATTGAAAAACTCGCTGTTGGTATAATTCGATACCATCTGCAGCGAGTTCTGCCGGTAGGCCATCGACGTCATCGAGTACAAATTGGAGTTGGCGACGATGTCACTATCAACACCTGAGAACGCATAGTTAAAGTTTTGCAGCAGGGAGAAATCTGCGCTCGATGGCGGCAGGAATTTATTACGGTTGCCGTTGGAAACCGCCAGTAATTCGGGGTTGATGAAGAGGTCGACCCGAAAACTGTCGGGATTGAAAATAACGCCGGCGATGTCGGGTTGCAGGGTGCCGCAGTTGTTCTGTCCTTTATAGTAGCAGCGCATTTCCTGGTTACTGATTTGCGCCTCTGAAAACTGCGCAAGGACGCGGGCGCGATCGAGTAAATCCGGTATCTTGTCGACCACTTCTGCGGGCTCAAGCAGGGTGATTTGGTCGGGGGTAAAACGGGCCAGGCTAGTGGTCAGGAAACGGTCGGCAAAATACACATCGACCAGGGTTTCCTGCTGCTCAAACAGTGCCTCGAACCCTGCCGGTACGGCGCCGGGTACCGGCCGCCTCGGAACGCCGTCGCGCAGCGCTGGTGGTGCGTAGTTGGCCACATCATCCGCCGCTTTTATCGCGACAGGGCTTTGCGCCACGACGTCCACTGCACGGGCTGGTTCAGGAACGACAGCAGCCCACATACCCAATAGGAGTAATGCAGGCAATGTCGCTCGCACCGGCATATTGAATGTCTGGATTCGAGGGGCCAAGATATAGAGACAGCTTATTGGATGGATTCTTTGCGTGTGCCCTTGAAGTTGCTCAGGCTGTAGTTAGCCTCGGTGCCGGCGTAGGGCAGGGTAACCAGCCATTCGTTGCCTGCGTAAAGTCGACGAGCCGGCAGGTCCTGGCAATTGGCATTGTTGTTGTCGCACTGGGTGCCGCCACCGAGCAGCACAAAGCTATTACCCTTATTGCGAAAACTGAGCTCGGTACCCCTGCGTTCAATCTCCAGCTGCTCGCTGGGCGTCTGGGGGTATATCAATGCGAGTACCTGGTAGGCGATGACCACGCGTACGGTGGCACCTTCCTCTTCCTGCAGGGGTGGCAGAATCGGAGTGAAATTGATGCGATAGACCCGCTCTGCGCCTGGTGTTGCCAGGTTTACCAGCCTTACCAGCTTTCTACCCTTGGGTGGAATCACCAGCTTGGACGGTGTCGCAACAAAGCTGATCAGGTCGGGGTCGGTGATTTCCTCGCGAGTCTCTTCCTCAGTGCCGGGATTTTTGACCTCCAACACCTGAATCTTCACATAAGCATTCTCGGAATCATCATTGATAACCCAGATATCCTTACGGGGCGCTTCACCGGCGGTAAACTCCACAATCGATTTGTCCAGCAATATACCGGCGTTGGCGCTGGTGAATGTAAAAAGCAGGAAACAAACGGTAAGCAGGCGGTTAGAGAAACTCATGATAGTCGTCCAATTCAATGCATCTGGTTTATTCAATGGCAACGGTTAAATTGAGGTAGCCAGAAAATATCTGGTCACTTTTGTCACGTAACTGCTCGGCGGGTATCTGTATTGCGATGGCGGCATTGTCCTCGCCATTGCAATCGACACCATTACTTTGGACCTGGTAGTTTTGGGAAGGTATCCCCGGTGTCATGGGTTCCAACACGTTGCTGCGCATGTCGCCATTGAAATACAGACTGAAGTTGACGTTTTCGCCACTATCACCATGCAGGGAGAACGGAGTGCTGCCGCCGCGATCGCTATTGGCAACCAGCCGGTAATAGCCGTTTTTGCTGCCCCTGATGCAAAATTCCTGGGTAGTCTCTATGCCGTTGCGCAGCATATCGTCGTCAACCTCCAGTTCGATGTCCTTGAGGTTGCTGACCTGCACGCTCTGGAAAAACTGCAGGCGTATGAATATCTGACCGGTAGAGTGCAATCCTGGCCGTCCGTCAGTTGCCGCGTGACCCGACAATGGGAGGAGCGTGCCGAGCAACATGGGCAGGTAAAACTTGAACTTCATCACATTTTCCGTGGCAAATAGTAGGATTGCGCTGGCCTAAATATAGGTCAGTCAAGACAATTCGCCAGATTTTTAGGGGATTTACAGTGCTTGCAGGGAGGGCTGTTATTGAGCGTTTTCTGGAGCGCGCTTTTGGGTTCTTGATCCGGCATTGGCGACATTGAGTACTGGCGACCGTATGGGCGCCCATTGTATGCTGTGGGTCCTAAATTAATGACGTTTTCGGGAGCAAGGCACCATGGATACAACGATATTGTCACCGGTGTTGGCAATGCTATGTCTGACTTTTGCGGTATGGTTGGTAATGTTTATTACCCGCTTTCGCTTTATCGGCGCGAATCGGGTTGAAGCCCAGGACATGGCAACACCCAAACAGGTGTACGATTTACTGCCACCAGCTGCGGCCAATGCCGGTTACAATTTTCGTAATCTGTTCGAAGTCCCGGTGTTATTCTATATCCTTTGTTTTTACCTGGTGTTGACGCAGCAGGTGGACAGCACCCATGTGGCCTGCGCCTGGATCTTTGTTTGCTTGCGGGTGGTTCACAGTGTCATCCAGTGCAGCTACAACAATGTTAATCACCGCTTCGGCGTTTATGCGCTTGCCTGTGTCGCACTTTGGGTGATGCTTGCTCGCGCTGTATTTGCCTGATCACACGATGCTTTGACCAGGTATTTCCAGCTTGCTGGAGATAAGGCCGGCAGGGTCGCCGACGTTTTACAAAGGAGTTTTTCAATGAAAACACTGCATATATTCCGCCATGCCAAGTCGAGTTGGCAGGATCCCCTGCTCGGCGATAAGGATAGGCCGCTAAAAAAGCGTGGAGTGAAGGATGCGGTGCTGATAGCGCTTGCCAGTGCGCCGACGGGTTGGGCAGAAGCTCCGGTGTACAGCAGTTCTGCCGTCAGGGCGCGGCAGACGATTACTGAGATCCTCGATGCAATGGGGGCTAATGACTCTGCGGTAGAGTATTGCGACGAGCTGTATACCTTCGACTATCGACAGCTGTTGGATTGGTTAACACAGCGCAGCGAAGACGAGCTTACTATTGTCGGGCACAATCCTGCCCTGCATGACCTGATTGAGTGGTATAGCGGGACTACGATAGACAAATTCCCCACCTGTGCTTATTGCCAGCTTGAGATAGATGTCGCCACCTGGCGGGCGTTTTCCCATGCTAAAGGCGCCATCAAAACCCTGATTTTCCCGAAGATGCTCAAGAACGCCTGACGCTTGCAATGGCTGCTTGCGCCTTATGGTGTGAGTTCTGGTCACCGATTAGGCGTCGGGCTCCTCGGGCAGGGTCTCGTTTTGTCTGGTGTTGTTGGCGATAAAACGCGCGATGGCATCCTGACTGCGAACCTTGCGTTTACGTTCCTGATTGCCGACAACATTCGATTGCCCCTGTGCCAGCGAGCGCGCCTTAACGTTGTCATGCCACTGAATGTCGAATAGCTCCTGCAAGAAAGCCTGGTGTCCGGTGTCGTAAATCGGACAGCTTACCTCTACGCGGTAGTCGAGGTTACGGGTCATCAGGTCGGCAGACGATATCAAATAATCGGGATTGCCATTGTTGTGAAAAATGTAGATTCGCGCGTGTTCGAGGTATTTGTCCACGATGCTGATGGCTTTGATATTTTCACTCAAGCCCGGCTCTTCGGGTATCAGTGAACACATGCTGCGGATAATGAGTTGCACTTCCACGCCCGCCGCGCTTGCTTGGTACAATTTATTGACTATCTCAGTATCGACCAGGTTATTGCACTTGAGCTGGATTTTCGCAGCCTGGCCCTGGCGGGCCCACTCAATCTCCCGGTCGATCGCGTTAATCAGTGTCGCCCTGTTGGTATAGGGAGAAACGCTGATTTTCTTGAACTGGTGCCGCTTGTAGTTGTGTTTGATAAAGTCAAACACATTGGCTATGTCGCGGCCGATTTCCTGGTTAGCCGTGAACAGGCTGACATCGCAATACAGGTTAGCGGTATTCTCGTTGAAGTTTCCGGTGCCAACATGGCTGTAGTAGCGGGTAGCTCCAGCCTCCTGGCGAACGATTGAAATAATCTTGGAGTGTACTTTGAGTCCAGGTACACCGAAGATCACGTTGACTCCGGCTGCGGTCAATTCCTGGGCCCAGCTGATGTTGGCCTGTTCGTCGAACCGGGCTTGCAACTCCATTACGGCAGTCACCTCCTTGCGATTACGCACCGCATTGATCAAGGCAGCTGCCACCAGTGAGTTTGAGGCGATCCGATACAACGAAATATGAATCGACTTTACCTGAGGGTCGATGGCCGCCGTGCCGACCAGCTCAATGACCGTCTGAAAATCGTGGTAGGGGTAGTAAAGCAGGATATCGCGCTGTTGGATCGCCTGGAAGATATGCTGGCCATGAATCTGGAATTTCACGGGCTTGAGCGGGCGATACAGGAAACGCGCCGGACCAACATTGGGAAAGCTGATAAAGTCTTTGGCGCTATGGTAGCGGCCCCCGGGAGTGTAACTGTCGTATTTACCCATTTTTAACTTGCGAGTAATCATCGCAACCAACTCATCGGGCATAGCGCGGTCGTAGACGAAGCGCACGGCATCTGCCTGGGTACGGCGCTTGAGGCTGCTGGAAACACGGTCAATGTGATTCTGGGTAATCCCTTCGCCGAGCTCGAGTTCGGAGTCACGGCTTATTTTAAAGGTGTACGCCTGGGCGTTCTGGATATCGAGAAGGCCTCTGAAAATGGCGGTGAGGCAGGTCCTGATGATATTGTCGAGCACGATAAATACGGTTTCGCGCTTGCCTTTTCTTGCCGGAATCTTGATAAAGCGTGGCAGACGATTACTCGGTATTGATACCGCGCCATAGCGCATACTGTCATCGCTCAGCTGCAGCTCTATAGCGAAGTAGATTGATGAGTCATGCAGAGTAGGGAGCTCGGTAAGCTCGTCGATAAAAAAGGGATCGAGGTAGTTGACGATATGCTCGTTGAAATAGTCTACCGCGAACTCAAGTTGCGGCGGCGTCAGCTGGGTTTCATCCACCAGGTAGATATGGTTGCTGGCGAGGTCGCGCATAATCTGGCGGTAGCAATTGTCAAAGCGCTTTTGCATCGTCAACACGCGCTGATTAATACGGCTCAGCAAATCATCGTATTGCTCTTTCTTGCTGCCCGAGGTGAGGCTGACCAGGCGTCGGACATCGGCGACCCTGACGCGATAGAATTCGTCCTGATTGCTTGAATAGATGCCAAGGAACCGTACCCGCTGCACCAGTGGTGTCGACGGGTTTTCGGCCTCTTGCAGAACTCGCTCATTGAATGAGAGCCAGCTCAATTCCTTATCTACAAATTCTGGCACGAAGCTGTTACCTCCTGGGTCGATGGGTTACTAATGAATATCCGTAAACTTAAGGCATCTCTGATTAATTCGGTGACGCTTCAGGCTTTGCGTCGGGTTTGGCCACAAGGCGCAGTCGTGCAGGAAGGCTGGCTGCCTTTCAAACGACTGTAACGCAGTAGACAAACGCGACGCAAAGCCCCGCAGGGCGGGCCTCTGGCGCACATTGGACAAGGGGGCGGCCATCCGCTTGCACCACTCGTCAAGGACAACCAGCCTTGACCTTCGCGGCGCGCCTTGCCAATGTACGCCAGAGGCTCCGCTGAAGCATTACCGAATTGATCAGAGGTGCCTTAACTGTCAACCTAATAATACAGCGCTTATGATGGCCTTGTCCTTGGTGAAGATCAAGATTCGAGCGGCTTGCAGGGCAGCGATGGCCTGGATAGAGAGCAAAGACACAAAGGGGAATGGTCGTGCAGGATACTGACGATAGCAGTGAGCCAACGTACCTCGCGTTGGATCTGGGCTCCAATAGTTTCCATCTGGTGTTGGCGACTTTTCGCGAAGGTAAAATGGTGCGCCTTGATCAACGCAAGGAAACGGTGCGGCTTGCGAGTGGCCTTGATAGTGACGGGCGTTTGTCGGGTGAGGCGCAAGAGCGAGCGCTGCAGGCATTGCGTGGATTCAGTTCGCTGGTGGTCAATCTGCCCCCAGCCCGGGTGCGAGCAGTGGGCACCAATACCATGCGCGTGGCCAAAAACTCCAGTCGTTTCCTGCGCCAGGCAGAGGCAGCACTGGGGCACAGAATCGATATCATCAGCGGGATTGAAGAGGCGCGCCTGATCTACCTGGGTGTTTCAAAAGACCTGGCGACGGGTGACGGACAACGCGTGGTTATTGATATCGGTGGGGGCTCTACCGAAGTGGTGCGAGGCGATACCAGGCCATTGCAACTCGAGAGCCTGTATATGGGCTGCGTTTCCTACAGTCGACGTTTTTTCCCCGAAGGTAAACTCAACCCCAAAGCTTACGCCAAGGCCGTCCGTACTGCGCGTCGGGAGCTAATGGGTTTGTCCGGCAAATTGGGTTGTGCAATGCCCGACGAGGTGGTCGGTTCTTCCGGCACCATTCGTGCGATTGGTAGCATACTCAATGCCCAGGGACAGCAGGATATTACCCTTGATGGCCTGGTGGGGATACGGGACGCTATCCTCGGGTTCAAGACTACCGCCGAGATAAGAATGGCCGGTCTATCCGAGGATCGTAGCCCGGTGATTGTGGGTGGGCTTGCGATTCTTGAAGCCTTGTTTCGAGAGCTCAATATTGCGCATATGCAGGTGTCCGAATACGCCATCCGAGAGGGCATTATCCATGATCTGGCCGGCCGCTTTCATCATCGTGACAAGCGCCAGGAAACCCTGGAAGGGATGATGAAAAACTACCAGGTCGACGTCAACCAGGCCCAGCGAGTGGGAAGTGTCGCGACCCAGCTGTGGCAGCAAATTACCCTGGACCCGCAAAGTGGTGAATGCGAGCTATTGCGGTGGGCCGCCGATTTGCACGAAATAGGTCTCGCGCTGTCGCATGCCGGCTACCACAAGCATGGTTCTTATATTCTGCAGCATGCAGATATGCCGGGTTTCTCTCGCCAGGAGCAGCAGCAGTTGGGCTTTCTGGTATTGAATCATCGCCGCAAGTTCAGGGGTGTCGATGCCAATTATGGCTTTGTAGCCGACTGGGGCATGGTGCTTTGCCTGCGCCTTGCCTGTATTTTTGCGCGCCCACGGCAGGATAACCTGCCCGCGGCGCTGGCTCTAAAGATCGTTGACGTTGAGCATTTTTCGCTGCAGGTCGACCAGGCATGGCTGGACAACAACCCGTTGGTAAAGGATGACCTGAAAACTGAAGCCAAATACTGGAAACGCCTGGACTGTAAATTGAAGTTGATCCAAACAAGGTCAAGCCAGGAAGATAGCGGGGCGCAGAACGGCGGTTCAAGCCAACTGCACCATTAACCCTAGCCCCGGGGCGGGCGATCGACAGCGATATCGATCATCAATCCGATGGCTTTCGGACTTTCGATTCTGCCGCAACGTCCATGTTTTCGTGTGCTTAGTCGAAATCCAGGTAATTGCAACAGCCTGCTCAGGCTTGGCGGGCTGAAACTATCCACAAATTCTGTGGATAACTCTGGGAATAAAGTGTCAGCTAGTGGGGTACCCGCGCGGTAGCGTGGCGCCTGTTGAATCTGAGCAAAAAACGACCAATATATGACAATATGCAATAAAAACAATAGGATACATAAGTTATTGAATGTTGAATGTGCGTTAACTATGGTGTTTCACGTTGTGTCAAGGAATCATTGTCATGCATGTGCATAACCTTTCCGCCTAAGGCGCGCCCGAGGGAGCTAGAGCAGTTCTAGGCTTGAGGGTTAGTAGACACTATCATTGTGAACTGGTGCGCATTTTTCGCCGTTTAGTCGCCCCGGTAAATGCAACCGCTGGTGCAGGTTTCACGAATTTCGACCTGGCAAAGTTGGGGAAGTGAGGGTTGTAACTGTTGCCATATCCACATTGCCAGGACCTCGCTGGTCGGGTTTTCAAGGCCTGCAATATCGTTGAGGTAGTAATGGTCCAGGCGCCGGTAAATGGGCTCGAAATGACGCTTGATGTCCCCAAAATCCATTACCCAGCCGGTTTTTGGCTCAACTTCACCTTGCACATGGATCCGCACGTAGAAAGTATGCCCGTGCAGACGGGCACACTTGTGTCCCGATGGCACATTGGGTAGCCGGTGTGCTGCTTCAAACGAGAATTCCTTGAATATTTCCATCGACAGCGGCCATGATCAGCGGAGGCGCCAGTATACAAAGTATGCGCCTGGAATACATAGCGTATGAGCCTGTAGCCCGGTGGATTGTTGGGTGATCGGGGGGCGGTAAAAAACCCGGGGAGACAGGAAAATCTGTTTGACATGGCAGGTCGATCCGGTAGAATGCGCCCTCGATTGCACAGGGTGATTAGCTCAGCTGGGAGAGCATCTGCCTTACAAGCAGAGGGTCGGCGGTTCGATCCCGTCATCACCCACCATCATTTTATTGGTCTGGCAGTCGTTGTTTTTTCTACCGGGGACCGGTAGTTCAGTTGGTTAGAATGCCGGCCTGTCACGCCGGAGGTCGCGGGTTCGAGCCCCGTCCGGTCCGCCATTATTTCCCTGCATGCCATCAGGTGCGCGGCGCAAAAGAAATACCCTTCAGCGTACTACCCCCAACTTTTTCCCCTTTATCCTGGCGATGGTAGCTTCCGTTCGGCCGGGGCTTGGCTGCGGCTGTTATTCTGGCTATTTTCGATATGGCACTAGCGAGGCGCATGGCTGCATCGGCTATGGTAGCCGCAAGACATTCGAAGCTTCGGTGGGTAATATCAGGTTTTCAATGCGCTTCCACAGCCATACTTCCCGCGCGTCCATGCTTATTCGTTTTTACCATCGCTTTGTGGGAGTGTGTCCAGGCGTGCGCCTTGCCGGACATCCCACATAAATTTAAGGCTGGCAAAAAAGCAGAAAATCAGAAAGCCAGTGACGATGTAGGCCAGGTAGGTATCCGGCGCTTCCGCCTCAACCGAGCGTGACTTATATGCCATGTAACTCCAATAACCGGCTTTTGACACAAAACTTTCGAAAGATGCGATGGTAAATAGCAGCAGGCCTGAATAAAGTATACTGACGATCGACACCTGTGCAGTCGTCATGTTTGAGGCGGCAACGTAGGCCACCATCAAATAGCCGCTCATTAGCGTCATTACTATGGCGCTGATGGAGATGGCATTGCTCCAGTATTCCTGGGCTAGCACAGCCATTTCATATTGAGTCACAAACACCTCTGAGCTGGGTTTTGCGAGAATCCGTAATTGCCGCCGGGTTGTCAGCTGGTTATGCAAGTCAGAAGCTTCAAAGCCTCTCTAGCAGCAACTGTGTTTTAGGTGCTGGCGGCTCGGTATGGCTAGAAACCCCGGCGCGGTACTCCATTTAGGATAAAGCGCAGCGTCGCCGAAGTCGATATCCACAGTGCCGCAGTTGGCGTCTGTTAGGGGGATCTTGGTTGAATCCGGGATATCCCGGGCCTTAGCGGGAACCAGTCACAGGCGTAATCCAGTATAAACCCCTCGATGCAATGTCTACCTACTGAGCAAATGGCGGGGGTTTCCCCGCGCTTGACCTGGCGACAATAGTGAAGCAGCTATCTGATGGCTGCTTTTGTGGCTAGCACAGGCTCAGGCCGCTTAAGCAAGCCTGTAATGAGCCTTGACTTTGGTTTGGTGGCCCTTGTCCAGCTCTCGGCTGCTGTTGGGCAGAAAGAACCCATGTCGCCAGGCGGACTGTCGACTTGAGGGTTGATGCGCTTTATGCTTCTTGTAAGCCCGTCACAAGGGGTGAGAAACTGCTTGGGCCTTGGCCATTGTCGCGAGCTTAAGGAGAATACCCCGAGCCATCTAAAACAAGAATAAGTGAGGACTATATGATTGGAAGCAATGCAAATCCCGACCCTTCACAGTCCCGAGGCGTCATATTTAACGCCTACCCTGACAGCATTGGTCACAAATTGGCGGACACCGTTGACTTGTTACAACGGCCGGAGTTGAAGAATGCGTTTTCCCTGTTTTATATTTTGCCCACGTTTTTTCACAGTGACCTCGACCGTGGCTTTTCGGTTATTGACTACGATATCAACGAAAAGCTAGTCGATACAGACGACCTGAAAAAGCTCGAACAACATGATATCAAGCTTAAATTTGACCTGGTCCTGAACCATCTTTCGGTCGGCTCGGCGCAGTTTCAGGATATGTTGCAATACGGTGAAGATTCAAAATACAAAGATTTTTTTATCGACTGGAATGCGTTTTGGGGCACCGATGGCGAGATCAGTGCTAACGGTTATGTCATCCCCAAAAAGCAATACCTCGATCAGCTGTTTATGCGCAAACCCGGCTTGCCGATTTTAAAAGTGCGCTTCCCGGATGGCTCGGAGCGACCCTACTGGAATACCTTCTATCAGGAGGTTACCTACAGTGAAATCAGCGTCGGCGATTTGTCGGTAATCGACGGCCTCACTCCAGAGCAAGCCAGGCAGATTGTCACTACAGTCAATGACGCCATTGCCGCAAAGTCCAATATTAAGGAGCTTGACTTTGGTGGGTTTGCCGCAAGCAGTGATGACATCGTGGCTATCATAGAGAGCAAGCGTAAATACCTCGGGCAGATGGATCTCAATGCCCAATCAGAACAGGTTTGGGACTTTTACGACGAGACACTCGAAAAACTCAGTGCTTATGGGGCGAAACTGATCCGCCTCGACGCCTTTGCTTATCTGCACAAGGAGCCTGGCAAGGTCAATTTCTTTAACAAGCCCGGCACTTGGGACTACCTGCGCAGACTTAGGCATATTGGCGACAAGTACAAGCTGATCATGCTGCCGGAAATTCACTCCGAATATGGCAACCGACTGCATGAGGAGGTCGCCGCCGAAGGTTTTCTTATCTACGACTTTTTCTTACCTGGGCTGGTGATCGACGCGCTGGATCGTGGCACCAGTGGACCGCTGTTACGCTGGATAGGCGAGATAATCGAGAAAAACATCCGGACCGTCAATATGCTGGGTTGTCACGACGGTATTCCCGTACTGGACCTAAAAGGCAAGACGGTAGGCGGTACGGCCATTGATGGCCTGCTGACCGATGACGAGATTGATGCGGTAGTGGAGCGAATTCTGGACCGGGGTGGGCGGGTCAAGAATTTGTATGGCCCGGATGGTAAGAAAATAGCCTACTACCAGGTTAACGCAACCTACTTCAGCGCGCTTGGGGAGGACGAGAGAAAATTGCGACTGGCCCGTGCCATCCAAATGTTCATGCCGGGAATACCACAAGTGTGGTATCTCGATTTGTTCGCTGGTAAAAATGACTATGCAGCTGCCGACAGTGGCGCAACCGCCGGCCACAAGGAAATCAATCGCACCACACTGAAACCAAGCGATATTGAACTGGGACTCAATCGTGTGGTAGTGCGCGACCAGCTTGAATTGATCCGCTTGCGCAATACCTCACCGGCATTCAGCGGCGAACTGGATATCCATGAAACCGAGGACCACTGGCTTCATCTCACCTGGCGCAACCAGCAAAGCAGCGCCACGTTGCGAGCCAACCTGCAGGATCATGACTTCGAAGTCACTCATGTGGATCAAGATGGCAAAGAAACGCTGTTGTCTTACCGTTAGCGGCTGGCAGCTGCGGGCGTGCAGCATGTCTGGCCAAATTCCAGGAGATCGACGCCGCATACGATGATGGGGAGAGAAAAAATGAAAATACTCGCGACAGATATGGACAGAACCCTGCTGCCCAACGGTAGCTGGGAAGCCGATAGCGAAGCCATTGAGATGTTCAATCAACTCACCTGGGAACACGGTGTGCTCGTCGTCTATGTAACCGGTCGCAATCTCGCGCTCACCGAAAAGGCGATACAGGAGTTCGGGGTCAGGTATCCCGATGTGTTGTGCGCAGACGTGGGTACCACCATCAGGAAATACGAGCAGGGAGAGTGGCATTTCGACGCCGGCTGGGTCGATCATGTCAAACGCTCAAGTCCGCGCTGGAATGCTACTGCGATACGCGACGCGGTCGCCGGAATCACCGGGATGCGGGAGCAGGAAAGTGAGCACTTGAACCAGTTCAAGCAAAGTTACTATGTCGTGCATGAACAGCGAGAGTCGGTGTTAAAAGCTGTTGATGAGCGCGTCAAGGGTAAGTTTGATGAAGTCATCGTTTACAGTTTTGACTCACAGGATGGTAAGGGACTACTGGATTTTCTGCCGGCCAGTGCCACCAAACAAACTGCACTGGAATATGTATGTGAGGAGTTTGCGGCAATTAAAAATAAAGACGTCGTTTTCTGCGGTGATAGC
The DNA here is from genome assembly GCA_963722805.1 of uncultured Gammaproteobacteria bacterium. GTDB lineage: Bacteria > Pseudomonadota > Gammaproteobacteria > Pseudomonadales > JAHEGP01 > JAHEGP01. Next base: position 113,218 of record CAVROQ010000051.1, read on the forward strand.
GGCAACGATGTGTTTCCTCTGACAGCAGGATTTTGCGGGGTTCTGGTAAAAAATGCCGATGAGCAATTGGTAGAAAATGTGAACCGGGCGATGCAGGATAACCCGCAATTGAAGGTCTATTTTGCTTCCGGCAACTTCCGCGGACTCAATGGCAATTATACCAGTGGAGTCATTGAAGGTGCCTATCACTACGGTGTTTTGAGCGACTAGTGCAGGCAGCGGGGCGCAGGTTCTGACACCGGTTCGGGTGCTTGCTCCCGCCCGCTGCACTACCAGGCATACAATATCCTCCTGGTTTGGCAGCCAGAGTTAAGTCGCCGTCAACAGCCACATCCTGTTCATTCCGCCATGCTAAGTCTCTGCCGGCCATTGCCAGGCTCTGCTGTTATGCCGGGGGGTTGCTATTCCCCGCTTGAGCGCTTGCCAAAGGATATTGCGTAAGCGGGTGAGCGCATTCTTAAGACCGGATCAGCACTCGGCTCAAAGCCGGCAGACATTACATTGGGGTCGAAGTTCAGCCCATTACAGGCTTCTCCTCCCGAGCTCGAGAGGGTGACAGTGCCCAGGGTGACCTGCTCTCTGTCGTCTGGCCACTGAACAGAAGGGTCGATATCGCTGTCTCCGGGTTCGCCAATGCTTGCTTCCAAACGAAAGCTCACCGTTGCATCGGACAACTGTTTGGCCAGGGTCGACGCAAGAAAATCGGCTGGCATTTTTTCCGCTTCCTCTTTCGTCAGGGTTGTTACACCCAGCTCAGGAACCAGCTGCCAGCGAAACCGAATTTGTTCACCGGCATTGTCGTAGTGGAAGGTATGCAGCCCAAAATACCGGGTGTTAGCATAAGAGGCGGCCGTCTGGGCACTTCTCTGCCAGGCGGCGTGGGCCTGCACACTCGGATTCTGCTGCACGTAGGCCATGGTTTTTTCGGGCTTGTACTGACCGCTGTCATCCGGCAGCAATGTCGATAAAAAGCCAAAGAAGGTCGCTGGATCCTTGCCGGCAAAAACCGGAAAGTTATTGCCAGTAAAATGATGTACGGAGCCATTGGGAAGCTGAATTTGTATTCCCGCACCGCGTGTGCCCGGCTTCCGTTCGTCGCTATCCGGATTTGCGCCGCCAACGGAAAACCGCATCGTCAGCGGTAAGTCACCATTTGCAAGCAATTCCGCCTGGCTAAAGTGTTCACTGTTTGCCGGGGAAAACGTGCCGCTGGCGCACACTCCGCGCGCGTGTGCTTTTCTGAATCCCGGGTGATTACCACCCAGCTTTTCGAACAATTCAATGAAATCATTGGCCTCGACATCGGTTTGTGCAAGGGCCCCCGGGGCCGGGGCAAGTCCGATGGCGCCTGCGACACAAGCTGAGATAACAAACGGTTTCATAATGGTGTTCCTCGCATTAACAGTAAGAGTCCTGGCGGCGTCGTTAACGTAACGATCCCGGCTTGTCGCCGAATCTCACTGGGGTATACGGCGCAGCTCGATAAACCGGTCACCGGTATCAGGCAATCGCATCGCTTTACAATAACGCAGATTGGCTATCCAGACGCAATTCCAGCGAGCGGTAGGCTAATGCTTTATTCATTGTCGCCACATCGCAGATCAGCGCCGTCCGACAAATTCATAAAAGCCAGAGTCCGCCGTTCGAGATAGCTGTAAAAAGGATTGTAACGCAGGCGCAACATGTCATGGGAAGACACTTGCAAGACGTTTTTTTCTCCGCGAAGCGCCACGGTCCCGAGCCTGATGCCGGGACTTTTTACCGACTCGTCGCTGCCATAGGTTGGATCGTCGGGGGGAAAGGGCAGTGATACATGTGACAATGAGTAGACATCGGCGGGCCAGGCCATGGCAGTATCGCACGCCACTTCCAGCTCAGAGCCAGGCGGCTTATTGTAGGCGCTGGCCAGCTCAGTCGTATCATCTTTATTGCTAATCAGGGTCAGGGCATAGTCCAGGGTAGGATCCTGCAACATGGTATCAATCCATGCGCTCGGGTTTCCCAGCATCAAGGGTTCAATTTCCACATCGCGGTTAATGTCAAACAATACCAGCTCGTGATTGGCGGCTCCGCTATCGCCTGCCATTGGTGCAATCATCGGTAACCGATCAAACAAATTACTCACCAGGGCAGGCGCCGTTACTGTGGCATCGACGACCGATTGAAAGGCCAGGATGCGCGGCATGTTTTGCAGGGTGCCCGCCGCAGCTTGTTGGCTTATTTGTCGCTGGATAGCTGCGGTAATGCGATATGCCTGCTTACCAGCATTGAGGGCAAAAGAGCCGTATTTCCAGGGGTCATATTCTGGCTGGATCGAATTCCATGCAAGCTTCTGAAGTCCCAGCAGGTGCCCCAGTTTCTCCTGCCAGAAGGCCAGCGCTGCCAGCTTGCTGATGCCAATCTCCGGTGATATCAGCACCAGGCCATCAACCGGGACCAAGGCGCTGTCGGCAAGGGAATCCAGGGCATACTGCACCGCCAGTGCACCGCCGTTAGAGTAACCCACAATGTACAAAGGGCCGTAGGGATACTTGTGCCGTAGCTCGTTAACAGCCAGATGCACTGCCGCTGCCATGTCTTCCCAGCGAATATCCAGCAAGCCGGATGGCGCCTGCCCGTGCCCGGGCACCCGCAAGCCAACAACATACGCCCCGTGCTGTTGCAGAGCCTGGCCAATACTGCGCATGCTATACGGTGAGTCAGACAAACCGTGTAGCAACAACACGCCTGCAGTGGGCTTTACCGTCGGCAGTACAAACGATCGATTCCAGTTGCTCGGCCAACGCCCCGGGTCGGCCAGGCTATCGTGGCTGTAACGACTGGATAGCCGTTGGTCCTCGGGGTCTATCTTTTGATAAATAAGTTGCTCCAGTTGCTGGAACAGCCGGTCTTCCAGCTCTAGGTATTGGCTGAAATTTTCGATTCCGGAATCGGCCCGGTACTCTTCGTCCAACTCCGTGTCGTGCCACACTTTGAGGTCGGGCCGCTGTTCAAGCGTATAGATAGCAACGACCACCAAAACCAGGAGCGATCCGAACAAGCTTGCCAGAAGTAAACGAAACAAGTGCAATCCTGAGCGAAGAACTCTTTTCACCCGCTCTGCCTTGAGGCGTAATCATGCATTGAAGATAGGACCTGGCACAGGCGAAATCCTGCCCGGCACGGAGCGTTAAGGCGAGGGCGCAGACTCACGGTTCTCCGCAATGACACCGTTTCGTTAATCATTACCGGTGTGTTGAAGTTTGAATAATTCGAACCCATGTCCACGAAGGCCTCAGCTGAACACGAAGGCATTGAGCTTGTTGCCATCGAGATCGCGAAAATATCCCGCATAAAACCCCTCACCGCGGGGGCCGGGTGCGCCTTCATCGTGTGCTCCTAACTCCAGTGCCTTGGCATGAAAGGCATTGACCGCTTCCTTGCTTGGCATTTGTATGGCGAGCATCACACCATTGCCGACTGTCGCCGGTTTGCCGTCGAAGGGCCTGGTTACCGCCAGGGCATGCTGGTCCATCGAGCTGCCCCAGGCAACGAAGCCATCCTCATCAAAAATGCGTTTCTCGCCAAGTGTTGCCAGCAACGCATCGTAAAATTTGCAGGCTCTTTCCAGGTCATTGGTTCCCAGCGTCGTATATCCGTTCATGGCAGTTCCCCGAGTGAGATAAAGCGATAGCAGAGCAAGTGGTTGTAGGGTACCTGAAACGCGCTTGAGTTGCAGCGCATGCGCGTGCCCGCAAAGCGCTGTTTGCAACGTGGGCATCCCCGACCTCAGTTGCAGCCGCTTAACCGCGGCTCAAAACAGGGATAATTTTCGAATCGTGACAGTGAAGTCGTGAAGTACAGCTTGTCTCTCAAACGGTTTTGATCCCAGTGCAATAGGCTAGGGGCCATGCCTCGTCGGAGATAAAACACAGTTAGCCGAAGTTCGTTCGCAGCACCACCAGCTCGCTTTCCCGGTCCTCGAGGATCAAATACTGATGAAAGACGGATCAATCGGCTTGAAAGGCGGTGTGGCGCTCGCTGAACATAGCGCTAGTGAGGTAATATTGCAGTCTGCCTTTTACTGTCGCCGCCAGTCGCTACGATGCCCTGCGGGGCCACTTCCGGCTTGCAGCATGGGCACTAGTGCTGGCGGCTTGTTCTTGCTGCTTGTGCTGGCGACCAGCGCGCGGATCGGTGGGCACTGCCGGGGCCGACCAGGGCTTTCGCCGCCCGGGACGTTTGCCCTTTTAAAGTGCTGGTTGGTAAACCTTTTTGCATTTTGACTTGATTCATCATTTTTTGCCTCTAGCTAGCTAAGGAGCACGTGCAATGTCTACCGGGCAAGCGGAACACGCCGCGCCATGGGTAAGTATCATTATGGGTTCACAATCTGACTGGCCAACGCTGCAACATGCAGCGACGGTGTTGGACAGTATGGAGGTGCCTTACGAAACGCGGGTGGTGTCTGCTCATCGCACACCCCAGCGCTTGTATGATTACGCCACTGGAGTGGCTCAGCGCGGGGTCAAGGTCATCATTGCTGGCGCCGGCGGCGCTGCCCACTTGCCCGGCATGGTGGCCTCCATGACGCTGGTTCCGGTGATTGCGGTGCCGGTGCAAAGTGCGGCCTTAAACGGCATGGATTCGCTGCTTTCAATCGTCCAGATGCCGCGGGGAGTTGCAGTAGCCACGCAGGCTATTGGCGACCCCGGAGCGTTTAATGCGGGCTTGCTGGCGGCGCAGGTATTGGCACTTGCCAACGCCGACTTACGGCAGCGGCTTGATGACTGGCGTAGCCAGCGCAGCGCAGAAGTTCCGCTGGAGGTGGCGCCTTGCAAATAGCGATTCTGGGTTGTGGCCAATTGGCGAGAATGTTGGCCCAGGCGGCTCAACCACTGGGTGTGAGTTGCAGCTTTGTTGCGATTGACGGTGAAGGCACCCGTTGTGTTGACGGCCTTGGCCCGGTGATCGCCTGGAATTCCAGCAATGCGGCGGATGACAGGGTTGAGGGGCTTTACCAGGCCCTCGGCTCGCCAGCGGTCATCACGGTAGAGCGAGAGTCCATCGATGTTGGCTTGTTGCAGGCACTGCAACAGTACTGCCGGGTCCACCCCGGTCCCGACAGCGTGCGCCACTGCCAAAACCGGTGTCTTGAGCGACAATTACTGGCGGCGATCGATATTCCCTGTTCACCCCATCAGCAAGCCTCTATCGCCGCCGAAGTTGCACGGGGTGCCGAAGTGCTAGGGTTGCCTCTGGTGGTAAAATCTGCCGAGTCCGGTTACGACGGCAAAGGTCAGTGGCGTTTGCGCAACCAGGCAGAAGTTGACGCCTTTTGCCAACAGTACCCGCGGGGAGACTGGCTGCTGGAGAAGTGGGTAGATTTTGAAAGAGAAGTATCAGTCGTCGCTGTGCGCTCGGGTATTGGTGAGTTTCGGGCTTACCCTGTCACCGAAAATTTGCACGAAAAAGGCATTCTTCATGTCTCTGTTGTGCCGTGTCGCAAGGTTTCCTTGAAGCTGCAGCAGATGGCCGTCGACTATACGGCTGCCATTATGGAAAAACTGGATTACGTTGGCGTAATGGCGGTGGAGTTTTTTGTTCTCAAAGACCAGATGTGGGTTAATGAGATTGCGCCCAGGGTTCACAACAGCGGACACTGGACAATGCTTCCCGGCTTGTCCAGCCAGTTCGAAAATCATATTCGGGCCATCTGTGAATTACCGCTAGGGGACACCAGCCTGGACCCAAAAGCGGAGCGGCCCTATGTCGGTATGGTGAATGTCCTGGGCGAACCTGCCGAGCGCAAGGTCGAGGAATACACCCAGCTCCACGACTACAATAAGTCTCCCAGGCCAGGGCGCAAGCTGGGTCATATCAATATTTCTGCTGCGAGCGAGGCGGAATTGATGGCGCGACTCGAAGATATTTACCGCAGCCTTTACCGCCATGCTTTGCCAGACAGTGTTGGCTAGTTGCAGCAATAGTTGGCGGCCGCGAAAAGCATTATTACGCGGCCAGTACCAGGTTCATAAAGTGCGCTCGGCACTCACCCATGCAGGGTTGGCGGCTCACATTCCAAGCTAAATAAATTGGCTACTGCTACAAAAGCTGGTTAGGATGGTGAGAACCTGAAACCGATGGGTAGGAAACCGCAGATGGCAGCAAAGTTGCAGCAGATTGCCGACGATTTTTGGAACCTTCGAGGCTCCTTTAAAATTGGTGGCCTGATAGATATAGGCACTCAATGTTCACTGGTCAGGCGGGGTAACGGCAAGTTCGTCTTTCTCGACGCCTACACGCTGCCAGCAAAAATAAAGCGCCAGGTCGATGCTCTAACCAACGATGGCGATGCCATAGAGGCCATCATTAATCTGCACCCGTTTCACACGGTGCACGTGCAGGCGATGCATGAGCAATATCCCCGGGCAAAGCTTTACGGCACAGCTCGACATCTTTCGCTATTCCCGGATTTAAAGTGGCAAAAAGACTGCACCGAGAGTACTGCCTTGCAGGCTCGCTATGCGAAGGACCTGGATTTCTCGATCCCGGCTGGCGTTGATTTCATATCCAGCAATGACAACATTCATTGCTCCTCGGTTTTGGCATTTCATCCTGCATCCAAAACCATTCACGTCGACGATACCCTGATGTATCTTCGCCTGCCACTTGCATTGCGCAAGATCGGCGTGCAGGGCCCGCTGGTTTTTCACCCTACGCTATCGATGGCTTTGCAGCGCCAGCCCGGTGCCGCCCGGGCATTTCGAGATTGGGCAATGGCCCTGATCGAGGACTGGTCGGACGCCGAAAACCTGTGTGCCGCTCACACCGGTAGCTTGTTGCAGCAAGCGAATGCGGGAGAGTCGATTGCAGCTCGGATCGAGCAGGCACTGCGAAAAGCCGAGCGCACCCTGGCAAAGCATGAAAATAAATACGGTTAATTTTCGCCGGCAGGGATATTGGCCATAAAGCGGTTGATACCGGGAGGGCTTTGGCCTTTGAAAAGAAGATGCCGGAATCAGCAGCCTATGATCCGATTCTGCCGCACAGAACGTAAATCAACAGCGGGCCAGCGCTCGACCCCGGACGACCGCACCCATCTCTGCAGATGTAACCACAGCGAGGAAGCACAATGAGCCACTACCGAACACCATTGGATAATATCAATTTTACCCTGTTCGACGTTCTGGGTGCCGACAAGATAGCCGAGTGCGAGCGTTTTCAAGAAGCCACTCCTGACATGTTCAGGGCGGTTATCGAAGAGGTCGGTAAACTTGCAGAAAACGTGTTGTTGCCGGCAAACAAGACGGGCGATGCCCAGGGTTGCACCTACGACCCGGAGACCCATGCAGTCACAACCGCGGACGGCTTCAAGGAAGCGTATCAAACCTATCGCGAGGCCGGCTTGAGTGGCTTGACCGCATCGCCGGAGTTTGGAGGCCAGGGGCTGCCACATTTGTTGAAATTTACCATCGATGAAATCGTGTGCTCAAGTAACCTGTCTTTCGGGATGTATCCCGGCCTGTCCCATGGCGCTATCAGCGCGCTGACTGAGCACGCCAGTCCCGAGTTACAGCAGCAATATCTCGAAAAGCTGGTGGCGGGGGAATGGACGGGCACCATGTGCCTTACTGAGCCGCAATGTGGCACAGACCTTGGCCTGATTCGCACCAAAGCCCTGCCCAATGCGGACAACAGTTATGACATCACCGGCACCAAAATATGGATCACCGGCGGTGAACATGACCTGGCCGACAATATTATTCATCTGGTGTTGGCAAAATTGCCAGATGCGCCGGCGGGCACCGCCGGCATATCCCTGTTCCTGGTGCCCAAATTTTTGCTGGACGGCAGCCGCAACACAGTGTTTTGCGGTGGCCTGGAACACAAGATGGGTATTAACGGCTCATCCACCTGTGTGATGAATTTTGAGTCAGCCAAAGGCTGGTTGGTGGGAGAGGCCAACAAGGGCCTGCGGTGCATGTTTACCATGATGAATGCCGCCCGTTTGATGGTTGGAATTCAGGGGTTGGGGCTGGCTGAAACGGGTTACCAGGTATCCCTCGATTTTGCCCGTCAGCGCTTGCAGGGGCGGTCATTGGCCGGTCCTGTCAATCCCGACGGTCCAGCTGATCCTATTATCGTCCACCCCAATGTGCGGCGCATGCTGTTGCGCCAAAAAGTCATTATTGAAGGGTCCCGGGCGATGGTTTACTGGACGGGTCTGCATCTCGACCTGAGCCATGCCCATGCCGATGAGGAGCGTCGCCAGAAATCGGATGACATTGTGCAACTGATGACCCCGGTGGTGAAGTCGTTCCTGACAGATGAGGGCTTCTTTTCCTGTGACCAGGCACTTCAGGTTATGGGTGGAGCGGGCTTCACCCGCGATTGGCCCGTGGAGCAGCTGCTGCGCGATGGTCGCATTGCGCGAATCTACGAAGGTACCAACGGAATTCAGGCGCTGGACCTCGTGGGCCGTAAATTGATAATGCGCGGTGGGCGACTGCCTGGCACCTACAACGCTGAGCTGAACGAGATGCTGGCGGGGGTTGAAAACCAACAGCACAAGCAGGCCTGCGAAGTGTTTATGGCGTCGCTCAACAACGCCTTGACCTGGCTTATGTCGAACGCCATGACCGACCCCGAGCAAGCGGCTGCCGTCGCACCGATGTTGCTGCGCATGTATGCGTTAACTACATTGGCCGTGCTGTGGGCGAAAATGGCGGACCAGAGTGGTAAGCCTGAGACCAAAGCCAACTACAGCAGTGGCTTTTTGCAGGGCAAGCAGAAGGCAGCGGATCACTACTTCCAACTGTTCACCCCTGAAATACAGGCACTGGAGCAAGAGCTGAGTGCGGGCAAAGAAGCCATTATGTCCTTCGCCGACGACGAGTTTTAAAAAGTGGGCGAATAAAGCCGAAAAACCAGGCTTCGGCTTTTATTTATCCAGGATTTCGGGCCTGCTGGCAGGCCTGTGAGATTTAAGGCATCTCTGATTAATTCGGTGTCACCTCAGGCTTTGCGCCGTGATGTCCTGCAAAGCGAGGTCACGCAGTAAGGCTGGTTGCCTTTCGAGTGACCACAATGCCGCAGGAGATTGCGGCGCAAAGCCCCGAAGGGCGGGCCTTTGGTGATCGCTGGACTGCGTTGCGACGCTCGTCAATGAGAACCACCATTGACCTTCGCGCCGCGCCTTGCCAGCCATCACCAAAGGCTCCGCTGAGGTAGTACCTAATTGATCAGAGGTGCCTTAAAGCTTGAAGCGCTGGCGCAGGAAGCGAGCGATGCCGTCGGCGTCGTGGTGGCCAATAACCGCGGTGGCAGCGTCCTTAATGGCTTCTTTGGCGTTCTCAGGGGCGTAGCACTCATCGGCCTGTTCAAACATCGTCAAGTCATTATCACTGTCGCCGAAGCAAATCACCCGTTCGATTCCCAGCTCATTTTTAAGCAATGAAACCGCGCCGCCTTTATTGCCACTGCTGTGGTGGATGTCGATCCAGTACAGATCATCGCCCTCCAATGCCTGTCCCATATACGCCACCAGTTGCGGCTCCATATCGACCACCCGGGTGACGGCCTCCAGCGCTGCCTTTGGTCCGAGGGCACTGATGTTGCTGATGTCCGCATCGGCGGGCATTTGGGCTACGGGTAACACCGGTAAGTTACGATCCTTGCCAATGAGCTGGGCCAGTTGCCGTTCGGTTGCGTTGCGCAGGGGCGGGTGATAGACCGCATGACGTTGACCCGGTTCGAGAGTAAAAATAAAGGGACTGACGTCGCGCTCCAGCAGGGCTTGCAGTAGATGCTGAATCTCTGAGTCGGTTAGCAGGTACTGGTGGCTGTACTGCTGGTGCAGGGGATTCCAGATAACGACGCCGTTTTTGAAGATCTGGGGCAGCTCAAAACCGTGACCATGCAGCAGGTCGCGGGCGGCGTGCAATGTTCTACCGGTGGCCACGGTATAGGCGATGTTACGTTCCTGCAGGCGCTTCAGGGTGTCCCGGGTATAGTCAGAGATACGGCTCTGTCGATTGAGCAAGGTGCCGTCGAGGTCGAAAACAATCAATTCCATAGAGCGCTTATCTTCTGCGGGCGTGGCAAGGGCGGGTTTCAGCCTGCACGTTAGCGCGCCTTCAGCCTGAAGTAAATGCGCACCACTATCTGGACATTACCTCGTCGTCACTTTTCTAAGCGACAGCTGGCGCATAACATACAGGCAAAATTTCAAGCTAAGGGCTGGATTATGATTTACAGACTATCAGTGGTGCTGAGTATCCTTTTGTTGTTGCCGGCTTGCAGTGACTCTGATGACGATGACGATTTCACAGCAGCCCCCTATCGAGCAGAGATTACCCGCACCGAGTATGGCATTCCCCATATTAAAGCCGAGGATTGGGGTAGTCTGGGGTATGGCCATGGTTATGCTTTTGCCCAGGACAATTATTGCGTGCTGATGCAGGAAATTGTGCGGGCCGAGGGCAAATCGCTGGAGCAGTTAGGGGAAGCGGCCGGGGATGAAAGCACAGACTTTATTTTTACCCTGATAAACAACAACGACGACGGTCAACTTGAAAAGAAGTATCTCAGTGTCCAACCCGATAATGTTTTGCAATTGGTAGAGGGCTATGCGGCTGGCTATAACCGTTATCTGGCGGAAACCGGTATCGACAAGCTGCCCCAGGGTGAACCCAATTGTCGCAATGCCAGCTGGGTGAGAGAAATCACGGCGATCGATCTATGGAAATATTTTCGCCGCATCCAGCTGCAGGGCAGCACCGACCAGGGCACAGTTAAACGCGCTATCCTCGACGCTACCGGCCCCGGGATGGCGGCGGCCACTGCCACCAACAGCTCGGCTGCGGTCGAAGACCTCGGTCAGCTTTTGCGGGCTATGGTCAATCCCGACCTAGGCAGTAACGCTATTGCACTGGGGCGCGATGCCACCCAGAGCGGCCGGGGAATGCTGCTCGGTAATCCGCACCAACCCTGGTACGGGGTGGGCTCTTTTTACCAGGTACACCTGACGATACCGGGGGTTTACGATGCCATGGGGGCGACGCTCAAGGGCTTTCCTATGATTGCCATCGGCTTTAACCGGGATGTCGCCTGGACCCACACCGTCAGCTATGCCAACCGTTTTACCCTGTTTGAGCTCAAACTCAATCCCAACGACCCGCTGCAGTACGAGTTGGATGGGGAATACAAGGATATTGTCTCGGAAACGGTAGAGATTACCGTTGCGCTGGAAGACGGGGGCACCGAGGTGCGCAGTCATACTTTCTATCGCTGGGAATATGGCTTGATCGTCAACCTGGCGTCTGCCGCTGCGGCTATCGATCCCGCATTTGCGTCGGTATTCGATGGTTGGCCCACGGCCGCAGGTACCGTTTATGCCCTCCGTGATGCCAACATCGATAATCTACGCGGTATCGATATGTGGGTGAAATTAGGCCAGGCCAGCAAGGTCAGCGATACGGTTGACGCCTTGAAGGTCATTGGCAACCCACTGTTTCATACCCTTGCTGCAGATCGCAATGGTGACATGTTTTACGGTGAAATTTCGTCGATTCCCCATGTGACCCAGCAACAGCTCGACGACTGTGTGACGGGCATCAACGGCCTGGTCGCGACCTTGACCAGTAACCAGATTATTGCACTCGATGGCGACCGCTCTGAGTGTCAGTGGGGTAGCGACGCCGATTCACCCGACAATTCGGGGGTTTTCGGGTTCAGTAGTTTGCCGACGTTTCTAGGGACGACTTATGCGGCCAACTCCAATGACAGTTACTGGTTGAGCAACCCGGATCAACCGCTGGAAGGCTTTTCGCCGGTGATGGGCACGGTGGGAGCCGAGGGTAAGGCGCAGCTGCTGCGCACCCGGATTAATCACGAAATGGTCGCAGCGCGACTCGAGGCGACTGACGGCTTTGACGCCAGCCCCCGCTTTACCCTGCCCAGCCTGCAGCAGCTAATGTACAGTAATCGGGTCTATGGTGCCGAAATTATCTATGACGATATGCTGACGCTATGCAACGAACTTGGTCAAACCCCCTTGCCCGATGCCACTGAGCAACAGGCCTTGCGCGCCTGTGCCCAGTTGGCATCGTGGGATCAAAAAGTTGAAGTCGATAGCGAGGGCGCCCAGGTGTTTACCGAATTCTGGAACGCGCTGGACCCGAGTCCCAATGACCTTGATTTATGGACGGTCGATTTTGACCCCTCAGCGCCGCTGACGACCCCCCGGGGATTTGCAATCGAAATAGTCGATGTGCGTCAACAGCTCGTTGCCGCGCTGGCTGAAGCGGTCGATAAACTGGATGCCGCCGGAGTTGGCCTCGGCGACCCCTGGGGCCAGGTCCAGGTTCTGCCGCGTGATGGATTCGACATCCCGATCCATGGCGGCGATGGCATGATGGGAGTGTTCGGCGCCATAAGTGCGGCATTGGAGCCGGGCGGCTACCGCAGTATCCGCGCCGGCAACTCCTATGTCCAGACTGTGACCTGGGATGACAGTGAGTGCCCCCTCGCCGACGCCATCATTACCCATTCACAATCGATCAACCCCGATTCTCCGCATTTTAGTGACCAGAGCCAGTTGTATGCCGCCAAAGAGTGGGTGGATATGGCTTACTGCAATGACGATGTCGAGGCCGCGGCCATTGGTGAGCCCATCATTCTCAGAAATTTTCCCTAGCAGGCTGTTGAAATTCTCCGGATTTCGACAGCCTGTATCGAAACATGGACGTTTCGGCAAAACCAAAGGCTCCTAAGCCATTGGTTTTGTGAGAAAAGTAAAAACCACGCTTTTTGCTTTTCGTGTTTTGAGAAAGGCAGGATGCCTTTCTCAGCAACCTGCTAGAGCGCAATAATGTCGTGATATGGCCTTGCTCCCGGGTTGCATGACAACCCGGGAGGTGTGGAACTATTTAATCCGCGCTATCATAAACGGTATAAATTACGGGTCAACAGCGGTCAGAGGCTTGTCTGGTTCTGCCCGGCAGCTGGTTTACCGGTCGGCGAAAGCGCATGGGGGAGGCGGTCGTTTGAAACGGCATTTGAAGGTAAAAAAGAGCAAAATTCATGGTCGGGGGCTGTTTGCGCGCCGCTCGATACCACGGGGAACGGTGCTGGGAAAATGCAGGACTGGCCGCCATAAAAGCAAATCGCCGACACCCCATACGCTCTGGTTAGACGAAAAGAATACAGTAGAAGTGCTGTGCAAGTTTCGCTACATCAACCATTCGAAAACGCCTAACGTGGCCTATTACGATGACCTTACAGTGGTTGCTCTAAAGCCGATTGAGCCGGGAGATGAATTGGCTCATGATTACGGCGACGCCTGGGAGTAGGGTGGCGTCATGGGTTTATACCGCGTTATTTTGTTATTGGCACTGTGCTGCAAAGCAGCCGCCAGCGATAGCCTATGGTATTGCAATGAGCTTGAGTCGGCGGGCCTGCGCTTTCAATACGGCTTGTGGTCTCAGAAAAGCTTCAAGATTGCCGGCTATCCGGTGCGTCAGCGCGGCTATAACCTCGGCCTTGAAAGATTCGGCATGTTGCCGGCATCGACCCAATGCTCATTCGACTACAGGGCTTCTATTATCAGCTGTACCGATCGCTATACCCTTTTTAATCTCAACATCAAAACCGGCAAGGCCGCAATGGCCCATGTTCTCGGCTGGGTCAGTGAAGATAAGCCATTGAGCTATGCCACCAACGATTTAAGCGTCAGCGCGTTGCAGTGCAAGGAGCTGATTCCGGAAGTAAAACAAAGCCCGGGGCCCATCAGGTAATGCAATACGCCTGGCATTACTTTCCCGGCGCACCGGTGGTGGGCTAAACGTTCAGTCTGGTTTACTGTGATCCACTTCACGTAATTGCTTACTGGCATTATATCTATAGTCTCTTGCAATCCGCGCTGATTGTGTCTCGACTATTCTTTTATGCAATAAGGACAGCATTCGCCGAGCTGTCGTCGCAGCACTCCAATCCAACACGCCTGCCCCAGTGCAGTACAGGAATAACAGTAGGACTATGTCACTAGCCAATGCCAACAGCGAGCGCACCGCGGTGCTATTTCTTGACCAGGGCTGTATTGTGCGACAACTGCGCTATTCCGAGTTTGAGGCAGTACTGGATCATGTCGGTGCCATGGTGGCTTTTTCCTCGCGCCCGGCCCAGGCCGTATTCCTGGAAATTGATGGCTCCCTGCGGGTCTGTGCTGCGGTGTTTTTTATTCTGGAGTTTGATGCCAGAGGTTACCCCGACTCGCAGTGGAACCTGCCATTGCAGTTACTGGCGAGTCAGGGGCAGCCGGGTCCTGACCTGGGTGCGGGCCCCATCCGCCTGGCGACTCGCAGTCGCTGTCCCATCAGTTGGCACCAGGACCAGCTGTGGGACCCGCCCATTACTCATGGCGCCAATCCCTTTGATGCGATAGTGCAGGTGGTGCGCGAAAATCGTCTCGGGATGTCGGAATACACGGAGTCGGTTGCAGTCCAGGCTCAACATGGATCCGAGGGGGACGCGCCACAAACCTGGGATCATCAAAATAACAGCACCAAAGCCTTGCACCGGAATGAGCGTAGCCGGGTGGCGCGCCGCTTGAAAGCCGCGCGTCGCCAGGTTGCCCAGCTACGCAACGGCCAGCAGCAACAGCTGATCGAACTGCATAGTCGTCACCGGCGACAATTATTGCAGCTCGAACAGGCTGTGGCCTCGCTGCAGCTGCAGCTTGGTGATGAACATCGGGTGAGCTCGCAACTCAAGCAGTCACTGGACGCCCAGGCCGAACACTTTGGCCGCATGCGAACCCTGATCAGCCAGCAGATACGAACGATTGAAGATGGTGAGAATCTGGGGCAGCAATTGGGAGCGGAATTCAATGTTCGCCTCGATGCCGCTACCGCCGATTTACAGGAGGCATTAGAGAGAAAGGATGTCGAGCTGTTTTACCGGGACGGGGAGATCAAGTGCCTGGGCGAAAAGATTGCCCGCCTGGAGCAACAAAAATTCGATCTGGAAGAAAAGCTGGCGGGTAGCGACTTTTTGCGTGAGATGAGCGACGCTGGTATCTCTTTTGTTGCAATACAACCTGGCGCAGGAGAATTCAGAGTCCCACTGGACGACATTCCATCTTATCTGCAGTGTCCCCAGGAATACGCAGCACGTTTTTGTTATGTCGATATCCAGCACTATCGAGCCTGGTTGGATCACAACCGAAAACCCGTTTGCCATGAGATGACCGAAAACGGCAAAATTTGCAACCTGCCGGTGCATCGTTGTGGATCACCGGCCACCTTCGAGCCCGGGGAGAGCGATCGCTGCAGCCAGCATAAAGCGAGCAGCCTGACACTGCGCCAGGTGATGCAATCAAGGGGCGCTTAGTTCATAATCCCGGGCGCAGGTAGCCGTTCTTTTCCCCATTACCCGTGACCTTCGATGCCCAGCAACAATTGCCCGGCACTACCGCCGCTAGCGCAAGCTGAAATTGTGGTGCAGTCTTTGCACGAGCCGCTGTGCCGTGAGCGCGGCATCGAGCTGGCGATCGCTAGACTGGATTTAATCGACACCGGCGTCTCCGGTAACAAGTGGTTTAAGTTGCACCAGAACCTGGAACTGGCGCGTCAGCATGGATGCCGTCGGATTGTCAGCTTCGGTGGTCCCTGGTCGAATCATATTCATGCCCTGGCCGATGCCGGCCGGCGTTTTGGCTTTGCTACCGTAGGCATTATTCGTGGATACGAGGCACTGCCGCTGACGCCCACCCTTACGGATGCCAGGCGTTGGGGTATGCAGCTGGAGTTTGTCGACCATGCCCAATACCGCCTGAAAAACGATGCCGACTGGCTCAGTGCTCTGCAGCGCCGGTTTGAACCTTGCATGATCGTGCCTGAAGGTGGCAGCAATTCGGCGGGTGTGGCCGGTTGCGGCCAGATTATGGCAACTATTGAGGACGCCGGTTTCAAGCCGGATACCGCTGTGCTGGCTTGCGGCACCGGGGCTACTCTTGCTGGCATTCTGCAGCGTCCGGGACAGCTCCAAAAAGTGCTGGGCGTCAGCGTGCTTAAGGGTGACACAGAGGTCCCGCGCAGGGTGTATTCGCTGGCGGCAGGCCAGATAAATGCCACCCTCGACTGGGATATAGATACCGAACATCACTATGGCGGGTATGCCCGAACCAGCGGCACATTGCTGGGCTTTATCGAGTGGTTTTACCAGCGCCACAACATTATTCTGGAACCGGTGTACAGTGGGAAAATGATGGCTGCGCTCTACCATCGCCTGGAATCCGGTTGGTTTGCACCCGGCGAGCAGGTGATGGCGATCCACTGTGGTGGTTTGCAAGGTCTGCGCGGTTACAGGCACCATTGGCCGTGGGCCGAGGCGCGCCTGGCGGCTATGCAACGGTAATCAGGGGCGGTCAGGACAAGACTTTAATTCGTTTCGCCCTGCGTGTTTAGTGAAATCCCCGCTATAATGGCCCGCTTACCCCTATATGGCACGACAATGGCAGCTTTTGAAACGATAGGCCTGATCGGGCGCCTCGACAGTGATCATGTCGTAGAGACGATTCGCGATCTGCTGCCGATATTGCATGCTCGCGATCTTAACGTCTTGCTTGAGGATGATATAGCAAGGCTGGTGCAGGATCCCGACGTTGAGATTGCCGACCGGCGCACCATCGGCGAGCGCTGTGACCTTGCCATTGTCGTGGGTGGCGACGGCAGTTTGTTAGGCGCTGCCCGCGCTTTGGCACCTCATGACTGTGCCGTGCTCGGTATCAATCGGGGCCGGCTCGGGTTTCTCACCGATATTCGTCCGGAACAGCTCAGCCAAAAAGTTGGCGAGGTGCTTGACGGCAAGTTTCGCGTAGAAGAGCGCTTTCTGCTGGATGTAGAAGTGAACCGTGGTGAAGAGCAAATCGCCTCTGCCGAGGCGCTAAACGATGTCGTGGTAAACTCCGGGCGTTCGGCGCGGATGATCGACTTCGACCTCTACATGAATGGCAAATATGTGTACAGCCAGGATTCTGACGGCTTGATCGTATCGACGCCCACCGGTTCCACCGCTTATGCGCTGTCGGGGGGCGGCCCCATTATGCACCCGGAGCTGGATGCCATTGTCCTGGTGCCTATGTTTCCCCACTCGCTTACCGCCCGGCCGATTGTTGTGTCTGGCGATACCGAAATTAAGGTTGTGATAGGCGATTGCCACCCCTACATCAGCTGTGATGGCCAGGTTCATCTAACCACCGCGCCGGGGGATGTTGTAAATATCCGTAAAAAGCCCCACCGGCTAAAACTGATTCATTTGTTAAACCACGATTTTTATACTGCCTGCCGGGATAAGCTTGGCTGGAGTAATAGGTTGGCAAAGTAGCGCATAGTATGGGACGGGAACTCATCGTTACTGATATTCGGCAAGATCTGCGCCCCTTCAGTGAATTGTTGTGGCAACGGGGCATTGCTCACCGCATTCACGAAAGTGCTGGACGCCAGGTGTTGTCTATTGACAATGCCGCCATGGAAAATATGGTAGAGGAACTATACCGACGTTTCTCCAGCGGCCAACTGGCGCCATTGCCGCCGAGTCTGCCTCCCGCCCAGGCGCAATCCGTGCCCGATTGGCAGCAGCGCCTGGTCGCAGCTCCGGTGACCCTGTTGCTGGTATTGGGGTGTGTCCTCGGAGGCTTGCTGGTGTTCAGTGCCCGGCAGGAATGGCTTAGCGTACTCACATTTCAATCATGGTTTGAGTTGGGCGGGGCACGTTTTTACCGGCCGCTGCTGGAAACCCTGCAAGAGGGTCAGTGGTGGCGGCTATGGACACCCATATTTCTCCATTTTGGAATTCTCCATCTGGTGTTCAACGCGTTGTGGCTATGGGAGTTCGGGCGTCGTATTGAAGTACTGCAAGGGGCCGGGCGGCTGTTATTGCTGGTGTTCATCATTGGCCTGGGTTCAAATTGCACCCAGTACCTCTTCGCTGAAAATATTATTTTTGGTGGTATGTCGGGAGTCGTATACGGGCTGGTCGGTTATTGCTGGGGTTGGGGGATGGTGCGACCACAACAGGATTTCGGCATACCTAAAGTGTTAGTTTATATGATGCTGGGCCTGATGGTTTTGGCATTGACCGGTATTTTCTCCCTGTTCGGATTTGGCGCGGTAGCCAATGCCGCGCATTTCTCCGGGTTTTTGATCGGCCTGGTTGTCGGGCTGTTGCTGGCAAGTGTTTCGCGAGGATCGTATGGATTATCTCAACCTGATTGAAAATATGACCCCGGATATCTACCTGCGTTTGAAACAGGCGCTGGAACTGGGTAAGTGGCCCGATGGCACCGCCCTCAGCGGTGAGCAAAAGCAACTTTGCATGGAGGCTATCATTAGCTGGGAGTGCCGTCATATGGCCCCCGAGCAACGCACCGGCTATATAGACCGGGGTAGTAAGGCGATTGGGGAGACTTGCAGCGATGAGCAGGTTTTGGAACTGAAGAACACACTTCACTAGGACGAATGCGATGCAACAGGTGGCGAGCGGTACGCTTCGCAAGATGCATGCCGAACTCAGCGATCCGGTAAGCTACCATTTGCTGCTCGGTGAACAGCGTATCGATTTAAATGCCTGTCTCGGCAAGCGCATTGCGCTGGAGTTTATGGGCAGTATCAATTGCTGCTTCTGCGGTCGGCTGACCAAAAAGAGTTTTAACCAGGGCTACTGTTACCCCTGTTTCAAACGACTTGCACAGTGTGACAGCTGTATTATGAGCCCCGAAAAATGCCATTATTTTGCCGGAACCTGCCGCGAGCCGGAGTGGGCCGACAGCCATTGTATGCAGGATCATATTGTCTATCTGGCGAACTCCAGTGGGGTCAAAGTCGGTATCACTCGCGGCACACAAGTGCCCACGCGCTGGATCGACCAGGGCGCGGTGCAGGCGATGCCGGTGATCCGGGTAAAAACCCGCCAGCAATCCGGCTTGGTGGAAGTCATACTGAAACAGCATATCTCCGACCGAACCCAATGGCAGAGGATGCTTAAAGGGCAAATCGAAATCCTTGACCTGGCCGCGATCTGGCAGGACTTACTACCCCTGATTAGTGCCGGGCTGGAGCAATTGCAGCATACCCATGGTCTGCAGGCGATCCAGATTTTAGAGCGACCCGAAGTTGTTGAGCTGCGTTATCCGGTGAGCCAATACCCGGACAAGGTCAAAGCGCATAATTTCGACAAGCAGGCCAGGGTTGAAGGAACCCTTATGGGCATTAAGGGGCAGTACCTGATGCTCGATACCGGGGTCATCAACATTCGCAAGTTTACCGCATACAGAGTCGAATTTTTTGCTGAGGCATAACGTATTATGAGAGAAGCTCAACCGGCCACTATTTACCTGTCGGAATACCAGCCACCTGGCTACCTGATCGACACCACCGAATTGTATGTAAACCTGCAACAGGAATACGCAGAGGTGTCGAGCAAACTGGTGCTAAGGCGTAATCCCGAGGCCGCGGCAGATGCGCCCGCCGAGTTGCTGCTTAACGGTGTGGATCTCGAGTTGATGAGTTTGCGCATTGATGGTGTTGAGCTGGGTGCCGAGCGCTATCAGCTGGACCAGGAAGAGCTGCTGATCCTGGCGGTTCCAGAGCAGTTTACCCTGGAATGTGTCTCCCGTTGCAAGCCCCAGAACAACAAGTCAATGGAGGGCCTGTACCGCTCGCGTACTATGTATTGCACCCAGTGCGAGGCGCAGGGTTTTCGCAAGATTACCTGGTACCTCGACCGACCCGATGTGTTGTCGCGCTTTACCACCCATATCGAGGCAGATCAGGCGCAGTTCCCGGTGTTGCTCTCCAACGGTAACCTGTTCGACAGCCAAACGCTCGCTGCTGGCCGTCATCGCGCCAGTTGGGAAGATCCGTTTCCCAAGCCCTGTTACCTGTTTGCCCTGGTCGCTGGAGACTTGAGTTTTCAGCAGGACCAATTTACCACCCAGTCGGGAAGGGCGGTTGATTTGCGCATTTATGTCGAGGCCAAGGATCTCGACAAATGCGACCATGCCATGCTGTCACTGCAGAAGGCAATGCGCTGGGACGAAGAAGTCTATGGCCGCGAATACGATCTGGATATTTACATGATTGTGGCGGTAGACGACTTCAATATGGGTGCCATGGAAAACAAGGGTTTGAATATATTCAACACCTCATGTGTCCTTGCCAATCCTTCTATTACGACTGACGCAGGCTTCCAGCGGATCGAGGCAATTATTGCTCACGAGTATTTTCATAACTGGTCCGGCAATCGTGTTACCTGTCGAGACTGGTTTCAACTGAGCCTTAAAGAAGGCTTTACGGTGTTCCGTGATTCCCAATTTTCGGCTGCCATGCACTCACCGACAGTCAAGCGGGTCGAGAGTGTCAAGGTGCTGCGCACCGCTCAGTTTGCCGAGGACGCCGGCCCCACTGCGCACCCTATCCAGCCGCAGTCGTATATGGAAATCAGTAATTTCTATACTCTGACGGTATACGAAAAGGGCGCCGAGGTAGTGGGTATGCTGCATACCCTGCTCGGTGAAAAAGTTTTCCGCGAGGGCAGCGATCTGTATTTCGATCGCCACGACGGCCAGGCGGCCACCTGCGAAGACTTTGTTGCGGCAATGGCGGATGCCAGCGGCCGCGACCTCGACCAGTTCAAACGCTGGTATCACCAGGTTGGTACACCTCATGTTACGGCGCGTGACAGTTATGATGCCGCCAAGCAAATTTACACGCTAACGTTTGAGCAAAGCAGCAGCGCTGAGCCGCTGCATATTCCGCTCGCCGTTGCTTTATTGCCGGCCGCCGGTGGTGCCGCAGATGACAGTTTGGCACTGCATGAAGGGGTGCTTGAACTCACCGCTAAATCCCAGAGTTTTAGTTTTGGAAACGTGGCATCGAGGCCGGTGCCGTCGTTGTTGCGCGGCTTTTCTGCGCCGGTGAAGCTGGATTACAACTATAGCAACGACCAGTTACTGAGTTTGATGAGCAACGATACTGATGGTTTCAATCGCTGGGACGCGGGTCAGCTTCTGGCCACCCGGGTACTGCAAAAACTCATTGTTGACTATCGCAACGGTACGCCGTTGCAGCTCGACAATACCCTGCCAGGTGCTTACGAGATACTGCTCAATGATCCCGGGCTGGATCCGTCGATGGTCGCGCTGATGCTGCAGCTGCCTTCCGAAGCCTATATCAGTGAAGAGGCCGACATTATCTATGTTGATGCGATTCATGCCGCCCGGCATTTTGCCCAGCGACACATAGCCGCCCGTTTGCAGTCACAATTGTTCCAGGTGTACCTGGCAAATGTCTGTGACCAACCCTATCGAGCCGATACCGGCCAGATGGCCCAGCGCAGTTTAAAAAACCAATGCCTCAGTTACCTTGCGGCAAGCGCCAGTAATCCAGCGATCGAACTCTGTCGCACCCATTACAATAATGCTGACAATATGACCGACATTCTGGCAGCGCTGGTTTGTTTGTTGCAAATTGATAACGAAGACGCTCGCCTGTTGTCCGAGCAACTGCTGGAAGAGTTTTACCAGCGTTGGTCACACGAGAACCTGGCGGTAAACCAGTGGTTTCAGATACAGGCAACGTCGAATGCGCCGGGAGCCCTTGAGCGCGTGCAGCAGCTTATGCAACATCCGGCTTATGATGAGTCCAACCCCAATAAAGTTCGATCGGTGGTAGGGGCATTTTGTAACGGTAATCCAGTCAACTTCCATCAGCCAGATGGCAGCGGTTACCGCTTCCTGGTTGAGCAGGTGGCTGCCCTGGATGGCTATAATCCGCAATTGGCGTCACGCCTGCTGGTGCCGTTGACGCGCTGGAAGAAGTATCCCACGCCTAATGCAGATGCTATGCGTGGAGCACTGGAGCAATTGTTAAAGGGAAAAAATCCCTCCCGCGATGTCTACGAAATCGTCAGCAAATCACTCGCCTGACCATCTGGCTCCAAAGCGCTAGTTCTTGTAGCTTGAGTCGCTCAGACTGAGTCGCTCAGACTGAGTCGCTCAGACCGAGTCGCTCGGATCGAGTCGCTCAGACCGAGTCGCTCGGATCGAGTCGCTCAGACCGAGTCGCTCAGACCGAGTCGCTCAATCCTCGCGGTATAGCGGGGGCAGTGTGGGGGATGCTTTGCCATCCCTGCGCTGGCGTTTATCTGCGCGTTGTCCTGCGGCAGCTGCAAGCAAGGCGCTCGCGTTCCAGTCATCTGCACAGCCCTTGCCGTATAACTGCTGTTCCAGGTTTTTCGCCTGCACAACCAGTGCTTCGCTGGCTCCCGCGGTACGCAACTCTGCAATGCCGGGTATGCTTGCCAGCTGCCAGTGTTGTTGACACCAGTGTTGCAAGGCGGGGTAGATTGTTTGGGCTTCACCGGATTTACAGGCGCGGCGCAAACTTTGCCATGCCTGCTCTTCGGAATCCGGCGGTGCGGTCGCTGCGCTGCTTTCGAACGTCGCATTTGCTGCGGCACGCAATTGTTTTTGGGCGCGCAGGTACAAGGCCAAAGCCCCAAGACATGCCAGCGCTAACAATGCGCTAATCCACCACCATTGCCGATAAAGGTACCAGGCTTGCTCTACGGGTGCCGCTGTCGTGACTGATGTTGGCGCCGCCTGTTGTGGCGAGGAATCCTGGGTGGCGGTGCCTGGCGCGGGACGTGCAGCTCCGGCAACCTCGAAACTGACTGCTGGCAAAACCGCTAGCTGGGGGCTGTTACTGGCGACGTCCCACCAGGAAATGCTTTGCTTCGGAATTGTGAAGCGACCGGGACGGGTTGCAACAACGGCGATGCGCTCTACGCGTTTGCCGATGATGCCTGCGGAGCTTTCGCTGTCTGTTGCCGTGGGCTGGTCGGAGTAGAGCTTGAGGCCATCGACATTGGGCAGAAACAGGGGCGGCAACTGCGCTGCCATCACACCCTGGGCTTTCAGTTCGATGGTGCGGGTCGTTGATTCGCCGACTTTCAATTGCTGGATATCTTTGCTCCACTCCTCGCGCAGGGTGACACTGGCGGCCGGCAGCCACTCTGAGGGGCTAATGCCATCCGGGATGTCGAGTACGTTGATGGTCAGGGGCTCGGTGCGCCTCAATACCCTTTTGCTTTGTCCCATCATAGGGTCGAACATTGAGCGTGGCCGGCTCGACAGCACCTCCGCCACCAGGTTGAGCGGATCGATGACCAGTTCACCCGGTATATTGGGGAAAATCGCATAGCGATATTCGGTTACATCATAGCGTCGTCCACTGCGCACCCGCTGGTAACTGGCCTCGCCAAGTTCTTGCACGATAGCCTGGTCAATCTCCGGCTCCTCCAGCCGGAAGCGGGCAGATTGGGCCATGCTGACGCGCAGGGTTAGTACCACCTGCGCAGTGACATAAACCACGTCGTCTGATAATTCTGCTTCGAGAATAATATTGTCATCACCGCCAGCGGTGCTGTTGCTCGGCTGGCGCCTGACGTTGATGTCGATGCCCGGAGTTTGCTCATCGCCAATCGTAATCGGCGGAATACTGGTGGCGCCGGTTTGTTTCGGCATTAGCTGTACTACCCAGCTGGTCGAGTTATTCATCTCGCCGTTGACAATGCTGCTTCTGCTGTTCTGGCTGGTGCCGAGTACATGAAAGTCAGTCTCGAGGGGACTTAAGTCGGGCTGGGTAAAAATGTTGATGCCATCGACACTGATGGTGAGGGTAAAAGACTCATTCAGCGACAGCTCGGTGCGGTCGACCGACGCGGTCGCCTCAGCCCAGGATAGCGTTGCCAGTGGCAGCAGGATCAACAGCAGAAAAACTCGCCGCACAATAGCAGGCATCAGTAGCGCTCCTCAAGTTGTTCGCCGCCGCGTTGCTGGCGCTGGCGATACTGGTAATTAAACTTGCGTTGTAGCAGGTCACCGGGTTCATCGGGAATCTGGCGCAACCACTGCTGGAGCCGCTCCTCCTGTTCGTCCGCCTCTCTTTCACTGGCATCGCCGCTGTTGGCTTCGGCTTGATCCCGGGCCTTCTCGTCGGATGTTTCGCCAGGCTCGGCTGCTTGTTCTTGTGGGGGCTGTTGTTCGTCGCCAGCACCATCCGGCTGTTGTTGTGTCTGATTATCGGGATTTTGTTGCGGGTCGTCAGCATCCTGTTGTGCCGATTCCCCGGCGTTTTGCTGCTGATCGCCATCCTCCTTGTTATCGCCCGAATCCTGTTCGCGCTGTTCACCCTCGCCCGATTGGTCCTGTTGCTTGCCCTGCTCCTGGTTTTGCTGCTGATCCTGATCCTGATCCGGGTTCTGCCGCTGGTCGTCACCCGACTGCTGTTGTTGCTGTTGCTGTATCAGGCTTTCTACCAGCTCGCGATTGCTGGCAGCGTCTGCATTGTCGGGATCGAGCTCCAATGAGCGGTCGTATGCCTCCAGCGCCTGCTCCAGTTCGCCGCCACGCGCCAGGGCATTGCCCCGATTATAGTGGCCGTCACTGCTGTCGTCGTTGGCGAAGGCTTCTGCGGCGCCGCTGTAATCTCCCGCGCGATAGCGGGCAGCAGCCTGCCATTGCGGGTCGGCAAAGGTTTCGGCCGCCTGCTCGGCTTCACCCTGCTGCAACAAAGAGAAACCCTGTTGGTCGTCGGTTTGCCACAGGTCCGACCACGAAAAGGCATAACTTTCCTGGCTCGGGAACACCAGGCCTGCCGCTACCAGCCCAAGCAGCCAGCCGCGCCTGAATGCCAACAAAGCCAGGGGCAACAGGGCAAGCACCAGCCAGGGCCCGGTGTCCAACCAGGTATCAAACTGCTGCTCTACATCGACGGTCTCAATACCTTCACTGGACAGCTCAGCAGCGCCCGCTTGCAGCAGCTGTTCAATGTCACGGTCGCTGACATTGCTCTGCTGGTAGCGCAGCGGACTGCCCAGTGCCCATGCCGAAAGTTCGGCATCATTGAGGCCTGCCACCACCATTTCCCCCCGGGAGTCTTTTAAAAATCCACCCTGTGAGAGGGGAATGGGTGCGCCGGTTGCAGTGCCTATACCCAGAATACTGAGACGCAAATTTGCACTGGCGGCGAGTTGTTCGAGTGCGGGAAAATCCTCAGCAGGGATACCATCTGTGACAAACAGAACCCTGGCCGACTGGACCGGACTGTTCGCCACCAGCTGGGCTGCAAGCTTGAGCGCAGCCAGAGGCTGGTTGCCGATACTCGGCATCATGCCCGGTTGCAGTGTCGGCAGCAGCAAAGCTATGGTGGCACTGTCGTCAGTCAACGGGGTCACCACATGGGCGTCGTTGGCATAGGCAACCAGTGCCGTCATGCCTTCATTGCGCAGCCGCAGCACATCGTGTATCTCGCGTTGTGCCTGCACCAGCCGCGAAGGTTCGATATCGCTGGCATACATGGATGGCGACAAGTCTAACAAGATGACCAGCGCGTCCTGCTTCTGGTACACCGGCTGGGGTAACTTCTCCCAGGATGGCCCTGCCAGGGCTACGACCGCCAGTAGCCATGCCACAGCCAGCAGCCACAGTGGCAGTTTGCTGGCAACGCCGGGGGAGCTGTCGCCCAGCGCTGACAGTAGATCGGTATCTATTACCTGACTCCAATTGCCCTCGGGTCGAAGGCTGCGTCGCCAAAGTTGCCATAACAGCAAGCCCAGTACAGGTAATGCCAGCAGCCACAAAGGACGGATGAAATGAAAATCCAACAGACTATTCATGCCGCAAGCCTCGCAGCTTTGCGCCGGGTCGCGCTATTCGAAGGCCGAGTAAAATACTGCACAGCAGGGCCAGTGCCAGTGGCCAATGGGCCAACGCAGCCCGTGGGCGAAACGTTAGCTGTTCTTCACCCGTCGGCTCCAATTGGTCGAGCAAGCGGTATATGGATTCAAGTTCCCGGGTATTGGCGGCTCGAAAATAGCGTCCGCCGGTGAGGTCAGCAATCAGCTGCAGGCTTTTTTCATCCAGGTCGGCAGAAGGGTTGATGCGCCGCGCGCCCAGCGGGGTGCCGAATATGCCGGGTATCTCCATCTCGTTGGCGCCGACTCCAATCGTGTAGATTTTAATGCCCGCCGTCGCCGCCAGCTGTGCGGCCTTTACCGGATCTATACTGCCAGCGGTATTGGCGCCGTCTGTTAACAGCACAATCACCCGGCTTTGCTCGGGTCGATCCAGCAAGCGTTTCACCGCCAGCCCAATCGCATCGCCGATGGCGGTGTATTTACCGGCGAATCCCGGCTGGGCCTCCAGCAGCAGAGTGCCCAGGGTTTGCAGATCAAAGGTCAGGGGCACATGGCTGTAGGCCTGGCTGCCAAACAGGATCAGGCCGAGCTTGTCGCCCTGGCGGCGCTGAATAAACTCGCTCAATACCGCCTTAACGGCGTCGATACGCGATGCGGTCTGGCCAGCGACCTGCATGTCTTCAATCGTCATCGACTCCGACAAATCGACCGCCAGTAGCATTTCCCGGCCCGATATTGCCTGGTTGACCGGCTCCCCTAACCAGCTCGGTTGGGCGGCGGCGGTCAGCAATAACAGCCAGCACAGGACCCCAAGGATTAAGCCAGGTTTGGCTGTGGCCCGGGCTGCCAGCTGTCGACCCTCCAGCGCCTGCCACTGCTGGTAAAAAGGTACTATCAGGGCGAGCTGTCTCCTGCGAGCTTCGGGCAACAGTAGCCAGGCCAGTATGGGGAGTGGTGCGAGCCAGAAAACGTGTGGTAATTCAAAAGACAGCATAGCGGGCTTAAAATTTTCCTTGCGCGCTTATCCACGCCTGAGCGAACTGGTAAAAATCAGCAGCATCTGCGTCTACCTGTTTGCTGTAAGCCTGCTCCAGGGTATCGCGGATGGTTTGTCTGACAGCCTTTTCCTGGTCTCTTCCCAGGAAGTCGGCCCATTTTTTGCCGCTAAGGGCAGCAACTTCTGTCGGGTCGTAGCACTGCATCGCTACCCGCTTTAGCAGCACCGAAACGGACTGTACAAAGGCCGGCTTATCGCCGTGCAACTGATATTGCTGATAGTACTGGTCGAGCTCGACCAGCGTTGCACTGCGGTATTTGGGTACTGGCTTGCGCCGGCGGTAGGCACTTAATGCCAGCCATATGATCGGCGCGAGTAATAACAGTGCAGCGACAAACCACCAGCCCGGGGCGGGAGGCCACCAGCCCGGATCCTGGGGCAGGTGGATGTCACGCAGCTTGGCTAATAGCTCCTCAGGCACTGCGGGCTCTCCTGCGGCGCTGGAACAGGCGACTGAGAGAATCCAGCGCATTGTCGGTAGTGGCTATCTGGGCGAGGGGAATGCCGAGCCGACCCAGTTCGGTGTGCAGTAGGTTGTGTTTTTGCTCGGCCTGCTCGTGGTAGCTTTGGCGCTTCTTGTTGCCGCTGGTATCGACCTGTATCTCATCGGCCCCGTTACTGATTGCATAGATTCCAGCGGGAGGTAGCTCGCGCTCAATCGGGTCGTAAAC
Source organism: uncultured Gammaproteobacteria bacterium (assembly GCA_963722805.1). Lineage (GTDB taxonomy): Bacteria > Pseudomonadota > Gammaproteobacteria > Pseudomonadales > JAHEGP01 > JAHEGP01. Next base: position 140,686 of record CAVROQ010000051.1, read on the forward strand.
GCAAAATGCAGTAATGCTGTTATGGCGTGACAGTTCGTAGAGTTGCCGCAGGCCATCCTGATTGAGGTCGGAAAAATCCGAGATCAAATAAATTGAATTTCCGGTTTTGGCGATTCGGCGCAGATCTGTCAGGGCGTCGGTAAAGTCGATCGCTTCCCTTGCGCTGGCCTGCTGTTTAACGTCCAGCTGCCGATTGAGCTGATCCAGGCCCGCCAGCATTTTCAGCACCGCCTTGTCACTGCGCTGGGGCTTGAATTCGAGCACCTCATGTTTGCCGAGCACAAAGCCACCGACCCGGTCCTTGCGCTTCAGGGCCGACCACGCGAGCAGCGCCGCAATATTGGCGGCCTGCACTGATTTGAAGCGAACCCGACTGCCAAAAAACATGGTATTACGCTGGTCACAAAGGACCAGTACCGGGCGCTCGCGCTCCTCGGTAAAGGTTTTGGTATGGGTGACCGTGGTGCGGGCAGTGACTCGCCAATCAATATTACGCACATCATCGCCTGGCTGGTAACCACGCACCTCATCGAAGTCCATCCCGCGCCCCTTGAGTCGGGTTTGGTAGGGGCCTGCCAATTGGCGGGTGGCTTTGCGATTGGGCGCCAGTGATATCGACTCGGCACCACTTTTCAATGCGATCAGTCCGGACAGCTGGGTATAGACTCCAACCATGCCCGCCTGATTCTCCCTGGATGCTGCGGCTTTAGCCATGCTTCAGGCCACAGGTAAGCGCTGGATAATGCGGTCGATGACATCATCGGCACTGATATCGTTGGCCTCGGCTTCAAAGCTGAGAATTATCCGATGGCGCAGAACCTCCTTGGCAACCGCCTGGATGTCGTCGGGGCTGACGTAATCCTTACCTTGCAGCCAGGCGTGGGCCCGGGCGCAGCGATCGAGGGCGATAGTCCCACGGGGGCTGGCTCCAAAGCTCAGCCATTGTTTGATGTCGCGGTCGTTGGCGAGACCGGATCGTGTCGCCAGGATCATTTGCACGATATAGTCCTCCAATGTATCCGACAGGTGGAGTTCGAGAATCTCGCGACGGGCCGCGAAGATAGTCTGCTGCGAGATATGGACGTCGGCAGTAGTATCCGGGGTGTCGTGTTCTTCGCGGCGAGCCAGTTGCAAAATTGCTTTTTCGGCAGCGGCTCCCGGATAGTCGATATTCACCTGCATCAGGAACCGGTCGAGCTGGGCCTCAGGCAGGGGATATGTACCCTCCTGTTCTATCGGATTCTGGGTCGCCATCACCAGGAACAGTTCTGGCAGTGGATAAGACTTTCGTCCCACGCTGACCTGCCGTTCCGCCATAGCCTCGAGCAGCGCGGACTGCACCTTGGCAGGGGCCCGATTGATTTCATCAGCGAGTACCAGGTGATGAAAAACCGGCCCGGGCTGGAACGCGAAACTACCGTCCTCAGGCCTAAAAATATCGGTGCCGGTGATATCCCCGGGCAACAGGTCGGGAGTGAACTGGATACGATGGAAGGTCCCCTCAACCGCCTCCGCCAGAGATTTAATGGCGCGGGTCTTGGCCAGGCCGGGAGCACCCTCGACCAGCATATGGCCGTTAGCCAGCAGTGCAATCAGCAGGCGATTGGTCAGCTGCTCCTGGCCGATAATTTTAATGTTCAGCCAGTTGCCGAGCTGCTGTATTTCTGATCTGTAGTCCATAGCTTGTCGGGTCCGCTAAAAAATGGCAGCAAAATTGTACTTGAGTCATTGCCGATCGCAAAATTTGCTGTGAACATTGTGGTAAAAAAGTAGTATTGTGAAAGTCTTTCCGTCAGCTAATCAGCTTTAAGACAATCATCATCAGCGGAGTTCCCCATGGTCCTGATTACCGATAAAGATAAGTTTCTCGATCAGTTGGAGCAAGAAATTGGTAAACGGGTGCGGCCTGATCAACTGAGTAGTGTGCTCAGTTTTGCGCGCTTGTTTTTTGCCAGTTTTCCACTGGAGGAGTTGCGTAACAGGGAGCTTGCCGATGTGTTCGGCATAGTCTATTCAAATTGGATGAATGTCCAGAGCTTTGACGGCAATGGCTGTCATATTGAAATATACAATCCATCCCATGAATTCCACGGTTGGCAGTCGAACAAAACGGTGATCCAGATAATGGATATCGATAAGCCGTTTATGGTGGGGTCGATTCTGGGCGAACTCAATGCCCGCGAAATCGTGATTCACACCATTCACAATACGGTGATTCATACCCTGCGAGATGAGGATCATCAATTGTGCGAAGTGGTCGGGCGCAACGAGTCGCGGGAGGGGTTCGTCAGCGAGGCGCTTATCTACCTCGAGATTACTCGCAACAGCTCGCGGGAGTTTGTCGACGACCTGAAAACCACATTGCAACAGATCCTGGGGGAGGTGCGCACCGTTGTCGGTGATTGGCAGGCAATGTCTGAGTGTGCCAGGAATTCGATCCCTGACATGGTGGCTAGCAAGGCCAGGCAGGAGGATGCGCCCCATGCCGAGGAGGCGGTACTGTTTACGCAATGGATGCTGGCCAATCATTTTACTTTTCTGGGATATCAGCAGTTGCAGCTGCAGCAAGTCAACGGTGAAAGCCATCTGGTGGCCGACGAGTCCACTAACCTGGGGCTGGTATCCTGCGGTTATGGCGCGCTGCCCGCAGCGCTGCGTGACGATCTTCTGCAAATGCATTATGAAGCGCCGCAGCGATTGCTTGAGTTGGGTCGTTACAGTTTTCAGTCAAGGGTGCACCGGCGCAATTATCCCGAGCTGGTATTGATCTGGCGCTTCGATGAAGAGGGTGTGTTGCTGGGCGCACACTGCTTTATGGGTTTGTTTACGTCGATAGTTCATATCGCCTCGGTGCGCAGCATTCCGATGGTTTGCAACAAGGTAGACGGGGTGCTGTTGCGCGCCGGTTACAGCGCCAACAGCCATAATGGCAGGGAGATCGTTCGCATCCTCGAGACCTTTCCCAGGGGTGAAATCTTCCATATCTCTGAAGATCTTCTTTTCAGTGTAGTCATCGCGATATTCCGCATGCGAGAGCGCCGCCAGGTGCGCCTGTTTATGGCGATAAACCCGGTATTCGGGTTTGGCTCCTGCCTTGTCTATGTACCCCGCAACTTGTTTAACACCGAGTTGAGGATTGCAATGCAAAATATTATTGGCAATGCGATCAGTGCGATTGACGGTGATTTCACTAATTTCTTTTCTGAATCAGTGCTGACGCGAACCCACTTTCTGTTTCGGCTCGCACCGGGATACGACCCCCATATTGACGTCAGCGCGCTGGAGCAGGAATTGGTCAGTGCAGCCAAATCATGGCAGGAACACCTACGCGAAGCACTGATAGATGAGTTGGGTGAAGAGCATGGCACCCGGGAAGTCAATGAGTTCCTGGAGGCTTTTCCGCGCTCCTATGAAGACGATAACGAACCGCGAATCGCGGTTTTTGATATTCAGAAAATTAGAAATCTCAACGACGACAACAATATCGGTATGAGTCTTTACCGCGCCATTGAAGATAGCGCGGATCTACTGCGGTTTCGCCTGTTGCGCGAGGGTCAGCCGCTTATCCTGTCGGACGTTATCCCTATCCTGGAAAACTTCGGCCTGCGGGTGGTGGCAGAGTGCTCCTATCTGATCAGGCCTCGCAGTATCGGTAAATGCTGGCTCCAGGAGTTTACCCTGCAGCATAACGGTATGGACAAGATCGATCTGGAGAGCGTAGGACCGAATTTCAAACGGGCGTTTTATCGTATCTGGAGTGGTGACTCCGAGAATGACGCGTTTAACCGCCTGCTGCTGGCTGCCCGGCTCGATTGGCGCGAGATTTCCCTGGTCAGGGCTTATGCCCGCTATATGAAGCAATTGACCTTTCAATTTGGCGAAGCCTATATCGCCGATACGCTTGTCAGCAACCCGGCGATTAGTGCCAGCCTGGTGGAATACTTTGAACAGCGCTTTGATCCCGGTCCCGCGGTAGACAATGCACTGCGAAAGTCACGGGAAAAGGACTGCAGGGAACAGATACTCAGTAGTCTGGATCAGGTGCTGAGCCTGAATGAAGACCGGGTATTACGGCATTTCTATTCCCTGATCAGCGCGACATTGCGAACCAACTATTTCCAATCAGGTGCTGATGGCGATTTCAAAAATTATATATCGCTCAAGATCAATACGGCGGTCATAGAAGACGCGCCGCTGCCCCGGCCGGAATTCGAGATTTTTGTCTACAGCCCTCGCATGGAAGGGGTCCATCTGCGCGGCGGTAAAGTTGCCCGGGGTGGATTACGCTGGTCCGATCGCTATGAGGATTTTCGCACCGAAGTACTGGGCCTGGTGAAGGCGCAGCAGGTGAAGAACGCCATTATCGTGCCAGTCGGCGCCAAGGGAGGTTTTATCTGCAAGCACCTGCCCGGTATCGAATCCCGCGAGGAGCGCCAGGCAGAAGGCATTGCTTGTTACAAGACCTTGATTCGCGGCCTGCTCGATATTACCGACAACCTCGTGGCCGGCAAGGTGGTACCGCCGTTGCAGGTGGTGCGCAAGGATGCCGATGATGCCTACCTTGTAGTGGCGGCCGACAAGGGCACCGCAACTTTCTCGGATATCGCCAATGAAGTTGCTGCGGAATACGACTTCTGGCTGGGCGATGCTTTCGCTTCAGGTGGTCAATATGGCTACGATCACAAAAAAATGGGTATCACCGCCCGTGGTGCGTGGGTCTGTGTGCAGCGGCATTTTCGCGAGCTCGGGATTGATATCCAGAAAACGGATTTCACCGTGGTCGGAATCGGCGATATGTCGGGTGACGTGTTCGGCAACGGTATGTTGTTGTCGGAGCATATAAGGCTCACCGCAGCTTTCAATCACTTGCATGTCTTTATCGATCCCAATCCCGATGCCGCCGCTTCCTTTGCCGAGCGCTGTCGTCTGTTTGGGCTGCCGCGCTCCAGTTGGTCAGATTACAACACCAAACTGCTTGCCAATGGTGGTGGCATTTTTTCCCGCAGTGCCAAATCCATTGCTATCTCACCGGAGATGGCCGAGCGCTTTTTGATCAGTGAGGACCGGCTGTCGCCGGACCAGTTGATTCGCGCCGTGCTCAAGGCCCCGGTTGACCTGCTATGGAATGGCGGTATCGGCACCTACGTAAAAAGCCGACAAGAATCCGATACCGATGTCGGCGATAAAGCCAACGATTCTGTCCGGGTCAATGCCTCCGAGCTCGGTGCGCGGGTTATCGGAGAGGGCGGTAATCTCGGCATCACCCAGTTGGCTCGGGTGGAATACGACCTCGCTGGTGGGGCCGTGAATACTGACTTTATTGACAATGCCGGCGGAGTAAACTGCTCTGACCATGAAGTCAATATCAAGATCCTGCTCGACGACCTGGTGCGAAACGGCGATCTTACCGTCAAGCAGCGCAACCAGCTGCTGGTAGAAATGACGGAAGAAGTGGCGCAACTGGTATTGCAGGCCAACGACAAGCAAGCCCAGGCCCTGAGCGTCGCTTACTCCAGGTCGAGCCGCGGCATGGAAGAATTTATCCGCTTCATCCAGGCGCTGGTGCAGGATGGACACCTCAATCGCAGTCTCGAATTCATTCCGGAGGACGAGGACCTGCGCAGCCGCAAGGCGACCAAAATCGGCTTCACGCGTCCTGAGTTGGCAGTATTGACTGCCTACAGTAAGGCGCGATTAAAGCAAACCCTGATGACCAGCAGTTTGCCGGAAGACCCGGTGGTGGCCAGTATTATTAAGGATGCCTTTCCCGACCTGATTAACCAGCGATTTCCTGATGCCCTGGGCGAACATCGGCTGCGTCGGGAAATCATCGCTATGCGTGTTGCCAACGACATGATCAATAGCGGCGGAATAACCTTCCCCCATCGGCTCAAGGAATCTACCGGCGCCAGTGACGAAGCCATAGCCCGAGGCTTTATCTTTGCCTCACGGGTCTATCGCCGTGACACTTTTTTTGCCGCCGTCAATGCCCTGGATTTCAAGGTCGACACCGCGATGCAATACCAGATGCTCGATCGAACATCTGGCCTGCTGCGTGGTGCCACGCGCTGGTTTTTGCGAGCCCAGCGGGTCGAAACACCGCTGGCTGAGCTGATTGCAGCCTATGCCGCCGGAGTGGAAGAAGTATGGGACAATCTCTCTGAATTTCTCGAAGGGGATATGGCGGCCTTCTGGCGAGACTCTTACGATGATTACATCGCGGCCGGAGTCGACGAACGGCTAGCCAGCTTCGTGGCGAGCGGGCCGATTCTCTATGCCGGTTTGAATATCGCCGAGGCCGCACAAAAAGTATCTGCAACCGTGCTGGATGTGGCGAAGTTGTATTTCCGTATCGGTGAGGAGCTCGGCCTGACGGAATTTAGCCGCAAAATTTATGAGATGAAAGTTGAGAACCACTGGCAAGCGATAGCACGTGAAGGTTTGATTGACGACATCGCGGTACAGCAACGTGAGATATCCATCATGGTGCTGTGGTGCGATGCCTCCAATGGGGGCAACGTCGAAGAATGCCTGGCAAACTGGATGGCCGGCCGCCAGCCGCTGGTTGACCGCTGGCGCTCGGCGCTGGCAGAGATAAAAAGCGCAACTGCAGCCGAATTTGCAATGTTTTCGGTGGTGTTGCGCGAGCTGGCCAATCTATCGCGTAATGAATGATGCCTGAAGGTCGTTGCGGCAGCTTGGGGCTGGTTTAACAGTCCGCTGCGTTCCAGAAGACAAAAAGCAAAACACAAAAAACCTGCGTTTTTGTCTTTTGCCGAAAATTTGCTGGCAGCAAATGGTAACGCTGGCCCCGAGGCGATCGATAGGGGTATCGATCATATAATCAAAGGCTCAAGAGCCCTGGATTTGCCAAACCACGCCACTATTAATTGGCGGCCTGCTGTTTGCCTTGCTTGCGTGCTTTTTGAACTTCAAGTCCACGCCAGGACTGCTGGATCACGTAGGCGCGGATCGCCTCAATTTGCTGTTCTGTGAGGACGTCGTCAAAGGCCGCCATACCTCGATCTTTCAGTACGCCATCCGCCACTACCGCCTGCCATGCCGGCGGATTGCCGAGATAGGCTGAGCCGCGCAGGTCGGGTATGAGAAGTCCAGACACCGCGTTGAGGCCGTGACACCCCATGCACAGGTCCTGGTAAAGCCCAAAGCCTTCTTTGATAAGCTCGGGTGTGGCGGTCTGCTGCGGTGGGTTGAACACCAGCGGCTGGTTCCACTGCCTCTCGGGCAGCGTCCCTTTGGCCCCGAGTTTAAACACCAGCAGGCGACTGACGTTGGGGCCACTCTGGTCTTGCACGTACTCGCCAAATACCAGGGCATAAGTTCCACCCCAGCCGACATTGACGGCAACGTATTGCTCGCCGTCGAGCGCATAGCTTATCGGCGGCGCCACGATCCCGGTTTGGGCGGTAAAGTCCCAGAGTTTTTCGCCTTTGTCGGCGCTGTAGGCAACAAATCTGCCGTCTGCGGCGCCCTGGAAGACCAGGTTGCCCGCCGTCGAGAGGGTGCCGCCATTCCACGGACCATTATGTTCGACCGTCCAGGCTTGGCTCTGGGTTTTCGGGTTCCAGGCCAGCAATCTGCCCTTGATCATGGCGCTCATGGCGCGGCGCTCGGCTTCGTCGTCGGGCAGGCTGGCAACAATACCATCAATCCCAACGTTGCCCACGCCAGGGCGGTAGACAAAGTCAGCGGGTTGGGCGTAAGCCGCGGGAATGTCCTGCACCGGAAGATATACCAGGCCGGTAACGGGGCTGTACGACATGGGATGCCAATTGTGACCGCCCAGGTACGAAGGGAATTGCAGCGATGTTGCGTCTTTGTACCGCGCCCCGGAAGTTTCTACCGGGCGTCCGGTTTTCATGTCGATATGGGTTGCCCAGGTGGTTTCCACGAAGTTGTTGGCACTCAGCAGGGTGCCGTCGGTACGGTCCAGCACATAAAAGAAGCCGTTTTTGGGTGCTTGCATCAGCACTTTTCGAGGTTTTCCATCGATCTCCATATCAGCGAGGATGATGTGCTGGGTAGCGGTGTAGTCCCAGGATTCACCCGGCGTGGTCTGGTAGTGCCAGACGTACTCGCCGCTGTCAGGGCGCACCGCGACAATGGAGGAGAGAAACAGGTTGTCACCGCCTCCGGGGGATCGTATTTGCTGGTTCCAGGGTGAGCCGTTGCCAACGCCGAAGTAGAGCAGGTCCAATTCCGGATCATAGGCCATCGAATCCCAAACGGTACCGCCGCCGCCGAATTGCCACCATTCACCGTTCCAGGTCTTGGCGGCCATAGCCACGGCGTCGCTCTCGAATCCAAGCTTGGGATTGCCTGGCACCGTATAAAAGCGCCATAGCATCTTGCCGCTGGCGGCATCATAGGCGGAGATGAAACCCCGTACGCCAAATTCGGCGCCGCCGTTGCCAATCAGCACTTTGCCGTCGATAACCCGGGGTGCGCCAGTAATGGTGTAGGGCAGGCGTAGTATCCACGGTTGCAACTTCCCAGTTCACCTTCCCGGTAGCAGCATCCAGGGCTATTAACCTGCCATCGAGGGCGCCCACAAATACCTGTCCGTTCCAGGCAGCCACGCCGCGATTGACGGGGCCACAGCAGGTATGGCGCAATTTTTCACCCCGCACCTTGGGGTCGAAGCTCCACAGTCGCTTACCACTTCGAGCATCCAGCGCGTGGACTTTGCTCCATGATGAGGTGGTATAGATAACCCCATCGATCATCAGTGGTGTGGCCTCCATGCCGCGGGTGGTGTCATAGTCGTAATACCAGGCCAGCCCTAATTGCGCGGCGTTTTTGTCATTGATTTGCTTGAGTGGGCTGTAACGCTGCTCGCTGTAGGTCCTGCCGTGTGACATCCAGTCACCTGCCTCCTTGTCGGCAGCAATAATTCTGTCAGCGCTCACGGCTGCAGCTTGAGCCGCCGGGATATCTGCGAAGGGGCTGCCTGTGGCTAACAGCGAAAGCGCAGCAGTGCCTACAAACTTACCAATAGTGTTATTTAATATCGCCATTCAGGGATTGCTTCCTATATCATGAGTTTGGGTGGCGAGGCGCAGGGGATTTAACGAACAGTCAAGCCCTTAATCAAGTATTGGTGCTGTGTCCATAAGTCGCAAAGCCCGGGGTGCCATGGGGGAACCTTGCTTGTCACGAACTGCCCTGTAAGCTTGGCCTGCATTACCAGGACTTATCGCTTGCTGCTGTTCAGTGCTTAGACCCTGAGCGGGTCCTGTTTACAGCACACGCCTTGCGCTAGCCCCAGGTTCACCGCAGGTTGTACAACGCCAAATACTAAGGCCTTAGCCAAAGCTTTGCCAGTGCTACCGGCAGTGTCAATAGTTATCTGCAAGCAGCAGAATTGGCCTAAATAATGCCTTTCACCGCTGCCGTTGGTGCCGACATTGCCTGGCCTGACCAATTCGCAGGCAAAAAAAACCCGCCGTCGGCGGGTTATGTTGAGGTTTCTTTTACGCGATTTCGTGTTGCACAATATTACTAAGGCCTGAAACACCCTTCAGGGATGCCCAACTATCATTGCGGCCCTCGCGCCATCCAGTCATCCATTGCTGGCGCGTATCGCCACTGGCATGGGGACATTGATCCTTAGCCCTGCCGGAAATGCCGGCATGATATCCCTTGTGGTAGGCCCGGTCTTTCATATCGCGTTTCTGTCTTTTCATGCTGATTCCTCATTTTGGTCAAGCACTTGATAAGCTGCCAATGCCCAGGGCGCACATGGCTTCAAGCTTGGGTGCTGTTTTAAGTTAAGCGCAAAAAAGTGGAGGCAGGAAGCTGCCGGTTGAGATGACTGAAGATTGTGGGTATTGCTTGAGTGACGTGTAGACATCGCGTACTCACTTTCCTGGAAATTCGAGTAAACCATGCCAATGATTTGAAGTCGAGCTGTCAATTCACCCTAAAATACTAATGGTATTGCGTCATTCCGCATCCTGATGCTGAAATACCGCGAAAGTCGCGGGCTCGATCGGCAAACCGACGACGACATATAGTATTTTGATTTAAAAAATAGTGATGAAAGAATTAAATTGTCTAAAAAGTTGTGTGGTTAGCGAGTGCCCGGGCTCCCTTTGGGGCAGTTGCTGAATGGGGCTGGCTGTTACTGGCTCGCCGCCCGGGCCGGCGTAGCGATCGGTGTCTGGCCGCTTGCTGCAAGGTAGTCGTAGTATTTGTCCCGGACATTTTTGACGTAGGTGACCGGTTCAATCCCCTTGACCATGCCAAATCTGGCGCGGCGGGCATAGCTGGGCTGTGACAGCAGCAACATGGCTTGCTCGACATGATCGAACCATTGATTGGGGTCGTCACCCCTGCGCTGCGCCAGGGCCATGGCATCTTCAACATGCCCGATACCTGCATTGTATGCCGCCAGGGTAAACCAATCGCGCTGGTCCGGGTCGATTGAATCCGGCAACTGCGCGCGCAATTGGGCCATATATTTAAGCCCTGCATGTAAGCCGCCATCCGGCTCCAGGATGTTTTCGAAACCCAGGGCCAAGGCTGTTTGCGGCAATATCTGCAGCAGACCCTGGGCGCCATCGAAGGATTCATGCAGGGGGTCGAAGCCACTTTCGCAGGATACCTGGGCAGTAATCAGGCGCCAGTCAAACTGGTACAGTGACGCATAGCGCCGTATAAGTTCATCGTAGCGCGACAGGGATCCTGGCTGAAGCTCCTGGCCCGACAATGACGACGCTAAAGCTCTGTTGCGGGGCGTGGCAAAGTAACGCTCAATGGCCCGTTGGTGAAAATCGCCGCCATACTCCTGCAAGAAAAACTGGTCAATGGCGTGCAATAGCTCAGGATTGTTGTCACGTGTTGCCCAGGAATGGGGACGGGGCCCGGTCAGGCTCAGGCTGGCGGTAACGTCATTGCGCCAGCGTAATTCGAGGTCGAGAATATGGCTGTCGGCCACGGTGAGGTCGATGTTTCCCTTGCCGACTTCGTCGATCAATTGTTCAGTATCAAGGTTTTCCGGCGCTGCGCGCAAGCGCAGGATGGTTCCCTTGAGGATGAGATTCTGCAGAGTTTGCCAGTAGGAGCTGGACTTGCGCACTTCGATAATCCGCGTATTGAGCTGGTCCAGCTCAGTCACCGTACTGCCGGGACGAGTCACCAGGATTTCGCTGGAATAATGATAAGGTCGCGAATAGGCAACATTGATGGCGGCGCGCCAGGGTGTTGGTGTCAGGAACGCCGCGACAACATCGACCCGGCCCTCGCGCAGCAGGTCGAAAACCTGGCTGTAGTCGTCAAAGGTAACAATTTGCAAGGTCAGGTTGTGATGGTCAGCGAAGCGCTTTGCCAATTCATATTCGAAGCCGTACAGCTGTCCTCGCCAGAGGAAGTAGCTGGCCATGTTATTGCGCATCGCGACTCGCAGGGTGCCGCGTTCAAGTATTGTTCCCAGGTCGGCGTCTGATTTCACAACCATTGGGCGGAAGGGCTTTTCACGGCTGATAAAACGATTGAGTTCACCCAGTAAGTTGATTGCACCCGGTCGCACAGCCCAGGCGATGTCGCGGTTGATAGTCACAGGAAATGCGGCTCGCACATCATCCCGATATTGGCTCGCAGAGCGCAGGTAATTTCCGTCAGCAATGCTCAGGTCTATGCTGCCGGCGGCAATTTTATCCAACAGCGCCTCGTTGCCCAGACTGGCGTCGGCGCTTTCAAGCTCCAATTCCGGGTGCCGGGCCTGCAGTTGAGCGGCGGTGATTGCAAATGAGGTGTCGGGCTGCACCGCGACAGTTCGTCCGGCCAGGTCGCTGCGAGCCGAGAGCGGATCATTTGCCCGGGTGACGACATACTCCCGGGAGGTGTCCAGCGGCAAGGTGAAATTGACGTTTCGTTTGCGCTCTGGAAGAACCGTCATATTGCTGGCGATAACATCACCCTGACCCTCGAGCAGGGCCGGGACCAGGTCGGCAAAGTTATCAACCGCTACCAGGCGAAGCTCAAGTCCTTGTTGCTTGGCAAAGCGTTCCAGCCAGACCAGGTGGGGATTGCTGGCATAGTCGCTGCGCGGCAGGTGACGTCCTGCGCCGTGGTGTACCAGAATGCGCAATTGTCCCAGGGAGCGGATTTCCGCGAGATCACCTTGATGGAGCTGCGCAGCTATTGGTGACGGGGGCAGGGCAGATGCGTCCACCGCGCCTACTGTTTGTTCTGTTGGCTCGGGAGACCGGGTATCATTGCAACTGGCAAGAATGCAAACCAGCACGACAATCCAGCAGCGGAACCAGGCCGCAGCCAGGCTGTGCCTGATTATTGATGCAATTCTACCCATGGTGTTTGGCTGGTTCCATCAAGCGTGGGCTGGTGCAGTCTTTTTAACGGGGTATGCAGGTGGTGCTGGCGGTGGACTATCATAAAGGCCTGCTTCATCCTGTCGCCGCGATTACGAGCATGTTACGAACATGCCGTGAATAATATCATAAGGCTTGGGGATACAGTATGGATCACACTTATCGGCTGGTTATTTCTTGCCCGGACCGGGTCGGGATAGTAGCTTCCGTCAGCCAGTTTATTGCGCAACACGGCGGTTGGCTGGTAGAGGCAAACTACCATTCAGACCGCGAGGCTCGATGGTTCTTTATGCGTAACGAGATTCTCGCGGAGTCACTATCAAGTACCGCCGAAGAGTTTCGCCAGGGTTTCAGCGAATTAGCGCAGCAGTACAATATGACATGGCATCTGCGCGACTCGCGTGAGCGGCAGCGGGTGGTCGTTCTGGCCAGTAGCGCGTCTCACTGTCTCGCCGATATTCTGCATCGCTGGCACAGCGGCGAGCTGGATTGTGACATACCTTGCGTGATATCCAACCACAACAAGCTGCGCAGTATGGTGGCGTGGCACGACATCCCCTTTCATCATGTACCTGTCGACCCCGGCAACAAGGCGCTCGCACACACCGAAATGGACCGGCTGATACAGCGCTATCGTGGTGATGTGGTAGTGCTGGCGCGTTATATGCAAATTATCCCGGAGCATCTTTGCCAACGCTACGCTGCCGCGATGCTCAATATCCACCATAGTTTCCTACCCTCATTCGTTGGCGCAAACCCATACCAGCAAGCGTACCAGCGGGGGGTCAAGCTGATTGGCGCCACCTGCCACTATGTGACCGCTGAGCTCGACCAGGGGCCGATTATCGATCAGGATGTGGTGCGGGTGAGTCATCGCCAGAGTGTTGCCGATATGGTCAGGTTAGGCAAAGATGCTGAGCAGCGGGTGCTGGCAAGGGCTTTGCGCGCGCACCTGGAAGATCGGGTCATGTTGCATGGCAACAAGACTATTGTATTTGACTAGCCGCCGTAGTGGCGGCCGGTGTCTTGCGTCTGATGCAGGATGTCTCGGCGCTGGTGTCATTGTGCTGTAATAAAAGCGGTTTATTGATGCGCTAACCAGGAATGATAAAGAAACCCGAATATGACAGAAAATTCCGCTACGATCCTGATTGTTGACGACGAAGCTCCCATCAGGGAGATGCTGCGCATGGCGCTTGAAAGCAAGGGTTTTGCCTGCCTGGAAGCTGCGGACGCGGTGCAGGCACATAGCGCTATTGTCGATGAAAAGCCGGACCTTGCACTCATTGATTGGATGATGCCAGGTACCAGTGGTATCGAGCTGATTCGCCGTCTTAAGCGTGACCAGGCGACGGCCAACCTGCCCCTCGTTTTACTGACCGCACGAACCGAAGAAGACAACAAGGTGCATGGGCTGGATGTCGGTGCCGATGATTACGTCACCAAACCGTTTTCACCCAGGGAGTTGATCGCGAGGATCAATGCTCTGTTGCGGCGCACCGACTATGGGCAGAAAGATGAAGCTCTCAGCTTTGGTGAGCTAACCCTCGATCCTGTCAGCCATCGAGTTTTTGTTGGCGGTGAACAGCTGGAGATTGGCCCGACTGAGTTCCGTCTATTGCATTTTTTTATGGTCCATCCAGAGCGTGTATATAACCGCAGCCAATTGTTGGACCAGGTCTGGGGGGGCAATGTCTATATCGAGGAAAGGACGATTGATGTGCACATTCGACGCCTGCGCAAGGTTTTGCAAGTAACTGCCAGCGGCGCCGATTGCAGCGAATTTATCCAAACCGTGCGGGGCTCCGGCTACCGTTTCTCGGCGGCTTAAGTTGGCTTGCGATGCCTAATCGAGAGCTCGGTAGAGAGCTGTTCAAGGTATTTGCGCTGGCGGGCCTGGGCGCCTTTCTCGGATGGCTGGTGGGCTGGCCATGGCTAGGTCTGGCGCTGGTGACGCTGCTGTACAGTTGTTGGCAGGTGTTTCAGGTGGACTTGTTGGCAAGCTGGCTGGCGGGTGACACTCGTCTGGATCCCCCGGAGAGTCGCGGGCTCTGGGCCTCGGTGCTGGACAAGCTGTACCATTTGCAGAAATCCCATCACGCGGAACATGAACAATTGCTGGCCGCTGCGAATTATGTCTCAGAGGGCGTGGCATCGCTGTCTGATGGGGTCATTATGGTGGATGCCGACGGGGTGATCGTCTGGTGTAATGAAGCCACTGAGCGCCTGGTTGGCGTGCGCAGCCACAAAGATAAAGGCAACTTGCTGGTTAATTTGTTGCGCGACCCGGGTTTCGTGCGCTATTTCCAACGTGGAAATTTTTCATCCGGGCTGGAAATGGCAGCGCCAGGTGACGGTCGGCAACTGTTGCGGATTGAGGTAACACTATTTGGTGCTGGCAACCGCCTGGTGTTTATCCGCGATGTCACCAAAATGCACCGGCTGGAACAAATGCGGGTGGACTTTATTGCGAATGTTTCACATGAGTTGCGCACACCGCTGACTGTCATCACCGGCTACATTGAGACCCTGGACGCTATGGGCGGTGAAATACCGGCAGCTGTGCTGGAGCGCGCATTAGGTCAAATGCAGGGCCAGAGTCAGCGCATGCAATCCTTGATCGACGATATCACCTTGCTGTCACGACTGGAATCCGAGCCCGACACCCAGCCCGCCGGGCCCATTGATGTCAGCGCACTGGCGACCATGCTGGTGGATGATGCCAGTTGCGGTATCGGCCTGGGGCGGAATTTTAAATTACAACTGGATTCGGTAATCCAACTGCAAGGCGAGCAAAAGGCGATGCATAGTGCCTTTGGTAACCTGGTTGATAATGCCTGCAAATACAGCCCCGCAGGCAGCGATATTTGGATCCGCTGGCGGGTAGAAAACGAAAGTGCAATATTCGAGGTGGAGGACAGCGGGCTCGGCGTCGGGGATACCGACATTCCGCGGCTGACTGAACGTTTCTATCGGGTAGACAAGGGCCGCAGTGCGGCCTCCGGCGGCACTGGCCTGGGACTGGCTATCGTCAAGCACGCGCTCAAACGTCATGGTGCGCGGCTTGAAATTGAAAGTACACTGGGGCGCGGCAGTGTGTTTCGCTGTGTTTTCCCTGCACACCGTATTGTTCGCAATGCTGGCGTTGAGACCTAGCCGTTTTGCCGGCTAATCCTTTACTGTTTGCAGCGCTAAGAGCTGCTAAGGCAGTGCGAAACCTTTTAACCATAAATATATTGTGGTCATGTGCTTGTAACAATCCATGCTTATCCTGTGCTGGCTACTGTTGGGCGCCGGAGGGTAGATATGCTAAGGACTAAAGCCAGTTGGTGGCTTGGCAGGGAATGCCTCAAACAAGGGCTTGCAGTGCTATGCGCAGTGCTGTTGGTCGTGGGCGCAACCCGGGTCTGTGCTGGCACAAAAGTTGATCCTGATCTGACCCAATACACCAGGATTCGCGGCGTTTCCGGCAGCATTTCAAGCACTGGCTCCGACTCCCTGGCCAATCTGATGAGCTTATGGGCCGAACAGTTTACGCGCTACTATCCCGCGGTGACTATTCAGGTTAAGGCCTCAGGTTCGTCAACAGCGCCTCCGGCACTCGCCGAGGGCACTGCTAATATTGGCCCCATGAGCCGTGCGATGAAGGTCAATGAGCGCCAGGCATTTGAGCAGCGCCACGGTTATCCCGCCACTGCGATCCTGGTCGCTATCGACGCATTGGCAGTGTATGTACACAAGGACAACCCCATTGCAGGGCTTTCTCTCAAGCAACTCGATGCCATTTTCTCCGGCAACCGCATTTGCAGCGGCGGGGCTGGCACGGTAATCGAAAACTGGGGGCAACTGGGTTTGCCGGGGCCATGGCAGCGCCGTGATATCCAGATGTTTGGACGCAACTCGGTATCCGGAACCTATGGCTACTTTAAATCCAGGGCATTGTGCGGCGGGGACTTTCAAAACACGGTTAACGAGCAGCCTGGCTCCGCGTCAGTGGTACAGTCAGTGGGAACGACCATCAATGCGATTGGATATTCCGGTATGGGATATCGTACTGCCAGTGTTCGCTCGGTGCCACTTGGCGATAATGGCAAATTTTATCAGGCCAGTGCGGAGAACGCGGTAGCGGGGGTGTATCCCTTGTCCCGCTATCTGTACATTTACGTCAATAAGCCGCCTGATGCCCCCCTGCCTGTGGTCGAGCGTGAATTTATTCGCTTCGTATTGTCGCGCCAGGGACAAAAAGTGGTGCTTAAGGATGGCTATATATCGGTGCCTGCGGCTTTGGCACAAAAGCAGAAGTTGGCATTGGGGCTCTAGGAAGCTGCTTGCCTAAGGCGTCCTGCCTGTTCTAGAAAGACAACAAGCTAACAGCCTGGCGTTTGCTTTTCCCCCACTATTTTTGACACTAGCCCCCGGAGAGATACGGATATCGTTAAGCCAAAGGAACTTCGATTTCGGCGCAAGGTTTATGTTTCGATAAGGCGGTCGAAATGTTTAGGGTTTTCACTGCCCCTTAGTGCTGTAGAATTCTGAGGGGCTTGGCTAGACGAGCGGCAGTACTGATGCAAGTTGTTGTTAACATTGAGTTTATTGAATAGATGTCACGGGACTGTCATATTCTCGCCATAGAGTGTGTGGCATGAGCCTGACACCACCTCACAGCCCCGCAAGCGACCGCTCTTCACCGCTTGGCAATCATGCAACAGCAGGTACTCGGCTGCAGAGCAGGCTGCTTGATCGGGTGTTGGAGTGGCTGATTACCCTGGGTGGAGTTAGCGTTATTGCTGCAGTGCTGCTGATAGCATTTTACCTGGTTTACAAGGTTGTACCGATGTTCCAGGCGGCCAGCATAGGCCTAACGACGGAGTTTGCGCTACCGCAGGCCGATTCCGGCGCATCAATATATTTGTCCAGCGACGAGCACCTGCAATCCGGCTTTCGCCTGACGCGCACAGGTGAGGCGATTTTCTTTTCCCTCGTCGATGGCTCTGTGGAGCATATCTTTCAATTGCCGCTGCCAGCGGGCGCTTACATCAGCAGTGTGGCTGTCGATACCGATGCCGATAGCCTGCTAGCGCTGGGTTTGAATAATGGGTCGGTCCTGCTGCTGCGGCGGGACTATGAGCTGAGCTATGTGGGTCAGCAACGCACAACAACTCCCCTAATCGAGTATCCCTATGGTCGCAACACGTTCGAGCTGTTAGCCGGAGCCGAGTTGCGGGCGCTAGCGGTGCGCGAAGACCAGGGTGGCCTGCTGTTAGTGGCCCAAACGTCCGGCGCTTTCAGCGCCGCTGTATTGGACAAGCCACCATCGGTTGAAGACAGGCCGGTATTGCAGGTGCTGCCACCCATGCTGCCGTCAATGCCAGCGGCAAAGCGACTGTTGCTATCCAGCGACAAACGCTGGTTGGCGGTATTGGACAGGCAGGGTGGCTTGCATGCAGCTGCACTTTATCCGGGTCAAAAAGCCAGTGCCGTGTCGGTGCAACCAGCCATCGGGGGAGTGCGGGACATAGGCTGGATGCTCGGTGGCCAATCCCTGATCAGTCTCGGTGACGACGGCGTTGCCACGCAATGGTTTATGCTGCGGGATTTGCCTCCCGATGCGAATACCCTGCAGCTGACCAGGGTCAGACAGTTTACACCGGGCAGCGCGCCGCTGCTGCAGTTTGCCGCAGAACCGGGGCGCAAGGGGTTTGCAACCATCGACGACACCGGCGCCGTGAGTCTGTTCAACACCACCGCCGAGCGGCAGTTATTGCATCAGCATCTAAGCGATAAAGCGGTTGTCCAGATGGCCTTGTCGCCCCGGGCGGATGCAATGCTGTTGGAAACCACTGACGGTCGCCTGACGCTCTGGACAATTAATAATCAATACCCGGAGGCATCCTGGAGTGCGCTCTGGGGCAAGGTTTGGTATGAGGGTTATCCCGAGCCTGAGTATGTCTGGCAGTCGTCCTCTGCCAGCACCAACTTTGAACCTAAACTCAGCCTGGTGCCACTGGTGTTTGGCACCCTCAAGGCCGCGTTCTACGCGATGCTTATTGCGACTCCCCTGGCGCTGGGTGGCGCAATATTTACTGCCTATTTTATGGCGCCGGCGATGCGCGCAAAGGTTAAACCGCTGATTGAATTGATGGAAGCCCTGCCGACGGTCATCCTGGGTTTTCTGGCAGGGTTATGGCTGGCCCCTGTTCTGGAAAGTCATATGATAGGGGTTTTCCTGCTATTGCTGGCATTGCCAATAGTCATCCTGCTGGTCGCTGTAAGCTGGCATCTGCTGCCCCTGTCGATAAGTACCCGGATTCCCCAGGGTTGGCAGGCCGCGTTTATGATTCCGGTGATCGTGGTTGCTGGATGGTTGTGCTTTGCAGCATCACCACTGTTGGAGCAAAGCCTGTTCGGGGGTGATTTTGTGGCGTGGTTGACCCAGGATCTGGGGACTCGCTTTGATCAGCGAAATGCTTTGGTCGTGGGCATAGCCATGGGCTTTGCGATCATCCCGACGATATTCTCCATTGCTGAAGATGCGATTTTCTCGGTCCCCAGACCTCTTACCCTGGGCGCGCTGGCGCTGGGTGCCAAGCCCTGGCAGACCTTATCTGAAGTCGTTCTCCCGATGGCGAGTCCCGCTATTTTTTCTGCTTTGATCATCGGTTTCGGGCGTGCCATTGGCGAGACGATGATCGTGCTCATGGCGACCGGAAACACGCCGATTATGGACGTTAATATTTTTGAAGGAATGCGCACACTGGCGGCAACCATTGCGATGGAAATACCCGAGGCTGAAGTTGACAGTAGCCATTATCGGGTGCTGTTCCTGGCCGGTTTCGTGCTGTTTGCCATGACCTTTGTGTTCAATACGATTGCCGAGCTAATACGTTATCGCTTGCGTGTGAAGTACAGCAGAATATGAACGATACCGGGGACAGGATCTGGAAGGATTGGTGGCGAGGCGGCGACTTGTTTGTCTGGATCAATGCTACCGCCGTTGCTGTCTGTATTGTTGCCGTGGTGGGAGTGGTTTTACTGTTGCTGGTTAGGGGTAGTGCCCACTTTTGGCCTGCGCCGGTTCTGGCAGCAGAATATGCCGTTCCGGGCGAGATCGTTGAGCCTGTTATAGGCCAGGTAAGGATGCGTGAAACGGTAACCCGGGAACAACTCACCAATGCTGGCTTCAAGCTTGCAGGTTCGGCACCGCAGCTAGAGCGGTTTCTACTGCAGGTAGGAAACCGTGACGAAAGCGGCGCTGATTTTCGTTGGTTTCTGTTGCCCTGGCTTCAGGATCTGCGGTATCCCTCGACGCTGATGCTGGTCGAACGGCGCGAATGGGGAAATCTCTACGGTGACTTGCTGGGAATGACTACCGCGCAGGGCCATTTATCGCTGCAAGCAAATCCCCGGCAGGGTACCCACGTTTCGGCGAACCAGCTATGGCAGGCATTTCAGCAGAGTATCCAGCGGGCTGGATCTATCAACACGCGTATCGAGGCCCTGCAACTCGACGATATCGGCGACGTCAACTTCCGCCTGGAGCAACTTCGGCGGCAGCAGTTGGCATTGGCAGAGGCCGATTTGACTGACAGCGAGAGACTCGGCATGGAGCGAGAGCTGGCAATACAGCGCAGCCAGCTCAATCGCGTCTACGAAGCATTGCAGCTGAAGCTCGAGCAATTGTATCGCGACGTTGGCCGGGATCACTACGAGGTGCTGTTGGCCAATGGTGAAAGAGTCATGCTTCCGGTAGAAAAGGTTGTCAGGGCCTATCAACCCAATGCCTTGGGCCTATGGGGCAAGCTACAGATTTTCGGTGAGCGTCTTTGGGAGTTTCTGTCGACGCGGCCGCGCGAGGCCAATACCGAGGGCGGGGTTTTTCCTGCCATTTTTGGTACGGTTTTAATGGTGCTGTTAATGACGGTGCTGGTGACGCCCATGGGGATTTTGGCCGCGGTCTACTTGCGTGAGTATGCCCGCCAGGGTTTGCTGACGCGAACAATTCGCATTGCGGTAAATAATCTTGCCGGGGTGCCCTCGATTGTGTACGGATTATTTGGGCTTGGCTTTTTCGTCTATACCCTGGGCGGCAGTATCGATAGCGTGTTCTATAGTGAGGCCTTGCCGTCTCCAACTTTCGGTGCCCCGGGTCTTTTCTGGGCGTCGCTCACGCTTGCGCTGTTGACCTTGCCGGTAGTGATTGTCAGCACCGAGGAAGGACTGGCGCGCTTGCCCCGATCACTGCGCGAGGCAAGTTTCGCGCTGGGCGCGACCCGGCTGCAGACGGTGTTTTGGGTGGTACTACCGGCAGCCAGCCCGGCACTGATAACCGGTATCATACTGGCCGTCGCCCGCGCCGCAGGGGAAGTGGCGCCGCTGATGTTGGTCGGGGTCGTCAAGCTGGCGCCATCGCTGCCTGTTGATGGCAATTTTCCGTTTCTTCACCTGGAAAGGCAATTTATGCACCTCGGTTTTCATATTTATGATGTTGGTTTTCAGAGCCCTAACGTCGAAGCAGCTCGACCTTTGGTTTACGCAACAGCATTATTACTGGTGGCGGTGATCGTTATATTGAACCTCGCTGCAATTCGTATTCGCAATCGCCTGCGCGAGCGATACAAGGCTACAGATATCTAGCAGCGTCCTGAATTGCAATCGGTTGTACCGAAACATGGAGCTTGCGGAAAAATGGTGTAGTACCTGGCTAACAAGGCTGAACAATGTCTGACCAAAAACTTAGAAAAGTAGCTCCATCCGAAGTCGTTGAGTTGGCGCGCTTTAAGGCTGCTTCGCGACCTGAGCAAGCGGCACCTGCGCCTTATCTTGAAGTCGAGAAACTCAATCTATTCTACTCCGGGGGGGTGCAGACTTTGTTTGATATCAATATTGCTTTCCCGAAACGCCAGGTCACCGCATTTATAGGTCCGAGCGGTTGCGGCAAGTCGACGCTGTTGCGATGTTTTAATCGCATGAATGAACTGTTTGACGGCTGTCGCACCGAAGGTCGCATATTACTTGAGCATCGTAACATTTACGATATGGACATTGATGTTGCGCAACTGCGCCGGCGTGTGGGCATGGTATTCCAGAAGCCTAACCCGTTCCCTAAATCGGTTTACGACAATATTGCTTTCGGTTTAAGAGTGCAGGGTATAAAAAACCGCCGTGTTCTCGATGAAGTGGTCGAGCAATCATTGCGTTCAGCGGCACTGTGGGATGAAGTCAAAGATCGGTTGGCGGACAACGCAATGTCGCTGTCCGGTGGCCAGCAGCAGAGATTGGTTATTGCTCGCACTATCGCCGTAGAGCCGGAAGTTATATTGCTTGATGAACCTGCCTCGGCACTGGACCCACTCTCGACCTTAAAGATTGAGGAACTGATTTATGATCTCAAATCACGTTATACGATTCTCATCGTGACCCACAACATGCAGCAGGCTGCACGGGTGTCGGACTATACTGCATTTATCAATGCGGGGCATTTGGTAGAGTATGACGCTACCGATACCATATTTACCAACCCCGCTAATAAACAAACGGAAGCTTACATTACCGGCCGCTATGGCTGACAAGGCAGGTTCAGTCAATGGATAGCGACAGGCATATCTCCCAACAGTTCAATCGCGAGCTGCATAAAGTCAAAACCCAACTTCTGGAAATGGGAGGGGTGGTTGAAAGGCAGATTTCTCTCGCCGTTGAAGCACTGTTAGAAGGCGACACTGGCAGCGCCCAGAAGGTTCGTGACGCCGATAAAAGTGTCAATTTTATGGAGGTGTCCATCGATGAGGAGTGCGCTCGAATTCTCGCCAGGCGTCAGCCAGCGGCGGGAGACCTCAGGCTGGTGATTGCGATCAGTAAAGTGACCACCGACCTCGAGCGGATTGGCGATGAAGCCTGCAAAATAGCCAAGCAGGCCGTAGCGTTGAGCGAGAGCGCCACGGGTGTCAAGGGCTATGGCGAGATCCATCACATTGGTAAGCATGTTGGCGAGATGCTGCACAGTGCGTTGGATGCCTTTGCCCGCCTTGATGCTCAGCGGGCGCTACTTGTGGCGCGGGAAGATCGATCCGTGGACCGGGAATACAAGGCCGCACTGGGTGGCATGATCGCGCATATGACAGAAGACCCGCAGCAAATCGGTGGTTCACTGAATGTGATCTGGGTCCTGCGCTCACTCGAGCGAGTGGGTGATCATGCGCGTAATATTGCGGAGCACGTTATCTATCTGGTCAAGGGTAAGGATGTGCGCCATATCGGTCTGGCGGCAATGGCTGCCCAGGTTGACGAAGAGTAAATAGCGCGTTTTTTCGTAGTCCTACCTGGTCAGGCCGTGAGCCATGGCCACAGAGTCCACGTATGTTTTCCATTGTGTAAATACCTTTGCAGCTGTTCGCCGTTGGATGACGGCTTCACGGGGCCGGCCGTTGGCATTTGCCTGCTGCGCTGGTCGTTCGATATAGTGTCCCCGGGTGCAGACTGTAACGGCAGCGTGGGACAGCCTGGGGATGGGCTTTACAGGGAATCGATTTCAGGGGAACAAATATGCGTAAATTGAGTCACTACCGCTGGATTTTGTCTGGCCTGCTGGCAGCGATGGTAGTTTCAGTGCAAGCCGGCGAGTCTGCTACGCAATCTCAGCTGGCAACAATTCTGGCTTCAGAGGGCCGGGCCGAGGGAAATTCGAATCGTGACCAGTACCGTAACCCCGTCGAAACCCTGGCCTTTTTCGAAGTAACTCCCCAGCAAACCGTGGTTGAGATATGGCCGGGTCGCAACGGTTGGTATACCGAGATTCTGGCGCCTCTGCTGCGAGAGGACGGCCAACTTTATTGCGCGCACTGGAGCGACCAATCGTCCCGCGCATATTTTCGAGACTCTCGCGCTGCCTTCGATGAAAAGTTGGCAGCGCAACCGCAGGTTTATGATCGTGTGCAGATCACCATCCTTGAGCCACCCGAGGCGACAGCCATCGCGCCGGCTGAGACAGCTGATCGGGTGCTCACTTTTCGCAACGTACACAACTGGATGAAAGGCGGGCAAGCTGATGCGGTGTTTGCAGCAATGTTCAGCGCTCTAAAGCCGGGGGGAATATTGGGGGTAGTGG
Organism: uncultured Gammaproteobacteria bacterium; assembly: GCA_963722805.1. Lineage (GTDB taxonomy): Bacteria > Pseudomonadota > Gammaproteobacteria > Pseudomonadales > JAHEGP01 > JAHEGP01. The sequence goes on from CAVROQ010000051.1 coordinate 164,140, forward strand.
AGCACCGCGCGCCTGCCGGTACTTCTGAGGAAGTCATGATCAGCTCCGGCTATGTGACCGAGGCGCGAGTTATTGAATTGGCTGAGGCGGCGGGTTTCGAGTTGGCCGGAGAAAGCGAAATTAATGCAAACCCGCTGGATAGTGCCGATCACCCCAATGGGGTATGGAGCTTACCTCCGTCCCTGCGCGGCGGTGATCAGGACCGATCAAGCTATCTGGAAATTGGCGAAAGCGATCGCATGACCTTGAAATTTCGCCGCCCGATGTAGTCAACTGCCTGTGCCGGGGCGGGTCAGCAACAATGTAGCGCTGCTGGCCCTTCTTCGGTGCAGCAAACTAGGTATCTGTTCGACTGCGCCGTTTGATACCTGCGACCAGGCCGAGACTGGATACAAACAGCCAGCCGGCGGCTGGAAGCGGCACCTCGCTCACCTCATCTGTGGTGTTAGAACCCAGTGATCCGAACCCGGGGGTACCCCTGTCGCCAGCGCCAAACAGCGCCAGTGGTTCGGCCGGGCGAGTAGCTGCTGGCTGTAATCATCTCCTCGAGAGAATTAAGCTGCATGCTCACACCCGACTCGCCAAAGCCGTCGGTGGATGTGTAACTGAGTTCAAAAATAGTCTGCTGGTTCCATTCCAGGACGATGCTGTCGCTGCCATTGGACAGGGTAAAATCCTGGTAGACATAGTCGGGGATGTAGCCACCGTTAGCGGCGCTGTCGCCATTGCGCCCCAAAACCAGGTAGGCCCCGGGGTCTATGAGCAGCGCAGTCGGTGCAGCTATTGTGTGTGAGTTCGAGCCGTTGTCACGCAATACCAGGCCGTTGATGTCGAGGCTTGTAGCTGTCGCATTGTATAGCTCCAGCCATTCGCCTACGGTGTCTGATACTGCTGCTGGATTGGCCAGTAGTTCACTGACAACGAGGTCGCCCGGATTGAGCTGCGCTGCACCGAGGACCCCGCTGGCGGGAAGTGCAAATGCCAGGGTAATTCTGGCGACGAGGGAATTGAATTTCATAGTCATCATCCTTGATTATCTGATTGAGGCAATAGCGCCAGTCGTTCTTCCTGAACAACCGGTGGTACACTAACGTATCGGTATACGCCGTGTCATTGGTGAATTTTCCGCATGCGCGGGGGCGTGCAAAATGTTAGTGATTCCAGTAGACCAACTGTCAGACGCGGCGCTCAGTGGCCTGATCGAGGATTTTGTCACGCGAGACGGCACTGACTACGGTGAGGTCGAACTCAGCCTTGAAAGTAAGGCCAGTTCTATCCGGCGGCAGTTGTGCAGCGGCGACATCGTGATTGTGTTCGATCCGGCTACCGATAGCACCAGTATGCTTACCCGCGAGCAGTACCAGTACCAACTTAGTGCACCTCCGATCAATTAGGTACTACCTCAGCGTAGCCTCTGGTGATGGCTGCCAGGGCGCGGAAAGGTCAATTTGCGAAAGTCCCGGTTCAGTCGCATTGAATGCGTGGCAGGTCTGGTCAATTCAGGTCTGTCACCGAAGTGGTACCTTAATGGCGAGAGCTGCCGTAAAATGCTGTTCGATCGATGTTTACAGACAGTCAATGCAGGGTTCTTGATTCCATGTCTTACTCTCCCGATGCGACCCTTGACGCTACCGGGCTATATTGTCCGGAGCCGGTAATGATGCTGCACAAGCAAATACGAGAGCTTGCCAGCGGCGGCATTCTGGCTGTAGTGGCAACCGATCCATCTACCCAGCGGGATATTCCCAAATTCTGCGCGTTTCTCGGTCATGAACTGCTCGAGCAATCGGTCGAAGCTGATGTGTTTTATTTTACTATCCGCAAGCAATAGCGGTTGCGGATGAGCTTACCAGGCGCAGCGCCGGTGGGGCGGTATCACGCAGAGGATTTACAGCGGGTATTTGATCGACTGTTTTTGCACGACTACAACACCCGCCTGCGTGGCGGTGGTGACGAACCCATCTACCTGCCAGCGGATGCGCACAGTAATCAGCACCGGGTTATTTTTCGCGACGATTACTTTGCCAGTGCGCTGCATGAAGTCGCTCATTGGTGCATCGCCGGACCACTGCGTCGCCAACAGCGGGATTATGGCTACTGGTATGTCCCCGATGGTAGAGATGCCGCCGAACAAGCGCAATTTGAGCGGGTAGAAGTCCGGCCGCAAGCGCTGGAGTGTTTATTTACTGTCGCCTGCGGCCTTAGGTTTCGCCCCAGCGTCGATAACCTGGGCGCGCCTGAGCTTGACCAGGGACGCTTTGCCGATGCCATCCACGCTCAGGTGCTAGCCTACTGCGAGCGGGGCTTGCCCATTAGAGCAGAGCAGTTTCGCCGCGCGCTGTGCGGGTTGTATGGCATTGATCCAAAGCTCGATGCGGCAGCTTTTCAAGAGCATTATGGCGCAGCACCGATGTAGCGTCAGCAACTCCGACGAGTGCGTGAACGGCGCGGGTGAACGTCGA
>CAVROQ010000052.1:0-31479 GCA_963722805.1 uncultured Gammaproteobacteria bacterium
CGTAGTGCCCTTGTTCCGCCAGCAAATTTCCCAGGGCGGACCCGTTACCGTGACCCACCCGGAGGTAACCCGCTTTTTGATGTCGATTCCCGAGGCCGCCGGGTTGGTGATACAGGCCGGCGCGCTGGGTGAAGGCGGAGACACTTTTGTGCTCGACATGGGCGCGCCTATCAAGATTAACAACCTCGCCAAAAGTATGATCCAACTGGCTGGCTACACCGTTAAAGACAGCGATAACCCTGAGGGGGTGATCGAAATCAAATATGTTGGCTTGCGCCCGGGAGAGAAACTGCACGAGGAACTCTTTATTACCGGCAACGCGACAGCTACCCGCCATCCAAAGATCCTTCGATCTGAAGAAACCTCAGTCAAGTGGACCTGGCTTCGTCCCAAGCTTGAATCTTTAAAGACGGCGGTTGAGCAACTCGATAAGGAAAAAATTGAGGCCACCCTGCGGGCTCTAATAGAAGCGCAGGGTGATGGCACTCCGTCGAGGCCCTATACCGCGCATGTGGTACCACTGCGGGACAGCTCTCGCTGAGTGCAATCCGGGACCAGGCTTAGCTGCGGCCGTAACTGTCCTCAAAACGCACAATATCGTCTTCACCCAGATAGCTGCCGCTTTGCACTTCAATCAGGTTCAGGTCAAGCTTGCCAGGATTGCGCAAGCGGTGCTTTTCTCCCAGCGGGATATAGACGCTCTGGTTTTCAGCTACCACCTGCCACTGCTCACCCACTTGCACCTCGGCAGTTCCCTGCACCACGACCCAATGCTCGGCACGATGATGGTGCATCTGCAGCGACAACGACTGGCCCGGCTTAACAACGATGCGCTTGACCTGGTAGCGCTCTCCCTGGTCGACGGTATCGTAACTCCCCCAGGGGCGATGGACCTCGCGGTGCGACAGATGTTCTTCGCGGCCCTGCTCATCCAGCAATGCCACCAACTTTTTGACATCCTGCACCCTATCCCGGGTTGAGATCAACAATGCGTCGCGGGTATCTACCACCACCAGATTGTCCACGCCGATGGCCGCAATCAAGTGATCTTCAGCGTGAAACAAGCAACCATTACATTCCTCGGCGATTACATCGCCCAATTTGACGTTACCCTGGGGGTCTTTCTCCATCACCTCCCACAGGGATGACCAGCTGCCAAGGTCACTCCATGAGGATGCCAGTGGAACCATCCACGCCCGCTGCGTTCGCTCCATCAGTGCATAATCGATAGACTTGGAAACACAGGCTTCCAGCGAAGCCTCGTCCATGCGGATAAAGTCCAGATCCTCACTGGAATGCTCCAGCGCCCCCCGGCAGCAGGCAACCATATCCGGTTCAAATCGGGTCAATTCCTCAATCAAAACCGCCGCCTTGAAGACAAACATGCCACTGCTCCAGAAATAGTCACCACTGGCGAGATATTCAGCAGCCGTCGATGCGTCAGGCTTTTCAACAAACCGGCTTACAGCGCAACCGTTCTCATCGTGAGCCCTGGCCTGAATGTAGCCATAGCCGGTCTCGGGCTTGTCTGGTTTCACACCAAACACGACCAGAAAGTCATCTGCGGCACGCGCTACGGCGCGCTGCAGCGACTCTTGAAACTTCTCTTGGTCACTAATCATGTGGTCTGCCGGTAGCACCACCAATATCGGGTCGTTATGTTTTTGCAGCGCTCTCAGCGCTGCCATCGCAATTGCCGGTGCAGTATTGCGCGCGACGGGTTCGAGCATAATAGCTTCTGCTTGGCAGTTGAGTTCATGGAGCTGCTCGGCCACGAGAAAGCGTTGTCCCTCATTGCACACAACCATTGGTGCTGCCAGATGATCAACCCGACGCAGGGTTTCCTGCAGCATCGAAAGTGATCCCGAAAGTTTCAGCAATTGCTTCGGATAATGTTTGCGCGACCTCGGCCAAAGACGTGTTCCACTGCCACCGGAAAGGATCACGGGCAGTACCGCCCGACAATCCTGTTCACTATTTCGATGATCGCTCGATTCAGACATAAAAACCTCGTTAGAGCGCTAGCAGCTTGCTAGCATCACGTTTTATCGATGTAAAAAAGCACTGGATAATTCCGGTTGAACCATTAGCTATTGGCACGCTGCATTCTGGCGCTCGACGTCCAACCACTGCCGAAATGGGCCGCGGTAACATGATCAGGGGGTTTTGCTGGAACCGCCCATGCAATCGGGTGATATTGGCGCCTGCTCACTGCGAGCCTGCCATTCGGCCGGTGTATAAGTGTGCAGTGCCAGAGCGTGGACGCCGCCGGCAAGAAAACCAGCCAACTGCTGGTATACCATTTGGTGCCGAGCAACCTTGCGCCTGCCATCAAACTCATCACTCACCAGCACCACCTTGAAATGAGACTCGGAGCCCGGTGGCACATTGTGCATGTGACTCTCATTCACGACTGACAGGTAGCTTGGTACAAGTGCCTGTTGCAGCGTTTCTTTAATGGAAACCTCGACGTTCATGGGTTCTGTCCCTAGCTATCGCTTAACAGCTATTATAGGCACGCCAGGCGATAAGATCCGCAACAATCATCAAATGCAATGGACTCGTAACCGGCGCTTACCCTATGCCACTTTTTCGCTTCAAACATATTGCCAACCGTCTACTGTTCTGGATTCTGGGTGTCTGCCTGCTAATATTTATCGGCTTTGCCGCTCTGCTCTACCAACAAGCCACCGCCTTGATTCGACTTCAAACCCAGGATCAGGCCGAACTGGCTGTAGATATTGTAGTGCAAAAGATTGAGACGCTGCTGACCAATACCAGCTATAGCGTGCGCACAGCCCGTAGCGGCCTGCTCAATACCGATACCACTGCGGTCCAGCTCTACACGCTGCTGCAGGATCTATTGCGCGGCAACCCCGAAATTTTTGGCATGGCGCTGGCGCTGGAGCCAGGGGTTTTCCCCGGCAAAGACAACTATGCGCCCTATGTCTACCGCAAGGGCACGCAGCTTGGACTGATGGATCTCAGCGAAGCCTACGATTACCGGCGCCAGCACTGGTATCGAGAGGTCATGATACAAGGCCGATCGCTCTGGTCTGCCCCCTACTTCGACCATGGCGCAGGAAATATCCCCATGGTCACTTACAGCTCGCCGATTATTTCTACCGACGAAACCCATACTACCCGGCTACTTGGAGTCATCACTGCTGACGTCAGCCTGCAAACCCTGAGCGACCTTATCGCTGCGAGCCCGCTGGGTGATGGCCAGGGCTATGTATATATTATCTCCGCAGAAGGCCAGATTATTACCCATCCGAATGCCCAACTGCGCATGGCCGCCGCAGATCAACTGCCAGGCTGGGTGCAAAGCAGCGAGGAATGGCTGGCGCTTCTCGAATCAGTCAAAAGGCACGAACGCGGTCATGTCATTCTGCCGTGTATTCAGCAGCCGCAAGAACAGTGCTGGCTGTCCTACGGACCGCTGGAAAACTCCGATTGGTCTGTTGTCGCTCGTATTCCGATGCAGGAACTCGAGTCCAGCGTATTGAACTTGAGCCACAGGGTAATGGCCGGATTCACGATTGCCTGCGGATTGCTGACAGTGCTGATACTCACCTTATCGCGGATGCTGAGCCAACCCATCAACACCCTGGCGAAACATACGGAGCACATTGCCCGCGGCGACCTCAACAAACCATTGCCAGTATTCGAGTTGAATGACGAAGTTGGTATCCTGGCTGATAACATTGGCAATATGCAGGCAGAACTGCAACACCATATTACCCAACTGACGGAGGCCACTAGCCGCCGGGAGAGGATGCAAACCGAACTGGCTATCGCCGCCCGAATTCAGGCCCAGATGCTGCCGGATGGCGGCCAGAGCCAGTTGCAATGCGGCGCGTTTGAATTGGCAGCCGCAACACGACCAGCGCGACAAGTAGGCGGCGACCTTTATCTCTACCAGATTCTGGCTCAGCAACGACTATTCTTCTTGATTGGTGACGTCTCCGACAAAGGTGTGCCGGCCGCACTGTTTATGGCCCAATGTGCTGCCCAGACCCGCGAGCTACTTGGGTACTATCACAGCCCCGCTGAGCTGTTCGCCAGATTAAATTGTCAATTGGCGTTCAATAACGAAAATTGCATGTTTGTGACCGCTGTTGCAGGCGTCATCGATACCAACAGTGGAGCTTGCAGTCTCGCCAGCGCCGGTCACCCGGCACCGCTGTTGCTTAATGAACACTGCAATTCAGTGGCATTGGAAACCGGGCCTGCTCTTGGTCTACAGGAAGATGCTACGTATATAGAGCATTCGCTGGTCCTGCGCCCTGGTGACGCGCTGTTTTTCTATACCGATGGAGTTGACGAGGCCGTTGATAGCAACCAGGCCCAATTGGGCCTGGAGGGTTTACGCCATGCAATCGCCGCATTGCAAAGAGGGGGCAGCGGCACCTTGATTGAACGATTAATGCAACACGTAATAGACTATCAGCAGGGCCAGGCCTTTGATGATATTACCTTGATGACCATCAGCAACAATACGATACGATGAAATGCTTTGAGACCATCAAGATTGAAAACAAGATGGCTTCACTGCTACCGGCCAATGCTTTGCTTGAACGCTACTGCAAGCACTATCAACTGGATAATGCCAAGCGACAAACGCTACTGTTGCTGCTTGAGGAAGTGCTGGCCAATATTATTAATCACGGCTTCGACGATTCGCAACGGCATTCCATTATTTTCAGCATTTACCATAAGCCATGCCAAACTGTATTTCGATTTCAGGATGACGGTAAACCCTTCGACCCAACCCAGCGTTCTTTACCATTGCTGGGCCTGCCAGCGCAGGATGCGCCTATTGGCGGACTGGGCATTCCATTAGTACGGCAATTGACCGACTCTATCCGCTATCAAAGATCAGGCAAATACAATATCCTGACACTGTGCTGCAGCAATGATCGACCATTAAAATGATGCTACAAAAGTAGCATTGGCGCAACAAACCAGATACGCGAGGAAAATATCATGTCACTCGATATCCAGATTAGCGAGCAACAAGCTGGGGTCCAAAAAGTTCAGCTGAGCGGCCGGCTCGACACGCTGACCGCACCCCAACTCGACTCAGCTTTGGCGTCAGTACTCGAAAATGCCGATACCCTGGTGTTCGACATGGCAGACCTTGAATACATCAGCAGTGCAGGCCTGAGAAGCATACTGGTCGCTAACAAGACCGTGAAGGCAAATAAGGGTCGCACCTGCATCCTCAGCGTACAACCGCAAATTCGCAAGGTGTTTGATGTTGTCAGGGCACTGCCAGATGTCCCGGTGTTTAAAAATGACGCGGAGATGGACGAATACCTGGATATGATCCAGCGTAAAGTCCTTGATGGAGACCAGTAAGCACAGGAAACAAACCGGCATAAGGGCTAGCGCTAAACAGAAGAGTTAGTGTTGCGTCCGGGTTCAGGCCTTCGACTTAGCAATTCCTTGTGTTTCAGCTACGATTGCGGCACTCACTTTTTCAGCAATTAACTGACTGCCCTTTGCCGTAAAGTGAATTTGATCGTAATAGTAATCCAGCGATGGTGGCAGCAGCGCCTTACAATCAATCGTTGGGACACCCATTTCAGTACTCAAACGCTCAACTTCCGCATCTATTTTTTGCATCAGCGCTGATATCACATGGGGGGTATAAAACTCCGTCACCGCAACATAGAACGCATTACCTACGCTACCGTGCCAAAACTGCGACAGCTCACGCTCTGAGTACTGTTGTTTGTCAAACCAGGGCTGGCGTGCCACTACCACGATAGGAGCTTTGGCCTTCGCCAGCTGCAGAGTCTCGGTAAATGCGTTGGCAAACTGCTGCAGAAATACCGTAGTTTCAGGAACCTCTTCTATTGTTTTTAGGGCATTGGCGCGCATTTTTCTAGCCTCGAGGTACCTGCGCCCGGCGTTTTTAATCGTTTGCGGCTCGCGTGCCCGCCTGCGCCCCAGAATCTTTCTCAACGCCAGCCCGCTGAGGGTAAACGAAAAGGCTGTTTCAGGATGCTCGGCGAAAATGGCATTAACAGGCTTTTTTTCGATAATGCCTGCCTCAGGGGCGCCAAGCTCCAACCAGCGCGCCACCTCACTTGCACCCAGCAATATCACGATCGCATCAATATGATCATATTGTGGCAGTATCTTTCGGAACATCTCGTTCAGGGTAGCAGCATCGGTGAGCGATTTACCGACATTGCCCACCTGCACTTTTCTTTCAGCAAATTCCGGCGCATTTCTCAGGTTAATTTCCAGACTTCCACCTGGCGAAGTATCCTGGTCCAAAAGCAGGCTTTCCATTGAGCTTCCACCGCAACATAGCACCTTAAAATAGTTCTTACCCAGCGGTGGTTCGCTACCTCTCTCGCCAATCGAATTATTGAAAGCATGTACTTTGCGTTCAATCGTGGGCAAAATTTCCGGGTCAGGTTCGAATATTGTTAAGCGACCGGGTACAAACTCTGCATTTGGTGTGGCGCAAGTACACCCTTGCGAACAATTCCAGCACCAAAAGTGTCACAGCTATTGTTGCCAGGGATAGCAGTAAAAAAGATACAATATTCCTGATAATTGGCGTACTCTTTTCTGCCGTGTACTCTAACGTTTGGTCAACAGCTCTTTTAGATCCAGCTCAATGTACGGGTCGTTCCGTAACACCAGCGCGAACCACAATAATCCCAACACTACCACCGAACTTACTCCCGTAACGATAAGCTCCAAAATGTTCTCAGGATGAAACGTTTGTCGTATCCACAACAGGAAAAGCAATACCGGAACGGCAGCTATTAACGCCTTTAGATAGACATACTTCAGGTAATCTACAACGCTGACCTGCAATAGCTTACAACTTTTATAAATCAGGTATACGCCAAAAATAGCGTTGGGTATGGCAGTTCCAAGGGCTATCCCGACAATACCCAGGGGCTTGACCAAGATCACACTGATAATAATGTTCGCTACAGCCATAGCCAGGAAAAACATGGTGGGCTGCCTTGGGTTGCCAATACCCATCAGCAATGGCATTGATACGCCACGGGCCGGCAAAAGAAAAAAGAAAGGCAGAACTAGCACAAATAATACCTGCCCACTTTCAACCTCAAACTCGGGACCAATCCACCAACCCAGAAACTTCCCGCCGAAAACTAGCAGAAACAAGCATCCCGCCATAGTCAAAGCCAGTGACAGCTTTGACCACTTCAGGAACAATACCCGCAAATCATCGATGCGTCCTTCAGTATGGAGCTTGGTAGAGTTAGGCATTAGCACGATCTCAATAGCGATAATAAACGCCATGTAGTAAATCGTAATACTGTTGGCAACAGTGTAGAACGTAATCTGGCTTACCTCGCTGAAAGCACCGATTACCAGGGCATCGGTTTGGTAGCTCAGTTGGATGCCAAGGTTCAGTATCAACACATAGATGCTGAAAGAGAATATTTCCTTGAGGGTACTGGATTCGAATTTTTTAAAGCTGAGGTGGATTTCAGGATAGGTGCGATGCATGACATAAGTCGACACCAGAAATTCGAACAATATATGAATTAACTGGATAATTGCGACGGTGATTATTGACGGTGCAATATCCAGTAACACGAGGGTCAAAACCAGCCGCAGCACTATCGCAACTGCCAGGATGAGGTTACGAATTACGAAATCCTGGTGCGCTGCAAATACCGCTCCCGGCAAGCGACCAATAAAACTCCCGGCAATACTGAATACTACAATAACTAAAGCACGTTGGGCTGACTCGGTATGTTCCGCTGGTATGTTGAACAAAACCGGGAATAAGGCATAGATGATGGCCCCCACCACGAGGCAAAGCAGGCCCAGCATCAGGTAGAGGCCCGCAAAGCCCCCGACGAATTCGTTTACCTGCCTGTAGTCCTTCTCGGCGATGCTTTTAGAGAGAAAGCGCACCGAGGCCATTGGCGTGCCTAGCGCCAGCAACGAAAGGTAACCGCTCGCAGATGCCACCAGGATCCACAAGCCATATTCTTCGCTGCCCAAAACCCGAATCGTATACGGCATCAGGATGAAGGCTGAGAGCATACCCAGCAGTGTTAACATCCAGTTGGCACCGATATTTTTTAACATGAACAGGGCCCGTGATAGGTTAGATTTTTAAAAAAGAAAGCAGGTCAGCGGTGGAAAGTCGACAGTCAGTGTACCACACGAATATTACCGCCAGTATTGACCCGGTTGGTGTTTTGATGGCGTAACAAGGTCTCAATGATTAGCCTTTCTCAGACTAGCAGAACAGTACATTTATTGCCAAAGCCGGGACGCCAGGTTCACGCGAAAAGCATCTTTAGCGTGTTTAGCAACAGCACGTCTATACTGTTGGCAATACCCTTGCTAAACAGTGGGCAGAAAGGCAAAGCGCATGGATAAATACGATATAGTCTTTAAAGGCGAAGTGATGCCCAACCTGGAGATCGAGAGGGTAAAGGCAGCCTTGATCCGCATTTTCAATAGTAACGAGGAACGCATAGCAAAGCTCTTTGGCGGTGGCCCGAAAACCCTGAAGTCAGGCCTCGACCGGGAGGCGGCGGAAAAATATCGCGATGTACTAAAAAATGCTGGAGCTATTGTCTACCTGCGCCGAGGCGGCTTGCCTGAGAGGCCCCAGGGCAGCCTCAAGGCCAGCCCGGCCAAAGACGAATTGAGCATGGCTCCGATGGAGGGAAACCTGGTCAAGAATGAAGAACGAGCGACTATAGCGGCAGTAGAAATAGACACCAGCGCGATTGCGCTCGCCCCGTATAGTGACAAGCCCTTGCAGCCCCCAAGCCTGGCGATCCCTGCCGCCATCCCCACGACTGCCGAGCTCAGTATTGCCGAGCCGGGAGCGGATCTTTTGCCCAACCCTCGACCCGAGACAAAGCTTGCACCAGTCAGAAGCGGCAAGCTGAGTTTGGCGCCATTGGGCTCGGCGACACGGCCAAAAGAGATTGTCAATTCACAGCCACCGAATACCAGTCACCTGCAGGTAGAACCGCAAGGAGAGTTACTGAAGCCCCACGAGAAGCCGGTACCGCCGGCTGAATCAGTACCGCCTGCCGACTTCGAACTACAACCACCGGATTAGCCCAGAACGCTCCCGAAAATGGAATAATCACACGCGAAGGAGTGGAATGGAAACCATCACTCGCAAACCCGGTTTATTATTTTCCAGCCGAATACTACCCTTGTGTAACTTAACGACGGCGCCCACCAGGCTAAGTCCAAGTCCGTTGCCTGGCAGCAGGCCGCGGCTTGCCTCCAGTCGGTAGAAACGCTGGAATGCTCGCTCTCGCTCCGATTCCGGAATGCCCGGGCCATTGTCGGCGACCTGTATTACTACCTCATCGGCAACAATGCGAGCATTTACCCGCACGAGGCCACCATCCGGGGTGTACTTGATTGCATTATCCACAAGATTTGCAAGCATCTGAAAAAACAAGTCACGGTCACCCCACAATGAAATCTTGCCGCTAATAGCCAACTCCAGGCCTTGCTCGTGCTCGGTGCTGAGGGGCTCGTAAAATTCGACGACATCCTGTAACAAGACATTAAGATTCAATTGGCTAAAGCCACTGCGGCTGCTGTCCGATTCGATGCGCGCAATGCGGAGCAAGGCATTGAAGGTGTTGAGAATACCATCGGCCTCTTCGATCAGGCTCTGCACCTTATCGTCAGAACTGCCATAGTTCCCAATTTCAAGCTCACTGAGATGATTGCGCAGACGCGTCAGGGGCGTGCGCAAATCATGGGCAATATTGTCCGACACCTGCTTCAGGCCAGACATCAAAGACTCGATACGATCCAGCATCAGGTTGAGATTTTTCACCAACAACTCGAACTCGTTACTCCCCGGTTGAACTTTAATCCGTTCACTAAGATTACCAGCCATAATCGTATCGATACTGCGATTAATGGTTTCGATGCGACCCAAAAACAGTCGACTCACCAACACAGCACCAATTGCCCCAAGGCAGATCGTTACGATCATGCCGTTAATCAGAATCCCTCCGACCAAACGGTAGTAACTACTCACGTCATCGTAATTGCGAGCGACCATAATACGACTACCGTCGGACAGGGTTGCCGAACGACCAACATAGCTACTGGGCACCTGTTCATCGCTATCACGATCTTTTTGCAGGTATTCGTCGAAGCTAAGCCAACCCAGGGGATAGCGAGTCAGTGTGGGCCACTCTGCAAGGTTTCCCGCCAATTTGCGGCCATCGGCATCTACCACCAGATAAAAAAATACCGACGCCTTCTGCTGTGCGGATCGCTGCTGCAGCAATTGATCCACGACACCGACTCCACCGAGCTCATAGCTATACTTCAAGGCCTTGAACTCATCCTCGATTGCAGTATGTACTTCCTTTGTAAACTGGTATGAATAGACCGCATAGACAATGCCCAACACTACCGTCACAGCCATGCTGAGGGCGGTGATGTAGATAAGGCTAAAGCGGTAGGTAGAGCTTGAAAGGAGCTTATTCAGCTTCATTGAGCATGTAGCCGGAGCCTCGAACCGTGTTCAGCAGTGGCTTCTCGAAACCCTTGTCAATTTTTTGCCGCAGGCGGCTAATGTGTACATCTATCACATTGGTCTGTGGGTCAAAATGATAGTCCCAGACATTCTCCAACAGCATCGTTCGTGTCACCACCTGCCCGGCGTGCTTCATCAGGTATTCCAACAGCCGGAATTCCCGTGGCTGCAGAATAATCTTTTCGCCAGCACGGGTGACCTTATGAGAGAGCAGATCCATTTCAAGATCGGCGACTTTAAGCCGGGTTTGGGGGCCGCCACTGTCACCGCGACGCAGCAACGCTTCCAGCCTCGCCAAAAGCTCATCAACAGCAAAGGGTTTGGTCAGGTAGTCGTCGCCGCCCGCCTTCAGACCCATCACCCGATCATCTACTTCACCAAGGGCACTGAGCACCAATACCGGTGTATTGTTGTCCGCAGAACGCATACTCCTGACAATACTCAGCCCATCGACCTGGGGCAACATCCGATCAATGATCATGACATCATATTCGCCTTCAACAACGGCAACCAATCCGCCTTTACCGTCAGCCACGTGATCAACCACGAAGCTGTTTTCTTGCAAGCTTTTTACGATATAGTCGGCAACGCTTTGATCATCTTCGATAAGCAGTACGCGCATAACACTACCTCTACCCTTGTACCAGGCCCTATTCCCAACCCCCGATTTTGAAACAGGCACGGAGCCACCCTACTGCGCCAAGCATAGCACGCGGGCAAACGCTTCAGCATCCGCCACGCTGCAACTGCCTGACACAGGCTAACGTAAGAGCGGCCAAAGATCCGCTAACCCGGATGTTGCGTTAGTGAGGTGCAGATCGTGCCGAGATGGTGCGCTCGTCAGCGAAACAGGCTACCGCCAACGAAGTGAGCATGCGGATCATGCCAGAACAAGCCCAAGCGAGACTCAGGCATGCCCCGCCCGAAATTATTTTGCCACTAAACCTGCAACAGACGATAGTCTTTTACAACAGAATAACGCGGGCACTTACGGGAGTGTTGGTGCATCATTAAGGATAAGGCAGCAACGATACAGGCGGGGATTCATCGGCATTGAATATGAACCTTAGCGCTGCCTTGGCAGTCTGCTAGAATGCCGGTTTTCCGAGGAAACCGATTATGGAACAGGCCCTGCCCGCCCCAGGCTTGCTGCGCCGGCTCGCGGCAATGAGTTACGATGCATTGTTGGTGTTCGCCCTGTTTTTTGCCGCAACCGGGCTCTACCAGTATGGTGCCCAAGTGCTGGGTCTAGGCACAGTTAGCGCGACAGTCAGCACCGGCGAGGTAATTACCGAGCTTGAGCCTGTTGCCAGTGGCATTGTTTTCAGGCTCTACCTGTTGTTGGTGATGCTGGTTTTCTTTGCCTGGTTCTGGCGCAACAATGGCCAGACACTGGGAATGCAAGTCTGGCGACTACGACTTGATGATGTCGAGGGTGGGCGGATCAGCTACGGCAAAGCGGTCCTGCGTTTTTTCTTTGCGTGGTTCTCTGCCCTGTGCTTTGGGCTGGGTTACCTGTGGGTGTTGGTTGACAAGGATAGATGTAGTTGGCACGACCGTCTGTCAAGCTCGCGAATCGTACAACTGCCAAAGCCGGTACGCTAGTTCCGGGGAAGACTGATCCGCAATTTGGATTACACTCGCCGCAACAGCAATGCACCTAGCAGGCCACTGAGCAGAATGGGTAGTAAAACTGCCTGCACGGTCGAAAAATTGTACACCAAGCTGGCGGGACCCAGCAGCTCTTGTATCGTCCAGAACACAACACCTACGATAACGCCGGCAAATACCCGATAGCCCATGGTAACTTCACGCAGCGGCCCGAACACAAAAGAGATCGCTACCAAAACCAGACTGAGGATGGACAATGGCTGGAAGACCTTGCGCCAGAATTCAAGCATATAGTAATCCGAGTTGAGGTTCTGCTCGTCGCGGTAGCGCGCGTAGCGCAACAGCGCCATCGACGATAGCTGGTCAGGATCAAGAATAAGAATATCGAGCAGCGCCGGTGTCAACTTGCTGTCCCAGCGCACTTCGTCATAACTGTGATTGCTGGTAGCTTCTCGGGTGATACGCGTCTCGGTCACAGATTTTAATAGCCAGTGCCCCTCTTCTTCGACGTAAACAGCCTGTTTGGCAAACACGGCTTTTTGCAGGACGCGCTCATCATCAAAGTCGTACAGCGCTATTCCGAGCACCAGACCCCCAGGCTGGACGCTATTGAAGTGCATATAGTTGTTGCCTTCTTTGTTCCAGACTCCGGTTTTATAAGAGAATATCTTGTTCCCGGACTGCAACAGGCTTTTGCGTGATTCAGCCATCTGGTCTGTGTATGGCGCCACATACTCATTGAGCACGATCGCAGCGAAGATCAAGAACAAGGTCGGGCGAAATACAATCCAGACAACACGTTTGGTCGACACCCCGGCAGCCCGCATCACTGTTAATTCGCTGTTGTTTGCCAGTGACCCGAGGCCCACCAGACAGCCGACCATGGCCGCAAAGGGTAACCAAAGCCTGATTTTCCCGGGCATCGTCATTAATATGTAAAGAAATGCCTCCATAAAGGTGTAGTCATTTTCAATCGAGTCCAGCTCCTCGATAAGGCTACCCAACATGTCCAGGCTAAGAATGACCAACAAAACCAGGAGAACTGAAAAAACCACCTGGGTGCTAACGTAGCGTGTGAGTATTTTCATGGGGTCACCCCCTTGCCGCTAACGGTGTGCTGTCGCCGTCTTGTCGTGGTGATACACGAGCCCACCAGTAAGGACCGTAGTACATAGCCAAACCCAGCAAGAAAAATAGCAAGTGCACTGGCCACACCCCGATCGCCGGCGACAAATTCTCATTTTCGATCGCGCCCCGGGCTCCATTAAGAGACACCAGGTAAGCCATATATATCAATACTGCCGGAAACAATTTGGCGTAGCGACCGTGGCGCGGGTTGGTACGACTCAGGGCAAGCGCCAACAGCGTAACGACCGGAATAATCAGCGGTAGCGACAGGCGCCACTGCAGGGTTGCCTGATAGCGTGGCTTGTCACTGCGAAACAGCACTGCGGTAGGCACCGCGTCGCGCTGTTCGCTGCGGGCCAATGCCGAGCGACGGTCTGTAATGCGCGCGCCATAGGTGTCAAATTTGGCAACCTGAAAATCTTTGAGCCCCGGAGAGCCCTCATACTGGTAGCCATTGTAAAGTTGCAGATAGCGATCCGACGCCAGGTTTTCACGTACGATGCGACCGGTTTCGGCCACCACCAGACTGACTCGCGGGTGCTCTTCGCCCTCTTTCATATCCTGGGCGCTGGAAAGGAATACCGTTTTCATCCGGGTCTTGTCGTGATACAGGCTTTCTACATACGCCACCTGCCGTGAAGAGTTGAAGGAGCGAAACTCACCGGGCAGCAGCACCCCAAGGCTTTCCCTGGTCTCGGGGTCAGCCAGTATTTTCTGCACCTTTGCCTCGCCGGTTGGACTCAGGTAAATGCTGTTGAATGCCATATATAGCATCAGCATCAGCGCCGGAACACTGGTATAAGCCAGTAGCCGACTGGGGCTCATGCCGCTGGTCGAAAGCACCACCATCTCACTCTCAACGTACAGCCTGCCGTAGGCCAGCAAAATGCCGATGAAAAATCCCAGCGGCAGGATAAGACCAATGAAGTTAGGCATGCGGAAAAGCAATATCTGGAATACGACATCGGCGGCAATATCGCCGGTTGCAGCTTGATCAAGATGGCGCACAAAACGGCCACTCATTATGATTAGCAGCACAACAAATGTTACCGCTAACATATTCACCAGAATCTCGCGGGTCAAATATCGAAAAATCAGCACCGCTTGAGCAACTCCTTGTCATGACAATAGCATTGTTAGCTCTGGTAATACTTGAGCTGGATAGAAAGCCCCTTTGACATAGGCTGGGCTAACTATACACTATGCTGCGAAGGTAAAGCGCGCTTTAAAGCACCGGCTTTCGCACAAACCCAACTGCCACTAAACGATGGACTGAAATATGAACTTCAAGATCAGCGTTGCCAAGGATATTGCCGCAATAAAGGCCGACTGCCTGGTCCTGGGTAGCTTTAGCGACCAAAAAAAATGGCCTGAATCAGTGCCCGCAACACTAGCAAAACAGCTCGATAGCCTGCATCGAAGTGGCGACCTCAACACGGCAGCCGGCCAGAGCCTCTGGCTCTACCATCCTGAAGGCGTCAGCAGCAGCCGCTTGCTCATTGTAACCTGTGGTAAAAGCGAACAATGGGACGCCGCAGCATACCGTGAATTTCTCTCTCGTTGCGCCAGCAATCTGCACCAAAGTCCTGCAAAAAGCGCGGCGATTTTTTTACCACAAGAGGTTCCCGGGCAGTCCCATTTATGGCAAGCCAGCCAACTGGCAAAAACCATAACCGCTGCCAATTATCGTTATGAGGCCACCCGCAGCAAGCCTGAACCAGCGGCCAAGCTGCAAACCGTCACCCTCGTTCGCAGCAGTAAAAATGGCCAGGCAGAACTAAAGAAGGGTCTAGGCGAGGGCTATGCCATTGGTAGAGGCCTGCTCGCAGCGAAGGAGCTTGGCGATCTTCCAGGCAATATCTGTACCCCGGAGTATCTCGCTCAGCAAGCCCGCAAACTCGCCCGCGGCCAACAGCGACTCACCACCACGATCCTGAATGAAAAACAAATGCAATCGCTGGGCATGGGCGCCCTGCTATCGGTGAGCCACGGCAGCAGCCAGCCGGCACGGTTGATTACCATGGACTATCGAGGCGGTAACAAAAACGACGCGCCGGTAGTTCTGGTCGGCAAGGGAATCACCTTCGACTCCGGCGGTATCAGCCTCAAGCCGGGCGCCAAGATGGACGAGATGAAATATGATATGTGCGGAGGCGCCAGCGTCTTCGGCGTGATGCACGCCCTGATCGAATTGCAGGCTGACATCAACGTGGTAGGAATCATACCGGCCTCTGAGAATCTCCCCAGCGGCGATGCCACCAAGCCCGGCGATGTGGTGACCAGCATGTCTGGCCTCACTATAGAGGTGCTGAACACAGATGCCGAGGGACGACTTGTTTTGTGTGACGCCCTGACTTACGCCAGGAATTACAAGCCCGCCGCGGTGATCGATATCGCCACCCTGACCGGCGCCTGTATTGTTGCCCTGGGCCATCAAAACTCTGGCCTGTTGGGCAATCACCAGCCGCTAGCAGATCAACTGCTGCAAGCTGGCCGCAGCAGTGGTGATAGCGCCTGGCAATTGCCATTAGACGATGCTTACCAGAAGCAACTGAAGAGCAATTTTGCCGACATGGCAAACATCGGCGGGCCTGCTGCCGGCACCATTACCGCCGCCTGTTTTCTTTCGCGGTTCACGGAAGACTTTCACTGGGCACACCTGGACATCGCCGGCGTGGCCTGGCGCCAGGGTGACAAGAAGGGAGCAACCGGGCGTCCCGTTCCCTTGCTGATGGAATACTTGCTACACGCAACTGAATAGCGGGGCCCGATGACGCTTATCCAATTCCATATTTTACCTGATGGATCGAGCGCTGCCCGCGATCTCTATGCCTGCCAGCAAGCCGAGCAGGCCTATCGCGCTGGGCGTAAAGTCTTGATCCATACCCATGACATTGAGCATTCCTTGCAGCTTGATGCCCTGCTCTGGTCCTTTCGGGACAACAGCTTTGTACCCCATAGCTTGCTCGGCAGCAGCGGTGAAACTGGATTGGCGGCGACTGAGGTCAATGCTGTCCATATTGGCTGTGGCGACGACGCAGAAAACCAGCACGACCTGCTAATCAACTTGTCCCCCCGAATTCCTGGCTTTTTCAGTCGCTTTATCGAATTGCAGGAAATCATTATCGACCATGAAGACGCCCGGGAGCGGGGCCGCGAGCGCTACCGTTACTACAAGAATCATGGCTATCCACTTGAACACCTGCGCATTCGCCAGCGAATTCTGTCACAGTAACAACACTTGTATCTCAGCGACGGCGTCGGCTCTGCTATGTTGAAAACGATGGCAGGGAGTCTTTATGAACTACGACCAACGCAGCAACAAACACATTGGCAATCCGGCTTCTATCCATGAAACCTCAGCGGCATCAGGCCAGGCTTCGCCGGGACCATTAAGTGCAACTTACCGACCGGTAGCACTTGCGGAAAATGAAATACCCCTGCTGGATGACATCGTGTCTGAACCCGCCGAGTACCAGTCTGCCCCGGGTTGCGCCAACCATCCGGAGTCGAGTGCCGACGACCAGTTGGCGCGCACTAACAAATACAAAACACTTACTGAAAGTGATCTTGAGCGAGCCGAGGCGGCCAACGACACCTGTCTGGCCAATGCCCGGGCAACTGCCAGCCAGGTCTCAATGCTGATGCTCGACGAATGCCTCATCGACGACGATCTGGACATAAATTTTGATGAGGATACGAGTTTTGAGGACAGTTTGCACCGCCTCGAGCAGGAACTTGAGAACGAAGGCCCGGCGATACAGCAGTACCAGACCATCCTGCCCGACCTCGACAGACTGAATACCGAGCTGGGAGTCGATCCACTGCCCCTTGCAACAACGTCTCCCGGGCCAGCAGATCAGTTGCAGCCGCCGGTGCCAGATGCATCCAGCGACGCAAAAGAGACAGTCAGGTCGACTGACGCCGCCCGCGTAACAACCCTGATTGACCATTCCGCATCAATACAGATACCAACATTTACGCTTTCTACGTCGACCTTTATTGACGCACCCTGCGACAAGCTGCGCACCGAATCCGTCGCTGCCGCACCACGGGTGGAATTCCCCACCGAGGCCTGCCTGGCAATGGCGATTGATGCTGCTCTTGCGCAGGCCCTGCCAGCGTTGAAACAGGCCGTACTGGAACAGCTGGCACCATGGCTTGGTAGTGATTGAGTAGAAAAGCCCTGATACCAACTCCACAGCTCTCGCCGCTCTCAGTCAGCATGCTATAATCCACGCCCTTTTCCCAGGGATAAAACTGGCTGTAGCATGGAAAAAACCTACCAACCCGCCTCAATCGAACGCCAATGGTATGACACCTGGGAGCGCAACGGGTACTTTGCCCCAAGCGGCACTGGCACACCCTACTGCATTATGATTCCGCCGCCCAATGTCACTGGCAGCCTGCACATGGGACACGGCTTCCAGGAAAGCATTATGGACGCCCTGGTGCGCTACCATCGCATGAAAGGTGACAACACTTTGTGGCAGATCGGCACAGATCATGCCGGCATCGCCACCCAAATGGTGGTCGAGAGACAACTGGATGAGCATGGCCTGTCGCGCCATGATCTTGGTCGGGAAGCGTTTATAGATAAGGTATGGGAGTGGAAAGATCACTCCGGGGGAACCATAACAGGGCAGCTGCGCCGCCTCGGGGCATCCCCCGATTGGTCGCGAGAACGTTTCACGATGGATGACGGCTTTTACCACGCTGTCCAGGAAGTGTTTATACGCCTGTATCAGGATGGGCTTATCTACCGCGGTAACCGCCTGGTAAACTGGGACCCAAAGCTGCATACCGCTATTTCCGACCTCGAGGTTATCTCCGAGGAAGAAAAGGGCCATATGTGGCATTTTCGCTACCCACTCAGCGATGGCTCCGGCACCGTAACCGTTGCCACCACGCGCCCCGAGACCATGCTCGGTGACACCGCGGTTGCGGTTAGCCCGCAAGACCCGCGCTACCGACAACTCATCGGTAAAACTATCACCCTGCCGCTGGTCGGTCGGGAAATCCCCATTATCGCCGACGAATATGTCGATCCGGAATTCGGAACCGGCTGCGTCAAAATCACCCCGGCACACGATTTCAACGACTATCAAGTGGGCCAACGGCACGGATTACCGCTGATTAATATTCTCGATCGCGACGCGGCTCTGAACGATGCGGTACCAGAACCCTACCGGGGGATGGATCGCTTTGCCGCCCGCAAAGCTGTAGTTGCCGACCTCGAGCGCCTGGGCTTGCTGGAGAAAGTAGATGATCATGTTTTGAAGGTGCCCAGGGGTGACCGCTCTGGCGCTGTTATCGAACCATGGCTGACCAACCAATGGTATGTCAAAACCCAGCCACTGGCCGACGAAGCGATTGCCGCAGTAGAAGATGGCCGCATCGAGTTTGTACCCAAGCAGTGGGAGAACACTTACTTCGCCTGGATGCGCGATATCCAGGATTGGTGTATTTCCCGCCAGCTATGGTGGGGGCACCGCATCCCCGCCTGGTACGATGACCAGGACAATATCTACGTCGGCCGCAGTGAGGAAGAGATTCGCCAGACCTACGGTCTGGACGGTCGCCCGCTGCGCCAGGATGAAGACGTGCTCGACACCTGGTTTTCTTCCGGGCTATGGACTTTTGGCACTCTCGGTTGGCCGCAGCAGACAGAGCTACTGAAGACCTTTCACCCGACCAACGTACTGGTTACCGGATTCGACATCATCTTCTTCTGGGTGGCACGGATGATCATGCTAACCCTGTACTTTATGAAAGAGGTTCCATTCCACCAGGTCTACGTGCACGGCCTGGTGCGCGATAGCCATGGCCAAAAAATGTCCAAATCGAAGGGCAATGTACTCGACCCCATCGACCTGATCGACGGTATCGGCCTGGAAGATCTGGTCAAAAAGCGCACTGCCGGCATGCTGCAACCGCAGCTGCGTGAGCGCATCGAAAAGATGACCCGAGCCGAGTTTCCGGAGGGGCTGGCGGCTTATGGCACCGACGCCCTGCGATTTACCTACTATTCACTGGCGTCAACCGGCCGGGATATCAACTTTGATGTCGGCCGGATTGAGGGCTATCGCAACTTTTGCAACAAGATCTGGAATGCTGCTCGCTATGTTCTGATGAACACCGAAGGCCACGACTGCGCCTGCGGCGAAGATGCTGCTGGCTACCAACTGGGCCTGGCCGAACACTGGATCATGTCGCGCCTGCAGGAGACCAGTGCCAGCGTCGAAAAGGCCATCAGTCAATATCGCCTGGATCTGGCATCCCAGGCTGTGTACGAGTTTATCTGGAATGAATACTGCGATTGGTATCTCGAACTGTCGAAACCGGTACTCTACAACGATGATGCTGACCCGGCGCTGAAGCGCGGAACCCGCCGCACCCTGATCCAGGTAATGGAAGCCACACTACGCCTGCTGCACCCGTTTATGCCCTTCATCAGTGAGGATATCTGGCAGCGGGTGGCTCCTCTGGCCGGTCGTTCTGGTGACACCATCATGCTCGCCGACTTTCCCGAGTGTAATCCTGAGCTAATTGATAGCCAGGCAAATACTGATATCGAATGGCTCAAGGCCGTGGTCGTGGCGGTACGCAACATTCGCGGCGAAATGAACATTCCACCGGGGCGCGAGATACCATTGCTACTAAAAAATGGCTCGCCAGAGGACCAGCACAAGCTGCAACAGAATCGTGAGCTGCTGGAACGACTCGCCAAGCTTGGCAACATTGAATGGCTCGAGCCGGGCCAGGCTGCTCCTGAATCTGCTACCGGCCTGGTTGGCGGCCTCGAACTGCTGGTACCCATCGCCGACTTGATAGACAAAGATGCAGAAATCACTCGACTGAACCGCGAAATCGCCAAACTTAACAAAGAACTCGAGCGCAACCGGGGCAAACTGAGCAATCCCGCCTTTGTCGCCAAGGCACCGGCGGCTGTGGTAGACAAGGAGAAGCAAAAGGTTGAGGCTCTGTCCCAGGCCGTCACAAAAATGCAGCAGCAATTGCTCAGCATTCAGGCTCTCTAACAACACATTTCTGGCTGCAAGCTGGGACAGACCCTTATTCCGGGGCCCCAGCCGCTGGATTAAGCCATTTCAATGGCGCCGCGGGCTGCATTGCTCCTCCTTTTGGGCACTGGTGGCAAGACTAACCAAAGACCTAAGCTGGCAGGGCTGGCTCACACTAAGCTTATCTTCACCCCTTCAAGGCTCTCCCCAAAGCCAGGCTTCGTGCTAGAATGCGCGGCCTGCCGCTACTAACAAATTGTGCTGCGGTTTTATAAACTTTCATTCACTTACCTACCAGGATTTTTCCATGTCACCTTTACTTTCCTACATAATTTCCATCATCATCGGCGTTGTCGCCGGCGGCCTGTTCTCTGGCTACTTAACTGGCAGTACTTTTAATTTTGATCTTGCAAGCTGCGGTGCTTTTGCTGCGGTCGCCCTGGCGGGCGCCGTGGTCAACCAGGTGTTGGTTGCCAGTCGTGCAGGAGCCGTCGCCGCTGCGGCACCGATTGCCGCAACCCCAAGCAACCGCAAGCAACGCCCGGCTGCAGACAAACCAGCTTCAGCTAAAGCGGGCCCGCGTGAAGAGGGCCTTGTCAAGTGGTTCAACTACACCAAAGGCTTCGGCTTTATCACGCGAGATAGTGGCGACGACATCTTCGTGCACTTCAAATCAATTCGAGGCGAGGGTGAAGGCAAACGTGGCCTGCGCGACGGACAACGGGTAGAATTCAGCGTCGTAGAGGGCGACAAGGGCCTTCAGGCCGATGATGTCATTGTGCTGGTTTGAAATTAAGCCTTGTTTGAAAGCATGTCTTTTTTTTCAAGGCGTGGCCACATATTTCTCAGCCGCGCCTCCAATTAACGATAAAAGTCATTGATTTACGTCACAGCAAAACCTAGACTCTGCACAAATAATAAAGCGAATTAGTAATCTGAATTATGTGGTGAGAACTTTTCGCCAATCACCTTTGGACAAGTCGGCATCAGGTCGGCACTCAATGGTCAGGACGTCAACCTATGAGCACTGTAAATAACTATCTCGATCACCCGGAATACAACTATAAGGTCGTAAAGCAATTTGCCATCATGACGATCGCCTGGGGCGTTGTGGGTATGCTGGTCGGTGTCATTGTCGCCGCCCAGCTGGCATGGCCGGCGCTTAACTTCGATTTGTCATGGTTTCACTTCGGCCGCTTGAGGCCGCTGCATACCAATGCTGTTATCTTTGGTTTCGGTGGCTCAGCTCTCATCGGAACCTCGCTCTATGTGGTGCAGAGAACCTGCCAGACAGCGCTGGTATCCAACAAGCTCGCCGCTTTTGTATTTTGGGGCTGGACATTGGTTATTGTTCTTGCCGCAATCAGTCTTCCCCTGGGGATTACCACCAGTAAAGAGTATGCCGAGCTGGAGTGGCCAATCGACGTCTTGATCACGGTGGTCTGGGTTTCTTATGCCGTGCTGTTCTTTGGCACAGTCATGAAGCGCAAAGCACCCCACATTTACGTCGCCAACTGGTTCTATGCCGCCTTTATTATCACCATTGCGATACTGCATGTTGTTAACAGTGCCGCAATCCCGGTGAGCCTGACGAAATCATATTCGGTCTACTCCGGCACCACTGATGCAATGATTCAATGGTGGTACGGCCACAATGCGGTTGGTTTCTTCCTCACCGCCGGCTTCCTCGGCATCATGTACTATTTTGTACCCAAGCAGGCAGAACGCCCGGTATACTCCTATCGCCTGTCGATTGTGCATTTCTGGGCGCTTATCGCCATTTATATCTGGGCTGGGCCGCATCACCTGCACTACACCGCGCTGCCAAACTGGGCACAAAATGTGGGCATGGCGATGTCGTTAATCCTGCTGGCCCCCAGCTGGGGCGGGATGATCAACGGCATGATGACCCTGTCCGGCGCATGGCACAAACTGCGCACCGATCCCATCCTGCGCTTCCTGGTGGTATCGCTATCGTTCTACGGGATGTCGACTTTCGAAGGTCCGATGATGTCGATAAAAACCGTTAATTCACTGTCTCACTACACCGACTGGACCATTGGCCACGTGCACTCCGGCGCCCTCGGTTGGGTTGCAATGGTATCTATTGGCGCGATCTATCATCTTATTCCGCCGCTGTTTGGTCGCAAGGAGATGTACAGCATCGGCCTGATCAACATGCACTTCTGGCTGGCAACAATTGGAACGGTGTTGTACGTCACGTCCATGTGGGTCAACGGCCTGATGCAGGGGCTCATGTGGCGCGCCTATAACTCCGACGGCACCCTGACCTACAGCTTTGTCGAATCGGTGGCTGCGTCCTATCCTGGCTACGTCGTTCGCTTCCTGGGTGGCCTGATATTCCTCATAGGCATGCTGCTCATGGCTTACAATACATGGCGTACAGCTCGCTCCAGCACAGTGTCAACCGCCAACGTTCAAGCCCAGGTAGCTTAAGGAGCAGATTAGATGAAACATGAAGTCATCGAAAAAAACATCGGCCTGATGATCCCCCTGGTCATCGTCGCCATCAGCTTTGGTGCCCTGGTTGAAATTGTCCCGCTGTTTTTCCAGAAGAGTGTGAACGAGCCCATTAAAGGTCTCAAACCCTACAGCGCCTTGAGCCTGGAAGGCCGGGACATCTATATCAGGGAAGGCTGCTATCTCTGCCATTCCCAGATGATTCGCCCCTTCCGCTGGGAGACAGAACGCTACGGTCATTATTCAGTGGCCGGTGAGTCTGTCTACGATCATCCTTTCCAATGGGGCTCAAAGCGCACCGGGCCAGACCTGGCACGAGTGGGCGAGCGCTATAGCGATGCCTGGCACCGCGCGCACATGTACAACCCACGTGATGTAGTGCCCGAGTCCAATATGCCCGGCTTCCCCTGGCTGTTCGAGAATACCATTGACAGCGACATGACCGGGCGCAAGATGGAGGCCCTGCGCAAGGTTGGCGTGCCCTATACGGACGAAGATATCGCGAACGCCAAAAGCGCGGTTGAAGGTAAAACTGAAATCGATGCCATCGTCGCCTATCTTCAGGGTCTGGGCACCCTGCTGAAGCACAAGCGCTGATCATGGATATTAATACGCTGCGCGGAATTGCAACCATTGTGGTGATGATTACCTTCCTTGGTATTTGCTTTTGGGCATATAGCAGCAAGCGCAAAGTCGATTTTGAAGAAGCCGCCAATTTACCCTTCGCCGACGACGAAAAAAAAGTTGACGACAAACCGGGTAACCAATAATTTCAGGTATGAGGTCTGACCTATGAGCAGTTTCTGGAGTGGATGGATAATCCTCTTGACCGCCTTCACTATTGCCGCAACCACATGGCTGCTGTTTAGCAACCGCTATAGTTCGGGAAAAGAAGGCGACACCACCGGCCATGTGTACGATGGCATCGAAGAATACGACAACCCCCTTCCCGCCTGGTGGTTATGGATGTTCGTATTGAGTATTATTTTTGGCGTCGGCTACCTGCTTCTATACGGCTTGGGAAACTTTTCTGGCGCATTAGGCTGGACCCAGGATAACCAATACGAGGCTGAAGTAGCCAAAGCCGACGAGAAATACGGCCCGTTATACGATAATTATGCCGCCATGAGCATTGAGGAATTGTCAAAGGATCCGCAGGCCATGCGTATGGCTGGGCGACTGTTCAATAGCGACTGTTCCCAGTGCCACGGCTCCGATGCCAAGGGCGGTATGGGCTACCCCAACCTGACCGATAACGATTGGCTGTGGGGCGGCGACCCCGAGCAAATCAAGGCCACCCTGGTCAACGGCCGACAGGCAGCGATGCCCGCGTGGGAGGCCATACTCAAGGAATCGGGTGTCCATGAGGTATCCGAGTATGTGCTGAAACTTAGCGGCCAGGAGCACGATGCCGAAATGGCAACTGCCGGTGAAAAGCAATACAACATATATTGTGTGGCCTGTCACGGCGCAGAAGGTAAAGGCAATACAATGATGGGCGCCGCCAATTTGACCGACGATATATGGCTATACGGCGGCACCAGGAGTCGCATTCGCGATACCTTAATCAAAGGTCGCAATGGACAAATGCCGGCGCAGAAGGATACTCTTTACCCTGAAAAGATACATTTGCTAGCCGCCTATGTGTACAGTCTTTCCCATTAACACCGCAGGTCGTTCGTAAACTATATGCGGCACTTAGCCGCAGCTTAAAACCAGACACACTGTGATATGATTCCATTCGCAGTGTGTCTGGCACCAGCAGGCACCCCCTTCAACCAGCAACCCAGATATGAGCATGGATGATCAAGATCGGATAGCCGTCCACGAGTTTGCGCCCAGTGAGGTCAGTGAAATTGACTTATATCAAAAGCGCGAGAAAATTTACACGCGAAAAATTGAAGGCTTTTTCCAGCGGCTGCGTTTATTTAGCGGTTGGCCGCTCCTACTAGGTTATTTGCTTCTACCCTGGTTTAACTGGGAGGGACGCCAGTCTGTATTGTTTGACCTTCCCGCCCGCCAGTTCAACATCTTTGGCCTGACCTTCTGGCCCCAGGATTTTCCGTTGCTGGGATGGTTGTTGGTAATCGCCGCATGGAGCCTGTTTGCGGTTACAGTGTGGGCCGGTCGAGTTTGGTGTGGGTACACCTGTCCGCAAACCGTGTGGACCAGCATTTTCATGTGGATCGAACAGTACACCGAGGGCAGCCGCAATCAACGAATCAAGCTCGACAAGCGAGACTGGAGCCGGGAAAAGCTGCTGCGCAAAGCTGCCAAGCACGCCATGTGGCTTGGCGTCGCCCTGATTACGGCCATCACATTTGTCGGATACTTTTCCCCCATTCGCGAACTGGTTCCCAGGTTGCTAACATTCCAGCCCTCCTTTTGGGAGCTCATTTGGGTGGGCTTCTTTACCGTCGCCACCTATCTTAACGCCGGCTGGATGCGGGAGCAGGTGTGCATGTATATGTGCCCCTATGCCAGGTTCCAGGCGGTCATGTTCGACGCCGACACCTTGATCGTTTCTTATGACAACAAGCGCGGAGAACCGCGTGGGTCGCGCAAGCGCAACCAGAAGCAGTCAGAAAACTCACTCGGTGATTGCATTGACTGCCAGTTGTGCGTTCAAGTGTGTCCCACCGGTATCGATATACGCAATGGCTTGCAGTATCAATGTATAACTTGCGCGCTGTGTATCGATGCCTGTAACTCGGTGATGGACAAAATGGGTTACGAGCCCAACTTAATCAGCTACACCACCCAGAACACGATGGAGGGCAAGCCCCATCGTGTGCTAAGACCTCGCCTGATTGGCTATGTAGTCGGGGTGCTGATTATGGCGTCATTGTTCAGTTACACCGTAATCTCCCGAGTGCCGCTAAGAATTGACGTGCTGCGGGATCGCAATCAACTGTTCAACGAAACCAGTATGGGGCAGATTGAGAATGTCTACACCCTCAAAATTATGAATATGGACCAGTCACCACATCGTTTTGTCCTCAGCGTGGACAGCCCAACACCACTGCAGTGGGTTGGCGAAAAGGAAATCAGTGTCGCTGCAGGAGAAGTGTATACGTTGCCATTGCGTCTGCAGGCAGAACCTGAAGACCTGGACACACCTGGTTTCGATTTTGATTTTGTGGTGACCAATGTGAACAACCCGAAAGCGACAGCAAACTCCGAAAGCCGGTTTATAGGCCCAACAAGCAGGTAACAATGAACGCAGCAATACGCGAAGATAGTCAACCCTGGTATCGCCAGTTTTGGCCCTGGTTTCTCATTGGCCTTCCTGCGATAACCGTGGTGGCAGGTGTTGCCACCATCTGGCTTGCCAGCCGGGAACCGGTAGCACTGGTTGTCGATGACTATTATAAAGAAGGGATGGCGGTTAACCAGGATCTCGCCAAAGACGAAATCGCCAATGAGCTTCAGCTCAGCACTCAGTTGGATTTTGACCTGAAAAGCAAAAGTACCCGGGCTGTTGTCAGCGGCCAGTTTAGCGGTGACTCCCTGAAACTCGCCTTCATTCATCCCGTAAAGATAAGCCTCGATGACTCGATTGTGCTCGAGCGCCAACCCGACGGGGGCTTTTCCGGCCCCCTGCCCGTGCGCATGGATCGCTGGTATCTCGAACTCGAAGGCTCTGAGCTGAACACTCCATGGCGGCTCAAGGGTGAAATCGACCTGCGTAAAGGCCTGGCCGTAGTGCTGCTGCCCGACCAGAGTTAATCATCCCGCTAATGGCTTCTCCCGCCTGTTATCATTGCGCACTCCCGGTCGATGATCCCTCCCGTTTTAGCCTGCAGCACGGAGACGACAAACTGTCTTTCTGCTGCCCTGGATGCCGAGCCGTCGCCCAGACGATCCTCGCCAGCGGTCTCGGCAAATACTATGACTATCGCAGCGACGCAGCCAGCCAGCCTGAGGATGCAACACAAGCGATCGATTTCACCCTTTATGATCGCCCGGAATTCCAGCAGGATTTTGTCAGCCGGGACGACTCTCAACAACTAACAGCAATGGTCAATATCCAGGGTATCACCTGCGCAGCTTGTACCTGGCTGATAGAGCACAGACTGGAAAAGCTCGACGGTGTCGACACCATCCATGTGAATCTTGCCAAGCATCGAGCCAGCATCAGCTGGAATCCACAACAGCTCAAGCTGTCGGACATTTTTGGCGAAATCAAGGCAATAGGCTACACCCCGAGTCCCTACTCCGCAGACCGTGAAGAGCAATTGCTGCAAGCCGAGCAGCGCCTGGCACTGCGCCGTCTTGGGGTAGCGGGCATCGGCATGATGCAAGTGGGCATGTATGCCATCGCTCTTCACGCCGGGGCGTTGCAGGGAATTGAAGATGTCTACAGGGATTTTATTCGCATCTTCAGCCTGCTCGTCTCTACCGCAGTAGTATTCTATTCGGCGCGGCCTTTCTTTGAAGCGGCGTGGCGCAACGTTAAAAACCGCAGTCTGGGAATGGACGTTCCGGTATCCATTGCTATTGGACTCGCCTATAGCGCCAGTTGTTGGGCAACCTTCACCGGCGGCGGCGATGTCTACTTCGACTCGGTTGCCATGTTCACCTTCTTCCTGCTCGCCAGTCGTTATCTCGAAATGCGCGCCCGACAGCGTAATCACTTGCTATCCCAGGGGCTGGCGGCACTTCGGCCTCGCTATGCCTGGCGCCTGCCCCCTGGTGAGCAGCGAGCTGAACAAGTGCCTGTTGGCGACCTTGGCATCGACGATCAGATTGTGATTAAGGCGGGCGAAGTGATCCCGGCAGACGGAATTGTGTTGGAGGGCGAAAGCAGCGTCGATGAATCTGCATTCAGCGGTGAATACCTGCCAGTCGACAAGCAGCCGGGAAACCCGGTGACGGCTGGAAGCATCAACGCCGACGGCTTACTGCGCGTGCAGGTTACCGCCATCGCGGAAAATACCCGGCTGGCACTGATTACCCGCTTGCTGGAGCGCGCGCAACAAGACAAGCCCCAAACTGCGCAACTGGCAGACCGGCTAGCTTCCATATTTGTCGCTACGGTACTGCTATGTGCAGCCGCTGCCTTTGTCTGGTGGTTCCAGCACACTCCGGAGCAAGCTTTATGGGTTGCGCTGTCAGTATTGGTGGTAAGTTGCCCCTGTGCACTTTCACTCGCAACACCGACGGCGCTGACAGCTGCACTGGCAACCCTTAAGTCACGCGGCGTGCTTCTGAGCCGCTCGACCATGCTAGAGCAACTACCCAGAGCCACCTTGTTTGCCTTCGATAAAACAGGCACGCTCACCAGCGGACAGCTGGCACTGCGCCAGACTGTGATATTGGGTGACCAGCCTGAACAGTACTGCATTGCCATTGCCTCCGCCCTGGAGCACTTTTCCAATCATCCTATTGCCGGAGCTTTCAGGGCTTTGCCAACTACCTTGAACGTCACAAAACCCTCGGTAACCAGCGGTAAGGGCGTCAGTGGTATTATCGACGGATCTGAATACCGTATCGGCAGTTGGCAATTCGTCAGCAGCAATAATGAAGACCAGCCGCTGTTGGACGTAGCAAATAACCCGGTTGTTTTTCTCGCCTGTAAGCTGCGTGTGCTGGCGGCATTCGTGTTCGACGACCCCCTGCGACCCGGGGCCGCCGCTACCTTGCAAATTCTGCGGCAACGGGGCTACCAAACCGTAATATTGTCAGGAGATTCATCTGCCGCTGTGCCAGCAGTAGCCGCTGCAACCGGGGTAAAGGAATATTATGCCGGGCTTTCACCCGCAGACAAACTCGACAAAATCCAGCTCTGGCAGCAGCAGGGACAGCGGGTCGTCATGGTGGGCGATGGTATCAATGACGTCCCGGTACTGGCAGCAGCTGACATGTCGGTAGCTATGGTCAATGCGAGTGAACTTGCCAAAGCAAGCGCGGATTGCCTGCTGTTGTCGGGCGACCTTAACCGCCTCCTGACCACAATAGACATTGCCATCAAGACCCGGCGTATCATTATCCAAAACCTCGCCTGGGCACTGCTGTACAATACTCTGGCGATACCGCTTGCTGCGGCCGGCATGATTGCTCCCTGGCTCGCAGCGGTTGGTATGTCCTCAAGTTCACTGATCGTCGTGGCCAATGCCCTGCGACTGAACCGGGTACGCTGAGCGGAGAGACCTATCCATGGACAGTCTGGTTATCCTTATACCCATTGCCCTGCTTTTCACAGCTGGTGCCATGGCGGCTTTTTTCTGGGCCGTGAATACGGGGCAATACGAAGACCTCGATCGCGCCTCCAGAGATATACTGTTCGACGACGATCAGCCCGGTGATGGATCCGGCATCAAACCGGGTGACAGTACCCCCAAACAAAATGAGCGCAAGCATGATTAGCTTCGCTGACGCGATTGCAGCTATAACTATCGGATTAATGGGTAGCGCACACTGCGCCGCAATGTGCGGTGGTATAGCCGGCGCGCTGAGCCTGGGCATTGATGAAAAGCGGCAAAACAAGCTTCCCATTATTGCCGGTTTTCATCTTGGCAGGATCCTGTCCTATGCGCTGATTGGTGCGCTCTTGGGTAGCGTCATGATGGTCGTAGCGGACCAGATCAAACCGGTATCGGCGGCGCTGCGAATCATTGCCGGACTGCTTCTAATTGCAATGGGCCTGTACGTGGCCAACTGGTGGATGGGTCTCACCTCGCTGGAACGAATCGGAGTGCCGCTCTGGTCCCGGCTGCAGCCCCTGACCAAGAAACTGCTGCCGGTGAAATCTACTGCCGGCGCATTGGCACTCGGCGGGCTCTGGGGATGGTTGCCTTGCGGCCTGGTCTACAGCGCGCTGAGCTGGGCAGTTACCGCCGAAAGCGCTTCTGGCGCCGCAGCCAGGATGCTGTTATTCGGTATCGGCACTCTACCCGCCATGCTGAGCATGAGTATTGCCGCAGACGCCAGCAGGCGCTTGTTACAGCAAAAAAACACAAGAACGGTTGCAGGAATCCTGCTGATTGGGTTCGGGGTTTGGACGCTGGTCACTCCACTGCAGATGCTTATGGGAGGCCATGATATGAGTGGTCACACGCAGCAGCACCAACAGCACCAACATCACTGAATATCTTTTCGCGAACAAAGCCGCCTGCAACTCGGTCGGTCGGTCGGTCGGTCAGTGGTCGGTCGGCCGTTTCAAGTCTGCTTTCAAGGCTTTTTTGCAGCGTCTCAGTTGTCACAAAAAAGCCGGGAGATTTTACCCCGGCTCTTTTACCACCCATCCAGCTTTTGGTGTACTTACTTGAATAATCCAGCGGACGCTGTGGTGTCTACACCAGCGTCCACCAAAGCGGCTTTATCAGAAACGATAGCCCAGGTTCACCCGGTATACCCAGGGGTTGACATCAACATCAACCGCCAAATCACCGAGAATTGTTCCTTTAATGAGAGCCTCGGTGTTAATGTCGGCATACATTGCGGAGACGTTCAAGAGAAAGTCGCCAAACAACAAATCAGCGCCTATAACGCCCGCAAGACCGAACGAGTTTGACAGGCTGAACTGGCTGTCGCTGGAACCCAGGGTGTCGGTGAAGCTGCTGTCAAGTTCTTCGTCATAAAACCAGGTAAAGTTGATGCCTCCGCCGATATAGGGCTGGAACGAAGAATTGGCAAAGGGATACCATTGCAGGGTCAGGGTCGGTGGCAAGTGCGTTGTTTCACCAATCTTACCATCCCAACCAAGCAGTCTTGCCCGAGGGCCGCCAGATCACCTTTGGCAGTTAACTCATGGTTGAACGGGGTGGAAGCCAGCAACTCAAAACCGAAATTCGGCGTCGCCATGTAGGTCACAGAAATACCCATCTGGGTATCGGTGCTGACCTCAACGAGGTTATCGCCAGGCAATGCCTGTTGTCCGTCCGCATAGAGATACCCGCTGCCTGAGTTCGGATCTACAGTAGCAGAACCAACCCGTAAAATGACATCACCGGCCTTGTAGGCCATAGCGCTGGTCGATAGACCCGACAAAGATGCGGCGGCAATCACACCGACAATAATATTACGTGTACTTTTCATAGGTTTCCCCTCCCGAATAATGTGGACGCATTCTCACACAAGTGAGTAATCGTATATTGATATACCTCAAACAGTAAAACCGTATAGCGTAAGGAATTGTACCTAGCCCGGATTTTGAACCACTGCGCGAGAGCTCGCGCGGGGCTAAAAACGAGATGGCGTAGCTTGCGTGCGCAAACGCAGCTGTAGCGATGTCGAGAGCATGTACCTCATCCCAGCCGGCAACACAAGGAACAGCCAGCACCATTATCCACCACCGCCATTGATATGCGTCAATGTGAACCGATCCCATCTACCTATAATTCAATTTTAACCTCGCTGAATTCGCTATGGCCCAATTTCTGGAAAATCCCCCCGCTAAGCTCACCTGGGAGACCGCGTCTGATTCGTAATTACGATATCGCCGGACCTCGTTACACCTCCTATCCAACGGCGAACTTGTTTAACGAATCCTTTGCCGCAGACGAATACCTGGCTTTGGCGGCCAACCAGCAATCCAATATTGCTCCGCTCTCGCTCTACGTGCACGTACCGTTTTGCCGCGACATCTGCTATTACTGCGCCTGCAATAAAATAGTAACCAGGAACCTTTCTCTGGTGCGACAGTACCTTGATGCCCTGACTCTGGAAATGGAGCTAAGGGGGAAG
>CAVROQ010000053.1:0-13088 GCA_963722805.1 uncultured Gammaproteobacteria bacterium
AGATGATAGGATACGCCACAATTGGTACCCGCGATATGGAGAAGGCGAAAGCTTTTTACACCGAGTTGCTGTCAGAGCTGGGCGCTTCGGTAGTACTCGACGCCGGACGCATTGCTTTTATTGGTACTGGCATGGATAAGCCTATGCTCGCCGTGTGTATTCCCTACGACGAAAAAGATCCACAGCCGGGTAATGGCAATATGATTGCGATCAGCCCTGGGTCCAAGGAAGGGGTGGATAAACTCTACGCGCGGGCGCTGGAGTTGGGTGCGACCAGCGAAGGTGAGCCCGGGCAGCGCATCGAGGACGTGTTTTACGGCGCTTATATTCGCGATCTCGACGGTAACAAAGTCGCGTTTTCCATGTTTGGATAGTGGCCTGCACGTTAGCCGCCAGCCGCCCTAAAAGCCGACGGCGCTGGTCACAAATGCCTGGTAGCCCAGGAACCCGGTCGCGAGGGTGACCAGCACCAGGCAAGCATCGTACAGGCCCCTGATAAGAAGGTCGGTAAAGTTATTGTCATTTTTCATCAGCGGATTCCGGGTCAATGCAGTCGATGTCAGATGCGGGCTTATTTGTGCCGCTCACAACAAGTATGAAGCGCGAGCATGGTCCCCGGTGGGAATTGGCGCACGCTTTATAAGCTCTGCTGTCGGGAAGGGTAAAACTGGGGGCTGTTTAGCAATCGCAGTGAGCGGCAGCCGATAGCCAGGGGGAGAAGCAGTACCGTATAAGGCTGAGGCTAGCGGTTTCCGGCACGTAACAGGCGTTGCTTTTCCCGGCTCCAGTCGCGGTTTTTCTCGTCTTCGCGTTTGTCATGGCTGGCCTTGCCTTTGGCAAGAGCAATTTCAACTTTTACCAGATGGCTTTTCCAGTACATGGCGGTGCAGACGCAGGTGTAACCTTTCTGCTGGGTCGCTTCTATCAACTCGTTTAGCTGGCGCCGCTGCAATAATAGTTTGCGAGTGCGGGTTGGATCGGCAGCACGTGGGTAGAGGCAGTGAGTAGCGGCGTAATTTGGGCGCCAAGTAACCAGGCTTCACTGTTTTTGAATATGACGTAGGTCTCGGTGATCTGGGCCTTGCCTGCGCGCAGCGCTTTAACCTCCCAACCTTCCAGCGTTATGCCGGCTTCAAAGCGTTCCTCGATGTGATAATCGTGGCGCGCCTTCTTGTTGAGAGCGATAGTGTTGCTGGATTTCGACGGCTTCTTTTTTCCCATAGCGGCGCATTATACGGTGTGGCGCGAAAATAGAGGAGCTTTATACGGTACACAGTGGCACATGCCTGCGACTCGGGGCACAATAGCCGCAAACTTATTGGAATAATCATCGCAATGCCCAAACCCGGTCAGTCTCCCCAGGGAAGCTGGAATAGTAGCTGGACGTTTATAATGGTCGCCACGGGATTTGTGGTGGGCTTCGGCAATTTCTGGCGCCTGCCCTTGGCGGCAGGCGAGCAGGGTGGCGCTGCATTCTGGCTGGTATACATTCTGGCGATGCTATTTATCGGTATCCCGCTCATGCTTGCGCTGCTGTTTATTGGTGTGCAGGGGCGCGGCAACCCTGTCAGCTCCTGGGAGCGAGCCGCTGTCAGCCAGCAGCGCTCCGGGCGTTGGCGATGGGTGGGCTGGTTCGCGCTGCTGGCTGCGCTGTGCCTGATACCGCTAAATGCGGTGGTGGGTGGGTGGTCGATGGCCTACTTGCATTATGCGTGGACCGGGCAGTTGACAGAGCAGGAGGTTGAGGCCGTAGCCCAGCTGTTTGGCGCACTGGTGGCGGATATTAAGACCAACTTGTTGTGGTCCGGTCTGGTGATCGCTCTGGCTACACTACTGTCTGCCCTTGGGTATTTCCCGGGGGCTGGGTATGGCGGGGCGCTTTTTGGTGCCACTGGTATTTGGGCTGTTGGTGGCTGTGGCCTGGGTGTTCCGTCATTTTGGCGACATAGACCACACGATGTACTACCTGTTTGTCAGTCACTGGGATCAGGTCACTGTGGGTACCCTGGTCAGCGCTATCAGCCATGTGTTTTACACCCTGACCCTCGGGGCCGGCGTGTTTATGGCGTTGGGTGCTTACCTGCCCAATCGCCGCGAATTGTTTATCGCTGTTACCGGTATCGCTGTGGCCGACACCTTGGCGGCGGTGTTAACCGGCTATGTCCTGTTGCCGTTGGTATTTTCTGCCAATATTGCACCCGAACCCGGTGGCAGCGGCTTGTTGTTTGTTAGTGTACCGGTGGCTTTTGGCAACGTGCTTTACGGGGTCGAGATGAGTGTTGCCTTGTATCTTGCGGTAGGCTTGCTGGCGCTGGTGTCGATCGTAGCATTGATGGAGCCCCTGGTTGCGACACTGAATGAACGATTGGGCTTGCATCGGGTGCTGGCGGCTCTGCTGGTAGGTGGCTGTGGCTGGTTGCTGGCCATTGCCGTCGCTGAGTATTTCTCGCTCGATTCGATGTCGGGTATCTCTCTGGAATTTAACCTGATGACCTTGCTCGGTTCTGCCAGTCAGTTGCTGATGCCTCTGGTCGCCCTGCTGACTGTGATATTCCTGGCCTGGTTTGTACCGCTGCGCTTTTTGTCCAGCCAGCTGGATACGCTTTCCCCGGCCCTGGTACGCCTGTGGCGGGGGCTCCTGCGATGGCTTGCCTTGCCCGCTATCCTGGTGGTGTTAGCGCTGCCGATTTACGCTAAAATATCCGCTCAGTAACCAATGGCACTTACTTAACGCCACTACAGTGATTTGCGGAGCCCCGGTGTGTGCGATGTGCGGGCGTCTGCGGCAGGGATGCCGCAGTCGAGCCTCCAGGGAGGGATTCACGGCGTACCGCGGATCGAACACACTGGGGTACATCCGCTTAAGTCAGTGCCATTTCGCTCAGTAACAACGTTATAGGACCAAGGGCTTGGCTACTTCTTTTATTCAGCGCACCGCTTTATTACCCTACACGGCAATTGATATGTACGAACTGGTGAATGACATTGCCGCCTATCCGAGTTATATGGACGGCTGTGTCGGTGCAGAAGTGCTCGTTCGCGACGAGGCACAGATGGTGGCGCGGCTCGAATTAGCCAAGGCCGGGGTCAAGCAAAGTTTCACCACCCGCAATCAATTGGTGCCGGGGCGTGCCATCATCATGCAGCTGGAGCAAGGTCCTTTCGACGATTTTGGTGGTGATTGGACCTTCCAGGCGCTGGGGGTTAACGCCTGCAGGGTGTCGCTGGATTTACATTTTTCCATGCCGGGTAGGTTGGCAAGTGCTGCCGCGCGGCGGCTGGTCCAGACGGTAGGTAGCAATCTGGTCGATGCCTTATGCAAAAGAGCGAAGCAACTTTATGGATGACGGTGCTCAGATTAGGGTGGAGGTAGCCTATGCTCTGCCTGCAGCGCAGAAAATAATCTCGCTTGAGGTGGCTGCGGGTACCAGCGCTTTTGAGGCGGCCCAGCGTTCTGGAATTGATCGCCTGTTTCCAGCACTCGATCTCGAAACCAGTGATATGGGTGTATTTGGCAAGGCGATAAAGCCCCGCGAATATCGACTGCAGGAGGGCGACCGGGTAGAAATCTATCGACCTTTGAAGGCTGACCCAAAAGAGGTAAGAAAAAGACGCGCTGCCGCTGCCAAGGCGGCCACTGAATCCTGAGCGGGCAACACCTGCTGGTGTCGCCGGTGGCCGGTATTAAGGCTTGCTGCTGGCGACGGTGGGAAAATCTCCCAGTATTGATATCACCCGGTCCTGCTCATCAAACAGAATGCTCAGGCTTTTTTGCTCTATAGCTTTGCCGCCAGGTTGATTGGTGTGTACATAATCCCAGCGCTGCTGGTTGAAGGTATCTTTAATGAGCGGGGTGCCCATAATAAAACGTACCTGCCGTTTGGTCATGCCCGGCCGCAATTGATCGACCATCTCCTGGGTGATGACATCACCCTGGTCAATATCGATTTTGTACACGCCAGGGAACTCTGCACAGGCGGTTATCAGGGTGCAAAGTGCCACCACCAGAATCTTTTGCATCTCGCTACCACTTAAAGTATCTTGCTTTTGCGCTGTATGATAACCCACTTCATTCGCAACTGCGAAGGCCGTAAAGACCCTATATGTCGAGCGAAAATCAGGAGCTGCGCAATGCCGGGCTCAAAGTAACCCTGCCGCGAATCAAGATACTTCAGATAATGGAGTCGATTGATGGCGAGCAGCACCACATGAGTGCTGAGGATGTCTATCGCACCCTGTTGGACCAGGGCGAAGATGTGGGGCTTGCGACGGTATACCGGGTTTTGACCCAGTTTGAAAACGCCGGTCTGGTGGTGCGCCACAACTTTGAAGGCGGCCATTCGGTGTTTGAACTGGCCTCCGATGAGCACCACGATCACATGGTGTGTACCGACACCGGAGAAGTCATAGAATTCTATGATGAGCTCATCGAAAAGCGGCAGCGCGATATCGCTCGAAGCCATGGCTTCGAGCTGGTCGATCACAGTCTTATTCTTTACGTCCGTAGCAAAAAATAGCGATTAGTGGCGTGTTGCCAACATTTCCCTTGCATGGGCTCGGGTTTGGTCGGTAATGGCTATGCCGCCAAGCATGCGGGCAATTTCCGCTACCTTGTCGTCTGGCTGCAGGCGCAGCACATCCGTTGAGATGGATTTTCGCCGCGCATGTTTGGCAACGACAAAGTGATGGTGGCCCTGGCAGGCGACTTGCGCCAGGTGCGTGACGCAAAGAACCTGGCATTTCTCTCCCAGCTGCCGCAACAGGGTGCCGACAACCTCGGCTACTCCACCACCAATGCCGGCATCGACTTCGTCAAAAACCAGAGTTGGGCGATTATTGGTTGCTGTAGTGGCAACCTGGATGGCCAATCCGATACGCGACAGCTCGCCGCCCGAGGCCACTTTACCCAATGGCTGCGGGTCCTGGTCGGGGTTGGTGCTGACCTGTAGCTCGGGCGACTCCATGCCGCAGGTCGAAATCTCCTCCAGTGCCAGTAATTGCACTTCAAAGCGGCAGTGTTGCATACAGAGGTTTTTGAGCAGGGTGTTGACCGCCTTGGTCAGGCGGGTGGCGGCAGTGCCGCGTTTGCGACTCAGCACCGCCGCCTGCTTTTGTAACTCACGGTCCAGGTCTGCCAGCTGCTGCTCCAGTTGCTCAAGCTTTTCATCGCTGCCGTCGAGCGATTCCAGCTCCTGTTGCAGTCGGTCGGTAAATTGTGGCAGCTCAGTTGGCTGGATGCGATGCTTTCGCGCTATCTGGTAAATTTGGGAAAGGCCCTGTTCAACTTCCTGCAGGCGCAGTGGATCAACCTCGAAGCTGGAGACATGGCGTTGCAGTGATTGCTCGGCTTCCTCCAGCTGGATATGCGCATTCTGCAGCAGCTGCAAGGCCTCTTCCAGCGCTTCGCTGCGCTCGGGCAGGTGCTGCAGCAGGCGGCATGCCTGGCCTACACTGTGGCTGGCGCCGTTGTCATCAGCGCCGCACAGTTGCAGGGCCTGGTGGCTGGATGCCAATATACTCTCGGCGTTGGCGAGGGTCTTCTGCTCGGTTTCCAGTTGCTTGACATCGCCATGGCTAATTTTTTCCAATTCGTCAATCTGGTAGCGAAGCAGCTGGATTCTTGCGCTGTGCTCCTGGCCCTGGTTTCTCAAATCGTCAATCTGCTGCTGTAGTTGACGCTTTTCGCGCACCCCGGTTGCAAGGGTTTCGCACAGCGCGCTGCTACCGGCGTATTCGTCCAGCAATTTACGCTGGGTGTCGCGCTTCAGGAGGGACTGGTGGTCGTGCTGGCCGTGAATGTCGATAAGCGAGCCGCCCAGGGTTTTTAAATCCTGCAGGGTTGCGGGTTTGCCATTGATGTAGGCGCGGGATTTGCCGTCGGCGTAGATGACCCGGCGCAACAGTAGTTCGTTGCCCTGGATGGCGTCCCGCTGTTGCAGCCAGGCCTGGGCTGCAGGGTTGTCGGCAATATCGAAGCCGGCGTAAATTTCGGCTTTTTCGGCGCCTTTTTTTACCGCTTTGCTGTCGGCACGATCTCCCAGGGCCAGGCCGAGGGCATCCAGGGTAATAGACTTGCCAGCGCCGGTTTCGCCGGTAATAACCGACATGCCCTGGTCAAAATCGAGGTCTACCTGGTCGGCGATGGCATAGTTGGTAATGCTGAGGTGAGTTAACATATAGCGACCCTCTGATACTGTTAATATGTACAGTATATCGGTTTCCGGGCAAAAATCGAGCACCAATTCGCTGTGACTTTGGAGCGGTGTTCCGCTAATCTTGAAGCGGTTTTGTCGGGCGCGGCCAGGCATTGGAACAATAGTGAATTCAGCAGGTAGGCAAGATAGCGATGGCAGGCAGTGACTTGGCGCAACGCAGCCAGCAGGTACTAAAGACGCTGATCGAACACTACATATATGATGGCCAGCCGGTGGGCTCCAAGGTTTTGAGTGAAACCGGCTCGCTGACGCTGAGTTCAGCCAGTATCCGCAATGTGATGGCAGACCTGGAGGCAATGGGCTATGTGCGCTCGCCTCACACGTCGGCTGGCCGTATACCAACGGTCCGTGGTTATCGCTTTTTCGTCGATAGCCTGATTACTATCCAACCGGTCGATGGCCCGGCGTTACAACAGCTGCAATATTCGCTCAATGCCAATCTCAGTCACGATAAACTGGTAGAGGTTGCCAGTCGCATACTGTCCGATGTTTCACACCAGGCGGGTTTGGTGACCTTGCCGCGCAGCGACGAAGAAACGCTCCGCCAGGTAGAATTCCTGCCGCTGTCAGAAGGTCGGGTATTAGTGGTCCTGGTGGTCGGCAAGAAGGAAGTGCAGAATCGTATTATTCACCCCGAGCGCGAGCTGAGCGAGTCCGAGTTAAAGCAGGCCGCAAACTTTATCAATGCCCACTATGCCGGCCGGCCGCTGTCGCAGGTGCACAGCGCCCTGCTACAGGAAATGCAGAAAGACAAGGACAATCTGTCGCGGCTGATGCAGTCGGCCATCGACCTGGCATCACGGGCGTTTGGCAAGAGTGCAGAGAAAGGCTACCTGTTGGCGGGTGAGAGCCACTTGCTGGATGCAGGTGCCAGTGCTGATATGGAGAGGCTGCGCGGTCTATTCGAAGCCTTTGAGCAGAAAAAAGATATTCTCGACCTGATGGAACGTTGCCTGGCTGCCGAGGGCACCCAGGTCTATATTGGCGAAGAGTCCGGTTTTGACGTCCTTGATGATTACAGTGTCATCACTACGCCCTACCAGCTCAGTGGCAGCAAGGTCGGGGTGCTCGGTGTGATCGGGCCAACCCGAATGGCCTATGAGCGGGTGATTCCGCTGGTGGACATTACCGCCAAGCTGCTCGGAGCCGCTCTCGAGAAGTCCTGAGCGCTAACCCTGTTTATCGGGAATACTTTCCAAGCCTTGAATTTATGCAATGTGCACCCATATCGGAGCCCAGAGATGGACGGTCTGATGGAGACGCAATATGGCGACAGATAAAGATCAGAATGACATAGAAAATCAAGAACTTGACGCTGAAAAAGACGTGGCTGAAGGCGAGCGTCCCGAGCCGCCTGCGGTGGAGGATCTGCAGGAGCAGTTAGAGGAAGCCCAGCAGCAACTGGGTGAAGCGAAGGATCAAATGATGCGCGCGGTTGCCGAGGCCCAGAATGCACGGCGACGGGCGGATAAAGACGTAAGCAACGCCCGGCTGTTTGCCTTGGAGGGCTTTGCACGCGACCTGTTGCCCGTAATCGACAACCTCGAGCGTGCCATGGAGAGTGCCAACCCCGATGATGCCGCTGTGAGCGTCATTGCAGAAGGGGTTGAGTTGACCCTGAAGAGCTTCAAGGATGTGCTGAGTCGGCACAACCTGGTGCAGATTGATCCGCTTTCAGAGCCCTTTGATCCGGAGTTCCACGAAGCCATATCTATGGTGGAGAACAAAGAGGTGGAGCCAAACACCGTGCTCAATGTGGTCCAGAAGGGCTACATCCTTAACGGTCGTCTGGTAAGGGCGGCAATGGTTATCGTGTCACGCTAGCCACAGGCATACAAAAACGGCTTAAAAATCGTTGGGCGGGCTTGAATTCGGCAGTTTCGCGCAAATATACAAGGTAATGGAATTTTAGGCAGTGCTGGACACTACGACTTCACCAAATTGGAGAAACTGAAACATGGGTAAAATTATTGGCATAGACCTGGGTACTACCAACTCCTGCGTCGCGGTGATGGACGGCGACCGGACTCGGGTAATTGAAAACTCAGAGGGCGATCGTACGACGCCTTCAGTGGTCGCCTACACCGACGACAAGGGTGTACTGGTGGGACAGCCGGCCAAGCGGCAGGCGGTGACTAATCCCAACAACACTGTATACGCCGTCAAGCGCCTGATCGGTCGCCGCTTTGACGATAAAATCGTGCAGAAAGATATTGAGATGGTCCCTTACAAGATCGTCAAGGCAGACAATGGCGATGCTTGGGTTGAGGCCAACGGCGAGAAAATGGCGCCGCCGCAGGTGTCTGCCGAAGTGCTGAAAAAAATGAAAAAAACGGCTGAGGATTACCTCGGAGAAACCATCACCGAGGCGGTAATTACGGTGCCCGCTTACTTTAACGACTCGCAGCGTCAGGCGACCAAGGATGCCGGACGCATTGCTGGCCTGGATGTTAAGCGGATCATCAACGAGCCCACGGCGGCAGCGCTTGCCTATGGTATAGATCGCGAAGGCGGAGACCATACGATTGCGGTATACGACCTGGGCGGTGGTACTTTTGATATCTCTATCATTGAGATTGCCGATGTCGACGGTGAAAAGCAATTTGAAGTGCTGTCGACCAACGGGGATACCTTCCTCGGTGGTGAAGATTTCGATATGGTGCTGATCAACTACCTGGCGGAGCAGTTCAAGAAAGACAGCGGCATGGATCTCAAGGGCGATCCATTGGCGATGCAGCGGCTGAAAGAAGCGGCTGAAAAGGCCAAGATAGAGCTATCTTCCAGCCAGGCGACTGAAGTGAATCTGCCCTATATCACTGCTGATGCCTCCGGTCCCAAGCACTTGGTAGTCAAGCTGACCCGCTCCAAGCTGGAGTCGCTGGTCGAGAGTTTGGTTGAGCGCGCGCTGGAGCCTTGTAAGATTGCGTTGAAAGATGCCGGCCTGTCAGCCAGCGATATTAACGACGTGATCCTGGTGGGCGGACAGACCCGGATGCCGATGGTGCAGAAGCGGGTGGCTGAGTTCTTTGGTCGCGAGCCGCGCAAAGACGTCAACCCCGATGAGGCCGTGGCCATGGGTGCTGCCATCCAGGGTGCTGTGTTGGCCGGCGATGTGAAAGACGTACTGCTGTTGGATGTGACCCCGCTGACCCTGGGTATCGAGACCATGGGTGGTGTGGCTACACCGTTGATCGAGAAAAACACCACGATTCCTGCTAAGAAATCGCAAACGTTCTCGACTGCTGACGACAACCAGACCGCAGTAACCATTCACGTGGTGCAGGGTGAACGCAAGCAGGCGGCGCAGAACAAATCACTGGGTCGGTTTGACCTCGCTGATATTCCGCCCTCACCGCGCGGTATGCCGCAAATCGAAGTCACCTTCGATATCGACGCTAACGGTATTCTCAATGTTCATGCCAAGGACAAGGCAACGGGCAAAGAACAGTCGATCGTGATCAAGGCTTCCGGTGGCTTGAATGACGAAGAGATCGAGAATATGGTGGCTGACGCAGAGGCCAATGCCGATGCGGACCGCAAATTTGAGGAGTTGGTAACAGCCCGCAACGCGGCTGATGGCCTTGCACATGCCGCGGCCAAGACCCTCAAAGAGGCTGGAGACAAGGCGACCGCTGAGGAGAAAGAGCAGATCGAGTCGGCCATCAAGGCGGTTGAAGAGGCGGTCAAGGGTGACGACAAGGCTGCTATAGAATCTGCGACAGAGAAACTGTCCGAGGCCTCTGCTGCGCTAGCGCAAAAAATGTATGCCGAGCAATCAGCTCAGCAACAGAAGCCTGGCGACCAGGGCGGTGACGACAAGCCCGGTGGTGGTTCAGACGACAACGTGGTCGACGCCGAGTTCGAAGAAGTCAAGAACGACAAGTAAAGGTTCCGCTGAACTG
This sequence comes from uncultured Gammaproteobacteria bacterium, assembly GCA_963722805.1. GTDB lineage: Bacteria > Pseudomonadota > Gammaproteobacteria > Pseudomonadales > JAHEGP01 > JAHEGP01. The sequence continues at coordinate 10,118 of CAVROQ010000053.1, forward strand.
CTCGACGCCGGCCCGGAAACGGAGACCGGCGTCGCTTTTTTAACCAACGGCAAATATTGAAGTAGAGCGCATGTCCAAACGCGATTATTACGAAGTCCTTGGAGTAACAAGAAACGCTTCCGAGTCGGAAATCAAGAAGGCTTATCGGCGTATCGCCATGAAGTATCATCCGGACCGTAACTCGGAAGATGCCCAGGCGACGGATAAATTTAAGGAGGCTGCAGAGGCGTACGAGGTGCTCTCGGATGCCGAAAAGAAATCGGCTTATGATCGCTTTGGTCATGCCGGCGTCGACCCACAAATGGGTGGCGGTGGAGGCGGCTTCTCTGATATTTTTGGCGATGTGTTTGGTGATATTTTTGGTGGCGGAGGCGGCGGTCGCGGGCGAGGTCCCCAGCGCGGCTCAGATTTACGCTACAACCTGAATGTCAGTCTCGAAGACGCGGTCCGTGGGACTACCGTCAGTATCAAGATTCCCACCCTGGCAAGCTGTGATCATTGTGATGGCAGTGGCGCCAAGAAAGGCTCTTCACCGACCAATTGCGGCACCTGTGGCGGCAGTGGCCAGGTACGTATGCAGCAGGGCTTTTTTGCGGTACAGCAGACCTGTCCGCAGTGTCGGGGTCGCGGCAAGGTGATTGCCGACCCCTGCCAGAAATGCCGTGGCCAGGGGCGGGTAGAAAAGCAGAAAACCTTGTCGGTCAAAGTTCCTCCTGGAGTAGACAACGGTGATCGTATCCGGCTTTCAGGTGAAGGTGAGGCCAGCCCCGACGGCGGGATGCCCGGCGACCTGTACGTACAGATCGCGGTTAATGAGCACCCGATTTTTGAGCGTGACGGCCGCCATTTGTACTGTGAAGTTCCCATTTCGATCGTCGATGCGTCACTCGGTGGTGAGTTGGAGGTGCCCACGCTCGACGGCAGGGTGAAATTGAAGGTACCGGCGGAAACTCAAACGGGCAAGTTATTCAGGTTGCGAGGCAAGGGAGTCAAGCCCGTGCGCGGCGGCCCGCTGGGAGATTTACTGTGCCGGGTGGTGGTTGAAACGCCGGTCAAGCTTACCCGCAGGCAGAGAGAACTGCTGGAAGAATTCCAGGAGTCACTGCATGGCGAGGGAAGCAAGCACTCGCCAAAGAAGTCGTCGTGGTTTGACGGCGTAAAGCGCTTTTTCGATGATATGAAACTCTAGCATTGGACAGCACTATGACGACACGAATTGCGGTTACCGGCGCTGCCGGGCGCATGGGTAAAACCCTGATCGAGGCTATTGCTGCGACAGAAGGGGTGGTGCTGGCCGCTGCAATAGAGCGGCCGCAAAGCTCCCTGGTGGGCGCGGATGCTGGTGAGCTTAGTGGTGTGGGTAAAAATGGCGTAGTAGTGGTCTCTGACCTCGCCTCGGTGCTGGACGAGTTTGACGTACTGATCGACTTTACCTCGCCCGATGCGACCCTGGCCAATGTTGAACTTTGCCGGCAGGCCGGTAAAAAAATGGTGATCGGCACGACTGGCTGCGGTGATCATCATCTTGCCGGTATCCATGCCGCAGCAGATAGCATGGCCATGTGTATGGCGGCCAATTTCAGCGTTGGTGTGAATCTGTGCTTCAAGCTTAGCGATATTGCCGCTCGGGTATTGGGTGATGAAGTCGATATCGAGATATATGAGGCGCATCATCGACATAAAGTTGACGCGCCTTCAGGCACGGCCCTGCGGCTGGGCCAGGTAATTGCCTCGGCGCTCAACCGCGATCTGGGTGAGGTGGCGGTATATGGGCGTGAGGGCCAAACCGGTGCTCGCCAGCGAGAAACCATAGGTTTTGCCACAGTTCGAGGCGGAGACATTGTCGGTGACCATACGGTGTTGTATGCGGCTGATGGCGAGCGGGTAGAGATAACCCACAAAGCCAGCTCACGCATGGCGTTTGCCCGTGGCGCGGTGCGAGCGGCTGGCTGGTTGCTTGTAAAGGAGCAGGGTTTGTTTGATATGCAGGACGTGCTGGGCCTGCGTTAAGCTGGGTGGTCACATTTTGCTGCCGAATCTGAAGCGAACTATAGGCGTGTGCTCAGGCTTAAAACGGGCATTTACGGGCGTGCTGCTGCATCATTCCGGTTAAACCGGTGCCATTGCGGAGGTGGCGGTAAATTGCTCCAGGCTGACGCCGTAACTGCCGTCCGGGATGACTTGCTTGATATGATAGGCCTTACGTTGGCGGTCATCGAGATCTTTTAGATCGACAACTGTTTTTCTAATCGGACGCTTCGCCGCGTTTAGCACCAGCGCTACTTTAGGATACAGTCGGTTCTCCGCGTCGGAGGCAACGACCACACCCACCTCACCGCTGCTCAATTCTACAATGCAACCGGCCGGGTAGAGGCCAACGCATTCAATAAATTTCACCACCAGTTCCTGGTCAAATTGCTTGCCGCGCTGCTCATATAGAATTTTCAGTGCTGCGGTGCTGGATTTCTCTTTGCTGTAAACCCGGTTACTGGTCATGGCGTCGTAGGCGTCTACGATGCTGGTGATGCGGGTGTAAAAACTCAGGTTTGAAGCATCTGCGCCCGTCGGGTAACCCATGCCGTCGATACGCTCGTGGTGGGAGTATGTTGCTTCGATAACTTCGGGGGGCATCATCGGATCGTGTTGTAGCAGATCGCGCCCGTAAACCGGGTGCATTTGCATGTGTTCGAACTCATCCGGGGAGAGTTTGCCGGGTTTTAACAGGACATTGAGGTTGACCCGGGTTTTGCCGACATCGTGTAGCATGCCACATAATCCGAGAGTTTCGAGATAGCGTCTTGGGAGCCCCAATTGGCGGCCCAGGGCAATCGCCAGTATGCCTACATGGAGACAGTGCTCGGCGGTATAGTTATCGACATGCTTGATATGGGATAGCCAGATAAGGGCATTAGGGTTGCGTATAACACTATCGACACAAGCCTTGACGTGTTGCTTGGCGATTTTTGCATTG
>CAVROQ010000054.1:0-5822 GCA_963722805.1 uncultured Gammaproteobacteria bacterium
GCCGCTCGCGGGAGATTTCGAAACCAGCGCTGGGAATAGCGTCTTCGACAATGCGGGTAAACCGTTGTTCATCCGCATCTTTCGAGTCGGGCCAACTGACCTTGGTCACTTTGACGTCGCGCACCAGAACAATGTCGCCGCCCTGGCTATCTAAACGCGCCGTGAACCAAAATGCGCCAAAAATCGGGTCACTACCATTCTTAAGTTCCAGCGACATAGCGCTGCGGCCAGTAAGCGTGTTGCCCTTGAGGGCTTCAGGCTGAGGCTGGTAAACTACGATGGTAGCTTCCACGGCATCAACTTCCTGGGGCCATTCAACGGCATGGGTCGCCAGCGGCAGCCCCAGTAGCAGCAGTAGAATGCTGCTAAAACGCAGCCAACAAAACCATCGGTGGGTCATTACCTTCGCCATTACAATCCAGTCTCCGTAATTTTTATTTGTCAGTTTTATGGCCCGCCGTCGTCGATCAGTGCGTAAAATCAAAAGGAACTGTACAACGAACTCCACGCGTTTGAAAGGCTTGGCCCGAGGGCAATATTGCCCCCGTTACAGGATGCTTTAATCCGCTGATACTGCACCCTCTACCACCCTGATTCATGGCTCCCGCTCAGGAAATCTTGTTGGCCTTTTCCATCACCTTCCAGAGTAATCCGGGGAAAAAACGGCGCAAACGCATCATAAAACCTGCAGAGCCCGGCGTGACCCGCCACCGTCCTTTTTCAATAGCGTTCTCCACCGCGTCGATAATACTTTCAGGGCTCACCATACGGCCCTTGCTCAGCGCGTCAGACAAACTACCCGGCCCCTGCTCCAAAGCCTGTTTTACCAGCGGGGTATCGACCATCGGTGGGCATACCAGCAAGAACCGAATAGGGCTGTTTCTGTTTTCACGATAAAGCACTTCGGCAAAGGTATTGGTGGCAGCCTTAGTCGCACAGTAGGCACCCAGGTTATGGGTAAGCACCTCCCCAGCCATAGAGCCGAACATGATGATATCCCCTGCACCGCGCTGCTGCATGCGCGGCCAAAGGGTCTTCACCATATTTACAGTGCCGCCGTAATTGATCGCCATCATTTGGTTGATTTTGGTAGCCGGCATATCCTCAAGCGATTGGCCCGGCATAATTGCCGCACAGTGGGTCAAGCGCTCGATCGGCCCTAACTGGGCCTCGGCATCTGCCACCAATTTCTCAACTTGCTCAAGCTTGCTGACATCGCAGGTGAACGGCACCATCCCGGGCGCCATCGCCACGGTCTGCGCAAGCGCCTGCTGATTCAAATCAACAATCGCCACCGTTGCTCCCTGCGCAGCCAGACGCAGCGCTGCCACTCTCCCCATACCGCTGGCAGCTCCGGTAACCATTGCCACCTTGCCGTAAAAAGCCATGCCTTTTTTCTCCCGCACCACAACCGGTAACGCTTTGCTTAAGTCGCAAAGCTTATACTCGCTCCCAGGCCAGTTCAACGCATGACAGGCTCTCTGGACTGAACGTAATCTCCAGCCCGGCTGCTACCCAGCTAAAATTGCCCCCGTAACCAAGCGATTTCAAATATCCTGACAAGCAGAATTTCTCAAACCCGGTCAGCCTGATACTATTTGGGCTACCGTGGAGCGGTTTATGTTAGCCATACCCTGGGGCGGAGACGAGTTTACGATTATTCTTTTCCCATCAAACGACCCGCCGTCCATGATGCGTAAAATAGCGGCTTTCAGAATCGCAACGCTTTTTTAGCAACAGGAGTAACGCCGACAATGGCCAGGCCCACCACACCGCTGCTAGCCGCGGATATCATTATCCGCTTGCAACAAGACAGCGATCAACGCATCGTTTTGATCAAACGCAAGAACCCACCGCTGGGTTGGGCCCTGCCCGGAGGTTTTGTTGATGTCGGGGAAACGGTTGCCGCTGCCGCAGCACGTGAAGCGCTGGAGGAAACTTGCTGTCGGGTGCAGCTACTGTTGCTGTTGGGCTGTTATTCCGATCCCGCTCGCGATCGCCGGGGGCATACGGTAAGCCTGGTGTATGTCGCCACCACCTGCGACGAGCCCTGCGCAGCGGATGACGCCGCCGAGTGCGGGCTGTTCTCATTGGACGCCCTGCCAAAGCCGCTGTGCTTCGACCACGCCACTATTCTTAAAGACTATAAAAATTATCTATTGCATGGGGAGAGCGGACCGCTTCATCGCTGAACTCTAGCGGCCTGAAGTCAAAGGCCAGACGCGCAACACAGTAACACTTGTCAGCCTTCACCGGCATCAATCTTCCGACATTCGCCGTAGGCTGCGAGATACCGCTGGGCATAGCGATTGACCTTGGTTAAACCCAATGCCATACGCTGCTCGTGCACCACCGTCATAAAGCCTGCGCGTTGGGTTTCAAGCTCGATCAAAGCCTCTTCCATGGCGTCGCTGCTGGCGTCGACACCCGACGCCGGCAAAATCGAGCCGGGACTTATATTTTCCAGTGATACCCGCTCTGCAACGCTGCGACAGTCGGTATATCGCTGTGGTGATGTCGCTTCGCCACATCCGGAGAGCATCAGAATCGTGCTTACTATTATTATTGATCTCATTACCAGGTCCTCCAGGCGCGGCACCGTTAACGGAACCGCGACCGGGCAGGCTACCATGGGCCACGCACCCTATTCTATACAGCGAAGGTCGATGGTTGTCTGGAAAAACTTAGCATGATACTTGCAAAGGCAGGAGCCTCCTGCAGGAACCTATGCGGTCCCTGCAGGCGCCGGTGACGTCGGTTACTGCGGATGAATGGAGATAAAGGGATTGGCCAGTTTGCCCCAGAAGCCGGTGAACTGCAGCGGCGCATTCTGCGCGGTCAAACATATGCAATCTGAGTTCTGGTGCGCAATTGGCTGGTGGCTGTCTTCCTGCCCCAGGGTGACAAAATCCCCGACATGGAAGTTGCCGCCATGATCGGAGAAACCCCCGCGCAACACTACGGTCGTTTCCAGACCTCCGTGTCGATGTTCGGCAATCCGCCCCCCGGGTTTGATCCTCACCAGTGCTACCTGGTTCGAGGCGTCGCCCACTCCGAGAACTGCTGTTTGCAAGCCCGGCGAGACCCGTTTCCACGGCACCGCGTCCAGCCCCCCAGGTAACAGTTTACTGAGCGCTCGCGGTACTCCGGCGATGGGAGCAGCATGCCTCGCCGGGACGGGCGGCACTGCGCGGTCCAACTGGCCGAGGATGCTGTCGAGCAACCCCGCGTCTACCTCCGCAGGAGGTAGTCCACTCATCAGTGCAGCCCCCACCGTGCTCAGCTGTTGAGCGCGATGATGGCAATCAGCACAGCCTTCCAAATGCACTGCTACGCATAGTGAATGGCCAAACGCCAGGCTCCCCGCCGCGTAATCGGTCAATGTTTCAGTATCCGGATGGTGTTGTAACATAGCTTTGTACCCAATCATTGAGGGATCAACAATTTCATTTTATTCAAGGCTAACCTGACCCGTGACTTGACCGTACCAAGAGGTAGGTTCAGCTCCAGCGCTACTTCGCTGTGGGGCTTGCCTTCTAAATACACTTTAGCCAAAACCTGGGATTGCTCTATCGGCAGCTGGCTTATTGCCTCCCGCACCATCGATCTGTTGCGATCAGCTTCCAGCTCTTCCGCCGGCTGTTGGTCAGCCTCGGCTTCCAACCAAACATCGTCAGCATCGACATCTGACTTGTGCTTTGCGCCCCGCCGCAGCAGGTCAATTCGCGCATTTCTCGCGATAGTAAAGATCCAGGTTGTGGCGCTTGCCTTCTTTGCGTCGAAGGTTGACGCCCGGCGCCACACCCGGATCATCGTCTCTTGCACCAGCTCTTCAGCAAACGCGTGCAACCCGGGAGTCGCTTGGGTGGACAAGCCGTAAGCCTTGATCTGGGGGGCAAAATGATTGAACAGAGTGATGAAGTCCTGGCGATCATGGCGCTGGCCGAGTCCGGCAAGAAGTTCTGTCCACATCTCCCTTTCCGAGGCAGTCTGGGTCATTGATTTTGGCCTTAACGGAGTTACCGAATTTCGCAATTTTACTGGGGCATTCATGATACCGTAAAACTCCTGTCGACCGCACATGTCTATCGTCAAGCTTTTTACGCCAGTATCCCCAGCCCGGATCACCCGCAGAATCCGGCAGTGGGGAAATTCTCTTGGCCTTGGCAACAGGCGGCTCGCCGGCAGCGGCTTGATCCGCAGCAATGTTGCTTACGTATTTAGAGCGTTGGACATAGAGCACAACCACCCTCCAGCAGAAAGGATTGCAATAACCTCCCCCACCAGCAACCCTGCGGAATGACTAACAATGCACATAACGGGCAACACCATCTGGCTCACAGGAGCCACATCGGGCCTTGGCAGAGAACTGGCATTGCAATTAGCTGCAGCGGGAAACCATGTGATTGCCAGCGGCAGAAATGAGACTGCCCTGCAGCGCCTGGTTGAAGACAGCGGCGGCGTCATCACCCGACTGGCACTCGACCTTACAGATCGCGCAAGCATGGCTCGCGCTGTGGAGCGCCTGCACATCGTGACTAACAAGCTGGATATGGTGATTGTCAATGCCGGGACCTGTGAATACCTCGACCCAAGGCATTTCGATAGCGCCCTGGTACGCCGGGTAATGGAGGTGAATTTCTCTGGCGCGGTAGACACGATTGCCGCAGCGCTGCCGCTTCTGCAGCGGGCCTCAAAACCCCGCATTGTGGTTATCAGTAGCCTTGACGCCGTGCTGGGACTGGCTCGCACCGAAGCCTACGGCGCATCGAAAGCAGCGCTCGAATCCTTTGCCCGCTCGCTGGCTGTCGACCTGGCCAATACTGACATCGGGGTCACCATCGTGCGCCCCGGATTTGCTGTTGCCTCGCGCCATGGCGAAGACAAAGCGCCATTCCAGTTGAGCGCAAGCCAGACCGCCGAGCGAATTATCCACGGCCTCGCAAAACGCCGCACACTGGTGGAATTTCCGCGCCGACTGAGTTGGCCGTTACACCTGTTAGGTTACATGCCGGAGAGAATGCGTCGGGGGATCGCCGTGCGCTTATCCCAATAAAGCCACCCGCGAACTTGCCGCACATCGGCCCACTGCAGTGATCCGCTTACTTAGTCGCGATCGACGGGCAACTGCCACAAAAGCCCCGCACCCCGATATATCGAATAAAAGAATAGTAATGGCAGTATCACCGATTGCAGCAGCAGCCCGACGATAAGGTCCATTATATTCTCGACGTAATGATCCATGCTGTCTGACAAGCTCGACAAACTCCGCTTGTAGCGCTCGTAGGGCTTGATGCTGTCAAACCATTCCCAGACAGTACAGCTTTTACCCTGAGCCTTGAGCTGCAAACATTCCTGTGCCTCGTAGGCTTGAGCCAGCTCAGATTCAACCTCGACGCGCTGCTCCAGTAGCTGGCGTCGCTCGAGCCGTAACTGCACGAGGGTCTGGTGCTGCGCTGCCAGCTCTTGCGGCCAGCCCGGCGAATACCAACTGATGTACCAGGGCAGATCTGCCTCAATGGCCTCGATGGCGGTTTCGGCCGTGGCAATACCCTGCTCAAGGCTGGCTAAAGCGCGATCCAATTGTTGCTGTTTTTGCTGCGCCGCCACCAGGCGCTGGCCGGACTCGGCATCCAGGGGCTGGGCGCTTGCCTCACCGGTCAGGGCGTCTCGACTATTGACCAGCTGATCCTCCAACTCGATCATGGCTTCTGTCTGCTCCTGCATAGGTTGCTGCAAAAACCAGCCATCGACCAGACTCGCGCAGAGCACAGTCACCGCCAACGCAAAGCGCAGAAACAATGACAACAGCAGCGCCCGCA